>NZ_LMJT01000004.1 GCF_001429395.1 Allobosea sp. Root381
TTGCCGGCGCCGCCGATGACGTTCTCGATCGAGATGAGCTCGTCGTCGCCGGCCTCGTCGCCCGAGGCCGTGCCGGCCGACAGGTCGACGGTGACGCCGGCCGTGTCGTCGGAATAATCGGCCGTGTCCACGCCGTCGCCGCCATCGAGCAGGTCGTCGCCGACGCCACCCTTGAGCACGTCGTCGCCCGCGCCGCCGAACAGCGCGTCGTCACCGGCACCGCCCTCGAGCAGGTCGTCGCCGGCCTCGCCGTGGAGCTCGTCGTCGCCTTCGCCGCCCTCGACAATGTCGTTGCCGGCCCCCGCCAGCACGAGATCGTCGCCGGCGCCGGCGAGGATCACGTCGTCGCCGGCCGTGCCGGCGATCTCGTCATCACCGGGGGTGCCGGCCGGCAGCTGCGGGGCGACGGTGATGGCGACGCTTCCGGTCGCGGTGCCGCCCTTGCCGTCGGAGATCTCGTATGAGAACGACGCCTCGCCCGAGAAACCCTCGGCCGGGGTGAAGACGATGTTGCCGTCGGCATCAAGCGCCACCGTGCCGCCGCTGACGGCGGTGACGGACTGGATCGTCAGGCTGTCGCCATCGGCGTCCGCGTCGTTGGCGAGCAGCGTGCTCGCCAGGATCGTCAGCGCCGCACCATAGGCCGCCTCGATCCCGGTGTCGTCGGCAGCGACCGGGGCGCTGTTCGGCGGNGTCGTTGGCGAGCAGCGTGCTCGCCAGGATCGTCAGCGCCGCACCATAGGCCGCCTCGATCCCGGTGTCGTCGGCAGCGACCGGGGCGCTGTTCGGCGGCGGCGCATCGACGATCTTGCGCAGCGAGACGTCGTCGAGAGCGGCGCCGTAGCCGTTGAGGTTGGTCTCCGAGCCCTGGAAGATCAGCTCGTTGGTGCCGTCGCCGGAGCCGCCGACGACCTCGACAGTGATCGCCTGCCAGACATTGCCCGGCACGCCTTCATAGACGAGTTGCCCGCCCCAGTAGACGCGAACGCCATCATCACTGGTCCTAGCGTCGGCATCGGCGATGTGGAAGGTCAGCCGGTAGGTGGCACCGTCCTCGACGCCCGCCACTGTCTGGACGAGCTTGGCATTGTTCCTGTTGCCGTCCATGTCGAACCAGACATTGCCGTCCTTGGCGCTGACGCCGTTCTGCGTGTCGAAATGCAGCTCGGCTCGGCCGCCGGCAGACGTATTGACCTGCTTCCAGCCGGGAATGACGCCGTTGTCGTTGCGATAGCCCCAGTCGCCGTTCCAGTTGCCGTTATAGGAACCGGTCAGGTCCTCGAAGCTGCCGTTGACGATCAGGTTCGGGTTCTCGTCGATCCAGACCATCGAGACCTTGTCGAGCGCTACGCCGGCGCCGTTCGGGTTCACCGTGGTGCTCTCGAATTCAAGCTTGTTCAGGCCATCGCCGGCACCGCCGACCACATCGATCGTGATCTCCTGCCACTTGTTCTTCGGGATACCGGTGTAGATCACCTGGCCGCCCCAATAGACCTTGATGGTGTCGCTGGCCTGGTTGGCGTCGGTGTCGGCGATCGAGAACTTCAGGCGATAGGTCTCGCCCTGCTCTACGCCGGCGATGGTCTGGACCAGCCTGGCGTTGTTGTTCGCGCCTTCCATGTCGAACCAGTAGGCACCCTCGGCGGGGCCGACGCCGCCGACCGTGTCGCGGTGGATCTCGGCCCGGTTGTCGGCGACGTTGACCCAGCCCGGGATGACACCGGCCGGGCTGGTGTTGCGATAGCCCCAGGCGGCGCTGTCATTGGCTCCGGTGAGATCCTCGAAGCCACCATTGACGATCAGCTCGGGCCCGGTCGTGCCGGGCGGGAGGATCGTCAGGGAGAGGGTCGCCGTGCCCGTGCCGCCGGCACCGTCTCTGACGAGAAAGGTGAACGCGTCCGTGCCGGTGAAGCCCGCAGCGGGGGTATAGCGATAGCTGCCGTCGGCAGCGATCTCGACCGTGCCGTGCGCCGGCCCCTGACCGAGGGCGAAGGTCAGCGATGCGTCGCCATCGGCATCCGTCGCCACCAGCTGTCCGTCGATGACATTGTTCCGGCTCCCGGTCGCAATTCCGTCGACGGCATCCGGGGCCGAGTTCTGCATCGGGGCGCCTGCCAGAGTCGCGAGCAGGCTGGGGAGCAGCGCGGCGACCTCGGCATCGCTGCCGGGGACCGCGATCGCGGCGAGCTGGGCGCCGGTGAAGATCGCCCCGCCGCCGGTCGTGATCGAAGCCGGCTGACGCGCCGGATCGACCCCGTCGAGCAGGACGATCGCATCGCTGCCCGCGCGGATGATCAGGTTGTTGCCGTCGCGTATCACGGCGAGATCGGCGGGAAGGTCGCCTTCGAAATGAAGCGTGCTGGCGCTGTCCAGCGAGACCAGGTCGATCCCGTCGCCCACCCGGAAGACGACGCTGTCGCCGGTCGCGACGATGACGTCGTTGCCGGCGCCGCCGATCAGCGTGTCGGTGCCCTCGCCTCCGGAGAGGAAGTCGTCGCCTGCACCGCCATGCAGTTCGTCATGGCCGGCGCCACCGAACAGCACGTCGTTGCCGCCATCGCCATAGACCACGTCGTCGCCCGCGCCGGCGCGGGCGATGTCGTCGCCCTGCATGGCGTAGATCTTGTCCGCGCCGTGGGTGCCGGTGACGACGTCCCCCTGCGCCGTGCCGAAGACGGCCTTGACCCCGGCGATCGCCTCGATGCTTTCGCGGGCGAGCCTGGTGTCGTCGACGAAGATCGCGTCGACGCCCATGTCGACATATTTCTGGACGTCGGCCTTGGCGCCAAGGACCGTCCAGGTCACGACCTTGAGGCCGGCCGCATGCGCCGCCGCGACATCCACCGCGGAGAAGGAATTGACGCTAGGCGCGATGATGTCCGCGAAGGTTACGGTGTCGGCGATGTTGCCGATGCCGCTGCGCAGATAGGCCAGCGGGATGTCGACGCCATATTGCGGCATGATGGTGTTGTGCAGGTCCTTCAGGTTGCCGGCGCCGAAGCTCTGGATCGTGACGAGTTCGGGATCCGTGAAGTCATGTGCGACCAGCGCCTTGATGACGGCTTCGCTGGTCGCGTAGTTGGTGCTCTTCGTCTCGGGAATGACGCCGATCTTGCGCCCGGTCTCGATCGACATCGTCTTTGCGATCTCGATGACCTCGTCGAAGGTCAGGAGGTTAGGCTCGATCGCCTTCGCCTCGGCATAGGTCAGATTCTGGTAGTTGTGGTTGTCGTGGCTCGCGACGAGCACGCCGTCCTTGGTCAGATAAAGGTCCGGCTCGATGAAGTCCGCGCCGTAATTCACCGCCCAGACATAGGCGTCGCGGGAATGGTCGGCATAGGGATTGGTGCCGCGATGCGCGAGCAGGATGATGTCGGACATGACGATGGTTCCGGAGGGCGCAACGGGGGGCCAGCCAGCCGCGCCCCTCGCAGCTTGCCTAGGCGGATAACTCTGATGGGCAGCCTGCCCCAATAGGCACGGCATTGATGCCCGAGGGCGTCCGGGGACGCCCTCGGGACGGTTTCGATCAGACGAAGCGGAAGTCGTCGGCGTGCAGCGAATTCAGCTGAATGCCGCTAATCGTCAGCGTGTTGTCGGCATCAACCGTGATCACGACGTCCGCTCCGACCTGGGCCGCATGCGAGAAGAGCGCGTCGATATCGGCGAAGATCGCCCTGTCGAACTCGATCACGTCCTCCTGGCCGCCGGCGAAATCCGTGATCGTGTCGCGGCCGAAGCCGGGCGCGAAAACGAAGACGTCGTTGCCGGAGCCACCGGTCAGGATGTCATCGCCGGCGCCGCCATCGAGCACATCGTCGCCCGAGCCGCCGCTCAGCTTGTCGTTGCCGAGGCCACCGAGCAGGATGTCGTCGCCAGAGCCGCCCGAGATGTCGTCGTTGCCTTCGCCGCCGTCGAGGAGGTCGTCGCCCGAACCGCCCTTCAGCGTGTCGTTGCCGAGCCCGCCGTAAAGCGTGTCGTCACCGGCGCCGCCGCTGAGCGTGTCGTCGCCCGCGCCGCCGTCGAAGGTATCGTCGCCATTGCCTCCGGTGACGACGTTGTCGCCGTCGCCGAAAGCCAGGTTCTCGATGTTGACGAAGGTCTGGACGCCGATACCGGCGCCGGCGACACGGCCCGAGGCCATGTCGACATAGATCGCGCCGCTGGCGGCGGAGAGATCGAGCGTGTCGTAACCGTCACCGCCATCGATGTAGTCGTTGCCCGGCCCGGCGATGATCGTGTCGTTGCCCGCTCCGCCATGGATCGTGTCGTCGCCCGCGCCGCCGCTGATGATGTCGTTGCCCGCGCCGCCATGGATCGTGTCGTTGCCGGCCTCGCCATAGAGGATGTCGTCGCCATCGCCGCCGTCGATGAAGTCGTCGCCGGCGCCGGAGTAGATGGTGTCGTTGCCGACCCCGCCGCGGACGCTGTCGTCGCCATCGCCGAGATAGATCTGGTCGTCGCCGTCGCCGGCATCGATGTCGAAGTCGCTCGACGAGGTCGCCGTGACGAGATCGTTGCCGGCACCGAGCAGGATCTTGCCGTTGACGACCGCACCGACATAGAGGTTCAGGTGGTCGTCGCCGTCACCCATGTCGATGGCCGCGCCGCCGGTGGCTTCGATCAGGCCCGAATTGCCGAGCTTGTCGTTGCCGCCGCCCATCGAGACGCCACCGATGATAGTGGCGCCGGCGACGTTGATCACCTCGTCGGCATGGTCGCCGATCAGGTTGATCGCCTCGTTACCGCGCAGGTCGAAGCCGGCGGCCTCTTCCGGCGAGACGTTTTCGGGGCCGTTGCCCTGGCCCTCGATCAGGCCGCGGTTGACGATCAGGGTTGCGCCCGGTGCGCCGGCATTGCCGGAATTGTCGACCTGGATGGCGCGGCCATGGCCGCGGATCGTCGCCCCGGTGTCGTTGACGATGGTGCCGCCGCCAGCCGCGATGGCTTCGGACACGTTCGGCTCGCCGTCCTTCGAACCGCTCGCACCGAGGCCCTCGATCGTGCCGGTGTTCAGGATGGTCACGAGGCCGTCGACGTCGATCGCATCGCCGTCGCTGTCGGCGAGGCCGGCGGATCGGCCCTGCATCACGCCGTTATTGGTGATGTGGACGCGGCTGGCCTCGGCGCCATCGTTGTCGATGTTCACCGCCGAGCCGTTGCGGCCGATGATCGTGCCGTCGTTGACAATGGTGACCGTCTTCTTGCCGGTGATCGCGTGTTTGGCGCCTTCCAGCAGGCCGCCGGCATGGTTGTTGACCTTGCCGCCGCTGTTCTCCTGGAAGTCGATCAGGTCGCCGCCGGCGACCGCGCCGGTCTCGGAGGTGATCGTGCCCCAGTTATTGACGGTGCCGTTCTGCCCCGGGCGGATGACGTCGGTGTTCTCGCCATGCTGGCGGATGATGCCGCCGGCCTGGTTGTTGATGGTGACGCTGGCGCCGTTGTCGTCAAAATCGTCGAAGTCCATGACGCGGCCATCGGCCTCGATGACGCCGGCGTTGCTGACGACGATGGTCGCGCCGGCCGCACCGGCCCGGCTCGGACCGATTTCGCCGCGCAGCGTGCCGCCGGCGAGGTTGTCGATGGTCAGCGAACCAGCCGCCCCGGCCGTGGCCTGAAGCAGGCGCTCGCCGGCATTCACCTCGATCAGCCCGGCATTGGTCAGTACGGCGTCGCCGCCGCCGGCCCAGGTAACTGCATTGTTCGAGACGATCAGCTTGCCGCCGGCGTCGATCTCGACCTCGTCGTCATTGTCGATGATCAGGCCGGACGTGACGGTGGCGCCGTCGCGGATGACGATCTCGTCATAGACCGCGCTGCCGGCGACCGACCAGCTGCCGGCCTGAACCTCCAGCCGCTCGACGCCGGTCGCCGCCGCGAGCGAGCCGGTGCCCGCGCCGAGCAGCTTGACCGTGTCGAAGCCCGTGCCGCCGTCGACAATCGCCGCGGCCCCAGCCCCGGCCTTGACCTCGATGCTGTCGTCGCCCTCGCCGCCGATCGCGGTGTCGCCGGCACCAATGACGATGCGGTCATTGCCGGCGCCGCCATTCAGCACGTTGGCCTGGTCATTGCCGATCAGCACGTCGTCGCCGCTGCCGCCGATGACGTTCTCGATGCCCTGCAGGGTGTCGAGGCCGATATCGGCGCCGGTCGCCTTGCCGGTCGAAAGATCGACCGTGATGCCGCTCGTCTCGGCGGAATAATCAGCGGTGTCGATGCCTTCGCCGCCGTCGAGCAGGTCGTTGCCTTCGCCGCCGACCAGGGTGTCGTTGCCAGCGCCGCCAAACAGGAAGTCGTCGCCGAGGCCGCCGATCAGGCGGTCATTGCCCTCGCCGCCCTGCAGGACGTCGTCGCCTTCGCCACCGTCGAGCAGGTCGTCGCCCGCGCCACCGCGAACGAGGTCGTCGCCGGAGCCGGTTCGTACGATGTCGTTGCCTGAGCCGGCGTCAACGACGAGATCGTCCTCGACCTCGGTCGCAGTCAGCGTATCGTCGCCGGCGCCCAGCCGGATCTCGCCATAGATGTTCGAGCCTTCGAGCAAGGTGACCGCGTCGTTGCCGTCGCCCATGTCGATGGCGATGCCGTCAAGGCCGATGATCGTGCCGGAATTGACCAGCGTGTCGTCACCGCCGAGCATCGAAATGCCGCTGAACAGCAGGTCGTTGTTGGTGAAGTTGTCATTGCCGTCGCCGAACGGGTTCGTCGTCGCCGCTTCGTTGCCGGGAACGAGATTTGGCGCGCCGTCCGAATTCGGCGGCGTAGGCAGCTGGGGGGGCGTTGAGACGCTGGTGACCGCCGCGCTGCTGCGGACGGCCTTGCTACCGCCACCGCCGGCAATGATCTCCATCGCGGCCGGCGCACCACCGGAAGCCGATATGCCGCCCGGCATCGCGAGATGGATCGCGGGATCGACGATGGTGTTGTCGAGCGTCGTGTCGATCAGGCTTGGATTGGTCGAGCTGCCGTTTACCGCGCTGGAGCTGCCGATGCTGCCGGTCGAATCGACATCGGCCTCCCCCTCGCCCTCATTGCCGGAAGCGCCGGCCGAACCGCCGCCCGTGCCCAGGCCGTTCACAGTCACGGTTTCGCCGGCGGCGATGTTGCGGTCGGCGGTCCAGGTCCAGCTCGTCGCGCTGCCCTCGCCGAACTCGGCACCGTCCTGCCGGACGGTGATTACGTCGCCCGCGAGGACGGGTTCGAGAACCCTGACCGTGACGCTGCCACCGGCATCAGGGCTGAAGCCGATGTAGCTGACCGAACCGACTGGGCGAGCCATAGCATATTCCTCTAAGTCAAACGGGTAGCAGCGGCCCAGACGGGGCGCGGGTCGAGACGGATCGTTCCGGGCCTCGGCGTGCGCTAATGACGCGCCGCGAATGACAACAATTTTACGTTTTTTTAACTAACTAGAATTTTAGCATTCCGAGCACGCTGAAATTATTCGTCGGCTACAGATTAAGGCAGCGCGGCGATCGGCAAGATCGCCACGCCGTCGTTGGCAAGCTTCACCGCACTGTCACATCGCGGCCCTATCGCTCCGCGCCGCCCATCCTGAGTGCTCGGCCCAGGGCCGAAATCCCGGAGGGTCAGGCGCGCGGATGCTCGCCCCGCATGCAGCCGGGGCTCGTCCGGGTGCTGTCCAGTTCGGTACGCGTCCCGGGGAAACGCCCTTGCTCCCAAAATCTCAAAAGAACGCGGCCAGCGAAGCACTGGCCTCATGTCGTTCGGCCTTCCTCGCAGTGGCCCTGTTCTCCGCCGTCGTGAACGTGCTGATGCTGACAGGCTCGATCTACATGCTGCAGGTCTATGACCGCGTACTGCCGTCGCGGAGCGTTCCGACACTGGTCGCGCTCTCGCTCATCGTGGCGGCGCTCTACGTCCTGCTCGGCGTGTTCGACTGGCTGCGCCAGCGCATCCTCACCCGCATCGGCGCAGAGCTTGACCGCAGGCTCGGCGGCCCGGTGCTGACCGCGATCATCTCCGGGCAGCTCCGCGGCGCCCCCGTCGGCACGCAGCCCTCGCGCGATCTCGACAGCGTCCGCGGCTTTCTCTCCGGCCTGGGCCCGACGGCTCTGTTCGATCTCCCCTGGATGCCGCTCTACGGCGCACTCTGCTTCATCCTCCACCCCTATCTTGGCTGGACGCTGGTCGCCGGCGGCGTGATCCTGATCATGCTGGCGCTGCTGACCGAATTCATGTCGCGGCGGCCGAGCGCCGAGCTCGCCCGCACCACGGCGGAGCGCGCCACGCTGATCGAGGCCTCGCGCCGCAACGCCGAGGCAGTCTCCGCGCTCGGCATGGGCGGGCGCATCGGCGCCATGTTCGAGCGGATGAACGATCGCCATGTCGCGGCGAACCTCGGAGCCGCCGACATCACGAATGGTATAGGCGGTGCATCGAAGGTGATCCGCTTCATGCTGCAATCGGCGATGCTCGGCGTCGGCGCCTGGCTGGTGATGCATGACCAGGCTTCTTCGGGCGTGATGATCGCCGCATCGGTGCTCAGCAGCCGGGCTCTCGCGCCGATCGAGCTGGCGATCGGCAGCTGGCGCCCATTCATCGGGGCGCGCCAGGCCTGGGGCCGGCTGCGCACCGCCCTGGCGGAAGGCCCGGCCGCACCGGCCGTCGCGCCCGAGCTGCCGATGCGCGGCGTGACGCTAGAGCATGTCTCGGTGGCTCCCCCCGGTAGCCCGACGCCGACAGTCAAGGACATCGCCTTCACGCTCGAAGCCGGACAGGGCCTTGCGGTGATCGGCCCCTCCGCCTCGGGCAAGTCCTCGCTGGCGCGCGCGCTCGTCGGTGTCTGGCCCGTGTCACGCGGCAACCTGCGCCTCGACGGCGCCACGCTCGAGCAATGGCCCGAGGAGCAGCGCGGCGCCGTCATCGGCTATATGCCGCAGGACGTGCAGCTCTTCGCCGGTACCGTCGCCGAGAACATCGCGCGCTTCGACCCGGCGATGACGGAGGAGGCGGTGCGCAGCGCAGCCAAGGCCGCAGGCGCCTACGACCTGATCCTCGGCCTGCCGAAGGGCTTCGAAACGCCGGTCGGCGAGGCCGGCGGCACGCTCTCAGGCGGTCAGCGCCAGCGCATCGCCCTGGCCCGCGCGCTCTATCGCGACCCCTTCCTCGTGGTGCTCGACGAGCCCAACGCCAATCTCGATGCCGATGGCGATGCGGCCCTGACCGGGGCGATCTCGGGCGTACGCGCCCGCGGCGGCATCGTCGTTGTGATCGCCCATCGCCCCTCGGCGCTGGCTGGAATCGACCTCGTGCTGATCATGGCCGAGGGCCAGGCGCAGACCTTCGGACCGAAAGAAGAGGTCCTGCGCAAGAGCCTTGCGGCAAAGCCCGGCAATGCCGCGGCGGTACCTTCGAACTCCAGGATCGTGGTGGCTGCCGATGCGCGCGGTTAACGAGAACAAGGCCGGCGGAAGCCTCCCGCTCGCAGGCGCCAATGCAGGTGGCAAGCGGCCGAATCCGCGCCGCGACATCCGCCGCGCCACGCTGTTCGGCGTCGCGACCATGGCCGTGTTATGCGGCACCGTCGGGCTCTGGGCGGCGACGGCACCTCTCTCTGGTGCGGTGATCGCCTCCGGCAAGGTCGTGGTCGAGAGCAATGTCCGGCGTATCCAGCATCCGGCCGGCGGCGTCGTCGCCGAAATCCGGGTGAAGGAAGGTGACCGCGTCAAGGCGGGCGATGTCCTGGTACGCCTCGACGAGACCAATGCCCGCGCCAGCCTCGCCCTGATCGAGATCGAGCTCCTGCGCTTCCAGGCGCGCAAGGCACGGCTCGAGGCCGAGCGCGACGGCGAGGCCGAGCTCGAAATGCCAGCTGCCCTGCGCGACCGTAGCGAAGACCCCGCCGTCGTGCAGGCCATTGGGGCCGAGACGCGGTTGTTCCGCACCCGCCGCGCTGCGGCCGAGGTGCAGCGCTCGCAGTTCCGCGAGCGGATCGCGCAGTCGCATGAGGAGATCAAGGGCCTCGCCGCGCAGATCGAGGCACGGCAGGTCCAGGCCAAGCTGATCGGCCAGGAACTCGACGGCGTGCAGAAGCTCTACGACCAGAGCCTGGTCGCGCTCTCGCGGCTGACGGCGCTGCAGCGCGAGGCCTCCCGCCTCGTCGGCGAGCGCGGCAGCCTGACCTCGGACACCGCCCGGGTGAAGGGCCGTATCGCCGAGGTCGAGCTGCAGATCGTCCAGATCGACGAGGATCTGCGCCGCGAGGTCACGACGGAGCTGCGCGACGTGGACGGCAAGATCGCCGATCTTACCGAGCGCCGCGTCGCGGCCCGCGACCAGCTCGACCGGATCGAGATGCGCGCGCCACAGGACGGGCTCGTCCACCAGCAGATCGTGCACACCATCGGCGGCGTGATCGGCCCGGCCGAGCAGATCATGCTGATCGTGCCCGAGACCGACGGGTTGGTGGTCGAGGCACGGGTGGAGCCGACGATGATCGACCGCCTGCATGTCGACCAGCCGGCGATGCTGCGCTTCCCGGCCTTCGACAGCGCCACGACGCCGGACCTCAAGGGGCGGCTGATCCATGTCTCGGCCGACGCCAGCACGGACCAGCAGACCGGTGCCTCGTTCTACACGGTGCGCGTGGCGCTCGACCGCACGGAAACGGACCGCCTCGGCGGCAAGACCCTGCTGCCGGGCATGCCGGTCGAGACCTTCATCCAGACAGGGACGCGTACCGCCTTCGCCTATCTGGCCAAGCCCTTCCAGGACCAGATCACCCGCAGCTTCCGCCATTGAGGGCGTCTGCCGATCGCGTGAAACGTCTTCCCGTCACCGCTGTGCAAACCCGCACGGCGGTGACGGGAAGGACTGGAATCGAATCCGTTCGGAGGATGCGTTGAGCAGCGGCTACCCGCTCAGCCCCACCAGCGCTCTGCAACCGGGAAACGACCGGCCGCATCCTCGATGATCTGGCCGAGCGAGAACAGCGTCTCCTCGTCGAAGGGCCGCCCGATCAGCTGGAGGCCGAGCGGCAGGCCCTGCGCATCGAGACCTGCAGGAACGGCGATGCCGGGAAGGCCGGCCATGTTCACCGTCACGGTGAAGATGTCGTTGAGATACATCTCGACGGGATCGGCAGAGCCCTTCTCTCCGATTCCGAAGGCCGCGGATGGCGTTGCGGGCGTCAGGACGGCGTCGATGCCGGCAGCATAGGCCTGGTCGAAATCGCGCTTGATCAGGGTGCGGACCTTCTGAGCGCGGACGTAATAGGCGTCGTAATAGCCTGCCGAAAGCACATAGGTGCCGATCATGATGCGGCGCTTGACCTCGGCGCCGAAGCCGGCGGCGCGGGTCTTCTCGTACATCTCGACGATGTCCTTGCCCTGCTCGCGCAGGCCATAGCGCACGCCGTCATAGCGGGCGAGGTTCGAGGACGCTTCGGCGGGCGCGACGATGTAATAGGCCGGCAGGGCGTATTTCGTATGCGGCAGCGAGATCTCGACGATCTCGGCGCCGGCAGCCTTCAGCCAGTCGATGCCCTTCTGCCAGAGCGCGTCGATCTCATCGTTGAGCCCGTCGAGGCGGTATTCCTTCGGGATGCCGATCTTCATGCCCTTGACCGAGCGGCCGATGGACTTCTCGTAGTCCGGCACGGCGATGTCGACCGAGGTCGTGTCCTTCGGGTCGTGCCCGGCCATGGAGCCAAGCATCACGGCGCAGTCGCGAACGCTCTTGCCTATCGGCCCGGCCTGGTCGAGCGATGAGGCGAAGGCGACGACGCCCCAGCGCGAGCAGCGGCCATAGGTCGGCTTGATGCCGACCGTGCCGGTGAAGGCTGCGGGCTGGCGGATCGAGCCGCCGGTATCGGTCGCGGTCGCGGCGAGGCAGAGATCGGCGGCGACAGCCGCAGCCGAGCCGCCCGAAGAGCCGCCCGGCACGAGGTGGTTGCCCTCGACGGCGCCGCCCTGCCCGGCCGAGACATTGGAGCCCTTACGGCGCCACGGGTTCACGACATTGCCGAAAGCCGAGGTCTCGTTCGACGAGCCCATGGCGAATTCGTCATTGTTGAGCTTGCCGAGCATGACGGCACCGTCGCGCCACAGCTGCGACGAGACCGTGGACTCGTAAGGGGGCACGAAATTGCCGAGGATGTTCGAGCAGGCCGTGGTGCGCACGCCCTTGGTCGCGAACAGGTCCTTGATGCCGAGCGGCAGGCCTTCGAGCGCGCCACCCTCGCCCTTCGCCAGCTTCTCGTCGGAAGCCGCCGCCTGCTTCAGCGCGTGCTCGGGGGTCTCCAGAACATAGGCGTTGAGCGCGCGAGCCTTCTCGACGGCTGCGATATGCGCCGTGGTGAGCTCCGTGGCGGAGAAGGTCTTGGCCTTCAGCCCGTCGCGGGCTTCGGTCAGGGTCAGGCGGGTGAGATCGGTCACGGGCGGAAAATTCCGTTCTGCATGCGGATGGAGATCCCCGGCCCATGCTCCGCATGTCCGGGGATGATCGAATGAGCGGCTAACGGCCGCTCATTCGATCACCTTCGGCACCATGAAATAGTCGTCCTCGGAGGCCGGCGCGTTGGCGACGATCTTCGCAGCGATCTCGCCGTCGGTCACGACGTCCTCGCGCTGCTTCATCGCCATCGGCATCACCGAGGTCAGCGGCTCGACACCGGAGACATCGACCTCGTTGAGCTGCTCGACGAAGCCGAGGATTGCGTTGATCTCGCCTTGCAGCTTCGGCAGGTCCCCCTCCGGCACGGCGATGCGCGCCAGATGCGCGACGCGTTTGACGGTGGCGAGATCGACCGACATGGCGGACTCCTGAAAGGGGGGCGGCGCAGAGCGCCAGACGAGATCAGGGCTATAAGGTGCGGATCGACCGCTCGCAAGGATTGGCGGGCCGCCTCAGATCGCGAAAGCCTCGCCCTTCCTGGGCAAAATCGCTTCGATCGCACTGCCCTTCAACCCGGCGACGAAGGCGTCGGCATTCTGGTCGATGATCGGGAAGGTGCCGAAATGGCAGGGAATCGCGACCTTCGGCTTGACGAAGCGGGTCATGGCGAGCGCGGCGACCTTGCCACCCATGGTGAAGCGATCGCCGATCGGGCAGATGCAGGCTTCGACGCCATGGATCTCGCTGAGCAGCTCCATGTCCGAGAAGATATCGGTGTCGCCCATGTGCCAGAGCGTCTTCGCCCCCTTCGCCTTGATGATCGCTCCATTGGCGCTACCGACGGGCACGTTGACACCGCCCTCGCCCATCCCGGCAGAATGGTCGGCGCGGACCAGCGTGACGCTGAAGGGGCCGAGGTCGACGGTGCCGCCGGTATTCATCGGCTGGAAGCTCTTCAGACCCTTCGAGGCGAGGTGCATGGCGAGGTCGTAATTGGTGATCACCGCCGCGCCGCTCGATTCGGCAATGGCGAGGGTATCACCGACATGGTCGCCATGGCCGTGGGTCACGATGATGTGGGTCACGCCCGTCGAGATCGCCGCGATGTCGCCCTCGAAGACCGGGTTGCCGGTAAAGAACGGGTCGATCAGAACGACGGCACCGTCGATCTCGGCGCGGAAGGCGGAATGGCCGTACCAGGTGAGTTTCATGCGGAGGCTCCGGACTCTCGAGATGCGAGCTCCTGTCTAGGCCGTTCCCACGGGTCGACCAAGTCGACAATGCCGCCGCCTGGATGCAGGCTAGTCGCAACGCAGCGCAAGTTACGGACCCACCTCATGCCCCACTCCTCCGAGGTTTCCAGCCAGGAACTCGCCCGCAGGATCGCCCAGGGGCGCGGCGATGAACCGGCCGATCTCGTCATCCGCGGCGCGCGGCTGCTCGATCTGGTCACCGGAGCGCTGGTCGAAAGCGACATCGCGATCTGCGGCGACACCATCGTGGGAACCCATGGACGCTATGAGGGCAAGACCGCGTTCGACGCGGCCGGGCTGATCGCCGTGCCCGGCTTCATCGACACGCATCTGCATGTCGAATCCTCGCTGGTGACGCCGTTCGAGTTCGAGCGCTGTGTGCTGCCGCATGGCGTCACCACGGCGATCTGCGACCCGCACGAGATCGCCAATGTGCTCGGTATCGAAGGCATCACCTATTTCCTCGAATGCGCCGAGGCGCTCCGCATGGATCTCCGCGTCAACCTGTCGAGCTGCGTGCCGGCGACGCATCTGGAGACGGCAGGTGCACGGCTGGAGGCCGGCGACCTGACCCCGTTGATGGACCATCCCAAGGTGATCGGGCTGGCCGAGTTCATGAACTTCCCGGGCGTGATCAACCGCGATCCCGGCTGCCTCGCCAAGCTGGAGGCGTTCTCGCACCGCCATATCGACGGCCACGCGCCGCTGGTGCGGGGCATGGACCTCAATGCCTATCTTTCGGCCGGCATCCGCACCGACCACGAAACCACGGCGGTCGAGGAGGCGCGGGAAAAGCTCGCCAAGGGCATGGCGATCCTGATCCGCGAAGGCTCGGTCTCGAAGGACCTGCACGCGCTGATCCCCCTGATCTCGCGCGACGCCTCACCCTTCCTCGCCTTCTGCACCGATGACCGCAACCCGCTCGACATCGCCGAGGAAGGCCATCTCGACTACATGATCCGCACGGCAATAGCCCATGGCGCGGATATCCTCGCGACCTATCGTATCGCCTCGCTTTCGGCCGCGCGCAATTTCGGCCTGTTCGACAGGGGTTTCATCGGCCCGGGTAAGCGCGCGGACATCGTCCTGGTGGAGGATCTGGCGGCCTGCTCCGTGAAACGGGTCTTTACGGGCGGCAGGCTGGTCGAGGACGCGCTGTTCGGCGACCGCGTCCCGGTCGCGCCGGTCGGGCTCGCCAGCGTCAAAAGCCGAGCGCTGACGCCCGAGGATTTCAGGGCTGCCGCAGGCGAAGGCGAGACGCCGGTGATCGGCGTCGTGCCCGGCCGCATCATCACCGAGCGCCTCGCGATGCAACTGCCGTCGCGGGTCGGTGAAGCCCTGCCCGATCTCGCCCAGGACGCCGTCAAAGTCACGGTGATCGAGCGACATGGCAAGTCGGGCGGCATCGCGACCGGCTTCGTCCACGGCTTCGGCATGAAGCATGGCGCCATCGCCTCGTCAGTCGGCCATGACAGTCATAATCTCTGCGTCGTCGGTGTGGACACGGCCTCGATGGCCGCGGCCGCCAATCGGCTTATCGAGATCGGCGGCGGCTTTGCGGTTGCCGATGGCGGCACGGTCACGGCCGAGCTGGCGCTGCCGGTCGCCGGGCTGATGAGCGACCAGCCCTTCGAGATGGTGCGGTGCGATCTGGAGGCGTTGCGGGCAGCAGCCAAAGCGCTCGGCGTGGTACTGGCCGAGCCGTTCCTGCAGGTTGCATTCCTGACCCTGCCGGTGATCCCGCATCTCAAGATCACCGACAAGGGGCTGGTCGACGTTGATCGGTTCGACTTCGTATAGGGTAGCTCGCGGCCTATTCGCGCGAGAACAACTCGCCGCAGCGCGAGAAGGACAGCCCCATGCCGTCGCTGTCGCGGCTGATCCGGATGGATTCGATCACGCCCTGCGCATCGACCGAGATCTGCGCCTCGCAGACATAGTTGATCTGCTGGGGCGGCTGGTAAGTGGTCTGCGTCATGCTGCGCTGCGGCTGGCCCGCAGGGGTCCAGGTCGGCATCTGCCGCGTCTGGAAGCTGCCCGGGCGCGTCGTCGTCGCCTCACCGCCGCGCCACGTGTGGATCTGGCCGCCATTGTCGAGCGGGTAGCTCGATACCGGCGGACCGTTCGTCACGAAGAAGGAATCGGCGCGCTGGCCGACCCATTCGCTGCGCATCGTCTTTGCGGCTTCCTGCGTCGTCTGGCAGCCGGCGAGCACCGCCGTCGCGAGCAAGGCGGCAAGCATGGTCGTCTTCATCTTTCCCCCAAAAGGCATCTCAGGCCGTCGCGGTCCGGTACGGCTCTCGCGTTGCCTAGACGAAGTCTCTTCAATTTTTTCTTTTGATTTCCGTAAAATGCTCTGCATCCGGCAGACTTCCGGTCGAGCCGCGAAAACGCCCGCGGTGGCTGGGCGCTCATGCTAAGTTTTCTCGGAACCACGTCGTCATCCCGGACGAGCTGCGAAGCAACGTAGCTCCGGGATCCATCGTAGAGTTCAGCGCCCTTCGATGGATCCCGGGGCAAGCCCGGGATGACGTTGTGGTTCCGTGCAAAATCAGCAAGCCACAAACAACGGCGAGAGCGCGGACGACTTGCGATTTTACAGCGTAACCTCAATGCCTTCCGCCCGCGCCTTCGCGCGTAGGTTTAGCCTTCTCGTGCCCGGCAGGCGCGTGCCGTCCTGCTCCTCGATGGCGTGGACAAGGGCGCGCATGCGCTCGTCGAACCAGTTGCCGCCCATCGCATGCGGGTCGATGGCGAGGATGAGCTGACCTGTGTCGGGCGGGCCGCCCTTGTCATCGAGGAAGGACGAGGCCTGGAACCCGAAATGCGCGCCGACCAGGGCCGCCGCCAGGATTTCGACCATCATGGCGAGCGTGGCGCCCTTGGCGTCACCAAGCGGGACCATCGTTCCGGCAAGCGCTGCGGTCGCATCGGTCGTCGGCTTGCCTTCGCCATCGAGCGCCCAGCCCTCGGGGATCGCTTCGCCCTTTTGCTTCGCAGCCACGATCGGGCCGCGGGCGACCTTCGACAGCGCCATGTCGATAACCACCGGCTCACGCCCGGCGAGCGGCGCCGCGAAGGCGATCGGATTGGTTCCGAAGACCGGCTTGGAACCGCCCCATGGAGCGATCGCACCGGGCGTGTTGGCAAACAGCATGGCGACGAGCCCCTGCTCGGCCAGACGCTCGACATGCAGGCCCGCCGCCCCGCAATGGCCGGAGCGCCGGATCGGCGCGGCCATGAGCCCCTGCGCACGGGCGAGTTCAGGCAGTTCGGCCACGGCGAGGTCGATCGCCGGATAGGCGAAGCCGTGGCCGGCATCGATTGCGAGGACACCGGGCTTCGGCCGTGTCGCCTTGGGCACGGCTTGGCCATCGATCTTGCCCGATTTCAGCATGGCGAGATAGGTCGGGACGCGCGACAGGCCGTGGCCCTTCAGCCCGTCGGCCTCGGCCATCACCAGCGCCCAGGCGACCGAGGCTGCGTTGGCGGAAGAGGCGCCGGACTCCGCGAAAAGCTCCGTTAGGCGGGCCTCGGCCTGCTCCAGCGAAAGCCGCGTCATGCCCTGCCCTCCAGCGCCGCCATGACGCGCTCGGCCACCAGGCCGGAAACGCGGCCATTCGACTCGACCGTGTTGCCGGCGATATGCGGCGTCAGGATCAGGTTGGGCACGCCGGCGAAGAGTTTTCCTGCACCGCGCAGCGGCTCCTCGGCGAAGACGTCGATCGCCGCGCCGCCGAGCTTTCCCCCCTTGAGCGCTTCGACCAGCGCCGCCTCGTCCATGATGCCGCCGCGTGCCGCATTGATCAGGATCGCGTCCGACTTCATCCGGGCCAGGGCGTCCTTGCCGATCAGTCCCCTCGTCTCGGGGGTGAGCGGCAAGTGGATGCTGACGACATCCGAGGTCGCGAGCAGCGCATCAAGGTCGAGCCGTTCGGCCGCGGCCCAGACCTTGTCGCCGGCCGGGACATAGGGGTCGTAGGCGGCGACGGTCATGCCCAGCAGGCGACCATGCGCGGCAGTGTTGCGAGCGATCGCGCCGAAGCCGACGAGGCCCAGGCGCTTGCCGGCGATCTCGCGGCCGATCAGCTTGGTCTTCGGGAATTCGCCGGCGACCATTGCGGCGTTGGAGAAATAAGCGCCGCGCAGCAGCGTCATCGCGCTGCCGATGACGTATTCGACCACCGACAGGCTGTTGGCCCCCGTCGCCGGGAACACCTTGATGCCGCGCGCCGTGCAGGCGTCCATGTCGATATTGTCGAGCCCGACGCCGAGGCGGCCGACGACCTTGAGATTCTTCGCAGCGGCCAGAACGTCGCCACGCACCTGCGTCTGGTTGCGCACGATCAGGGCGGGAATATCGGCAACCAGCTTCGCCAGTTCCTCCGGCTTGCCGAAGAGCTCCGGGTCGTGATGGACCTTGTAGCGGGCGCTCAATGCGGCGACAGCCGCGTCGTCCATGAATTCCGTGATGACGATATCGGTCATGGAGGAAAGCCTTTCAGCCTTGAGGTTCAGCCCAGTGCGATCAGGCCGCCGGTGACGATGACGAGAATGACCAGGCTTGTGCCGGTGACCAGCACCATATGACGCCAGCCTAGCCGGGCCATGGCGCCAAGCGAGGTACCGAGCCCGAGCGCCGCGATGGCGATGAGCAGGCCCCAGCCCGAGATCGCGAGGAGCAGGTTGCGGACCGGGCCATAGAGTTCCGCCAGCGCCGGCTGCGCCGCCAGCACGCTGTTCACCAGGCACAGCACGAGGAACATGATGGCGAAGACGGGCACCGGCACCTTGGCCCTGGCGGAGAGGTCACCGGCACGCTGCGCCTCGTCGCGCAGAAGCCACCAGCCGACGATCAGGACGGCCGGCAGCAGCAGGAAGACGCGGAAGAGCTTTACGATGATCGCGGCATTGGAGGCCTCGACCGAAACCGACTGGCCGGCGCCGACCACCTGCGCGACATCGTGGATGGTGGCGCCGAGCATGATGCCGGTCTGCTCGGGAGACAGGCCCAACCAGACGCAGAGCAGCGGATAGGCCAGCATCGCCAGGGTCGAGAGCGCGTTCATAGCGATGACCGTGAAGGCGACGTCGGCGGCCTTGGTCTTGTAGTCCGGCACCACAGTCGCGGTCGCAAGCGCGGCGGAAGCACCGCAGACCGCCGTCGCGACGCCGCCGAGCGCGCCCATGCCGGTCTCGCGACCGAGCCAGCGGGCGAGCAGGAAGCCTGAAGCGATGGTCACAGCCATCGCGACGACCACCAGCAGCGCCGTGGTCAGCCCGAGGGCGACGATGTCGCCAAG
This sequence comes from Allobosea sp. Root381, assembly GCF_001429395.1. Taxonomy (GTDB): domain Bacteria; phylum Pseudomonadota; class Alphaproteobacteria; order Rhizobiales; family Beijerinckiaceae; genus Allobosea. The sequence continues at coordinate 18,911 of NZ_LMJT01000004.1, forward strand.
CGCCACGCGCAGGCCGAGCAGCGCGATCGCCCAGCGCAGCAGCTTCTTGACGCAGAACACCATGCCTGCCTGGAAACGCGGCGCGTTGGCGACGGGATGGAGCAGCATGCCGATGATCAGGGCGATCACCACGGCCGGAATGCCGAAACGGCCCCCTGCAGCGGATCTAAGCAAGGGATCGGCAAGATAGGCCGCGAGTGCGACTGCGCCGGAGAGCAGGATGCCCGGCAGCAGCGGGCTGAGCGTGCCCGCCTTGCGGGATGCGGCAATGTTGGTCATGGCGCGATTTCGATGGTGAAGCGCAAGCGCGGTTCGGATCCGTAGAGCGGCGCAGAGAAGCTCTCGACGAACCTCCCGCCATTACGTTCGATGATGCGTCTCGACGCGTGGTTTTCGACATCGCAGGTGATGACGATCCGCGACAAGCCGATTTCGCGCGCCTCGTCGAGCATCGCTGCGAGTGCGGCCGTTGCATAGCCGTTGCCGGAGAAGGCAGGCAGGATGCTGTACCCGACATGGCCGAGGACATGCGGCGGCAGCGCCTCGACCGGTCGCCCCTCCGGCTCTTCGAGCCAGCGCAGGTTGATCGACCCGACGAAAGGCTCGTCGGATCTGTCCTGCGCGAAGATCCAGCGGGTGCGGCCCGGAATTTTGTCGACCTCGCTGCCGTCGTTCAGGCGGATGCGCCCGCCGCGGCCGAGCAGGTCGGCGATGAACGCATCCGGCTCCGCGGCGATGGCCGCGAGCTGCTCGGGCGCGACGTCACGCGTCGTGTTCGGCGACCAGCCGCCGCACAGCGCCGTTTCATAGGCGCCGAGCAGAAGCCGGTCCGGAACCCGCAAGGTCACGCGTGCCGCCATGCCGTGTCACATCCTCCCGTTGCCGGCCAGCTCCCGTCCGCGGGCGCCCGGCTCAGGCCGAGCGGTATAGCTTGGTCATCGAGAACTCGCGATGGCCCAGAGCCTCGGCTGCCGTGAGCCTGCCATTCGCAGTGCGCACGATGTTCTCGATCAGTGCGTCGCCGGCCTGCGGGATCGTCATGTCGCGGCGCAGGATGCCGGACACGTCGACGTCGATATGCTCCGGCATGGTGCGCATCGTCTTCGGGTTGCCGGTGATCTTGATGACCGGGACGATCGGGTTGCCGATAACGTTGCCCTGCCCGGTCGGGAAGGTGTGGACGACATAGCCGCCCGCCGCCATCAGGGTCACGCATTCGGCCGCGGCCGAGGAGGTGTCCATGTAGTAGAGGCCAGGCCCCTTGGACGGCGCTTCGGCCGGCTGCAGGATGTCGATGAACTTGCACTCGCGGCCGATCTTCTCGAGATTGCCGAGCGCCTTCTCTTCGATCGTGGTGAGGCCGCCGGCGATGTTGCCCTTGGTCGGCTGCGAATCCGAGAGATCGTCGGTCTTGTGGGCCTCGATCACGTCGTCCTGATAGGCCTTCCACATCTTGTACCAGCGCTCGCCGATCTCGGGCGTCGCGGCGCGGGCCTTGCAGAGATGCTCGGCGCCGGTGATCTCGGAGGTCTCGCCGAAGACGCCGTAGACGCCGCGCGGGATCCACTTGTCGTACATGTTGCCGACGGTCGGGCAGGAAGACAGGCCGGTGGTGGTGTCGGACTCACCGCATTTGGTCGAGACCCAAAGCTCCTCGATGCCGCACTTCTCACGCTGGAGCTCGGTCGCCCACTGAACGAATTCCTTGGCGACATAGGAGGCCTTCGCGATGGTGGCGATGTCGCCGTGGCCCTCGATGCCGAAGCCGACCACGGGCTTGCCGGTCTTGGCAATGCCGTCCACCACGCGCTTGGTCCAGCCATCCTCGATGCCGATGACGATGACGGCGGCGACGTTCGGGTTGGAGCCCGTGCCGATCAGGGTGCGGAAATGGACCTCCAGATCCTCGCCGAACTGCAGGCGACCATAGGCGTGCGGGATGGCGAGCGTGCCCTTGATGTTGTTGGCGACGGCCTCGCAGGCGGCATTGGAGAGATCGTCGAGCGGCAGCAACAGGACATGGTTGCGCACACCGACGCGGCCGTTCTCGCGGCGCCAGCCCAGGAAGGAATCGAGATCCTTGCCGCTCGGGCGGCGGATCGTCGGGGTCTTGAATTCGGGGGCCTCGATGCTGCGGCCGGCGACGGCGGCCATCTCACCCTTGGCGAGATCGAAGTTGGCGACGATGGACATGGCGTTTCCTCTGTTCCGTTGTGGCTCGACCTTTGGCGGGAGCCGTGGCGTTTGCGCAGCTTTACGAGTGAGTTAGAGGCGAATTCTCGCGCTACGAATCACCAGCGCTTCGTCTTGGCGTTGTGAATGTGCAGGTGCTCGCCCTGCTTCACGTCGGCCCGCGCCTCGCCGATGTCCTGACCGTACTTCCAGATCGTCTCGCCCTTCTTGATGTCCTTGAGCGCGACCTTGTGGCCGATCGGGATGTCCATCTTCGCCGTCAGGCGGAAATCGGAATTGTCGTGCGTCACCACGCAGAGCATGTCGGTGCCGGCTTTCAGGCCCTCGACGACGACGACGCCGACCGTGTCCTTCTTCTCGTGAACCAGGAGGTGGGGGTTGCTCATCGATGTCTCCTCACGAACGATTTTTCGTGGCGAGCGAGCCTAATCCAGACTCGACCGCCGCCTTTATTAGTCTTATATAAGACAGATGAGAGAGCACAAGCTCGAAGATGCATTACGGCTTAATTCGGCTTCAGGGGCTGAAATCCTCGGATTTCGGCCGCTTTACCGTCAGGTCAAAGAGAATTTCGTGCGCCGGCTCGTCGATGGCTCCTGGTCGCCCGGCATGGCCTTGCCGAGCGAGGGCCAACTCGCCAGCGAGATCGGGGTCAGCCAGGGCACCGTGCGCAAGGCGCTGGACGAGCTCGCTGCCGAGAACCTGTTGGTTCGTCGCCAAGGGCGCGGCACCTTCGTCGCGGAGCATGATGAACAACGCATCCTGTTCCAGTTCTTCAAGCTGGTGCGGGACGATGGTATTACCCACTTTCCCGACAGCACCGTTGTTCACGTCGAGATCGCCGGCGCCAGCGATGCCGAGTACGCGGCACTGGAGCTCAAGGCGGACGATCAGGTCATCCGTATCCGCAGGCTGAGGTCGCTCGGCGGCGCGCCGCTGATCCTGGAGACGATCAGCCTGCCGGAACGCGTCTTCCCCGGGCTCGCGGATGGGCCGGTCCCCAATAATCTCTACAGCCTGTTCGCACGCCGTTACGGCGTCACCATCGCCAATGCGCGCGAGAAGCTGAAGGCGGTCGTGCTCACCACCGAACAGGCGGATGTCCTGCAGGTCGCCGCAGGATCGCCCGCGCTCGAAATCGACCGCGTCGCGCTTTCATTGGACGGCTCGCCCGTCGAGCGGCGCCTCAGCCTGTGCCTGACAGAGGAGGTTCACTACCAGTCAGACCTGCGCTGAGCATTTCCGGTCCTGAACTTACCCACCAAAGCCGCCGAAGAGCGGCAGTTCACAACGACCAACGGAGGAAACGCATGAACATCACAAAACGGGCCGCCCTCGCCGGGCTGCTCTCGCTCGGGCTTGCCACGCCGAGCCTGGCGCAGACCTTCCCGACGAAACCGATCACGGTCATCGTCTCCTTCGCGGCCGGCGGACCGAGCGACGTCATCGCCCGCCTGCTCGGCGAGCAGATGAGCAAGACGCTCGGCCAGCCTGTCGTGGTCGAGAACATCGCTGGCGCCGGCGGGACGGCCGGCGCCAAGCGCCTCGTCGCAGCCGACCCCGACGGCCACACCATCCTGATCCACCATCTCGCGCTTGCCGCCGCCCCGGCGCTCTATGCCAATCTGGGCTACGACACCAAGGCGGCCTTCGCTCCCATCGGCCTCGTCAATACGGGGCCGATGGTCATCACCAGCAAGCTCGCGCTGCCGCCGACAGACGCGAAGTCGTTCTTTCCCTATGCAAAGGAGAACGCCGCGAAGCTGACCGTCGCCCATGCCGGCGTCGGCTCGAACTCGCATCTCTGCGCCGTGCTGATGTCCCAGCAGTTGGGCGCCAAGTTCTCGCAGGTCGCCTATCGTGGCACCGGCCCTGCGATGAACGACCTTGTCGGCGGGCAGATCGACATTCTCTGCGACCAGTCGACCTCGGCGATCCCCCAGATCCAGGGCAAGAAGATCCGCGCCTATGCGGTAACCTCGGCACAGCGCCTCGACGTGCTGCCCGAGACGCCGACGATGGCGGAAGCCGGCGCCAAGCTCGACATGACGATCTGGCACGGCCTTTATGCCCCCAAGGACACGCCGGTTGCCGTCCTGGACAAGCTGAACGGCGCGTTGCGCGTGGCGCTCAAGGACCCGGCAGTGATCGAGAAGTTCAAGGCCTTTGGCACCACCGCCTTCCCCGAAGCCGAATGGACCCGCGACGCCCATGCGAAGCTGTTCGCTGCGGAGATTGACAAATGGGCCGCCTCGCTGGCGGCCGCGGGCGTCAAGCCGCAAGGGTAACCACGCCCCTACGACACCGATCCGAACATCCTGTTCGGGTCGGTGTCGTAGGTTTTTGATTCTCACGTCAGCGATTACCGAAAACCGCATTCCACTTTTCGGGCCGATGCTCGCGCATGCGTTGCTCGCGTCCTGCAGCGACGCATGCTACCGCCTGCGCATGTCCAGCAACATCGTTCCGCTCGAAGCCTTCCTCACCCTGCCCGACCGGGCGCGGCTGCTCGGGCTCGACCTCGGCACGAAGACGATCGGCCTCGCCCTATCCGATGTCGAGCGGCAGATCGCGACGCCGCTGGAGACGATCAAACGGGTCAAGTTCGGGCAGGACGCCGCCGCGCTCCTCAAGGTCGCCGAAAAATACGAGATCGTCGGGCTGGTCATCGGCCTGCCGCTCAACATGGACGGCACGTCCGGGCCGCGCGTGCAGTCCACACGAGCCTTCGTGCGTAATCTCGCGCCGCTCACGGCGCTGCCGATCGTGTTCTGGGACGAACGCATGTCGACGCTGGCCGTGACGCGAACGCTGCTCTACGCCGATGCATCGCGGGCCAAGCGCGCCGCCGTCGTCGACAAGATGGCGGCCGCCTACATTCTCCAGGGCGCGCTGGACCGGCTGATGCGCCTTCCCCCGGATGAGGTCACGGAAGTCCCGACCAGCGCCTGAACGCAAAAGCGCCGCCACGGCGAGAGCCGGGCGGCGCGACGAGTTGTGCAGGGATTTCCAGCCTTGCTTCAGCGATAGTCGCGGAAGTCATATTGGGGCTGGTAGTAATAGCGGCGATAGACTGGAGCCGGCGCATAGACGGGCGCGGGCGCATAATAGCCATCGTAATAATAGGGATCGGCATATGCAGGGCGGCTCGCGGCGATCGCCGCCGCGCCCAGGATGCCGAGGCCCACACCAGCCGCGATCGCAGCACCGCGATTGCCGCGATAATAGCCGCCGCGGTAGCCCCTATAGCCGCGATACTGGGTGTATTCGGCCTGCGCCTTGTCGAGGCGAGCGGGGTCGAAGCTCTTGCCGGTTTCGCCGGCAAAGGCCGGCGCCACGAAGCCGGCCGAAACGACGCCCACCGAGGTGAGCGCGATAATCGCGGTCTTCCTGAGAGACATCATCGTTAAATCTCCTGTTTTGCCGGAATAGGCCGGCTTGAAGGTAGCTTCACACCCGCCGCTTGAATGGGCCATGAACCAATCGCGGCCGGATTGCGGCGGGTGCATTACCGCACCAATTCTACGCCATTGCCCGAATGCATCCGCCATGAAAGGAGTGGATCATGGGTCCTCCCGGACCTTCGACGGCGGCATTGACTTACCAACGGTCAAGCGAAAGTTTTGTTCCATTTGGTCCAGTGGTTCCTGGGAGCAATGCGACCGCCATCAAGACGGGAGCCACTCGTCCAATTCTCAATTGTTTCGCGGATGCCATGCTCGCCAGCCTGATCGCCGTCTTCCTCGTCATCGCGACCGGCTGGGCCCTCAAGGTCCGCGGCATCGTCTCGCCTACACATTGGCTTGGCGTCGAGCGCCTGACCTACCAGGTGCTGTTCCCGGCCGTCGTCATCCACACCCTTGCAGTGGCCGATCTCAGCCGGCTGCCGGTGCTGGCGATGGGAGCGAGCCTCGTGATCTCGATCCTGGTCGTCGCCTCGCTCCTGCTGGCGAGCCGCCCACTGCTGGCGCGGGCCGGCGTGGGGGGCCCCGCCTTCACCTCGATCTTCCAGGGCTCGGTCCGGTGGAACACCTTCGTAGCCCTGGCGATGGCCGCCGGGCTGAACGGGCGCGACGGCACGACGCTCATGGCGATCGCTGTCGCGGCGATGATACCGCTGCTCAACGTGATGTGCGTGCTGGTGCTGGCGCGTTACGCCAATGGCCGGCCGATGGGGGCCGCCGCCACGATAAAGTCGATCGCGTTCAACCCCTTCATCTGGTCGTCCGCGCTCGGTCTCATCCTCAACCAGTTCCAGGCCTACCTGCCGGCTGCGATCACGACCTATGTCGACATCATGGGCCGGGCTGCGCTGGGCGTCGGCCTGCTCGTGGTCGGAGCAAGCCTCGACCTGCGCAGCCTCGCCCGGCCGCGCCTCGCCCATTGCGTCGCGATCGTGCTCAAGCTCGTTGTCATGCCGGTGCTGGCCTGGACGATCGCTCGCCAATTCGGCGTATCCGGCCCGGCCCTGACCATGACCGTCGTCGCTGCCGCGGTCCCGACCGCGACCGCAGCCTATTTCCTGGCACGTGATCTCGGCGGCGACGCACCGCTGATGGCCGAGATCACCACGCTGCAGACACTGCTCGCCCTGGCGACCCTGCCGCTCGCCGTGCTTTTCCTTATTTGACATCTATCGGGACGCTTGAGATTTCAGACCCGTACACGTTATGATTGCAGTTGAGCATCTCTCTCAGGAGCGGCCTGAGTCGAGAGCACGACAAGAGGGCTAAGCCCAAGGGCTCAAGGATCCGTCGGGGATGACGCCAAAGCAACGCAATCAGCACCCCTCGCCCGCCGAAGGGAGCTCGGCCCATGGCGCAATGGAGCCCCAGGCCCGCAGCAGGAGAGGCGCGGCGAACCGTCGCCGCCCGATCGGCAGCCCGCCCGTACTGCAGCGCGACCTGGCCGTTTATATCGAGGGCTTGACGGCCGAGATGCGGACCATGGCGCATGCAGCCGATCTCAACAGCCTCGCCTATTTTCTCGAGATGGCGCGGCTGGAAGCGTCGATTCAGGCGCAACGCCTTGCGCGCTCCGCAGGGGAATAAGAGCGAAAGCTGACGCAGCGCGCGGTAACGCCTGCCGCTCCTCGCTCTAGCTATTTGTCTTGACGCATTTTCTTCACGCGAACCGGTACCCGCTTTGCTCGAAGATGCTCTAGGCGAGGCTGACTTCGCCTCCCGGATGACGCCGCACGACGCCGTCGAGTTCGAGTTCGAGCAAGGTCCGGCTGATCTCGCGGGCCGGGTAGCCACCGGCGCGCACGATGTCGTCGACCGTGACCGGCGCGGTGCCGAGAAGCTGCAGCACGGACTGCCGCAGGTCGATGCCCTCGCCATTGCTCGAAGGCGCGTCCGGGTTGCCGATCAGCCCTGAAGCCGGCGCCGGAGGGGCGGGCTCGATGCCCGGCAGTTCGAGTTCGTCCCAGAGCGCCTGCTCCCGTGGCTCTCCAGCCCCATCCCACAGCCCCTGCGGCACCTCTCCAAACCCCCTGCCGTCATCGAGCAGTGGCGTCAGCGCCTCGATGACATGGGAAGCCTCGGCGCAGAGCGTGGCGCCTTCCCGGATCAGATGATTGCCACCCTCGGCGCGCGGATCGAGCGGCGAACCCGGCACGGCGAAGACGATACGACCCTGCTCATTGGCAAAGCGCGCCGTGATCAGGGAGCCGGATTTGCGCGCCGCCTCGACCACGACCGTGCCGAGAGACAGACCCGATACAAGCCGGTTGCGCCGCGGAAAATCCCGTCCTCTCGGGGCCAGCCCGAGCGGCATCTCGCTGATCGCGGCACCCTCCTCCAGCAGACGCTGCAGCAGCGGCAGGTTCTGCGGCGGATAGACGTGCTCCAGCCCGCCTGCGAGCACCGCGACGGTGCCGGTGGCGAGGCTCGCCTCATGCGCCGCCGTATCGATGCCACGCGCCAGGCCCGAAACCACGACGAAGCCGGCCTCCCCCAGTTCGCGCGCGAGCCGTGCGGTGAATTTGAGCCCCACGGCCGAAGCGTTGCGTGAGCCAACCACGGCCACGCCGGGCCGCAGCAGCGCCTCGGGTCGTCCGAGCACGGACAGGAGCGGTGGCGCGCTGTCGATCGCCTGCAGCGGCCGGGGATAGCCGGCTTCCCCCAGCGCGATCAGGCGGGCGCCGCGCCGGTGCAGGCCTTCGAATTCGCGCTCGGCCTCGGCCGTCGTGCAGATGCGGATGTCGCGGCCCGCCTGCCGGGCGAGACCGGGCAAGGCCTCGAGCGCGGCCGCCGCGCCGCCGAAACGGTTCATCAGGGAGCGGAAGGTGCGCGGCCCGATGCTTTCGCTGCGGATCAGGCGGAGCCAATCGAGGCGCTGGCGATCGGTGAGGACGATGCCAGCCATCTTCGGTCAGCCCTTCTGGCCTATCTTGCCCTCGCTGCCCGCGAGCAGCCGGGCGATGTTCGTCCGGTGCATGAACCAGAGCAGGACGGCCAGCACAGCCATGAGGAGCGCCGCCTGTCGGTTGCCGGTCACGACCCAGAGGACAAGGGGGGTAAGCAGGCTCGCGACGAGAGCCGACAGCGAGGAGTATTTCGAAAGCTTGGCGACGGACAGCCAAATCGCGGCGAAGGCGAACGCCACCGGCCAGGCGAGGCCGATCAGGATGCCGAGATAGGTCGCGACGCCCTTGCCGCCCTTGAAGCCGACCCAGACCGGGAAGAGATGGCCGAGAAAGGCGGCGAGCCCGGCCGCGAGCGCAGCCTGCGGGCCGCCGAGGAAATGAAGGCCGATCAGGACCGCCGCCGTCCCCTTCAGCATGTCGCCGAGCAGGGTCAGCGCCGCCAGCTTCTTGTTGCCGGTGCGCAGGACATTGGTCGCGCCGATATTGCCCGAACCGATGCTGCGCAGGTCCGGCCCGCCGCTCAGCTTGGTCAGGATCACGCCGAAAGGGATCGAGCCGAGCAGATAGCCGAGGGCGAGCGCGATCAGCGTGGCGGAGCCCGACAGGCTCCAGTTCAGCGTCTCAGCCATCCAGCCCTCTCGCCCCTACTCGGCCGCCACGATAGAATCTGTATCGACGATTAGAACGCGCCACGCCATCCCGGACAAGCCACCTCAACGAGGACGCGCACTGGTTCCGGAACCTTGTCGTTCAGACTTCGGCCTCATGGACCACGCTGCCGCCGACGAGCGTCGCCATGACGATGCCTTCGAGCCGCGCCTCGTCGAAGGGCGAGTTCTTGGCGCGCGACTTCAGCTTCGCCTTGTCGACGACATAGGGCGCGTCGAGGTCGAGCAGCATCAGGTCGGCCGGGGCCCCGGCAGCAAGCCGGCCGCAGCCGAGGCCGAGCAGGTCGGCCGGTCGGGTGGAGAGGGCCGCGAGCAGACCGGGCAACGCGATCTGGCCAGCCTGCACCATGCGCAGCGAAGCCGACAGCAAGGTCTCGATGCCCAGCGCCCCGTCCGCCGCCTCGGCGAAGGGCTGGCGCTTGGTCTCGACGTCCTGCGGATCGTGATCGGAGACGACGACGTCGATGATGCCTTCCGCCAACGCCTCGACCAGGGCGAGCCGCTCCTGCTCGTCGCGCAGCGGCGGCGAGACCTTGCAGAAGGTGCGGTAGTCGCCGACGTCGTTCTCGTTGAGTGTGAGGTTGTTGATCGACGCGCCGCAGGTGACGCGCAAACCGTCCGCCTTGGCGCGTCGCACCAGTTCGGCCGATTCGGCGCAGGAGATCATCGCGGCGTGGTAGCGCCCGCCCGTCGCCCGGGCGAGGCGGATGTCGCGCTCGAGCATCAGCGTCTCCGCCTCGCGCGGAATACCGGGCAGGCCCTTGCGGCTGGCGAACTCTCCCTCATTCATCACGCCGGAGCCGCGCAGGTCGGGATCCTCGACATGGTTCATGATCAGCGCATCGAAATCGCGCGCATAGATCATCGCCCGGCGCATGATCTGCGGATTGCGCAGGGCCTTGGCGCCGTCCCCGAACGCGACCGCACCGGCTTCCAGCAACAGACCGAATTCGGTGATCTCCTTGCCGAGCAGCCCCTTGGTCAGGGCGGCGCAGGGCAGGACGTTGACGATCGCCTTGTCGCGGGCGCGACGCCGGATGAAGTCGATGATCGCGGGATCGTCGATCGGCGGGTCGGTATCGGGGCGGCAGACGATGGTGGTGACGCCACCCGCAGCCGCGGCTTGCGAGCCGGTGCCCAGCGTCTCGCGGAACTCGGCGCCCGGCTCGCCGAGGAAGGCACGCATGTCGACGAGACCCGGCGCGACGACGAGCCCGCGCGCATCGATGCGGCGGACGCTCTCGGCTGTCGCCGGCGCCGCTCCGCCCCACTGGACCGAGGCGATGCTTCCCTCGCGCAAAAGCACGGCGCCCGGCCCCTCCCGCCCGGTGGCGGGATCGACGAGGCGCGCATTGACGATCGCGATGTCCTGAAGCTCAGTCATGCCCGGTTTCCGTTACGCCTTCGCCTCAGCCGTTCGGCAGGTGCTGCGCCAGCGCGTCGAGCACCGCCATCCGGACCGCGACACCCATCTCGACCTGCTCGCGGATCAGCGACTGTGCGCCGTCGGCCACCTCGGACGAAATCTCGACGCCGCGATTCATCGGCCCGGGATGCATCACCAGCGCGTCCGGCTGGGCGACGTCCAGCTTGTCACGATCGAGCCCCCAGTAGCGGAAATACTCCTTGGGCGACGGCACGAAGGCGCCGTGCATACGCTCGAACTGGAGGCGCAGCATCATGACGATGTCGGCGCCCTCGAGGCCCTTCTTCATGTCGGTGAAGACCTCGACGCCCATGCGTTCGATGCCGGCGGGCAGCAGCGTCGAAGGCGCGATCAGCCGCACCTTCGCGCCGAGCGCGTTGAGCAGGATGATGTTCGAGCGGGCGACGCGCGAATGCAGGATGTCGCCGCAGATCGCGACGGTGAGCCCCGCGATGCGGCCCTTGTTGCGGCGGATCGTGAGTGCGTCGAGCAGCGCCTGGGTCGGGTGCTCATGGGCGCCGTCGCCGGCATTCACCACCGAGCAGTCGACTTTCCGGGCGAGCAGATTGACCGCGCCGGCGGCGTGATGGCGCACGACGATGATGTCGGGGCGCATCGCGTTCAGCGTCGCGGCGGTATCAATCAGCGTCTCGCCCTTCTTCACCGAAGACGAGGCGACCGACATGTTCATCACGTCGGCGCCGAGGCGCTTGCCGGCGAGCTCGAAGGAGGCCTGCGTGCGCGTTGAGGGCTCGAAGAACAGGTTGATCTGGGTGCGGCCGCGCAGCGTCGCGGTCTTTTTCTCGACCTGGCGGGACAGCGCGACATAGGCGTCCGCCCTGTCCAGCAGCGCCTCGATGTCCAAATGGGAGAGCCCCTCGATGCCGAGGAGATGCCGGTGCGGATAGAGCGGTGCTGGCGATGTCATTTGAAGAGGGGTGTTTAGGCGCGACTCGGGCGCGGCGCAAGCGGCTCAACGCCGTTGTCACCATGCGGCTGCGCCGGATGGCGGATTGCGCGAAACGGCGCTACCTCTGAGGCGAGCGGCGCGGCCGCCCGACCCCGTCGCGAGGAGCCTGCCTTGACCACCGATGCCTTCGTCCCGGCCGCCCACGGCACCCTCTGGAACACGGTCACGCCGGCAGAAGCCGGCTTCGATGCCACCAAGCTCGACAGCGCCGTCGCCTTCGCCGGGGACCATGAAAGCCCGTGGCCGCGCAGCCTGTTCTACCCGGACGGCCGCTATGTCGGGAATGTCGAGTGGAACGAGAGCGGCCCCTGGAGTGAGATCGTGGGGCCGGTGCGCGAACGCGGTGGCCCGGCCGGGCTGGTGCTCAAGGGCGGAAGGATCGTCGCCGAATGGGGCGATACCGACCGCACCGACATGACCTTCTCGATCGCCAAGAGCTATCTCGCGGTGCTGGCCGGCGTCGCCTTCCAGGACGGGCTGATCCCCGATCTCGACGAGCCCGTCGGCAAGACGGTCGCCGGACCTTTCTTCGAGAGCGCCCATAACGCGCAGATCACCTGGCGCCACCTGCTCCAGCAGTCGAGCGAGTGGCAAGGCGAGATCTTCGAGAAATCCGACCAGGTCGATCACAACCGCCAGATCGGCCCCGGCGCCGACAACAGCCGCAAGGGCCAGCGGCGGGACATGCACACGCCCGGCAGCTTCTACGAATACAACGACGTCCGCGTGAATCTGCTCGGCTACTGCCTGCTCCAACGCTTCCGCCGCCCGCTGCCGGAGGTGCTGCGCGAACGGATCATGGACCCGATCGGCGCTTCGCCGGACTGGCAGTGGCAGGGCTACGAGAACTCCCATGTCGAGATCGACGGCAAGCGCATGCAGTCTGTGCCCGGCGGCGGGCACTGGGGCGGCGGGCTGTTCATCGGCGCGCGCGATCATGCCCGCTTCGGCCTGCTGATCGGCCGCAAGGGCGAGTGGGGCGGTCGCTCGCTGCTCTCCGCCGACTGGATCGCGCAGATGGTGACGCCTTCGCCCACGCTCGGCAATTACGGCTATCTCTGGTGGCTGAACCGCGCGCCCTCGGCGAAGCCCGGCGTATCGGCAAACGCTTTTTGGGCACTGGGCGCCGGCACCAACGCGATCCTCGTCGACCCGGAGCACGATCTCGTCGCGGTGCTGCGCTGGATTAACGGCGCGTCCTATGACGGCTTTCTGGCAAAGCTGTATGAGGCGCTTTGCTGAGCGTGTCTCGTATCATTCCCGTGCCGTCATTCCCGGCCTCCGCTTTGCGGCTTGTCCGGAATGACGGCGCGGGAATGACATGCAGTCGAGGAAACGTTGGCACCGTTCGACTCTGTCTCGGTCGAGGGCGATGTAATTCGCCATTCGACACGAGACGGGCCCCGCCCGGCTTGACGCGCTACCTTGCCCTGCGGTGCCCGCCTTCCTATTTCAGGCCACGTCCGAGGGATTGTGGCCAAAAGGCCGCCGCCTGCCGCGAAAGCGCAATCGGGGTTTGACACGGCCTGCGGGCTGAACCACTTTCGCGCGCAATTCCGAACCGCCGGGTCTTTTCCGGTCGCGGAGCCGACCCTCGCGGCCGGTTCCGCGCTCTGCTGAGGCTATTACCGAGACACCGCACCATGAAGCTCCTCGTCGTCGAGTCGCCGGCCAAGGCCAAGACGATCAACAAATATCTCGGCTCCGACTACGAGGTCGTGGCGTCGTTCGGCCATATCCGCGACCTGCCGGCAAAGGACGGCTCGGTCGACCCCGAGCACGACTTCGCGATGAAGTGGGAGATCGAGGGGCGCGGCGCCAAGCAGGTCTCCGAGATCGTCAAGGCGCTGAAGGGCGCAGACAAGCTGATCCTCGCGACCGACCCCGACCGCGAGGGCGAGGCAATTTCCTGGCACGTGCTGGAGGCGCTCAACGCCAAGAAGGCGCTTAAGGGCATTCCGGTCGAGCGCGTCACCTTCAACGCGGTCACCAAGGACGCGGTGCAGAAGGCGCTGGCCAACCCGCGCAATGTCGACCAGGCGCTGGTCGACGCTTATCTCGCCCGCCGCGCGCTCGACTATCTCGTCGGCTTCACGCTCTCGCCGGTGCTCTGGCGCAAGCTGCCGGGCGCTCGCTCGGCCGGCCGCGTGCAGTCAGTCGCCCTGCGCATCGTCTGCGACCGCGAACGCGAGATCGAGGCCTTCCGGGCCCGTGAATACTGGTCGCTCGTCGCGACGCTGGCCACCGCCGCAGGCGGCGTCTTCGACGCGCGCCTCGTCGGCGCAGACGGCAAGAAGATCACCCGGCTCGACATCGGCACCGGCGACGAGGCGAAGGCTTTCAAGGAGGCGCTGGAGAGCGCCGCCTTCAGCGTGGCGAGCGTCGAGGCCAAGCCGGTCAAGCGCCACCCCTACCCGCCCTTCCAGACCTCCACGCTGCAACAGGAGGCCTCTCGCAAGCTCGGCCTCGCCCCGGCACGCACGATGCAACTGGCGCAGCGACTCTATGAGGGCGTAGACATCGGCGGCGAGACGGTCGGTCTCATTACCTATATGCGTACCGACGGCGTCGACATGGACGGCTCGGCGATCGCCGCCGCCCGCAGCGTCATCGGCAAGGAGTTCGGCGAGAACTACGTCCCCGGCGTTCCGCGCAAGTACACCGTCAAGGCGAAGAACGCGCAGGAGGCCCACGAGGCGATCCGCCCGACAGATCTCGGCCGCCTGCCGTCCATGGTCGCACGCCATCTCGAGCCCGAGCAGGCCCGGCTCTACGAGCTGATCTGGAAGCGCACCATCGCGAGCCAGATGGAATCGGCGTCGCTCGAACGCACCACGGTCGACATCGCGGCCAAGGTCGGCGGACGCAATCTCGAGCTGCGCGCCACCGGGCAGGTCACACTCTTCGACGGCTTCCTGACGCTCTATCAGGAAAGCCGCGACGACGAGGACGACGAGGATTCCAAGAAGCTGCCGGCGATGAAGGACGGCGATCCGCTCGAGAAGCGTGCGATCGCCGCCGACCAGCACTTCACCGAGCCGCCGCCGCGCTATTCGGAAGCCAGCCTCGTCAAGCGCATGGAAGAGCTCGGCATCGGGCGGCCCTCGACCTATGCCGCGACGCTCTCGACGCTGCGCGACCGCGAATATGTCCGCATCGAGAAGAAGCGCCTCGTGCCCGAGGACAAGGGCATGCTGGTGACAGCGTTCCTGGAGAGCTTCTTCAAGCGCTATGTCGAGTTCGACTTCACGGCCAACCTGGAGGAAAAGCTCGACCAGGTCTCGAATGCCGAGATCGACTGGAAGGTGCTGCTGCGCGAATTCTGGGAGGAGTTCACCAGGTCGATCGGCGACACCAAGGAGCTGCGCGTCACCGAGGTGCTGGAGGCACTGAACGGCGTGCTCGGCGCCCATGTCTTCCCGCAGCGGGACGACGGTGGCGATCCGCGCTCCTGCCAGGTCTGCGGCACCGGCACGCTGTCGCTGAAGCTCGGCAAGTTCGGCGCCTTCGTCGGCTGCTCGAACTATCCCGAATGCCGCTATACGCGTCCCCTCACCGTCCAGGCGGCCGATGGCGAGGCGACCGCCGAGGGCGGCCAGGGTGCACCGGGCGTGCGCATTCTCGGCAAGGACCCGGTGACGGAAGCTGAGGTCACGATCCGCGACGGCCGCTTCGGGCCCTATATCCAGCTCGGCGAGGGCGAGAAGCCGAAGCGCTCCAGCCTGCCCAAGGGCATGAGCCCGGCCAGCGTCGATCTGGAGAAGGCGCTTGCCTTGCTCTCCCTGCCCAAGGAGGTCGCGAAGCATCCCGAGAGCGGGGAGCCGATCCTGGCCGGCATCGGCCGCTACGGGCCTTACGTCCAGCACGGCAAGACCTACGCCAATATCGACAAGGACGACGACATCCTGCAGATCGGCGGCAATCGCGCCATCGACCTGATCGTCGCCAAGGAAAGCGGCGGCGGTGGTGGGCGCTTCGGGCGCGGCGCGGCCGTGCCAGGCCGCGAGATCGGCGAGCATCCGGGCGGCGGCAAGCTCGTCGTCCGAGCCGGCAAGTATGGCCCCTATGTCAACTGGGGCAAGGTCAACGCCACCCTGCCCAAGTCGATAACGCAGGAGGCGATCACGCTCGAGCAGGCGGTCGAGCTGGTCAACGCCAAGGCGGAGACGAGCGGCACGAAGGGACCCGGAAAGGCCAAGGCGGCGAGCGCCGCGAAGAAGCCTGCCGCCAAGAAGGTCGCGGCCAAGAAGCCGGCGACCGGTGCCGCCACGACCAAGCACAAGGCGGCCTCGAAAGCGGCGGCAAAGGAGAAGCAGGCGAAGACGGTCTGAATCTGCTATCGTCCAGGGGCGTCGCGCAAGACCGGCTGCATCGCGGTGGCGCGCCGCCACCTGAGCTGACGATGCTGCGGAGAAGACGTCATGTTGAACGCAGGCCTGATCGCGATCGCAGTGAATGCCGGCCTCCTGACCTTCGTCGCCGATGGCCCGCCGCGTTTCGACATCGAAAAGTCCTGTGCCGGACTGACGGCCCGCAACAGCGGCATCGCCCGGCCGCAGCAGGCCTGTCACGACGACGAGAGCAAGGCGCAGACCGCGCTGGCCGCGAGCTGGGCCAACTATTCTGCTGCCGACCGCAACCGCTGCGTCGAGTCGGCCAGCCTCGTTGGCGCGCCGAGCTATGTGCAGGTTCTGACCTGCCTCGAGATGACGAAGCCAAAATAGGCCGTAGACTTGTTGGCAGCTTTCGCGGCAAGCCACGCCGTCTTTCCGGGGCAGGCGGCAGACATGCCGTCATCCTGGACAAGTGGCGCAGGCCGCGCAGCTTCTGGACCCATCGTAGAGATCTGCGCTCGACGATGGGTCCCGGGACGAGCTGCGGTCGCCTAGGATGGCAGCGCGCTTCCGCGCGAAATCATCCCGTCCTAGTTAAGGCTCGCCACGACCACCAGCCGCTTCACCTCGCCGCGCAGATAGGCCTGCAGGAAGCGGTCATAGTCCTTGAAGGAGACGCAGCCGTTGGAATCGCCGCGAGGGCCGAGCAGGTAGGGGTGGGTCAGCAGGCCGGCGCGACCATAGATGGCCTTGCTGCCGCCGACAGGGTGCATGCGCAACGCGCGCGTGCCGTGGAAAAGCGCCTCGCGCTCAGTCAGCGTGTAGGTATGCGGCGGGGTCGCGCCTTTCATCCGAACATGGACGAAGCGCACATCGTCCATCTTGTCGCCGAGGCCCGAATGAGCTTCGAGCCTTTCGCCATTCGGCATGTAGACGGTGCGTGCGCTGATATCATAGACCGCCGTTCCCGCCGATGCCGGGCCAGACGCGGGGCCTAAGGACGGGCTGAGCCTGCGGCCACGCGAACGGTCGACGACGTCGTCTTCCGGTGCGGCATAGGCCATGGCCGGGCCGTTCGGCTGGCGCGGCGCGCCGAACAGCTTCTCGAAGAAGGAGCGATTGTCCTGCGCCGCGGCGACAGGCGCCGGGGATGCTGCAGCCCTGGCGCGGCGCGTCGGCTGGCGCAGCGGGATGGCAGACTCGGCGGTTGCAGGCAGCTTCAGTTCGGCCGGGCGGGGTGCCGGCATGGGAAATCCCTTGATCGCCGTGGAAATGGCTTGCGCCGCTCCCGCATCAGCCTCTTCCGACGTCTCGAGCGGGATAGTGGCGGAGGCCGCCGGTAAAGGCAGCGCGGGATCAATGGAGGCGATCTGGGCCGCAGGCTCCGGCGCCGTCACCGGCTTCAGAGCCTCGGGCAAGGGCGTGCGCTGCAGCGCGGCCTGCATCGGCAGGTTCCCGCCAAACGAGCCCGGTGTCGTGCCGAGAATAAAGCCCGGCTTCAGCAGGTCGCCATGCGCCGTCGCGGATTTTGCCAGGGAGCCGGTGATCTCGACATCGGGCAGAAGCGTCGCGCGGAGCGGGCGCTCTGCCTGCGGCCCGGGCTCAAGCAACACGAATCCGATCCCGCAGCCGACAACAATGAGAGCGATCTGGAGAAAGATGTTGTGCGCCACCCGGTAACGGGTGCGTGCAACAAGCCGCCGCCTATGGCCCAATCCCGACATCCAGCAACGCTCTCGACTCGACGCAACACTTGCCTACCGCCGGGCCGAAAAGCGGGAAGACCGGCGACCGCAGCTGCATTCGAGTAGAGGGCCGCGTGGTTAAGGCCGGGTGAATGGATCGCATCGAAGGCGAGAGAATGGCGCGGCGGTGTCGGCTTCCCGATCCGCCGCGCGTCATTTTGGCTTGCTCTCAAGAACAGCTGGACACGGCGCGTCTTAGAGCGGCTTCAACCCGGCTTCGATCTCGGCTCGCCGGCCCTCGAGGAAGGGCGGCAGCGCCAACTTTTCGCCCATCGTTTCCGCCGGCTCGTCTGCGGCGAAACCCGGCTCGTCCGTCGCAATCTCGATCAGGATGCCGTTCGGCTCGCGCAGATAGAGCGAGCGGAAATAGAAGCGATCGACCGGCCCGCTGTTCGGATAGCCGGCAGCGCGCAGGCGTTCCGCCCAGGCATCATAGTCCGCGAAGGTGGGCGTGCGGAGCGCCAGATGATGGACGCCGCCCGCTCCTTCCCGCGCCTGCGGCAAGCCGGGTTCGACAGCGACATGCAGTTCGGCCGCCGGGCCGCCCTCTCCGATCTTGAAGACGTGTATGTCACCGGACGCATGCCCCGCATCGCGATAGCTGCCGATGCGCTCGAGGCCGAGAAGCTGCGTCAGCACCACCTCCGTGCGGTCGAGCTTCGGCACGGAGATGGTCACCGGGCCGAGCCCACGGATCTGATGCTCGGCTGGGACTGGGCTCTTTTCCCAGACGACGAAGGGAATATCGCCGCCATCGGCGATCAGCGTCAGGCGCTGCCCCTCGGGATCCTCGAAATCGACACCGGCGCGGCCGTTGATCTGGCGGATCTCCGTAACCGCGACGCCAGCCTCCGACAGGCGCCCGCGCCACCATTCCAGCGACGCCTCGTCCGCAACACGCAGCGAGGTACGGCTGATCGAATGCGTACCTCGCCTTGCAGGAGCCGCAGGCCAGTCGAAGAAGGTCAGGTCGCTGCCGGGCGAGCCGGCGCCGTCGGCGTAAAACAGGTGGTAGGCCGAGGTATCGTCCTGGTTCACGGTCTTCTTGACGAGGCGCATGCCCAGCGTCTCGACATAGAACCGGCGATTGCCCGGCGCGTCTGCCGAGATCGCCGTGACGTGATGGATGCCTGTGAGCTTCATCGCTTGCCTCTTCATTTGGCGCCGGCCCAGCGGCGCGGCTTCTTGGGAGAGAAGATAGCAAGCGGGTTGGGCAATGGAAGACGGGCTCAGCCAAGTATGTCATTGCAATGATGCAATGTCAGAATCTGTACTCAACAGCGCCAGATTGTAACTCGGGCTCTCGCCTGAAGGGCGTGCATGGCACGTTTTTCAGATCCTCGTCTGTTAAGGCTTTGGCGCGGACGGCGCGGGCGCGGTCGTCTTGTCGGTCGGCGTAGCAGGCGTCGTGCAATCCTCCGGCTTAGCCTTGCAGTCGAAGACCATGGTCGGCGCGGCCGACTGCCCGGACTGGCCGGCCGACGGCAGGATCATGTTCTGCCCCTTGTCGATCTGTGAGGGATCGGTGGTCTTCGGCCCAAGTCCACCGCTCGACTGGGCTTCCGCCGGCTTCTGCGGTGGAGGCGTTGTCTGCCCCCCCGTCTGGGCGGTGGCGGCGAAGGCCAGTGACGACAGGGCGGCGGCGAGCGCGAGGCCCGAAAGCGAACGAAGCATCGGATTTCCCTTTGCGCGACCCGCAGATGACGGGCCTCATGACGAGGAAACCCCGTCTGCGCGCCGATGTTCCGGGTGGCATTCGAGCGAAACGACCGCCTCAGGCCGATACGGCGTGGCGTCCCGGCTTCGCCTTCAGCTTCAGTTCCTCCAAATCCTGCCGTTCGCGCGGCGTGTTCCGCATCAACTGGTCCCTGCCCGGCTGATACTGCACCGGCTGCATCAGATCGACGCCATACCAGGCGGCTGCGCGGAGCACGAAGGACGGATCAGCAAGATGCGGACGCCCCAACGCGACGAGGTCGGCCCGGCCGGAGGCGACGATGGTGTTGGCCTGGTCGGCGCTCGTGATGTTGCCGACGCACATCGTCGCGACGCGCGCCTCGTTGCGGATCCGGTCCGAGAACGGCGTCTGGAACATGCGGCCGTAGACGGGCCGCGATTCCCGCACCGTCTGCCCCGTCGAGACATCGACGAGGTCGCAGCCCTCGGCCCGGAAGGCCTCGGCGATCGCGACCGAATCCTCCGCGGAAAGTCCGCCCTCGGCCCAATCCGTCGCCGAGACGCGAGCCGATATCGGCTTCTCGCGCGGCCAGAGTTCGCGCAACGCACGAAAGATCTCGAGCGGGTAGCGCAGCCGGTTCTCGACCGGGCCGCCATATTCGTCGCTGCGGCGGTTGGTCAGAGGCGACAGGAAGCTCGCGAGCAGATAGCCATGGGCGCAGTGCAGCTCCAGCATGTCGAAGCCGGCGCGCAAGCCGCGTTCGGCGGCGGCGACGAACTCGGCCTTGACCCGGTCCATATCGGCGCGGCTCATCTCGCGCGGGACCTGGCTCTCGGGATAATAGGGCAAGGGCGAGGCCGAGATGATCGGCCAGGCGCCGTCGGCGAGCGGGCGGTCCATGCCCTCCCACATCAGCTTGGTCGCGCCCTTGCGGCCGGCATGGCCGAGCTGGAGACAGATCTTCGCGCCCGAATTGGCGTGGACGAAGCCGACGATGCGGCTCCAGGCTGCCTCCTGCTCGTCGGTGTAGAGCCCGGCACAGCCGGGCGTGATGCGGGCGTCCGGCGCGACGCAGACCATCTCGGTGAAGATAAGGCCCGGGCCGCCGATGGCACGCGAGCCGTAATGCATCAGGTGCCAGTCCCCCGGCAGGCCGTCTTCCGCCGAGTACTGGCACATCGGCGAGACCACCATGCGGTTCTCGATGCGCAGGTCGCGCAGCATGAGCGGCTGGAAGGCCGGCGGCACCGGCGTGCCGTCCTTGCGGCGGCGGGCGAGCGGACCGAGTTCGCCCGCGACCATCTCGTCCACGGCCTCGACCATGTCCGGCGCGCGCAGGGCGAGATTGTCATAGGTGATCGCCTTCGACCGCGTCATCAGGCCGAAGGTGAAGCGCAGCGGATCGAAATCCCAGAAGCGGCGCAGCTGTTCGAACCAGACCAGCGAGACGTCGGCAGCATGCTGCGTCTTCTCGACCTCCTCGCGGCGTGTGTGCTCGAACAGCGCCAGTGCCCGGCCGACGTCGTGGCCCGCGCCGTGGAAGGCACGGTGGAGGCCGATCGCATCCTCCATCGCGAGCTTGGTGCCCGAGCCGATCGAGAAATGCGCGGTCGCCTTGGCGTCGCCGATCAGCACGACATTCTCGACGACCCAGCTGCGGCAGCGGATCATCGGGAAGTTGCGCCAGAGCGAACGGTTGGTGACCAGCCTGTGGCCCTGAAGCTCCTCGGCGAAGACGCCTTCCAGGAAAGCAGCGGAAGCGGCCTCGTCCATGCCGTCCAGTCCGGCCCGCGCAAAGGTCTCGGGATCGGTCTCCAGCACCCAGGTCGAGCGGCCGGCC
This sequence comes from Allobosea sp. Root381, assembly GCF_001429395.1. Classification (GTDB taxonomy): domain Bacteria; phylum Pseudomonadota; class Alphaproteobacteria; order Rhizobiales; family Beijerinckiaceae; genus Allobosea. The sequence goes on from NZ_LMJT01000004.1 coordinate 40,135, forward strand.
TCGTACTGGTAGCAATGCGCGATGAAGACGCCGTGGTTCGTCTCCTTGAAGAAGAAGGTGAAGGCATCGAAGGGTCGGGTCGAGCCCATCCAGGTGAACTTGTTGGGGCGAAGATCGACCTCCGGCTGGAAGCGATCCCGCCAGCCCTCGCGGATGCGGCTGTTGATGCCGTCCGCGCCGACGACGAGATCGTAGTCGCGCTTTAGCACCTCGATGTCGGCCGCCTCCTCGCCGAAGCGCAGGGCCACGCCGAGTTCGCGCGCCCGCGCTTGGACCAGCAGCAGCAGTGAGCGGCGCGAGCAGCCGCAGAATCCATTGCCGGGAACGCGGTGCAGGCTGTCCTTGAAGTGGATCTCGATGTCGTCCCAATATGCGAAATTATCGCGGATCGCGGCGTAGCTGGCCTCGTCGGCTGCCTTGAAGATGTCGAGAGTCTGGTCGGAGAAGACCACCCCGAAGCCAAAGGTGTCGTCCGGCTGGTTTCGCTCGAAGACGGTGATGTCGAGTTCCGGCCAGTCGCGCTTCATCAGGAGCGCGAAATAGAGTCCGGCGGGCCCGCCGCCGACGACCGCGATACGCATGATGCTCCTCCCGAGAGCCGCTTACGAAAATTATTTTAGGCCTGAAATAATTTTGACTCAAGCCGGGTCGAACCGGCCTTCGTCAAGACCAAGAACAGATCGCGCAAAACACCCGATTTGAGCGCTATTTCTGCAAAATATCTCCATGCCTTCGGCAGGAACGGCTTGGACGCTCCGCGCCCCTTGCAAAATCCTTTAGACCTAAAATACATTGCCTGCATCTGGAGGTGGATCGGATGCTCCTGTCAGGGCGGCACGCGGTGGTGAGCGGTGGAGGGCGCGGGATCGGCCGCGCTATCGCCGCAGCGCTGAAGCGCCAGGGTGCACGCGTCTCGATCCTGGGCCGCGACGAGGCCGCGCTGGCTGCGACATGCGAAGCGGGCGACGCCGACGCCCATGCGATCTGCGACATTCGCGACGAGGAGGCCGCGGCGGCGGCCGTGGCGCAGTTCGCGACCTCGCAGCCGGTCGACATCGCCATCGCCAATGCGGGCGCCGTCGAGACAGGCCCCTTCCTGCGCAGCCCGGCCGAGCGCTTCCGCCGGCTGAACGAGATCAACCTCATCGGCACCGTGAACCTGTTCCATGCCGCCCTGCCCGGCATGATCGAGCGCAGCAGTGGCCGGCTCATCGCGATCGCCTCCACGGCGGGGCATCGCGGCTATCCTTACGTCTCGGCCTATGTCGCGGCGAAACACGCCGTGGTCGGGCTGGTGAAGTCGCTCGCCCTCGAGACGGCGCGCTTGGGCGTCACCGTCAACGCCGTCTGCCCGGGCTATGCCGACACGGACATGGTCGCGACCGGGCTCGACACCATCGTCGCGAAGACGGGCGCGACGCGCGAGCAGGCGCTGGCCGAGATGGTCAGGGCAAATCCGCAGGGCCGGCTGATCGAGCCGCAGGAGGTCGCGGCAAGCGTGCTCTATCTGTGCGGGCCAGCCAGCGGGTCGGTGACGGGCCAGTCGCTGCTGATCAATGGCGGGGAGTTCTGAGCCATGGAGACCCCCGCCCCCGGCCTGATGCTAGACCGCGAGACCAAGGCCAGCGAACGCCCCGGCGACCACAAAGACGAATTGCGGCTCTGGCTGAGGATGCTGACCTGCTCGACCCTGATCGAGACCGAGATCCGCAACCGGCTCCGCGAGGAGTTCAAGACCACGCTGCCGCGCTTCGACCTGATGGCACAGCTCGACAAATCGAGCACCGGCATGACCGTCGGCGAGGTCTCGCAGCGGCTGATGGTTTCGAACGGCAATGTCACCGCCGTCGTCGCCGGGCTGCTGGCCGACGGGCTCGTCGACAAGCGCGCCGCGACGCAGGACAGGCGCGTCCAGGTGCTGACGCTGACCGCGGCGGGCCGCAAGGCCTTCAAGGCTATGGCCGAGCGGCATGAAAGCTGGATCGCCGAGCTTTTCGCCGGGCTCGACCAGCCGGAGATCGCGCAGCTGTTCCGCCTGCTCGGACAAACCAAGACCTCGCTGCATCGCGCCATAGCGGCGCGGGCGAACGAGGCTGCCCAGGGAGACGTCCGATGAGCCGGACCGCCAACGCCACGATCCTGCCCTTGGTCGATTTCACGCCGGCGCATTTCGCGCTGTCGGTCAGCGGGAAGGTCGCGACCGTGACGCTGAACCGTCCTGAGAAAAAGAATCCGCTGACCTTCGCAAGCTACCGGGAAATCACGGATTTCTTCGTCGCGGCGCAGAAGGACGAGCAGGTCAAAGCGATCGTCGTCGCCGGAGCCGGCGGCAACTTCTCCTCGGGCGGTGACGTGTTCGAGATCATCGGGCCGCTGGTCGCGATGGAGACGAAGGACCTGCTCAAGTTCACCCGGATGACGGGCGATCTCGTCAAGGCGATCCGGGCCTGTCCGCAGCCGGTGATCGCCGCGATAGACGGCGTCTGCGCCGGCGCCGGCGCCATCATCGCGATGGCCTCCGACATGAGGCTCGGCACGGCGGAGACCAAGATCGCCTTCCTGTTCAACCGTGTCGGGCTCGCGGGCTGCGACATGGGCGCCTGCGCGATGCTGCCGCGGATCATCGGGCAGGGCCGCGCGGCCGAGCTGCTCTATACCGGCCGCGTGCTGCGCGGCGAAGAGGCCGAGCGCTGGGGTTTCCTCAACCGGCTGGTAGCGCGGGACAGCGTGCTCGGCGAGGCCCAGGCGCTCGCCGCCGAACTGGCTGATGGCCCGACCTTCGCCAACGCCATGACCAAGCGCATGCTCGAGATGGAATGGGCGATGTCGGTCGAGAGCGCGATCGAGGCCGAGGCCGTGGCGCAGGCGCTGTGCATGCAGACCGAGGATTTCGCCCGCGCCTATCACGCCTTCGCCGCGAAGCAGAAGCCGGTGTTCGAGGGCAACTGAGATGAGCGCGCAGAGCAGCGGACCGTTCGGAACCTCGATGCTCGGCGATACGCTCGACTGGCCCTTTTTCGAGGAGCGGCATCGCCGCTTCGCCCGGGAACTCTCCGCCTGGGCCGATGCCACCCTGCCCGGCCTGCCGCATGACGATGTCGACGCCGCCTGCCGCGCTCGCGTGGCGGCGCTCGGCGAAGGCGGGTTCCTGCGCGCGGCCGTGCCCGAAGCCTATGGCGGGCTGAGTCCGGCGCTCGATGTCCGCACGCTCTGCCTCGCGCGCGAGATCCTCGCCAGCCGCGACGGACTCGCCGATTTTGCCTTTGCGATGCAGGGGCTCGGCACCGGCGCGATCACCGTCGCCGGCGCGGAAGCGATGAAGGCGCGCATCCTCCCCGGCGTCTGCGAGGGCGTGCGGATCGCGGCCTTCGCGCTCTCCGAGAAGGAAGCCGGTTCGGATGTCGCTGCCATGGCGACCACGGCGACGCCGGACGGCGCCTGCCATATCCGCATCGACGGCGAGAAGAGCTGGATCTCGAATGGCGGCATCGCCGATCATTACGTCGTCTTCGCCCGCACCGACGAGGCGCCCGGCGCGCGGGGCCTCTCGGCCTTCCTGGTCGAGGCCGACAATCCCGGCCTGAGCATCACGGAGCGGATCGACGTGATCGCGCCGCACCCGCTCGCGACGCTGCGCTTCGATGGCTGCCGCGTGCCGCTGGAGAACCGCATCGGCGGGCCAGGCGACGGCTTCAAGGTCGCGATGGCGACGCTCGACATCTTCCGCTCGACGGTGGGAGCTGCGGCTCTAGGCTTCGCGCGGCGCGCGCTGCACGAAACGATCTCGCATGCCAATGGCCGCAAGCTTTTCGGCGGTACGCTCGGGGATCTCCAACTCAGCCAAGCGGCGATCGCCGACAGCGCGGCAGAGGTCGATGCGGCCGCCCTGCTGGTCTACCGCGCCGCCTGGACCAAGGATCGCGGCGCGGCACGCGTCACACGCGAGGCCGCTCTCGCCAAGCTCGTCGCGACAGAGAACGCCCAGGCCGTGATCGACCGGGCCGTCCAGATCCATGGCGGCCTCGGCGTCACCAAGGGCGTCAAGGTGGAGGAATTGTACCGGGAGATTCGAGCGCTGCGCATCTATGAGGGCGCCAGCGAGGTCCAGAAGGTCGTGATCGCGCGCGACCTGCTCAAGACACATGCCGCAAAGGCAGGGGAACGAGATGAAAGCAACCGAATTCGCGAGATCGGGGCATGAAGACAGTTTTGCGCGGGACAACCTGCCCCCGCGCGAAAGCTGGCCCGATCTAAGGCTGGAAGAGGCCGCCCTCGCCTATCCCGAACGGCTCAACTGCGTCGCCGAACTGCTCGACCGCCATCTGGCGGAGGGGCGCGGCGGGCGCATCGCGGTGATCGCCGCCGGCCTGCAGTGGAGCTATGCGGAGCTCGCAGAGAAGGTGAACCGCATCGCCACTGTGCTGACGCGCGATCTCGGCATGGTCGCCGGAAACCGCGTGCTGCTGCGGGCCGGCAACACGCCGATGATGGTCGCCGCCTATCTGGCGGTGATCAAGGCCGGCGGCATCGCGGTCGCGACCATGCCGATGCTGCGAGCGGGCGAGCTCGCCTATCCGCTGCGCAAGGCGCAGATCGCGCTCGCACTCTGCGACCACCGCCTCACGGCCGAGCTCGAAGCCGCGAAGGCACAGGCCCCCGGCCTCGCCCTCATCGTCGGCTTCGGCAGCGGCGAGAGCGAGCTCGAGCAACTGATGGCGCAGCCGGGCTACGAGCATTTCGAGGCTGCGGATACCGCCCGCGACGATGTCTGCCTGATCGCCTTCACCTCGGGCACCACCGGCGAGCCCAAGGGCACGATGCATTTCCACCAGGACATGCTGGCAATCTGCGACACCTATGGCGCACAGGTGCTGAGGGCCTCGCCCGACGACCGTTTCACCGGCTCGCCGCCGCTCGCCTTCACCTTCGGGCTCGGCGGGCTCGTGCTCTTCCCGATGCGGATCGGGGCCGCGATGGTGCTGCCCGACAAGGCCGGGCCGGCCGAGCTAATCGAGGCGATCGAGCGCCACAAGGTCAGTGTCGTGTTCACGGCCCCAACCGCCTATCGCGCCATGCTGGACAAGCTGGAAGGGCGCGACATCGCCTCGCTCAGTATCTGCGTCTCGGCCGGCGAGACCTTGCCGAAATCCATCTTCGATGCCTGGCAGGAGCGGACGGGGATCGCGCTGATGGATGGCATCGGCGCGACCGAGATGCTGCACATCTTCATTGGCGCGCCGCGAGAGGCGATCCGGCCCGGCGCTACCGGTCTGCCGGTGCCCGGCTACGAGGCCATGGTCGTCGACGCGGAGGGCACTGAGGTTCCCGACGGTACGCCCGGGCGACTGGCGGTGCGCGGCCCGACGGGCTGCCGCTATCTCGCCGACGAGCGCCAGACGCGCTACGCCCAGAATGGCTGGAACATCACCGGCGACACCTATGTCAGGGATACCGATGGCTATTTCTGGTACCAGGCCCGCTCCGACGACATGATCGTCTCGGCCGGCTACAATATTGCAGGGCCGGAGGTGGAGGCCTGCCTGCTTACCCATCCGGACGTGCTGGAATGCGGGGTCGTCGCGGCGCCCTGCCCCGAGCGCGGCAACATCGTGAAGGCCTATGTCGTGCTGCAAGAGGGCGTTGCTGCCAGCGATGCGCTGGCCAAGGCCTTGCAGGAGCATGTGAAGGCGGCTATCGCGCCCTACAAATATCCCCGTGCCATCGCGTTCGTGGCGGCGCTGCCGAAGACCGCCAGCGGCAAGCTCCAGCGCTTCACCCTGCGCCAGATGGCGCGCGGCGAGACCTGAGCCGACACTTTGCAAGCACCAGACGAGCCGGAACGGCCCCGAAGCGAGGCGACGCCATGTCGAGTGAAACCCTGTCCCGCGCCATCCTGCCCGAGGGCTGGCCGATTCCGCGCGGCTATGCCAACGGCATGGTGGCGGAAGGGCGCGTGCTGGTAACGGGCGGGCTCGTCGGCTGGGATGCTCAAGGCGTCTTCGCGAAGGGTTTTCTGCCGCAGCTCCGGCAGACCCTTCTCAACATCAAGGCAGTCGTCGAGGCCGGCGGCGGGCGCGTCGAGGATATCGTGCGGCTGACCTGGTACGTCACCGACATCGAAGCCTATCGGGCGAGCCTGAAGGAGATGGGCCCGGTCTATCGCGAGGCGCTGGGCCGGCATTTCCCAGCCATGGCCGTCGTGCAGGTGGTTTCGCTGGTCGAGCCCAAGGCGATGGTCGAGATCGAGGCTACAGCGGTCATCGCGGGCTGACCCGTCACCAGACGGAAACCCGCCGTCATTCCGGGGCTTCGCGTAAGCGAAGAGCCCGGAATCCAGAACCGCAGGCGTTCAGAAGCGGTGCGCGATCATCCTGCCAATTCGGCGATTATGGGTTCCAGGCTCAGGCCTTCGGCCTGCCCCGGAATGACGGCCCGGCTCAGTCAGAGCGTGTCCTAGATGCCGCGGATCGCGCCGCCGTCGATGCGGATTTTTGCGCCGGTGACGTAGCTCGCCCGTTCGCTGGCCAGGAAGGCGACGACATCGGCGAATTCCTGCGGCGTGCCGTAGCGCCCGGCCGGAATCGTCGACCGCGAGGCCGCGGCAGCAAGATCGGGCGTGGTCCCGGTGCGGTCGGCGGCGGCCTTGTCAAGCTGGTCGACGCGCTCGGTGTGAATCCGGCCCGGCAGCACGACATTGACGGTGACGCCCTGCCCGGCGACTTCCGCGGCCAGCGTCTTCGACCAGCCGACCACGGCGGAACGGATGCCATTGGAGAGAGCCAGCCGCGGAATCGGCTGTTCGACGCCCGAGGATGCGATGGTGACGATACGGCCATAGCCGCGCTCGACCATGCCCGGCAGCAGGCCCTGCGCCAGATGGAATAGGTTCGCGGCCATCGCCTCGAAATGCTTCAGCCAGTCGTCTCGGCCGGCCTCGCGGGCCTCGGCCGGCGGCGGGCCGCCCGAATTGCCGATCAGGATGTCGACGCCGCCGGCCTCCTTCAGCGTGGCGACGAGCGAGTTCACCGAGGCGAGGTCGGCGAGATCGAGGCTCGCGGAGAAGATGCGGCCGCGGACCTCCTCGGGGCACTGGCTGGCCCAGGCGTCGGTCGCAGCAACATTGCGTGCCGCAGCGATCACCGAGGCGCCCTCGCTTGCCAAGGTCCGCGCGATGGCGGCTCCGAGGCCGCGGCTGGCGCCCAGCACCAGGGCACGCTTGTCGTGAAGGCCGAGATCCATGCTTTTCTCCATTGGGTTGGCGTCGCATGCGCGGCGCACCTCTTGCCCTGATAGCGACTCGATGCCTTCGAGGAAACGGCTGTCTGGCCATTCCAGGCCCAGCCGAGATCGCGGCGCGGCATCTCAGTGGAAATCGCGTGATTTCGGCAGGATTCGAACGTCGCGCGGATGGCGGTGGCGCGGATACTGCGGATGCTTGAACTCGTCCGCCCGCGTCAGCGGGACCTCAGCGCGATGGGTGTCCGACAGCGCGAGCAGATCGGCCGAGCGATCGACGACGCGCTGCGTCATCAGATGCACCACGCCTTCGGGGCTCTTCTGCACCCTGCCCTCGATCAGCATCAGCCGCGCAGCCATGACCTCGCGGCGGAAGCGCTCGAACAGCCGCGCCCACATCACGACATTCACGATGCCGGTCTCGTCTTCCAGCGTGACGAAGATCGCCTTGCCGTTCCCGGGGCGCTGGCGCACCAGCACGATGCCGGCGGCGCGCACCCAGCTTGCGTCCGGCCGAGCCTCGACCTCGACGCTGCTCAGGATGCCCTCGCTGCGGAAACCCGGCCGGAGTAGCTGCATCGGGTGCCCCTTCAGGGAAAGTCGAGCCGTCTGGTAGTCGGCGACGACGTGTTCGGCGAGCCGCATTCTCGGCAAGGCGGCTTCCGGCTCGGCGCCGAGCTCGCGCGCCGCGGCGACCTCGAAAAGCGGCAGCGACTCATCCGAAGGCAGGCGCCGCACCGCCCAGAGCGCCTCGCGGCGATCGAGGCCGAGCGAGCGGAAGGCATCGGCATCGGCGAGGAGGCGCATGGCCCGCGCCGGCAGCCGCGCACGGCGCATGAGTTCCTCGACGCCGTGGTAGCCGTCCTTGCGGTTGCGCTCGATAGCGAGCCCCCAATCCTCGGCGAAACCATCGATCTGGCGGAAGCCTAGGCGCAGCGCAAAGGGTGATGTCTGCCTTATTCCCCTCTCAGCTCTCATCCTGAGGAGCGCTTCCGCAGGAAGCGCGCCTCGAAGGATGCTCCCGACGGCTTCCGAGACCATTGAAGCATCCTTCGAGACGCCGCTGCGCGGCTCCTCAGTATGAGGGCAGTGGGCTCCGAAAGAACCTCCCCGGTCATCCCGGGCGACCGCAGGGAGACCCGGGATCCATTCCGGAACCTCTCCGATAAGCGCTCCGGAATGGACCCCGGAGCTCCGCTTCGCTGCGTCCGGGGTGACGGCGCCTTTTTCTTCAAGGTGATCGACGCGCTCCAATCCATTGTCCCAGAAGCTGAAATTGACGTCGATCACGCGTGGCTCGACGCCGCCGTTCTCCTGCGCCTCGCGCACGATCTGGGCCGGCGCATAGAAGCCCATGGGCTGTGAGTTCAGCAGCGCGCAAGCGAAGGCGGCCGGATAGTGCCTTTTCATAAAGGAGGAGACATAGACCAGCTTGGCGAAGGAGGCGGCATGGCTTTCCGGGAAACCGTAGCTGCCAAAGCCCTTGATCTGGTCGAAGCAGCGCTGGGCGAAATCGCGTTCATAGCCGCGCCCCACCATGCGCCCGACCATTAACTCCTCGAAATGGTGGATCGTGCCGACATTGCGGAAGGTCGCCATGGCCTTGCGCAGGCCATTGGCTTCGGGGTCGGTGAATTTGGCCGCCACCATGGCGAGACGCATCGCCTGCTCTTGAAAGAGCGGTACGCCGAGCGTCTTGTTCAGCACTTCGTAGAGCTCATCGGCCTTGCCATGCTCTGGCGCCGGCGAGGGATAGCTCACCTTCTCGATCCCCGCCCGCCGCCGCAGATAGGGATGCACCATGTTGCCCTGGATCGGCCCGGGACGAACGATGGCGACCTGGATGACGAGGTCGTAGAGCTTTTTCGGCTTCAGCCGCGGCAACATGTTCATCTGTGCCCGGCTCTCGACCTGGAAGACGCCGAGCGACTTGCCCTCGCAGAGCATGTCGTAGGTCTCCCCGTCGCCGTCCTTGATGTCGAGCGTCAGTTCGGGGCCACCCTCCGCCTTCACCAACTCGAAGGCCTTGCGGATGCAGGTCAGCATGCCGAGCGCCAGCACATCGACCTTCATCAGCCGCAAGGCGTCGATGTCGTCCTTGTCCCATTCGATGAAGGTACGGTCCGCCATCGCGGCATTGCCGATCGGCACCGTCTCGTCGAGGCGGCCGCGCGCCAGCACGAAGCCGCCGACATGCTGCGAGAGATGGCGCGGATAGCCGAGGAGCCTCATGGCGAAATCGACGGCGCGGCGGATGGTCGGATTTTTCGGATCTAGCCCGGCCTGGCGGACGCGGTCGTCGCCGATCTCAGTGCCCCAGCTGCCCCATTGCGTATCGGCGATGCGGGCGGTGACGTCCTCGGTCAGCCCCAGCGCCTTGCCGACATCGCGGATGGCGCTGCGCGGGCGGTAGCGGATCACGGTCGCGGCAATGCCGGCGCGCTCGCGGCCATAGGTCTTGTAGATCCACTGGATCACCTCCTCGCGGCGCTCATGCTCAAAATCGACGTCGATATCGGGGGGCTCCTTGCGCTCGGTGGAGAGAAAGCGCTCGAACAGCACATCGCTCTCGGCCGGGTCGACGGCGGTGATGCCGAGCACATAGCAGACGGCGGAATTCGCGGCCGAGCCGCGGCCCTGGCAGAGAATGCCCTTGCTTTCCGCGAATTCGACGATCTGGCGGATGGTGAGGAAGTAGCGGGCGTATTTCAGCCTCGCGATCAGGTCGAGTTCCTTCCTCAGCAGACCCTGGACTTTCGGCGGCACGCCGTCCGGGTAGCGAATCTCACCGCATTTGCGGACCAGTTCCTCGAGCCAGGCTTGATCGCTCCAGCCGGGCGGAACGGGTTCGTCGGGATACTCATATTCGAGCTGGCCGAGGTCGAACTCGATGCGGCTCATGAGATGCGCTGTTTCCGCGACCGCCTCGGGCGCATCCCGAAAAAGCCTCGCCATCTCCTGCGCCGTCTTGAGATGGCGTTCGGCATTGGCCTCAAGCAGGCACCCAGCCCGCTCGATGGAAACGCTCTCGCGGATGCAGGTCAGCACGTCCTGCAGGTCGCGTTGCTGGGCCGAGTCGTAAAGCACGTCGTTGGTCGCCAGCAGCGGGGTGCGGGTCGCGGCCGCGATCGCCTTCAGGCGTGAAAGACGGCGGCGATCGTCGCCCCGCCGGTGCATCGTGGCCCCGAGCCAGATCGCGCCGGCGGCGGCCTCGTCGAGCCGGGCGAGAAGCACCGGTAAGCCATCGAGGCTACGGCCCGGCATCAGGATCAGCAGGAGGTCGCGCGCATCCGCGAGCAGATCTTCCAGGACGAGACGGCATTCACCCTTCTTCACCCCCTCTTTGCGATTGCCATGGCTGAGCAGCCGGCAGAGCCGCCCCCAGCCCGCGCGATTGGCCGGGTAGACGACGATGTCGGGCGTGCCGTCGGCGAAAACGAGGCGGGCACCGGTGGCAAGCCTGAAGGCCTGCGCCATGCCCTGCATATGCTCGCGGGTGAGCGGCAGTTCGGCGAAAGCCGGGTTTTCGACCCAGATATATTCGCCGGGGCTGCCGCCTTCCCTGATCTTCTCGGGAACCGGCTGACCGTCCTCCCGCAACTGCCTGAGCGCGCTCCAGGCGCGCACGACGCCGGCCACCGTGTTGCGGTCGGCGATGCCGATGCCGGCATGGCCGAGCAGCAGCGCCGTCAACACCAGATTGGGGCCGGGCGAAGCGCCGCGCAGGAAGGAAAAGTTCGTTGCGGCAACGAGTTCGGAAAAATGGCTGGCATCTTGAATCATGCGAAGAGCCCATGCAGGAACCAGCGCGGCGGCGCCTGTTCGGGCTCGTAGAAGCCGATGCGGAACAGCCAAAAGCGGCGGCCTTGCGCATCCTCGACGCGATAATAGTCGCGCATCGGCTCGGAGGAGCCGTCGCGCCACCATTCGGGCGCGATCCGCTCCGGCCCCTCGGCGCGGGCCACGTCATGGGTGATGCGCCGCCAGCGGAAGCGGATCGGCGGGCCGTCCGGCACCTCCGCGATGGCCTCGACAGGCTGGGGCGGTTCGAAGAGCTGGAGCGGACGTGCCGGCGGTTCATGCGGTTCCGGCGCCGGCCAGGCGGCGGTCGAAGCCGGCAGCGCGGCCGACAAGGCCTTTGCCTCGCGTACGGGGTGGTGGGTATCCTGCGCGACGAAGCGCAGGACCCTGTCGCGGCCGAAGCGGGCGACCAGCCGGTCGACGAGATCGGCCACCGCCTCGTCCTCAACGGCGCGCCCATCGAGGCTGGGCTGATGGGTGTCCAGCGGTTCGAAGACCGGGACGGCGAGCCGCACCGCATCGAAGCCGAAGCCCGGATCGAGCGGATCGGCCAGCGTGTCGATGCGCTCGCGCCAGAGCCGCAGGATCGCGGCTGCATCGCGCGAGGGCCGCCCGGTTTCGACAATGAGCCGCCGGACCGCGCCGTCGCTGCGAAAAAAGCTGACCTCGAAGGCGCGACCGCCCTCGCCACGCAGTTCGAGCACGCGCGCGGCCTCCGCGATCAGCCGTGCGACCACCGCTTCCAGTCCCTCGCTGTCGAGCATGGGCTCGGCGAAATGGCGCTCGACGACGCAGGCCGGCGGCGGGCGCAGGGGCGTGATGCGCGCATCTTCCCGGCCCAGCGTGCGCCGCAACTTCACCGCCAGATCCTCGCCGAAGCGGGCGGACAGGGTGGTGGAGGGACGCTCGGCCAGATCGGCAATGGTCCTCAACCCGGCCCGCGACAGGGCGATCACGGTCTCGGCCGAAAGCTCCAGCGCCGCGATCGGCAAGGGCCGCAGCATGGCCTCGTCCGCGCCCGCGGGCACGATCCCGCCACCGCAGAAGCGCGACAGCGCATGCGCGGCTTCAGGCGTCCCGGCGATGGCGGCGCGGAAATCGAGGCCTCCCTTGCGCATCCAGCGGCCGATCGCGGCCTGCAGCGCCGCCTCGCCACCGAAGAGGTGGGCGCAGCCGGTGATGTCGAGCATCAGGCCGTAAGGCGGATCGAGCGCGACCAGCGGCGTGAAGCGGTCGCAGAAGGCCGCCAGCCTCTCAAGGAAGTGCCGGTCGGCCTCCGGCTCGGCCTCTACGGCGAGCAGGGACGGAATCCGTGCACGCGCATCGGCCAGCGTCAGATCGCGCGTCAGGCCCAGCGCGACCGCGCGCTGATCGCAATCGACGATCCGCAGCGCATTGCGCTGGGTCGCGACGACGACCAGCGGCGCCTCAACCGGCCCGCCTGATGCCGGGTTCCTCCCCTCCCGCCGCAGCCGGTCTGTCGGCAGGAAAGGGAACCAGAGTGCGAGATAGCGGCGCGGCATCGGGGTCGGCCCGGTGTCGATCGTCCTGGCCGCCGGTTGCGCCGGCCCGATGGTTTCGGACCGCATGTTCCTGGAAAGATTGTCGGTCACGGCTCCACTCCACACTCCACTCGCCTTCCGCCACGCCGCTTCGGTGGCGCAGCAATCGGATGCCGAAAACCGGGTCACCCGGCGCATTCGCCTCCAGCGCCTGGGACGGCAGGGCCGAGACCAGCCAGCGGGTCCGGGCCGCGCTGGGCGGAGGCGACACTGAGGCACGCAGCAGCAGCGTCGTCGCACCCGAGCCCTCCGCCGCCAGCGAAAGGCGGCGGCTGGCGGTCAGGTCGAGGCAGCGCGGCTCGCCCCAGGGCTCGATCAGCACCGCGCCCAGCGCCGGGCAACGCGCCGCCTCGGAGCCCGCCCTCAACACGCCCACCGCATCACGTGCGCGCACCAGCAGGACCCGCCCCGGATCGAGGCCGAGCTCGGTCAGGCCCGGCGGATGCAGCCGGCCGGTCTCGGCATCGACCACATCCTGCCGGACCCAGAGGATCGGCCGCATCCCGGCTGCCCGGATGGCGAGCCCGACCGCGAAACCCGTCGCAGCCGCGAGATCGGCGGTGGCCGGCGCATAGACCTCGTGCAGGGCGGCCCGCGCGATGCCGCCGCCCAGCGCAGCGTCGAGACCGGGCGCGCCGAAGCTCACCTGCCCGACAGCGGCCGGCACGGTGCGCAGGGCCGCCTCCTCGAGCTGACGGCGGAGATCGTTCAGGGCGAGAGAGTTCGATCGCATTCCCATGGGGCAAATGTTCTTTATTTGTTCTTTTGTAGGACGAACCCGGCAGGAAGGCGAGTCACCTCTTTCAGAGAATCGTCAGGAGCGACGCCCAGCGCGCCGCGGGCGCCTATTCCGCGGCGATGCCCATTGCCAGCCGCAGCGGCGCGACCTGCGCCTCATGGAGCGCCTGGTAGGGTCCGCCCGCCTGCACCAGATCCTCGTGCCGACCCTGTTCGGCGATGCCGGCCTGCGTCACCACGACGATGCGGTCGGCATGGCGGATCGTGGCGAGGCGATGGGCGATGACCAGCGTGGTGCGCCCCTCCGCGAGCTCGGTCAGGGATTGCTGGATCGCGGCTTCCGTTTCCGTGTCGAGGGCCGAGGTCGCCTCGTCGAGGATCAGGATCGGCGGATTCTTCAGGAAGATGCGGGCAATAGCGAGGCGTTGCTTCTGACCGCCCGAGAGCTTGACGCCGCGCTCGCCGATCAGCGTGTCGAGCCCATCCGGCAGGTCCGCGATCATCGTCTCCAGCCGGGCGCGGCGCGCGGCTTCCGTGATCTCCTCCTCGGTGGCGTCGAGCCGGCCATAGGCGATGTTCTCGCGGATGGTGCCGGCGAAGAGGAAGACGTCCTGCTGGACGATGCCGATCTGGCGCCGCAGCGAGGTAAGCGTCAGCGCCCGGATGTCGTGGCCATCGACGACGATGCGGCCGGAATCGACCTCGTAGAAGCGTGGCAGCAGCGACAGCAGCGTGGTCTTGCCGGCACCCGATGGGCCGACGAAGGCGACCGTCTCCCCCGCCGCGATCGAAAGGTCGATGCCGGCGAGCACGGGCCGGCCCGCAGCATAACCGAAACCAACCTCCTCGAAACGGATATCGCCCTTCAGCACGGGCGCCTCGACCGCATCGGCCGCGTCGGCGATGTCGGGCTCGGTCGCCAGCAATTCCCGGTAGCGCTGGAAGCCGGCGATGCCTTTCGGATAGGTCTCGATGACGCTCGCGATCTTGTCGAGCGGCCGGTAGAAGACGCCGACCAGCAGCAGGAAACCGACGAAGCCGCCGACGGTCAGGCTCCCCTGCACGACATACCAGGTGCCGGCCAGCATCACTGCCAGCTGAACGAGCCGCATGCCGAGATAATTCAGCGCCTGGCTCGCAGCCATGATGCGATAGGCATCGAGCTTGGTCGTGCGGTAGCGCTGATTGTCGCCGGCGAACAGCCTGCGCTCATGGGCCTCGTTGCCGAAGGCCTGAACCACGCGCATGCCGCCGATATTCTCCTCCAGCCGCGCATTGAAGGCACCGACGCGACCATATTGCGCCTGCCAGTTGCGGGTCATGCGGGCGCCGTAACGCGCCACGATGAAGCCGGCGAGCGGCACGATCGCCGCCGTGATGAGGGCGAGCTGCGGATGCACGCTCAGCATCAGCAGGAAGGCGCCGATGAAGGTCATCACCGCGATGAAGAGGTCTTCCGGGCCATGATGGGCGACCTCGCCGATCTCCTCGAGATCCTTGGTGACGCGCGCAACGAGATGGCCGGTCTTCTGCTCGTCGTAGAAGCGGAAGGAGAGCTTCTGGAGATGGTCGAAGGCGCGCTTGCGCATCTCCGTCTCGATATTGATGCCGAGCCGGTGCCCCCAATAGGTGACGATCGCCATCAGGCCGGAGTTGAGCGCGTAGATCGCTAGCAGGGCGGCTCCCGCGAGCATGATCATCGGCCAGTCGCCGCGCGGCAGCAGCAGGTCGACGAAGGCCTTCACCGCCATCGGGAAGCCGAGCTCGAGAAGGCCCGACAGCACCGCGCAGCCGAAATCGACCATGAAGAGAGCCCGGTGCGGGCGGTAATAGGCGAAGAACTCTTTCAGCATGGCGGGCTCATAGCAGATCGCCGGTAAGATGCATCGGCACGCTGGTGCGACTCGGCCATGACATCCCCGCTGGAGCCAAACCGCCCTGCCTCGCCGCGATGGTGGCGATCACGCCGAAGCGGTCGGCCTCCATCTGATCGCTGCCCTCAGCAGCAGATACAGGACGGTCGCGTTCAAGAGATGCCAAAGCCAGTGCGTGCCAAGCGGAATGCTCCCGCAGAGCGGGCCGTCGAGCGTTCGGAAGGTCAGGGATAAGGCGAAGGCGAGCCCTGCCAGACCGAGGAGTCGCGCGGTTTCCATGCCATCCGGCCGCCATCGCAGCACGATGGCCATGCCGGCGAGCGCAAGCAGGAAGGCGGCATAGCCTGTCGAGCCTCGCAGCCCCGGCGGCAGCAAGGGCGCGATTCCCCATGAAATCGAAAACGCCACCCCGACGAACGCAAGCGTGCCGAGACTGGTCGCCAGCGGCCTGAGCCCAAGGAAGCGCGCAAGCGCCAGCGCGAAATAGGAAAAGGCGAAAAGCTGGATCGGCACGACATCGGCGGCGAGCGTCCAGGGCTGCGGCGCGGCGTGGAACAGGAAGGAGCCGATGCCGATCGCGAAGACGAACAGGATCAGGACCAGCGCCGGGCAGTCGCGCCCGCCCGCTCGGCGCCAGAGCAGCAGCGCGGCGCATGCGGCCACCAGAAATGCGCCGTTGGTCACCGCGTTCCAGGGGTCGGCCCAGAAAGCGTCGCTCAACCGTTCGCAGTAGCCGTAGGCCCGCATCATCAGCTCCCTCTGCGCCTGGTTATCAACATCGGACGACGCTCGTGCGACGCATGCGGCGTCGCTCCGGAAGCGGCTTGCCGGGCACCCTGGGTTCGCGCAGATTGCCGCCGACCGGGACTGGAACAGCGGATAATGACCATGCGGCGAGCGGTGACGATGAGCCTGGCCTTCGGGCTGCTGCTATACGGCATCGCCGCGATGCCCACAGCTGCGCGGGCCGAGACCTGCGACGACCTGTGGTATGCCCGCAACGAGATCTACAAGGCGCAGGGCTACTGCTTCCGGACGCAGCGCGGCATCAGCGCCTTCGGCAATGCCGGCTGCCAATACGACAATGCCGAGGACCTGCCGCTGTCGAACAGCCAGCGCCGCACCATTGCCGACATCCAGCGCGAGGAGCGCGCGCGCCGCTGCCCGCGCTGAAACGCCGCCCCGTTAGCTGTGGACGCACGCTTTCGACTCGGACGCAATGGCGAGGCGCCGTGCTAGAAGCGCCGGTCGCGAGCCGTCCGAACGCCGATCCGGCACGCACGGGAAGCCGGACCACCTTGAAGACATCCTCACGGAGCCATACGAGCACGGCATGACGACGGCCATCGACATGGGCTTGAGCGGGAGCGGCGAACCCGCGCTTCTCGACCTCGCCGAGTTGCTGGCGACGCGCTTGCTGGTGCAGGGCAATTCCGGCTCGGGCAAGTCGCATCTGCTGCGGCGTCTGCTCGAACAGAGCGCGCCGCTCGTGCAGCAGGCCGTGATCGACCCGGAGGGTGATTTCGTCTCGCTGGCCGACCAGTTCGGTCATGTCGTCGTCGATGCCGAATGCGGCGAGGCCGAGCTGCAGCGTGTCGCGCTGCGGGTGCGCCAGCATCGCGTCTCGGTCGTGCTCAACCTGGAGAATCTCGAAGCCGACGAGCAGCTTCGCGCCACGGCGGCCTTCCTCGGCGGGCTGTTCGACGTCGACCGCAGCCAGTGGTTTCCGATGCTGATCGTCGTCGACGAGGCTCAGCTCTTCGCGCCGGTGATGGCGGGCGAGGTCTCCGACGAGGCGCGCCGGCTGTCGCTCGGCGCCATGACCAACCTGATGTGCCGCGGCCGCAAGCGCGGCCTTGCCGGCGTGATCGCGACCCAGCGCCTCGCCAAGCTCGCCAAGAACGTCGCGGCCGAGGCCTCGAACTTCCTGATGGGCCGCACCTTCCTCGACATCGACATGGCGCGCGCGGCCGACCTGCTTGGCATGGACCGGCGCCAGGCCGAGATGTTCCGCGACCTCGAGCGCGGGCAGTTCGTGGCGCTGGGGCCGGCCCTCTCGAAGCGGCCGCTGCCGCTCAGGATCGGCTCGGTGTCCTCGACCGACCGCGGCGGCGCGCCCGGGCTGATGCCCCTGCCCGAGCAGGCACCGGAAGAGGCCGGCAAGCTGATCTTCACAGCCGGCGCCGACGAGCCCGTTCCGCTGAGCCGACCGGTGCGCCCGGCGCCTCGCCCGCGACCGCCGGTGCATGACACGATGCGCCAGATCGAGGCTTACCGCCCTGCCTCGATGCCGGAGCCCGAGCCGGAGGTCGCCATGGAGCCGACCGAACGCGAGGCGATCATGACCGAGATCCTGCGCGAGCTGATGGCCGACCCCGAGGCCCGCTCGCGGCAGGTCGCCGTGCTCTATCAGGACTTCACCGTGCGCTGCCGTATGCGGCGCCTCGGCCGCACCCATCTCAGCCTCGACGAGTTCCGCCGCCGGCTCGCGGTGGCCAAGGCCGGCGCAAGCGACGAGCTCCTCGAATCCGAGACCTGGCAGGCAGCTGTCGAGGCCTCGCTCGCCCTGCCGGACGATCTGCACGGGCTCTTCCTGTTCATCGCCCGCGCGGCAATGGAAGGCGCACCCTGCCCCGGCGATGCCGAACTCGCCTCGGTCTATGGCACACATTCGCCCAGCCGCGCCCGGCGGCTCCTCGCCTATATCGAGGAACGCGGGCTCCTGGTCTGCCATGTCGATTTTCGCGGCCAGCGTACGCTCGCTTTGCCGACGCTCGGCATCGAGACGGCGCCCGGCCAGGGCAGCGTCCGCACCGCCGGCATGCCCCGCGGCGCGCGGGGTTGAGGGGCCAGCCGCGTGACGACCGCTGCGCCGCACAACATCTCGAAGCCGCCGCGAACTTGACCAGCCGGCCCCGGACCGTGCATGACCGGAGCCCGAAATCCACGGGCTGGCCATGCGCATCCTGCTGATCGACAACTACGACAGCTTCACCTGGAACCTCGTCCACCTCATCGGTGGGCTCGGGGCCGAGGTCGATGTGCGCCGTAACGATGCGCTGACGGTCGCGGAAGCGCTCGACGACGAGCATGACGCGATCGTGCTTTCGCCCGGCCCATGCACCCCGAACGAAGCCGGCATCTGCCTCGATCTCGTGCGCGAGGGCGCCGGCCGGAAGCCGATCTTCGGCGTCTGCCTGGGGCTGCAATCGATCGGTCAAGCTTTTGGCGGCGACGTCGTTCGCGCCCCTTTGCCGATGCACGGCAAGGTCTCGGCGATCCAGCACAAGGCCCGCGGGCTGTTCCGCGGCATCAACGGGCCGCTGCAGGCGACGCGCTACCACTCGCTGGTCGTGGCCCGCGAGACCTGCCCTGCCGATCTCGAGATCGAAGCGGAGTCCGGCGACGGGCTGATAATGGCCTTGTCGCATCGCAGCCTGCCGGTGCATGGCGTGCAGTTCCATCCCGAAAGCATCGCCTCCGAGCACGGCGCGACGATCCTGCGGAACTTTCTCGACATCGCCGAGCGATGGCAGCGCGAACACGGCGGCGCGGCCCTGGCCGGCGCCGTCTGACCGCGAGACGCCCGCTCGAGCCACTTCTTCTTTTCGACCCCGCTAGGTCGCAATCCACGCAGAGATCCCATGGACGATTTCAAGCCCTTCATCGCCAAGGTCGCGACCGGCGCCTCCCTGTCGCGGGAGGAAGCCCGCGACGCCTTTGACACGATCCTCTCGGGCGGCGTCACCAATGCGCAATCCGCCGCCTTCCTGATGGCGCTGCGCGTGCGGGGCGAGACGGTCGAGGAGATCACCGGCGCGGTCGGCGCGATGCGCGGCAAGATGCTGACGGTGCAGGCCCCGACCGACGCGATCGACATCGTCGGCACCGGCGGCGATTCCTCCGGCTCCTACAACGTCTCGACGCTGGCCTCGATCGTCACCGCCGCCTGCGGCGTGCCGGTCGCCAAGCATGGCAACCGCGCCGCCTCTTCCAAGACCGGCACGGCCGACGTGCTGATGGCGCTCGGCGTCAAGGTGGGGCTCGATCCGGCCGCGACCGAGCGCTGCCTCGCGCAGGCCGGACTCTGCTTCATGTTCGCGCCGACGCATCATGCCTCGATGCGCCATGTCGCGCCGGTGCGCGTCGAGCTCGGCACCCGGACGATCTTCAACCTGCTCGGCCCGCTCTCGAACCCGGCCGGCGTCAAACGCCAGCTGATCGGCGCCTTCTCCGAGACCTGGCTCGAGCCGATGGTGCGCGTGCTGCAGACGCTGGGCTCGACCCGGATCTGGGCAGCGCATGGCTCGGACGGCCTCGACGAGATCACCACCACCGGGCCGACGCGGATCTTCTCGCTGGAGAACGGCAAGATCGAGAGCTTCACGATCAATCCCGAGGATGTCGGGTTGGCCCGCGCCAAGCCGGAGGATTTGCGTGGCGGGGAGCCGGCGCAGAACGCAGCGGCGCTGAGCGCCGTGCTCGCTGGCGAGAAGACGGCCTTCCGCGACATCGCCTTGTTCAACGCGGCAGCCGCGCTTCTCGTCGCCGGCCAGGCCGGCGACCTGCGCGACGGCTTCGCCCGCGCGACCGAAGCGCTCGATTCCGGCAAGGCCAAGGCCAAGCTGGCAGCCCTCGTCGCCAGCTCGAACACGTGAGGCGGCCGTGACCGACATTCTCGCGAAGATCGAGGCCTATAAGCGCCAGGAGATCGCCGCCGCGAAGGCAGCCGTCCCGCAGGCCGAGATCGAGCGCCGGGCGCAGGCCGCCGATCCGGTGCGCGGCTTTGCCGCTGCGTTGGCTGCCAGGCATGAAGCGGGCAAGCCGGCCCTGATCGCCGAGATCAAGAAGGCGAGCCCGTCCAAAGGCCTGATCCGCGCGGATTTCGACCCGCCGGCACTGGCCCGCGCCTATGCGCAGGGCGGCGCCGCCTGCCTCTCGGTGCTGACCGATGGGCCGTCCTTCCAGGGCAAGCCCGAATTCCTGATGCAGGCACGCGACGCCTCCGGCCTGCCGGCGCTGCGCAAGGACTTCCTCTACGAACCCTATCAGGTCTACGAGGCGCGGGCCTGGGGCGCCGACTGCATCCTGATCATCATGGCCGGCGTCGATGACGCGACCGCGCGCGATCTGGAGGAAACCGCCATGGGTCTCGGCATGGACGTACTCGTCGAGGTCCATGACGAGGCCGAGCTCGACCGCGCGCTCGCCCTTAAGAGCCGGCTGGTCGGCATCAACAACCGCGACCTGCGCAGCTTCCATGTCGATCTCGCGGTGACGGAGCGTCTCGCTCCGCGCATTCCCGCGGACCGGATCATCGTCGGCGAGAGCGGCATCTTCACCCATGACGACGTCACCCGCTTGAACCGTGTCCGCGTCGAGACCTTCCTCGTCGGCGAGAGCCTGATGCGGCAGGCGGACGTGGCCAAGGCGACGCGCGATCTCCTAGAAGGCGAAGCCGAGGCCGTCGCGTGAGCAAGCTCAGCCATCTCGACGCGCGCGGGCAGGCCCATATGGTCGATGTCGGCGACAAGGCCGAGACCTCGCGCATCGCGATCGCCGAAGGCTGCGTCGTGATGCAGCCGCAGACGCTGGCGATCGTGCGCGACGGCGATGCGAAGAAGGGGGACGTGCTCGGCACGGCGCGGCTCGCCGGCATCATGGCCGCCAAGCGCACCCATGAGCTGATTCCGCTCTGCCACCCGCTGCTGATCAGCAAGGTCGCAGTCGATCTCCAACTGGACGAGGCCCTGCCCGGCGTGCGCGTACGCGCCGAGGTCAAGATGAAGGGCCAGACCGGCGTCGAGATGGAGGCGCTGACCGCCGTCAGCGTCGCCTGCCTGACCGTCTACGACATGGTCAAGGCGGCCGATCGCGCCATGCGGATCGAGAACATCCGGCTCGTCCATAAATCCGGCGGCAAATCCGGCACGTTCGAGGCCGAGACCTCCGAGGCGGAGACCACCTGATGGCCCTGACTCCGGTTCCGGTCGCACTCAAGGCGCTGCTGGACAGCGTTCCCGCCACGACCGAAGCCGAGTCACTGCCGCTCGCCCAATGCGCCTGGCGCGTGCTGGCGGCGGATGTCGCGGCGCTGCGGACGCAGCCGCCCTTCGCCAATTCCGCGATGGACGGCTATGCCGTGCGCGCCGAGGATCTCGCGCCGGGCAGCGAATTGCACGTGATCGGCGAATCCGCCGCGGGGCGTTCCTTTGCGGGCGCGATTGGGCCGGGTCAGGCCGTGCGGATCTTCACCGGCGCGCCGATCCCCGAGGGCGCCGACACCATCCTGATCCAGGAGAATGCCGACGGCGTCGGCTCGGCCTCGATCCGCGTGCGCGAGGGCGCGCCGAAGGGCAAGTTCATCCGCTCGGCCGGGCTCGACTTCGCGCAGGGCGACGTGCTGCTGCGCGCCGGCCGCCGGCTCGACAGCGCGGCGCTTGGCCTTGCCGCAGCGGCGGGGCATCCGGTTCTGCCCGTGCGCCGCAAGCCGCTCGTCGCGATCCTCGCCACCGGCGACGAACTCGTCCTACCGGGAGAGACGGTAGGGCCGGACCAGATCGTCGCCTCGAACAGTTTTTCGCTCGCGGCGCTGGTCGAGCAGGCTGGCGGCATGGTGCTCGATCTCGGCATCGCGCGCGACAATCATCCCGATCTCGCCGCGCGGATCGAGCAGGCCAAGGCCGCCGGCGCCGATGTGCTCGTAACCCTCGGCGGCGCCTCGGTCGGGGCACATGACCTCGTCCAGGAAGCCCTCACCCGCCAAGGCATGACGCTCGGCTTCTGGAAGATCGCGATGCGACCGGGCAAGCCGATGATGATGGGCCGGCTCGGCCGCATGGTCGCGGTCGGCCTGCCCGGCAATCCGGTCTCGTCCATCGTCTGCGGCCATCTCTTCGTCGTGCCGCTGATCGAGGCCCTGCTCGGCATGCCTGCGCCAGAGCGCGACCGCAGCGAGCCGGGCATCCTCGGTCGTGATATGCCGGCTAACGACGAGCGCGAAGACTATCTGCGCTCCGACCTTGCCTTGACCGCCGCGGGCTTGGAAGCGACGCCGTTCGACCGCCAGGACTCGTCGATGCTCGGCCTGCTGGCGCGCGCCCAAACGCTGGCGATCCGCCCGGCTTTCGCCGAGCCGGCTAAGAAGGGCGATCCCTGCCGCATCATCCGGCTGCGCTGACGAAGCGCAGCCGTTTCGATCGTGGCGTTCTGACCTTGCGCGAGCCCCGGCTTGCGGAACACAACACGAACGTGTAGGGTGTTCGTGATTTGTTTCGAATCTGCGCTATCCGGCGCCGGCGGGGATCATGCTGACACGCAAACAGTTCGAACTGCTTCGCTTCATCCAGGAACGCCTGCGCGAGACCGGCGTTCCCCCCTCCTTCGACGAGATGAAGGATGCGCTCGACCTGCGCTCCAAGTCCGGTATCCACCGCCTGATCATGGCGCTCGAGGAGCGTGGCTTCATCCGGCGCCTGCCGAACCGGGCGCGCGCGCTTGAGATCATCAAGTTTCCCGAGAATACCGGCGGCCAGCCGGCGGCGCGCGGGCGGTTCAACCCCTCGGTGGTCCAAGGCGGGCTGGCCAAGCCGAAGCCCGTCGAGGCCGTTCCCGAGGATGCGCGCGGCACCGTCGCGATCCCGGTCATGGGCCGGATCGCGGCCGGTACACCGATCTCGGCCATCCAGAGCCGCAGCCACAGCGTCGCCCTGCCCGCCGACATGCTGGGATCTGGCGAGCACTACGCGCTCGAGGTCCGCGGCGATTCGATGGTCGAGGCCGGCATCCTGGACGGTGACACCGTCGTCATCCGCAGGCAGGACACCGCCAATACCGGCGACATCATCGTGGCCCTGATCGACGACGAGGAAGCGACCCTCAAGCGGCTGCGCAAGCGCGGCTCCTCGATCGCGCTGGAGGCAGCCAATCCCGCCTATGAGACACGGGTACTCGGCCCGGACCGGGTCAAGATCCAGGGCCGTCTCGTCAACCTGATGCGGCGCTACTGAAGCCGCTCGGCTTCCGCCGGATCGTCGGCGGTCGGCTGGGTCGCAGGTCTGGCCGGCGTTGCCGGCACCGCGTCTAGCTTGCGGTTCCAGGGCCGATCGCTGCCGCTCTGCTCGGCAGCCAAACTGCGCCAACCGCCTCCGCGACGGATGAGTGAGGTCGCGCCGTCGCGGATGAGCGCCATGCGGTCGATCAGCATCGCCTTGCAGGGCGCCGTCCAGGGTATCGACGTGACGACGAGGTCGGCGCGACGGCAATCCTCGATGATGGCGAGGCGATCGCGGGCATAAGCGACGCTGCGCCCCTGCTTGGTCGTGAGCACGCAGCCCTGCGCATCGCAGGCCGCGCCATGGCGAAGCGCCGCGTCATCCGGGTTGCGGCCATCGCCATCGGCGGTGAGCCATTGCTGCAGCACGAAGCGACTCGGCCGCCCGGCAACGATCAGGGTGCCGTCCTTGCCGCGCACGGCTATGCCTGAACCGTCGCGCTCGATCAGGACCTCGGGCTTTTCAGGCTTGGCGGCGACGGCGACGCCAGCCATCAGCGGCAGGATCGCGAGGAAACGCAGCTTCGTCGTCCAGAGCGTAATCCAGAGCAGCGCCGCGGCGAAGCAGGCGAGCGCGGCCGGGCCGAAGGCTGCGACCACCACCGTCGAGTGATCCAGCGTCGCGACCCAATGCGCGAGCTTCAGAACGATTTCGGAGGCCGCACCCATCAGCCACCAGGCCGGCCAGTCCAGCCCGAACGGATAGGCGAGCACGCCGAAGACCGCCGCCGGCATGACGAAAAGCGAGACGAAGGGGAGCGCCAGCGCGTTGCCGAGTAGGCCGAACGGGTTGAAGGTCTGGAAATGATAGGCGCCGAAGGGCGCAGTCGCAGCCGTCGCCAGCAGCGTGGTGACGACGATGCCGATCCCTGCGATCCAGAGCGGACGAAGCGGCCAGGGCAGGACCGGCGGCGGCCGGGAGCGGTCGCGGCTCTCCCAGCGCTCCGCGAAGGCGATCAGCGCCGCCACCGCCCCGAACGACATCTGGAAGCTCGGGCCGAGCAGGGCCTCGGGCTCGCGCAGCAGGACGATGATCGCAGCCAGAGCGAGGTTGCGCATGCTCAGCGCCGGCCGGTCGACGAGGATCGCACCGAGCATGACGAGCGTCATGATGAGCGAGCGCACGGTCGCAACCTCGCTGCCCGAGAACAGGCAATAGGCGGTCGCGCCGATCATCGCCGCAACCGCCGCGATCTTCTTGATTGGCCAGCGCAGGGCGAGGGTCCGCGACAGCGCCAGCAGCGCCCGGACCAGCCAGAAGATCGTGCCGGCGGCGAGCACCATGTGCAGGCCCGAGATCGAGACGATGTGGTAGATGCCGGCCGCGCGCAGGTCGGTATTGGTCGTTTCGGTGATGAGGCCGCGCTTGCCGGTGACGAGGGCTGCGGCCATCGCGCCGGCCTGCCCTCCGCCGCTTTCGGCGATGCGCTGCGTCAGGGCGTTGCGGGCCTGGTCGATGGTCGCGGCCAGCCGCAGTTCGGCCGGTGGCGGGCGCGGCGGCGGCGCCAGCACGATCTTGCCAGGAATGTTGCCGACGGCGCCGAGCCCGCGGAAGAAGGCGTCGCGGCCGAAATCGTAGCCGCCGGGTCGCGCCGGGCCGGGCGGCGGCAGCAGCCGCGCCACGGCGGCGATGTGGTCGCCGGGAGACACCGAGCCGCCGCGGATATTGACGCGAACGCGCTTCGGCCAGCGCTCGGGCTCCAGGCCGGCAATCCCCGTCACCAGAATGACGAGCCGGGCCCCAGCATCCCGCGCCTCGACCGTTTCGACGAAGCCGGTCAACTGGCCAATGCGTGGCCGGTCGAGCATCGGCGCCGCAACGGATGCAGTGCGCCAGGCCGCAGCCGCGAAGCCGGCGAAGGCGGCGGCGACGGCAAGACAGACGAGCGGCGCGAGGCGTCGCTGTCGAAGGCCGAGCGCAGCCGCCGCGGCGAGCGCGAGGCCGATCAGCGGAGCCCAGAGCGCCGGCTCGCGGTCGGCAGCGAAATAGAGGAGGATACCGGCCCCCATCATCGCCGGCAGCCAGAGGAAGAGCCGGCGGCGTTCTGCCTCCAGCGTCAGTGCGTTGAGCGCTCGGCGACGTGATTCTGACAGGGCAAGGCCGAGGACGGGCGGGCGCGACGCAAAGGCCGGCAGCCGCGCCGGCAGGATGCTGGCCCGCGCACCGCGCGCGCCAGCTAAGCCCCCCTGCCCTCGCGGCGCAGACGGCATCGGCCGTTCCCCCATCCCCTGCCGGCTGCGATGTTGCCCTTAACGCAGGCGGCCGGAGCATGTTACAGGGGCCGCGCCGGATGTCATGTCGCCTTCGGCGCGAACCTGCTTTCGGTCCGCGATTTTCCTTTCCCATCTCGTTTCGGGCTCCCAATACGCCCGGCCGGAGCTTTGCTTCATGAGCGACGCCGTCGTCACGCGCTTTGCGCCCTCGCCCACCGGCTTCCTGCATATCGGCGGCGCGCGCACAGCCCTGTTCAACTGGCTCTATGCGCGCCGGCACGGCGGCAAGATGCTTCTGCGCATCGAGGACACGGATCGCGAACGCTCGACGGATGCCGCCATCGCCGCGATCCTCGACGGGCTGTCATGGCTCGGCCTCGATTGGGACGGCGACACGGTCTACCAGTTCGCGCGCGCCGAGCGGCACCGGGAGGTCGCCAACCAAATGCTCGCCGCCGGCACCGCCTATCATTGCTACGCCACGCCCGCCGAGCTCGACGAGATGCGCGAGAAGGCCAAGGCCGAGGGCCGGCCGCTACGCTATGACGGGCGCTGGCGCGATCGCGATCCGGCGACGGCGCCGGCGGGGGTGAAGCCGGTCATCCGGCTGCGCGCGCCCCAGACCGGCGAGACCGTTGTCGAGGACGAGGTCCAGGGCCGCGTCGTCTGGCAGAACGAGAACCTCGACGATCTCGTGCTGCTGCGTTCGGACGGCAATCCGACTTATATGCTCGCCGTCGTGGTCGACGACCATGACATGGGCGTGACCCATGTGATCCGCGGCGACGACCATCTGACCAATGCCGCGCGGCAGACGCAGATCTACCAGGCGATGGGCTGGAAGGTGCCCAGCATGTCGCATATCCCGCTGATCCACGGTGCCGACGGCGCCAAGCTCTCGAAGCGCCATGGCGCGCTCGGCGTCGATGCCTATCGCTCGATGGGCTACCTGCCGGTCGCCCTGCGCAACTACCTGCTCCGCCTCGGCTGGAGCCATGGCGACCAGGAGATCTTCTCGACCGAGGAGATGATCGCGCTGTTCAACCTGTCCTCGATCGGGCGTTCGCCGGCCCGCTTCGACTACGCCAAGCTGGAGAGCCTGAACGGGCTCTACATGCGCCAGTCGCTGGATCGCGACCTGCTCGAAGCGCTGAAGGTGATCCTGCCCGAGATCGGTCCGGCGCGCGGGGCACCTGCGACATTGTCGCCAGAGCTCGAGGCGAAATTCCTCGCCGCCATGCCGGGGCTGAAGGAGCGTGCGAAGACCTTGGTCGAGCTGCTCGAGAGCGCCTACTACCTTTATGCGGCACGCCCCCTCCAGCTCGACGCCAAGGCACAAGGCCTGCTCGATCCGGCCGCGAAGCAACGGCTGACGGGGCTTTCGGAGGCGCTCGGCGCCGTCAACGACTGGTCCGTCGCGGTTCTGGAGGCGGCCGTGCGCGGCTATGCCGAGGCCAACGGGCTGAAGCTCGGACAGGCGGCGCAGCCGCTGCGGGCCGCCCTGACGGGGCGGGCGATGTCGCCGGGGCTGTTCGACGTGATGGCCGTGCTCGGCCGCGAGGAGACCCTGGCGCGGCTCGCCGACCAGGGCTGAGCGGCAAGCTGCACCTCCCGCCCTTCGGCTCGGTTGAACAGCTTTGGCAAATGGTCTAGTGACGCGGCGTGTGGCCCGCGCCGGCTTCCGCCGGCACGGACGCAATATTGCTTGAAAATCAGACGGATGAACCGCTCTTCCACCCTGCCCGCCCCGGAACCGACACGACGTTGTCGTGCCGGTTTGTTCTGAAGTCGGAGAGGCCTCGTGGACAACCGTGGACGGGACGAGCGCGACGACGCCTGAAAGCAGCGAGCCTTGAAAGGATCGGTATCGATGAGCGGAACCAGCAGCCAGCTTCAGGTCGACGGCAAGACCGTCGACATGGCGATCAAGACGGGTTCGATCGGCCCGTCCGTCATCGACATCGGCAAGCTCTACGCCCAGACGGGCATGTTCACCTATGACCCCGGCTTCACCTCGACGGCGAGCTGCGAGTCGAAGATCACCTATATCGACGGCGACGAGGGCGTCCTGCTCTATCGCGGCTACCCGATCGAGCAGCTCGCCGAGCATGGCGACTTCCTCGAGACCTGCTACCTGCTGCTGGAAGGCGAACTGCCGACCGCCGCGCAGAAGGCCGATTTCGACTATCGCGTGACGCGCCACACCATGGTGCACGAGCAGATGGCCCGCTTCTTCCAGGGCTTCCGCCGCGACGCGCATCCGATGGCGGTCATGGTCGGGTCGATCGGCGCGATGTCGGCCTTCTACCATGACTCGACCGACATCTCGGACCCGCATCAGCGCATGGTCGCCTCGATGCGCATGATCGCGAAGATGCCGACGCTGGCGGCGATGGCCTTCAAATACACGGTCGGCCAGCCCTTCGTGTATCCGCTGAACTCGCTCGACTACACCTCGAACTTCCTGCGGATGTGCTTCGCGGTTCCGGCCGAGGAGTACAAGGTCAACCCGGTGCTCGCACGCGCGCTGGACCGGATCTTCATCCTCCACGCCGACCATGAGCAGAACGCCTCGACCTCGACGGTGCGCCTTGCCGGCTCGTCGGGCGCCAATCCGTTCGCCTGCATCGCTGCCGGTACGGCCTGCCTCTGGGGGCCCGCCCATGGCGGCGCCAACGAGGCGGCGCTTAAGATGCTCGAGGAGATCGGCTCCGTCGACAACATCCCGAAATACATCGCCAAGGCGAAGGACAAGAACGATCCCTTCCGCTTGATGGGCTTCGGGCATCGCGTCTACAAGAACTACGATCCGCGCGCCAAGATCATGCAGAAGACCACGCATGAGGTGCTGAACGAGCTCGGCATCAAGGACGATCCGCTGCTCGATGTCGCGATCGAGCTCGAGCGCATCGCCCTCTCGGACAGCTATTTCATCGAGAAGAAGCTCTATCCGAACATCGATTTCTATTCGGGCATCACGCTCAAGGCGATGGGCTTCCCGACCTCGATGTTCACCGCCCTGTTCGCGCTGGCCCGCACCGTCGGCTGGATCGCGCAGTGGAAGGAGATGATCGAGGATCCGTCCCAGCGCATCGGCCGTCCGCGCCAGCTCTATACCGGCGCCGCGTCGCGCGACTACACCCCGATCGGCCGGCGCTGAGCGCGACTGTATCGGCTCAATGAAAGGGGCGCGATGGCTTGCCGTCGCGCCCTCTTTGTTTCGAACGATTTATACGATTGGCGGTGGTGACGCCACGGCCGGCCACGCTAAACTCCGCCACCAATTCAGGGAGGAAGAAGCGTGTCGCAGTTCCACGATCTCAATCGTCGTCATTTCCTTGCAGGCGGCGCGGCTGCGCTGACACTGGCCGGTGGCCAGTCCCAGGCTCAGGCCGCCTTCCCGACCCGCCCCGTCACCATGATCGTTCCCTTCGCCGCCGGCGGCTCGACCGACATCGTCGCCCGCCTCGTCGGCCAGAAGATGAGCGAACTGCTCGGGCAGTCGGTCGTGATCGAGAACCGTGGCGGAGCCGGCGGCAATGTCGGCTCGACTGCGGTCGCACGCGCGACCCCCGATGGCTACACCATCCTGATGGGCACGATCTCGACCCATGCGCTCAACCCGGCGATCCTCAAAAACGTGACGTTCGACGCGGTGAAGGACTTCACGCCGATCTCACTGCTGGCGCTGGTCCCGAACGTCATGGTCGTGAATCCGAGCTTCCCGGCCAAGACGGTCAAGGAGGTGCTCGAGGTGCTGAAGGCCAATCCGGGCAAGTACTCCTACGCCTCGTCCGGCGTCGGCACGCCGCTGCATCTCTCGGGCGAGCTGTTCAAGTCGCTCGGCAAGGTCGAGATGAACCATGTGCCGTATCGCGGCGCGGGCCCGGCGCTGAACGATGTGGTGTCGGGTGCCGTGCCGATCATGTTCGACAACCTGCCCTCCTCCGCACAGTTCATCCGCAGCGGCCAGCTGCGCGCGATCGGCATCACCACCAAGGACCGGGTGCCATCCTTCCCTGATCTGCCGACGATCGCCGAGGGCGGGCTCGAAGGCTACGAGACCTATACCTGGAACGCTCTGTTCGGCCCGGCCAAGATGCCGGCGGACATCGTCGCCAAGCTGAACAAGGCGGCCAACGACGCACTCAAGGACGAGACCGTGAAGAAGCGGCTCGAAGATGTCAGCGCGGTGATCGTCGGCTCGACGCCGGAGGCGCTGGGCGAGCATGTCAAGGTCGAGCTCGCCAAATGGGCGCCGATCGCCAAGGCCTCGGGCGCCGTGGTGGAGTGAGGCGGTCGCCGTTCGCGGGCCGGCCGGCTATGCCGGCTCGCCCGCGAGCAACGCCAGCGCGGCCTCGACCGCGTTGGCGGCGGGGCTCGGCCCGGCGGAGCGCATGATCGTCTCGACCTCGGCGAAGCCCTCGAGCTGCCCGTCGCGATCCGGCCCTTCGTCCAGGGCCGCGAGGATATGCCGGCTCAACGCCTCGGGCGTGACGTCGTCCTGGATGAATTCCGGCACGACACTGCGGCCAAGGATCAGATTGGGCAGAATCACGCTCGGAAGCTTGATCAGACGGCGAGCGATCGCGGCTTCCCAGCCGGCGCCGCGATAGGCCGCGACCGTCGGCACCTGGGCCAAGGCCAGTTCGAGCGTGACCGTTCCCGACGCCGCCAGTGCTGCGCGTGCCGAGCGGATCGCCGCGAGTTTTTCGGCTTCGCCGAGGACGATCTCCGGGCGGATTGCCCAGGCCGACGCCGCTTGGCCGATCTCCTCGCGCAGATGCGCAACCGCCGGCAGCACGAAGCGAACGCCGGGACTTGCGGCCGCGATGCGGGCGACTGCCTCGCCGAAGACAGGCATGAGATGGCGGATTTCCGAACGCCGGCTGCCGGGCAGGATGAGCACCAGCGGCGCCACAATGTCCGCGCGCGCCGCCACCTCCTCGTTGCCTCCGGGCCGGAGCTCGGACAGGCGCTCGATCAGCGGATGGCCGACATAGATCGTCTTCGGCCCATGCAGGCGCTCCAGCGCGGCAGGCTCGAAGGGCAGCAACGCGAGGATGCGATCGATATGGGGGGTCATCCGCCTGGCGCGACCGGAGCGCCAGGCCCAGACGCTCGGGCAGACCCAGTGGGCGATCGGGATGGCGGGCGCGCGGGCGCGGACCTTCTTTGCCACGCGCAGGCAGAAATCGGGAGCGTCGATCGTCAGGAGAAGGTCGGGTTCGAAGGCAGCAATGCCGCGGGCAGCATCCTCCATGCGGCGCAGCAGCAGCGGCAGCCGCGCGATCACCGGGCCGAAGCCCATCACCGCAATATCGGCCTGCGGAAAGAGCGGCACCATGCCCACGTCTATCAGCGCCTCGCCGCCCACGCCTGTGACGACCAGTTCCCGATCGTCGAGGCGCTGCCGGAGGCTTTCGAGGAAACGCAGCGCGAGCGCGTCGCCCGAGGCCTCGCCCGCCACCAGCGCGAGGCGAAAGGGCGGGCTCACGGCGCGACGCCTTCGACGAAGAGGCCGGCCTTGTCCGCCAGCGTGCCGAGCGAAGCTGCATCGCCGATCAGGACGCGTCCGGCCCGCAAGCCGATCCCCGACAAACCGGCGGCCGCGACGTTGCGCAGGGTCTCCGGGCCGATCGCGGGCATGTCCACCCGCAGATCCTGATCCTCCTTCGGCGCCTTGACCAGGACGCCGTCGCCCTTGGCGATCCGCAGCCGCCCGGAGGCGACCAGATCGCCGACGCGGCGGATCATCGCGTCCGTGCCCTCGGCCGCCTCGATCGCGATCACCCGATGGTCGGCCAGGATAGCCGACTGGCCGACGTCGAAGGGCGAGAGCGCGGCCAGGAGCCGGAAGCCCTCGGCAATAATGTCCTTCTGGGCCGCCGAGGCCGCCTTGCGACCGAGAGCCCCGGCAGGAGCCGTGATGCGCGGTGCGATCTCGGCCGGGCCGTGGACGGCAAAACCCTGGCCCTCGAAGAACGCGACGACGCCGCGCAGCAAATGGTCGTCGCCGCCGCGGAAGGCCTTGGCAAAATGCGGCAGGTATTTCAGCGTCGATGCCTCGGGACGCAGCGCGGCGAAGCTCGGCCGCGGCAGGCTGCCGATCAGAACAAGATCGGTGATCTCGCGCCGGCGCAGCTCCTCCAGGAGGCGTCCGAGCTGGCCGAGGCGGTAGCTGCGCAGATCGAGAGCGCCGAAGGCGGCGGGGTCAGCCGCGCCCTCAAGCGCGGCGACGAAGACCTGCCTCCCGCCATCGGCTGCGAGGCCCGCAAGCTGCGGCGGGAAATCGCCGGCTCCCGCGATGATCGCGAGAGGGCCGCGCAGCGCAGGCGAGACTGGCCCTGCGGCTCTCACCGATCGGGCGCGTTGACGTCGCGCGGGATGACGATCGCGCGCTCGCCGCCGACGCGGATGAAATCGAGGATTTCGTGGATCAGCGGGTGGGCGGCGAACTCGGCCGCGACATCCTCGACGCGCTCCGACAGCGTTCCCTCATCGGCGAAGATCAGGCGATAGGCGCGCCGCAGCTCGTTGATCTGCTCGCGCGAGAAGCCGCGGCGCTTCAGCCCGACGAGATTGAGCCCGGCGAGATGAGCCGGATTGTCTCGCACCATGCCGAAGGGGATGACGTCGTTCAGCACGCCTGCGCCACCGCCGATGAAGGCGTGATCGCCAATGCGGATGAACTGCTGCAGGCCCGCGCCGCCGCTGACGATGACGAAGTTTCCGACCGTGACATGGCCGGCGCACATCACATTGTTGGAGAAGATGACGTTGTCGCCGATGCGGGAATCGTGGCCGACATGGGAACCGGCCAGGAACAGGCCGCGATTGCCGATCGTCGTCTCCATCCCGCCGCCCTCGGTGCCGGGATTCATGGTGACGCCTTCGCGGATCGTGCAATCGCTGCCGATCGTCAGGGTCGATGGCTCGCCGTGATATTTGAGATCCTGCGGCGGGTGCCCGATCGAGGCGAAGGGATAGACCTTCGTGCGCGCGCCGACCGTGGTCCGCCCGGCCACCGCGACATGGCTGAGGAGCTCGACGCCTTCATCGAGCACCACCTCCGGGCCGACGGTGCAGAAGGGCCCGATCCTGACGCCCTCGCCGATGCGCGCGGCCGGATCGACGACCGACATGGGGTGAATGCTGGAACTCATCGGGGAACTCTCTCGGAAAGGGCCGACGTGGTCTTGCGGAGCCTCATCGGGCTCAGATGACCATTGCCGAAAGATCCGCCTCGGCGACCAGGGTGCCCTCGACGCGAGCCTCGCCGCGGTAGAACCAGATGTTGCGCTTGCGCGCCATCTTGGTCAGGTGGAAGCGTAGCGTATCGCCAGGCCCCACCGGCTTGCGGAACTTGGCATTGTCGATGGTGGTGAAGAGCACGCTGCGGACCGGCTCGTCACTGCCGCGCGAATTGACCACGAGCACTCCAGCCGTCTGCGCCATCGCCTCGATCATCAGCACGCCCGGAAAGACCGGCCGGTCAGGGAAATGGCCGGTGAACTGCGGCTCGTTGATGGTGACGTTCTTGATGCCGATGCCGGACTCGTCACCATTGATTTCAACGACGCGGTCGACCAACAGGAAGGGATAGCGGTGCGGAATGCAGGCCATGATCCTCTGGATGTCTGCCACACCCAGCGTCGCCGTCACCTCGGTCATCTCTTCATATCTCCCCGCGGACCGTCCGTGCGGCCGCATCTTCGATCCGTTCCGGCCCGCAGGCCAGCGAATCCTGCCGGCAGACAGGCTCAGCCCTCGCCGCGCCCCTCGGTGCGGCCCTTGCCGCGATTGGCGACCAGCGTCTTCAACAGCGCGCTCTCGCGCGCCCAGCTCAGCGCGGGCTGGGCCGGGTAGCCGCCATAGCGGGCACCGCGCGGAATGTCGCCCGCGACGCCGCTCTGGGCCGCAACCTGCGCGCCCATGCCGACGGTCAGATGGCCGGCAAGGCCGACCTGGCCACCGAGCACGACGAAATCCTCTAGCGTCGACGAACCAGCAATGCCGACCTGCGAGACGATGACGCAATGCCGCCCGATCACCACGTTGTGGCCGATCTGGACGAGGTTATCGATCTTGGTGCCTTCGCCGATCACGGTGTCACGGCTGGCGCCACGGTCGATGCAGGTGTTGGCGCCGATCTCGACATCGTCCTGGATGATGACGCGCCCGATCTGCGGCACCTTCATATGGCCGCGAGGGCTCATCGCGAAGCCAAATCCGTCCTGGCCGATGCGGGCGCCGGGATGAATGATGACCCGGTTTCCGATCAGCGTCGCCTGCAGCGAGCAGCCCGGGCCGATCGAGCAATTGCGGCCGATCCGAACCTGCGGGCCGACGACGGCATGCGACCCAACCACGGTCCCGGCGCCAATCTCGGCTCCCGGGCCGATGACCGCACCCGGATCTACCGTCACGCCGGCTTCCAGCACTGCCGTGGCGTGAACGAAGGCCCCGGGCGCGACGCCCTGCGAGCCGAAGACGGAACCGGGTTTCAGCGCCGAGGGGAAGAAGCGGGCCAGCACCTTGGCGAAGGCATGATAGGGTGCCGGCGAGACCAGTGCCGTCGTGCCAGCCGGCACGCGCTCGGCGAAGCGCGCCGAGACCAGACACAGGCCCGCTGCCGTCGCGGCGAGCGCGTCGGTATATTTCGGGTTGTCCATATAGGCGAGGTCGGCCGGGCCGGCATTCTCCAGCGCCGCGGCGCCAGTGACCTTGCGAGCCGGATCGACGCCCTCTGGTAGCGTCACGCCCGAAATGGCAGCGACCTCGCCGAAGTTGAGCGAGGTCGCGAGCGGAAAGAATTGCGGTTCTGACATTGAAAAGATCCGGTGCGGGGCGCCGAGGCGCCCCGCCTCGTCAGAAGCGGGTTCCGCCGGAGAAGCGGAAGGCCTGGGTCCGGTCGCCGCCGTACTTGGCGGTAATACCATTGAGGGTGCCGATCTGCCCGTCATCCTTCGTCAGAGCGTAGGCGTAGTCGAAGCGGATCGGGCCGAGCGGCGACTGCCAGAGCAAGCTGACACCAACCGAAGAGCGGATCATGTTCTTGTCGCGCACGCAGGCAACGTTGCTCTGGTACTGCGAATTCGCCACCACATTGAACTGACGCGCCGCCGAACCGGCCGGGCAGCTCCCAAAAGCGGGGTTGGTAATCGAGCTGGAACCACCGTCGTAATTGAACAGCGTACCGGCATCGGCGAAGACCGCGCCGCGCAGGCCGAGATCGCGCGGCAGGCCCCAGATCGGGAACTGAACCTCAAGCGAACCGCCGAAATAGGTGGTGCCGCCGAGCGCGTTGGCCGTCGGGTCGTTCGTCACGTCGCGCGGGCCGATACCGGACGGCGCGAAACCACGCACCAGCGACGGTCCAAGGAAATAGTGGTCGATCATGCGCAGATCGCCGCTGGTCGCCTGGACGTGACCGCCCTGGACACGGACGAAGCCGACGACGTCGTCGAAGATCTCCTTGTAGTAGCGCGCATCGGCCGAGACGCGCAGGAACTTCGAGTCGCCGCCCACGCCGGCAAATTCAGGCTTCAGCTCGGCGACGAAGCCGTTGCGCGGATTGATGGTGTTGTCGAGCGAGTTGTAGTTGAAGCTCAGGCCCACCAGCGACGTCAGCGTCGAGCCCGCCGCTTCCTTCACCGCGATCGTCGCCTCGCCGTTGGTCAGGCAGTTGTAGATGCCGTCAGCGGGGATAGAACCAGGGAAAGGTCCCGGGGTAATACCGGCGATCGGGTAGCTACAATCGTTATAGGGACGACTGGTCGTATTCGGGATGTCGATCTCGGTGCTGTAGATCGAGTAGCGCGGCGTGATCGAGAGTTCTTCCGTGATCGGGAAAGTCAGGCGGACGGTACCGCCGGTGACACGGCTCTCGAAGCGGCCGGTGTTGTAGTTGTCGCTGAACTTCGAGAACAGGTCGAAGCCCGCGGCGATGCGGTACCCGAGGAAATACGGCTCGGTGAAGGAGAAGTCGACGCCCTGCGTGCGCTGGCCCAGCGTGCCCGCGATGCGGACGAACTGGCCGCGGCCGAGGAAGTTCGACTCCGAGAGCGAGATTTCGCCGATGATGCCGTCCGAGGTCGAGTAACCGCCGGCGATCGAGAACGAGCCGGTCGCCTTGTCCTCGACGTCGATGTTGACCACGACGCGATCCGGAGCGGAGCCGGGCTCGTTGGTGATGCGAACCTTGTTGAAGAAGCCGAGGTTGTTGAGGCGACGCTCGGCGCGATCGACCATCACCTTGTTGTAGGCATCGCCTTCGCCGAGATCGAGCTCGCGGCGAACGACATAGTCGCGCGTACGGGTATTGCCGCGCACATTGATGCGCTCGACATAAACCCGCGGCCCTTCGTCCACGACATAGGTGATGCCGATCAGGCGGCCGGCCTCGTCGCGATCGCCGCGCGGGCGAACCTGAGCGAAGGCATGGCCGCGGCGGGAAACCTCTGTCGTCAGGTTGACGAGCGACTTCTCCACGGCCTCGGCATTGTAGGTGTCGCCGGCAGAGGTGACGACATAGCCCTGAAGCACGGCGGGATCGATGTCGCGCAGGGCCGAATCGACCGAGACGTTGCCGACCTTGTACTGCGGGCCTTCGGTGACGGCGACGTCGATGACCCAACCGCCGGCCGTCTCATCGAAACGAGCGGTGTTGCTGACGATCTGGAAGTCGGCATAGCCGTTCTTCAGATAGAAGCGGCGGATCAGTTCGAGGTCGGAAGTGATCCGGTCCGGATCATAGACGTCGGAGGTTTTGATGAAGCTGAGGAAATTCGACTCGGTCGAGCTCATCAGCCCGCGCAGGCGGCCGTCTGAATAGACCTGATTGCCTTCGAAATTGATCGACTTGATACCGGTCTTGCCGCTCTCGTTGATGGTGAAGACCACGTCCGAGCGGCCGTTCGGCAGCGGCGCGATGCGACCGCTGACGGAGGACAGGCCGTAGCCGGCCCGGCGGTAGACTTCCCTAAGACGCACAACATCGGAATCGATCAGCGCCTGGCTCATCGGGCCGCCGGCCTTGGACTGCACCTGCTGGAGCAGGATGTCGCTCTTCAGGCGGCGATTGCCCTCGAAAGCGACGCGGTTGATCGTGTCGTTCTCCTGCACGGAGATGACCGTCTGCGCGCCGCGGCGGCTGACCTGAACATTGGTGAACAGACCGGTCGCGAGAAGACTCTGGCGAATCTCCTGGGACGAACCCTGACCTACCGCGTAGGAGCGGATCGTCTCCGCATCGACGCGCCTGTTGCCCTGGACAATCACGGCCTGCGCAAACACCACGCCACCGCTCACGGCCAACATGAAGGCCGAAAGTCCGACCGAACGAGAGAGCCGCATTCTGAAGGACCGGCTCTTTTGGGTCGACGTCATCGGGTCGCCTATTCCATTTCTCAGGTCACCACCCCTGTTACGGGGGCCGCAGCCGACAGGCAACAGCATGGGGACATTGCAGTCGAAACGCTTCTACAAAGTTTCCCGCGGGGTGCAAACCAGCATTGTCGTTAACAAATTATTTTTCGCCGCGTCGTTGCCACGGAGCCACGCGCCACGCCGCGATTTCGCCGCAAAGTCACGAGGGAAAACGCCAAATGCGAGCTTCCGCGCCAAATGCGCGCCCTGTGCATCGCCCGGGCTCATCCGGCCCTTCGGTGCGCGGAAAGCTAAAAAAGACCCCAACCCGTTAACGTCCGAGCTCTTGATCTGACGTAACGGCGCCAGTCGGCTCAGGGCTTCGAGGCGGAGCGTTACGCGGTCAGAGCAGCGAGCGGACGTGGACGATATCGTTCCAGGTGACGAACAGCATCAGCATCAGCACAAGCCCGAGACCGAGGCGGAAGCCGATCTCCTGCGCCCGCTCGCTCAATGGCCGGCCCCGCAGTGCCTCGACCGCATAGAACAGCAGGTGCCCGCCATCCAGCATCGGCACCGGGAACAGATTCATCAGCCCGATCGAGACCGAGAGGATCGCAGCGAGGTTGATCAGGCCGAGAAGCCCGGCGCTGTCGGCGACCAGCCCGGAAACCTGCGCGATTCGGATCGGGCCGGAAAGCTGATCGACCGATTCCCGGCCGGTCACCAGCTTCGCGAGATAGTCATAGGTGCGCTCGACCACGTACCAGGTCTCGCTGACGCCGAGCTTCGCCGATTCGAGCAGGCCGAAATGCTGCGTCTTCCAGTCGCTCGCCTGACGCGAGGCCTGAACGCCGAGAACGCCGATGCGCTGCTTGCCGAGCGGCGAGCTCTGCTCGACAAGCGCGGGCGTGACCGGCAGCGTCAACGTACTCCCGGCCCTGTCGACCACGATCGAGAGTGTCTCGTTCGGGCGGGCGGAAATCGCGCGCTGCATGTCCGCGAAGCCGGCGATCGGCCGGCCGTCGATCGACAGCACAAGATCGCCCGCGAGCAGCCCGCCGCGCTCCGCAGCACTGCCGGCGACGACCTGATCGACGCGCGGCGCCAGCACCGGTTTGCCGAAGATATAGGCCGTCGAAGCGAAGATCAGGATCGCGAGCAGGAAATTGGCGATCGGACCGGCGGCGACGATGGCCGCGCGCTCGCCGACCGATTGGGCCGGGAAGGAGCGCTCCCGCTGGCGCGCGGTCATCGTGGCCAGAGCGGCATCGTCGGTGCCGCTCGAACTCGCCTCAGTGTCGCCCGAGAACTTGACGTAGCCGCCAAGCGGGATCAGCGCGAAGCGCCAGCGCGTGCCGTGCCGGTCGTTGAAGCCGAAGAGTTCGCGGCCGAAACCGATCGAGAACACCTTCACGTCGACGCCGCACCAGCGCCCGACGAGGAAATGCCCGAGTTCGTGGACGAAGACGACCACCGTCAGGACGAACAGGAAAGGCACGAGGTAGCCGAGGAGAAAGGCCCCTGCGTTCCAGAGCGTCGCCACGAAATCCATCAAAATCTCCCGATCCGTCGGCTTAGGTGGCAGTGAAAGGCGGCTGGGACAAGAGCGCGCGCGCGCGGCTTCTCGCCTCTTGGTCAATGGCGACTGCGCCCGCGACGTCGGCTGGCGCCGCGAGCCCCGGTTCGGCTCCGGCGCAGACCGCCTCGACGAGCGCGGCGATGCCGGGGAAAGCGATGCGCTCCTCGAGAAAGGCCGCGACCGCGACCTCGTTGGCGGCGTTCAGGATGACCGGCATCGCGCCGCCCTCCGCGAGCGCTGCCATGGCGAGGCCGAGCGCCGGAAAACGCACGAGATCCGGCCGCTCGAAGGCCAGCGGCGCCGAAGCCGCCAGATCGAGGAAACGCGCTGCCGGCGCATCCAGCCTGCCGTCGACACCGAGGCAATGGGCAGCGGCGACGCGCATGTCGGGCAAGGCCATGCCGGCGCTTACCGACCCGTCGCGGAAGGTGACGAGGCCGTGGACGAGCTGCTGCGGATGCACGAGCACCTCCAACTGGCCATGATCGAGACCGAACAGGAAGCAGGCCTCGATCAGCTCCAGCCCTTTGTTCATCATGCTGGCGGAATCGATCGAAATCTTGGCGCCCATCGCGTAATTCGGATGGGCCAGCGCCTGCGCCGGGCGCGCCGCCGCGATCTCGGCCGCGCTCCAGGTCCGGAAGGGTCCGCCAGACGCCGTCAGCGTCATACTGCGGATCGACGAGACAGGCTCGGAGCCGAGGACCTGGAACAGTGCATTATGCTCGGAATCGAGCGGCAGGATGCGGGCACCCACGGCCTTAGCGCGCGCCATCACGGCGGCGCCGGCGCAGACGAGGCTCTCCTTGTTGGCGAGCGCGATGGCCCGGCCCGGCGTCAGCGCGGCAAAGGTCGCCTCCAGACCGGCGGCACCGGAGATCGCGCTGACGACGATGTCGCTTTCCATCGCTACCGCATCGAGCACCGCCGCCCGCCCTGCCCCGCAGGTGATGCCGCTGCCGGCCAGGGCCCTGGCCAGAGCCGGCCCCGCGGAGGCGTCGGCGAGGGCGGCAAAGCTCGCCCCCGTCTCGACAGCGACCCGCGCCAGAGCTTCCGCGTCGCGCCCGGCGACCACGGCGCCGATCTTCAGGCGCTCGGGGTTTTCCGCCACGACCTCGCGCGTCGATCGGCCGATGGAGCCGGTAGCCCCCAGAATCGTGACTGTACGAAGCATGCGATGTTTCAGAACTGGAGATGGATCAGGAACAGCGCGATGCCGGCGAAGACGAGCACCGCCCAATAGCCGTCGAGACGATCGAGGAAGCCGCCATGGCCCGGAATGAGGCGGCTGGAATCCTTGGCGCCGAAGCGGCGCTTCAGCGCCGATTCGAAGAGATCACCCATCTGGCTGAACACCGAGGCGGCGAGCGAGCCGAAGATCACCGGCACCGGCCCGACGAGCGCCGCCGCGCCCGGCGTCAGCGCCCAGACGGCATAGCCGCAGAGCGTACCGGCGATCAGACCGCCGATCGCGCCGGACCAGGTCTTGCCGGGGCTGACGCTCGGCATCAGCCTGGGGCCCCCGAAGCGGCGCCCGGTGAAATAGGCTGCGATGTCGGTGAACCAGACCACGCCAAAGCTCCAGATCACGAGCGCGAGCCCGATTTCGGGAAGCGACCGCAAAGCCGGGACGATCAGGGCGAAGGCGAGCGCATAGGCGACGCCGCAAAGCTCCAGCGCGAGCCGGCCCTTGACCAGGGGCGTCAACACGGCGCCGGCCAGCGCTGCGGCCGCTGCGGCGCCCGCGAGCGCCGGCTGGCTGGCCGAAGAGAAGCCGAGCAGGGTTCCAGCGCCGACCACGCCGATCGCGGCGGCAATCGCATGGTCCCGCCGGACCATGGCGAGCCATTCATAGGCGACGAGCCCGGCGACCAGGATCCAGACGATCCGGAACGGCCAGCCGCCCCAGGCCGTGGCCGCCAGGATCGCGGCAGCCAGCACCAGGGCCGAGACGACCCTGAGGCGCAGTTCGCTGGAACCGGCCTTCCTCCCGCCGGGGGGCGCCTCGCTCATGCGGCGCCTGCGGCGCGGTCGGATGGTTCCGAGAGGCCACCGAAGCGCCGCTCGCGCCGGCCATATTCGGCCAGCGCATCCTCGAAGGCCGCGCGGTCGAAATCGGGCCAGAGCACCGGCGTGAAAACGAATTCGGAATAGGCTGCCTGCCAGAGCAGGAAGTTCGAGACACGCGTCTCGCCGGAGGTGCGGATCACCAGCTCGGGATCGGGAATATCGACGGTGTCGAGGCGCGCTGCAAGCACTCCCTCGTCGATTGCCGCCGGGTCGATCCGCCCTGCCGCCGCGTCGGCCGCGAGCTGCCGCGCCGCCCTGACGATCTCATCGCGCGAGCCGTAGTTGAAGGCGACGACCAGCGTCATGTGGGTGTTGTCGCGCGTCACCGCCTCGGCATGCTCGACCAGCCGGCGCAGATCGGGCGCGAGGTCGTCCCGGCCGCCGATGATGCGCACGCGCACGCCGGCTGAATGAAGCTCGCCGAGGTCCTTCTCGACGAAGCGCTTCAGCAGGCCGAGCAGAAACGAGACCTCGGTCGCGGGCCTGCGCCAGTTCTCGGTCGAGAAGCTGTAGAGGGTGAGAATCCGCACACCAAGGTCGCCGGCGTTTCGAACCGCGCAGCGCAGCGCCTCAAGTCCGCGCCGATGGCCTTCCTGGCGCGGCAGGCCACGCATCTGCGCCCAGCGGCCATTGCCGTCCATGATAATGGCGACATGGCCGGGAATAACGGGGCGTCCCGGGCGCTGGCCTGCTGACATTCTCGATATGCCTCGTTCGGCCTCTTGCCGGGAGATTCTTGCCGGGGACCCTGGCGCGGCGTCCGGCGCGGCGCCGGCGACGTCAGACGCTCAGGATTTCCTTTTCCTTCGTCGCCAGCGCCTGGTCGATCTCGGCGATGTACTGGTCGGTGACCTTCTGCACCTGATCGGACTGGCGCGTCACGTCGTCCTTGGTGAAGGCGCCATCCTTCTCGACCTTCTTGATGATGTCGATGGCATCGCGGCGGACATGGCGCACGGCGATCTTCGACTCTTCGGCGTATTTATGCGCGACCTTGACCATCTCCTTGCGGCGCTGCTCGTTCAGCTCCGGAATCCGGATGCGCAGGACCTGCCCTTCCGTCTGCGGATTGAGGCCGAGATCGGATTCCCGGATCGCCTTGTCCACCGCATTGACCATGCTCCGGTCCCAGACCTGGACGCTAAGCAACCGGGCCTCGGGAACACTGACCGTCGCGAGCTGCGAAAGCGGCTGGCGGGCGCCGTAGGCCTCGACCTGGATGGGGTCGAGCATGTTGGCGGAGGCGCGGCCTGAACGCAGGGAGGCCAGGTCGCCCTTGAAGGACTGGACCGCGCCCTGCATGCGGCGCTTCACGTCGGCGAGATCGAACGTCGTCTGGGCCATCGTCATCTAGACCTTGAACTGGAGCACCGCGCGAAAAGCGAAACCCGGCTTTCCGCCCGCTGCGATGCCACATCGGTGTTGTCATGCCGGGAGTAGCTTAATCGGGCGCGACCATGGCGGCGAGGCCGCGCAGGGTCAAGAATTACATGCTGGAACAGCATTTTCAGGCGCCGGGAGCAAGAGAAAAGCAGCCAATGCGGGTATCCCGCACCGGCTGCGGACCACAAGCCGCCGCCGCCGGGCGGCATCCCTTCACGTCACGGGCGTCCCAAGGGTAGTCTCACCCCCTTGGCAAACCTTGGAGGACCGCCGTGCCGCGCCTGCACCGCATCGTCGAGACCGCGCTCTATGTCGACGATCTCGAACGAGCCCGGACCTTCTACGAAGACCAGCTTGGGCTGGAGCCCCTCATCAAGACCGGGACGCTTTTCGCATTCGACGTCGGGGCTGCAAGCGTGCTGCTGCTGTTCCAGCGCGGAGCCTCGCTTGCCACCCAGAACTCCGCCGGCGGCAGCATACCACCGCATGACGGCAGCGGACCGCTGCACATCGCCTTTGCGATCGACGCGGAAGAGTTCGATGCCTGGGAATCCAGGCTCGACCAGTTCGGCATCGCCGTGGAAGGCCGCATGGAATGGCCCCGCGGCGGCAGGAGCCTCTATTTCCGCGATCCGGACGGGCATCTGCTCGAACTGGTCACGCCCGGCGTCTGGCGCAACTATTGAGGAAGGGCCTCAGGGCGTCACATAGGTTGCCCTGCCCTCGCCGCGCAGAACGGCGGCGAGCGCGCCCTGCTCCGCGATCGAGAACACGACGATGGTCAGGCCGGCGTCGCGGGCGAGCGCGAAGGCGGCGGTGTCCATCACCTTGAGGTCGCGCGTGATCGCCTCGGCATGAGTCAGCGTATCGTAGCGAATCGCGTCCGGGTCCTTTTTCGGATCGGCCGAATAGACGCCATCGACCTGCGTCGCCTTCAGCAGATGGCTGCAGCCGAGCTCGGCGGCCCGCAGGGCCGCACCGGTATCGGTAGTGAAATAGGGATTGCCGGTGCCGCCGCCCAGGACGACGACCTTGCCGTTGGTCATGTGGTCGAGGGCGCGCTTGCGAGCATAGCTCTCGCAAAGAGAAGGCATCGGCACGGCCGACATGGCGCGCGCGGGCGCACCCGCGCTCTCGATCGCGTGCTCCAGCGCCAGCGCGTTCATCACCGTCCCGAGCATGCCGATCGAATCGGCGCTGGTGCGGTCGAGCCCCTTGTTCAGGCCCTGGACGCCGCGGAAGAAATTGCC
Source organism: Allobosea sp. Root381 (assembly GCF_001429395.1). Taxonomy (GTDB): domain Bacteria; phylum Pseudomonadota; class Alphaproteobacteria; order Rhizobiales; family Beijerinckiaceae; genus Allobosea. The sequence continues at coordinate 83,268 of NZ_LMJT01000004.1, forward strand.
GCCGCCGACCACGATGCCGATTTCGACGCCCTCGCGCGAAGCATTCGCGATGTCGGCTGCGAGCGCGGTCAGCGTCGCGCCGTCGAGGCCGGATCCCGCCTTGCCGGCAAGGGCTTCACCGGAGAGCTTAACGAGAACGCGCTTGGGCCTCATCAGATCGTCTCCGTGTTGCTGTGCATGGTCGCATCATCCTTGGCGGGACAGGCGAAGCCGCATTGGCTTGGATGTCTTCGGGGCGCCTGCGAATCGCAGCCACCCTCCTTCTACAAAAAAGGCCGCGCAGAGCGCGGCCTTTTTCGTCGATGCGTTGAGGTTGGATCAGCCCGTCGTGCCGCCAGCGGCAGCGACCTCGGCCGCGAAGTCCTGCTCTTCCTTCTCGATGCCCTCGCCGAGCGCGAAGCGGGCGAAGCCCGTCAGCGCCACAGGAGCGCCGACCTTGCCCTCGATCTCCTTGAGCACCTGGCCGACCGACTTCGAGCCGTCATGGATGTAGGCCTGCTCAAGCAGGCAGTATTCCTTGGCATAGCTCTTCAGGCCGCTCTCGGTGATCTTCTCGAGCACATGGGCGGGCTTGCCGGCGTTCTTCTCGGCCAGGATCGCCTTCTCGCGAGCCAGGATCTCCGGGTCGATCGAAGCGAGATCGAGCGCGACCGGGTTGGTGGCGGCCACGTGCATGGCGAGCTGACGGCCGAGCGCGGCCAACTCATCCTGCTTGCCGGTCGACTCCAGCGCAACGATCACGCCGATCTTGCCGAGGCCATCGGCGACGGCGCCGTGGACATAGGAGCCGATGAGGCCGGCCGAGACCTTGAGCTGGGCGACGCGGCGCAGCGTCATGTTCTCGCCGATCGTGGCGATGGCATTGGCGACCGCCTCGTCCACCGTGCTGCCGGTCGGATAGGTGGCGGCCTTCAGCGCCTCGACATCGTCGCCCTTCTCGAGCGCGACCTTGGCGATGTTGGAAGCCAGCGCCTGGAAATCGGTGTTGCGGGCAACGAAATCCGTCTCGGAGTTGAGCTCGGCGACCACGCCCGTGGTGCCCGACAGCGCAACGGCGACGAGTCCCTCGGCGGCGACGCGGCCGGCCTTCTTGGCGGCCTTGGCGAGGCCCTTGGTGCGCAGCCAGTCGATCGCGGCCTCGATGTCGCCATCGACGGCCGAAAGCGCGGTCTTGCAGTCCATCATGCCCGCGCCGGTCTTGTCGCGGAGTTCCTTCACCATCGCGGCGGTGATCGCAGCCATCTTTGTCGTCCTTGTCTGTCAGGCGGCGCCGGATGCCGGCTGGCCGCGGGATCAGGCCGGCCGGTCCCCTATGGGGAAACGCCGACGCTCCGTTTCCGGTCGTCGGCGCTGGTCGGCGTCAATCTAGGTCTTGCAGTGCAGCAACCGGAATGCGACGCGCCGATGACGCGCCGCATTCCGCAGCGATGGATCAGGCGTCGGCGAGTTCGCGAGCCTGGGCGACCCAGCCCTCACGGTCGATCTTGCCGCCGAGCTTCAGGTCGTGGTCGAGCTTGGTGACGTCGGCCGGGGTGGCCGCGGCGATCTGCCAGAAGTGGAAGATGCCGCCGTCGTTGAGCTTCTGGACCGCGTCCGGGCCAGCGCCCGAGAGCTTGGTCAGATCGTCCGGCGCGCCGCGCGGCGCGGTCAGCAGCTCGAAGGCCAGGCCGGTATCGGCCGCGGCCGGCTCGGCGAGAGCATCCTCGACGATCACCGGGCTCTCGGCGGCGCCGAGATCGATGCCATGGTCGCCCGAGGCGCGCGAGATGCCGTCGATGGCCGAGCGCGCGACGAGATCGCAATACAGCGCGATGGCGCGGCCGGCGTCGTCATTGGCGGGAACCGGGAAGGTGATGCCATCCGGATCCGAGTTCGAGTCGATGATCGCGGCGACCGGGATGCCGAGGCGCTGGGCCTCCTTGATCGCGAGCGCTTCCTTGTTGGTGTCGATCACGAAGATCATGTCGGGCGTGCCGCCCATGTCCTTGATGCCGCCGAGCGCCTTCTCGAGCTTATCGCGCTCGCGGGCGAGCATCAGGCGCTCCTTCTTGGTCAGGCCGGTGCCGCCGCCGTTCAGCAGCTCGTCGACCTTGCGCAGGCGCTGGATGGAGGCCGAAATGGTCTTCCAGTTGGTCAGCATGCCGCCGAGCCAACGCGAGTTTACGTAATACTGCGCCGAGCGCTTGGCCGCATCGGCAATGGAGTCCTGCGCCTGGCGCTTGGTGCCGACGAAGAGGACGCGGCCGCCGCGGGCGACGGTGTCCGACACCGCCTGCAGGGCGCGCGAGAGCATCGGCACCGACTGCGACAGGTCGAGGATATGGATGTTGTTGCGCGTGCCGAAGATGTAGGGCGACATCTTCGGGTTCCAGCGATGCGACTGGTGGCCGAAATGGGCGCCGGCCTCGAGGAGTTGGCGCATGGAGAAATCTGGCAGAGCCATGGTCTGTATCGTCCTTCCGGTTGAGCCTCTGGGGTGCGAATGAACCGAGCATGGACTGCAAGGTCACCGGAGCGCCTCGGGAATGAGGCGGTGCTCCCCATGTGGGATGGGCTGCGCCTTACAGGTAAAAACTAGGGAACGCAAGTTAGGTTCGGGTAAGTCCGATGTCGTATCCTCGCCACGATTCGCAAGGCGCCGCATGCCATCCGGGCGCCGACGTCTCTCCTTCATGCTCGTCCGCCAAGGGCCGACGAACAGAAACCGGTAATTGAGACAGTCAGCGCGTGATCCTCGACCTGAAAACCATCTTCGTCACCGGAGCAGTGACCTGTCTGGTCATGGCGATGATGCAACTGCTGGCCTTCGCTACCGGGCGCTTCACGCACTGGCCGGTTTGGTGGGGCCTGAGCAGCCTCGCCATCGGCCTCGGCCTGCTCGGCGGCGCCCTGCGCGGCACGATCCCGAACGTGCTCTCGATCGAACTCGCCAACACGCTGCTTGTCGGGGGCAGCATGCTGGCGGTGCTCGGCGTCCGCAGCTTCGCCGGCCGCGAAATGCCCTGGCTGGCCTGCGCGATGGTCCTGGCCGTGACCTGGACCCTGCTTGCCCTCCTGCCCGGTTCGGAGGGCTTTGCGGCCCGCACGGCCGTGATGGCCTTCGTGATGGCCGCCTGCGATCTCGCCGCGATCCGGGAAGCGGCGCGGCTGGCGCAGCGGGAGAATCTCCGCTCCGCCTGGATCCTGGTCGGGCTGTTCGTGCCGACCGCGATGTTCTTCATGCTGCGTGGCGCGCTCGCCGTCAGGGACAGTGTGGGCACGGTCATGTTTCCGCCGGACCCCGGCATTCAGGGCTGGGGTTCCGTGATCGCCATCGCATTTTTCGTCTTGCGCAGCAGCGCCCTGCTGTTGATGCCGGCGGAGAGGAGCAACAACCTGCTCGCAGCGCTGGCCCAGCGAGATCCGCTTACGGGCGCGATGAACCGCAGTGGGCTGGAGCAAGCGGTCGCGCGGATGGCGACGAAGTCCGCCGGGATGTCGGCACGGGTCTCGCTTCTGCTCCTCGACATCGATCACTTCAAGCTGCTCAACGACACGCTGGGCCATGGCGCCGGCGACGAGGTGCTGCGGGTGCTGTCGCGCACCGTCCACAGCCAGATTCGCGCCACCGATATCCTGACCCGGCAAGGTGGAGACGAGTTTGCGGTCGTGCTGCCCGAGATCGGCGCCCGAGAGGCCGTGCGCATCGCCGACCGCATCCGCATCGCTTTCGATGCGGCCATGTCGAACCTGGAAGGTGCCCCTCGACCGCCTACGCTCAGCATCGGAATCGCGGAGGGGGACTTGGCATCGCATCCCTTCGACGAACTGCTCAGCCGGGCCGATGAAGCGCTCTATCGTTCGAAGCGCCTCGGCCGCAACCGGGTTCAAGCTCAGCTTGTACCGGACGATCTAGTGCTTTGATCCTGCGCCATCTTTTTTCAGCAACCGCATGTCGTGCGGGTCGATGCAGCACGCCGGTCAGCGCAACTCGACGCTTACCACGCCGGGCGCGGCCCTGACCGCATTGGCGATCTGCTGGTTGACGGGATATTTGCCCGGCAACTCGATCTCGACCTCCTGGGCGCCATCGTCGAGGATCATCACGAGCGAGACCTTGCCGTCGGCCTTGGCGCCGTCCGTGCGCGGACGGACGCGTTCGGCGATCGAGGCCAGCGCCTTGTCGTCGCGCAGATAGACCAGGAGATCCTGCTTCTGGCGCGAGGCGAGATCGTCCAGCACCTCGACATCCTCGATGCGCGGGCGGACATCCTCGCCGTCGAGCACCGCCGAGAGGCGCAGCACCAGTGCCCTGCCCGGCTCCAGCAGGTCGCGGTAGCGCTGCAGCCCCTCCGAGAACAGCACCGCTTCGAACTGGCCGCTCGGGTCGGACAGGTTGACGATGCCCATCTTGTTGCCCGACTTGGTGCGGCGCTCCGACTTGTCGATGACCGAGACGGCGACCTTGGCGACACCGGTGCCGTTGACCCGTACCGTCTGCGCGAAATCGGCGAAGCGCTGGACGCGCAACCGCTTCAGCACATGCTCGTACTCGTCGAGCGGATGGCCCGACAGGAAGAAGCCAACAGCATCGTGCTCGCGCTTCAGCCGCTCCGCCGGCGCCCAGGGCTCGACCGGCGGGATGCGGAAGGCCTCCTGCACCATGCCGCCGCCGAAGAAGTCGGATTGACCGGCCGCCGCCTCGTCGCGGGTGCGGTTCGAAAGCGCCAGCATGCCGTCGATCGCGGCCATGGCGCGGGCGCGCTCCGGCTCGAGCGTGTCCATCGCGCCGGCCGCGATCAGCGCCTCGACTGTGCGGCGGTTGACCAGCTTGGTATCGATGCGGCGGGCGAAATCGGCGAGGTCGCGGAAGTGGCCGCCAGAGCGGCGGGCTGCGACGATTGCTTCCACCGCAGCCGTGCCGACGCCCTTGATAGCTCCCAGCGCATAATGGATCGCGCCTTCATGGACATCGAACTCGACGCCTGAGCGGTTGATCGCCGGCGGCAGCACCTTGATGCCCAGGCGCTCGGCATCGCGCCGGAATTCCGAGAGCTTGTCGGTATTGCCCATGTCGAGCGTCATCGACGCCGCCAGAAACTCGACCGGAAAGTTCGCCTTGAGATAGGCCGTCTGGAAGGCGACGACAGCGTAGGCTGCAGCGTGGCTCTTGTTGAAGCCGTAATCCGCGAACTTCGCCAGCAGGTCGAAGATCTCGGAAGCCGTCTCCTTCTTGATCTTGTTATCGATCGCGCCCTTCACGAAACGGTCGCGCTGGGCGTCCATCTCCGCCTTGATCTTCTTGCCCATGGCGCGGCGCAGCAGGTCCGCCTCGCCGAGCGAATAGCCAGAGAGCGCCTGCGCCACCTGCATAACCTGCTCCTGGTAGACGATGATGCCATGCGTCTCAGACAGATAGGGCTCCATGCCCGGGTGAAGATAGGTCGGGTCCTCGAGGCCGAGCTTCCGGCGGCAATAGGTGGGAATATTGTCCATCGGGCCCGGGCGGTAGAGCGCCACCAGCGCGATCAGGTCCTCGATCCGGTCGGCCTTCATCTCGACCAGCGCCTTGCGCATGCCCGCACTTTCCACCTGGAATACGCCGACGGTCTCGCCGCGGGCCAGCATGGCGTAGGTTGTCGGGTCGTCGAAGGGCAGTTGGGCGAGGTCGATCTGGATGTCGCGCTGGGCGATCAGCTTCACCGCGGTGGTCAGGGTCGTCAACGTCTTGAGGCCAAGGAAGTCGAACTTCACCAGCCCCGCCTGCTCGACCCATTTCATGTTGAACTGGGTGACGCGCATGCCGGTGCGCGGATCGACCGAGAGCGCGACGAGCTGTTCGAGCGGCCGGTCGCCGATGACGACGCCGGCGGCGTGGGTCGAGGCGTGGCGGTGCAGCCCCTCGAGCTTCTGGCCGATTTCGAGCAGGCGCGCGACGACCGGCTCCTCCTCGGCGGCGGCCTGCAGCTTCGGCTCGCCCTCGATCGCGTCCTTCAGCGAAATCGGCTTGGCTGGATTCTGCGGGACCAGCTTGGTCAGCCGGTCGACCTGGCCGTAAGGCATCTCCAGCACGCGCCCGACATCGCGCAGCACGCCGCGAGCCAGCAGCGTGCCGAAGGTGATGATCTGCGCGACGCGTTCCTCGCCATAATGGCGCTTGACGTAGTCGATCACCTCTTCGCGGCGGTTCTGGCAGAAGTCGATGTCGAAGTCCGGCATCGAGACACGGTCCGGATTGAGGAAGCGCTCGAACAGCAGGCCGAAGCGCAGCGGATCGACGTCCGTGATCGTCAGCGCATAGGCGACGAGCGAGCCCGCGCCGGAGCCGCGGCCCGGACCGACGGGGATGTCATGGTCCTTGGCCCATTTGATGAAGTCCGCGACGATGAGGAAATAGCCAGGAAACTTCATCCTCGTGATGATCGAAAGCTCGAAATCGAGCCGCTTCTCGTACTCCTCGACCTGATAGCCCTCAGCCGGGCCGTGCTTGGCGAGCCGCGCGGTGAGGCCGGCGCGAGCCTGGGCCGCCAACTCGTCCGCCTCGTCCCGGCCTTCCTCGCCGAAGCGCGGCAGGATCGGATTGCGCTTGCCGACGCGCCAATGGCAGCGCATCGCGATCTCGACAGTGGCCGACAGGGCTTCCGGCAGATCCGAGAAGCGCCGCTGCATCTCGCTGCGGCTGGCGAAGTAATGCTCCGGCGTTACGCGCCGGCGCTCGCCATCCGAGACGAGCCGGCCGGAGGCGACAGCGAGCAGCGCGTCATGGGCATCGTAATCGGCCGGCTTGGCGAAGAAGGGCTCGTTGGTGGCGACGATCGGAAGATCGGCTTCATAGGCCAGCCGCAACAGATGCGCCTCGAGCGCCTTGTCGTCATCGCTGCCATAACGCTGGATCTCGACATAGAGCCGGTCGCCGAAAATCCGTGACAACGCTGCGAGCCGGGTCTGCGCCTGGGCGATCTGGCCGTTGCGCAGCGACAGGTCAACCGGGCCACCATGGCCGCCGGTCAGCGCGATTACCCCGTCATGATGCGAGGCGAGACGCTCCAGATTGGAGATGGGCAGGCCAGCGCCGCCGGTGGCGAGCGCCGCCTCCGTGACCAGCTTCATCAGGTTGCCGTAACCGGCTTCGTTCATCGCCAGCAGCACGAGATGCGGCAACACCTGCTGTACCGGCTTGCGACTACCCTCCGCCTCATCCGCGAAATCGACCGAGAGCTGGACGCCCACGATCGGCTGGACGCCGACACCGACGAGCTTCTCGGAGAATTCGAGCGCGCCGAACAGGTTATTCGTGTCGGTCAGCGCCAGAGCCGGCTGCCCGTCCGCCGCCGCCATCTTGGCCAGCGTGCCGACATTCATCGCGCCTTCGAGCAGCGAATAGCTCGAATGGACATGGAGATGGACGAAGCCGACCTCTGAGAGGGTGCGCGTGTCGCCCGTTTCCCGTGCCATCATCTGCCCTGCGCTGCCATGGCGACTCGATAGCCGCCTTCGAGGGTCTTTATGGAGCCGCGCGGGCGCCTTCGTCCACGCTGCGGATTGTCGCCTTTGTGGATGATCAGACGTTCGGTGCCGAGGCCAGCGCGGCCCAGACCCAGACCATGGCGAAGAACAGTCCGAGTGATGCCAGCTCCGCGATCCCGGCTGCCAATCTGCGCATTACGGTCATGGATGACTCCCTCAGTTCCTGATACGTTCAGATTAATTCATGTTTTGTTCTCGTCAATGCCGAAGCGTAAATTGCGCGGAATGCATGGCACACGCAGTTAACGATCTGTGAATCGATTCCTTATCCGGACAGCACACACAGCGGCAAACCCGCACTAAAGCCGGATTCGCAGGCGGTTGCAGTCCCGGCAGCCTGGCGACCGCGGGCCGTTCGACAAGTCTAGAGAGGCACCACCAGCCCGTCGCGGATCGTCACCTGCCGGTCCATGCGGCGCGCGAGATCGAGGTTGTGGGTCGCAATCAGCGCCGCCAGCCCCGATGCCCGCGCCAGCGCGACCAGCGTCGAGAAGACGTGCAGCGAGGTGTGCGGATCGAGGTTGCCGGTCGGCTCGTCGGCCAGCAGCAGCCGCGGCGTGTTGGCGACGGCACGGCCGATCGCGACGCGCTGCTGCTCGCCGCCGGAGAGTTCGCCCGGGAGATGGTCGAGTCGCTCGCCCAGACCAAGAAAGGTCAGGAGTTCGGCGGCGCGCGCCTCCGCCACCGCCTTGTCGAGACCGCGGATGCGCTGCGGCAGGACGACGTTCTCCAGCGCGGTGAATTCAGGCAGCAGATGGTGGAATTGGTAGACGAAGCCGATCTCGGTGCGGCGCAGGCGGGTGCGCCCCTTGTCGTCGAGCTTCGTCGTTGGCAGGCCGCCGACGAAGACCTCGCCGCCATCGGGCTGCTCCAGCAGGCCAGCGACGTGCAACAGGGTCGATTTCCCGGTGCCGCTCGGCGCGACGAGCGCGACGAGCTCGCCCGGCCAGAGCGCGAAATCGGCCCTGCGCAGCACCTCGAGCGGCGCATCGGTCTGAGGGTAAAAGCGCTCGACCTGCGAAAGGAAAAGCGTCGGGGTCTCGCGTTGCGGTTCGGACATGCGCGTCACCCCATCCTGAGCGCCTGGACGGGGTCGAGTCGCGCCGCCTTCCAGGCCGGATAGAGGGTCGCCAGCAGCGACAGGACAAGCGCCATCAGGACGACGCTGGCGACCTCGCGCCAGTCGATGACGGAGGGGATGTCGCTCAGGAAGCGCACTGTCGGATCCCAGAGATTGGCGCCGGTGACCCAGTTCAGCGCCGCCATGATGGCCTTGATGTTCTTGGCGAAGACGACGCCCAGCGCCAGGCCTGCCATCGTGCCGAAGACGCCGATCGCCGCCCCCGTGATCAGGAAGACGCGCAAGACCGTGCCGCGGGTCGCCCCCATGGTGCGCATGATCGCGATGTCCTCGGTCTTGTCCTTCACCAGCATGATCAGGCCGGAGACGATGTTCAGCGCCGCCACCAGCACGATCAGGGTGAGAATGACGAACATCACGTTGCGCTCGACCTCCAGCGCATTGAAGAAGCTGCGGTTGCGCTGGCGCCAGTCGGACAGGACGAGCGGTCTGGGCGCGTCGGCCTCGATCGCGTCGCGCACGGCCTGCGTGCGGTCCGGGTCATCCACGAAGATCTCGATGACGTTCACGTCTCCTTCGCGGTTGAAATAGGCCTGCGCCTCGGTCAGCGGCATGAAGACGAAGGAGGCGTCGAACTCGGTCATGCCGATCTCGAAGATCGCCTGGATCGGGTAGGCCTTGATGCGCGGCGCCGTGCCGAAGGGTGTCGCGGCGCCCCTCGGCGAGATGATGTTGATCGAGTCGCCGACCTGGAGGCCGAGCGAATCCGCCAGTCGTTTGCCGACGGCGACGCCGGCGGCGGTGTCGAAGCCGTCGAGCGTACCGCGCCGGACATTACCGCCGACGGAGGGCATCGCCTTGATGTCGGCCTCGCGGATGCCGCGGATCAGCACGCCGCCATTGCCCGTCTGCGAGGAAGCCAGCGCCTGGCCCTCGACCAGCGGGATGGCGAACTTGATGCCCGGGATACCCTTCAACCTCATCGAAACGACGTCGTAATCGTCCAGCGGACGATCGATCGGCGTCGCGAAGATGTGGCCGTTCACGCCGACGATCTTCTCCAGCAGCTCCTTGCGGAAGCCGTTCATCACCGACATCACGATGATCAGCGTCGCGACGCCGAGCAGGATGCCGAGGAAGGAGAAACCGGCGATGACCGAGACGAAGCCCTCGCGGCGGCGGGTGCGCAGATAGCGCCCGGCCAGCAGCCATTCGAAGCCGGCGAAGGGGCGCGTCCCCGTCGGGGTTTCGCCTTGGGTTTGCGTCCCGGTCGCGGCGCTCACGCTGCCTTGCCCTTGAAGCGGTCGAGTGCGGCCTCGAGCGAGACCAGCTCGCGCTCGCCATCGGCGCGGCGCTTGATCTCGACCTTGCCTTCGGCCAGCCCCTTGGGGCCGACGATGATCTGCCAGGGCACGCCGATCAGGTCGGCGGTGGCGAACTTGCCGCCAGGGCGGGCATCGGTGTCGTCGTAGAGCGCGTCATAGCCCTTCGCCAGCAGCGATTTGTAGAGCTGCTCGCAGGCGCCGTCCGTCGCGGCATCGCCGGTCTTGAGGTTGAGCACGGCAACGTCGAAGGGCGCGATCTCGTCGGGCCAGACGATGCCGGCATCGTCATGCCCGGCCTCGATCAGCGCCGCTACGAGCCGGCTCGGGCCGATGCCATAGGAGCCCATATGGACGGGCTGGTTCTGACCGTCCGGTCCCTGCACGGTGGCACCCATGGGCTCGGAATACTTCGTGCCGAAGTAGAAGATGTGGCCGACCTCGATGCCGCGCGCCGAAAGCTGCTTGTCGGCGGGAATCTCGCCGTAAGCCGCGGCGTCATGCATCTCCTCGGTGGCGGCGTAGAGGCTCGTCCACTTGTCGACGACGTCCTTCAGCCCCTCGACGCTGTCGAAATCGGTATCGACCGCCGGCGTTTCGAAGTCGAGGTAGTCCTTGTGGCAGAAGACCTCGCTCTCGCCTGTCGAGGCGAGGACGATGAATTCATGGCTGAGATCGCCGCCGATCGGGCCGGTGTCGGCGCGCATCGGGATCGCCTTCAGGCCGAGCCGCGCGAAGGTGCGCAGATAGGCCGTGAACATGCGGTTGTAGGCGTGGCGCGCAGCGTCCTTGTCCACGTCGAAGGAATAGGCGTCCTTCATCAGGAACTCGCGGCCGCGCATCACGCCGAAGCGCGGGCGCACCTCGTCCCGGAACTTCCACTGGATGTGGTAGAGGTTCAGCGGCAGGTCCTTGTAGGACTTGACGTAGGACCGGAAGATCTCGGTGACCATCTCCTCATTGGTCGGCCCGTAGAGCATCTCGCGGTCGTGCCGGTCCTTGATGCGCAGCATCTCCTTGCCATAGGCGTCGTAGCGCCCGCTCTCGCGCCAGAGATCGGCCGACTGGATCGTCGGCATCAGGATCTCGACGGCACCCGAGCGGTTCTGCTCCTCGCGCACGACATTGCTGATTTTGTTCAACACGCGCAGGCCGAGCGGCAGCCAGGAATAGATGCCGGCCGATTGCTGGCGGATCATGCCGGCACGCAGCATCAGGCGGTGCGAGACGATCTCGGCTTCCTTGGGCGTGTCGCGCAGGATCGGCAGGAAATAGCGGGAGAGGCGCATCTGACAAACTCGATGGAGGGCGATGCGCAGCGGATGGCGCATCGAGTCACTTCACCCCAGAGACACCATCGCTCTGCACAAAATGCAAACCAAAATCCGCAGGGCGTGATCGAAGCCGGGACAAAGCGCGGGCACGGCGTCGGAGAGTGCCGGGAAACACCCCGAGCCCTTCCCGAGGAGCCATTTTGGCCGGAATGGCGGTTCGAAGCGGCAACGCAGACCGGCTCCGCGACCGATCAGCGCTGCGCGAAACGCTCCTTCAGAGCGGCAAGCACTGCCTCCGGAACGAAGGGCGCGACATCGCCCCCCATTGCCGCGATCTGCCGGACGAGCGTCGCCGTGATGTAGCGCACGCCGGGCGACGCTGGCAGGAAGACGGTCTGCACCTCGGGCGCCATAACCGCGTTCATGCCGGCCATCTGCATCTCGTAATCGAGGTCGGAGCCGTCGCGCAGCCCGCGGACGATGATACTCGCCCCTGCCCGGCGCGCCGCATCGACGGCGAGGTCGTCGAAGGTCACGACATCAAGCACAGCCCCCCTCGCCGCCAGCAGCGGCGTCGCTACCTCGCGCAGGAGTTCCGCGCGGCGCTCCGCGGTGAGCAGCGGCGTCTTGCCGGGGTGGACACCGATGGCGAGGACCAGCCGGTCGCAGAGGCCAGCGGCCGCCGCGATGACGTCGGCATGGCCGTTGGTCACGGGGTCGAAGGAGCCGGTGTAGAAGGCGGTGCGCGTCATGGACCCAGCGTTAGCTGCTGGGCCCGCGCCCGACAAGCAGGACCGATACGGCCCCGCCGACGCAGGCCAGCCTTCTCTACCGAGACAGCCTCACGACATCGGCATGAGCGCCGCCAGAGCGGCGAGACTGCTGGCCATGACGGAGACGGACACCAGAAGCGAGGCAGCCACCGAATCGCGGCGCCGACCAACAGCACTCAGATCAAACAGCATAGATACCTGCCGAATCAGGGAAATTCTCTCTCAACCTGCCTGATGTCGCGTCTGGGCCGCCAAAGGGCGGGATGATGGCGAAAGCATGGCTTGCGGCCCCTGAGAGGCTTTGACGATTGCCTTCGCGGCGTCTTCACGCCAAAAGCCGGCATGCTCACCATCAACGACATCACCTACCGGCTCGGCGAGCGCCTGCTGCTCGACCATGCCAGTGCCTCGCTTCCGGACGGCTCGCGCGTCGGCCTGGTCGGCCGCAACGGCACCGGCAAGACGACGCTGTTCCGGATGATCACCGGCGACCTGTCGTCGGAAGGCGGCAATATCAGCCTGCCCAAGGGCCGGCGCATCGGCGGCGTCGCGCAAGAGGCGCCGGGCGGGCCTGAATCGCTGATCGAGGTGGTGCTCGCCGCCGATACCGAGCGCGCCGCGCTGATGGCGGAATCGGAGACGGCGACCGATCCGCACCGCATTGCCGAGATCGGGACGCGGCTGGCCGACATCAACGCCCATTCCGCCCCTGCCCGCGCCGCGACCGTTCTGCATGGCCTCGGCTTCGACGAGGCCGCGCAGCAGCGTCCATGCTCGGATTTCTCGGGCGGCTGGCGCATGCGCGTCGCGCTTGCTGCGGTTCTGTTCTCCGAGCCGGACCTGCTGCTGCTCGACGAGCCGACCAACTATCTCGACCTCGAAGGCACGCTCTGGCTCTACGACTATCTCGAGCGCTATCCGCACACCGTCCTCGTGGTCAGCCATGATCGCGAGTTGCTCGATACCTGCGTCGACCACATCCTGCATCTCGATCAAGGCAAGCTGACGATCTATCGCGGCGGCTACACCTCCTTCGCCAAGCAGCGCGCTGAAAAGCAGATGCAGCTCGCCAAGGCCAAGGAGAAGCAGGACGCCGAGCGCAAGCATCTCCAGTCCTTCGTCGATCGCTTCAAGGCCAAGGCCACCAAGGCGCGGCAGGCGCAGTCCCGCGTGAAGCGTCTGGAGAAGATGGAAACGATCGCGACCATCGTCGATCGCGACGTCCAGCCCTTCAGCCTGCCCGGCCCGGAGAAGCCGCTCGCGCCGCCGATGATCGTGCTGAACGATGCCAGCGCCGGCTATGGCGAGCGCAAGGTGCTCTCGAAGCTCAACCTGACGCTGCTACCGGACGACCGCATTGCCCTGCTCGGCTCGAACGGCAACGGAAAGTCGACCTTCTGCAAGCTGATCGGCGGCCGGCTGCCGCCCCTGTCGGGCGAAATGCGCAAATCATCCAAGCTGGAGACGGCCTATTTTGCCCAGCACCAGCTCGACGAATTGCGGCTCGAGGACACGCCGGTCGCGCACCTACGCGACCTGATGCCGGATGCGCCCGAGGCCAAGGTGCGCTCGAAGGCGGCGCAGATCGGTTTTCCCGCCAGCAAGGCCGAGACGCCGGTGAAGAACCTCTCCGGCGGCGAGAAGGCACGGCTGATGCTGGGGCTCGCTGCCTTCGGCGGCCCGCATCTGCTGATCCTCGACGAACCGACCAACCATCTCGACATCGACAGCCGCACCGCGCTGGTCAATGCGATCAACGACTATCCGGGCGCCGTCATCCTCGTCAGCCACGACCGCTTCCTGATCGAATCCTGCGCCGACCGGCTCTGGATCGTCGGCGACGGCACGGTCAGGAATTTCGACGGCGACATGGAGGATTATCGCAGCCTCGTGCTCGGCACGGCGAAGGCCGCCAAGCGCGAGAAGGCGGCGCCAGAGACGGCAGCCGCGGGCGGTAAGTCCGAGGAGCGCAAGGGTGCGGCGGTCAAGCGCGCCGCCCAGGGCCCGCTGCGCCAGAAGCTCAACCTCGCCGAGGCGAAGATCGCCAAGCTGACCGGGCTGATCGAGAAGGTCGACGGGGCGCTGGCGAACGGCGCCTTCGCACGCGAGCCGGAAAAGGCGCTGACCCTGTCGCGGCAGCGGGCGGAGCTGGCGGAAGCGCTCACCGCCGCAGAGGAAGAATGGCTTATGCTGGGCGAGGAGCTGGAGAGCGCGTAAACGAACCTATCGCAGCTTGGCGATCCCGATGCCGTCGAGTTTGGCGCGGTCCTTGATCGATTCCTCGCTGCGCGTCAGGGCCTTCGAGATCGCCTTCAGCGCCATCCCCTTCTTGGCAAGCAGCTTCAGCTTGTCGAGTTCCTCGCCCGTCCAAGGCTGGCGGTGACGTTCAAAACGCTCGGCCACGATCGGCTCCTGCTTGGCCCCAACCAGCCGCCTCAGCCCTGCCCGGGCTTCACGATCCGGCTCAGCCTGTTGTCGGTAAACATATAGATCTCGCGGCCGCCTGGCTCAGCATAGAGCACCTGCGTCTCGCGGTGACCCTTGCCACTCTCGCCGATGAGCACGTCGGTCGGGCGGGTGCCCTTCAGCTTGACCAGCTCGCATTCGGTGATGCCCTCGGCGATGGCCGGCGGCAGCGGGCGGGTCGAGGGATCGAGCGAGACGCCGGCGCTGCACTGTCCGTCCGGCATCAGCGTCGCTTCCTGCGTCGAGGCGCGCGCCGAGACGCTGCTCGTGGTCGTGGTGGTCTGGCCATCGCGCGTATCGGAGGTGAAGGAGAAGCCGCCCATATCGACGGAACATCCGCCGAGAGCGGCGGCACAAACGAGCAGGACAGGCAGTCTCACGCTTTCTTCTCCCAGCGGCCGGTTTCGTCCTGCTGCCAATAGCTGGCGGCAGCGCCCGAGGCCTTGGCCTTCTTCCAATCCTCGCGCGCTGCAGCCAGCGCATCCGGATCGTCGCCGTCGAATATCAATACGACGCGCTCGTAGTCCTGCATTGCGTCGGGAATACGGACACCGTCGGCGCAGATGCGGACCTGGGCCGCGTTAGGATTATGCGCATGCGTCGTCAGGACCACCGCGTTAGTCGCGGCATCGGCCTCCATCGCCGTGACATGGGGCAGGAAGCTCTCGTCCGAATACGTCCAGAGATGGTCGTCGACCGCGCTCAGACGCTCCTGGCTCGCCACCTCGACGACGACCTTCTGGCCGCGCGAAAGCGCCCGGTCGAGAATCGTCGGCAGCACCTGCTCGAGCGGGCGCGACTGGAGGTGGAAGAACAGGATCTCGGCCATCGAAAGCCTTTTCCTTCAGCGACTTGCTGATCTGTCCTGACAGATCGAATCAGCTTTCGTAATGCTCGGCGACGAGGCGGTCGAGCAGGCGCACGCCCCAGCCCGAGCCCCAGGAGCGGTTCGTCTCGGAATTCGGCGAGCCCATGCCGGTGCCGGCGATGTCGAGATGCACCCACGGCGTGTCGTTGACGTGGCGCTGCAGGAATTGTGCGGCGGTGATCGAGCCACCGTGGCGCCCGGCAGCGTTCTTCATGTCGGCGAACTTCGAATCGATCATCTTGTCGTAGGCCTTGCCGAGCGGCAGGCGCCAGACCTTCTCGCCGGTCGCCTCGCCCGCCGCCGAAAGCCGCTCCGCGATCTCGTCGCTGTTGGAAAACAGCCCGGCATGCTCCTGCGCCAGCGCGACCAGGATGGCGCCGGTCAGCGTCGCGAGATCGATCATGAATTTCGGCTTGAAGCGCTCCTGCGTGTACCAGAGCACGTCGGCGAGGACGAGCCGGCCCTCGGCGTCGGTGTTGATGATCTCGATGGTCTGGCCCGACAGCGAGGTGACGATGTCGCCCGGACGCTGGGCATTGCCATCGGGCATGTTCTCGACGAGGCCGATGATGCCGATGGCGTTGACCTTGGCCTTGCGCGCGGCCAGCGCGTGCATCAGCCCGGTGACGCAGGCCGCGCCGGCCATGTCGCCCTTCATGTCCTCCATGCCGGCACCGGGCTTCAGCGAAATGCCGCCGGTATCGAAGGTGACGCCCTTGCCGACGAAGGCGACCGGCTGGGCGCCGCCCTTGGCGCCGTTCCAGCGCATGATCACCACGCGGCTCTCGCGGCGCGAGCCCTGACCGACGCCCAGCAGCGCGCGCATACCGATCTTCTTCAGCTGCTTCTCGTCGAGAATCTCGATCTCGACGCCGAGCTTGTCGAGCTTGGCCGCACGATCGGCGAACTCCTCGGGAAAGAGCACATTGGGCGGCTCGTTGACGAGGTTGCGCGCGATCTCGACGCCGGCGGCGACCGCCTCGCGGGCTTTCAGCGCCTTCTTGACCGGGGCCGGGTCCTCCGCGCGCAGGGTCACCTTGAACGGCTCGGCCTCTTCGGCCTTTCGGCTCTTGGTCTTGTAGAGATCGAAGGCATAAGTGCGCAGGCGCATGCCGAGCGCGATCTCGGCCGCCTGATCGGGCGCGAGCGGCCCTTCCGGTAGCGCCAGGATCACGTCGGCGCTGCGGCCATGACCGAGCCGGCCCGCGATCGCGCCGCCAAGCCTGGCGAAATCGAGCGTGCCGCGCTCCGTTTCCGGACCCACACCGACCACGATGAGCCGCTCATAACCGGCGTCCTGCGGCGCGAGCAGGGTCAGGCCGGCAAGCGCCTTGCCCTTGAAGCGCTCGGCGGCAGCGGCGCGTGCAAGCAGCGCATGGCCACCCTCGCCCAGCCATTCGCCGGCGGCCTCGGGCGGAGTCAGCGTGTCCGACATCAGGATCACCAGGTCCTGCCCGCCGATCGCGTTGAGGGCTTTGATCTCGAGCTTCAGGCGCTGGGACATAATCGGCTCACGATGTTGCGAGGGAGCTTTGGGCGGGGCGAAACAAAGCGGCCGCAAACGATTCCCGTTTGCGCCTTGATTGCGCCTATACCATAGGGTGATTTCCGCGAACCACCAGCGTCGGCCCCTTTCCGCGCTGACCAATCGGAAGCCCAAACGTGCTGCTACAGCGTCTCGACCGCTACATCCTGAAGTCGGCGATGATCGCAACGGTCGTCCTGCTGATCGGGCTGACGAGCGTGATCTGGGTCACGCAGGCGCTGCGCGAGGTCGACCTGATCACCGGCAAGGGCCAGACGGTGGTAATCTTCTTCACCGTCACGCTTCTGTCGCTGCCGGCGCTGCTGGCCGGCATCGCGCCGGTCGCGCTGTTCATGGCGACGCTTTACACGCTGAACCGCCTCAACGGCGATTCGGAGCTGATCGTGATGAATGCCGCCGGCGTGGCGCCGCGGCGGATCGCGCGTCCCTTCATCGTGCTGACGATCGCGGTCTCGCTGTTCGTGGGCTGGATGTCGCTATCGGTGATGCCGGCCGGCTTCCGGATGCTGCGCGACCTGATCACGCTGATCCGTGCCGATTTCGTCGCCAATGTCGTCAAGGAAGGCCAGTTCGTCTCGCTCGATTCCGGCATCACCTTCCATTACCGAGAGCGTTCCGGCGACGCGCTGCTCGGCATCTTCATGCAGGACCGGCGCGACCCGAACCAGCCCTCGATCTATATCGCAGAGCGCGGCCGGACGGCCGAGGTCGAGGGATCGAGCTTCCTGATGCTGGAGAAGGGCACGATCCAGCGCGAAACCAAGAACACCGACACGACCTCGATCATCTCCTTCGAGCGCTATGCGCTGAATCTTTCGGCGCTGTCCGGGGACCCGACCGGCGGTCCGGGCGAAGGCGATGGCGACAAGGTCGTCTACAAGCCGCGCGAACGCTCGACCTGGCAGCTCCTCAACCAGGATCCGAACGAGCAATACTACAAATTCCAGGAGGGGCGTTTCCGGGCCGAGCTGCACAACCGCCTTTCGGCAGCGCTCTATCCGATGGCCTTCATGCTGATCGCCTTCGCCTGCATCGGCGAGGCGCGCACCACGCGCCAGGGCCGCGCCTTTGCGATCCAGGCCGCGATCCTCATCGTCGCGGCGACGCGCATCGGAGCCTACATGGCCTGGACGGCAAGCGTGCGTTCGCCCTTCGCCGCGGCGCTGCTGTACATTCTCCCCGTGGTGGCGATCATTCTTGCCACGGCGGTGATCCTGTATGGCCAGCGCCTGCGGCCGTTCCTCTCCCGGGCGATAGCGCCGTTGGCGGCGCCCTTCAGCGGGCTTGCATCGCGGCTCAGGCGCGCCTGATGCTGCTTACCTCCACCTTCGGCCGCTATCTGACGAAGCAGTTCGCGCGCTCCATCCTGGGCGTGTTCGGCACGTTCTTCTTCCTGATCGGAACGCTCGATTTCGTGGAGTTGATGCGGCGGGCGGGCGATTCGCCGCTGGCCACGACCCCGCTGATCGTCCAGCTCGCCCTGTTTCGCGTGCCGAGCGTGGCCGAGCAAATATTTCCCTTCGCCGTCCTGTTCGGCGGCATGTTCGCGCTGCTGACGCTAAGCCGGAAGCTCGAGCTCGTCGTCGCCCGCTCGGTCGGCATGTCCGCCTGGCAGTTCCTGCAGCCGGCGGCGCTGGTCGCAGGCGTCATCGGTCTGCTCTCGATCCTGGTCTACAACCCAGTGGCGGCCGAGCTGAAAAGCAGGGCGACCGCGCTCGAGACGCGGCTGTTCGTGCGCGCCGCCCAATCCAACAATGCGCCCGATGTCTGGCTGCGCCAGCGGAGCATGGACGGGCAGGCCATCATCCGCGCGGCCGGCTCGCTGCCGGACGGCGACGGGCTGTCGCAGGTCGCGATCTTCAACTTTTCCCCGGGAGGCGGCTTCAGCGAACGGATCGACGCCAAGCAGGCGGTGCTGCATCACGGCTATTGGGAACTGACGGACGCGCGCGTCATCTCGACGACGGACGAGCCGCAGAACTACGGCACCTATCTCTTCGCGACGACACTGGAGCCCGAGCAGGTGCGGCAGAGCTTCACACCGCCCGAGGCCGTCGGGTTCTGGTCGATGCCTGCCGTGATCGATCGGACCCAGCGCGCCGGCCTCGACACGACGCGCTATGAGCTGCGTTATCAGTCACTTATGGCAAGGCCACTGCTGCTGGTCGCCATGGTGCTGGTGGCCGCATCCGTTTCCTTAAGATTTTTCCGGTTTGGTGGCGTGACCAGACTGGTGATAGGTGGCGTCGCGGCCGGGTTCGTGCTCTATGTCGCGACGCAGCTGTCGGAGGAGCTAGGCTCGTCAGGCATCGTCAATCCGGTGGTTGCAGCATGGCTGCCCGCAACCATAGGCTCGATGCTCGGCGCTCTCGCGCTCCTCCATCAGGAAGACGGGTAAATCGTACTGTGCCTATGGTTAATTTTGGATTGAGCGTATGGTTCCCGGCGTAAGGCGCGTGGCTCGATTTGCCGCGGCGACGGCGCTCGCCTCGAGCCTTGCCTATATCCTGGCCATGGCCGGGACAGCTTCGGCGCAGACCCCGCCTGCCCAGCAGGAGCGGATGGTCGTGGATGCGCGCGAGCTCGTCTACGACAATGACAAGAAGACCGTTTCAGCCGTCGGCGATGTGCAGATCCTCTATCAGGGCCGCACCATCGAGGCCGACCGCGTCACCTACGACCAGGCCGGCAAGCGCGTCGTCGCGGTCGGCAACGCCCGCATCACAGAAGCGAACGGCACCGTCATCACCGGCGACCGCTTCAACCTGACGGATGATTTCCGCGACGGCTTCATCGATTCGCTGCGCGTCGTGAACCCGGACAAGACACGCTTCAGCGCGCCCCGCGCTGAGCGCACGGATGGCGAGACCTTCATATTCGAGAAGGGCATCTACACCGCCTGCGAGCCCTGCAAGGACAATCCGGAGAGGCCGCCGCTCTGGCAGGTTCGAGCCGCGCGGATCATCCACAAGAAGGCCGAGCAGACGATCTATTACGAGGAGGCGCGCCTCGAATTCGCCGGCGTGCCGCTGGCCTATGTCCCCTACATGTCGGGACCGGATTCGACGGTGAAGCGGAAGTCGGGTTTCCTGGCGCCGAAATTCCTCAACACAGGCCCACTCGGCTTCGGCGTCGGCCTGCCCTATTTCATCAACCTGGCACCGAACTACGACGTGACCCTGACGCCGACCTATATGACGCGGCAGGGACTGCTCGGCCAGGCCGAATGGCGCCACCGGCTGGCGAACGGCTCCTACTCGATCCGGGCCTCGGGGATCTTCCAGCGGGAAAAGGAAGCATTCCTCGACGCACCGCTCGGAGCCGGTGACGATACCTTCCGCGGCGCGCTGGAGACGAACGGCAAGTTCTTCATCAATCCGCGCTGGTCGTTCGGCTGGAACGCCTCGATGTCGACGGATCGCTGGTTCTACAAGAACTACCGCATCCTCAACCAGGGTCTGAGCGCCACCACCTATCTGCAGGAAGTGATCTCGACCGCCTATCTTAACGGCCAGAGCGCAACGGCCTGGTTCGATGCGCGCGCCTACTACTTCCAGCCGCTGACCTCGACGGACTGGCAAAAGCAGCAGCCGACGGTTCTGCCGGTGATCGACTACAACAAGCGCGTCCACAAGCCGAGTTTCCTCGGCGGCGAGCTGAGCTTCACCGCGAACCTCACGCATCTGACGCGCGATGCGGCTGCGTTCCAGCAGTTGCCGCAGCAGACGAACTATCTGATCAACGGCACCACCAGCAGCGGAACGCCCTATTCCCTGTATGACGGCTGCGCGGTCTACCAGAAAAGCACCTGCCTCATCCGCGGCCTCGCGGGCAATGTTGCGCGGGCTACGGCCGAGGCATCCTGGCGGCGCAACTTCATCGACCCGCTCGGCCAGATGTGGACCCCCTATGCCTCGGTGCGGGCCGACATCTTCTCGATCCGTCCGGACACGACGGGCTACCCGAACGCGAATGTCCGCACGATCGCCGACACCTCGGACGAGGTCTTCGGCCGGGTGATGCCCGCGATCGGCCTGATGTATCGCTATCCTTTCGTCGCCAAGACCTCCTGGGGCACGCATATCATCGAGCCGGTTGCGCAGATCGTGGCGCGCCCGAACGAAACCAATAGTCTGCGCGTCGCCAACGAGGATGCGCAGAGCCTCGTTTTCGACGCCAACAACCTGTTCGAGTGGAGCGGCAAGTTCTCCGGCTACGACCGCGTCGAGGGCGGCACCCGCGCCAATGTCGGCGCGCTCTATACCGGCCGCTTCGGCAAGGAGGGCTTCGCCAACCTGCTGCTCGGCCAATCCTACCATCTCGGCGGGCGCAACTCCTTCGCCAGCGCGGACCTGGTCAATACCGGCCTCGATTCGGGGCTGGATACCGACACCTCGGACATCGTCGCCCGCGCCCAGTACTCGCCCTTCAAGGGGCTGTTCTTCACCGGCGCCACCCGCCTCAACTCGACGACGTTCGAGGCGCAGCGCATCGATGCCGCCGCAACCTATTCGACGAGCGTCATCAGCGCCTCGGTCGGCTATGGCCGCTACGAGCCGCAGCCCAATCTCGGAATCCCACGCCGGCGCGAGGGTCTCTCGCTGAGCGGATCGCTCGCCGTGACGCCGAACTGGCGCCTGCGCGCCGGCGTGCTGTTCGACCTCGACAAGTACAAGCTCGACCGCGAGGTCCGCTACAGCCAGTACACGTCCTGGCTGGCCTCGCCGGGGTCGGCGCTACCGAAATACTCCAATGGCGGCCTGTTCCAGACCGCTTCGACGAGCTTCGGCATCAACTACACCGACGAATGCACGGTGTTCGACGTGAGCTATTCGCAAAGCTATGCCGACCGCCAGTCCGGCGCGACCAAGGACACGCGCACCGTGATGTTCCGGCTCGAACTGAGGACGTTGGGCGAAGTGAGCTACTCGCAGAATCTCGACGCCTCCTCGACCGTCGGCGACGGCGTGTCCTCAAGCAACTGAGCCGAGGCCGGCGGCCGCCCGACAAATGACAAAGGCGGCCACATGACGGCCGACGCAACCATGTCCCTGCCACCGCTCGCCCTGACGCAGGGCGACCCTGCGGGCGTCGGGCCCGAGCTCAGCCTCCTCGCCTGGGCACGCCGGAACGCGCTCGGGCTGCCGCCCTTCGCCTGCATTGCGGATATCGACCATCTGGCGCGGTTGTCGCGCCGGCTCGGGCTGGACGTTCCGCTGGTCGCCTGCGACTGGGATGAGGCCGGCCGTCATTTCGCGACCGCGCTGCCTGTCATCCCGCTCGCCGAGGCGACCGCGGCGGAGCCCGGACGGCCCGCCCCGGCGACGGCACAGGGCACGATCGCCTCGATATCACGGGCGGTAGCCGCGGTGCGGCAGGGTCAGGCCGCAGCGGTCGTTACCAATCCGATCGCCAAATCCGTGCTCTATGCTGCGGGCTTCGCTCATCCCGGCCATACCGAATACCTCGCCCACCTCGCCGGTGACGGCGGCACGCCGCCCATGCCGGTGATGATGCTGTGGTGCGACGAGCTTGCGGTCGTGCCGGTGACGATCCATGTGCCGCTCCGCGCCGTACCGGATTTGCTGACGACCGAATTGATCGTCGAGACCGGCCGCATCGTCGCCGAGGGATTGAAGCGCAGCTTCGGGATCGCGAATCCGCGCCTCGCGCTGAGCGGGCTCAACCCGCATGCGGGCGAGAGCGGGGCCCTCGGCGGCGAGGATGCTGCGGTGGTCGCGCCTGCCGTCACGGCGCTCCGGGCGCTCGGAATCGATGCGCGCGGCCCCTATCCCGCCGACACGATGTTCCATGCGCGGGCCCGGGCCGGATACGACGCGGCGCTCGCGATGTATCACGACCAGGCGCTGATCCCGATCAAGACGATCGCCTTCGACGAAGGTGTCAACGTCACGCTGGGTCTGCCCTTCATCCGTACCTCGCCGGACCATGGCACCGCCTTCGACATTGCCGGCAAGGGGATCGCTCGGCCCGACAGCCTCATAGCGGCACTGAAGCTGGCTGCACGCATGGCCAGGCAACTTGCAAAGGCAGCCGAATGAGCCAGATCGATTCCCTGCCGCCGTTGCGCGAGGTCGTCGAGCGCCACGGGCTGACGGCGCAGAAGTCGCTCGGGCAGAATTTCCTCTACGACCTCAACCTGACCTCGCGGATCGCCCGGGCGGCGGGCCCTCTCGAAGGCGAGGTCATCGTCGAGATCGGTCCCGGCCCGGGCGGGTTGACGCGGGCGCTGCTCGCAAACGGCGCCGGCCGCGTCATCGCAGTCGAGCGCGACCGGCGCTGCCTGCCGGCGCTGGCGGAGATCGCGGCCCATTATCCGGGCCGCCTGGAGGTGGTCGAGGGCGACGCGCTGACGGTCGATCTCGTGGAGCGGCTCGGCGGGAAGCCGGCCCGGATCGTCGCGAACCTGCCCTACAATATCGGCACGCCGCTGCTGGTCGGTTGGCTCAGCCTGGACCCTTGGCCGTCCTGGTGGACGTCGCTGACCCTGATGTTCCAGCGCGAGGTCGCGGAACGCATCGTCGCGACACCTGAGCAGCGCGCCGATTACGGCCGGCTGGCTGTGCTGAGCAACTGGCGCTGCGAGACGAAGATCCTGTTCGACGTACCGCGCAGCGCCTTCGTGCCGCCGCCGAAGATCACCTCGGCGATCGTCCAGCTCCTGCCGCGGCAAGATCCCGAGCCCTGCGATAAACGCCTGCTCGAACGCATCACGCTCGCGGCCTTCGGCCAGCGTCGCAAGATGCTGAGGCAGAGCCTGAAGGCCGTTCTGGCAGAACCTGCCGACTGGATCGAGCAGGCCAGCCTCGCGCCGACGGCCCGTGCCGAAGAAGTGCCGGTCTCGGGCTTCGTCAGGCTCGCCAATACGCTGGCCGAGCGTCTCTGAGGGCGCTGCTCAGGCCAGTTCCTCGGCCAGCAAAGTCGTCACGAAGTCGGACAGCCCGGTGGCGCGCTCGCGCTTCAGACGCTCGGCGGTAAGGATCGACTTGACCGATTCATAGGCGGCCTGGAGGTCGTCATTGACGATGACGTAGTCATACTTGTTCCAGCGCGCGATCTCGTCGCGCGCATTGTCGAGCCGCTTGGCGATGACCTCGGGCGCGTCCTCGGCGCGACGCACCAGGCGCGAGCGCAGCTCTGCCATCGACGGCGGCAAGATGAAGATCGTCACGACATCGGCACGGGCCTTTGTCACGATCTGCTGCGTTCCCTGCCAGTCGATGTCGAAAAGGACGTCGCGCCCGGCGGCCAGCGAGGCCTCGACCTCTTTGCGCGGCGTGCCGTAGCCATTGCCGTGGACCTCGGCCCATTCCAGCAGTTCATTGTGCTGCTTCATCTGGTCGAAGGCGGGCCGCTCGATGAAGCGGTAGTGTACCCCGTCGATCTCGGAAGGCCGCTTGGCGCGGGTCGTCACGGAAACCGAAAGATCGAGATTGTTCTCGGATTTGAGGTTGCGGGTCAGGGTCGACTTGCCCGCCCCCGAAGGCGAGGACAGAATCAGCATCAGCCCGCGGCGGGCCGGGCGCGCGACATCGGCCATCAGCATTCACTCCACATTCTGAACCTGCTCGCGCATCTGGTCGACGACGGTCCGCAATTCGAGGCCGATGCGCGAGAGTCCGGCGTCGCCAGCCTTGGCGCACAGTGTCGAAGCCTCGCGGCCGAATTCCTGCGACAGGAAATCGAGCTTGCGGCCGATCGGCCCGCCCTGGTCGAGCAGCAGGCGCAGCGCGGCGACATGGGCGTGAAGCCGGTCGATCTCCTCGCGGATGTCTGCCCTCACCGCGAGCAGCGCCGCCTCCTGGTGCAATCGCTGCGGATCCAGCGCCTGACTCGCCTCGAGCAGAGCCGCGACCTGCGCCGCGATGCGTTCGCGGATCGCCTCGACGCCCCGCGCCGGATGCTGCTCGGCCTGCGTCGTCAGGCGGGCGATGGTCTCGAGATGACCGGCGAGCACGGTGTCGAGCGCCCGCCCCTCGGCGGCGCGCGCTTCCTTGAGGCCGAGCACGACCGCATCAAGACCCGCCAGGACCGGTGCTTCGATGGCGGTCAGCGCATCCTCGCTTTCGTCGGCGAGTTCGACGACGCCACGTATGCCGAGCAGCCCGTCATAGGATGGCGGACGCACTGCGTCCGAGGCCGGAAGTCGGGCGATCGCCTGCAGCAGCCCCGCCAGCGCCGCCTCGTTGATGCGCGGCCGCGGCGGGCCGGAGTCGCTGGTGATCTGAAGATTGACGTGGAGCGTGCCGCGCGCGAAGGCGCCGGTCAGGCGCTTGCGGGCAGCCTCGGCCAACACTTCGAAGCCGGGCGGCACGCGGACGCGGACATCGAGACCGCGACCGTTGACACTGCGGATTTCCCAGGCCCAGGCGTGGATGCCCACGGTCCCGGCCGTGCGGGCGAAGCCCGTCATGCTCTCGATCGCCATCGCCTCAAGCCTCCGCCGCTTCAATGCGGCGGGACCCTAGTGGCGGGGGCATCGGCGGGCAAGCGCCGCGCCATTCGCCCTCACAGGAAGATGGGGACGACTCCGGACGGGAGTACCGCTCCGGTCAGGGCCGCAGCTCGGGAACCAGCTTCGGCGAATTGAGATCGAAGGTCTTGTTCCGCAGCGGATCGCGTTCCGTGCCCTCCGAGGCGTCGAAGGCGCGGGACGTGCTGGCGCGGCGGATCGCCTCGCCTTCGGCCGGCTGCGGCCCTTCCGAACGGGTATCGGGAGCCGGCGGCGGCTCGACCTTGTCGACCGCGCCGTCCGGCGCAGGCTTGCCCGCCTCGCGACGCCCGGCCTCGATCTGGCGCCAGCGGCCGACATTGCGGTTGTGCTGCTCCAGGCTCTCACCGAAGGCATGGCCACCGGTGCCGTCCGCGACGAAGTAGAGCTCCTTGGTGCGCGAATGATTGACCACGGCCTCCATCGCGGCGCGGCCGGGATTGGCGATCGGGCCCGGCGGCAAGCCGTCGATGACATAGGTGTTGTAGGGCGTCGCCTGGGTGATCTCGTTGCGCTGGATCGGACGGCCGAGCGTGCCCTTGCCGCCGACGATGCCGTAGACGATCGTCGGGTCAGACTGGAGCCGCATCTTGCGGTTCAGGCGGTTGATGAAGACGCCGGCGACGCGCGGGCGCTCATCGGCACGACCGGTCTCCTTCTCCACGATCGAGGCCAGCACGACCAGTTCCTGCGGCGTCTTGATCGGCAGATCGGTGGGCCGGCGCTCCCAGATACGGGCGAGGATCGTGCGCTGGTCTCGCGCCATGCGGTCGATGATCGCCTGTCGGGTGAAGCCGCGCGGGAAGCGGTAGGTGTCGGGCAGGATCGTGCCTTCGCGCGGAACCTGGACGATATCGCCGGTCAGGAGATCGTTCTCGCGCAGGCGGGCGACGATCTGCTCGCTGGTGAGCCCTTCGGGGATGGTGATCGCGTGCTCGACGACCTTGCCGTCGGCGATGATGTCGAGAATCTCGGTCTGGCTGACACGCGCCTTGAACAGGTATTCGCCGGCCTTGAGCTTGGTCCAGTTGCCGCTGGCCAGAGCCGAGAGCCGGAAGGACCAAGGATGCTCGATCATGCCTTCGCGCTGAAGCAGATCGGCAATTTCGGTCAACCCGCTATCCCTCGGGATGATCAGGACGCGATCGTTCGCGAGCGGTCCGGGGGCACGGCTCTGGCTGCCGACCATGGCGATCCCCGCCCCGACCAGCCCCGCGATCACGAGCAGCGCTGTGAACAGCCCGCTCATCATGGCGACGAAAGGGCTGCTGCGGCGGCGGCGACGCGCCTTTGGCGGCGGCGCCGGCGGGGCGACCGGCTTCAGCGCCTCGCTGGGACTCTTCGGGGCAACGCGTGGCGAATCGTTCACAGGTGTAGCGCTCGCACTTCGGACATCGTCAGGGCACACGGTTTCAGCCAGCCAGGCAGCCCCGTAAATTGGCGGCAATCGGCCGATTGCCGATGCAATTGAACCGGATTCACGGCGCCCGTGAAAGCAGATTCGTGCTCCCGCAGGAGCTTGCGCACTCTACTGAACATTATGGCGAAAGCGCGCTGGCAGGAGCGCCTCACGCGCTCCCGGCATAGCGCCGCATCACGAGCGACGCATTGGTGCCGCCAAAACCGAAGGAGTTCGACAGGACGACGTCGATCTCGCGCTTGCGTGCGACATGCGGAACGAGATCGAGATCGGTCTCGACGGAGGGATTGTCGAGATTGATCGTCGGCGGGGCGATCTGGTCGCGGATCGCCAGCACGGAGAAGATCGCCTCGATGGCCCCTGCGGCGCCGAGCAAATGGCCTGTCGCCGATTTGGTCGAGGACATGGAAGGTTTCCTTGCCGCGCCGGCCAGGAGCCGCTCGACGGCTCGCAACTCGATCTCGTCGCCCAGCGGTGTGGAGGTGCCGTGCGCGTTGACGTAGTCGACGTCGCCGGCGGACAGACCGGCCCGGTCGAGCGCCATGGACATACAGCGATAGGCGCCGTCGCCGTCCTCGGCCGGCGAGGTGATGTGGTAGGCGTCGCCCGACAGGCCGTAGCCGAGGACCTCGGCATAGATCCGGGCGCCACGGGCCAGCGCGTGGTCGAGTTCCTCGAGCACGAGGACACCCGCGCCCTCGCCCATCACGAAACCGTCGCGGTCCTTGTCATAGGGGCGCGAGGCCTTCTCGGGTGTGTCGTTGAAATTCGTGGAGAGGGCGCGGCAGGCACAGAAACCTGCAATGCCTATGCGATTGATGCCCGATTCGGCACCGCCCGCCACCATGACATCGGCATCGCCGAGCGCAATCATGCGCGCTGCATCGCCGACCGCATGGGCACCGGTCGAACAGGCCGTAACGGCCGAATGGTTTGGCCCCTTGAGACCGTGCTCGATCGAGACATAGCCCGCGGCAAGATTGATCAGGCGACCGGGAATGAAGAAGGGCGAGAGCCGGCGCGGGCCGCGCTCCTTGACGAGCAGCGCGGCGTCATAAATGCCGCCCAGGCCGCCGATGCCGGAGCCGATGGCTACGCCAGTGCGGATCTGATCCTCATAGGATTCCGGCGCCCAGCCGGCATCGTTCAGCGCCTGGCGGGCAGCCGCCATTGCGTAGACGATGAAATCGTCGACCTTGCGCTGCTCCTTCGGCTCCATCCACTGGTCGGGATCGAAGGTGCCGTCGCTGCCGTCCCCACGGGGAATATGGCAGGCGATGCGTGCAGGCAGATCGTCCACCTGGAAGCCGGTTATCGGGCCGGCGCCGCTCTGGCCGGCGATCAGGCGGGCCCAGGTCGGTTCGACGCCGCATCCGAGCGGCGTCACCATGCCCAGCCCGGTGACGACCACGCGGCGCAACGTAAGAGTGCGAGAAGCCATGTTTCCTCGGCTGAAGGCCGCCCCGGACGGGGCGGCGCTGGCGTTGGATTCGGGCGAAAGCCCGAACGCCCGATCAGGCGCTCTTGGACAGGAACTTGACGGCGTCGCCGACGGTCACGATCGTCTCGGCCGCATCGTCCGGGATCTCGACGCCGAACTCTTCCTCGAACGCCATCACGAGTTCAACCGTGTCGAGGCTGTCCGCCCCCAGGTCCTCGATGAAGTTGGCGCCTTCCACGACCTTCTCAGGCTCGACGCCGAGATGCTCGACCACGATCTTCTTCACGCGCTCGGCGACATCGCTCATGGGTCTCTTCCTTAACGATTGAAAACACGCAGCGCTGGATCGCGCCGCGTATAGGGATCTTCACTCCTGAATCCCACCGCACCAAGTCGGCCTCGGCGGGTCGGAACTCGAAGCCTGCACAAACGCAACAACCGGGTTCCCGTCAAGTCCCCCGCTCCTGCAACGCAGCCCGATGGCGCTAGTTAACACACAGGATAATGGCTGGCGAGAGCATCCGCGCAAGCCTTGGAGCTTGCCAAGAAACCCCAGGAAGCGCCTCAGATCATTGCCATTCCGCCGTTGACATGCAGCGTCTGGCCCGTCACGTACCCGGCTTCTGTGCTGGCGAGAAAGGCGACGGCGGCCGCGACATCGCCGCCTGAGCCGAGGCGTCCCATCGGAACGTCGGCGAGGATACCCTCGCGCTGCTTCTCGTTCAGCGCCTGCGTCATGGGTGACTCGATGAAGCCCGGCGCGACGACATTGACCGTGATGTTGCGGCTGGCGACCTCGGCGGCGAGCGCCTTCGACATGCCGATCAGGCCGGCCTTCGAGGCGGCATAGTTGCCCTGCCCCGGATTCCCCATCGTACCGACCACGGAGCCGATCGAGATGATGCGGCCATAGCGCCGGCGCATCATCGATTTCACGGCCGCACGCGAGAGCCGGAAGGCGGCCGTCAGGTTGACGGCGATGACGCTGTCCCAGTCCTCGTCCTTGAGACGCATGAACAGGTTGTCCTTCGTCACGCCGGCATTGTTCACCAGAATGTCGAGGCCGCCGAGCTTCTCCTCGGCGGAGGGCACCAGCGCCTCGACCGAATCCTTGTCAGCGAGATTGCAGGGGGCGATCTCGACGCGCTCGCCAAGTTCGGCAGCGAAGGCCTCGAGCGCCTCGACACGGGTGCCGGACAGCGCGACGCTCGCGCCCTGTGCGTGGAGCAAGCGTGCGATCGCGCCCCCCAGCCCTCCGGTCGCGCCGGTGACCAGGGCTCTCTTGCCGGTCAGATCAAGCATCGTCTCTCCCTTTCGGCGTTCTGCCGTTGTTTCACCCGTTCAGGGCCTTGTAGCCTGCGATGTCGTCGGCCGTTCCGACCGATACCGACGTTGCGCCCGCGGCGATGCGCTTGATCAGCCCGGCCAACACCTTGCCGCTGCCGACCTCGACGAAGCGCGTCACGCCCGCTGCAACCATCGTCTCGACGCATTCGCGCCAGCGCACCGTTCCCGTGACCTGCGCCACCAGCGAGGCGCAGATCGCGTCCGGGTCGGTGAGCGGCGCCGCACCGACATTCGCCATGACCGGCACGATGGGAGCCTTCATCGTGACCTGCGCCAGCGCGGCCTGCATGGCCTCGGCCGCCGGCTGCATCAGCGCACAATGGAAAGGAGCCGAAACCGGCAGCAGCATGGCGCGCCGGACGCCGCGCTCGCCAGAGAGAGCGATGGCCCGATCGATCGCCGCCTTGGCGCCCGAGAGCACGACCTGGCCGCCGCCATTGTCGTTGGCCACCTCGCAGACCTGGCCATGCGCCGCGTCAGCAGCGATCAACTGTGCCAGCTCGAACTCGGCGCCGAGCAGGGCCGCCATGGCGCCCTCGCCCGCCGGCACCGCCTTCTGCATGGCGTCGCCACGGATGCGCAGCAGGCGCGCGGCGTCGGCGATGCTGAAGGTGCCCGCCGCAGCCAGTGCGGAATATTCGCCGAGCGAGTGGCCGGCGACGAAGGCAGCGTCGCGGGAAAGGTCGAACCCAGCCTCCGATTCGAGCACGCGAACGACGGCGAGGCTGACCGCCATGAGCGCCGGCTGGGCGTTGGCGGTAAGGGTCAGCTCTTCGCTCGGCCCTTCCCACATCAGCGCAGACAGCTTTTGCGACAATGCGGCATCGACCTCGTCGAACACGGCCTTCGCCACCGGGAACGTCTCGGCGAGGGTCTTGCCCATGCCGACGGCCTGTGAGCCCTGGCCGGGGAAGAGGAACGCGGTCGTCATTCGGCAAGCCTCTCGTTCTGGCGCCTTGCGCAGATTCACGGCGCTGTCACACTGCCTTGGACGCCAAGTCAAGCACGGCGCCTGATTATTAGCCGCAGAACCGCTCCGTGCGCACCGATTTAGGTTGCATGATGGCGCCCGAGCCTGTAACGACCGCCTCCTGTTTGTTCGGCCGGAGGCTGAACGGATGGCGCGTGCGTTCTCGCCCAGGCGAGGCCGCGGCGCAGGCTCCCCTCCAGGAAGCCGCCATCCCGTGTCTCCGCCTTCGATGAAATCCTGTCGGGCCTTATCCAGGGCTCGGAGGGCTCCGCGCCGAGCGAAACAGGGTGAAACAAGGAAGGCCAATCATGGCGAAATACGAGCATGTTCTGCTCGCGCGACAAGATGTCAGCGCGCAGCAGGTCGACACTCTTGTCGAGACGTTCAAGGGGATCATCGAGGCGAATGGCGGCTCGGTGCCCAAGGTCGAGTACTGGGGCGTCAAGTCCCTCGGCTACCGCATCAAGAAGAACCGCAAGGCGCATTACTCGCTGCTGAACATCGACGCTCCCGCTGCCGCTGTGGCGGAGATGGAGCGCCAGATGCGCATCAACGAGGACGTGCTGCGCTTCCTCACCATCCGCGTGGAAGAGTTCGAGGAAGGCCAGTCGGCCATGCTTCAGAAGCGCGACCGCGATGACCGCGGCGATCGGGGCGACCGCTTCGACCGTCCCGGCGGCGGCGACCGCTTCGACCGTGGCCCGCGTCGTGACCGTCCGCGTCGCGAAGACGAAGCCACCGAAACCCCTGCCGCGGAGGCCTGATCCATGTCGACTGCATCCGCTGGCGCCCGCCGCCCCTTCTTCCGCCGCCGCAAGTCCTGCCCCTTCTCGGGTGAGGGCGCTCCGAAGATCGACTACAAGGACGTGCGCCTGCTCTCGCGCTACATCTCCGAGCGCGGCAAGATCGTGCCGTCGCGCATCACGGCGGTCTCCGCCAAGAAGCAGCGCGAGCTCGCCCAGGCGATCAAGCGCGCCCGCTTCCTCGGCCTGCTGCCTTACGTGATCCGCTGAGCGGTTCCTGAATACCCGGCGGCGAGCGATCGCCGCCGGTTCCTGATCTGAATTCCACCAGTCGCCCTGTGGTGAAACTCCACCGGGTTCGTTGAGGCGAGATGCCTCTCACCCTGCCCGGCCGATCTGGCCCGG
Organism: Allobosea sp. Root381; assembly: GCF_001429395.1. Classification (GTDB taxonomy): domain Bacteria; phylum Pseudomonadota; class Alphaproteobacteria; order Rhizobiales; family Beijerinckiaceae; genus Allobosea. Next base: position 114,942 of record NZ_LMJT01000004.1, read on the forward strand.
GAGCAGCGGGACAGCAGGACGAAGCATGATACCGGTTGTCGGCATCGGCGCGGGCCTTGTAGCGGCCTTGCTTTTCTCAGTGGTGATCACCGGATCGCCGCTGGCCGTGCTGCTGTATTCGGCCGCCCCCCTCCCGATCCTGATTGCCGCCCTGGGCTGGAACCACCGCGCCGGCCTGTTCGCCTGCGCCGCGGGAGCCGTTGCCGTTGCAGTCGCGCTGAGCGTGCCGGCGGGCTTCGCCTTCGCGCTTATCATCGCCGTGCCGGCCTGGTGGATCGCCTATCTCGTGCTGCTGGCGCGGACGGATGGCGCCGGCACGACCGAATGGTATCCGCTCGGCAACCTGATGGTCTGGATCGCGGCGACCGCGACGATGGCGACCGTCGCCAGCGCGCTCGTCATGACGACCGACTACGAGGCCTATCGCGCAGTCATCGCCCGCATCGTCGAGAACCTGCTGGCCGAGATGGTGCGCAGCAAGATGATCGTCCTGCCGGAAGGCACCACGCAGGCCGAACTCGCTGCCAGCTTCACGCCGCTGCTGGTGCGCGCCGTGCCGCTCGGCATCGGCGCCTCCGTCGTCACGACGATCACCGCCAATCTCTGGATCGCCGCCAAGGCGGTGCAGCTTTCGGGCCGCCTGCCGCGGCCCTGGCCCTTCATTCCCTCGACAACCCTGCCTCGCCAAGCACTGGCGCTTCTGGCGGCCGGCTTCGTCGCTGCGACGCTGGACGGCTTCATCGGCCTGGCCGGCGTCGCCCTGGTCGGCTCGCTTGCCGCCGCCTTCATGTTCAGCGGCCTCGCCATGCTGCACGATCTTTCGCGCGGCCAAGCCTGGCGCACGCCGATGCTGATCAGCGTCTATGTCTCGCTCATCGTGATGCAGGCCGTTCTGACACCGCTGCTGGCGCTCGCCGGCGTGATCGACAGCCTTCTCGGCCTGCGCAAGCGGGCCGCGCTGCCTCCACCGCCTTCCAACACCTGACCAACAAAACAACAGATCCTAAGGAGACATCATCATGGAAGTGATCCTGCTCGAACGCGTCGCCAAGCTTGGCCAGATGGGCGAAGTCGTCCGCGTCCGCGACGGCTTCGGCCGCAACTACCTTCTCGCCCGCGGCAAGGCGCTGCGCGCCACCGAGGAGAACAAGAAGCGGTTCGAAAGCCAGAAGATCGAACTCGAGACCCGCAATCTCGAGCTCAAGTCGGAAGCCGAGGCCGTTGCCGAGTCGCTGGACGGCCTCACCGTCGTGATGCTGCGCCAGTCGGGCGAGTCCGGCGTGCTCTACGGCTCGGTCTCGACCCGCGACATCGCCGAGTCGCTGACCGCCGAGGGCTTCAACGTCGCTCGCAGCCAGGTCACGCTCAACGCCCCGATCAAGACGCTCGGCCTGCACACCGTCCCGGTCGTGCTGCATCCTGAGGTTTCGGTCACGGTCACCGTGAACATCGCCCGCTCGGCCCAGGAAGCCCAGCGCCAGGCCGCCGGCGAGAACGTCACGGCCCGCGAGGAGTTCGACCTCGACGATCTCGGCCTCGAGGTCGGTGCGGCGCTGGCGGAAGCCGGCGACGACGATCGCTGAGCCTTTCAGGTCACGCCATCGAGTCAAGGGCGCCGCGGCAACGCGGCGCCCTTTTTTGTTCTGGCCTGTGAAGTACCGTGGATGGTGAACTTGCTGCTGGCGCAGACTGTCGGAGTGCGGGATTAGAAGGCTCTCCCGACTCGGCCGGCTGACATTTCTCCCACGTGGCCGTTTGTCGGCTTGAAATGTAAGTAACCACTTACTTATCAAGGCAGCCATGGCCACCGCGACCGCCCTCGTCACCCGCCTCGAAAACCGCGAGGCCGAATTCCGCGTTCAGCCTCACAACATCGAGGCTGAGCAGGCGCTGCTGGGCGCGATGCTGGTCAACAACGACGCGTTCTATCGCGTCTCCGACTTCCTGGTGCCCGAGCACTTCTTCGAGCCGATCCACCAACGCGTCTTTGAGCTGGCATCGAGCCTGATCCGGGCCGGCAAGATCGCGACGCCGATCACGCTGAAGACCTTCGTCAATGATCTCGACCTCGGCGAAATCACGCCGAGCCAATATCTCGCGCGCCTCGCCGCCGAGGCGACGACCGTCATCAATGCCGGCGATTACGGCCGCACCATCTATGAGCTCGCGGTGCGCCGGCAGCTCATCGGCGTCGGCGAGGACCTGGTGAACGTCGCCTATGACGCGCCGGTCGACATGGCGCCGCGCGAGCAGATCGAGGAAGCCGAGCGCAAGCTCTACGAACTCGCGGAAAAAGGCCGCTACGAGGGCGGCTTCCAGAAGTTCGACGGGGCGCTCAGGCTCGCCATCGACATGGCGGCGAGCGCCTATCAACGCGCCGGCGGCCTCTCGGGCATTTCCTCCGGCCTGCGGGACCTCGACCAGCGCATGGGCGGCCTGCAGCCCTCGGACCTGATCGTGCTCGCCGGCCGCCCGGCAATGGGCAAGACCTCGCTCGCCACCAACATCGCCTTCAACATCGCGAAGGCCTGGCGCGGCGAACGCCAGACCGACGGCTCGATCAAGACGGTCGATGGTGGCATCGTTGCCTTCTTCTCACTGGAAATGTCGGCCGACCAGCTCGCGACGCGTATCGTCGCCGAGCAATCGAGCATCTCCTCCTACAAGATCAGGCAGGGCCGCATCACCGAGGGCGATTTCGCCCGGCTGACCGATGTCGCGGCGCAGATCGAGAAGCTGCCTCTCTATATCGACCAGACCGGCGGCATCTCGATCGCCCAGCTCGTTGCCCGCGCGCGCCGGCTGAAGCGCCAGAAGGGTCTCGACGTCCTGTTCATCGACTACCTGCAGTTGCTCTCGGGCTCCTCCAAGAACAACCAGAACCGCGTCCAGGAACTGACCGAGATCACCACCAGCCTGAAGGCGCTGGCGAAGGAGCTCGCCGTGCCGATCATCGCGCTGTCCCAGCTCTCGCGCCAGGTCGAGAGCCGCGACGACAAGCGCCCGCAGCTCTCGGACCTTCGCGAATCGGGCTCGATCGAGCAGGACGCCGACGTGGTGATGTTCGTCTACCGCGACGAGTACTACCTCAAGGGCAAGGAGCCGCGCCCCGGCACCGAAGAACACAACAAGTGGCAGATCGAGATGGAGGCGGCCCATGGCGTGGCCGAGCTCATCATCGGCAAGCAGCGTCACGGCCCGACCGGAGCGATCGCGCTTCAGTTCGACGCCGAGGTGACACGCTTCTCCGATCGTGCAGACGACATGCGACTTCCGGACCGCGAATGATGATTTTCGACACGCCCGCCTCCGGCGCCCATGGCGCCACGCTGACCATCGACCTCGGCGCGCTGGTGGCGAACTGGCGTGCGCTCGGCGAGCGTGCCGGGGCGGGTGCGGAAGCCGGCGCTGTGGTCAAGGCCGACGCCTATGGCATCGGCATCGAGCCGGCCGTGACCGCGCTGTCGCGGGCGGGCTGCCGGAGCTTCTTCGTCGCGCATGTTTCCGAAGGCATCCGGGCGCGCGCCGTCGCTCCCGAGGCGCCGGTCTATGTCCTCAACGGGCTCCTGCCGGGCAGCTGCGACGTCTTTGCCCAGCACGAGCTTTCTCCCGTGCTCGGCTCGCATGAGGAGCTGCTCGAATGGGCGGCCTTCCGGCAGACCGGCGCCAATGCGCGGCCCGCTGCCCTGCATGTCGACACCGCGATGAACCGGCTTGGCCTTTGGGCCGGCGAAGGGTTGAACCTCGCCCGCGAGAAGGCGGGCGCGATCTCGGCAGCCGGCATCGGGCTGGTGATGAGCCATTTCGCCTCTTCCGAGGACGAGACCGACCCGGCCAATGCCCGCCAGATCGCGGCCTTCGCCGAGATCGCCGCCGCATTTCCGGGGCTGCCGGCCTCGCTCAAGAACTCCTCGGGGCATTTCCTGAAGGAATGTCCGTCCTACCAGCTGACCCGGCCGGGATACGGCCTCTATGGCGGCAACCCGACGCCCGGCCTGCCGAACCCGATGCGCCCCGTCGTCGGGCTGGAATCTCGGATTATCCAGGTGCGCGAGGTCGAGCCCGGCACGCAGGTCGGCTATAACGGGCGCTGGACCGCCAAGCGGAAGAGCCGGCTCGCGACGATCTGCCTCGGCTATGCCGACGGCTATCCGCGCAATGCGAGCTGGACCGACAAGAGCACGGGCGGCTCGGCGATCGTCGGCGGCGTCGCCTGCCCCTTCGTCGGCTCCGTTTCGATGGATCTGATCATCGTCGACGTCACGGCGGCACCTGTCGCCGCAGCGAAGCGTGGCGAGCCGGCGACGCTGATCGGTGGTGCGCTCGATCTCGAGACGGTCGGGGCCGGTGCCAAGACGATCGGCTACGAGATCCTGACCAGTCTCGGCCGGCGCCATGCGCGGCGCTATGTGGGGCTTTGACGTGAGCGGCGATAGGCGCGTCGTGCTCGGGCTCGACCCGAGCATCACCTGCGAGAGATTCTCGGGTCTGCGCTTCGCTTCGCCCAGAATGACGCCTGATGGCTAAACGCGGCCCGACCTATACCTGCCAGAACTGCGGCGCTGTCTATCACCGCTGGCAGGGCAAATGCGACGCCTGCGGAACATGGTCCTCGCTCTCCGAAGAGGCGCAGGCCGCGCCCGTTCCCGGCGCGCGCGGTTCGTCGGGCAAGGCGCGCGGTCGGGTCTTCGCGCTGGAGAGCCTGAAGGGCGACACCCAGGACGCACCGCGCATCGTCTCGCGCATCGGCGAGCTCGACCGCGTCACCGGCGGCGGCTTCGTGCCGGGCTCGGTGCTGCTGATCGGCGGCGACCCAGGCATCGGCAAGTCGACGCTGCTGATGCAGGCCTGCGCGGCACTCGCCCTGTCGGGTCGACGCGTCGTCTATGTTTCGGGCGAGGAATCGACCGGGCAGGTCCGGCTGCGCGCCGAGCGCATGGGGCTGGCCGATGCGCCGGTCGATCTCGCTTCCGAGACCAATGTCGAGGATATCATCGCGACGCTGGGGCAAGGCACCCGCCCTGCCCTCGTCGTGATCGACTCGATCCAGACCATGTGGTCGGGCGAGGTCGAGAGCGCGCCGGGCACAGTGACGCAGGTGCGCGGCTCGGCCCAGGCCCTGATCCGCTACGCCAAGACCAGCGGCGCCTGCCTCATCCTGGTCGGACACGTCACCAAGGACGGGCAGATCGCAGGGCCGCGCGTCGTCGAGCACATGGTCGACGCCGTCCTCTCCTTCGAGGGAGAAGGTGCCCATGCCTTCCGCATCCTGCGCGGGCAGAAGAACCGCTTCGGCGCTACCGACGAGATCGGCGTGTTCGAGATGACCGGGAAGGGCCTGTCGGAAGTCGGCAATCCCTCCGCACTCTTCCTGGCTGGTCGGGATCAAGCTGCGCCGGGCGCCGCGGTGTTCGCGGGTGTCGAGGGCACGCGGCCGGTTCTCGTCGAGATCCAGGCTCTGGTGGCCCCGACCTCGCTCGGTACCCCGCGACGCGCCGTGGTCGGCTGGGAGAACAGCCGTCTCGCGATGGTGCTGGCCGTGCTGGAAACGCATGGCGGCCTGCGGCTCGGCCAGCACGACGTCTATCTCAACGTCGCCGGCGGTCTGCGCGTAAACGAACCCGCCGCCGACCTCGCCGTGGCGGCAGCGCTGGTCTCTTCGCTCACGGGGGCGATTTTGCCGCCGGAATCAGTTTATTTTGGCGAGATCGCGCTATCGGGCGCGATCCGGCCGGTCTCGGTGGCGGCTGCGCGGCTGCGAGAGGCCTCGAAACTGGGCTTCGAGGCGGCGCTGATGCCGTCCGGCGGCGCCGATGCGGGCGACGGCGGCGGGCTGAACCTGAAGCGATTCGGCCATGTCACGGAACTCGTTGCCGATATCGCCGCCCGCGCGCCTCGCAGAGATGTGAAATGAGGGCGTCGCAATAGTGACGCAGCCGGCGCGAGCGCGTATAGCAAAGCCGATACGGCCAGCCCATATGACGCGGGCCATTCCCGGCACCAACGAAGCGGCTCCTCCATGCCTGTGACCATCCTCGATCTCGTCGTCATCGGCGTGGTTCTGATCTCGGCATTGCTGGCAGCCGTCCGCGGACTGACGCGCGAGGTGCTGGCGATTGCCTCCTGGGCGGCGGCGGCAGCCGTCGCCTGGATCTTCCACCCGCAGTTGCTGCCGGTGGTAAAGCAGTACGTTCCCAACGACACCATTGCGCTGATCGCCGCGATCGCCTCGCTGTTCCTCGTGACGCTGATCGTCGTTTCGCTGGTGACGGCGCGGATCTCGGATTTCGTGCTCGATTCGCGCATCGGCGCGCTCGACCGCACGCTGGGCTTCGTCTTCGGCGCGGGCCGCGGGATCCTGCTCGCCGTGATCGGCTACCTCTTCTTCGCCGCCCTGATGGGCGACAAGAACATGCCGGCCTGGGCCAAGGACGCCAAGGCCAAGCCGATGCTGGAGGAAACCGGCCGCTCGCTGCTGGCCATGCTGCCTCAGGACGTGAACGCCGATTTCGTCAAGAAGCTGCTGAAACCCAAGGGCGAGGGCGAGCCGACCGATGCGCCGGCCGAGGAGCCGCGCCAGCCTGCCGGCACCGACCCGCAGCGCCGCAGCGACGTTCCCAACACCACCGACCGGCAGGCACTGCAGCGCACCATCGACGCCACCCGCCCGACGACGCCTGCCCCAACCCGTCCGTAATTCGAGCGTAGAGCAGCGGCCGTCAACGCCGCATGGAGCCTTGAGAATGATCTCGCAGTCCGGGACTAAGGCCGCCAAAACCGACACCGCTTTCGATCCTTACGCCGACCGCCTGCGCGAGGAATGCGGCGTGTTCGGCATCTTCGGCCATGCCGACGCCGCGGCGCTGACCGCGCTCGGCCTGCATGCGCTGCAGCATCGCGGACAGGAAGCAGCCGGCATCGTCTCCTTCGACGGCACGCGCTTCCAGTCGGAGCGTCGCCTCGGCCTCGTCGGCGATGCCTTCTCGGAAGCCTCGGTGATCGACAAGCTCAAGGGTATGCAGGCGATCGGCCATGTGCGCTACTCGACCACCGGCGAAACGATCCTGCGCAACGTGCAGCCGCTTTTCGCGGAGCTGCATGGCGGCGGCTTCGCTGTTGCCCATAACGGCAACCTGACGAACGGGCTGACGCTGCGCCGCAATCTCGTCCGCGACGGCGCCATCTATCAGTCGACCTCCGACACCGAGGTGCTGCTGCACCTCGTCGCGCGCAGCCGCAAGCCGCAGTTCATCGAGCGCTTCGTCGAGGCGATCCGCCAGATCGAAGGTGCCTATGCCTTCGTCGGCATCACCAACAAGAAGCTGATCGGCGCCCGCGATCCGCTTGGCATTCGCCCGCTGGTGCTGGGCGAGTTGGACGGCGCGCCCATCCTGACCTCGGAGACCTGCGCGCTTGACATCATCGGCGCCAAGTTCATCCGGGAAATCGAGAACGGCGAGGTCGTCGTAATCTCGGAGAGCGGGATCGAGAGCCACAAGCCCTTCCCGGCCATGCCCGAGCGACCCTGCATCTTCGAGTACATCTATTTCGCGCGCCCGGATTCGATCGTGAAGGGCCGCAGCATCTATGAGCATCGCAAGGCAATGGGAGCCCAGCTGGCGATGGAATCGCCGGCGAACGCCGACGTGATCGTGCCGGTGCCGGATTCCGGTGTGCCTGCGGCGCTGGGCTATGCGCAGGCCAGCGGCATCCCGTTCGAGCTCGGGATCATCCGCAACCACTATGTCGGCCGCACCTTTATCGAGCCGACCCAGAAGGTCCGCGAGCTCGGCGTGAAGCTGAAGCATTCGGCCAACCGCTCGGTCGTCGAGGGCAAGAGCATCGTGCTCGTCGACGATTCGATCGTGCGCGGCACGACCTCGTTCAAGATCGTCAAGATGATGCGCGAGGCCGGCGCCCGCGAGGTGCATTTCCGCATCTCCTCGCCGCCGATCACCCATCCCGACTATTACGGCATCGACACGCCGGACCGCGAGAAGCTGCTCGCCGCGACGCATTCGCTCGAGGAGATGCGGCAGTTCGTCGGTGCCGATTCGCTCGCCTTCATCTCGGTCGACGGGCTCTATCGGGCGATGGGCCATGAGCGGCGCGACCCCACCCGGCCGCAATTCACCGATCATTGCTTCACCGGCGACTATCCGACCTCGCTCACCGATGTGATCGGCGAGAGCGCCAAGCAGACGATTTCGCTGCTCGCAGAAGCCGGCTGAGCCCGCGACACGACAATCTCAGCTTCAGCCTTTATCGTGAGAGGGCGCTGAATGCGGCGTCTCGCCGGATGCTCCCGCCGCCGCCGCGGCGAGCTGGAGCATCCGGCGAGACACGCCTGAGGTGCTCCCCAGGATGAGGGCTGAGGATCGGTCCAGGGGGACGAACGAATGACCAAGCCTCTCGAAGGGCGCATCGCGCTCGTCACCGGCGCCTCGCGCGGTATCGGGCGCGCTGCCGCCTTGGCTTTCGCCGCAGCGGGGGCCCATGTCGTCGCGCTCGCCCGCACGACCGGGGCGCTCGAGGAACTCGACGACGAGATTGGCGCGCTCAGGGGCACCGCGACGCTGGTTCCGGTCGATCTCGGCGATGCGCCGGCGATCGAAAAGCTCGGCGCCGCATTGCTTCAGCGCTGGGGCAGGCTCGACATCCTGCTCGCCAATGCCGGCATCCTCGGCCCGCTCTCGCCGCTGACCCACGCCTCGCCGAAGGAATGGGCCAAGGTGTTCGACACCAACGTCACCGCCAACTGGCGGCTGCTGAAGTCGGTCGAGCCCGCGCTGCAGGCCTCCGACGCCGCCCGTGTGATCCTGATGTCCTCGGGCGCGGCCCATAAATGCCTCGCCTATTGGGGGCCGTACTCGATCTCGAAGGCGGCGGTCGAGGCGATGGGGCGGACCTATGCGGCCGAGACCGTGACGACGCCTATGAAGGTGATGATGGTCAATCCTGGGCCGCTGCGCACGCGCATGCGGGCCGACGCGATGCCGGGTGAAGACCCGATGACGCTGAGGACACCGGAAGATCTCGCCCCGCATCTCGTCGCGATCGCCTCGCCTGATTGGGCCGAGACCGGCAAGATCTACGACTTCCCGCAGGGCAAGGTGCTCACCCCGCAGCTGCCGGCCTGATCTTCCTTCTTCCCTCGGCGGGAGAGGATGTCTGCGGAGTAGACGAATAAGGGAAGGGTCGCGCCAGCGGCCCTTTTTCTATTTCGGAGAGGTTCCGCCCTCATCGGTCGGCGCTTCTCGCTGCCACCTTCTCCCCCGAGAAGAGAAGGAAAGGCCTGCTTCAGCGCTTCCCCTTGTCGTAGGGGTTTTCGCCACCGCGCGTGTGCAGCCGGATCGGCGTTCCCGGCAGGTCGAAGCCTTCGCGCAGGTTGTTGACCAGGTAGCGGGTGTAGGACACCGGCAAATGGTCAAGCTGGTTGCCGAAGAGCGCAAAGGTCGGCGGGCGGGCCTTGGCCTGGGTCATGTAGCGGATCTTGATGCGCCGGCCCGCGACCGCCGGGGGCGGATGCGCCGACAACACGCCTTCAAGCCAGCGATTGATCCGGGCCGTCGAGATGCGGCGATTCCAGACGTCATAGGCGGAGAACACCGCCTGCATCAGCCGGTCGATGCCCTCGCCGGCAAGCCCTGAGAGCGGAACGATCGGCACGCCACGCACCTGCGCCAGCAGGTAGCCCGCCTTTTCCTTGAGCTCGGCCAGCAGGCCGTTCTTGTCAGCAACCAGGTCCCATTTGTTCAGGCCTATGACGACGGCCCTGCCCTCTCGCTCGATCAGATCGACCAGGGTCAGGTCCTGCTTCTCGAAGGGAATCGTCGAATCCAGCAGCACGACGACGACCTCGGCGAAGCGGATCGCGCGCAGCGAATCCTGCACCGACATCTTCTCGAGCTTCTCTTCGATACGGGCGCGCTTGCGCATGCCGGCCGTGTCGAAGAGCTTCACCGGCTTGCCGCGCCATTCGTAGTCGACGGAGATGGTGTCGCGGGTGATGCCGGCCTCCGGGCCGACGAGCAGGCGCTCTTCGCCGATCATGCGGTTGACCAGCGTCGACTTGCCCGCATTCGGCCGGCCGATGATGGTGACGCGCAGCGGCTTGCTGGGATCGCTATACGCACCCTCGTCCTCGCTCTCGTCGCGAGCGGCCGGCGCATCGACCCATCTCTTGTCGCCATAGCTCTCGTCGAAGGGCTCCTCTTCCTCAGGCTCGACGTCGACGAAGGGGGCGAGCGCCTCGAGCAGGTCGGAGGTGCCTTCGCCATGCTCGGCCGAGAACGGCACGGGATCGCCCAGCCCCAGCGCATAGGATTCGAAGATGCCGTCCAGACCCTTCTTTCCCTCGGCCTTGTTGGCGAGCAGGATCACCGGCTTGCCGGATTTGCGCACCAGATCGGCAAAGGGCTGGTCCATCGGCGTCAGCCCGAGCCTGGCGTCGATCATGAAGAGGATGACATCGGCCTGGGCGATCGCGGTCTCGGTCTGGGCCCTCATCCGGCCGGCCAGCGAGGCCGGATCGGCCTCCTCGAGGCCGGCCGTGTCGATGATGTTGAAACGCAGATGGCCGAGCGCGGCCTCGCCCTCGCGGCGGTCACGGGTCACGCCCGGCCGGTCGTCGACCAGCGCGAGCTTCTTGCCGACGAGGCGGTTGAACAGCGTCGACTTGCCGACATTGGGCCGGCCGATGATGGCGACGGTGGCGGTCATGGTGTTGTCCAGTCTCAACAGCGTCGTTCCGGGGCACGGGGCCGTTCCGGACATCCATGAATACAGGTCGACGCAAAAAGGAAAGGCCGATCGCCGCTCGACGCGGCTTCGGCCTCTGTTTGCAGGCTGCGAGCTCGACCTCCGGCCGGGCCCTGTTAGATCGAGCTAGTCCTTGATCTGGACGGGGCCGCCGCGCACCAGAGCAAGGTAGAGCTCGGTGCGCTGGCGTAGCACGGCCGGCGACTGCGGATCGGTGACGATGGCATCGAACCAGCGGCCGGCATCCTCGAAGAGATTGGCCTTGAGCGCGGCGATGCCGAGGAATTCGCGGGTCGAATGGCGCCAGACCCCCTGTGGCGTCGCGAGCGGCTCCAGGGCCGTCTTGAGTTCGGCATAGGGCACGAGGTCGACACGCAGCATGCCGGCACGCAGACGCGCGAGGTCGCGATAGAGCGGCAGCAGCGTCGTGTCGTTCGCGAGCCCGTCGAATGCGGTCGCGCCGGCCGCGGCATCGCGCTTGGCCGTCTCGGCGGCGAGGCGGAAGCGGGCGATCTGGCGGTAGCCGGCGGGCGCGCTGGCTGCGAGTTCACCCAGGATCGTTTCAGCTTCCGCGCCGTTGTTGTCCCGCGAGGCCTTCAGCGCCGCTTCCAGCTGCGCGCCGACGGCCTGCGAGGCCTGCTGCTCGCGATAGAGCCAGAACTGCCAGCCGGCCACGGCCAGCACCGCCAGCACAGCGAGGCCGGTGAAGAGCCAGCCATATTTCTTCCAGAGCTGAGCCGCCTTGTCCCGGCGGACTTCCTCATCGATCTCGCGAAAAATATCGGCCATGGTCCGTCACATTCCTTCTTGCCATGCCGGGTAGCATTTTCGCCGGGCGATGGCGAGCCGGAACAGGACTTTCCTTGCGGCCGGTCCGAACTCAGCCGATCTGTGCCCGGTGCAGCAGGCTGCCATCGCCATAGGAATAGAAGCGATAGCCCTGCGCGATCGCATGGGCATAGCCCCGCTTCATCAGGTCGAGGCCGGAAAAGGCCGAGACGAGCATGAACAGCGTCGAGCGCGGCAGGTGGAAATTCGTCAGCAGCAGGTCAACGGCGCGGAAACGGTAGCCCGGCGTAATGAAGATCGCCGTGTCACCGGAGAAGGGCTCGATGACGCCGTCCTCACGCGCCGCGCTTTCGAGCAGGCGCAGCGAGGTGGTGCCGACGGCGACGATCCGCCCGCCCTGCGCCCGCACCGCGTTCAGCGCAGCGGCGGTCTCAGGCGAGACGCTGCCCCATTCGGCATGCATGCGATGCTCGTCGGTGTCTTCCGCTTTGACCGGCAGGAAGGTGCCAGCACCGACATGGAGCGTGACCAGATGGCGCGTCACGCCGCGCGCCTCGAGTGCGCCGACGAGTTCGGGGGTGAAGTGCAGGCCTGCGGTCGGCGCGGCGACGGCCCCGTCGGCGCTCGCATGCATCGTCTGGTAGTCCTGCACATCCGCGGCATCGGTCGGGCGCTTGCCCGCGATATAGGGTGGCAGCGGCAATTCACCGAACCGGGCGATAGCCTCGTCGAGGAAGGCCCCGGCGAAAGCAAAGCGCAGCTCCACCTCCCCGCCTTCGCCCTTGGCGACAACTTCCGCCTGCAAACGGCCGAGCTCACAGGCGATTCCCTCGGAATCGTCTCCGAAAGTGATGGTTTCGCCGAGGCTGAGTTTCTTCGCCGGCCGGGCGAAGGCCAGCCAGCGGTCCTCGCTCTCGCGCTTGTGCAGCATGATCTCGATGCGCGCCGAGGTTTCGCCACGATAGCGCCGGCCATGCAGCCGTGACGGGACCACCCGCGTATCGTTGAGGACCAGCGCATCGCCCGGCCGCAACAGCGAGACGAGGTCGCGGATGCCGCGATCCTCGAAGGGCTCGTCCGCGCCGGGCCTGACGACGAGCAGGCGTGCCGCATCGCGCGGGCTGGCGGGCCTCAGCGCGATGCGGTCTTCGGGTAAGTCGAAATCGAAGAGCCCGACATCCACGATGGCGATCAGGCCAGGTCGGCCATCACCTTCATCGAAACGATCGAGTCGGGATCGCGCACGGGCTCGCCGCGCTTGATGATGTCGACATTCTCCATGCCTTCCACGACCTGGCCCCAGACCGTGTACTGCTTGTCGAGGAAGCGGGAGTCATCGAACACGATGAAGAACTGGCTGTTGGCCGAGTTCGGGTTCTGGGAGCGCGCCATCGAGCAGATGCCGCGGACATGCGGCTCGGCATTGAACTCCTGCGCCAGGTCGGGAAGGTCCGAGCCGCCAGTTCCGGTGCCGTGCGGGCAGCCGACCTGGGCCATGAATCCGTCGATGACGCGGTGGAAGACGATGCCGTCATAGAAGCCCTGACGCGACAGGGCCTTCAGGCGCTCGACATGGTTGGGGGCGAGATCGGGGCGCAGCTTGATAACCACCTTGCCCTTGGTGGTTTCCATGACGAGGGTGTTCTCTGGATCGAGCGACATCAGATCGGCCTTTCGTTGGACGGCACGCGGCCGTGGAAGCGGATGGTCAATGGTCGCCCCGCGATAGCCGCTCCCAGCCCCGGGGACAACCTCATTGGTGTGCAGCCATGCACTGCGGCGACGACCGAATCGGTGAAGCGCTGGCGCAGGCCGGGCTCCGTCCGTTTCGTTTCCCAGGTCACGCGCGGCTGGCCGAAGAGCGTGCCGTCGCGACGCAGGCTGAACCGGACCGTCGCCATAACGCCCGTATCGGGGCCATCGAGGGATGGCGGCATCCAGCAGCGGCGCAGCGCCAGGGCGACGTCGCCGAGGCGGTCGATGACATCGCCATCGAAGGACTTCGTCGTCGGCGCGAGCGCCCCGATGATGCCGGTCTCGCCCGTCCCCGCCGGTGGGCGGGGAGGCCGGACCCGGCGCTCGCCTGAGCCGGGAATATCGTCACTGCCGCCGAAGCGCCCGCCCACGCCCGGCAGGTAGCGCTGCCCGCTCTGCGGCGGCAGCACCGGCTCCTGCGATCCCGATGGCGGCGGCAGGACCGGGTTCTGCGAGCCGGAAGGCGGCGGCAGGCCGAGATCGATGGTGCCCTGCGCGCGGGCACCCGTCTGGACGACGGCGAGCGTGGCTAGCATCACGGCCAGGAAGCCACTCCGCATCGCCCCGCCCTCCGAAGTCCTGGCTTCCTGCCCGGCGCCTTACTTCGCGTCCGCCTGCAGCCGCATGCGGACGATCTTGTCGGGGCCGGTGACCTGGCCGCTGCCGGGGGCGCCCTTCTTGATCTTGCGGACAGCGTCCATGCCCGACACGACCTCGCCGAACAGGGTGTACTGGCCGGTCAGCGAGCCGCACCCCTCAAAACAGATGAAGAACTGCGAATTGGCGGAGTTCGGCGACTGCGAACGCGCCATGCCGACCGAGCCAACCTTGTAGGGCGTCGGCGTGAATTCGGCCGGAATGTTCGGCAGGTCGGAGCCGCCGGTACCGGTGCCGGTCGGATCGCCGGTCTGGGCCATGAAGCCTTCGATGACGCGGTGGAAGACGATGCCGTCGTAAAAGCCCTTCTTCGTGAGCGCCTTGATCTGCGCGACATGCTTGGGCGCGAGATCGGGCCGCAGCCGGATCGTCACCGGGCCGTCCTTGGTCTCCAGGACCAGCGTATTGTTCGGATCGGGTGCCTGCGCCTGGGCAAAGCCGAGCGACGCCAGGACGGCGAGGGTAGCGAGCGAGCTGCGCAGCATGTTCATCTCCGTGGCCGCCGATGGACCCGGCGGGTGTCCTTATCCCAGCGGGTCGTAACGACATCCTTTGGCCGGAACAAGGCGCTACTTGCCGGCGAATGGACCAATGCTGCACCGCACAAGAACGAATGAGAATAATTATGCAAAAAGATGAGGCTAGACGTGCCCAAACTGATGACAGGGCTGCGACGATCGGTTATCACATTCTCGCTGGACACGCTTTGCTTGGTCGAAGCGCCGCGGACCAGGTCTCGGGAGGACAAACGCCCGCCTAGTATACGAGCCGCACGCAAGCAGACGCGCGCCGTTACTGCGGTAAAAACAGACTAGAAAAGGCAAGGCAGCGGCCTTGCCTTTTTTGTTTTTCAGCGATGACTGTAATCCACGATCCGGAAAGCCCGATCCTACAGGTCCAAATTCGCCCAGCCATACCAGACCAGGACGAAAATCGCTGCGGCGATGGCAGTGGTAATCCATGCCTTACGCAACAGCCCGGGCAGGACCGGTGCGCCGGGCTCTGTCCCTTCCGTTACGTCGCCCGCCTCGACCTGGCTGCGCACGCCAAAGGGCAGGACGACGAACAGCACGATCCACCAGATCACGAAATAGACCGCGAGCGCGGCAGCGATCGTCATGGCTTGCCCCCCTGATCGCCATCGCCTGCAAGCGCGATGCAGGAAAAGGCGACGCGCGCCTGCGTCGGAACCCCGAAGCGCGCGGTATGGCGGGCCGGCAGCCCGCCGGGAAAATGCTTTACATACTCGGCGTTGCAGGCGGCATAGTCGGCGGGGTCGGTGATCAGCATCGTCATCTGGACCACGCGGTCGAGCGCGCTGCCCGCCTCGGTGAGAATGCCGCGGATGTGGGCGAGCGCGTTGCGGACCTCGTCGGCCGGCGTTTCGCCGCGATCGATTCCGCGGGCCGGATCATGCGGAGCGGAGTGTCCCGATACGAAGACGAGCCCCCCTGCCCGTGTCGCTGCGCTAAACGGGCGAGGCGAACCTGCTTCCGGCCGGCCGAAAAAATCGATCGGTTCTTGATCCATGTGCATCAGGCCTGCTCGAGTTCGACCAGTGTGCCGGTGAAGTCCTTCGGGTGCAGGAACAAAACCGGCTTGCCATGCGCTCCGATGCGCGGCTCGCCTGTGCCGAGCACCCTGGCACCCGTCGCCTTCAGGCGATCGCGCGCGACGATGATGTCGTCGACCTCGTAGCAGATGTGGTGAATGCCGCCGTCAGGATTGCGTTCGATGAACTTCGCCACCGGCGAGTCGGCGCCGAGCGGCTCGAGCAGCTCGACCTTGGTGTTCGGCAACTCGACAAAGACGACGGTAACGCCGTGCTCCGGCTGCGGAAGGGGTTGCGAGACGCGGGCGCCGAGCGTGTCGCGATAAAGCGCGGTCGCGCCGGCGAGGTCCTTCACCGCGATGGCGACGTGATTGAGGCGTCCGATCATGCTTGCGCTCCCTTGCGGCCGGCTGTCGAGCAGGTCGCTGCCGGTTCTACACCTCGATCACGAGGGCATGCACCAGCGGCTTCTTGCCCCACTCCTCGTTGACGGCACTGCGCAGGCCGCGCTCCAGCGCGTTGCGAAGCGCCTCCGGGTCGCGGCGGCGCGCCTTCGGGATGCCGTCGATCAGTTCCGAGACGGCCTCGGCGACATATTCGTCGAAGGCGGTGCCGTCGCGCGTATAGGGCGGCAGTCCGAGGACGGCGATCTCGGGATCGCCGGCGAGCCCGCCCTTCTCGTCGATTGCGACCGCGACCGAGATCATGCCGACATAGGAGAGCCGGCGGCGCTCGGGAATCGTCTTCTCCAGCGCATTCACCAGCAGGTTGCCGTCCTGGTACAGCCGGCCATGGCTGACCTCGTCGACCTTTCTGGCGCCATCGGCCGAGATCGCGACAACGTCGCCATTGCCGGCGCGCACCACCGATTTGACGCCAAGCTCGCGGGCGAAATGGGCATGCTCGGAGAGATGCAGATCCTCGCCATGGGCAGGGATCACGATCTTCGGCTTCAGCCAGCCATAGAGCCTTGCCATCTCCTCGCGGCGCGGATGGCCGGAGACATGGACCAGATGGGCACGGTCGGTGATGATCTCGATGTTGTCGCGGGCGAGCGCGTTCTGGATCGCGCCGACGGCCTTCTCGTTGCCGGGGATGGTCCGGGACGAGAAGATCACCCGGTCGCCCGGCGAGAGCGTGATCTCGGGGTGGTCGTCGGAGGCGATGCGCGAGAGCGCCGCCCGCGGTTCGCCCTGGCTGCCGGTCAGCAGCGCCACGACCTTGTCGCGCGGCAGGTAGCCATAAGTGTCGGCCGAGCGGAAGGCCGGGATGCCTTCGAGAAAGCCGCATTCGCGCGCGACATCGATTACGCGGTCCATCGCGCGGCCGACGACCACGACCTCGCGCTGGTCGGCCATCGCGGCCTCGGCGACGGCGCGCAGCCTCGCGACGTTCGAGGCGAAGGTGGTGACCGCGACACGCCCCGTGGCGGAATGGATCAGTTCCTTGAGCTTGGCCGCGACATCGGCCTCGCTCGGGCTGATGCCGTCGCGCATGACATTGGTCGAATCGCAGACGAGGGCCAGCACGCCCTCCTCGCCGAGCTCGCGCAGGCGCTTCTCGTCCGTCGGCAAACCGACCTGCGGCGTGGGGTCGATCTTCCAGTCGCCGGTATGGACGACGAGGCCGGCCGGCGTGCGGATCGCGAGCGCGTTCGATTCGGGGATCGAATGGGCCACGGGCACGAACTCGATGTCGAAGGGGCCGAGTGTCACGCGCCCACCCTGGGCAACGACGTTCATCGGCACCTGCGGCGCGCCGGGCTCGGACAGGCGGCGGGTCGCAAGCAGGCCGGCGGCGAAGCGCGTGCAGTAGACCGGCGCGCGTAAGGACGGCCAGAGCGCTGCGAGCGCGCCGATATGGTCCTCATGGGCGTGGGTGATGACGATGCCGAGGAGGTTCGCGCGTTCCTCGATGATGTAGCGCAGGTCCGGCAGCACGATATCGACGCCCGGAACCTCCGGGCCGGCGAAGGAGAGCCCGCAATCGACCAGTATCCATTTCCGCCGCCCCTCCGGCCCGAAGCCGTAGAGCGCGGCATTCATGCCGATCTCGCCGAGGCCGCCGAGGGGAACGAAGACGAGCTGGTCCTGGGAACGAGGCACGGGCAATCCTGACTGGGACGAGGCGCAACGCGGCGCCGGACATTGAGCGGGAGCCCTAACACGCTACGGGGCATGGCTCCATAGCGTCGGCGACGCCGGCAACCACGATGCGGTCAGCGCGGCTCCGCCCCGGCGTTGGGCTGCCCGAAGTAGAGGTCGCCGGCGTCGATGAGGCGACGGCCACCCGCGATGTCGAGTTCAAGGCGCCCGCTCGCATCGATCCCGGCGAAGCGCCCTGTGAACGGCCCCTCGGCCAGCCTGATCGTGATCTCCTCGCCGAGGAAGGCGGCGCGCTCGAGCCAGGCGGCACGGGTCGGGCCGAAGCCGCCGGGCTGAGACCACGCCGCGAAGCGCGCGACCCAGGCATCGCTCAGCGCCGCGAGCACGGCCTCGATGCCGGCCTGCTCCCGATGCTGCTTGAGGAAAGTCGCGGGATAGGGCGTATCGGCCGGGCAGGAGGCGATGTTGACTCCGAGCCCGATAACGACGTCGAGCCGCCCTGCCCGGCTTTCGCCTTCGAGCAGCAGGCCCGAGACCTTGGCGCGGTCGACCAGCAGGTCGTTCGGCCATTTCAGGGCGAGGCGCGGCGCCGAGAGTCCGGTGACCCGCGCCACGGCATCATGAAGCGCGAGCCCGGCAACGAAGCCCAGTTGTGGGGCGAGCGCCGATTCGCAGGGCGCGACAAGCAGGAGGCTGGCGTAGAGATTGCCGGAGGGAGAGCCCCATTTCCGGCCATGGCGCCCACGCCCGGCATTCTGGCTGCGCGCGACGATCCAGAGATTGCCGGCGTCGCCCTGGCCGAGCGCGCGGCGCGCCTCCTCCATGGTGGAGCCGACCTCGTCGCGGACGACCAGCCGGTAGCCAGCGGCGCGGGCCGCTTCACCGAGCATGGACGCGGTCCGCTATTGCTCGCAATGGCGGAGGATCAAAACAGCGACTTCGCCGCCGCATCCGCGGAGTTGAACAGCGGCGCGGGCAGCAGCGACAGCGCCAGCACGAAGAGCGCCGACACCAGCAGGACCGCACGCACGCCGATATCCGCCTTCTCGAAGGCCGGCTTCGGATCGTCGAAATAGATCACCTTGACGAGGCGCAGATAGTAGTAGGCGCCGACGACGCTGGTGACCACGCCGATGACCGCCAGCACATAGAGCTTGGCATCGATGGCGGCGAGGAAGACGTAGAACTTCGCCCAGAATCCGGCGAGCGGCGGGATGCCGGCCAGCGAGAACATCATCATCGACAGCGCGAAGGCCATCCACGGATTGGTGCGCGAGAGACCGGCGAGTTCGGAGATGTCCTCGACGCCCTTGCCGTCCCGGCGCATCATCAGCACGCAGGCGAAGGCGCCGAGCGTCGTGGCGAGATAGATCGCCATGTAGACGAGCACGCCCTGCACACCGCCCGCCGTGCCGGCCGCGAGGCCGACAAGGGCGTAGCCCATATTGGCGATCGAGGAATAGGCGAGCAGGCGCTTGATGTTGCTCTGGCCGATCGCGGCGAAGGCGCCGAGCGCCATCGAGGCGATCGAGATGAAGATGACGATCTGCTGCCACTCATGCAGCGCGCCGGGGAAGGCGCCGACGAAGATGCGCACCACCATGGCCATCGCCGCCATCTTCGGCGCGGAAGCGAAGAAGGCCGCGACCGGGCTCGGGGCTCCCTCATAGACGTCAGGCGTCCACATGTGGAAGGGAACGGCCGAGATCTTGAAGGCGACGCCGGCGGCGATGAAGACGATGCCGAAGATCAGGCCGAGGCCGGGATGGCCGTGCGAGACGGCGGCCGCGATGCCCGAATAGGTCACCGTACCCGTGAAGCCGTAGACCAGCGAGCCGCCATAGAGCAGCATGCCAGAGGACAGCGCGCCGAGGACGAAGTACTTCAGGCCGGCCTCGGTCGACTTCGCGTTGTCGCGGTCGAAGGCGGCGACGACGTAGAGCGCGAGCGACTGCAGTTCGAGGCCGACATAGAGGCTGATGAGATCGTTGGCCGAGATCATCATCATCATGCCCACGGTGGCGAGGACGACGAGGACCGGGAACTCGAAGCGCATCGAGCCGTCGCGCCGCAGCGTCTCCGAGGAGAGCAGGATCGCGGCGGCGGCGCCGAACAGCGTCAGGACCTTGAAGAAGCGAGCGAAGCTGTCGACGATGAAGCCGTCGTTGAAGGTCAGTTCCCTGCCCTCACCGGAGAGCACGAGGACGAGCGACAGCGCAAACAGCGCCAGCGCGATGCCTTCGAGCAGCCGGGTCGAGCGCTCGCCGCGGATCGCGCCGATCAGCACCATCGCGATGGCGCCGATGGCGAGGACGATTTCCGGGAGTGCCGGGCCGAGAGCGGGCAGAGCCATCCTGCGAGACCTTACTGAATGACCAGCATCGCCGTTTTCGCGGCGGTGAGTGCGGCCTGATAATTCTTGATGAGGGCTTCGGTCGGCGCGGCGAAGGCGTCGAGGATCGTGCCAGGACGGATGCCATACCAGATCGTCAGCAGGACGAGCGGCGCCAGGATCGCCATCTCGCGGCGGTCGAGATCGGCGATGTCCTTGAGCTCGGGCTTCACCAGCTCGCCGAAGACGACGCGGCGATAAAGCCAGAGCGCGTAAGCCGCCGAAAGGATCACGCCCGAGCAGGCGATGAAGGCGACCCAAGGGTTGGCCTTGAAGGCGCCCATCAGCGTCAGGAACTCGCCGACGAATCCGGCCGTGCCCGGCAGGCCGACATTGGCCATGGTGAAGACCATGAAGATGACAGCATAGACCGGCATCCGGTTCACCAGCCCGCCATAGGCGGAGATCTCGCGGGTGTGCATTCGGTCATAGATCACGCCGACGCAGAGGAAGAGCGCGCCCGAGACCAGCCCGTGGCTGACCATCTGGAACATGGCGCCCTGGATGCCCTGGCTGGTCATCGTGAACAGACCCATCGTCACGAAGCCCATATGGGCGACCGACGAGTAGGCGATCAGCTTCTTGATGTCCTCCTGCATCAGCGCCACCAGCGAGGTGTAGACGATGGCGATGACCGAGAGCGCGAAGACGAAGGAGGCGAAGTATTCCGACGCCTCGGGGAACATCGGAATCGAGAAGCGGATGAAGCCGTAGCCGCCCATCTTCAGCATGATCGCGGCGAGCACGACGGAGCCGGCCGTCGGCGCCTCGACGTGGGCGTCGGGCAGCCAGGTGTGGACCGGCCACATCGGCATCTTCACCGCGAAGGAGGCGAAGAAGGCGAGCCACAGCCAGGTCTGCATGTTCGCCGGGAACTTGTGCGCCAGCAGCGTCGGGATGTCGGTGGTGCCGGCATTCCAGTACATCGCCATCAGCGCGAGCAGCAGCAGCACCGAGCCGAGGAGCGTGTAGAGGAAGAACTTGTAGGAGGCATAGACGCGCCGCTTGCCGCCCCAGATGCCGATGATTAGGAACATCGGGATCAGGCCGCCCTCGAAGAAGAGGTAGAACAGCACGAGGTCCAGCGCCACGAAGACGCCGATCATCAGCGTCTCGAGGATCAGGAACGCGACCATGTATTCGCGCACCCGCTTCGTGATCGAGTGCCAGGACGCCAGGATGCAGAACGGCATCAGGAAGGCGGTCAGCACCACGAAGGGGAAGGAGAAGCCGTCGACGCCGAGCTTGAACTGGATCGCGTCCGAGACCCAGGCATGGGTCTCGACCATCTGGAAGCCGGGATTGGCCGGGTCGAACTGCGCCCAGGCGACGCAGGCGAGCACGAAGGTCGCGACGGTCGCCGCCAGCGCGGCATAGCGCGCATTGGAGTCGACCGAGGCCTCGTCGCCGCGCTGCGCCAGGATGAAGGCGGCGCCAACCAGCGGGAGGACCAGGAGACCGGTGAGGATACCGAAACCGAACATCATCTCACCCGCGAGCCACGAGATACCAGGTCACGAGCCCAGCGACGCCGATCAGCATGGCGAAGGCATAGTGATAGACATAGCCGGTCTGGAGCCGGACGACGCGGTTGGTGACGTCCACGACGCGGGCGGAGACGCCGTCAGGGCCCATGCCGTCGATGACGAAGCCATCGCCCTTCTTCCAGAGGAACTTGCCGATCCACATCGACGGCTTCACGAACAGGAAGTCGTAGATCTCATCGAAATACCACTTGTTGAGCAGGAAGCGGTACAAGACCGGGTTCGCCGCGGCGAGCTTGGCCGGAACGTCCGTGCGCAGCACATACATATAGAGCGCCAGCGCGAAGCCGATCAGCATCGCGACGAAGGGCGACCAGATCACCCATTTCGGCACTTCGTGCATCTCGTGCAGGATATGGTTGTCCTTGCCCGTGAAGAGCGCGCCCTTCCAGAAGGCGTCATAGGCGTCGCCGATGAAGGCGCCCTTGAACGCGAAGCCGGCGACGACGGCGCCGAGCGACAGCACGGCGAGCGGGATCAGCATCACCAGCGGGCTCTCATGCGGCTTGTGGTCATGGCCGTGGCCGTGATCGTCATGCGCATGATGGTCGCCGACGGCGGGGGCGTGGGCAGCGTGCGCATGCGCGCCGCGCCCGGTCTCCTGCGCCGGGGCCTGATGGTCCGGATGCCCCGGATCGCCGTGCGAACCGATGGCGCGGCCATGGGCGTCCTGGGCATCGCTGTGCTGCGCGGCGTGATCGTCATGGCCGTGGCCGGCCCAGCGCGGCTTGCCCTCGAAGGTCATGAAATAGAGCCGCCAGGAATAGAACGAGGTCATGCAGGCGGCGACGACGAGCAGCACGAAGGCGTAGGAAGCGGCAAAGCCCTTATGCGCGACGGCGGCATAGGCGCTCTCGATGATCGCGTCCTTCGAGAAATAGCCGGCGAGCAGCGGGAAGCCCGTCAGCGCCAGCGTGCCGATGGTCATGGCGGCGGCCGTCAGCGGGATGTGCTTGCGCAACCCCCCCATGTTCCGCATGTCCTGCTCGTGATGCATCGCATGGATGACCGAGCCGGCGCCGAGGAACAGCAGCGCCTTGAAGAAGGCGTGGGTGAAGAGGTGGAAGACGCCGGCCGAATAGGCGCCGACGCCGAGCGCGACGAACATGTAGCCGAGCTGCGAGCAGGTCGAATAGGCGATGACGCGCTTGATGTCGTTCTGCACCAGGCCGACCGTGGCAGCGAAGAAGGCGGTCGTCGCGCCGATCACGATGATGACCGTCAGGGCGACGGGCGCATATTCGAAGATCGGCGACAGGCGGGCGACCATGAAGACGCCGGCGGTGACCATGGTCGCAGCGTGGATCAGCGCCGAGACCGGGGTCGGGCCTTCCATCGCGTCCGGCAGCCAGGTGTGGAGCAGGAACTGCGCCGACTTGCCCATAGCGCCCATGAACAGCAGCAGCGCGGTCAGCGTGAGCGCGTTCCAGTCATAGCCGAGGAAGCGGAAGCTGCGCTCGGTCAGCCCGCCGATCTGCGGGAAGATACTCTCGAAGGCGACCGAGCCCGTCAGCACGAACACCATGAAGATGCCAAGCAAGAAGCCGAAATCGCCGACGCGGTTGACGATGAAGGCCTTCATCGCCGCGGCGTTGGCCGAGGGCTTCTGGTACCAGAAGCCGATCAGCAGATAGGAGGCGAGGCCGACGCCCTCCCAGCCGAAGAACATCTGCAGCAGGTTGTCGGCCGTCACCAGCATCAGCATCGCGAAGGTGAAGAGCGACAGATAGGCGAAGAAACGCGGCCGGTGCGGGTCCTCGTGCATGTAGCCGATCGAGTACAGGTGCACGAGCGACGACACGGTGTTGACGACGACCAGCATCACCACAGTCAGCGTGTCGATGCGGAAGGCCCAGTCGACCTGCAGATTGCCGGAGGACAGCCAGGTCGCGACCTGGACGCGGGTGGTGTCCGCACCGAAGCCGACCTGGAAGAAGGCGACCCAGGACAACACCGCCGAAACCATCAGCAGCGAGGTGGTGACGATCTCCGAGCCGCGCGCGCCGATCAGCCGGCCGAAGAGGCCGGCGATCAGGAAGCCGATCAGAGGGAGGAAGACGATCGCGTGATACATCGGGCGATTCCGGGCGACTTACGCCTCAGCCTTTCATCATGTTGATGTCTTCCACCGCGATCGTGCCGCGGTTGCGGAAGTAGACGACGAGAATGGCAAGGCCGATGGCGGCCTCGGCCGCGGCGACCGTCAGCACCAGCAGGGCAAAGACCTGGCCGACGATGTCGTTCAGGAAGGCCGAGAAGGCGACGAAGTTCAGGTTCACCGAGAGCAGGATCAGCTCGATCGACATCAGGATGACGATGACGTTCTTGCGGTTGATGAAGATGCCGAGCACGCCCAGCGTGAACAGGATCGCGCCGACCGCGAGGTAATGGCCAAGTCCGATCATCAGACCGTCTCCTCCGGAAGAGCGGCGCCAGAGGCGACCTTGCGGACCTCCATGGCGGCCTCTTTGGTGCGCGCGTTCTGCGTCGGGATATCCTGGCGCTTGACGCCGGGGCGCTCGCGCAGCGTCAGCACGATCGCGCCGATCATGGCGACGAGAAGCACAAGGCCGGCCGCCTGGAAGTAGTAGACATACTGCGTGTAGAGCACGCGCCCGAGCGCCTCGGTGTTGGTGATGTCCGCCGGGATCGCCGCGACCGGCGCCTTGATGATCTGCGGGTCGATGACCCAGGCGCCGACGACGAGCAGCAGTTCGACCGCGAAGATGAGGCCGATCAGCGCGCCGATCGGCAGGTAGTTCAGGAAACCCTGGCGGAACTCGGCGAAATCGACGTCGAGCATCATCACCACGAAGAGGAAGAGCACCGCGACCGCGCCGACGTAGACCACGATCAGGAGCATCGCCAGGAACTCGGCCCCGAGCAGCAGGAACAGCCCGGCCGCATTGACGAAGGTCAGGATCAGGAAGAGCACCGAGTGAACGGGGTTGCGCGAGGCCACCACCATGAACGCCGAAGCGACGGTGATGCCTCCGAACAGATAGAAGAAAGCCGCTGCGGCATTCATCTCGGTCAGCCTTTCCGCCCCTGCGGGCGGCTCTCGTTTTCAATCACGCCCGACTCTCGCCGGACGCAGTTTGGAGCGTCTATAGTCAGGCCCGGCAGGCGCGACAACCGCGCGACGGGTCTGGCTCAACCGCGTCATGGTGGGCCCTGAGCCGACCATCTCCTGTCGGAGATTCTCGGGTCTGCGCTACGCATCGCCCGAGAATGACGCCTCATCTCACCGATAGGGTGCGTCCATCGCGATATTGCGCGCGATCTCGCGTTCCCAGCGGGCGCCGTTCGCGAGCAGCTTGTCCTTGTCGTAGAACAGCTCCTCGCGGGTCTCGGTGGCGAATTCGAAGTTCGGCCCCTCGACGATGGCATCGACCGGGCAGGCCTCCTGGCAGAAGCCGCAATAGATGCACTTCGTCATGTCGATGTCGTAGCGCGTCGTGCGGCGCGTGCCGTCGTTGCGGCGCGGCCCGGCCTCGATGGTGATGGCCTGCGCGGGGCAGATCGCCTCGCAGAGCTTGCAGGCGATGCAGCGCTCCTCGCCGTTGGGATAGCGGCGCAACGCATGCTCGCCGCGGAAGCGCGGGCTCTGCGGGTTCTTCTCGAAGGGGTAGTTGATCGTCGCCTTCGGCTTGAAGAAATAGCGCATCGACAGCGCGAACGCGCCGACGAACTCCTTCAGCAGCAGGCCCTTGGCGGCTTGCGCGAGTGACATGCCTCAGTCCTTCCAAACTCAGCCGAGAAGCATCCGGCCGATCAGGTAACCCATTATCGTGGTGGAGCCGACGATCACGACGGCCAGCACCACCTTCATCCGTTCGATGCGCCGCGCGTAGTCGGCGCGCTCCGGCTCCGTCTGCGAGCGGTCGGTGCGCCTGAGCGCACCGACGACCACCCCGGAGACGATCCGGTATTGCAGCATTCCCACCACCAACCCGATCAGCGCGCCGATCGGGCCGGCGAAAGCACTCACTTCACCGGGCCCCAGCCCGTGATCTGGAGCACCAGCGCGACGATCACGACCGAGGCGAGCGAGAGCGGCAGGAAGACCTTCCAGCCCAGGCGCATCAGCTGGTCGTAGCGGTAGCGCGGCACGAAGGCCTTCACCATCGCGAACATGAAGAAGACCAGGCACATCTTGAGCGCGAACCAGAACACGCCCGGAAGCCAGGTGAAGGGCGCGATCGGGAACGGCGGCAGCCAGCCTCCGAGGAAGAGGATGGTCGTCAGCGCGCACATGGTCATGATCGCCACGTACTCGCCGAGCATGAACAGCAGGTACGGCGTGGACGAATACTCGACCATGTAGCCGGCGACGAGCTCCGATTCCGCTTCCGGCAGATCGAAGGGCGGCCGGTTCGTCTCGGCCAGCGCCGAAATGAAGAAGATCACGAACATCGGGAAGAGCGGCAGCCAGTACCAGCCGAACATGCCGGCAGCCCCGTCCTGCGCCCTGACGATCTCGGTCAGGTTCAGCGAGCCGACGCAGAGCAGCACGGTGACGATGACGAAGCCGATCGAGACCTCGTAGGACACCATCTGCGCGGCCGAGCGCAGCGCGCCCATGAAGGGATATTTCGAGTTCGAGGCCCAGCCGGCCATGATCACGCCGTATACGCCGAGCGACGAGATCGCGAGGATGTAGAGCACGCCGACATTGATGTCGGCGATCGCCCAGCCTTCCGCCACCGGGATCACCGCCCAGGCGCCGAGCGCCAGCAGGCAGGAGATGAAGGGCGCCAGCAGGAACACGCCCTTATTGGAGCCCGACGGGATGATCGGCTCCTTGAAGGCGAATTTCAGCAGGTCGGCGAAGCTCTGGAACAGGCCGAAGGGGCCGACGACGTTCGGGCCGCGGCGAAGCTGCACCGCCGCCCAGATCTTGCGATCGGCCAGCAGGATATAGGCGATGAAGACCAGCAGGCAGACCAGCAGCAGCAGGCTCTTGCCGAGGATGATGGCGAGGTCGAGGACGAGGTCCCAGTTCATGGCCGCTTACTCCGCCGCCTGCCGCAGCCGGCCCGAAGCCAGCGCCGAGCACTCCGCCATGATGGCGGAAGCGCGCGCGATCGGGTTGGTCTGATAGAAATCGGTGACCGGCGAGACGAGGCCCGCCTTGTCGGTGCCGCCGCCGAGGCCGGCAAGCGCATCGAGCGTCGCGGCCTCCGCCGGCAGCGCGTCGATCGCCGCGAAATGCGGATGGGCCTCGTAGAGCGCCTTGCGCAACAGGCTGAGCGAGTCGAAGGGCAGCGTCTTGCCGAGCGCAGCCGAAAGGGCACGCAGGATTGCCCAATCCTCGCGGGCATCGCCCGGCGGGAACGTGGCGCGATCGGTCATCTGCACACGGCCTTCGGTGTTCACGAAGGTGCCTGACTTCTCGGTATAGGCCGAGCCCGGCAGGATGACGTCGGCGCGGTGCGCACCCGCGTCGCCATGGGTGCCCTGGTAGATCACGAAGGCGCCGGCCGGCACCTCGATCTCGTCGGCCCCGAGCAGGAACAGCACGTCGAGCGCGCCCGGCGCGGTCATGCCGGCGACGTCGAGGCCACCTTCCCCCGGCACGAAGCCGAGATCGAGCGCACCGACCCGGCCCGCCGCGGTGTGCAGCACGCCAAAACCGTTCCAGCCCTCGGACACGGCGCCGAGCGCCTGTGCCGCTTTTGCTGCGAGCGAAAGCATGGCCTCGCCGTCGGCGCGGGCGAGAGCGCCCTGCCCCACCAGTACCATCGGCCGCTCGCCGGCCTTCTCCGCCTTGGCGGCGAAATCGGCCAGGGTCTCGGCGCCGGCGCCGAGATAGTCGTAGGTGTAGGTGAGATCGGCGCGCTCGCCGATCATCTGGACCTTGAAGTCGCCGCGCAGCCAACGCTTGCGGATGCGCGCGTTCAGGATCGGGGCCTCGCGGCGCGGATTGGCGCCGACGATCAACAGCGAGGTCGCGTTGTCGATCCCCGCGATGCCGGCGTTCAGCAGGTAGGAGGCCCGGCCGAGCTTCGGATGCAGCTTCGTGCCGTCCTGGCGCGCGTCAAGGTTGGCACTGCCGAGCGAGGCGACCAGGCTCTTCAGCGCGAACATCTCCTCGACCGCCGCGAGATCGCCGGCGATGGCGCCGATCTTCTCAGGTGCCGCAGCCTTAACCTTGCCCGCGATCAGCGCGAAGGCCTCGTTCCAGCTGGCCGGGCGCAGCGCGCCGTTCTCGCGGACGTAAGGCCGGTCGAGCCGCTGGGTGCGCAGGCCGTCGACGACATGGCGCGTCTTGTCGGAGATCCACTCCTCGTTCACCGCTTCGTTAAGGCGGGGCAGGATGCGCATCACCTCCTTGCCGCGCGAGTCGACGCGGATGGCCGAGCCCAGCGCATCCATCACGTCGATGGATTCGGTCTTGGTCAGCTCCCAGGGACGGGCCTTGTTTTGATATGGCTTGGAGGTCAGCGCGCCGACCGGGCAGAGGTCGACGACATTGCCCTGCAGCTCCGACGACATCGCCTGCTCGAGATAGGTCGTGATCTCCATGTCCTCGCCGCGACCGATCGCGCCGAGATCGGAGGCGCCGGCGACCTCGGTGGTGAAGCGGACACAGCGCGTGCACTGGATGCAGCGCGTCATCGAGGTCTTGACCAGCGGGCCGATATACTTGTCCTCGACCGCTCGCTTATTCTCGGCGTAGCGGGAAGTGTCCACGCCATAGGCCATGGCTTGGTCCTGCAGGTCGCATTCGCCGCCCTGGTCGCAGATCGGGCAATCCAGCGGGTGGTTGATGAGCAGGAACTCCATCACCCCTTCGCGCGCCTTCTTGACCATCGGCGACTTGGTCAGGACGACCGGCGGCTCGCCGTTCGGGCCGGGGCGCAGGTCGCGCACGCCGATGGCACAGGAGGCCTGCGGCTTCGGCGGGCCGCCCTTCACCTCGACGAGGCACATGCGGCAGTTGCCGGCGATCGAGAGCCGCTCGTGGAAGCAGAAGCGCGGCACCTCGACACCCGCCGCCTCGCAGGCCTGAAGCACCGTATATTCGGCCGGAACGTCGACCTCGATGCCGTCGATGAGGAGTTTGGTCATGGTCTCACTCCGCCGCCATCAGGCGCACGGGCTCGCCGTGCGGGTTGGCGGCATAGTCGTCGATGCGCTGCTCGATCTCGTGACGGAAATGCGCGATCAGGCCCTGGATCGGCCAGGCCGCGGCGTCGCCGAGCGCGCAGATCGTGTGGCCCTCGATCTGCTTGGTAACGTCGAGCAGCATGTCGATCTCGCGCTTCTGGGCGCGGCCCTCGGCCATGCGCTCCATCACGCGCCACATCCAGCCCGTGCCCTCGCGGCACGGCGTGCACTGGCCGCAGCTCTCATGCTTGTAGAAATGGCTGATGCGGGCGATCGCGCGGACGATGTCGGTCGACTTGTCCATGACGATGACAGCTGCTGTGCCGAGGCCCGACTTCAGCTTCGAAAGCGAGTCGAAATCCATCGGCGTGTCGATGATCTGCTCGGCCGGGACCATGCGCACCGAAGAGCCGCCGGGGATCACGGCCTTGAGATTGTCCCAGCCGCCGCGGATGCCGCCGCAATGCCGGTCGATCAGTTCGCGGAAGGTGATGCCCATCACCTCCTCGACGTTGCAGGGCTTGTTCACATGGCCGGAGACGCAGAACAGCTTGGTGCCGACATTGTTCGGGTTGCCGAGCGAGGAGAACCAGGCCGCGCCGCGGCGCAGGATGGTCGGCGCCACCGCGATGGATTCGACGTTGTTCACCGTGGTCGGGCAGCCATAGAGGCCGACATTCGCCGGGAAAGGCGGCTTCAGGCGGGGCATGCCCTTCTTGCCCTCGAGGCTTTCGAGCAGCGCCGTCTCCTCGCCGCAGATATAGGCGCCGGCGCCATGAGCGACATAGAGATCGAAGGGATAGCCGTGGACGTTGTCCTTGCCGATGAGCTTGGCCTCATAGGCCTCGTCGACCGCGCGCTGCAGCGCCTCGCGCTCGCGGATATATTCGCCGCGGATGTAGATGTAGGCCGCATGCGCGCCCATCGCGAAGGAGGCGATCAGGCAGCCCTCGACCAGCGTATGCGGGTCGTTGCGCATGATCTCGCGATCCTTGCAGGTGCCGGGCTCCGACTCGTCGGCATTGACGACGAGGTAATGCGGCCGCCCGTCATTGACCTTGGGCATGAACGACCATTTCAGCCCGGTCGGGAAGCCGGCGCCGCCGCGCCCGCGCAGGCCCGACTGCTTCATCTCGTCGATGATCCAGTCCCGCCCCTGCTCGAGGATGAACTTGGTGCCGTCCCAATGGCCGCGCTTGATCGCCCCCTTCAGGGTGCGGTCGTGCAGGCCGTAGAGATTGGTGAAAATCCGGTCGCGATCTGCGAGCATGATCTGATCCTCACTCCGCCGGCTTGTCGCCGCTCTTGGCGGACTTGGCACGCGAACGGGGCGTCTTAGCTTTAGTCGATTCGGGCTGGCCTTCTGCGGCCGGCGTATCATGGGCCGCGCCGGTCGGCTGCGCAGGAGCGGAAGGCTTCGGCCGGCCGGCAGCAGCGGTATCGGTCGCAGGCTTGGTCGCGGCGGCAGGGGTCGCATCCACCTTGGCAACATCCGCGCCCTTGGCGTCCGTTGCGATGGTCGCTGCCTTCTTGGCCTCGGCCTCGGCGGCAGCCTTGGCGGCAGCAGCTTCCGCCGCGGCCTTGCGCTGGTTCGTGACGCGCTTCTGCCAATCGCCGGCGCCGATCGCCGAGCCGTCGTAGAGCGCCTGGTCCTTCAGGGTCTCGCCGCCGCCTTCGGGCTCCGAGCCGGTGCGCGCATTCTGCGGACCGGGCTTGACCGGGCGACCATGGCGGAGATCCTCCAGCAGCGCCTTGAAGTTCTCCGGCGTCAGATCCTCGTAGTAATCGAAATTGATCTGCGCCATCGGGGCGTTGCAGCAGGCGCCGAGGCACTCGACCTCGAGCCAGGAGAGCTTGCCGTCGGCGGTCACGGTCGATTGCGGGCCGATGACGTCCTGGCAGACCTTCTTCAGCGCCTCCGCGCCTCGCAACGCGCACGGCGTGGTGCCGCAGAGCTGGACGAAGTGCTCGCCCACGGGCTGCAAGTTGAACATCGTGTAGAAGGTCGCGACCTCCATGACCCGCATCGGCGCCATGCCGAGCTTGCGGGCGACCTCCTCGATGGCGGCGCGCGGCACCCAGCCGTGATGCTGCTCCTGGGCCTTCCAGAGCAGCGGGATCACGGCCGAGGCCTGGCGGCCCTCGGGGTACTTGGCGATCTGCTGTGCGATCCAGTTCTCGTTCGCCGCATCGAAGGCGAAGGAGGCGGGCTGGACATGATCGGGGGCGAGACGACGGACGGACATCAGCGGTCTACTTCACCAAAGACGATATCGAGAGAGCCCAGGATCGCGGAGACGTCCGCCAGCATGTGCTTGCGGCACATGAAATCCATGGCCTGGAGATGGGCGAAGCCCGGAGCCTTGATCTTGCAGCGATAGGGCTTGTTGGTGCCGTCGGAGACGAGATAGACGCCGAACTCGCCCTTCGGGGCCTCGACCGCGGCATAGACCTCGCCTTCCGGAACCCGGAAGCCTTCGGTGTAGAGCTTGAAGTGGTGGATCAGCGCTTCCATGGAGCGCTTCATTTCGCCGCGCTTCGGCGGCACCATCTTGCCGTCGAGCGACGAAATCGGCCCGCCGCCATCGGCGGAAAGCAGCTTCTCGCAGCACTGCTTCATGATCGCGACCGACTGGCGCATCTCTTCCATGCGGATGCAGTAGCGGTCGTAGCAGTCGCCATTCTTGCCGATCGGGATGTCGAATTCCATCTCGTCATAGCATTCATAGGGCTGCGACTTGCGCAGGTCCCAGGCGGCGCCGGAGCCGCGCACCATCACGCCCGAGAAGCCCCATTTCCAGCAGGTCTCGAGATCGACGACGCCGATGTCGACGTTGCGCTGCTTGAAGATGCGGTTGTCGGTGAGCAGCCCTTCGAGGTCGTCACAGACCTGCAGGAACGGGTCGCACCATTCCGCGATGTCGTGGATCAGCGAAGTCGGCAGGTCCTGATGGACGCCGCCGGGCCGGAAATAGGCGGCGTGCATGCGCGCGCCGCAGGCCCGCTCGTAGAACACCATCAGCTTCTCGCGCTCCTCGAAGCCCCAGAGCGGCGGCGTCAGCGCGCCGACGTCCATGGCCTGCGTGGTGACGTTGAGGATGTGCGAAAGGATGCGGCCGATCTCAGAAAATAGCACGCGGATGAGCTGGCCGCGGCGCGGCACCGTCACGCCCATCAGCTTCTCGACCGCCAGGCAGTAGGCATGCTCTTGGTTCATCGGCGCGACATAGTCGAGCCGGTCGAAATAGGGCATCGCCTGGAGGAAGGTCTTCGCTTCGATCAGCTTCTCGGTGCCGCGATGCAGCAGGCCGATATGCGGATCGACGCGCTCGACGATCTCGCCGTCGAGCTCAAGCACGAGGCGCAGCACGCCGTGGGCCGCAGGGTGCTGCGGGCCGAAGTTGATCGAGAAGTTGCGGATGTTGTGCTCGGTCATTGCCGGCCTTCCTGCGCAGCGTGAAACTCTGCGATCACCTGCTCGCCCGTCTTGCGCCGACGCTCGCCGACGAATGCATAGAGCTCGGGCTTTTCATCGATGAAGATTTCTTCAGCAAAAGCGAGGCCCACGGCATTGTCGAGGCTGGGGAAAGCCACCGCGACATGCCCCTCGCCGGAACGCTGCCGCCAGAACAGGCTGGTGCCACAGGCGCGACAGAAGACGCGCTCGCCCCATTCCGAAGACGGATAGACACCCAACTGCGTGTCGTCTGCGACCTCGACGTCCGTGCAGGGCACGGTCATCAGCACGCCGCCGCTCCAGCGCCGGCACATGTTGCAGTGACAGACATCCATTTCGCGCTTCTCGGCGACGGCGGCGAAGCGCACCGCGCCGCAGAGGCAGCCGCCCGAGAGTTTTTCCGCCGCGGCCGTCATCACGCCCCCTTCGCTTTTTCATCGCCCGGGAGCACATAGTCCGTGCCTTCCCAGGGCGAGAGGAAGTCGAAGTTGCGGAATTCCTGGTTGAGCTTCACGGGCTCGTAGACGACGCGCTTCTGCTCGTCGTCATAGCGGACCTCGACGAAGCCGGTCAGCGGGAAGTCCTTGCGCAGCGGGTGACCCTCGAAGCCGTAATCGGTGAGGATGCGGCGCAGGTCCGGATGGCCGGAGAACAGGATGCCGTAGAAATCATAGGCCTCGCGCTCGAACCAGTTCGCGGCCGGAAAGACCTCGATCACGGATGGAACCGGCGTCGCCTCGTCGGTCTGGACCTTCACGCGGATACGGTGGTTCGAATAGGGCGCGAGCAGGTGGTAGACCACGTCGAAGCGCTTCTCTCGGCCGGGATAGTCGGCGCCGGCGATGTCGGTGAAGTTGACGAAGCGGAAGCGCCGGTCGCTGTAGAGCGTCCGCATCACCTCCAGGATCGAGGCGGCCTCGGCGTGAACCGTCAGCTCGCCGAAGGCGACCACCGCCTCCGTCACGGCGCCGGGCAGCGCCGCCTTAATCTCTTCGCCGAGTTGTACGAGCGCTTCGCTCATCGTCTCACCTTCGTTGCCCGGCTCCGCGTCATGGTCGGGCTTGACCCAACCATCTCAAGCGGAACTGAGCTCAGCCTTGCCTTGCGAAACCAACCGCGCCTCTCCTGCGAGGAGATGTTCGGGTCAAGCCCGACCATGACGCCGTTGCCTTACCTCTCGATCGTACCGGTGCGCCGGATCTTCTTCTGCAGCAGCAGCACGCCGTAGAGCAGCGCCTCCGCCGTGGGCGGGCAGCCCGGCACATAGATGTCGATCGGCACGACGCGGTCGCAGCCGCGCACCACCGAGTAGCTGTAATGGTAATAGCCGCCGCCATTGGCGCAGGAGCCCATCGAGATGACGTAGCGCGGCTCGGGCATCTGGTCGTAGACCTTGCGGAGCGCGGGAGCCATCTTGTTGGTCAGCGTGCCGGCGACGATCATCACGTCCGACTGGCGCGGGCTGGCGCGGGGCGCGAAGCCGAAGCGCTCGACATCGTAGCGCGGCATCGAGAGCTGCATCATCTCCACAGCGCAGCAGGCGAGACCGAAGGTCATCCACATCAGCGAGCCGGTGCGCGACCAGTTGATCAGGTCGTCCGTAGCCGTGACGATGAAACCCTTATCGGCGAGCTCGCTGTTGATCTCGGTGAAGAAGGGGTCGCGGTGGCCGACCGGCCGCCCGTCGGGCCCGAGGAGGCCTTTCGGCGCGGGCGCAACGAGCGGATCACCGCGGTCGATCGCTGTTGTTGCCATAACTCTTGTCCTCGTGAACCGTAACCGTCAGATCATTCGCGCGCTTCTGGCGTGCGAGGCGACAGTTAGTCCCACTCCAGCGCACCCTTGCGCCACTCGTAGACGAAGCCGACCGTGAGCACCGCCAGGAAGACCATCATCGACCAGAAGCCATACCAGCCGAGCTCTCCGAAGGCGACCGCCCAGGGAAACAGGAAGGCGACTTCCAGATCGAAAATGATGAACAGGATGGCGACCAGGTAAAAGCGGACGTCGAACTTCATGCGGGCATCGTCAAAGGCGTTGAAGCCGCACTCATAGGCCGAGAGCTTTTCCGGATCGGGATTCGAATAGGCGATCAGGAAGGGAGCGACCAGAAGGGCGATGCCGATCACTCCGGCCACGGCCAAAAACAGCACGAGCGGCAGGTAGTCGTTCAGCAGGGACGGCACTTGAAGAGCTTGCATGGACGATCACGCTTCAAAACGGACGGCGGCGGCGCGCCGCGGGTGTCGATTAGACCTTGGATTAGAATGAAGCAAGACTTCGCCGCAGTGCATCACCGCGCGACGGGGTTGAATCTGACGCACACGAAGGTTCCGGACAGAGGACTTGCGGGGTCTGGGCCGCGCCCGCGGCGGATTTTTCGCCATAAGGACCGCTCACGGCTGGCCTAGGTCGGCGCGAGGCGACACACTCGCGACGAATCGATTCCCGCCGCGGCGCCCGCCGCGCTTTCTTGTGAAAGGCGCGCTCATGATCCTGCTTGCCAGGCCCCTTTTCGCCGCGGCATTGCTGATCGCGCCGTTCGCCGCTCCCGTCGATGCCCATGCCGAGTCTCTCGACCTCACACAGGCGAGTTGCGCCGATTTCGCGGCGATGAGCGAGAGCGACCGCACGCAGCTTTCCCTCTGGCTGGCTGGCTACTTCGCCGGAAACGCCATGCGCCCCCTGCTCGACTTGGAGAAGATCGTGGCCGCTCCCGCGGCGCTCGGCGCCCTCTGCGACAAGAGCCCGCAGGCACCCCTGATCGGGCCGGAAACGCGCTCCATCTTCATCACCGCCCCCTGAGCCCATGCCTGTCTTGCGTAACGCCTGCTCTGCCTTCGCACTCGTCTGCGCGCTGCATGTCATCGACGCCGCAGCCCAGGAAGGGCAGATGATGCGGGCGCCGCTGCCGCCGCAGCGCCCCTTCGACCTCGAGCTGCCGGGCAGCCTCGTCCTGCCGCCGATCGTGGTTCCGCCGCCGGCCCCAGCGACCGTCGACCCTCCCCCTCTCAGCCCGACCTCGCCCGCAAGCTCGGAGCCGGATGAAGGCGAGGGACCGGAATGGCCGCAGCTGACGCCAGGCCAAAAGGCCGGCGCCGAACCCGCCTTCGACCCGAACGAAAAGCCGGAAGCGCCGGGTATCTCGACCGACCCGGGAACCTCGATCGAATGCCTGCCGCCACGCTTGAAGGCGATCCTGACCAAGGTCGTCGACAAATACGGAGCAGTTAAGGTGACCTCGACCTTCAGGCCGCCCTTGCGGGCGCGGCGCGGATCCTATCACAGGCGCTGCGAGGCGATGGATTTCCGCGTGCCGGGCGTGCGCCCGCGCAGCGTGATCGAATGGGCGCGCACGCTGCCCGAGGTCGGCGGCCACAAGGTCTACTGGAACGGCATCCTGCACATCGACACCGGGCCACGCCGGCCCTGGTGACACACGGCCGAGATGCCGGGCCTCTGGCGCAGCTGCCGCTAGTCCTCTTCCTCTCGCGGCCGGGCTAAATCGCCGAGGATTTCGCGTTTGCCGGCGTGGTTTGCGGGGCCGACGATGCCCTCGTTCTCCATCCGCTCCATGATCGAGGCGGCGCGGTTGTAGCCGATCTGGAGCCTGCGCTGGATGTAGGAGGTCGAGGCCTTCTTGTCGCGCAGCACCACGGCGACCGCCTGCTCATAGGGGTCGTCGCTCTCGGCCTGACCCATGCCGCTCTTGTCGAAGACGGCGCCGTCCTCGCCCTCACCCCCCTCTTCCTCCTCGGAGGTGACGGCGTCGAGATATTGCGGCCGGCCTTGCGTCTTGAGATGCGCCACGACCTTCTCGACCTCGGCATCCGAGACGAAGGGGCCGTGCACGCGGGTGATCCGCCCGCCGCCGGCCATGTAGAGCATGTCACCCTGGCCGAGCAGCTGCTCGGCACCCATCTCGCCGAGGATCGTGCGCGAGTCGATTTTCGAGGTGACCTGGAAGGAGATGCGCGTCGGGAAGTTCGCCTTGATCGTGCCGGTGATGACGTCGACCGACGGCCGCTGGGTCGCGAGAACCACATGGATGCCGGCGGCG
>NZ_LMJT01000005.1:0-277500 GCF_001429395.1 Allobosea sp. Root381
ACCCATACCAGCTCCGCCGCGCCGCCTCCTGCCACCTCAGCTCATCAAGGGGTCAAGATTGGACGCCGATCGGGGGGCAATATTGCGTGCCGTTTGACACGTCGAAGTCCACGACCGGCTCCAGCGCCTGGTCGAATTGAATGTCCGCCTCGGCTGGTCTGCTCGAAAGGGCGGGGCCGTCGCTTTGCGCAATCTCGAAAGAGGCTGGTCCGCAATCAGCAACGCTGCAGACCTCAAGGACGATCTGCTGTTCTGGATGGACGTGGCCGGCGAATCCTACAGAGATGATCTGCTGGGGGGGCTCCGCGCTGCACACCGGCATGTCTAGTGCGCTAGAAGATATACGGTTCGCCGTTCCGGGGCAGCCCGCGATGGGTGGGAGTACCTTTGATCAGATCACCGCGGGTATGGGCAATCAGCCTTCCCGGCCGTCGTTCGAAGCCGAGGGGCCGTCTCAGCCCTGGATGGGCTCGGCGCTCACTCAGATTGAGCGGACGGGCAGCCCGACCGGCAGGCCCATGGTTGCCGGCGCCCCGCTGCCGCCTCGCCGTCCCTCTAACCTCGCTGACGCGCCCGCGCCGGGAGCCGTCCCGGCCATGGGACAGACGGCGCAGCCCTATGCTGAGGATCTGTCCAACTCGCCGGATGCCGGCTCCCGCACCTTCGCCATTCGAGAGGCGCAGGCACAGGCAGGCCGCGGTGGCACGCTGGACGCTGCCCCGACGCCGCAGGGCTGGACCGTTCCGGGCGCTCAGGCCGACCAGCCTGCACCGGGCGCTGTCACTGCTGAAGGCCGCATGCCGGTTCTGACGAAGGACATGCCTCAGCCTCGCAATGCCCAGGAGGCAGCGGAATGGCGCACGACGAAGCAGGTGGAGAGCAACCGGAACAATCTCGGGAAGCTCTTTGAGTTGCTTACCAACCCGAACCTGCCGGCCAACGCGCGGGCAGTCGGAGAGGTCTTCCTGAAGGACCGCCTGGAGCAGTCCAAGGCGCCCGATAGCATCAAGGAATTCCTCTACGCCAAGGCCATGGGCTGGACGACGGCAAAAAGCCCGGGCGATTACGCGAAGGAGAAGCAGAACGCTGACACGCCTGCCATCCGTGAGTTCGAATACGCAAAGCGGAATGGCTATGCCGGCTCGCTCCTCGATTATGAGCGCGACAAGACTGCGAGCAGGGCGAAGGCCGGAGTTTCGGCTTCGGACCAGCGGGCGATGTTCTCGGCAGAAGATGAGCTGCCCGGCATAGACAGCACCATTTCGACTCTGGCCCGTGCACGTGAGTTGAGCGCCGCGTCGATATCCTGCGAGCTGGCCGGGCAGTTCTGGAGTGCCAGCAGGACATTGGCAGCGCCCGACCGCACACGCTCCATGAGGACGGCCGCTGCGATCAAGCTGCGATTGGCGGGAATGGTTGCCGCAACCGCTGCCGGCTGGGCCTCCCGCATGAATTGCGGGACGTGAACGATGTTCTCGCTCATCGCGCCACCTGCATATCGCGAGACTGCGAGGCGAGCGCAGTCCGAACCAGCGAGCGGATCGTGCTCGAAATGGACGTGTCGCGACGGACGGCTTCTGCCTCGATCGCGGCGCGAAGTTCAGGCTCCGCCGAGAGGGCGAGCTGTTCGGTTCGCTTTGGACGATTGGAACGCATAGGGGCCTCCATCTGCTGGAGGCAGCATGAATCATATGGAGTAAAAATGCAATGAAATCAGCTAGTTACCTGAAGTGGCCCGATATGGCTTGACGCAGACTGACTTGACTCGCGCGCGGTTGATGTTCCTTCTTCGTTCTCACGCATTAGAGGACAAGCGATGGCGACCCAGCCAGCGAACCAGCAGGTCGAAGACACCACGCTAGAAGCCGAAATCCACGCCGGCATTGAGGACCTGTTGGAGGAACACAGCACTGAAACCGCGGCCCTCCGCGCGCTCATGCACGAGTTCCTCGTGCTTCTGGCCAAAGGCGCGTTCAGCCGCTATTGCACTTTCGCCGGGAGGATGACGCGGCTCACGGAGGCGGAAATCTTCGCCGCAATGTTCGCCTCGTACTCGAACGCAGTGCCGACCTTCAAGTCGGCGTCGTAAACACTCGACCAAACGATTTCGCGAGTTTGTCCATCTACCAGACGGCTCCAAATCTTAATCTTGTCGTTGGCTTCACGGATCGTCCCATCCAGAATGAACCTGGGCGAGGGACGGGCGTTTGCGGCCGCTTTTCTCCCAAGGGTTGGAACAGTCTCGCTGCTGAAGATGGTAAAGCCGCCCGTAGAAGTAAGAGCCGCGAGGAGTTCATCGGAGAGCCCAGCCGCTGCGGCGGTGGACTCGGGATGGCGAGACAAATTGTCGAAGGGTTTGACAACGATTGAGGGGCGAGACGGTACCGCCGGGGGAAGCGGAGCGGGTCGGTCAAGCAGCATCGATAGGGCTACAAGAATGCTGACGGCGAGCATCGCAAAGCAGCTTTGCATTAATAGCTTCTTGCGCGAAATCATGCGAACGGCACGAGGGACCGAGGCGGAAGATATCTCCTGAAGCGGGACAGTGCTTGAACCCTCTCGACAGTGAAAGCGGGGGGCGTACCCCCCCTTGGGCATATCAATCAGAATCGGATCCTCCCTTCCCTGTAGGAGGTAATATCGCTCCAATCCCCGCCTAAGCCGTCCGGCCGCGATCCGAACGACCGGATCATTCATCGCGTCAAAATCTGTGCTCCGACCGAATACCGTGAGCGCGATCGAATATGCCTTAATTCGATCTGCGCGACCTGACAGTGTCTCCTCCACCACGTAGGACAGAAACGAGCGCAGGCGCTCGGGCATGTGGAAATCAACACTCGACAGGATCCTACGTAGCTGCTCGCGCACCTGCTCTGCGCTGGGCGTGAGCGCCGGTGGTACAATCGGCTCTGAACCGATTGGCCGTTGCTGTCCCATGACGCCCTCCGCAGGCCGTCGATCGCAACTCACCGCTAGCAGTTCTCGCGACTATGCAACTGTCGGAACAGACCAAGCAAGCGTGCAGAATCTCCCGGCACCAAACGAGAGCGGCATCCGGTGAATTCTTGGTTGCTGTTCTAACCGGTATTAAGCGCGATTTGCTGCCGGAGCGTTCCGCGAAAGCCCCAGAAGCCGACGCCACGGATGATGACTTGATGGCGAATAGACCACCCGTGCACAAAACGCAGACTAGCGAATGGCTATGACGAAGACCCTGCGAGCGGCATCCCTGCTTCCAGACATGCGGCCGATGGCCCGCATCCAAGAACGCGGCCGCGCCCGTTTGAAACTGCCGTTGCCCGTTCAGCCATGAACTCTCGCTCCTAGGAATAGCCCGTGCGCGCAGCTTAGGTTGGCGCTATGTAGATGCTTCGAGCACGATAGCACTTCCCGATCATGTCTTGCCGGGTTTCGGGTTGCCCTTCCCTCGGGCTCTTCCGATCAACGATGGCTCATCAGTGAGAGCAGCGCGCCGGTCGGCCTTTTCCGTACCGGATGCGTCGATGTTGGTCATGGCTCTATCGGCAGCGTCCGCGGCATGCGAGCGCACAACACCCGCCTTGGCCTCGATGCTTTCGCGCTGGGCCGATGTCGCTTCTGCAGGCTTCGCGAGCCGCACGCCCGGCTGGCCGTGGTTCAGGAACTCGACCCCAGCGGCCTCAAGCGCGGATTGGACGCGCTTTATAGTATCGAGGCCGCTGGTCAGCGTTTCCGGCCCCTTCCACTCCATTTTACGGATTGTATTGACGCTGACGCTAGCGCGCTCCGCCAGATCCGACTGTTCCATGCCGACGAGCGCGCGCGCCGCCTTCAACTGATATCCCGTTGTGAGCATTTCGATTTTTCCTATGACACACTCTTGAGTGTTTTCCAGCAACATCCAAGTGTTGACAAGCGCTATCTGCTACTATAGTTACCAGAAACATCACAAGGTTTCTGAGACACACGCAAATGAGCCTCGTCACTCTCGCCGCCGGCCGCATCGCTTTCAACAAGTCCGACGTCATGGCCTTGGCCCACCGCGAAGGCCGCTTCGCCTACCGCATGTGCCGCACCCTGGCCGAGCGCCGGACTCAGCTCTCCATCTGGCTCCGCAAGGCCTGGGCTGCTGCCAAGCGTGAGGCCGCGGACCTGAGGCGGCAGGCTGAGCAG
The DNA here is from genome assembly GCF_001429395.1 of Allobosea sp. Root381. Taxonomy (GTDB): domain Bacteria; phylum Pseudomonadota; class Alphaproteobacteria; order Rhizobiales; family Beijerinckiaceae; genus Allobosea. The sequence goes on from NZ_LMJT01000005.1 coordinate 4,153, forward strand.
GCTGCCGCCAATCGCGACCTCCTCGCCGCAGCGCTGCCGAAGCTGTGGCCCTCGTCGCCTCCTATGGCGGCGCTGCTGGCCTCCGGCAGGAGATCGAAGCCGAGCATTACCGGCAGCACTTCAACAGCGCCCGCGTCGCCACCCTGCGCGCAGCCCTCCACAGCGTCGGAGCCTGAACGATGGCACCCCATCATGAACTGCTGCCCCCGGCCTCTCTGAGGCTCCGCACCCGCCTTGCGCATATCCGCTGTGGCTTCTGCGGCTGCCGGGAGGCGCCCGACGAGACAGGCCGGATCATCACCATTCCGCACGCCAAGCAGGCGATCTGCGAGCTGTGCATCGACGAGGCCGATCTGATGGCCGACTGCGCCCGCCTTGCCCGTCGAGCGCCGAAGGCCAAGCGCGGCCCGTTCCGCCGCATCAACTCTCACCGCATCGGAGGCTGAACCATGGACCGCGATACGATCGATGGATTTGCCTCTCTCGCTGATGATCTGGTCATTCTGCTCGAGCTGGCCCGTGACATTGTCAATGACAGCTTCACGCCGGATATGCCTGCCGAAGCGAACCGCCTCCTGATCCAGGCCGAAACTTTGTTGGCTGTGACGAAGGAGAAGGCGGAAGGCCTCCGCAGCAATCTGTCAGCCGCCTACCGCGCGATGACCGTGAACAGCCCCGCCTCCTAGAATCTGCCTCGCAACATCGCTGGAGAATTCCAATGCCGAGCCCCACCGCTCCGGCAGCCGCCCCCGGCTTGCCCGCTACCGACTTCGCCGCGTCGATCTTCCCTCGCGCCAAGCTCGAAACCATGAGCATGCGCGATCTGTATAACATCTTCCAGTTGATCGGCTCCCTTCAAGGTGCGGTCACGCAGAGCCTGTTTATCTCGGGTCATGGTGGCCAAACGGCCGCAGGCGAAATGCTCGAAGAACTGAGCGGCGTGCTCGTCTGTGCGATGTCGGACGTTTCCGAAATGGTGCAGGCCCGCGAGCCCATTGATGCCGCCGAAGCGAATTGGCGCGGCTGGCTCCTGCTGTCCAACGCCGCGTTCTTCAGCGAAGACCTCACCGAAATCGCGCTGACGGCGGCCAACGCCGCATCTGTCGCGCACAAGCTCCGCTCTCACCAGTGATTTACCCCCCTTTCCAGAGGAGTGCTCTTTCGTGAGCCCTATTCGCATTAACCGGCGCCATAACAAGGGCAAGCCCGCTCGCGTGTCGAGCAAGCCCGTCACCCTCCCGACGTTCTCCTTCTACGGCCATCTGCCTGTCATTTTTTCGGATGGCGAGCTGATTATCGGCCGTCGCGTCATTCGCCTGGAGCGCCGCCGATGACCGCCGCCGAGGAAGCGCTTGCCCGCGAATGGGTCCGCGACATCAGTCGCGCGAAGGCCGATCCGGTCTTTGCCGCTATCGAACGCTGGCGCCCGCTTTGGGCCGCATTCTTAGCTACCGAGCAGATCGAAGACGCCAAGGATGCCGACGCCGCCATGAAGGAGGCGATCGGGCCGGCCTTCACCGCACTCCGCGACATCTACAAGACCCCGCCGACGACCCCGGCCGGGCTGGCCGCGATGATGGCCGTGATGCTGGAAGCGGACGGCGAGCACCTCAATCTCACCGACCCTGAAAATCCCGATGTGCTAGACGACGGCGAGCGCGGCCTGATTGCCGTTTTCCACTATGCCAAGCGAATGCTGGAGCAGATGCGATGAGCCTCGTGGATCTCCGCCACTATGCCGCGCTGCTCGATACCTCGCCGGCCGATAGCTTCGATCCGCTCAGTGACGACGAGGCGCTGACGCCCGTAGAGATGCAGGATGTTCGCACCATCCTGAGCGAAGTCGCTGCGCGGCTCGCTGATCGTTCCGGAACAATACCCGGCGCACGGCGTCGGCTCGGCGCCATTGTCGAGGCCCTCATAAGCGTGGCCGATGCTATCGACGGTGATTGCGAAGATGAAGGCGCCCAATGCGAGGACGAAGGCGGCCAGTGCGACGATGAGGGCGCGCCAGATGACAATGGCCTAGCCGACGCGGATGGGCTGAAGGAACAGGGCTTCGCCCTCAGGGTCAACGGGTGAAGAGTTGCAGATGGCGAAGTTCCTGTCACCAACGGCGACTAGCCAAGCGCCAGGTCATAACTCCAGAAATTCGGGCGGTGGCGCTGTCAGCCGACCCTATCAAGCACGGGAAGTTCGCGGCCCACGACAGCCATGTCGTGATCCGTCCAACTTGTGACGGCAAGCTCGACGGCGGCTCCATCCGCACAGAAGAGCAGCACCTTATCGGCGAACTCGCTTGGATCGGTGGTGGAAGAATCGCAGATAAGATAGCCGGTCCATAGGCCCGTCCGGTGCGTGTGAAACTGATACTGGGCCGCCAGCGCTCGCCCACTTCGCAGGGTGATCGTGCCATTTCCCGTAAGCATGACTGGTCTCCGCTTGATTGTGAAAATGTCTTCAGCTGCGCCCCCGCAGCTGATCGCTCTTCGGCGTATCTCCACGGGATCGGCTTCTTGTGCCGCTGCTCATGGTCGCGTTGCCTCTTGTTTCTCTTGTCGCTCAGGACGGACCAGGCCGATGACGGCTCCGAGCGGTATGACGCTTTCGGCTAACAAGAACGAGATGGCGCTTCGACGGGCGGAATAGTTGGCTCCGTCTCCGGCTTCAATATGTCAGAATGAACAGATTTGCTTCTTTGCCGAGCGGCCTTTGCTTGCTCGTTTTTGACCAGACGGTTCAACATCTCGGTGATGGGGTTATGGCCGTGCCGCGGGCGGGCGGGACTCATTGATCGAAAACCTCTCTACTTGACGGCCGAGCGTGGCTGCTGTGTTTCGGTTGCCTTTGGCGCGACGCTTGGAGCTGCGTAGAGCCTGATCGGCCACCATCCGATGGGATGGGGCAAGTCGTGCGGCCAGATGCGGGCGGGAAGCTTTTGGCAGAGCTGCCCTAACGACTGCATAATTCACAAGGCGCCTAATCGCATCTGGGAGCAAGCATTTCAGCGCCGCATGGCATGTCGCACCTCAAAGGTATTGGCTTTCTGATGCGGAACTTCATCATTCTCGGGGTTGGCGGATCGATTGCCAGTCTCAGAATAGTTGCCGCCCCAGCGTGGAACTCAACGGGCCTGCCCACCAGGCGAGGCCGTGCGGGGATTTTGTCACTCCCTTGCAGCCGGGAACGATTCAAACGGGCGTTGGTTGCGAGTCAAGTTGGTAGGAGTTGCCTTATTCCTCACCTGACGCTGCGATCGGAACTCGGCGAATGTCGTCGGCACCCAGTACACCCGACAAGCCGATCCGCGACATGGAACCAGGACTGAAGCCGAAGAGTTTGCAGTGCAAAATCGCACGCCGAGGCTTTGAATGTTCCGCTCGCCGACCTTCGTTACCTGCGCAATCGCTGTACTTCTCAGCTCTGCTGCCATGGCCCACAACCCCGGCAAAAACCCAGTTCACATTGGCGCGGAGGTTGTGCTGGGGCCGCGCTTGAGTTCCAGTCTCGGCACCTCAGCTCCGAAACACGAACCGCGACAGGAGGCGGTCGACCAAGTGGCGGACGAAACTCCGCTTCCCTCTCCCCGACGCAAAGTGCGGGTGGTGTATCCTGCGCTTTAAGGTTCACTGGTCAGTCCATCGCGAGCGCTTGACGCTTCCGCAAGGCAGAGAGAGCTATCGCATGTTGTCCGGCATCTAAATTCCAGGCGAACCCGGCCCCGGCGGCTTGTCGCTGGTCTCGGGAAAGTAAGCCGCGGCAACCTCGTCGTCTTCGAGCGCCGTTTCAAGCAGCCCGCGGAGTTCAGCGATTGTCGCGAAGGGCTTCCCACATCCAGCGCATACTACAAACGCCTCTTCATCAGTCCACTCAGGGATAAGAAGGCCGAACGCTCCGCATTCGGCGCAGGCAAATTGCGACGCACGCGACCTCAACGGCTCCTCCAAGGCACAGGCGCAGGCACAGCTGTCGAAAACTAGAGCATACGGCAACCGTGTCTAGAAAGCCGAAGGCAGAGCGCCCTTGCGCGAATTGCAGCGCGGCCTGCTCAATTGCTCCAATCAGTGCGACTGATGCGGCCGATTTGACTGATGCGGCCGATTTGACTGATGCGGCCGAAGAGCCCCTCCCAGACGCGTTTCACGCTGCATCCAGCGCACTCGTCGCTCGACTTCAAGAAGGAGGTTATAAAGGATTTCTTTAAAGAGGGTAGGAAGTCCGCCGGAAGGGCCGATGCCGTCGCTGCCGCCCTCAGGAAGCCTACGCAGTAAGCCTGTACCTTTAGCGCCTTTCGTCTAGAAAGTGCTTGGCGCGAGTTGAGCGCCAGACAGATACTTGCCGTCTTGACTGACGACATAGCTGATGACCGTGAGGTAGCGGTGAGTGAAGGTGGTCACCAGCAAGCTGATTTCATCGCCACCCGTGGGCACGAAGCGCACATTTTTTGCGAATTCTTGCTCGTCGATACCGCTCAGGTCGCCGAATATTGTACCGTAGCGCCGCTGGCCCTTCCTAGGTACAGCAAAGAGATATCTCACAAGCGCTTTCGTACCGTCATGCAGGATCAACCTGCCTTGGCCGGACTCCATGATGTTCTCGCTTAAAACTCACCTCAGCGCGCTAGCGGACAGAGGGATCATGCGCAGGGATGCCTCGCCGTTACATCCGGCGCCTGTCTCGGCTGAAAGGCAAGCATTCCAGTGTCGCAGGGGTGCGCGGCCAGAGCTTCAGACCGGAGCAGAGGCCGATGATATCCACGACCGGCGTTTGAATTCATAAGCCAGCTGCCGCCATGACTAGGAGTCGTGGATCAGCATTTGTCAGGCGGCTTCGCGACGGCTCGCGGTTTAGCTCCCAGCGCTCGTAATTGCTTGGTCAGGCGAGCGCCACGGCGCTGCGCAAGCAGATGGACAAGCTCACCATCCCCAAGCCCGCCGCCAAAATGACCGGGAGGCGAAAGACCGCCCGATGGATCAGACCCGAGCTGCTGGCGGAGATTGCGTATCGAGCCTGGACCGATGACGGAAAGCTGAGGCATGCGTCGTTCAAGGGGCTGCGCGAAGACGCCGATGAGGCGAGCATCTTTGCGCTCGGCTAGGTCCGGCAGATAATCGTGTTAGCTCGTTTGAGCACGGACTGATCCGCGCATGCTGTTGGGGTAAATGTTGGGGTAAGCCCACCAAGACCCGGCTAATCCCGTTTGATTTCAGGTGTTTAGCGCAAGGCCTTGGTGGAGCTGAGGGGATTCGAACCCCTGACCTCTGCAGTGCGATTGCAGCGCTCTCCCAACTGAGCTACAGCCCCGAGGCGCTGGCCTTCTAGGCCTAGCGTCGCGTGTCTGTCAATCGCCTGCGAGAGGAGTTTCGCAACGGCGCATCGAGACAAGCCGTGGCCGGTCAACGACGATGATGAGGAATGCAGATGCGTGCCGTTCTCGATGTGGTGATGCTCGTCCTGAACATCTACACATGGCTACTGATCGTATCCGCCGTCCTGAGCTGGCTGATCGCCTTCAACGTGGTCAACACCCGCAACCAGTTCGTCGCGACGATCTGGGACATGCTCTACCGGATTACCGAGCCGCTGCTACGGCCGATTCGCAACATGCTGCCCAATCTCGGCGGCATCGACATCTCGCCGATCATCCTGCTGCTCGGCATCTTCTTCATCGAGCGCGTGATTCAGCTCTATCTCTACCCCGCCGTGTTCTGACGCATGGGGGAGCCCTGGACGGTCGCAGGCGACGGCCTGCGGCTGACGGTGAGACTGACCCCGCGCGGCGGCCGCGATGCGATCGACGGCATCGAGGCGCTCGCCGATGGCCGCTTTGTCCTGAAGGTCAGGGTCCGCGCCGCGCCGAGCGACGGCGAGGCCAATGCCGCGCTCACCGCTCTTCTGGCCAGGGAGTTCGATCTGCCGCGCTCGGCTGTGACGCTCGTGGCGGGCGCGACTGCCCGTCTCAAGACGGTCGCGCTTATGAGCGTACCAGCGGCGCTGGACGAGCGCTTGCGCGACAGGCTGGCCTCCGCCTGAGCCGCGACTGCGCCTCCCGCAATGCAGCATGCGCTTGACGAAACCACGCTCCTGCTGTTCCAAGAAGGCATGGACAAGCCAGCAGCCCCCTTTCCCGACCGGCTGACGGAAGGCTACCGCGCCTTTCTCGACGATCGGTTCGACCGCGAGAAGGATCGTTACGAGCAGCTCGCGGAAACCGGCCAGACGCCGAAGATCCTGCTGGTCGGTTGCTGCGATTCGCGCGTCTCCCCCGAGGTGATCTTCGATGCGCGGCCGGGCGAAATGTTCGTCGTCCGCAACGTCGCCAATCTGGTGCCGCCCTTCTCCCCTGACGACCAGCTCCACGGCACCTCGGCGGCGCTCGAATATGCGGTCCAGGCGCTGAAGGTCGAGCATATCGTCATCCTCGGCCATGGCCGCTGCGGCGGCATCCGCGCCTTCGCCGATGATTCGCAGGGGCCGCTCTCGTCCGGCGACTTCATCGGCAGCTGGATCACGCTGATCGGCCCAGCCGCCGAGCGCACGGGCGGGCGCGGGCGCCACGAGACGCTGGAAGGCTATGTCGAGCGCCTCGCCTTCCAGTCGATCCAGCAGTCGCTGATCAATCTGCGCACCTTCCCCTGCGTGAAGATCCTCGAGGAAAAGGGCCGGCTGCACCTGCACGGCGCCTATTTCGCCGTCGCCACCGGCGTCCTGATGCTGCTCGACCCCGCCACCGGCCAGTTCGTGCCGGCGATCGGCGAAATGCCGCGCAAGGCCCAGCCGATCCGCTGCGATTAAAGCAGGCGAATTGTCGCCAGCAGCGCCTGCCCCGCATCAAGCGTCAGAGCAAACGGCGCCTCGGAATCAATGCGCAGCGCATGGCCGCTCGCGACGGCGAACTCGGCCTCGCCGCAGCGGCCGCGGACCGCACCGCCCGGCGCGTAGAGGATGTGGATTGCGCCGGCCGGCGCCAACGCTTCGCCGACAACAGGCGCGCTCAGATCGATATCGCAAAGCGCGCGATCGGCGATCAGGTTGACGACCTCGACCGGGCCGTTCTCGAGCTGGCTTACGAGCGGGATGCCGCCGTCATAGCGGACCGGCCGGAAGGGCTGCCGCAGGTCGATCTCGCCGTCCGGACCTTTCAGCACGAGGCCGCGGCCGACGACCACCGCCTGCAGACGCTCATAGCCGGAGAGATCGGAGAACGGGCCGGGCTCGACGATGGCTGTCCGACCGAGGCGCCAGATCATGCCGTCCCAGCTTCCCGGATCGGCACCGGGGCGGACCGCATCGGCAATGTCGAGCGTGACGCCGCCGCCGTTCTTCCACGGCTTGCTGCGGAACTGCTCGGGCCGGAGCGCCGTCATTCTGGGCTGCGTCATCGCGGGCTCACCTCGTCATGTGAAATCACGTCGGAAGCCGACCGCCTCTGCCAGAAGGGCGGCCGGCTCGACCGAAACGGCGCCGCAGCGCCAGACCAATCTACTGTGGCAGCGAAGCGCCGGCCTGCTTGATGGCGTTGCCGATCTGCGTGCAGAACGCCTGGGCGGTGCCGCCCTGAGCCTTGGCGAGCGCCTCGATGTCCTGGGTCATGCCCATGGCCGCGACGGTGCCCTTCTTGCCCTGCGCCTCGGCGGCGTCGCCAGCAGCCTTGTCGGCGGGCGCCGGGATCAGGTTGATCATCTTCTGCTGGATCGCGACGACATCGGCGCCGACATGGCCCTTCTCGGCGCAATAGCCGAGGACGCCGAGCTGGTTGCGCGCAGCCTGATAGGCCACGGCGAGCTGGTCGGCCTGGCTCTGGGCCAAAGCCGAAGCAGAAAGAGCCGGAGCCGAAAGTGAGAACAGAGCAGAAGCGAGGATAAGCGCCTTGGTGCTGGAAATCATGTCGGCATAGTCCTTGGTTCGCGGCAAGGCTGGTGCCTCCCCCACCGTCACTGGCTAGCCTCCGCCTCCGCTGCGAACAACCCCGCTCCGCGGGCATCAGCCATCGTCTGAGAGCGGGTGCAGATCGCGCACCATGCTCTTCAGGCGATCGTCGAGGACATGGGTGTAGATCTGGGTCGTGGCGATGTCGGCATGGCCGAGCAGTTCCTGAACGACCCGGAGATCGGCGCCGTTCTGGAGCAGATGGCTGGCGAAGGCGTGGCGCAGCACATGCGGGCTGAGGCTCGTGGAAAGGCCGGCAGCCCCTGCCAGAACCTTGAGGTCGCGACCGAAGGCCTGGCGGGTGAGATGGCCACTTTCGCCCTCGGCCGGGAACAGCCAGCGGCTCTCCGCGGCGCCACTCTCGCGCAGCGCGTCGAGCCAGCTGAGGGCTGCCTCGCGCGCCGCCTCGTTTAGCGGCACCAGCCGATCCTTGTCGCCCTTGCCGCGCACCACCAGGAAGCGCTCGCGCGTCGTCGCCGCCGACAGCGGCAGCGCGATCAGTTCCGAGACGCGCAGGCCTGTGGCGTAGAGCATCTCGATGAGGCAGCGCATCCTGAGCGCCCGCAGCCGCATCGGCCGCGTCAACCCGTCCTGCTCGCAGGCGAGCCTCGCCGTCTCGAGCAGCCGGTCGACCTCGGCCACCGAGATCACCTTGGGCAGCGGGCGCCCCTGACGTGGGCCCTCGATCGCGGCGGAAGGATCGCCCGGCGAAAACCCCTCGGTATAGAGGAAGCGGTGGAACTGCCGCACCGCCGAGAGCCGGCGCGCCGCCGAGGAGGCCTTTAGCCCACGTACCGCGATTTCGGCGAGCCAGGCTCGGATATCCTCGGCCGTGACGGCGTCGAGCGCCCGACCGCCCAAAAATTCGAGATAGTCGTCAATGTCGCGCTGATAGGCGTCGAGGGTGTTCCGGGCGGCGCCGCGCTCGGCCGCGAGCATGTCGAGGAAGCCGTTGAGGCGGGCGCGTGCGATCCGGCTCATTTCGGCTGCAGTTTCGCGGGCGGCACGATCTCGACCATCTCTCGCGGCACCGGCTGGACGAAGGTAACGAGGGCGACCATGCCGCCGAGGACCAGCCCGCCGAGCAGGGCCAGGAAGACGACGAATCTGAACAGGGTCGGCACGGCGCGGCAAATCCTCGAGCGAACGGTCGATGCGTCGGACCTACGCATCTTTTGGAGAGATGGCGGGCAGGGACAAGGGCGGCAAGGCCACAACTCGGCCAAATTCTGCAGGGTGCGGACATGACGCGGCGTCCCCCCTCATGCTAAACGGGCGCTGAGGACAACGCCGCAATGACCATCGCCGAGACGCTCGACCAGCCCGAGAGTGCGGAAGCCCGTGCAGACCGTGACGCCGTGCGCGCGGCGCTGGGCCAGCGCGCCGTCGTGCTCGTCGGGATGATGGGGTCCGGCAAGAGCTCGGTCGGCAAACGGCTGGCGGCGCGGCTCGGCCTGCCTTTCGTCGATGCCGACACCGAGATCGAGACCGCCGCCGGCATGACGATCCCCGAGATCTTCGCCCAGCGCGGCGAGGCCGAGTTCCGCGACGGCGAGCGCCGCGTCATCAGCCGCATCCTGGCGACGCGCCGGCCGCTCGTGCTGGCGACGGGCGGCGGCGCCTTCATGAATGCCGAGACGCGCCAGCGCATCGCCGAGCTCGGCATCTCGGTCTGGCTCAAGGCCGAGCCCGAGGTGCTGATGCGGCGCGTCCGCAAGCGTTCGAACCGGCCGCTGCTGCAGACCGCCGATCCCGAGGGGACGCTGCGCCGGATGCTCGCCGAGCGCGAACCGGTCTATGCGCTCTCCGATCTGACGCTGGTTTCGCGCGAGGAACCCCATGAGATCGTCGTCACGGCGGCGATTGCGGCGCTCGACGAGCATCTGCGCGCGAATCCCGACCAAAGGCCGCACCCATGACTGCCGAAGCGAAACAGACCTCGGGCGCAAGGATCGTGGTACCGGTCGCGCTGGAGGGACGCGCCTACGACATCCATATCGGCCGTCACCAGTTCTGCGAGGCGGCGGCGATGATCGCCGGCATGGCGCCTGGCTCCAAGGTTGCGCTGGTCACCGACGACAGCGTCGCCGCGCTGCATGCGCCGGCCCTGGAAACCTGCCTGCAGCAGGAAGGCATCGCGTTTACGCGCATCGCCGTCCCCCCCGGCGAGGCGACGAAATCCTATGACCGCTTCGTCGCGCTCTGCGACGCCCTGCTTGCCGCCAGGATCGAGCGTGACGACATCGTCATCGCGCTCGGCGGCGGCGTGGTGGGCGATCTCACCGGCTTCGTGGCCGCCGTGCTGCGACGCGGCGTGCGCTTCGTCCAGATCCCGACGACGCTGCTGGCGCAGGTTGATTCCTCGGTCGGCGGCAAGACCGGCATCAATTCCGGCCATGGCAAGAACCTGGTCGGCGCCTTCCACCAGCCGGCGTTGGTCATCGCCGACACCGCGCTGCTCGACACGCTGAGCGAGCGCGAGTTCAAGGCCGGCTATGCCGAGGTGGTGAAATACGGGCTGATCGACGACCCTGCCTTCTTCGACTGGTGCGAGGCCAACTGGACCCGGATTATCGCCGGCGGCCCGGAGCGCGACCATGCGGTCGCCGTCGCCTGCAAGGCGAAGGCCGCCATCGTCGCCCGCGACGAACGCGAGACGGGTGACCGCGCCTTGCTCAATCTCGGCCACACCTTCGCCCACGCGCTGGAGCGGCTGACCGGCTACGATTCCACTCGCTTGGTACATGGCGAGGCGGTCGCGATCGGGCTGGCGCTGGCCTTCCGCTTCTCGCAGCGACTGGGCCTCTGCTCCGGCCAGGATGCCATTCGCGTGTCCCGCCATCTCGACGCGGTCGGCCTGCCGAGCACGCTGCAGCAGGTGCCGGGCGGCGCGGGCAGCGCGCATGAGATCGTCGCCGCCATGGGCCAGGACAAGAAGGTCCGGCGCGGCGTGCTGACCTTCATCCTGGCGCATGGCATCGGCAGGAGCTTCATCGCGCATGGCGTCGCGGCCGAGGAGGTCCAGGCCTTCATCGAGAGCGAGCTCTCGGCCAACGGCCGGGCCCACTGAGGCGATACCGCGCGGCTCAGATGCGGGCGCCGCCAGCGAAGGGCTGCGCCACGGGGCCGACCACCTCCCGCATCGCGATATAGGTGTGGTATTCCGAGACGGTTGGATCGTCGTGGAACACCTCGCGGGCGAAGGCGGCATAGGCCGCCATGCTCTCGACCTGCAGATGCAGCACGAAATCCGCTCCCCCCGTGACATAGGATGCGTGCCTGATCTCGGGCCGCGACTGGAGCTTGCGCGAGAATTCGCCGGCCGTGCGTGAGCCGTGCTCGATCGAGACCAGGACATGCACCGTCACCGGCACGCCGAGGATCTCGGGGCTGACCACCGAGACGTCGGCCATGATGACGCCTTCCGCCCGCAACCGCCGCAGCCGCCGCAGCACCGCGCTCTGGGACAGACCGACCCGCTCCGCGAGGATGCGCGCCGGTGTCTGGTTGTCGCGCTGCATCTCCTTGAGCAGCGCGTGGTCGAAATGGTCGAGCTCGACTGTTTTCGTCATGCCAATCTCGTCGAACGATCAAATTCGCTGCCATGTAGCTGAAATATGCGAAATTGACCAAGCGTTTCGGGGCATCATGGCCTTAGGCGCCGCACACGAAGACCGGATCGGCCGGTTCTGATTACGGGCGCAGGATAGATGGTCATGGCCGCCAAGAACCTCATTCCCAGCAAGCGCACCCTCGCCGCCCAGGCCATGGGCAAGATCGACCCGCTGACCAAGGCCGTGGTCCCGCCGATCCATGTCGCGACGACCTATATCCGCGACGAGGACAACGCCTACTCGACCGGCTTCGTCTATGGCCGGCCGGACAACGAGACGATCCACGAGGCGCAGGCCGTCCTCGCCATGCTCGAGGAGGCGAAGGCCGGGGCGCTGCTGTTCGGCTCCGGCATGGCCGCCGCGACCGCCGTCTTCCAGGCGCTCTCGCCGGGCGACCACGTCGTCGCCTCCAAGGTGATGTACTGGGCCCTGCGCGCCTGGCTGCTCACCGAGGCGACGCGCTGGGGGCTCAAGGTCGAGTTCGTCGAAACCGACAACCTCGCCGCGCTCAAGGCCGCGGTCAGGCCGGGCGAAACCAAGCTGGTCTGGATCGAGACGCCTTCGAACCCGCTCTGGACCATCACCGACATCGCCGCGGCAGCCGAGATCGCCCACAAGGCCGGTGCGAAGCTCGCGGTCGATTCGACCTGCGCCTCACCGGTGCATACCCGCCCGCTGACGCTCGGCGCCGACATCGTCATGCATGCGGCGACCAAGGTGCTGAACGGCCATTCCGACGTCGTCGCCGGAGCTCTCTGCGCCCGCGAGGACGATGCGTTCTGGAACCGGGTCAAGACGGTCCGGAAGGGCCAGGGCGGCATCCTCGGCCCGTTCGAGGCCTTCCTGCTGATGCGCGGCATGCGCACGCTGCATCTGCGCCAGGAGCGCCAGAGCGCCTCGGCAATGGCGCTGGCTGAGCGGCTTTCGGCGCATCCGCTGGTGGCCCGCGTGCTCTATCCCGGCCTGCCGCAGCATCCCGGCCACGACATCGCCGCGCGCCAGATGGAGGGCGGCTTCGGCTTCATGCTCTCGATCCAGCTCGTCGGCGGCGAGGCGGCGGCGGTTAAGACGGCGGCGCATGTCGAGATCTACAAGCGCGCCACCTCGCTCGGCGGTGTCGAGAGCCTGATCGAGCACCGCGCCTCGATCGAGGGCGCGGGCTCACCCTGCCCGCCCGATCTGCTGCGGCTTTCGACCGGCATCGAGGACCTCGACGATCTCCATGCCGACCTCGACCAGGCGCTGAAGACCGGACACCGCTGAAAGGCGGGCGCGACGCCCGCCTCAATCGAGCGTGAGCTTGCCTGCCAGCGGGCTCGCCGCGTCGTCCGGGAGCGCGGCAGGCTTGTCGGTGACGAGATACTGCGCCCGTGCCAGCGCGGCGAAGCGCCCGCCCTTGGCGACGAGCTCCTCGAAGGAGCCCATTTCGAGCACCTGGCCCTGCTCGAAGACCAGGATGCGGTCGGCGTTGCGGATGGTGGCGAGGCGGTGGGCGATGACGAAGGTGGTGCGCCCCTTCATCACCTCCTCGAGCGCCTTCTGCAGCTTGACCTCGGTCGCGGCGTCGAGCGCCGAGGTCGCCTCGTCGAGGATCAGGATCGGCGGGTTCTTCAGCAGCGCGCGTGCTATCGACAGTCGCTGGCGCTCGCCGCCCGAAAGCGTCCGCCCGCGCTCGCCGACCAGCGTGTCGAGCCCGTCCGGCTGGCGCGCCATCACCTCGGTCGCCTGCGCCCGGTCGAGCGCCTCCATCATCTCCTCGTCGGTCGCGTCCGGCTTGCCGACGGTCAGGTTCTCGCGGATCGAGCGCGCGAACAGCATCGGCTCCTGAAAGACGACGCCGATGTTCCGGCGCAGCGACAGGAGCGAGATCTCGCGGATGTCGAGCCCGTCCACGGTGATCCGTCCCGATTGCGGATCGAAGGCGCGGTGCAGCAGCCCCAGCGTCGTCGACTTGCCGGAGCCGGTCGAACCGACGATGGCGATCGTCTCGCCGGGGGTCACCGAGAACGAGACGTCGCGCACCGCGGCGCGCTTGCCGTCATAGGAGAACGAGACATCCTCGAAGGCGACCGCGCCCGCGAGCCTGCCGGCATCGGTGGCGCCCTGCGGGTCGCGCACCGAGGGCAGCGTGTCGACGACCTCGAAGAACTCGCGCATCTTCGGGGCCTGCATGAAGATGAAGTTCACGAAGGAGACGATCTGCTCGAGCCGCCCGACCAGCATCGTGGCGAAGCCCATGAAGGTGACGATCTCACCGACCGTGGTCAGGCCCCGCATCAGGAGCCAGGTCCCGACGACGAAGATCGCGAGTACGGTCAGCGTTGCCGAGGCGCGGGTCGCGACCGTTGCGATCGCCCACCAAGACAGCACCGGAAGCTGCGCCTCGAGCAGGCTGGTGATCGTAGAGCGCAAGCCCCTGACCTCGGCCTCGATCCGCGTGAAGCTCTGGATCACCGGCACGTTGCCGAGCGCATCCGAGGCCCGCTCGGCGAGGTTGGAATGGTAACTCTCGACACTGCTCTGCAGCCGGTCGGTCTTGCGCAGCACATAGGCAGTGAGCAAACCGAACAGCACGACAAGGCTGATCAGCAGCAGGCCGAGCTGCCAGTTCTTCCAGAGCGTGAAGGGCAGCAGCACGAACAGCGCGACGATTGAGGCGCAATGCTCGCGGAAGAAGGAGAGCCACAGCGCCCACATCGCGTTGGTGCCGTCGAGCATCACCTTCAGCACGCGCCCGGAATGCGTCTGCGTGTGATAGGCCAGCGGCAGCGTCAGCGCGTGCTCGAAATACTCCGCCATCACCGCCAGCCGCCGGCGATGCGCCAGCCTGTCCGCATGCAGGGCGACGAAGACGCCGATCGCGATGTTGGCCAGACCGAACGCGACCCAGGCGCCGATCAGCGTGCCGATGCTGGCCCAGGTCACGGTGCCCCCGGCCGTCTGGATGGTCGTCAGCCGGTCGATCAGCGCGCCGAACAGCAGCGGTTCGGCAAACGACACCGCCGCCAGCAGGATGTTGGCGAACGCCAGGACGACGCCGAGCCGCCTTTCGGGGCCGAGCGCGCCGAGGACACGGGCGTAGAGAGAGAAGAGCGACATCGCACCTAGCTTTAGCGAACGGCGCGGCGCCGACAAGCTCTCAAGCTTTGCGCTTCCTTCGATCCGCTGCTTCCGGGTTGCCGGAGCCGCCTACCGCGCCCGGCTTCCGCGTTCGGCTTGCAGGTGTGTCATCCCGGACAAGCCGCCCGCGGCAGTTGTCACGGCGCCAGGACCAGCGCCCAATAGACCTGATATTTCGAGCCCGGAGCATAGGCCGTCGCGATGCCCATGCGCTTGGCGCCCGGCGTCTTCATGACGCGATCGTGCTGCGGTGAATCCCGCCAGCCTGAAAAGGCCTCGGCCAGGCGCCGGTAGCCCGCCGAGAGATTGGCTTCCGCCCCCGCCTGCCCGCCGCGCGCCAGCCGCGCCTTGACGGCCTCGGCCTGAGCCGGCTTGTCGGCCGCCGCCATCGCGCTCGCCTCCTGCTGCGCGGCGTCGACCAGCTCGGGATCGAGCGTCAGCGTGCCGAGCCCGGCATTCATGCGATAGGCCGAGATCATGGCGCGCGCCTCGTTCGCATCGACGCGGGCCGAGGCCGAGCCGAGATCGCGGTAGAAGGCCGGCTGGCTGGTGCGGACAGGCTCGGTGCAGCCGGCCGCGCCGAGCAAGGCGAGCGCTCCTGCGACGAAGGCGGGGCAGGTCATCGGCCGGACTCGCGCCCGGTCGCCGCGGAGGCTGAACATCGCATCATTCCTTGCTGTCGTCCTTGACGGGTTCCGGCGCCGGCGCGGGCGGGCGGGCATCCTCGCTCGCCTCATCGGCCTCCTCATCCGGCGCGGGGCGGGACCGGCGCGAGGAGCGGGCCGGCGCGGCGGGCTTGCCGTTTGCTGCGGACGCGCTCGCCCGGGCCCTGCCCGACTTGGCGCCTCCCACCGCGACCGCGATGCTGCCTAGCGATTGCTCGACGCCTTCGAGCCCCTTCACCACGAGCTCCGGCGTGCCGGCCTCGGGTTCCATCTCGGTCAGCCGCTTGTGGATCGCGAAATTCAGGTCGCTGGTGACGCGGCCGACAATGTCGACATCCGCAACCACGCAGATCAGCTCGAAGTCCATCGTCGTCGTGCCGATCTTCTTGAAGCTGACCGAAGGCGGCGGCTTGCTCATCACGTCGCCATGCGCGCCCGCCACCTCGAGGAGCATGCCGCGCACCTCGGATGCATCGAGGCTGCGCGGCACGGAGATCGCAATCAGGATGCGCCCTGTCCGGTCGTTGCGGACGCGGTTGCGCACCACCCCGGAGACGAGGTTCGAATTGGGTACGATCACCGAGGAGCGGTCGAAGGTCGCGATCTCGGTCGAGCGGACATTGATCTTCTTGACGATACCCTCGGCGTCGCCGACCACGACCTGGTCTCCGACCCGGATCGGCCGCTCCCAGAGCAGGATCAGCCCCGAGACGAAGTTCGACACCACCGATTGCAGACCGAAGCCGATGCCGACCGAGAGCGCCGAGGCGACCAGCGTCAGCCGCTCCAGGCTCAGGCCCAGCGCCGAGACGGCGATCGCCACCGCTCCGACATAGCCGACATAGCCCGCCGCGGTGGTGATCGAGTTGCGCAGGCCGGTGTCGAGCTGCGTCGTCGGCAGGAACTTGGTTTCCAGCCAGCCCTGCATCGAGCGCGTGGCCCCGAGACCGGCCGCGAAGAGCAGCCCGGCGATGAAGATCGAGGACAGCGAGATCGTCACCCCGCCGACCTGGAAGCCAAAGAAAGCGGCCCGCAGCGACGTCAGGAAATCAGACGATTCCAGTCCCCAGGGGGCCAGCACCATCAGCAGCGCGATGACGATCAGGATCAGCTTGAAAGCGCCGGCCGCAATCACCGCGATCTTGTCCAGGGTCGCCGCGCGGACGCCCAGGCCGGCCTTCAGAGTCAGCGCCAGCCGGCCCTTTCCGGCCAGCCCCTGCGGTATGCCGAGGTCCACCAGTTGATAGACCAGAACGAACAGGCAGGCGACGATGCCGATCCAGAGCACCTGCTCGGTCAGGAACGAGGCGAAGACCACGTAGCCGGACAGCACCGCCAGCGTGATCGCGAGCCCGATCACCCAACCGAAGATGCGGATCGGCCCGAGACTGGCACCATCGACGGCGACGTAAGGACCGAGGCAGGCCTCTTCCTCGACCTCCTCGTCGTCCCGCAGCCTGTAAAGCCCCACCACCAGCGTCAGCGCGAAAATGATGATGAGGATGCTGCGCAGAATGATCGAGACGGCGAGCCCGGCCGCGATCGCCGTGAGCCACGCTTCGAGCACCTTGCTGATCGACAGGACCAGTGCCAGCGAGGTGCCCATCCAGACCACGATGCGGGCCGTCGAATCCATCACGCTGACCAGGCGCCGCTGCGGCTGGCTCGGCGCGAACAGGGCATCGAGCAGCGCCTGGACGAAGGCGACGATGGCTAACCCGGCCACCGCCGCGGCGATGACCGGCTGGATTCTGACCGGCAGCAGCCCGGAGGTGTTGAGGGCTGCGTAGATCAGCCAGCTCGCCAGCGCCGGTGGCGCCGCACCTGCCACGACATGCGCCAGGGCGATGTAGAGGGAATGCAGGCTATCCCGGTCCTGCGCATTGCCGAAGCGCGCCTTGAAGCGAGGCAGGTAGCGTCGGCGCGCCAGGTAAAGCAGCGTCGCGCCGACGAAGGCGAGCGCGACCAGCGCCCCTCGTGCACCCGACATGGCTTCGACCACGCCCGACAGCCAATCGCCGAAGATGTAGCTCGAGGCACGCAGGTCTTCGGGAGCGGTCGTAATCGCGCTGCCCCAGATGTCGGGACTGAAGATCGTCGGCCCCGCGGCGAAGAGCACCTTGGCGAAGAGCTCGCGCCGGCGGTCGCCGATCGAGGTCTGCAACTGCTCGGCCTGCAGGAAGGCCGCCCGGGCGATCTTCATCGTCTCGTCGGCCTCGGTGAAGGCCTTCTGCCTGGCCTCGCGTTCGCGCGTGACATCCGCGCTCTCGGCCGGCGCCGCGGCATCGGGCTTCGGCCCCAGTTGATCCAGCCGCAACTTCGCCTGTTCGACGCGCGGGGTCTGCTCCTCGACGATCTCGCGCAGTTGCTCGAGGGATGGTTGCAGCCGCATGCGCTGGCGCTGCAGCTCGGCATCGGTGGCGCTCGGCGCAGCCAGCGTCGTCTCGATCTGCGTCAGCTCGAGCCGGATCGCTTCGAGCCGTGCGCGGGCCGGCAGCGTATCGGCCGCCGGCTGCTGCGCGAAGGCTCCCCCCATGCCGGCGAGCACAGCAAGCAGCAGCGCCAGGCCGGCGACGAGAGCGTGAAGGCGATGCCGGGGTGAGGGCGCCTGCCCCATGCGCGCAGCCATTCCGCTCCAGCCTCGCTTCGGATGGTGATTCGGTGCGGGTTCGACCCTCGCCACAGCTCCGTTCTCAAGGCAAGCGCGGCGCCGGAAATGCTGGACGATGAGCACGGGCAGGACCTGTCTGAACGATTTGGGTCAGGAATGGCGACCGGCGACGACCGACCGGCGCGACGCTGCCGCCTCATTCACCCGCAAACGGGACAGGATCATGGCGCGCGAGTTAGAAAACGCGCGCTACGGCCGCGCCTGATCTGCGCCTCAGGCCGTTGCCTTGCCTTTGGCCTTGCCCTTACCGTTCCCGCCGCCGCCAGGCTTGGTGCGGTTGCGATAGCTCGCATTGCCGAGGCCGGTGCCGATGGTGAGCACGGCCCAGTTCTCCACGTCCTGCATCGAGGGCATCTCGCTGAGGCCCTGGATCACCGCGTCGTTGTGCATCGTAACCTGCGTGTCGTGGTCGCCAATCTCGGGAACGAGCTCGCGGATGCTGTCGACGAGGTTGAAGCGGCTGCTCTCCCAATTGCCCGGCAGGTTCTGCGCGCCGCGCTCGATCGAGCCATCCGGCTCGATCAAGCCCGGACAGCCGACGCCGATAAACGGCGCGACGCGCAAGCCGTCCTTCTCCGCCTGCTTGAGCTGGGCCCTCAGCATCGTGCCCAGCCGCTTGATCGCCTGGTCCCGGCTGGGTTCCTCGTCGGCATGTCGCCAGAGCTCGGACGACGAGACCCGCGCCTTGCTGAGGTCGGGCGCCTTGTCCTGGCGCAGCGCGACGATGCCCGCCCGGATATTGGATCCGCCGATATCGACGGCGACGAGGCTGTCATAGCCCTCAAAAATCCATTTCGGCGCGAGATGGGCGCTCCCGACAAGCCCGGCCTCGTCGGGATGATGGCTCACCGGCACGAGATCGATGCGGTGCCCATCCGTGCTCAGGATGATCCCTGCGCGCGCGATCGCAAGTTCGCCGACTCGGCTTTCGCGGAAACCGCCGCCGACCACGATCCGCTCGATCGGCGCCCAGCTCTTGAGGCGCACGAAGCGCCGGATCACGAAGGCCAGCGACTGCGCGAACCGCTCGATCGCGCTCAGCACGACGGCCGCCTCATGCGGATCGCCCTCCTTCAGCAGCGCATCGAGTTCCTTCTTGCTGACCTCTGCGGTCTCGCCCTCCAGCGGATCCCCGCCATGCTCGCGCAGATGCGCGCGCAGCGCATCGAGATGCTCGACAAAAGCGCTGCGGCTCGCCTTGTCGCCGACGAAGCCGTCCTGATCGCGGATTTCGAGATTGTAGCTGGTGACGCTGACGGAGGGGAGTTCCTCGGCCCCGTGCCCGTGCTCTCGCGTGTCGCGGCTGCGTGTTGTCCCGGCCGTCGCGGCGCCCATATCGCTTCCCCCATGCAGACTTTGGCTCGATGAGGGGCAACCCGGCATCACCACGGAGGTTCCAGCCGCAAGGCCCCTTGCAAGGCAGCGCCGGGCGCATGACCCGGATGCGTCGGCTGCGGCGCGTGCACCGCTCACCATAGTTGACCCGGGGGAGCGATCTCCGCTCCATGGGGCTGCGACGGAGGAAGCCGCGACACGGCGCCGTTACGGGGCAGATTTCATGCTCTTGGGGGGAACAGCATGGTCGAATTCATTCTCCGGTCCGTCGTGATCGGCATCGGCGCGACGGCGCTGCTCGATCTTTGGGCGCAGGTCCTGAAGCGCGCCTTCGGCATGCCAGCGCCGAACTGGGCGATGGTCGGGCGCTGGTTCGCGCATCTGCCGCGCGGCCGCTTCCTGCATGACGATATCGCCCGCTCCGAGCCGGTCGCGAACGAACTCGCCATCGGCTGGATGGCGCATTACGCCGTCGGCATCCTGTTCGCCGGCATCGTCCTGGCGATCTGGGGGGTCGGCTGGGCGCATGCCCCGACCTTCCTGCCGGCGCTGATCGTCGGCCTCGCCACCGTCGGCTGCGGCTGGTTCATCCTCCAGCCCGGCATGGGCGCCGGGATCGCCGCCTCGAAGCGCTCCAACGCCAACACCTTGCGCCTGATGAACATCGTCGGCCACACCGTCTTCGCGATTGGCCTCTACGGCACCGCACTGCTCACCCGCTGAACCCGTTTCCTGCAAGCACCTGTCGAGACAGTCCCATGGCCAGCACGCTCTTCACCAACGCCCGCATCGTCGACGGCACCGCTCCGGAAGCCGGCTCGCCCGTCAGCGTCCTCGTCGAGGGCGGCACGATCCGCGAGGTCAGCAAGTCGGTCGCCTCGGCCAAGGCCAAGGTCATCGACCTCAGGGGCAAGACGCTTATGCCCGGCCTGATCGACGCCCATGTCCATGTCATCGCCGGCGTCGCCGATCTCGGCCGGAACGCCGCCCTGCCCGATTCGCTGGTCGCAGTCCGTTCGCTGGTGATCATGCGCGACATGCTGATGCGCGGCTTCACCACGGTGCGCGATGTCGGCGGCGCCGATTTCGGCCTGAAGCAGGCGACCGAGGAGGGCAACTTCCCGACGCCGCGCCTCGTCATCTCCGGCAAGGCGCTGAGCCAGACCGGCGGCCATGCCGATTTCCGCGGCCGCTACGACGACCGCTCGACGCCGGTCACCGGCCACAAGCTCGGCGCGCTCGGCCGCGTCTGCGACGGGCTCGACCAGGTCCGCCGCGCCGCGCGCGAGGAGATCAAGGGCGGCGCGGACTTCATCAAGATCATGGCCAATGGCGGCTGCGCCTCGCCGACCGACCCGATCCATTTCCTCGGCTTCTCCGTCAGCGAACTGGAGGCGATCGTCGAGGAGGCGCGCATGGCCGGCACCTATGTCTCGGCCCATGTCTATACCGACGAGGCGATCCGCCGCTGCGTCGAGGCCGGCGTGCATTCGCTCGAGCATTGCAACCTGATCGAGGCCGAGACGGCGAAGCTCGCCGCCTCGAAGGGCGCGGTCGCGGTGCCCACCCTCGTCACCTACGACAAGCTCGTCTCGGACGGGCCGAAGCTTGGCTTCCCGCCGGATTCGGTCGCCAAGGTCGATGTCGTGCGCTCAGCCGGCATGAACTCGCTTGCGGTCATGAAGCAGGCCGGCCTCGCCATGGCCTATGGCAGTGACCTGCTCGGCGAGATGCACAAGTATCAGTCCGAGGAGTTCGTGATCCGCGGCCGGGCTCTGCCGGCGCATGAGGTCATCGCCTCCGCCACCCATGTCGCAGCGAAGCTGCTCAGGCTCGAGGGCAAGATCGGCACCGTCGCGGCCGGCGCCCATGCCGACCTGATCGTCGTCGACGGCGACCCGCTGACGGACCTCTCGCTGCTGACCCGCCAGGGCAGGCACATCCCGCTCATCATGAAGGGCGGCGCCTTCGTGAAGCGGGTCAGCCTGGGCTGAGCCTCGCCGTCATTGCGAGCGAAGCGAAGCAATCCAGAGGCGGCAACGCTCCGCGTCACCCTGGAGTGCTTTGTCGCTGCGCTCCTTGCAATGACGCGGGCGCTTACACTCCGTCTTCGATGATCCGGGTCTCGTAGGCGTAGAGCTTGCGGAAGCCGAGGCTCTCATAGAGGCGGAGCCCGACCGCGTTGCTCTGGTCGACCTGCAGATAGGCGGCGTCGCAGTCCTGCAATCGCGCCCAGCCCATCAGCCCGAGGATGAGCCGGCGCCCCAGCCCCTTGCCACGATGATCGGCATCGACGATCACCGAGCCGATCTCGGCCATGCCGCGCTCGGCGACGCTCATGCCGTAGCCGACCGGCTCGCCCTCGATCACGAGCGTCGCGAATGCCGCGGGAAGGCGGACCTTCTCGACGATGGCCGCGAGCTGCGCCGCATTCGCCTTCGGCCCGGTCTGTTGCGACGCCACGCCGGCGATCCATTCCTGGCTCGGGCGCGCCTCGATCTGCAGGTCGGGCTCGGGAGCAGGTAAGGTTTCGTCGAGCCCGCCGATCATGCCGAAAGACGCGTCTCTGACCCTATAGCCCCGCGCCAGCGCGGCCGCGCGCGTCGCTTCGGCCACGAGCGGCGTCAGCCGGAGGCAGGGCGGCAGCCCGTCGGCGCGGTAGAGTTCCTCGATGAAGGCGAATTCGTCCTCGGTCAGCTCGGCGCCGGGACGCAACGGCGAGGCCGAGTTGGCCCGGCCGGAATAACCGCTGGCGAAGCGCAGCACCCAGTCGCCGATCACCAGCGTCGCCGGCGCCGGCCAGGCATTGACGATGCGCCGCTCGCATTCGACCACGAGGCGCAGATCGTCGCGGGCCGCCTCCTCCTGGCCGAGCCCCGCCTGAAACTGCGTCATCATGCGCCTCCTGAAGGCTTGCGCGGGGTCGGCCGCCAGTCGGGCGGCGCCATTTCGAAGGACGAGAACACGAAGCCCGGCGCCACCGTGCAGCCGACCAGCGTCCAGGCGCCAAGCGAGGTCGCGCTCTGCCAGCAGCCCGCCGGCACGACGAATTGCGGCCTCTGCCCGGCCGCCAGATCGGTGCCCAGATGATGCGCCGAGGCGTCGTGACCGTTGGGCGAGACGGTGATCACCAGCGGCGCGCCGGCATAGTGGTGCCAGATCTCGGCGGCATCGACGCGATGCCATTCAGACGTTTCTCCGGTGTCGAGCAGATAATAGATCGCCGTCGAAACGCTGCGCCCCTCGGTCTCCCGCGGATCGCGAAAGGTCTCGCGGTAATGCCCACCCTCGGGATGCGGCTTGAGATCGAGCAGGCTGATCACCTCGGCGGCGGTCAGCCCGTTGAGTGTCGGGGCCATGGCGTCGCTCAAAAGCGGTTCTTGGCTTCGCGCAGCGCGGCGAAGACATCGCCTGCCGGTGCGCCGACGAGCCCGACCGAAGCCGCGAGCGCGCCCTCGCCCGCCCTGAAGAACGGGTTGGTCGCAGCCTCCTCGGCAACGGTGGTCAGCGCCCAGAAGCGCGCTTCCGCCTTCGCCGCCTCCGCTTCCGCCAGCCTGGCTTTCAACACGGAGTTGGACGGGTCGACCGACGCCGCGAAGCGGGCATTGGAGAGGGTGTAGTCATGGCCGCCGAGCAGGCGGGTGTCGCCGGGCAGCGCCATGAGGCGCGACAGCGAGGTCCACATCGCCGCCATCTGGCCGGGCTGCACGCGCCCGCATCCCATCACGAAGACGACGTCGCCGACCAGCGCGAGCTTCGCCCCGAGCGAGACGAAGCTGAGATGGCCGTCGGAATGGCCGGGCGTATGCCAGATCTCGAAGCTCTCGCCGCCGAGCGAGACGCTGTCGCCCTCCTTCAGGACGCGGTCGAGCGGCGCGGAATCCGCCGCATCGGCCGGGCCGCAGACCCGGGCGCCGGTCGCCCGCTTCAGCTCGGCCACGCCCTGCGTATGGTCGAAATGGGCGTGGGTGACGAAGATGTCGGTGATCGCCCAACCACTGGCCTTGGCCGCAGCGAGCACATGCCCGGCATCGGGAACGTCGACCGCCGCGCAGGCCCTGGTCGCGGGGTCGAAGAGCAGCGCGCCGGCATTATCGCTGAGCGTGCGGAAAACCTGGAGTTCGAGCGGCATGGGTAGCTCCGGAAAACGGCTGACCCTCTGGTGAATAGCGAATGGCGCGGCCCGAGGCGAGCCTCGCGCGCGGCTGGCGCCATGCCGTCCGCCCTTGCGCGCATCGGGTCGCCACCGCATCTTCCCGCTGCATGTCTCTCGATGTCGCCGATCTGCGAGCCTTCTATGCCAGCCCGCTGGGCCATGTGGCGCGTCGCTTCATCGGCACGGCGATGCTCCGCTTCTGGCCCGACTGCGCCCGCCAGCGCGTGCTCGGGCTCGGCTACGCGACGCCTTATCTCTCGGTGCTCGGCGCCAGGGCGGAGCGCGTCATCGCCTTCATGCCGGCGGCACAGGGCGTGGTGAACTGGCCCACAGTGCACCTCTCCGCCTCGGCGCTGGTCGAGCCGACGCTGCTTCCGTTGCCGACCGCCTCTGTCGACCGGGTCGTCCTGGTCCACGCGCTGGAGGAGACCGAAAGCCCTGACGACCTGGTCGAGGAGGTCGGCCGCGTGCTCTCGCCGGGCGGGCGGATGATCCTGGTCGTGCCGAATCGGCGCGGCCTGTGGGCACGGATGGATTCCACCCCCTTTGGGCAAGGCCGCCCGTTCAGCCGCTCGCAGCTCGAAACCCTGCTGCGCGTGGCGGAGTTCGCGCCGGAAAACTGGGCCGAAACCCTCTATGTGCCGCCGCTGCGGCGGCGGCTGCTGATGCGCTCGGCAGCGGCCTGGGAGCGTGTCGGGGCCGGGCTCGTTTTGCCCTTCGCGGGGGTTCACGTCATCGACGCAACCAAGCAGGTCTACCGCCGCGTCCCGCTGCGGGCGACGCGCCGCAGCTTCGCCTTCCGCCCCATCCTGCTGCCCCAGGCGACACCCACGCCGCGCAACGGCAGCACCCGCGACGCTTCGCCGCCGGGTTGACAAAAAAGCCGCGTCGCGACCAAGGTCCGCCGCTTTTCGCGAGCCCCATTCCGCAGGACACCTTCGGGTTGCGGGACCGGGCCGGTGCGGAACCTGAACTGGATCACGATGCGAAGCTATCTGGATTTCGAGAAACCGGTCGCCGAATTCGAGGCGAAGGCTGACGAATTGCGGGCCCTCGAGGCCAAGGGCGAGGGCTACGCGCTCGCCGAGGAGATCGGCCGGCTCGACGCCAAGGCCTCCCAGGCTCTGAAGGACCTCTACGCCGCACTGACGCCCTGGCAGAAGACGCTGGTCGCGCGCCACCCGCAGCGGCCGCACTTCAAGGATTATTGCGCCGCGCTGATCGAAGAGTTCACGCCGCTGGCAGGCGACCGCAGCTTCGGTGAAGACGAGGCCATCGTCGGCGGCTTCGGCCGCTTCCGCGGCGAGCCGGTCTGCATCATCGGCCAGGAAAAGGGCGACTCGACCGAGACCCGCATCCGGCACAATTTCGGCATGGCCAAACCCGAGGGCTATCGCAAGGCGGTGCGGCTCGTCGAGCTCGCCGACCGTTTCGGACTTCCCGTCCTTAGCTTCGTCGACACCGCCGGCGCCTATCCCGGCATCGAAGCGGAAGAGCGCGGCCAGGCCGAAGCGATCGCTCGCTCGACCGAAGCCTGGCTCGGCCTGCGCACCCCGAGCGTCGCCCTGGTGATCGGCGAGGGTGGATCGGGCGGCGCCATCGCGATCGCGGCTGCCAGCCGCGTCATGATGCTGGAGCACGCGATCTATTCGGTGATCTCGCCGGAAGGCGCGGCCTCGATCCTCTGGCGCGACACCGGCCGCGCCCAGGATGCCGCGACCGGCATGAAGATCACCGCCCAGGACCTTCTGAAATTCGGCGTCATCGACAAGATCGTCAGCGAGCCGACCGGTGGGGCGCATCGCGACCGGGAGGCCTCGATCGGCCGTGCCGGCGATGCGCTGGCGGCGGCGCTGGCCGAATTCGCAGGTCTTTCGGCAGAGCAGATCATCGACCAGCGCGCCGAGAAGTTCCTGGCGATCGGGCGCAACCTCTGATCCGGAGGCCGGATTTACCCAGCTTTCACCATGTGGCGTTAACTGCTGCCCCTGTGGTAAGGAAGCTTCAAGGCTAACGCTTCCACAATCGGCCGGTGGGCATAATTCGGCCGCCTTGCGAAGTCACAGGTCGCGCTCCTGGCCGGCCGATCAATGGGATTGACGACGTGGCAATCAAGCAACTCGCGCTCGTGGCTTTTGTTGCATTGTCCCTGGGCGCCTGCGAGGAGGACCGCTATCGCGGCGCCGCCCGCCACCAGATCCCCATTCCTGCCGCGACCTATGCGCTGATGTCCGAGAAGGGCATGAGCAAGGACCAGCCGATCCTGATCCGCTCCTACAAGAAGGAATCGGAGCTCGAGATCTGGAAGCGCAAGGCCGATGGCCAGTACGCGCTACTGAAGAGCTACCCGATGTGCCGCTGGTCCGGGCAGCTCGGCCCGAAGAAGCGTGAGGGCGACCGCCAGGCACCGGAGGGCTTCTACGCCATCAGCCCGGCGCAGATGAACCCGAACTCCTCCTTCTACGTTTCGTTCAACATGGGCTATCCCAACGCCTATGACCGCTCGCACGGGCGCACCGGCGCGCATCTCATGGTGCATGGCGCCTGCTCCTCGGCCGGCTGCTACTCGATGACCGACGACCAGATGGGCGAGATCTACGCGCTGGTCCGCGAGGCGCATAACGGCGGTCAGAGGGCCATCCAGATGCAGGCGCTGCCCTTCCGGATGACACCGCAGAACCTCGCCAAGCACCGGCTCGATTCCAACATCGCCTTCTGGAAGAACCTCAAGGAAGGCGCCGATTACTTCGAGATCGCCAAGGACGAGCCGCAGGTCGGCGTCTCCGGCGGCCGCTATGTCTTCAACGGCAACGGTGACTCCTCCGTAACCGTTGCCGTGCAGCGGAAGCGCCAGCAGGACGAGGTCGAGGTCGCGGCGCTCGTCGCCAAGGGCACGCCTGCGGTCAAGCTGCTCTATGACGATGGCGACCAGCATGATTCGTTCAAGCGCACCCTTGTCGCCGGCGGCTCCGACGCGCTCAATCGCGAGGCCTCCTGGGCGTCCCGCGACGTGGGCGTCAGCCGCCCGGACGCACTGACTGGCGGCCCGCGCGTCGCCGTCCTCGACGACAAGGGCAACACGAAGGCGACCTTCCGGGCGACATCCGCGGACAGCAGTGCCGTGCTCGCGGCAGCCGGCGCTGCGGCCGCCGAGCCGCCCGCCGCCAAGCCCGAGCCGGTCAAGCCGGAGCCGGCGAGAGCCGCTCCCCCGGCCCCGGCGACGACGCAGCTCGCCAGGGTCCAGCCGGGCGCTGCCGCCCCTGCCCCGGTCAGCGGCACCTTCACCACCGCCTCCGAGGAGAGCGAGCCCTTCTATCGCCGTGCGCTCAGCTTCATCCCGCTGATCGGCGCCTCCAAGCCGGCAGTCGCGGCGGAAGAACAACCGGTCGCTTCGGCCGTGCCGACGGCACCGACCAATATCCGCGCGCCGCTGCCGCCGCGCCGCGCCGACAAGCTGCGCACGACCCAGTTGAACCAGCCGGACGCGGCTTTCGCGAGCCAGTCCACGACACGCTGACGCTCCCGGCGCGCCTCATGGGGCGTGTTCGAAATGCAACATCCGGATGCTTAGTCCGCTCAGATCAAATCTGAGGCGCAAAGGCCCCGCCCTGCGGGGCCTTTGCTTATTCTCCAGGCACTCCTGCCAAAAGCTCGTCTTGCCGAAAATCGCGACTGGACGACTTGATCACGGTGCAAATGCGCCGGGACGCGTGCATTTCGCCCCTTCAGTCCCGGCATCGGCCCTTGGCACGGAGCGGATCATGGACTTCGGCTACCTGCATTCCTCGATGACTGGCCTGGCGTTCTCCCTCGCGATCTGCGCCGGCTCTACGCAGGCATCCGATCTGCCGAGCGGCAAGGGCGCACCGCCCGCCCCGGTGCCGCCGAGCATCACTTGGTTCGACGTCGCCATCAGCGTGAAGGCGATGACCGACTACAATTTCCGCGGCATCTCGCAGACCGACCGCAAGCCCGCGGTCCAGGGCGGCGCCGAGCTGCAGATCTACGACAACCTGTTCTATCTCGGCATCTACGCCTCGAATGTCGATCTTGCGACGCGTCCCGATGCCGAAATCGACTTCTATGGCGGTATCCGCCCGAAATTCGGCAACCTCGCCTTCGATTTCGGTGTCTGGCAGTACTACTACCCGGGCGAGCGCGCCTTCATCGATACCGCCGGGCTGCACTGGACGCCGAAGAACACCGACTTCACCGAAGTCTACGGCAAGGTCTCCTACACCTTCGCCGAGAGCCTGACGGTCGGCGCCAACCTCTTCCACGCCTGGGACTGGCTCGGCACCGGCGCGAGCGGCACCTACGGCTCGATCACGGCGAAGTACGCGCTGCCCTTCCTCGAAGGCCTCACCGTCTCGGGCGAACTCGGCCGCTACTGGCTCGGCACCACCAACCTCGCCATCTGGTCGACCGTGCCGCCGACCAATCTGCCGGACTACACCTACTGGAACGCCGGCCTCTCCTACACCTGGAGGAACCTGACGGCGGATGTCCGCTATCACGACACCGACCTCTCCAAGGCCGATTGCTTCCTGCTGACGGCCGATCCCCGCGGCGTCAACACGGGTTCCGGCCGGTCGAAATGGTGCGGCGCGACAGTGGTCGGCACGCTCTCCTTCGACATCACCGCGAGCAGCCTCGGCATCTTCGCTCCGGTGAAGTAGAGCGAGCCCTCGTTGCAGCTCGGCTGACAAGGACCAAAAAGGCCGCTCCCTCAGGGGCGGCCTTTTTGCATGATCAGCAATGATGGACGGCGTTCAGAGCCAGCCCATCAGCTCCCGCCGCACGACGGACTCGATCGTATCGATGCCCTCCGGCGTATCGTTCAGGCAGGGCAGATAAGCGAACTTCTCGCCGCCATTGTGCAGGAAGATCTCGCGGTTCTCGCCGTCGAGTTCCTCGAGCGTCTCCAGGCAGTCGGCCGAGAAACCGGGCGCGACGATCGCCATCGACTTGGTCCCGGACGACGCCAGCGCCTTCACGGTCTCGTCGGTATAGGGCTGCAGCCATTCGTCCGGGCCGAAGCGCGACTGGAACGTCAGACGGAAGCGCTCGGCGCTGAAGCCGAGTTCCTCGCCGAGCAGCCGCCAGGTCTTGACGCATTGGCAGTAATAGGGGTCGCCCTTGAGCAGGTATTCCTTCGGCATGCCGTGGAAGGAGCAGAGGATCACCTCGGGATCGAAATCGAGCTTGGCCAGCGAACCCCGCATCGAATCCGCCAGCGCCTTGATATGGGCCGGGTCCTCGAAATAGGGCGGCGCCACCCGGACGCTCGGTTGCCAGCGCATCGTCATCAGCGCGCGAAAAGCCTGGTCGCAGGCCGTGGCCGAGGTCGGCGCGGCATATTGCGGATAGAGCGGGACCAGCAGGATGCGGTCGCAACCCTGCGCAAGCAGCGCCGCGAGCCGGCTCTTCACATCGGGCAGGCCATAGCGCATCGCCCAGTCGAAGACGACGCGATCGCCGAGCTCCGGGGCGAGGCGCGCGGCGAGCTTTTCCGTCTGCGAGCGCGTGATCGTCTTGAGCGGCCCCTCGTCGCGCTCGTTGTTCCAGATCGAGGCGTAGTCCTTGCCCTTCCGGCCGGGCCGGGTGGTCAGCACGATCAGGTTGAGGATCGGCCACCATTTCCAGCGCGGCTCCTCGATGACGCGACGATCGGAGAGGAACTCCTTGAGATAGGCCCGCATCGGCCGGTAACTCGTGCCTTCCGGCGTGCCGAGATTCATCAGCAGCACGCCGATACGCCCGCTGCGGATCGACGGGTGGTCGACAGGCTTCATTGCGCTGGCTTGCGGCGCGGCGGACATCGGCTCTGACATCGTGCTCTCGGCTTTCATCGCGTGTGATTTAGACGAGTTAAGGTCTTCGTCCAATGGGCTGGCCGGGGGTGCGACACTGCCGATGTGGCTTGCGAACGCTGAAAAACCGGCGGAGCGATGCCTCGGCGACGCTCCGGGCGCTTGATTGGAATGGCTTCACACTGCGATAGTGGCCGCAGCGCCTCGTCACCGCCGCCTCGCTGGGGAAGCCACGCATGTCCGAGCTGACTCGCCGCAAAGCCCTCGGCGTGATCGCCGCGCCCGCCGCGCTCGCCGCCACGGCCCCCGCCGCGATCGCCCAGCAGCCGGCCCCCGCCTTCACGCTGCTGCTGCTCAACGACATCTACAAGATGAGCGACGACAAGGGCCGCGGCGGCTTCGCCCGGGCGGCCGGCATCGCCATGGCCGAGCGGGCGCGCGGCGTGCCGGTGCTGTTCTGCCATGCGGGCGATTGCTACTCGCCCTCGCTGATGTCCGGCTTCGACCAGGGCGCCC
Organism: Allobosea sp. Root381; assembly: GCF_001429395.1. GTDB lineage: Bacteria > Pseudomonadota > Alphaproteobacteria > Rhizobiales > Beijerinckiaceae > Allobosea. The sequence continues at coordinate 33,972 of NZ_LMJT01000005.1, forward strand.
ATATCGTCGCGATGCAGAACAAGATGGGCATCGACGTCTTCGTGCCCGGCAACCACGAATTCGACTTCGGCAAGGACAACTACCTCAAGCTCGTGGCCGCCCAGACCTACCCGACCTTCGCCGCCAATCTGCGCGACGCCGCCGGCCAGCCGCTCGCCGGCCACAAGGATTCGCAGCTCTTCGAGCTCGGCGGGATCAAGGTCGGCGTCATCGGAACGGCCTATGACCCGACCCCGCAGATCTCCTTTCCGGGCGACCTGAAATTCTCCTCGACCATGGAGGCGCTACGCCGCGAGGCGAAAGCGCTGAAGGCCCAGGGCGCCGACATCCTCGTCGCCGTCGTCCATGCCGACCGCGCCATGGACAACGAGATCGTGCGTTCGCGCGTCGTCGACATCCTGCTCACCGGCCACGACCACGACCTCGCCATCGCCTATGACGGCAAGGTCGTGATGGTCGAGTCGAACGAGGAGGGCAATTACGTCACCGCCATCGACATTGCCGTCAGCATCCGCGGCGAGGGAGCCGCCCGGCAGGTCTCGTGGACGCCGGCCTTCCGCGTCAATGACAGCCGCTCGGCCACGCCCGACCCCGAGGTCGCCGCGCTGGTCAAGGGCTATGAGGCCGAACTTTCCAAGGAGCTCGACGTCGATGTCGCGACGCTCGCCGTCCCGCTCGATTCGCGCACCGGCGTCATCCGCACGCAGGAGGCGGCGATCGGCAACCTCATCGCCGACGCCATCCGCAGCGCGACCGGCGCGAAGCTCGCCATCACCAATGCCGGCGGCATCCGCGCCAACAAGCAATATCCCGCCGGCCACAAGATGACGCGCCGTGACGTGCTCAGCGAACTGCCCTTCGGCAACGCGACCGTCATGGTCGAGATCACCGGCAAGGATGTGAAGGACGCCATCGAGAACGGACTCAGCCCCGCCCCGCAGGGCTCGGGCCGCTTCCCGGTAATCTCCGGAATGACTGTCGAGGCCGACCTCAAGCAGCCCGCCGGCTCGCGCGTCACCTCGATCAAGGTCGACGGCGCCGAGATCGCGCCCACCGATCGCTTCACCGTCGCCTCGAACAATTTCATGTTGGAGGGCGGCGACGGCTACACCGCGCTCGCCCGCGGCAAGACGCTGATCGGCCTGACCGACGGCAAGCTCATGGCCAATGAAGTCATGGTCTATCTGCGCAGGCTCGGCACTGTCGATGCCAAGGTTGAGGGCCGGCTTGTCCTGAGATAGCGGGGTTCTTCGCGTCATTGCGAGCGAAGCGAAGCAATCCAGAGGCGGTAGCGCTCTACGTCTCCTGGATTGCTTCGTTTCGCTCGCAATGACGAATACACCCGCTCCATCCGCCATGCCCCGCACATTTTCAGATCAAGCGCCGATGCCCGGATCATGCCTTGACGCCCTAGCGACGTTCCTCGCCTCCCCCGGTGCGGAAGGCTGGCGAGACCTGCCCGTATTCGCGGCCGACGAACAGGCCGAGCGCGCGTGCGCCGCCGCCGATGCCGAGCGCGCGGGCGGCCATGTCGTGGCGCCTGCGCCGGAGCGGGTCTTTGCCGCACTGGCGCTGACCCCGCTGGAGCACGTCAAAATCGTCATCCTCGGCCAGGACCCTTATCCGACGCCGGGCCATGCCAATGGCCTCGCCTTCTCCTATGCCGGCCCAGCGCCGCTGCCACGCTCGCTCGTCAACATCTACCGAGAACGCACCGACGATCTCGGGCTGCCGGTGCCGGTGAATGGTGACCTCTCCGCCTGGGCGCGCCAGGGCGTGCTGCTGCTCAACACGGCGCTGACCGTGCGCGAGGGCGCCTCCAAGGCGGGCTCGCATCTGCTGCTTGGTTGGGGCGCCGTGACGGACGCAGTCATCGCCGCCGTCTCGCGCGAGCGGCCGCATGCCGCCTTCCTGCTCTGGGGCAATCCGGCGCAGGCCAAGCGGCCACTGATCGACGAGAGCCGCCATCTCGTGCTTGCCAGCGCCCACCCCTCGCCGCTCTCGGCACGACGGGGCTTTTTCGGCTCGAGGCCGTTCTCGAAGGCGAATGCCTGGCTGGACGCGAAGGGGGAAATGCCCGTGATGTGGTGAGCTCGCCGTCATGGTCGGGCTTGTCCCGACCATGACGAAGACGGCAAACGATCCGGCTTACACCGGCCGCTCATCCGCGATGACCTTCCCATCGTTCGGCAAGGCCCCGAGCGGCAGGATTTCGACGGTGCCGCGCAGCTTGGTGATCTGCTGCAGGCTGGCGGAGACGGCATCGACCAGCCCCGCGGGTTCCGCATAGATCTCGGCCTTCAGCGTCATCGTATCGACCTCCTCGGTACGGCCGACGACGAGGCGCAGCTTGTGGATCTCGCTATGGCGCCGGGCGATCTCCGCCACCTGTTCGGGCCGCACGAACATGCCCTTGATCTTGGCGGTCTGGTCGGCGCGGCCCATCCAGCCCCTGATCTTGGTATTGGTCCGCCCGCAGGCGCTGAGGCCCGGCATCACGGCCGTGAGATCGCCGACGGCGAGCCGGATCTGCGGGTGAAGCGGGTCGAGATTGGTGACCACGATCTCGCCGACCTCGCCCTGCTCGACGGGGTCGCCGGTGCCGGGCCGGACGATCTCGACGATCAGGTTCTCGTTCAGGAGCATGCCTTCGCGCGCCTCGGTCTCATAGGCGATGACGCCGAGATCGGCCGTGGCATAGAGCTGGTAGGCGTCGATGCCTCGCGCACGCACCCAGGCCTGCAGCGACGGCGGGAAGGCCGCGCCCGAGACAACCGCGCGCTTGATGCAGGAGATATCGACGCCGCGGCTGTCGGCCGCCTCGACCAGGATCTTCAGGAAATCGGGCGTGCCGGCATAGGCGCTCGGGCGGTAGGCCGCTATCACCTCCATCTGCTGCTCGGTATTGCCCGGCCCGGCCGGGATCACGGCGCAGCCGAGCGCGCGCGCGCCGGAATCCATGATGAAGCCGCCGGGCGTGAGGTGGTAGCCGAAGGTGTTGAGCACGATGTCGCCGGTCCGGAAGCCCGCGGCAAAGAGCCCGCGCGCCGAACCCCAGGGGTCGGCCTGCGTGCCCTCCGGCTCGAAGATCGGTCCGGGCGAGGTGAACAGCCGCCCGAAGGCACCGGGCACCGCCGTCGCGAAGCCACCGAAAGGCAGCGCCTCCTTGTGCAGCGCCGGCAGATCGGCCTTGCGCAACACCGGCAAGGTCGAGAGCGCGTTGCGGTCGGTGATCCCAGCCGGATCGATGCCGGAAAGCCGCGCGGCATAGGCCGGCGCCTTCAGCGCTGCGGCGAGAACTGCGGGCAGCCGGGCGAAGAGATCGGCTTCGCGGGCTTCCGGCGAGCGGGTCTCCAGATCGTCGTGATGGGCGCTCATCGATATGGTCCCGGTTCAGCGGATGATGCGCAGGAAGCGCAGGAAGTTCAGCAGTCCGATCAGCGCCCCGGCGACATAAGTAAAGGCGGCCGCCCGCAGCACACCGCGCGCGGCCGGCACGTCGCGCGGGTCGAGATAGCCGTCGCCGGTGAGGATCGGCAGCGCCTTGCCGAAGCTGGCGTCGAGCTCCAGCGGCAGCGTCAGCAGATGCACGACCAGCCCGACGCCGAGCATGGCGATGGCGATGCCGAACTGCATCAGCCCGATCGCCGGCACATGGGTGATCGCCATGACGATCGGCGCCGTAAGCAGCACCGCCATCGCGATCTTGTCGAAGACGCCGAGGAAGCGAGCCAGAGTCGTGCGCAGCGCGAACAGCGTGCTGCCCTGCGCGTGCTGGATCGCATGCGCCACCTCATGGGCGGCAACGGCGACCGCCGTGATCGAGCGGCCGTCGTGATTCTCGGCCGAGAGGCGCACAGTGCGGGCATCGGGATCGTAATGATCGCCGGCCGGCGTGACCTCGACCGCGACCGCGCCGAGCTGGAAGCGGTCGAGCAAATGCCTTGCGAGTTCGCCGCCGGTTCCCGGCAGGTCGGGACGAGGGGTTGCATGTCTGCTCATCTGATTGCGCACCCAGGCCTGCGGCCCGAAGATCAGGAGAAGGACGGCGACGGCGATGAGGGCGTAGAGCATGCGAGCGCTATAACGCCTGCTTCGGCCGCCGTCATGACAGCCAGCGCTTGCGGCGTTTGTAGCTCTTCACCTCCCGGAAGGACTTCTTGTTGCCCTCGGCGACTCCGAGATAGAACTCCTTCACGTCCTCGTTCTCGCGTAGCGCCTTGGCCTCGCCGTCCATGACGACGCGGCCGGTCTCCATGATGTAGCCATAGGTGGCGTAGCGTAGCGCCATATTGGTGTTCTGCTCGGCGACGAGGAACGACACGCCGTCCTCGGCATTGAGCCGGCGGACGATCTCGAAGATCTCCTCGACGATCTGCGGCGCGAGCCCCATCGAGGGCTCGTCGAGCAGGATCATCTTCGGCTTCGACATCATCGCCCGGCCCACCGCGCACATCTGCTGCTCGCCGCCCGAGGTGTAGCCGGCCTGCGAGTTGCGGCGCTGCTTCAGGCGCGGGAAGAGCTCGTAGATCTTCTCGAGGTCGCGCTTGATCGCGGCATTGCCGTCGCGGCGGGTGAAGGCGCCGGTCAGGAGGTTCTCCTCGATCGAGAGATGGCCGAAGCAGTGGCGCCCCTCCATCACCTGGATGCAGCCGCGCCGGACCAGTTCGTTCGGCGACATCCTGTCGACGCGCTCGCCCGCGAACACGATCGAGCCCTTGGTGACCTCGCCCCGCTCGGCCTTGAGCAGGTTCGAGATCGCCTTCAGCGTCGTCGTCTTGCCGGCCCCGTTGGCGCCGAGGATCGCGACGATGCCGCCACGCGGCACCGAAAGCGACACCCCCTTCAGCACGAGGATGACGTGGTCGTAGACCACCTCGATGTTGTTGAGCGAGAGGATGGTCTCGGTGGCAGCCGAGGCAACGGGTTGATCAAGCGTCAAGGTGGACATGGAACCTCCAATCCTTCTCCCTTCGGGGAGAAGGTGGCTGCAAAGCAGACGGATGAGGGATGTCTCCCTCGTCCTCACCCGTCCTTCCCTCATCCGACCCGGCTACGCCGGGCCACCCTCTCCCCCGATGGGAGAAGGATCAGGCGCTCGTCACATCACGACGACTTCTCGCAGGGCTCGGTCCGCTTCGGCCAGTTGCCGGCCTTCTCGGTGTAGTCCTTGGCGTTGGCCTCGATCAGCGGGCGGACCTCGTCCTTCATCGGCTCGATCCAGTCGCCCTTCTGCGTCCATTTCGTGCCGTCCCACTCGGCGACATAGGCCTTGTGGTGGCCGGAATGGTCGGTGCAGCTGATCTTCACCGGCGAGGCGAAGCCGGCCATGCCGATCTCCTTCAGGCGTGCCTCGTCGATGTTGAGGCTCTCGAGCCCGCGGCGCATGTCCTCGGGCGTGATCACCTTCTTGCCGGTCAGCTTCTGGGCGGTGCGGATGCCCTCGACGACGAGCATCGAGTTGTAGACGCCGCGATTATAGAGGTTCTCGCCGACCTTCTCCTTCGGCGTCGTGCTCCTACCCTTGTCCACGACATGCTTGATGATGTCCTGGATTACCGGGAAGTCCTGGCCGGCCGCGTTGAAGTTGAGCGACTTGTAGCCCTTCGCCTCGGCGCCGCCGGCGCGGGCGTCGTCATCGCCGCCGGCCCACCAGACGCCGACCAGCTTGTTGATCGGGAAGTTGTTCTTGATCGCTTCCTTGACGGCCGTCGGGTTCATCGCCCCCCAGCCCTGGTTGTAGAGATAGTCCGGCCGGTCGCGCCGGATCGAGAGCCAGAGCGAGCCCTGGTTCTGCATGTCGGCCGCAGCGACGGGATAGAGCTTGAGCTCGAAACCGTATTTCTTGGCGAGGTTCTCGAGCACCGGGATCGGCTCCTTGCCGAAGGGCGCGTCGAGATGGATCAGGCCGAGCTTCTTGCCCTTGAGCTTGTCCATGCCGCCGAGCTCGGCCGCCATGTGCTTCACCATCACCGAGGCGCCGTCCCAATAGGTCAGCGGCGGAATGAAGACCCAGGGGAACTGGGTGCCGTCGGCCGAGGCCGAGAGACCATAGGCCATCGACAGGATCGGTAGCTTGTCGACATGGGCGCGGGGGATCGCTGCGAGCGTCGCCCCGGTCGACCACGGGCTGTAGACGATCGTCTTCGACTTCACCTGCTCGTAGCACTCGATCGACTTCTTGGTGTCGTAGCCGGTCTCGCATTCCTCATAGACGATCTTGACGCCGTTCACGCCGCCGTCGCGCTCGTTGATCATGGCGATGTAGTCGCGCATGCCGTCGCCGATCGGGATGCCCGAACCGGCGAAGGGGCCCGTGCGATAGGCGTTGTTGGAGAAATAGATGCTGTCCTGCGCGAAGGCGGGAGCGGCGAAGGCGCCGGCGGCGAGCAGCGCCCCGAGGGCGGCGCCCTTCATCAATACGCTTGTCTTCATGGCTGTCATCCTCCGTTCGTTTCCCCCGGCGGTGGCGTCAAGGCCCCGCCGGCCTGCTTCTCGCCCGCGTCATTGAAGGCCGACGCGGATCGTTTCTTGGGCCGTCCCGCAGCCTCAATACGGGAACGGCCACGTCCGCAATTTCTGCTTCCCGATCTGCCAGAGCCGCGCCAGGCCGTGCGGCTCGACGATCAGGAAGAGGATGATCAGCGCGCCGACCAGCATGAAGGTGACGTGCTCGGCGGTCGCGCCCGAAAGCGGCACGCCCAGCGCCGGCAGGCCGAACTTCATGATCGTCGGCAGGCTCGCGATGAAGGCGGCCCCGAGGAAGGAGCCGATCAGCGAGCCAAGCCCCCCGATGATGACCATGAACAGGATGTTGAAGGAGAGCCGGATGGTGAAGACGTCGTTCGCCTCGCCGCCGCCATACCAGAGGAAAATCATCATCGCCCCGGCGACGCCGGCATAAAAGGAGGATACTGCGAAGGCGAGCAGCTTGGCGTTGAGCAGCTTGATGCCCATCAGCTCGGCGGCGATGTCCATGTCGCGCACGGCCATCCAGGAGCGGCCGATCTTGCCGTGGACGAGGTTCGAGGCGAACCAGGTCAGCACCACGACGAGGACGAGGCAGACGAAATAGCGCGTCTCGGGCGTGGCCGAAGCGCCGGTCAGCGAGATGTCGAAGAGCGTGCGCTGCGGCACCTCGATGGCGCCCGACGCGTTGTAGTTGAACAGCCAGGGCACGCGCACGAAGGCCCATTGCAGGAAGAACTGCGCGGCGAGCGTCGCCACCGCCAGGTAGAAGCCCTTGATCCGAAGCGAGGGCAGGCCGAAGAGCACGCCGATCGCAGCCGAGAACAGCCCCGAGACCAGGATCAGGACGATGATGTTCACGTCGGGGAAGAAGGTGGTCAGCTTGTAGCAGGCATAGGCGCCGACTCCCATGAAGGCGGCGGTGCCCAGCGAGATCAGCCCGGTATAGCCGGTCAGGATGTTGAGCCCGATGGCCGCCAGCGAGAAGACCAGGAAGGGGATCATCACCGAGCTGATGAAGAAGTCGCCGCCGACCAGCGGGATGCCGATGAAGGCGATGCCCAGGATGATCGCGAGCCCGATCCGGTCCTGCTTGATCGGGAACACGGCCATGTCGGCCTGATAGGTGGATTTGAACTGGCCGGCCTCGCGGTAGAACATGGCTTGGCCCTCAAATCCGCTCGATGATCTTGTCGCCGAACAGGCCCTGCGGCCGGAACAGCAGGAAGCCCAGGGCGATGAAATAGGCGAGCCAGCTCTCGATGCCGCCGCCGATCAGCGGACCCCAGTAGAACTCGCCGAGCTTCTCGCCGATGCCGATGATCAGCCCGCCAATGATCGCGCCGGGGATCGAGGTGAAGCCGCCGAGGATGAGCACCGGCAGCGCCTTCAGCGCCACGATCTCGAGCGCGAAGGAGACGTCCGAACGTGCGCCCCACATGATGCCGGTGATCAGCGCGACGATGCCGGCGGTGAACCAGACGATGACCCAGATCTGGTTGAGCGAGATGCCGACCGAGAGCGCCGCCTTGTGGCTGTCGGCGACCGCGCGGAGCGCCCGCCCGATCCTGGTGTACTGGAAGAAGACGGCAAGCACCGCGATCATCAGCGAGGCGATGATCGCGGCGGCGATGTCGATCTTCTGCAACGAGACGAAGCCGCCGAACAGCTTCAGCTCGATCGCTCCGCGGGGCAGATGGAGCTGGTCGGTGATCATCTGCTTCGGGTTGCCGCCGAAGACGGTCTCGCCGAGGCCGATCAGGAAATAGGTGATGCCGAAGGTTGCCATGAACAGGATGATGTCAGGCTGGTTCACCAGCGGGCGTAGCACCACCCGCTCGATCGCCACCGCCAGCACGAACATCACGCCGAGCGTCAGGATCACGGCGAGGAAGGCCGGCACGCCCTTCTCGTAGAGGCCGACCAGCGTCAGCGCCGCGAACACCACCATGATGCCCTGGGCGAAGTTGAACACGCCGGAGGCCTTGAAGATCAGCACGAAGCCGAGCGCGATCAGGGCGTAGAGAACGCCGGAGACCAGCCCCTCCCAGATCGTCTGGACCAGAAGATCTGGCGCCGAGACCATCTGGTCGAACGGATCGACGAAGATCTTGTGGAGCGTGCCGGAGGAATCAAAGCGGATTCCGATGATCCCCAGCAGTAGGACCGCGGCGAGGATCAGCGCCGCGCGAACGCGGAAGCTGTTGAAGTTGATGCCGGCGATGGGGCGAAGGGTCGCGTCGCTCATGGCCGTGACCTCGAATCAAAGGGCCCGGGGAACCCTTCTCCCGTGTGGGAGAAGGGCAGGGATGAGGGCCCGCCCTCGCACCTTGAGGCCGCAGCGGCGTGGTTACGCCTAATGGACTGGCGGCAGGCCTTCACCCCTGCCCTTCTCCCATCCGAGAGAGGGGTTTCCCGCGCGCTTCCGTCGAATGGTTGCAGGATGACGTCCATCAATGCGCCACTCCCAGATAGGCGTCGATCACCGCCTGGTCGGCCTTGACCTCGGCCGGCGTGCCGTCGGCGATCTTGCGGCCGTATTCGAGCACGACGACACGGTCGGAGAGGTCCATCACCACCCCCATATCGTGCTCGATCAAGGCGATGGTGGTGCCGAACTGCTGGTTCACGTCGAGGATGAAGCGGCACATGTCCTCCTTCTCCTCGAGATTCATGCCGGCCATCGGCTCGTCGAGCAGCAGAAGCTCGGGCTCCATCGCAAGCGCCCGGCCGAGCTCGACGCGCTTCTGCAGCCCATAGGGCAGCTTGCCGACCGGCAGCTTGCGAATATGCTCGATCTGCAGGAAGTCGATGATGTCCTCGACGACCCTGCGGTGCTCGATCTCCTCGGCCATCGCCGGGCCGTGCCGCAGCGCCTGCCAGAAGAAGCTGCGCTTCATCTTCAGCGTGCGGCCGGTCATGATGTTGTCGAGCGTCGACATGCCCTTGAAAAGGGCGACGTTCTGGAAGGTGCGGGCGATGCCGGCCGCCGCGGCTCGATGCGGCTTCATCTTCTGCCGGCGCTCGCCCTTGAAGGTGATCTGCCCCTCCTGCGGCTGGTAGAAGCCGTTGATGCAGTTGAGCATCGAGGTCTTGCCGGCGCCGTTCGGCCCGATGATGGCGCGGACCTCGCCCTTGCGTATGTCGAAGGAGACGTCGGTAATCGCCTTCACCCCGCCGAAGCGTAAGGAGACGTTCTCGACCGAGAGCAGGACCTCGCCCTTTTCGCGCACCGGTTCGCCGGTCACGTTCATCACCGCCGCGTTCATGCCGCCCTCGCCGGGCTGGAGCGCTCGGAAGCGCTCGTGGGATAGGTTTTCGCGTCACGCACCTTGACCCGCGCCGAGATCACGCCCTTGCGGCCGTCCTCGAAGGTCACCTCGGTCGAGATGTCGGCGTCCTGCGAGCCGTCATAGAGCGCCTCGACCAGAGGAGCGTAGCGCTCGGCGATGAAACCGCGCCGGACCTTCTGCGTCCGCGTCAGCTCGCCGTCGTCGGCGTCGAGCTCCTTGTGCAGGATCAGGAAGCGCTTGATCTGCGCCCCGCCCATCAGCGGCTCGGCGGACAGCGAGCGGTTTACCTCGTCCACATGCTGCGCGATCATGTCGTAGACGAGATCGTGCCCGGCCAGCTCCTGATAGGAGGCATAGACGACGTTGTTGCGCTCGGCCCAGTTGCCCACCGCCGTCAGGTCGATATTGAGCGCAACCGTCGCATAGTCGCGCCCCTGCCCGAAAGCCACGACCTCCTTGATGTTCGGATAGAACTTCAGCTTGTTCTCGATATATTTCGGCGGGAACAGGTCGCCGCCGTTGAGCTTGCCGACATCCTTGGCCCGGTCGATGATCTTGAGGTGGCCTTCATCGTCGAAGAAGCCGGCATCGCCGGAGCGGACATAGCCGTCGGCGGTCATCGTCTCGGCGGTCTTCTCGGCGTCCTTGTAGTAGCCGCCGAAGATCGAGGGCGAGCGGTAGAGCACCTCGCCATTGTCGTCGATGCGGATCTCGACGAGCGGCGCCGGCCGGCCGACCGTATCGGCCCGGATCTCGCCGTTGGGCTGCATGGTGATGTAGACGCCGGCTTCGGTCTGCCCGTAGAGCTGCTTCAGGTTGACCCCGATCGAGCGGTAGAAGCGGAAGAGCTCCGGGCCGATCGCCTCGCCGGCGGTATAGCCGACCTTGATCCGCGTCAGGCCGAAGCGGTTGCGCAACGGTCCGTAGACCAGCACGTCGCCGAGCATGTAGAGCAGGCGCCCGCCCAGCGGCACCTTCTCGCCGTTGAGGATCTGCTCGCCATGCTTCTTCGCCACGCCGAGGAAGTAGTGGAACATCTTCCGCTTCAGCGCGCCGGCATCCTCCATCCGCACCATCGTCAGCGTCAGCATGGTCTCGAAGACGCGCGGCGGCGCGAAAGCGTAGGTCGTCCCGACCTCGCGGCGATCCTCGATCACCGTCTCCGGCCCCTCGGGGCAGTTCACGCAGAAGCCGGCGACGATCGCCTGCGCATAAGAGAAGACATGGTCGCCGACCCAGGCGATCGGCAGATAGGCGATGATCTCGTCGCTCTCGTTCAGCCCGTCGAACTGGCAGCCGATCTCGGCCGCCGTGATGACGTTGAAATGGCTGAGCATCACGCCCTTCGGGCGGCCGGTCGTGCCCGAGGTGTAGAGGATGATGCCGAGGTCGGAGCCTTGGCCGGCCTGCATCTCCTGCTCCAGCGCGGCCACGGCCTGCGCGTCTGCGGCCAGTTCCTTGGCGCCGGTGGCGATCACCTGGTCGATCGCATGCAGCTTGCCGTGGTCATAGTCGCGCAGGCCCCGCGGCTCGTCATAGAGCATCTGGCGCAAGGCCGGCAGTCGCTCCGAGATCGAAAGGATCTTGTCGACCTGCTCCTGATCCTGCACCACGGCGAAGACGGCCTCGGCATGATCCAGCACATAGGCCATCTCGTCGGCGACGCTGTCGGCATAGACCGGCACCGGGATCGCGCCGAGCCATTGCGCCGCCGCCATCGACCAGTACAGCCGCGGCCGGTTGTAGCCGATGATCGCGACCTTCTCGCCGCGCTGCAGCCCGAGCTTCTGGAAGCCGCGCGCGAAGCCGCGGACCTGTTCGGCGACCTGCTCCCAGTTCCAGGACTGCCAGATGCCGAGATCCTTGTGGCGGAACGCGACCCGGCCGCCCCGCTCGCGCGAATTGCGCAGCAGCAGTTTCGGAAAGGTATCCGCCTGGCCGGCGCTTGCGCTTGCCATCGTCATCCGTCTCCACCCTGAGCGGCCGGCGTACATCGCACCGGCCTGGTTCGGATCGTTCGATCCTTGTCGTTGGGCTGAGCCTCGCAGCCGCCTTCCAGCTTTGCAAGGGTGGGCTTGACAGACAATTCGCCTTTTGACGACTATCGTCCAGCAGAGGTTTGCCCGCGGCCTCGGAGGAGCGAGCGCGAGCCTTGCTGATCCTGGAAATCTTGGTCTTTGTTGCAGCGATGGCCCTGGTCGCTCTGCTCTTGCTTCAGCAGGTCGTCACGCAGGTGAAGGAATACCGCTTCTACCGGAGCAGGGGCTGGGATTTCTCGATCGACAGCGGCCTCGACCGGATCGACGAGCGCATCGCGCCCTACCGTCTGCCGATCTCGAACTGGCAGCGCCTCTACCTGTTTCGGCCCGCCTACATCCTCATGCTGATCTGGTTCATGGGAATGGCTTTCGCCTTCGCCTTCTGAAGCCGGGCGAGAGGCGCGCTCACGCTTCGTAGCGTGCCAGCCGCTCGACATCGAGGATCGTCACGCTACCATGGCCGACCTCGATCAGGCCGAGATCGGCGAGCCGTGCCAGCGACTGGTTGGCGATCTGGCGCGACATGCCGGCGAGCAGGCCGAGCTCTTCCTGGCTGACCTCGAGCGTTCGGCCTTCGTCGGGATAGAGCGTCGGATTGAACAGCCAGGCGAGGTTGCGCGCCAGCCTACCGGTCGCATCGAGCGTGCGCTCTGTCTCCGCCAGAGCGATGAACTGGGCCAGCCGCTCGTTGAACTGGTGGACCAGGAAGCGGTTGAACGCCGCCGAATGCTCGAACAGCCAGAGGAAGCTCTGCCGCCGCATCAGCGCCAGCCGCGTCTCGCGCAGCGCCACCAGCTCGTAGCGGCGCAGCTCCCCCTTGATCACGGTGCCCTCGCCGAACCAAGCCCCGGCACGCATCCCTGCGAGTGTCGCGGATTTCCCCGCCCGCGAGGTGGTCGACATCTTCACCAGCCCCGCGGCGACACCGGTCCAGGCCTCGAGCTTGTCGCCGACATGGCAGATATAGTTGCCCTTGCCGTAGCTCCTGAAGGAGATGCCGCGCCGCGCCTCCTCGAACTCCTCCTCGCTCAGGTCTCGCGACCAGGCGGCGATATGGCGCAGTTCCTCAGGCGAGATCACGGTCGGCTTGCCACCTTTAGCGGGCCGGAAACGGCTCCGGCATCGGCCTGCCAATATGAGGGGGGCCGCACTGGAAACTCAACCGTCGTCCTGCCTCGCCGCGCTTCGGCCACCTTTCTCGGCAATGCCGCTTTGCAGCAGGGGCTGCCTCGCCTATGGCGGATTCACGCCCTGTTAACCCTGCCGCGCCAGCGTCGGCGCATGCCGAGGACCAGACTCGTGGAAAGCCGCAAGACCCTTGCCGCCATCCTCGCCCTTGCGGGCCTTCTCGGCCTCGCCGCGCCGGCCGCCGCCCATCCGCATGTCTTCGTCAGCGCCCGCGCCGAGATCCTCTATGCGCCGGACGGCTCGGTCACGGCGCTGAAGCATGTCTGGAGCTTCGACGAGGCCTATTCGGCCTTCATCACGCAAGGCCTCGATAAGAATGGCGACGGCAAGCTGACGCCGGACGAGCTCGCCGAACTCGCCCAGATCAACGTCGAATCGCTGCCCGATGTCGGCTTCTTCACCACGGCCAAGGCGAACGGCAAGGCGCAGGAATTCGGGCAGCCGGCCGAGGCCGGGCTGGTGTTCGAAAACAAGGTCCTGACGCTGACCTATACGCTGCCGCTGAAGACCCCGGCCCAGGCCAACCGCTCCTTCGGCATCGAAATCGGCGATCCGACCTATTTCGTCGCCTTCGACATCGTCGATGCCCCGGACGCCGTCATCACCCGCGATGCACCGCAGGGCTGCATCGTGCGCGTCGCCCGCCCGCCGAAGCTCGCCCCGGAGGTCCAGCAGAAGCTGGCGCAGGAGGACATCACAGCGACGCCCGACATGAGCGGGCTCACGGTGACGACCCGCGCCTTGGTCGCATGTCCCTGATCGGTCATCGATTCCTGGGTTACGCCGATGTCTGAACGCGATCTGCCGCGCACTTCGCGCTTCTCGACATTGCCCTGGCCGACGCTGCCGCGGCGGCTCGTCGTGATGGCACTGGCGCTGATCGTTGTCGCAGGCGGGCTCGCGCTTCTGGCTGCGGTTATCGCGGCCTACAGCCCGCCACCGCCTCCACCGCCGCGCAACCCCTTCGGCACTGCCCTGCCGCGCGAGGCCGCGCCCGCGACGACCGGCCTCGGCGCGGTGATCCTGGCCTGGCAATCCTCCTTCTACCGCGAGCTGACGGCGACGCTGAAGGCGATCGCCGAGAACCCGGCGGCGCTCTGGGGCCTGCTTGGCCTATCCTTCGGCTATGGCGTCTTCCACGCAGCCGGCCCCGGCCACGGCAAGGCGGTGATCTCGGGCTACATCGTCGCAGACGACCGCAGCCTCCGGCGCGGCCTGGGCCTGAGCTTCGCCGCCGCGATCCTGCAAGCGCTCGTCGCCATCGCCCTCGTCGGCACGCTGACGCTCGCGCTCAACGCCACCGCGCAGACGATGGCGCTGACCACCGGCGTCATCGAGACCGCGAGCTTCGCGCTGCTTGCCCTCGTCGGGCTGCTCGTACTCTGGCGGAAGGCCGGCGCGCTACTCAACCTCGGCCAGAGCGACGCGATCCACGACCCGTCCTGCGACCATGTCCATATGCCGACGCCGGACGAGATCGCCGGCTTGCGCAACTGGCGCGAGATGGCCGGCGTCGTGCTCGCGGCGGGCCTGCGCCCCTGTGCCGGCGCGCTGATCATCCTGGTCTTCGCCGCCTCGCAGGGCCTGCTCTGGGCCGGCATCGCCGCGACCTTCGCCATGGCGCTGGGCACGGCGCTGACCACCGGCGCGCTCGCTTCACTCGCCGTCTTCTTCAAATTCGCGGCGTTGAAGCTGGCTGGCGGCTCCTCGCTCCGCGGCGCGCGGCTTATCGCCGGGCTGGAACTGCTGGCGGCCGCCTTCGTCGCCGTGCTCGGCGTGGCACTGCTGCTGGGTCTCTGGGCCGCCGGCCAGGGCAGCTGATCCCAGCGCCGAGCAGGCCTGCCCGCGCGGCGCTCACCTCTTCACGACAGGTCGCTTCTGCATAGAGTGGCTTGCCCCGGCGGCCGCGCCGTTGCAGCCTCAGGCGCAGCGCCACTCATGCGCGCCCGGATGCACCTGACGGACCGGAGCAGACGATCGTCTGCCTCGGCCCCCAACGAAAGGCCTGCCGACTTGACCGAACCCTGCGACCTCAGCGCCGTCGAGGCCCGTGCCCTGATCGGCGCCAAGAAGCTCTCCGCCGTCGAACTCCTCGAAAGCTGCATCCGCCGCACCGACGCCGTCGATCCCGCCGTCAACGCCATGGTCGCCCGCGACGACGAACGCGCCCGCACCGCGGCGAAGGCAGCCGATGCCGCAACCGCCAAGGGCGACAAGCTGCCCGCCCTCCACGGCCTGCCGGTCGGCATCAAGGATCTGGAGAACGTCGCCGGCCTGCGCACAACCTATGGCAGCCAGCTCTATGCCGACCATGTCCCGGCCGAGGACCAGCTGATCGTCGCGAAAGTCCGCGAGGCCGGCGCGATCGTGCTCGGCAAGACCAACACCCCCGAATGGGGTGCCGGCGCCAACACCCGAAACGCCGTCTATGGCGCGACCGGAAATCCCTTCGACCCGATGAAATCCGCAGCCGGCTCCTCAGGTGGCTCCGGCGTCGCGCTCGCCACCGGCATGGTGCCGATCGCGACCGGCTCCGACACCGGCGGCTCGCTGCGCAACCCGGCCGCCTTCAACGGCATCGTCGGCTTCCGGCCAACACCCGGCCTGGTGCCGAGCGAGAAGCGTCCGCTCGGCTGGAACCCACTGCCCGTCCTCGGACCGATGGCGCGCACCGTTCCGGATCTCTGCCTGCTGCTGTCCGGCATGATCGGCGACGATGCTTGCGACCCGTTGGCGACCACGGTCTATGGCCGGAACATCCGCCGCCCGGAGGATTTCGCCCGGCCGGCGAGCATCGACCTCGCCTCGCTCAAGGTCGCGATCACGCCCGATTTCGGTTTCGCGCCGACCGAGAACCACATCCGCAAGGTCTTCGCCCAGAAGGTCGGCGCCTTCTCCTCGCTCTTCGGGGCGGCCGAGGAAGCGACGCCCGACTGCTCGGGAACCGACGAGGCCTTCGAGATCCTGCGCGCGCTCTCTTTCATCGCCGGCATGTATGAGAAGGTTCGCGATACGCCCCAGATGGTCGGCCCCAATGTCCGCGCGAATGTCGAGGAGGGGCTGCGCTACGGCCCGCTCGACATCGCCCGCGCGCTGAAGGAGCAGACCGCGATCTACCAGCGCTGGCAGCGCTTCTTCGAGGATTACGACGTCATCCTCTCGCCGGCGGTCACGCTGAGCCCGCGGCCCTGGTCCGAGCTCTACCCGGCCGAGATCGACGGCAAGCCGACAAGGACCTATTTCCACTGGCTGGCGCTGGCCTATGCCGCGACCACGGTCGGCCATCCGGCAATCTCGCTCCCCGTCGGGCTCGACGACCACGGCATGCCCTTCGGCCTGCAGATCGTCGGCCCGCGCGGCGGCGACGCCAAGGTCCTCGCGGTTGCAGCGGCACTGGAATCCGCGCTCGCCGGCGATTCGCTGACCGCGCGCCCGGTTCCCGACATCGCCAGGCTCATGGCCGCGCCGAAGCTGAGCGAGGCGCCGAACTTCATGGGCTTCGGCTGAGCGCGGCCAGAGCCACTCCACGTCAACATCTAAGCAGAGAAAACAGAGGGGACTGCCATGAAGAGACGTACTTTCCTGCAGGGCGCGGCCGCTGCCGCGCTCATCGGCCCGGCCGCGACCCGGCCGGCCTCGGCGCAGGCCAGCAACGAGCTGCTGAAATTCGTGCCCCAGGCCAATCTCAGCGCGCTCGATCCGGTCTGGACGACGGCGACCGTGACCAACAATCACGGCTATTATGTCTTCGACATGCTCTACGGAGCCGACGAGAACCTGAAGCCCCAACCCCAGATGGCCGAGGGCCACGAGGTCTCGGCCGACGGCAAGACATGGAAGATCAGGCTGCGCGAGGGGCTGACCTTCCATGACGGCACCCCGGTCAAGGGCGTCGACTGCGCCGCCAGCCTGAAGCGCTGGACCCAGCGCGACCCTTACGGCCAGCTCCTCGGCCGAGCCGTCGAGGAATGGAACGCGCCGGACGACCGCACCGTCGAGATCAAGCTCAAGCGCCCCTTCCCGATGATGCTGGACTGTCTGGCGAAGTCCGACCAGCCGCCGGTGATCATGCCGGAGCGTCTCGCCAAGACCGACGCCAATACGGCGGTCACGGAGATGGTCGGCTCCGGCCCTTACCGCTTCATCCCCAGCGGCTTCGTCTCGGGCAGCCGCGTCGTCTACGAGAAGTTCGACGGCTACAAGCCGCGATCCGAGCCGCCGAGCCGCAATGCCGGCGGCAAGGTCGCCCATTTCAAGCGGATCGAATGGCAGATCCTGCCCGATCCGGCGACCGCGTCGGCCGCTTTGACGCAAGGCGAGATCGACTGGTGGGAACGCCCCCTCGCCGACCTGCAGCCGATGCTGGCCGGCAACAAGCAGATCAAGCAGGAGATCATCGACAAGGCCGGCCGCGGCGCCATCATCCGCCTCAACCACCTGCAGCCGCCCTTCAACAACCCGAAGGTCCGCGCCGCGGTTCGCATGGCAGTCAAGCAGGAAGACCACATGCGCGCGACCCAGGGCGACGACACCACGCTCTGGCAGACCTGCCGCAGCCTGTGGTGGCGCGGCACGCCCTATTACGACGGCGAGCAGGAGGATCTGATGCCGCAGAGCCTGGAGAAGGCGAAGGCGGCGCTCAAGGAGTCCGGCTACAACGGAGAGAAGGTCGTCATCATCAATCCGACCGACTTTCCCGATATCGGCCCGCTCGGCGAGGTCACCTTCGAACTGCTCAAGGCGCTCGGCATGAATGTCGAGATGGCCGCCAGCGACTGGGGCACGGTGGTGCAGCGCCGCGGCAGCCGCGAGCCGGTCGAGAAGGGGGGCTGGAGCATCTTCCACACCACCGGCTCGGCGACGAGCTGGGGCAATCCGGCGATGTCGACCCTCGTCCGCGGCCAGGGCGAGAAGGGCTGGTTCGGCTGGTGGAAGAGCGACAAGGCCGAGGAACTCGCCGAGGCCTGGCTCTACGCCCCCGACGAAACGGCGCAGCGCGCGAGCGCCAAGGCGCTGGCGCGGCTGGCCCTGGAGGAGGTCGCGACCATCCCGCTCGGCCAGTTCGTCAGCCGCACCGCCTATCGCAGCGACCTTACCGGCATGCTGTCCGGCTCGGCGCCCTATCCTTATGGGCTGAAGCGGGTCTGATCGCTCTTAGGACCGAGGGAGGCGCGCACCACGCGCCTCCCTTTTTCGACCAGCCCTGGTTCGCTCAGCTCTTGGCCGCGACCGCCGCCGACCAGGGCGAGACCACGTCGCTGATGCCCTGCGCCCCATCCGCATCGACCCGGATGAGGTTGGGACAGGCGAAGTTGATCGGCAGCACGCCATGCTCGACGATGCTGACCGGGCCGGCAGCTTCCAACGCCGCCAGCGTCGCCGCCGGCAGCCGCATGTCGGCGCTGGTCTGGTCCGGCCCCGAAACGTCGATGCGCGGCAGATGCGCCGCCTCCTCGATCCCGATGCCGCAATCGACCGTCCAGGCCAGCATCTGGTAGACGCTGGCGAGGATCCGCCGCCCGCCCGAGGCGCCGCCAGCGAAGCGCGGCCCGCTGCCGTCCTTGGGCGTCACGATCACCGGGCACATGTTGCAGAGCGGCCGGGCGCCGGGCGCGATCGCATTGGCGCTGCCGGGGCGCGGATCGAACCACATCATGCCGTTGTTCATCAGCACGCCGGTCCCGGGCAGCACGACGCGGCTGCCCATCGAGGAGAGCAGCGTCGTCGTCACGGTGACGAGCGTGCCCTCGCGGTCGACGACCGTCAGATGGGTCGTGCAGGTGTCGCCCGGCTCCGTCGCTGCTTTAGCTGCGCCCAGCCCTTCGAGGCGGCTGGCATAGGCCTCGCGCATCACCCGCGAGAGGGTCGCGAACCATTCCGCATCGGCCCCGCCCGGCGCGGGCTTGGCGGAGGCCATGCCCTCGACCACGGCCTGCAGCGTCGGCGCCGCCGTCAGCCCGCCTGCGGTATGGACGAGGTGGGTGCCGCGCCAATCGATCGTCGGTGAATCCCGGACCACCGCCCTGCAGCCCGCCAGGTCTTCCGCATCGACCACCCCGCCGAGTGCCTTGATGTCGGCAGCCAGCTTGCCGGCGATCTCGCCGCGATAGAAATCGTCGAGCCCGGCCGAGGCCAGGCGCTCCAGCGTCGCAGCGAGATTGCCGAGCCGGAAGAAGCCGGGCTTGCCCTGGTAGGGCGGCACCGGCGGCAGGCCGTTCGGCAGGTAGATCCGCGCGCTCTCCTCATAGAGCCGCAGCACTGCCGCCGAGGAGGACACCTTCAGCGTCGTGTACCAGTCCTGCGCCAGGCCACGCTTCGCCAGCGCGATCGCCGGCGCGAGCAGGTCGGCCACCGGCATCGCCGTGCCGAAATTCTCCTTCAGCGCCGTGTAGCCCGCGACCGAGGACGGGACGACGAAGGACAGCGGGCCGTGGATGTTCACGTCGCCGACCACCTCGGGCCAGGTGAACAGGTCGTTCTTCATCGCCCCGGTCAGCGGATAGTCGCCCGGATTCGCCCGGCGCGGCGCGACGGGCCCGAAATCGACGACCTTGGCGCTGGTCTCGCCGGCCTTGAGGATGACCGCGAAGCCGATGCCGCCGAGCCCGCTGTTCCAGGGCTCGACCGCCGCCAGCGCGAAGCAGGCGGCGACCGCGGCATCGGCCGCATTGCCGCCGGCCTCGAGGATCGCGGCGCCGGCTTCGGCGGCTTCGCGGTTCTGCGACACGACGATGCCGTTGCGCCCGCTCGCCATCGGCTTGCCCAGCGTCCAGTTCTGCGTGCGGTAAGGCGTCTCTTGCTGTTCGACAGCGGTCATTCCCGGCAACTCCTGATCCTGCGCGAGCGCGACGCGCTCCCCTCCCGGGCCGCATCGCCTCGCCGCGCGACGATATATGACAGAGCCAAGAGCCCAAGGCGCGGGTCGAAGCGGCCGGGTGCCATGCTGCGGGGGCATGCCGGGCCGTGCGCTGGCAAGCGCATTGGCGCGGCGCCCGCTCTGCACTAGATTCACGGGACCCATCCAGCCCGGACGATCAATGACCATTCATCAGCGCAGCATTCCCGCCTCGATCGACCCCGCGAAGCTCGACCGGCTGGCAGAGGCCGCCATCCGCGTCGGCCTCAACCTGCAACCCGGCCAGGATCTGTTCCTGACCGCGCCGGTCGCCGCGCTGCCGCTGGTCCGCAAGATCGCCGAGCACGCCTACAAGGCGGGCGCCGGCCTGGTCACGCCGATCCTGTCGGACGAAGAGGTGACGCTGGCCCGTTATCGCCATGCCGGCGACCACAGCTTCGACCGTGCCGCCGCCTGGCTGCATGAGGGCGTCGCAAAAGCCTTCGCCGCCAACACGGCCCGTCTCGCCATCGTCGGCGACGACCCGATGCTGCTCTCCGGGCAGGACCCGGCAAAAGTCTCGCGCGCCGGCAAGGCCAATTCGATCGCCTACCAGCCGGCGCTGGAAAAGATCGCCGGCTTCGACATCAACTGGAACATCCTCGCCTATCCGACCGCCTCCTGGGCGCAGCGCGTCTTCCCGGACGATGCGGAGGACATCGCGGTGGCCAGGCTCGCCGAGGCGATCTTCGCCGCCTCCCGCGTCGACCAGGGTGACCCGGTCGACGCCTGGGCCGTGCATAACGCGTCGCTGCGCGGCCGCACGCAATGGCTCAACGGCGAGCGCTTCCAGGCCCTTCATTTCTCCGGCCCCGGTACCGAGCTGACGGTCGGGCTCGCCGATGGCCATGAATGGCAGGGCGGCGCCTCGACGGCCAAGAACGGCGTCACCTGCAATGCCAACATCCCGACCGAGGAGGTCTTCACCACCCCACATGCGCGGCGCGTCGACGGCCATGTCGCCAGCACCAAGCCGCTCTCCCATCAGGGCACGCTGATCGACGGCATCCAGGTCCGCTTCGAGGCCGGCCGCATCGTCGAGGCGAAGGCGACCCGTGGCGAAGACGTGCTCGCAAAGCTGCTCGATACAGACGACGGCGCGCGCCGCCTCGGCGAGGTGGCGCTGGTGCCGCATTCCTCGCCGATCTCGAAGAGCGGGCTCCTGTTCTTCAACACGCTCTTCGACGAGAACGCCGCCTGCCACATCGCGCTCGGCCAGTGCTATTCGAAATGCTTCCTCGACGGCGCCAACCTGACCCCGGAACAGATCGCGGCCCAGGGCGGCAACAAGAGCTTCATCCATGTCGACTGGATGATCGGTTCCGCCGAGATCGACATCGACGGCGTCCGCGACGACGGCAGCCGGGTCCCGGTCTTCCGCAAGGGCGAATGGACCTGAAGCGAACGGCCGACAGCCGTCATTCCGGGGCGCCCGTAGGGCGAGCCCGGAATGACCGCAGAGGAGATGATCGAAATCCTCAACTGAACGATCTGACCAGCCCGCCTATCAGCAGGTTCCAGCCGTCGATCAGAACGAAAAAGATCACCTTGAACGGCAGCGAGATCACGGTCGGCGGCAGCATCATCATGCCCATCGACATGACGATCGTCGCGACGATCATGTCGATCACCAGGAAGGGCAGCACGATCAGGAAGCCGATCTCGAAGGCCCGCCGCAGCTCGGAGATCATGAAGGAGGGAATCAGCACGCGCAGATCGACCGCCTGGGTCGGGTCCTCCGGGCGGATGCTTGGCGGCGCGATATCGGCGAAGAGGCGTAAGTCCGCCGGCCGCGTCTGCGCCAGCATGAACTCCCTGAACGGCTCCGTGATCTTCGTATAGGCCTCGGCCTCGCTGATCCGGTTCTCGACAAGCGGCAGCACGCCGTCCTGCCAGGCTCTGTCGAAGGTCGGCGCCATCACGAAGAAGGTCATGAACAAGGCGAGGCTGATCAGGATCAGGTTCGCCGGCGTGCTCTGCAGGCCGAGCCCCGAGCGCAGGAAGGAAAGCGCGATCACGAAGCGGCTGAAGCTCGTAACCATCATCAGCAGGCCGGGCGCGACCGAAAGCACGGTCAGCATCGCCACGATCTGGACGATGCGCCCGGAAGCCGAGGCTCCGGCCTGCGGCATCAGGCCGTCCAGGCCGAGGGACTGGGCACCGGCACCAACCGTGCCGGCGATCAGGAAAAGAAACGTTGCGAGAAGCTTGTTCACTGCACGACCAGGGTTTCGATGACGATGTCGCGCACGACGCCCTTGGAGCGGATCGCGACCCGCTCCAGCAGATCCTCGCGCAGGTTCCTGAGACCGGCCGCTCCTTCCATCTGGCGGGCTGTGACGCTGCGCAGGAAGGCGAGCATGTCCTCGGTGATGGCGCCGATGAGCGGATCGGCGCTCATCGCCGCCTTCTGCTCCATCAGCAGCGCGGCCTCCAGGCGCACCCAGGTGTTTGCCGGTGCCGCGAGATTGGTCACGATCGGCGCGAGCCGCTTCAGCACCAGCGCCCCGGTCATCTGCGCGTTCGCCGCGAGCTCAGGCGCAGTCGCCTCCATCCGCTTAAGCACGGTGTCCTCGACCGTGCCGACGACCCGCATTCCCCAGAGCGTGCCGGCGCCCGCGGCCAGCGCGGTCAGGAGCACGATCGGCGCGGCCGCGATCAGGGCGGGTCGCGAAGGGCGCCGCCGCCGGGGCATGCCCGGCAGCTTGATCGGAGATCTGGCCATCAGAAGGGGGTGACCTTGTCGAAGACCTGCTGGCCCCAGGCCGGCTGCTGCACCTCCATGGCGCGGCCACGCCCTCCATAGGAAATCCGCGCTTCGGCGATCTTGTCGTAGGCGACGACATTGTTGCCGGTGATGTCACGCGGACGCACGATGCCGGTGACGTTGAGGACGCGCATGTCGTAGTTCACGCGCACCTCCTGCGAGCCATTGATCACGAGGTTGCCGTTGGGCAGGATCTCCGTGACGACGGCCGCAACCGACATCTCCACCTCCTCCGAGCGGTCGGTCAGCCCGCGGCCACGCGACGAGGAATCCGAATTCGCATTCGCCTCGAACCCGGCGTCTCCGGAAGCGCCGTTGAAGTCGGCCAGGAAGCCGAGACCGAACTTCGTAGCCGAGTTGCGCGAACGGTCCGACTTGTTGTCGAGCTTGGCCTTGTCGTTGATCGAGATCCTCACGGTGACCACGTCGCCGGTCCTCATGGCGCGCGTGTCGCGGAAGAGGTCCTCGCTATGGCGCGTATAGATCGAGTTGAACGCGACATCGGTGCCACGGCCGGAGGTCGAGCCGAGCGGGATGGCGTCGCGCTGCTTCACGAGGCCGCTGCCGACGCGCGAGAGCTGGGGCTCGCGGTTGAGTTCGGACATGTCCATGCCGCAACCGGCAAGCGTGACCGCGCAAGCGGCGAGGATGATGGCCTTCATCGGGTCTGGGCTCCGGTTGTGGGCATTCTGGTCGGCTGCGGGCGGCGGCCGCCCATGACCTCGGCGAGCTGGGCGGCCCGCGAAGCCTCCATCTCGTTGAGCACGGCGCTGGCCGCACGCGGCGTCAGCTTGCCCAGCACCGCCACGGCGACGCCCTGGTCCATCGTCGCGAGCTGGAGCGCGGCGGCATCGGGGCGCATGCGCGAGAAGATCTCGGTCATCCGCGCCTCGGCCTGCTTGACCTCGGCCGCGCGCTGGTCGGTCAGGAGCTGAAGCTCCGCCTTGCGCTGCTCGAGCTTCTTCACCGTGTCGGCGAGCCTGGCCTCGAGAAGCTTCAGCGTGTTCGCCTGATAGGCGAAGCGCGCCTCCGCAGCCGGGTCGCGGATGGCAGAGCAGAAGGCCACCGCATCGGAGGTCGAATCGACCGCCACCGCTGGCACCGTCTTCGGTGTCTGGGTCTGCGCCCCCGCCTGGCGCGCGCTCAGGCCGAGCAGCAACGCGAGCAGGAACGTCGAAATAAAGGGATGCATCGGCAGCATTTTTTGAAACTCGCCTGGATGATCTTCAGAAAAACTACTTGTCGATGCTTTCGCGAGGCTGACCCTGAGGGGCAGCTTGCGATTTCGGCGGCCCTCATCCTGAGGAAACCCGAAGGGCTGTCTCGAAGGATGAGGGCTGGAGGTTGGGGCGAGCCAGCCGCAGGCTGCCGCTACTGCACGACGAGATCGGCCTGCAGCGCACCGGCCGTCTTGATGGCCTGGAGAATCGCGATGATACCGGCCGGCCTCAGCCCGATCTGGTTGAGGCCGCGCACCAGCGTGTGCAGATTGGCCCCGTTGATGATCGCGAGCCGGCCGCCGCCCTGCTGCGCGTCGACCTCGGTCCGCGGGACCTCGACGGTCTGCCCTCGCCCGAAAGGCTCGGGCTGCGAGACCATCGGCGTCTCGGTGACGCGCACGGTCAGGTTGCCATGCGTCACCGCGACGGTGGAGATCTTGACGTCGCGGCCGATCACGACCGTGCCGGTGCGCTCGTCGACCACGACCCGCGCCGGCGAATCCGGCTCCAGCGTCAGCCGCTCGATCTCGGCAATGAAGCGCGCCGTCGACATATTGGCCGGCCGGGTCAGGCTGATGGTGCGATGGTCGAGCGCGAAGGCCACGGTGGATTTGTAGCGCTTGCGGGTGAAGGCGTTGATCGCGCCAGCCACCCGCTCCGCCGTGACGAAATCGGGATTGCGCAGCTCGAGCGAGAGCACATGCAGGGTCGAGAGCTGGTCAGCGACCTGGCGCTCGACGAGCGCGCCACCCGGAATCCGCGCAGCCGTGGCGACGCCCTGCGTCACCCGTTCCGCCTCGCCCTGGACCGAGAAACCCGAAACGTTGAGGCGGCCCTGCGCCAGCGCGTAGGTCTGTCCGTCTGCCGCGAGCAGCGAGGTGACGATCAGCGTGCCGCCGAGCAGCGAGGTGGCGTCTCCCATCGAGGCGACGCTGACATCGATGCGGCTGCCGCGGCCGGCGAATGCCGGCAGGTCCGCCGTCACCAGCACGGCCGCGACGTTGCGCGTGCGCAGCGCCTGGTTGCGGACATTGACGCCGAGCCGGTCGAGCATCGATTGCAGGGCCTGTCCCGTGAAGGGTGAATTGCGGATGCTGTCGCCGGTTCCCTGCAGGCCGATGACCAGGCCGTAGCCGACGAGTTGGTTGTCGCGCACGCCCTGCAGCCCGGCGATGTCCTTGATCCGCACCATCGCCTGGGTCGGCTCGACGCTGGCCAGCACCAGCGCCATGCTCCAGACGACGAACAGCAGTCGGGGAAGAATCGACATCATTCCCCCCCGACGCGGATGGTGCCGTCCGCCTGGACGACGCCGACGACCATGAGCCCGGTATCGGGATTGCGGGCCTTGACCATCTCGTTGACCGAGGCTGACTGCGTCGGCTCGACGAGGCCGGTGATGACGAGGTCGTTCTCGCGGAAGACGACCTGCGTCGGCACGCCGCGCCGCACCACTTTCGGGTCGTCGACCGCGTTCAGCGGGATCGGCTGGCCGGGCAGCAATGTCCGCCGCGCCACCTTGCCGACGATCGCGAGGCGGTTGTCGATCGAGACCCGCGCCGCCGTCCGGAAGGCGCGGTCGACCAGATGCGCATCGCCGATGACGTCGCCAGGATAGAGCGTGACCGCCGGGACCGGCAGGACGACCGATTCCGGCGTGGCCTGTGCCGGGCCGAAGGCGCTCAGGCAGAGGAGGACGATAGCGAGAAGCGGGGACCGGACCGGTGATCGTGCCATGGCGCGGATTCCTTACCGGATGCCGTTGGAGACGGTGCCGGCCATCTGGTCGGCGGCGGTGATGACCTTGGCGTTCATCTCATAGGCGCGCTGCGCCGCGATCAGCGCCGTGATCTCCTTCACCGGATCGACGTTGGAAGCCTCGAGATAGCCCTGGCGCAGCTTGCCAAAGCCGATCGCGGTCGGGTTGCCGTCGGTCGGCGCCCCCGAGGCTACGGTCTCGCGGTAGAGATTGCCGCCGAGCGGCTCCAGGCCGGCATCGTTGGCAAAGTTGACCAGCGTGATCTGGCCGATCTGGCGCGGCTGCACCTCCGCGGGAATCTTGGCGAAGACCAGTCCCGATTCGTTGACCGTCACGTCAACGGCATCGGCCGGAACCCGGATCACCGGATCGAGCAGGTAGCCGTCGGGCGTGACCATGTCGCCATCGGCATTGGTGTTGAAGGTGCCGGCGCGGGCATAGAGCATTTCGCCCTCCGGCGCCGTGATCCTGAACCAGCCGCGGCCGTCGATCGCGAGATCGAGGCGGTTGCCGGTCTGGGTCATCGCGCCCTGGATGTGCAAGTGGCGGATGGCAGCCGCGCGTACGCCGAGGCCGAGCGAGGCGCCCTCGGGAATCGCGCCGTCGCCGCCGCGATTGGGCACGCCGCGCGACCGCTCGGTCTGGTAGAGCAGATCGGTGAACTCGGGCCGCGCGCGCTTGAACGAGGTCGTGTTGATGTTGGCGATGTTGTTGGCGATGACCTCGACATTGAGCTGCTGGGCGCTCATGCCGGTCGCGGCGATGGCTAGGACTTTCATGATCGCGTGTCCTCAGATCGCCATGTGGATGAATTCTTGATAGGCAGCGACGACCTTGTCGCGCGTCGCCATCGCCAGCTGCAGCGACTGCTCGGCCGACATCACGGCCTGAACCACATCCTGCACGGCGGCCTTGCCCTGCACGCCGGCGACGGCCTGCGTCTCGCCCTTGGCCAGATTGTCGACGAAGCCCTGCGCCACGCCGGCGAAGACTGAACCGAAATCGGCGCCCGGATTGGCCGATGCGGCGGCGGTACCGAGGCCTTGCCGGGCGCCGGCTGCGCCAAGGCCCTGCAGCCCCTGCAACCCCTGGGAGATCTGGCTCGCAGCCGGGGCGAGAGCGGAAATCGCGTTGAGCATCAGCCGTTCCTCAAAAGATCGATGGTCATGGATTGCATCGAGCGCGCCTGCTTGATCATCTGCAGGTTGGCCTCGTAGGAGCGGCTCGCCTCGCGCATGTCCGCCATTTCCAGCAGCATCGAGACGTTCGGCATCTTGACGTAACCCTTCTCGTCGGCGGCCGGATGGCTCGGCTCGAACTCGACGCGGAACGGTGCCCTGTCGACGCCGATGCCCTTGACCTTGACCAGCTCTGCACCCAGAGCGCGGTTCATCGCGTTCTCGAAGGTCACCGTCTTGCGGCGATAGGGGTCGGCGCCCTGCGTCGTGCCGGTCGATTGGGCATTGGCCAGGTTCTCCGAGACGACGCGCACCCGCGTCGACTGGGCCTGGAGGCCGGCGCTGGCGATACGGAGCGAAGCACTGAGTGGATCGATCATCACCTATACTCAACTAGAGAAAGAATTCGACTGACGAGAGCTTGCGTGGGGCTGGTCAGCCCTTGATTGCCGTCATCATCATGCGATGGAAGCTTCTGACGATGTTCGTCGTGAAGGCGTAGTTGCGGCTGATGTCCCCGGCCTTGAGCATCTCCTGCTCGAGGCTGACTGAATTGCCGGAGTAGACGGTCGACCAACTGTCCGACTTGCGGGGCCTGGCCGTCAGTGTCTCAGCCGGCGACGAGGTGATGTGGTTCGGCGCCGTCGCGGCGAGCGAGAGCGTCGTCTTCCTGACGATCGCCTCGAAAGGCTCGACGTCGACGGCCGTGTAGCGCGGCGTATTGGCATTCGCGATATTTTGCGAGACGGCATTCTGTCGAACGGCCAGCCAATGCGATTGCTTGGCAGCAAGATCGAAGAGATGAACTGGCTCCACCTGAAGCCTCCATGGTCGTTGTCATGCAACACTAGGAGGATTGACTTGCGTGAAGCTGTCGTCGGCGATGGCAGATGACGAGCGATGCGCCGGGCTCGACTTGGAGCAGATTCCGATCAGATGGAACACCCTTGCCGTTCTTGCGAAGCGCGTCAGCGCTCCACGCCTGTCTGGATTGCTTAGCGGAGCCTGTCCTCACGCTTGCCGAAGGCAAGACCCGGGTGCTCACGATGACGGCAACGGAAGCGAGCGAACCTTGCGGATGTCGATTGTCGGGGCCGAACTGGCGAATTGCGTGGGACGCCGAGGCGCAAAGTCGCCCAGCGATCCGGCGAGGCGCGGCGCTGCTATCGCCGTGCGCCCTATTGGACGTGATCTATTTATCTCTTTGTTCTAGCGTCGTATTTTACGAAAACAGAGCCCTTGCTTCGGTCCGATGCGCCTGCACGGTGCGGGCAGGAGCGTCAGGAGATCGTATAGCCGAGATAGCGCTTGGAATCGATCGGATCGTAGCCGAGCTTGGTGCGCAGCTTCTTGCGCAGCTTGCTGACATGGCTTTCGACGACGGCCTCGTCGACCTCGTCGTCGAACAGGCCGTAGACCGCGTTGAAGACCTGCGTCTTGGTGACCCAGCGGCCGCGGTTGCGCATCAGGAATTCGAGGATGCGGCGCTCGCGGCGCGGCAGCGCCATCATTTCGCCGGCGACCTCCGGGTCGCTGCCGTCGAAATGAACCTTGATCTCGCCGACCGTGACCTCGTCATCGGTCGAGCGCCGCTTCTCGGAACGGCGCTGCATCGCGTTGACCCGCGCCAGGATCTCGCGGACATGCACCGGCTTGCGCACGACGTCATCAACACCGGCCGCGAAGAGCTCCAGCGTCTTCTCGAGCGAACTGGCTTCGTTCATCGCGATCACGGGTGCCTGCGAACGGCGGCGGATCATCGTCGGGAAGCTTGCCCGGTCGGCGCAGTCGCCGATCAGGAAGGCCTCGACCGTGTTGAGGTGGTCGGCTGGCGTGTCCTCGACCCATTCCTGGAAACGCGACGGAGTGAAGCCGATGGCAGGCACGCCCTCGCCGGTGAACAGGGATTGGTAGCCTTCTGTCACCAGAACGCGATCATCAATCACGATATACATAGATACCCCCCGGCACCGCAAACGTTCCGCCTCGGATGAACCGGAAGCAAAACTACGCTACGGAACGTTCCGAAATTGATCAACAACATAATGTTGCGATGCGCAATAAGAAAATACACTATGGAAACCTGATTTAAAGGTCTGTATACGCATTCATTTTAATAGATATACGCTTTGTTTACCATAGGAAGCCGTTTGGACTGGGAGCCGCTTTCGGAGCCTCGACGGACCACGCAGCAAAGGCCGCTGACGGAGACCGTTCAGGAACGCCGACTGGGCTCGATGTCGAGCCCTATAGTATAATGAGTGGAATTGCGTCGCGACGGCCGAGTATCAAGAACAAGATTTTAGTAAACGTTTATACAACACAAACCGAAAGCTCCACACAAGCAATCGCAGGCGAAATGCCAATCGAAAGCTTCGCTTGGAGATCGGCAGATGAGCATTTTTGGTATCATGCGGACCGGCGTTTCCGGGATGGCGGCGCAGGGAAACAAGCTCGGCGCGGTGAGCGATAACATCGCCAATGTGAATACCGTCGGCTACAAGCGCGCCTCGACCGAGTTCTCTTCGTTGATCTCCGAGGGAAATCACAGCTCGTATAATTCGGGCGGCGTCGAAACCACGACACGTTACGCGATCTCCGACGAGGGCCTGATCATGGGCTCGACCTCGAAGACCGACCTCGCCATCAAGGGCAACGGCTTCTTCATCGTCACCGATGCGGGCGGCACGTCCTACATGACCCGCGCCGGCGCCTTCGTCCCGAACGGCAAGTATGAACTCGTCAACTCGGCGGGCTTCTACCTGATGGGCTACCCGCTGCAGAACGGCGATCCGACGGTCATCGCCAACAGCCTGGACGGGCTCGAGCGCATCAACCTCGCCAATGTCGCCTATGAGGCCAACCCGACCACCGAGGGCACCCTCAAGGGCGTGCTTGATTCCAACAGCGCCGTGATCCCTGCCGGCACCCTGCCCTCCGACAATTTGGCCGGCAGCACTTATTCAAGCAAAGCCTCGATCGTGACTTACGATAGTCTTGGCAACAAGAAATTCCTCGACGTCTACATGGCAAAGACCGGCACCGGTCCGGACACCTGGCAGGCCGTGGTCTTCAACCAGGCGACCGCAACCGCGGGCGGCTTCCCCTACACCGGCGGCCCGCTGGCGACCGTGCCCCTGGCCTTCGGCCCCACCGGCCAGCTCACAACCGCGCCCGCGACCTTCAACGTGATGATCCCCGGCGGCTCCGCAGCGACCATCGACTTCAGCCAGGTCTCGCAGGTCGCTACCGGCGAGACCGCACTGGAGCTTTCCGTGGACGGCAACGCTCCGAGCGCCGTCGATACTGTCGAGATAGCAGACGACGGCACGGTCTATGCCGTGTTCGAGAACGGCGCTCGCCGCGCCACCTATCGGATTCCGCTCGCGACCGTGCCCAGCGTCGACCAGCTGACGCCGCAGTCCGGCAACGTCTATTCGGTCAACAACAAATCGGGCGACGTCCTCGTCGGCTTCCCCGAGACCGGCAGCATGGGCTCGATCCGCTCCGGCGCGCTCGAGCAGTCCAATGTCGATCTCGCGACCGAACTGACCCTGATGATCGAATCCCAGCGCAGCTACACGGCGAATTCGAAGGTCTTCCAGACAGGCTCAGAAATCCTCGACGTGTTGGTCAACCTGAAGCGCTGAGCGAGCGCACGAGAGAAACGGGTTTCCTCCCATGAGCCTATCATCAGCCCTGAACGTGGCGCAGTCCTCACTGACCGCGACCTCGACCCAGACCTCGATTCTCTCGCGCAACGTCGCCGGCGCCGACAATCCGCACTTCAACCGCAAGAACGCCAACCTGGTCACCACCTATGGCGGCGCGGTCAGGGTCAACTCGATCGGCCGGGCCATGGACACGGTCCTGTTCACCGCAAGGCTCAACGCGACCGCCTCGACATCGACGCAACAGGCGATCGTCGATGCGCTCGACCAGCTCGAGGCCACGGTCAACGATCCCGAGCTCGACCAGTCGCTGGCGGCCAAGCTCGGCAACCTGACCAACGCGCTGCAGCAATACGGCGTCACGCCGGACGATCCGCTGCTCGCCCAGAACGTCCTGGCGAAGGCGACCGAGCTGGTGCGGACGCTCAACGAGGCGAGCGACACCGTCCGCACGGTGCGCCGGCAGGCCGATGCCGACATGGCCGCGGGCGTCGAGCGGGTCAACGCCCTGCTCGTCGAGTTCGAGGCGGCCAACCTGGCGGTGGTCAAGGGCAGCCAGGCGGGCATCGATGTCACCGATCAGCTCGACACGCGCGACCGCATCCTCTCCCAGCTGTCCGAGGACATGGGCATCAGCGTCTCGACCCGCGCCAACAACGACATGGTGATCTACACCGATGGCGGCGTGACCTTGTTCGAGACCGTGCCGCGCAAGGTGTCGATGGCGCCGAGCTTCGGGCTCGGTGCCGGCACGGCGGGCAACGCGGTCTATGTCGACGGCGTTCCGGTCATCGGCCCCGGCGCCATCATGCCGGTCAAGTCGGGGCAGATCTACGGCTCCGCCATCGTCCGCGACGAGATCACCGTCACCTACCAGACCCAGCTCGACGAGATCGCGCGGGGCCTGATCGAGGTCTTCGCCGAAACCGACCAGTCCGGCGGCGGTGGGGCGCCCCAGGCCGGCCTGTTCACCTACGGGGCGCCGCCGGCCGCCATTCCGGCCGCCGGCACGGCGGTCGCAGGGCTCGCGAGCCAGATCCGCGTCAACGGCAATGTCGATCCGGCTCAGGGCGGCGATCTCGACCTGCTGCGCGACGGCGGCATCTCCGATCCGGCCGACCCCGACTACAACTACAACGCCTCGGGCGCGGCCGGCTTCCCGGACCGCATCCAGGGGCTTCTGACCGCACTCGGGACCGCGCGCGGCTTCGATTCCGCCGCCGGGGCCGACCCGACCAACACCCTCGTCGGCTTCGCCGGGTTCTCGGTCGGCTGGCTCGAGGCCAAGCGCCAGACCAGTGATCAGGCGCTCGGCTACGAGACCGCGCTGCTGCAGCGGACGACCTCCGCGCTGTCCAACGTCACCGGCGTCGACATCAACGAGGAGATGACGCTGATGATGGAGCTCGAGCGGTCCTTCAATGCCTCCTCGACGCTGATCAGCACCATCGACCGCATGCTCGAGTCGCTGCTCCAGGCCGTGAGGTAACACCATGAAGACGAGCTTCATCTCCAACTATTCGCTGTCTGCGACACTGCGGAACTCGGTGGCGAAGGCGCGCGACAACCTGGCCGACGCCACCAAGGAAGCGACGACGATGCGCCATGCCGATATCGGGCTGACGCTCGGCGGCAGCACCGGCAAGACCGTCGGCCTGCGCGACCAGCAGAACCGGCTGAACGGCATCATCGACACCAACGCCCTGGTCTCGTCGCGTCTCGAGGTTACGCAGAAGGCGCTCGACGGCCTGCGCGACACGGCGGAGAAGTTCCTCGCCACGCTGATCGGCGTCCGCGATGGCGACAAGGGTGCCGACGCCCTGAAATCGGAGGCCAAGAACAACCTCCAGGCGACGACCGCCGCGCTCAACAGCTCGGCCAGTGGCCAGTTCATCTTTGCCGGCATCAACACCCAGCAGCAGCCGATGACCGACTACTTCGGCACGCCTCCCTCAGGCAACAAGACGGCCCTCGACGCTGCCTTCCTGGCCCATTTCACCATCACCCAGAACGATCCGGCGGTCGCGAACATCACGCAGGCCGCTATGGAAGATTTCCTGCAGAATGTCCTGCCGACGCAGTTCGCAGATCCCGCCTGGGGAGCGAACTGGTCCTCGGCCTTCGACCAGAACATGACCAGCCGCATCTCGCTGAGCGAGGTCGTCGACGTCTCGACCAACGCCAACACCCAGGCTATGCGCGATCTCACAATGGCCTACACGCTGGCCTACGACCTGGGCACAGAGAACCTCAACACGAATGCCTTCCGCGCCGTTGTCGATGCCAGCATCGACAGCATCAACAAGGCGATCCTCGGCATCACGGCCACGCAGGCGCAGCTCGGCTCGGTTGAGGAGCGCGTCAGGGTCTCGAGCGAAAGGCTGACGATCCAGCGCGACATCATGATCAAGCAGATCAAGGCGTTCGAGGGCGTCGATCCCTATGAGGCGAATGTGCGGGTCACGGACCTCACGACCCAGCTCGACACGGCCTACGCGCTGACCGTCAGGATCCAGCAACTGAACATCCTGAAGTTCATGAGCTGACGACGAGGCCCGGCCGCGACCGCCGCCGGGCCCTTTTCGCGTTTCCAGCCTGCGCGACATCGATCCGGCGCCCGGCGGCCCGCCGCGGCGACAGGACAGGCGCGCTTTCGTCAAACTCCTTCAATAGTCCGGAGACTCTTCATGTATCACAGCACCTATGCGGCCGTGGCCGAGGACGCCTCCACGCTGGCCCGCGCCAATGAATGGCTTGCGCTCGACCGGGCCGTCACCCTGCTCGAGGAGGCCCGCCCGACCGGCCCGGCCTCGCCCGAGACCGTCGAGGCAGTCGCCTTCCTGCGCCGGCTCTGGACCTTCCTGATCGAGGACCTGTCCAGCGCCGAGAACGCTTTGCCGGAAGCGCTGAGGGCCTCGCTGATCTCGATCGGCCTGTTCGCGCTGCGCCAGGGCGAAGCCCTGCGCCTCGGCGAATCCGACGATTTCGAATCGGTCATCGACGTCAACAAGATGATCCGCGACAGCCTGGCCTGATACGGAGGACGGACAGTACGATGAACCTTTCCCTGCGTGCCAACGAGAAGATCTACATCAACGGAGCGATCCTGAGGTTCGATCGCAAGGTCAGCATCGAGTTGCTGAACGACGCGACCTTCCTGCTGGAAGCCCATGTCATTCAGCCGGAACAGACGACGACCCCGCTTCGGCAGCTCTACTTCGTCGCCCAGACGATGCTGATCGACCCGAAGAACCTCGACACAGCCCGGATTCTGTTCGATCGCATGCTGATGGACACCGCCGGCATCTTCGAGGATGCGACGGTGCTGGGAGGCCTCCAGCGCATCGACGTGCTGATCGCCGAGAAGCGCTATTTCGAAGCGCTGAAGCAGCTCCGGGCTCTCTACGCGGCCGAGGCCGCCATCCTCGCAAGCTCCGGGCAGGCTCGGGAGCCTATCTTCGACGAGACAGCGCCGAAGACCGGTGTCGTCGCAGCGAAATTCGATTCACACGCCGCCTGAGGCAGGCGCGCAGGCCATCGCCGGGCGCGCCGCCTCCAACATTCCAGAGGCGATCATGGACGTCAGCAGCATTGCCAACACGATGGGCACCAGCACGTCGACCACCAACAAGACCACATCCGCCATGGGCGACTACAACACCTTCCTGCAACTCCTGATCGCGCAGGCGAAGAACCAGGACCCGACGAACCCGACGGACCCGGCCCAATACGTCCAGCAGTTCGCCTCCCTGTCCCAGGTCGAGCAGGCGGTCACCGCCAATGCCAAGCTCGACAAGATCATCGCCGGCCTCGAGGCGCTGAAGCCCACGCCGCCCTCGCCGCCCGAAACGGCCGACGCCTGAGGCTCCGAAGATGAACGAGGCCGATGCCCTCGACATGATGCGCGACGCCGTCTGGGCGATCATCGTCGGGGCAGGGCCGGCCGTTGCCGCCGCCATGGCGATCGGCATCACGATCGCGCTGATGCAGGCCCTGACGCAGGTGCAGGAGGTCACGCTGACCTTCGTGCCCAAGATCGTCGTCATCCTCGTCGTGATCGCGACCACCGGCACCTTCACCGGCGCGCATATCTTCGCCTTCACGGAACGCGTCTACGGACGGATAGAGCGCGGTTTCTGACGCCGCGCCCCGCCGCCATTTTCCCACGACAGGACATAAGCTCAGCATGGCGACGCAGAACGTCATCACCGGCAAGGCCGCGCCCAAGGGAGCCGGCCCGGCCGCGCCGCCCGCGAGCCGCCGCGACATCGGCTTCGCGATCGGCATCATCGCCATCCTCTCGATCCTGTTTCTGCCGATTCCGGCCTTCCTCATCGATTTCGGTCTGGCGCTGTCGATCGCGCTGTCGGTCCTGATCCTGATGGTCGCGCTCTGGATCAAGAAGCCGCTCGAATTCTCGTCCTTCCCGACGGTCCTGCTCGTCGTGACGATGCTGCGGCTCGCGCTCAACATCGCCACGACCCGCGTCATCCTCTCGCATGGCAACGAGGGCTCGCATGCGGCGGGCTACATCATCGACGGCTTCGCCCGCTTCGTCATCGCGGGCGATTTCGTCATCGGCCTGATCGTCTTCATCATCCTGGTCACGGTGAATTTCATCGTGATCACCAAGGGCGCGACCCGCATCGCCGAGGTCGGCGCCCGCTTCACGCTCGACGCCATCCCCGGCAAGCAGATGGCGATCGACGCCGATCTCTCGGCCGGGCTGATCGACGCGGCCGAAGCCCAGCATCGCCGGCGCGAGCTGGAGGAGGAGAGCTCCTTCTTCGGCGCCATGGACGGCGCCTCGAAATTCGTGCGCGGCGATGCCATCGCCGGCCTGATCATCACCGCCGTCAACATCCTCGGCGGCATCATCATCGGCGTGACCCGCCACGGCATGACGCTGGCCGAGTCCTCCGACGTCTTCGTCAAGCTTGCCGTCGGCGACGGCCTCGTCACCCAGATTCCGGCGCTGATCGTCTCGCTCGCGGCCGGGCTGCTGGTCTCGAAGGGCGGCACCCGCGGCACGGCGGAGCAGGCCATGCTCGGCCAGCTCGGGCATTACCCGCGGGCGCTCTTCGTCGCCGCCTTCCTGCTGGGGATGCTGGCGCTGGTGCCCGGGCTGCCCTTCCTGCCCTTCGCCATGCTCGGCGGGGTGATGGCCTTCGTCGGCTACACCATCCCGAAGCGCAACGCCGAGCGCGCAGCCGCTGCGGAGGAGGTTCGCGCGATGGAGGCCGAAGACGCCGCCCGCGAAAACCAGGACACCATCAAGGAGTCGCTCAGGACCGCCGAGATCGAGCTCTGCCTTGGCAAGCAACTCTCGGCCGAGATGCTCAGCGCCCACAGCGAACTGGCGCATCGCGTCAGCAAGATGCGCAAGAAATTCGCCGAACAATACGGTTTCGTCGTCCCCGAGATCAAGCTTTCCGACAGCCTGAAGCTGCCGCCGAAAGCCTATGAATTCCGTATCCACGGCACCGTCGCGGCGAATGGCGAGATGCGCCCCGGCAGCATGCTGGTCGTCGTCGGCGAGGGCCGCATGCCCGACTTGCCGGGCGAGGAGGTCCGCGAGCCCGCCTTCGGCGTCAAGGCGATGTGGGTCTCGGAGAGCTATGCCAACGAGGTCAAGCGCGAGGGTATGCAGCCGGTCGACCGGCTCTCGGTGCTGCTGACCCATCTCAGCGAGACGATCCGCAAGAATCTGGGCCAGCTCCTGTCCTACAAGGACATGCGCGCTTTGCTCGACCGGCTCGGCCCCGAATACAAGAAGCTGCTCGACGAGATCTGCCCGGCACATATGTCGCTGTCGAGCCTGCAGGCCGTCCTGCGCCTGCTGCTGGCCGAGCGCGTCTCGATCCGCAACCTGCACCTGATCCTCGAGGTCATCGCCGAGATCGCACCGCATGTGCGCCGCGCCGAGCAGATCGCAGAGCATGTCCGCATGCGCATGGCGCAGCAGATCTGCGGCGACCTGACCGAGGGAGGCGTGCTGAACACGCTGCGGCTCGGCAATCGCTGGGACCTCGCCTTCCATGAAAGCCTACGCCGCGACGCCAAGGGCGAGGTCGTCGAGTTCGACATCGATCCGCGCCTGATCGAGGAGTTCGCCACCGAGGCCACGACCGCGATCCGCGCCCGCATGGACAAGGGCCAGAGCTTCGTCCTGGTCACCAGCCCCGATGCGCGGCCTTACGTCCGCATGATCGTCGAGCGCATCTTCCCGGCGTTGCCGGTGCTCTCGCATGTCGAGATCGCGCGCGGCCTCGAGGTGAACATGCTGGGCACCATCTCGTGACGCCGGTCACGCCCGACACGCTGCTGCATGCCTTCCTGATCTTCTGCCGCGTCGGCGCCTGCCTGATGCTGATGCCGGGCTTCTCGAGCCCGCGCGTACCCGTCCGGCTGCGCCTGTTCATCGCTGCCGGCGCGACGCTGGCGCTGTCACCCTTCGTGTTGCCGGCCTTCGCATCCTTCGTGGAGCCCAACCCGGCGGCGCTGCTCAGCATCGTCGTCTCGGAGACGATGACGGGCGCCATGATCGGGCTGATGGCACGGATGTTCTTCCTCGCCCTGCAGTTCATCGGCACCGCCATGGCGACCGCGACGGGGCTCGGACAGCTGCCGGGCATGCCGATCGATGAAGCGGAAGCCTCGACGCCCTTCGTCACGCTGATCACCCTGACGGCGACGACGCTGATGTTCGTGACCAACCAGCATGCTGAGGTCATCCGCGCGCTGGCAGGCTCCTATTCGCGCATCGCGCCCGGCACCACGCTCGACGCTCAGGGCGGGCTGATCCAGATCGCCGACCGCGCCTCGGAGACCTTCTACCTGGCGCTGCGCATCGGCAGCCCCTTCATGGTCTATGCCGTGGTGGTCAATCTGGCGATCGGGCTGATGAACAAGCTGACACCGCAAATCCCGGTCTATTTCATCTCGCTGCCCTTCGTCATCGCGGGCGGCCTGTTCCTGCTCTATTTCTCCGGCCCCGAGGCGCTGCGGCTGTTCATCACCGCCTTCTCGGCCTGGCTCCTGAACGGCTGAGCCGATGCCGGCAAAGCGCCTGAAATCCCTCGAACGGATGCTGGCCATCCAGTCGCGCATCCGCAAGCTCGCCGAATGGCGCCAGAAGGCGACCGAGCTGAAGGCCGCAGCCGCCCGGGAGGAGTCCCGCGAGCTCGTGATCTCGCTCAATGGCGACGGCCCGACGGGGGGCCTCTTCTCCGACGTGACGGCCCGGCGCCTGCACCGCGTCGCCGTCTCGATCTGGGAACTCGACGCGGCGGCCGCCGACCAGGCCAGGCAGGTCCTGGCCGAGACGGGGCGCGAGAAGCGCACGGTCCGCCTCACCGAGCATGTCCGCAAGGTCAAGCTGCGCGTCGATCAGGACGGCGCGCTTGCCGAGATCATGGACGCGCTCGAAGGCAAGCGGGCGGCAAGCCTGGAATAAGCCTGACCGGGCAAGCTGAAGCCCGATCGAGCAACCACCATGGAAGGTGCCAATGGCGATTTCTCCTCCGTCGGACATCGTTCTCGACGTCGTGCGCGCTGCAGACCCTTCACGCCAGCAGGTCGCCCTCGAACGGCTGCAGCGAATGGGTAACGGCGCCGCCGGAACCCAGTTCGCCGCCGCCTTCGGCGAGGCCGACGCGGCCGGCTCTAACCCTGGCCTCGCTGGCGCCCGCGAGAAATTCGCAATCATTGCGCCGGCTAAGTTTGAGGCTGCAGCCAAACCACCCGAAACGAAGGAAGCCAAGACCCTGCAGCAGTTCGAAGCGCAGGTGATCTCGACCTTCATCGAGCAGATGATGCCCGAGGCATCGGCGAACAATTACGGCAGCGGCACCGCCGGCGGCGTCTGGCGCTCGATGCTCTCCGAGCAGATCGCCGGCCAGATCGCCAAGGCCGGCGGGCTCGGCATCCGCGAGAAGGTCCAGGCTGCACTTGCGGCCCGCAACGGCGCGGCTCCGGCCGCCTCGGACGATGCCGTCGGCGCCGCGGCGAAGCTGCTCGACAGCCGGATTTCCGGCGCCAATGCGCGCGACCTCGCCATACCGCTCTCCGCCGAGCAGCGCTTCCTCAACCTCACCCGCCCGACCACCGGCGGGGTGGCACGCTCCAGCTTCCGTCAGGCCTGACCCATCATGACCGACCAGCAAGACCACCTGGCGCGCGCCGAGGCATCCGCTTCCCTGCCGGCCCTGCTGCCCCCCCTCGTGCCCCTCCATGACGGGGCCCCGGCTGCATCCGAGGCGCCGTCCGGTGCATCGCGCGCGATCTGGCCAGTTCTCGACCGGCTCGAACAGGCACTGGACCACGAGACCGCGGAGCTGATGACGCTGCGCTCCGCCGACTTCAACCGCCTCAACGAGATCAAGAGCCGGCTGCTGCTCGACGCCAGCCGCGCCATCCGCGCCATTGAGGGCGAGGTGACCGATGGCAGGCTCATCGCGCGCCTCTCGACGCTGCGGCTGAAGCTCGAGCACAACCGCCTGGCCATCGGCATGCATCTCGACGCGGTCCGCGAGATCGCCTCGGCCATGACGGAA
Source organism: Allobosea sp. Root381 (assembly GCF_001429395.1). Lineage (GTDB taxonomy): Bacteria > Pseudomonadota > Alphaproteobacteria > Rhizobiales > Beijerinckiaceae > Allobosea. Next base: position 73,005 of record NZ_LMJT01000005.1, read on the forward strand.
ACGCTGATCGATGCGGAATCGGACGGCACCTATTCCGCCACCTCCCGCATCGCCAGCGCCCCTGCCGTCAAGGCCCATGCTCCATGACGACGGCGCGCCTGCTGGTTCTGGGCGTCTGGGTCTGCGGCGTCACCCTGCTCTCGGGGCATCTCGCCCTGACCTGGCGCGCCGAGAAGCCGCCGGCGACGGAAGCCTCATTCTTCGAGGGGTTGGAGTATGAGGAGACGGCCCTGATCCATGTCCCGATCATCGCCGATGGTCAGGTGCAGGGCTATGTCGCGGCACAGTTCGTCTTCACCGCCGATGCGCGAACGCTGCGGCAGATGTCGGTCAAGCCACATCCTTATGTCCGCGACGAGGCGCTGCGCGCGATCTATTCGAACACCAAGGTCGACTTCTCGCGGCTCGAGCGCGTCGACATCGACGCTCTGGTCCAGACCGTGAAGGCTGGCGTCAACGCCCGCCTCGGCGGCGATCTGGTCAAGGATGTGCTGGTCAAGGAATTCAACTACGTCCGCAAGGACCAGCTCAGAAGCTGACTCAAGCCGACATTGCGAGCGCAGCGAAGCAATCGAGGGGCCGTAGGGCTCTGCCTCGCTTCGCTGCGCTCGCAATGTCGGTTGTGAACCACCCGAGCCTGATATCCTGAGAGCTTTTGGAATTGAACCAGGCGCTCAGCTCTGCAGCGCGTTCGCCAGGTCCTGGAACGCGTCCGCGCTCAGCGCCGCGCTCATGTCCTGGTGCAGCGCCTCGTAGATCTTCGGGACCAGCACGATCGCCTTGTCGAGCTCGGCGTCGGCGCCTGCCTGGTAGCCGCCCATCAGGCGCAGGTCGCGCGTATCCTCGAAGCGCGCGACAAGTGCCTTCATCCGCGAGGCGAGGCCACGCTGCTCCGGCGTCCAGACATGGTGGGCCAGGCGCGAAACCGAGCCCAGCACGTTGACCGCCGGATAGCGTCCCTGATCGGCGATGGCGCGGTCGAGCACGAGATGGCCGTCGAGCGTACCGCGGATGGAGTCGGCGACCGGATCGTTGTGGTCGTCCCCATCGATCAGGACCGAGAAGATCCCGGTAATGGTGCCCGTGCCCTCGACGCCGGGGCCGGCGCGCTCGAGCAGTTTCGGCAGCGTGCTGAAGACGCTCGGCGTATAGCCGCGCGCCACCGCCGGCTCGCCGGCCGCCAGCGCGACGTCGCGCGCCGCATGGGCGAGGCGCGTCACGGAATCGATGATGAGCAGGACGTCCTCGCCCTGGTCGCGGAAATACTCGGCCACGGCCATCGCGGTGTTCGGCGCGAGCCGGCGCATCATCGCGCTCTCGTCGCTGGTCGAGACGACGGCGATCGCCTGGCTGCGCATCTCACCCAGCGTATCGTCGAGGAACTCGCGCACCTCGCGGCCGCGCTCGCCGACCAGCCCGATGACGATGGTCGTGAAGCCCGACGCCCGCGCCAGCATCGAGAGCAGGCTCGACTTGCCGACACCGGAGCCGGCAAAGACACCGATGCGCTGCCCGGCGCAGAGCGGGGTAAACAGGTCGATGACCTTGACGCCGGTGCGGATCGGCCGCGTCACGCGCGCCCGCTTCATCGCATCGGGCGGCGGTCCGTCGACCGGCACCGCCGTCTCGCCCGGCAGGAGCGGGCCGGCCTCGTCGATCGGCTCGCCGAAGGCGTTGATCACGCGTCCCTTCCAGCCCTGCGCCGGGCGCAAGCTCAAAGGCCCTGCTACGCTGGCGCGCGCGCCCAGACCCACGCCCACCGTCGTCGCGAAGGGCTTCACCAGCACGCCGTCGCGGTCGATCCTGATCGCCTCGCCGAGCTCCTCGCGGCCGTTCGTCGAGAGCGCGATGCGCTCGCCCAGGCGCACGAAGCGCGACAGGCCGCGCACGCGCAACGCCGCCGGCGTGACCTCCGAGACGCTGCCGCTGATCGCGACCAGCTCATGCGGCTCGGGCCCGCCGGCAAATGCGTGTTCGAGGCTTGTCAGCGCGTTCATCGCGATCCTGTCAGGCATTGTTCGCCGCGGGATCTGCCCAGCCGGAACAGCCGCTGCTCTTGTGCTCTGCCCCTTTCGTCATCCCGGCTCTCCGCTGCGCTCCGTCCGGGATGACGGCACCGCTTCATGAAAAGTCTCATCCCTCGGCGAGCGTGCGGATGGCGCCGTCGACAGCCTTCTCGCCCTTGTCGATCGCGTTGGCGGCGCTCTCGAAGGCACGCGTCACGGCGATCAGCTTCGTCATCTCCCGGATGGGGTTGACGTTCGAGCCCTCGACATAGCCCTGGCGCACGCCGTTGTTGATGAAGTCGAGGATCGCCGTCGCCGGCCGGTCCGGGATGACGCCCGAATTGTCATGGCGCTGCAGCTTCGCGGCCGGATCGATCGAGAACAGGCCGATGGCGCCGATCTGCTGGTCGCCCTGCCAGATCATGCCGTCGCGGGCAATAGCGGGCGCAGCGCCTTCGGGGTCGAGCTGCATGGGAGCGCCCCCGGCATCGAGCACCGGATGGTCCAGCAGCGTCCGCAATTCGCCCTGCGCCGTCATCTTCATGCGGCCGTCGCGCGTGTAGACCGTGCCCGCCGGCGTGTTGATGGCAAACCAGCCCTCGCCCTCGACGGCAACGTCGAGCGGATTGCCCGTCTTGTCGAGCCCGCCCGGGATCCGGCTGACATAGTTCTCCCCCAGCGAGGCGAAGTTGACCGCATCAGTGCCCTTCTTCGACAGGAAGGTGCTGAACTTGACCTCTTCGGCCCGGAAGCCGGCCGTGTTCATGTTGGCGACGTTGCGGGCGAGCGTCTCCATGCGCCTCTCCAGCACGAGCTGGGAGGACAGGCCGACATAGATTGCGGACTGCATGGTCAAAGCCCTCCGAGGCGCAGGTTCTGGATGCTGAAGAGCACATCCGTGCTCATCCCGGCCGCCGCCGGCGGGCCGACGAGGATCGTGAGCGCGCTGCTGGCGGCCGCCTGACTGGCACCGATATCGGCGAGCGAAGTGAACCGCAGCAGGAACTTCTTCACCCCCTCGGCATCCTTCAGCGATTCGAAGTCGAGCCTCTTCGAGAGCATCTCCGCCTGCTTGTCGATCGGCATCATCGATGTCGCCGCCGGGATTCCGAGCGCGGTCTGGACGACCTTGAGCAGCGCCGGATCCGCCAGCACCTGAAACGCATTGGTCAGGCCCGAGGCCTTGCGCTCGAAATAAAGCGCGAGCCGCACATTCTCGTTCTGGCTGCCCTGCTGCTCCTCGAAGACCTGGCGCACATAGCGCTCGGCGATCGGCTTCTGGGTCCGGTCGAAGCTCGTCGTCGCCGAGCCGTAGCGCGCGAAGTTGAAGGTCGTCGCCAGCTCTTTGTAGCGGGGGTCGGAGAGCTTGTTCGCGAAGGTGTTCGACCCGTCGATTCCTTCGGAAAGGACCTTTCGGATCAGGCCTTTCGCATAGCTCATCTCTTCCAGACCGAAAGCCCTCATTGCATATCGGTAGATACGATCGTTCGCCATGAAGTCGTCGATCGATTTGATGTTGCCGATATTCTTCAGATAATATTCCGACTCGTTGGCCGTCTGCGGCATCGCAGCCGCGCGCTCCAGGGACTTTGGCAGGTTCCTCGTCACCGCCTGAAACGCCATCGTCGTCGTCGTCATCTGATACTCCCGGCGCCAGAAACGCATGGCCGATCTTCTTGCGTCATGCTCCCGTGCAAGGCTTGCGCGGGCCTGACCCGAAGACACTCCGGTGATTTCAGCTTCGCGCAAGCCATCGCCTCTACGCCTCGACTTGCGGTTTGCGCATTTTCGAGAAGGAGCGGTGCGTTGGGCGTACTGATCGGATTGTTGATTGCGGTGGGTTCGCTCATCGGCGGTTTCGCCGCGATGGGCGGGCATATCGCCGTGCTCTGGCAGCCTTGGGAACTCGTCATCATTCTCGGGACCGCGATCGGGACCTACATCATCGCCAATCCGATGAAGACGGTCGCCGACACCGGCACGGCCGTGATGGAGGCGATGCGCAATGCCACGCCCAGCCAGGCCCATTACTTCGAGGTCCTCGGCCTGCTCTATGCGCTGATGCGCGAACTCCGCAACAAGGGCCGCGCCGAGATCGAGCAGCACATCGAGACGCCTTACGACTCGACGCTGTTCGCCAACTATCCCAGCGTCCTTGCCGACCGCGAACTGACCACCTTCATCTGCGACTATTTCCGGCTGATCATCGTCGGCAAGGCCCAGGCCCACGAGGTCGAGGCCCTGCTCGACGAGGAGATCGCCGGCCACCTTCAGGACAGCCTGAAGCCCTACTACGCGCTCGGCACCGTAGCCGAGGCGCTGCCCGCGCTCGGCATCGTCGCGGCCGTGCTCGGCGTCATCAAGGCGATGGGCGCGATCGACCAGTCCCCCGCCTTGCTCGGAAGCTTCATCGGTGCGGCCCTGGTCGGCACCTTCGCCGGCATTTTCTGCTCCTATGCGATGGTCGGGCCGATCTCGCAGAAGATCAAGACGACGCGGGAAAAGCAGGCGAGGCCCTACATCGTGGTGAAGCAGACGCTGCTCGCCTTCATCGGCGGCGCCGCTCCGCAGGTCGCGCTCGAATACGGCCGCAAGGTGATCTCGGCGGCCGAGCGGCCCTCGATCGACGAAGTCGAGGACAAGACCATCAGCGGCGGCGGCCAGCGCGCGCCGGCCAATGACCGCGCCCAGAAGGAAGCCGCCTGATGAGCACCGCCGCCCAGGCCGTCCGCGAGGACAAGCTCCTCGAATCGACGGGCATCTCGATCGACCGCCTGCCGATGCTGCGGATGGTCTTCGACCGTCTCGCCACCGGGTGCGCCGATGCGCTGCGCCAGATGTCGACCTCGCCGACCTACTTTTCCGTCGCCAACGTCCAGAGCCAGCGGATCGGCGATGCGCTCAACGCCCATGCCTACAACACCATCGCCGGCATCTTCCATTCGCCGGAATGGGATGCGCGCATCCTGATCGGCTTCGATCGCGACTTCATCTTCACTCTGATCGAGGTGCTCTTCGGCGCAGACGGCAGCGAGCGTCCCTATAAATACGAGCCCGACTTTCCCGACGACGAGCGGCCCTACACCCCGATCGAGGTCCAGGTGGCCCAGGCGCTGTTCGAGCTCGCGGCCCAGAACCTCCAGAACGCCTTTAGCCCGGTCTGCGACGTGAGCTTCATCTTCGAGCAGGTCGAGACGCGGATGTACTTCGCCGCCATCGGCAGCCGCAGCAACCTCGCCGTCAAGTCGCAGATCCTGGTGCAGGGCCTCGACAATTGCGGCCAGATGTTCGTGATCATCCCGCAGACCGCCCTGAACCCGATCCGCCAGAGCCTGACCCGCGTCGTTTCGAGCCACACCACGGTCAAGGACCAGCGCTGGACGAAGCAGATCCAGACCGAGGTCCACAAGACCGAGGTCAAGCTGCAGGCGATCCTCGAGGAGCGCCCCATGACCCTGGGCGAGATCGCCGGACTGAAGATCGGCCAGGTCATCGAGCTGCAGGCCTCGCCGCGCTCCCCGGTCCAGCTGCAATGCAACGACGAGACCGTCTTCTGGTGCCAGCTCGGCCAGCGCGACGGCTCCTATGTCCTGCGCATCCAGGACAGCGCCAACCAGGAACAGGAGTTTTTCGATGATCTTCTATCTCGGTGAAGCGGTCCTCTTCGCCGCGCTGGTGCTGACCAGCCTCCAAGTCCTGCGGATGCGCCGGGAGTTGAAGCGGATGCGCGCCTATCACGCCGAGTTCCAGCAGGTCTTCGGGAAGACGGAAGCCGCGCTCGCCGCCATCCAGGCGACCGTCCGCGATCTCCAGGCCAGCGGCCGCGACGTGATCGAGGAGCTCGGCCTGCGCATCGACGCCGGCCGCCGCCTCGTCATCGACCTCAAGGCCACCGGCCCGAACCTCGAAGCGCCGCGCAGTAGGGCCGGCCGCGACGCCAACGCAGCCTGAAGCGCCGCTTTCGAGCCAGCATTCTCGCGACGAAACATTTCCGCCAGGAGTTTCCCATGACGAAGACGAGCAAACCGATGAAGCTCTCCGACCTCGCCCTCGCCGAAGCGCCGGCGGATGCCGCCCTGCTCGATGCCGCGACCGGCGAGGCCGGGACGCAGGGTGATGCCGAGGCGCCCGCCATGGCGACCGATCCGCTCAATCTCGAGGCGGTGATGCGCATCCCGGTGACGATCCAGGTCGTGCTCGGCAGCGCCAGCATGCAGGTCGCCAACCTGATGAAGCTTCGCCGCGGCGCCGTCGTGCCGCTCGACCATCGCGTCGGCGAGCCCGTCGACGTCGTGGTCAACGGGCGCATCGTCGCGCGCGGCGAGGTCGTCATCGTCGAGGACGACAACAGCCGCTTCGGCGTATCGCTGACCGAGATCGTCGGCGTCCAGGCCAAGTTCGAAGAGTGAGGCCAGGCAGGCGATGACGGTGACCGCGAAGAACGACAAAGGCAGCCCCCCTGCGGGAGGCGTCGTGACGGGCAGGCAGGCCCAGCTCGGCGGCGCCGGCAAGGCCGCGGCGCTGGTGCTCGCCATGGGCAAGCCGCTCGCCGGCCGCATGCTGAAACATCTCGAGCCGGGCGAGATCCGCGCGCTGATGCGCCGCGCTTCCGAGCTCGGGCCGGTCGCTGCCGGCGAGATCTCCGATCTCGTCGATGAGTTCAGCGACCAGTTTTCGCGCGGCATGAACCTGATCGGGTCACCGAGCGAGGTCCAGAAGCTGCTCACCGGGGTGCTCCCGCCCGAGGAGATCACGGAGATCATCGGCGATACGGCCGAGGCCGCCAATCGCTCGATCTGGGACCGGATCTCGCAGATGCCGGAGAGCGCGCTTGCCGGCTATCTGGCCAAGGAGCACCCCCAGACGGCAGCCTATGTCCTGTCCAAGCTCCGGCCGTCCTGTGCCTCGCACGTCATGACCCAGTGGCCCGCAGACAGGCGCCACGAGCTGATGCGCCGCATGCTCAACCTCAAGCCCGTGGCCGAGCAGCCCGGCGCGATCGTTGAGAAGGTGCTCTACGAGGGCTTCACCCTCAACCTGTCGCGCAACAAGGGGGCCGACACCCATGCCCGCATGGCCGACATCCTCAACAAGATGGACAGCCAGGACATGGAGGATGCGCTCGGCAGCCTGCAGCGCGTCCGGCCGGAATCGGCGGAGCTGCTGAAGGGCCTGCTCTTCACCTTCGAGGACATCGTCAAGCTCTCGGCCCGCGCCCGCATGGCGATCTTCGACCAGGTGCCGACGGACCGGCTGGTACTGGCGCTCAAGGGCACGGAAACCCTGTTCAGGGACCAGATCCTCTCCTCGCTCGCCGCCCGCGCGCGGCGCATCGTGCAGCAGGATCTCGAAGGCGGCGAGCCGGCGCTCCAGCGCGAGGTCGTCGACGCCCGCCGCGCCATCACCGACATCGCCCTCGAAATGGCGAGCCGTGGCGAGATCGAGCTCAATCCGGAGCGTGAAGAAGGCGCTTACTTCCAGTGAGCGGCCTCCTTCCCGCTAGAGCATTGCGCGAAAAAGCGGGAACCGGTTTTTCGCGGGAGCAATGCTCTAAACTTTTAGAATCGATCACGTTTTTCGCGTTCGGACGATTCCGTCCGAACGTGACATGGTCGAACAGGTGAGGACCCGTGTCCGGCGAGCAGGATCAGGAGAGCAAAACCGAGGAAGCGACGGAGAAGAAGGTTCGCGACGCGGTCGAGCGCGGCAACACGCCCTCGTCCAAGGAGGCGCCGATCTTCGCCAGTATCGCGGCCACGCTGATCGCCAGCGTCTTCCTGGTCCGCGCCGGCACTGGCGAGACCGCGCGTTTTCTCTCGGCCTTCCTCGCCGATCCGGCCGGCTTCGACATCTCGACCAGCGGGAACACGACGACGCTCCTGCTCTATGCGGCGATGCAGGCCGGCCTGTTCCTGTGGCCCGTACTGCTGCTTTTCCTCGTTTTCGGCCTGAGCGCCGCCTTCCTGCAGCACCCGCCGCAGATTGCGCTCGAGCGGATCAAGCCGCAATGGTCGCGGCTGTCGCCGGCCAAGGGCTTCACGCGGATCTTCGGTCGCCAGGGTCTCGTTGAATTCGGCAAGTCTCTGGCCAAGTTCGCCGTCATCGCGGGAACCGTCTGGCTGATCCTCAAATCGGACAAGGACACGGTGGTAACGGCCATGCTGAGGGATCCCAGCGCGATACCGGAGCTGATCCTGACGATCGCGATCCGTCTGCTCTCCGCAACCTGCGTGGCGACCATCGTCATCGTCGCGATCGACCTGGTCTGGACCCAGAAGTTCTGGCGCCGCTCGCTGCGCATGACGAAGCAGGAGGTGAAGGACGAGCACAAGCAGGCCGAGGGCGACCCGATCCTGAAATCGCGCCGGCTTTCGCTGGCGCGCGACCGGGCCCGCAACCGCATGATGGCCGCCGTGCCCCGCGCGACGGTGATCATCGCCAACCCGACCCACTACGCGGTGGCGCTGCGCTATGTGCAGGAAGAGGGCGGCGCGCCGCTCGTGCTCGCCAAGGGTACCGACCTGATCGCGCTCAAGATCCGCGAGATCGCCGAGGCCAACGACATTCCGGTGATCGAGGACCGCGTGCTGGCGCGCTCGCTCCATGCCGCCGTCCAGCTCGACCAGATGATCCCGCCGGAGTTCTACAAGGTCGTCGCCGAGCTGCTCTGTCTCGTCTATGCGAAGAAGGTCGCCTAAGGAGCCGTCCCGCCCGCCATTGCGTCAAGCGTAACTTGACGAGCGACACCGCGCCTCCCGGCATGATCGCGGCCGGGTCGACACCGCAATCCATCGCCCGCATCGACCAAGGTCAGCCTCGCGCAAGCTTCGCCCGCTACACTAGGATACATGGAAGGTTGACCTGCTGGGTACGTCCCACATGGTCAAAGGCATGAAGCCGCCCTGCCATCCCGGTTCCAATCCGGAATGTTCCCCAACAATCCCCTTCAGATTGAGGAACATCATCATGACCAGCCTGCTTACCAACACCTCCGCGATGACTGCGCTGCAGACGCTGACGCAGACCAACAAGAACCTTGCCCAGTCGCAGAACCGCATCGCCACCGGCCAGCGTGTCTCGACCGCTTCCGACAACGCTGCGTATTGGTCGATCGCCACCACGATGCGTTCGGACAACAAGGCCCTCGGCGCGGTGCAGGACGCTCTCGGCCTCGGCGCCGCGACCATCGACACGATGTATACCGGCCTGAACGGCACGGTCGACGTCGTCTCGGAGATCAAGGCCAAGCTCGTCGCGGCCCGTACCCCCGGCGTCGATCGCGACAAGATCCAGAGCGAAATCGGCGAACTCCAGAAGCAGCTGAAGAATACCGCCGACTCGGCTGTGTTCAACGGTGAGAACTGGATCTCGGTCAACTCGGACGTCGCGAGCTACAACGATACCAAGTCCGTCGTCTCGTCCTTCTCCCGCGCCGGTGGCGTGGTAAAGATCGATACGATCCAGGTCGACCTGAATGCGGTGAAGCTGTACGATGCGACCGCCGACGCCGACTATGCGGGCGTCACGGCCGGCACCGGCACGCTGACCTTCGATCCTGCGACCGTTGGCGCGGCTGGCCCGCCGGCCACGACCACCGGCTCGTTGAGCATCGTCGTCACGACCGACGGCACGGCTGCGCCGGGCGTGACGGTCAACGTCTCGCAGGACAGCACGCTCGCGGACATCGCCAAGGCCTTCAACAGCCTCGGCATCGAAGGGCTGAGCGTCGGTCTGTCCTCCGACGGTGAGACCCTCGAGTTCCTGAACCGCAGCACCTCGTCGATCGCCGTGACCAGCACGAACGGCGGCGTGACCGGCGGTACCGTCACCGGCATGTCGGCGGCCGATGCGGCCATCGAGACGAAGAAGGGCGTTCTCGACAAGTCCTATGACGTCTTCAAGGACGACGCCTGGACCTCCTTCAGCGTCGCAGATCTCGACATCAGCGAGTTCACCGACAGCGCTTCCGACCTGGCTGCGCTCGAGACCTACATCGCTGGCGTCGATAGCGCACTGGGCACGATCACCGATGCCGCCACCAACTTCGGCGCCATCAAGAACCGCATCGGCCTCCAGCAGGACTTCGTGAAGGCCCTGAAGGACTCGCTCGATCGCGGCATCGGCCAGCTGGTGGACGCGGACATGAACGCGGAATCGACCCGCCTTCAGGCTCTGCAGACGCAGCAGCAGCTCGGCATCCAGGCGCTCTCGATCGCCAACTCGGGCAGCCAGAGCATCCTGTCGCTGTTCCGGTAAGACCGCAGCACCATCCACGACAACGGGCCACGCTCCTCACGGAGCGTGGCCTTTTCGCATTCCGGCGCTGCCGCCGGTTGCGCAATGCTCGCACAAGGCTGCGCAAGCACAGTGCCCGTCATAACGTCCCATTCCCGAAGGAACGCCGATGCCGGGCCGCCAATATGCTGAAGAGATTTGGCTCAACCTCCAGCAACTCGGCCACAAGCGCCTGATGGCGCTGGCCGCGATCGGCCTCTTCGTCTTCGCGGCAATCGGCACCAGCGCCTATTACCTCAGCCGCCCGGAGATGTCGGTGCTCTATAGCGGCCTCCAGCGCGAGGACGTGAACCGCATCGGCGCGGCCCTGCAGGAAGCCGGCGTCGTCTTCGACGTCAATTCCGAGGGCTCGCAGATCCTCGTCAAGCCGACGCAGGCGGCACAGGCGCGCATGCTGCTCGCCGAGAAGGGCCTGCCGCGCAGCGCAAGCGGCGGCTACGAGCTCTTCGACAAGCTGGGTTCGCTCGGCCTGACCTCCTTCATGCAGGAGATCACCCGCGTCCGCGCCATGGAAGGCGAACTCGCGCGCACCATCCAGCTGATGCGCGGCGTCAAGGCGGCGAGCGTGCATCTCGTCCTGGCCGACAAAGGCTCGTTCCGCCGCGACCAGCAGCCAGCCTCGGCCAGCGTCGTGGTCCGGACCGAGACCTCGGACTCCGGCAATGTCGCGCAGGCGATCCGCCACCTCGTCGCCTCGGCGGTGCCCGGCCTCGTGGCCGAGAAGGTCACGGTACTGAATACGGACGGCACGCTGCTCGTCGCGGGTGGCGAAGCCGGCCAGTTCGGCACCGCCAAGCTCGCCGGGCTGCAACAGTCGGTCAACCGCGAGATCCAGGACAATGTCCGCAAGGCGCTGACGCCCTATCTCGGCCTCGAGAATTTCGAGATCAGCGTCGCGACCGACCTCAACACCGACCGCCGGGAGACCAGCGAGACGGTCTTCAACCCCGAGCAGAAGGTCGAGCGCTCCGTGCGGGTCGTGCGCGAGAACGACACCTCGCAGAACTCCGCCACCCAGGAGCCGACGACCGTCGAGCAGAACGTGCCCGAACGTGCCGTGCGCGCCGATGGCGGCCAGCGTTCGAGCGAGGAGAAGCAGCGCCGCGAGGAGCTGACCAATTACGAGATCTCCTCGAAGAAGACCCAGACGATCTCCGATGGCTACGCGATCGCGAAGATGTCGATCGCCGTGCTGATCAACAGGCCCCGGCTGGTCGAGTCGCTCGGCGCCTCACCGTCGCCCGAGGCGATCGAAGCCAGGCTCGAGGACGTCCGCCAGGTCGTCGTCTCCGCCGCCGGCATCAACGGCGAGCGCGGCGACAGCATCAAGGTCCTCGCCGTCGACTTCCTGCAGGGTAGCCGCACGCTCGAGCCGACGGCACCCGTCGGCGTCGGCGAGGCGCTGCTGCGCCAGTCGGGCACGCTCATCAATGCGGTGACGATCCTCGCCCTCGCCGCGCTGATCATCTGGTTCGGGCTGCGCCCCTCGATCAACGCCATCCTCAAGCGCCCGCCCCCGCCGCCCGTGGCAACCCTTGCCGACGCAGCGGGCCTCGCCGGCGGCGATCCCCAGCTCCAGATCGCCGGCACGGAGATCGGCCTGAACCTGATCGGGGACCTGACCAGCGCCTCGCAACGCTCGCCGATCAGGAAGCTCGAGCAGCTCATTGAGTTCGACGAGGTCCAGGCCGCGGCGATCCTGAAGCAATGGATCCATGAGGGAGAGCGCGCGTGAAGCATCGCCCGGCCGCAGATTTCATCCCCAAACTGGGCATCGAGGAGGCCGGCGACCTCGGTTTCGCCGAAGCGGTGACGGAAGCGGCAGCGGAGGACATCGAACTCCCGGCCTTCCTGCCCAAGACGCCGCGGGAGCCGCCGCCCGATCTCGACGCGATCTTCGCGAGCGGCCGGCAGGCCGGCCTCGCGGAGGCTCGGGCCGAAGCCGAGGCGCAGCTCGCCGCACTCCGGCAGGAAGCGGCGGCATCCCTCGAGGAGGCGCGCCAGCGCTGGGCAGAGGAGGTCGCGACGCCACTCACCACGCAGGTCCCCGAAGCCCTGGATGCGCTGGGAGAGCGTCTCGCCGATGCGACCGGCCGCCTGCTGCGCCCCTTCTTCGACAGCGAGCTTCGCGACGCCGCGAGCCGCGCGCTGATCGACCAGATCAGGCCGCTCCTGGCCGGCGATGACGGCATGCTGATCCGCGTCAGCGGGCCGGCCGCCCTGCTGGAGACGCTGCGCCACGTCTTCCCAGCCGGCTGCGCGGTGGAGTTCGTCGAGAACGACGCCACGGATGTCCGCATCGTCGCGGGCGAGACCACCATCGAGACCCGCATCGCAGCCTGGGTCGCCCGGCTCGAAGGCACGGGCCCGGACAGGCGCCGCCGCAAGACCTGATGCCGCGTCGCACCTCACCAAACCGGAACGAGCCACCATGGACAAAGACCGTCAGGATATCATCATCGTCCGGCGCGGCGCGAGCAGGCAGCCGGAACAGCTCAAGGGTGGCGTCTGGAAGATCGCGCATGCCGACTTCATGACGGCGATGATGGCGCTGTTCCTCGTGCTCTGGCTGGTGAACTCGACCAACCGCGAGACGCGCACGACGGTCGCCCAGTATTTCAACCCGATCAAGCTCTCGGACACGACCTCCGACCGCAAGGGCGTGCGCAACCCGCAGGATGCCGAGCCGGGCGAGGTCGACAGCACGAGCCGCCATGACGGCAACGAGGTCGGCGCCCCCAAGACGGGTTCGGACCGCCAGTCCAGCGCCTCGCTCAAGGACGCAAGCCAGGGCAAGGCCGCCTTCGAGGACCCCTACGCCATCCTGGCCGAGGTCGCCGCCGCCAAGCCGGAGCCCGGCTCCGACAGGGCCTCGATACTGACGCTGGGAACCACCGGAAAGCCCGGCATGCACGGGGGCGAAGCGCTGCGCGACCCATTCGATCCGAACTTCTGGCGCCAGACGCCCCAGACCAACAAGCCGACCAGGCAGGAGGCCTTTGCCGGCGATGCCGCACCGGCGGCGCCGACGGCAGCCGCCCCCGCCACGCCCCCTGCCCCCGGCACCGCCCCGGCTGCCACGCCCATGGAACCGGGACAGAACCCGGCGGCAACCGCAGCCACCACGGCAACCGCATCGTCCGGTGCCCCCGCAACGACCCAGCCGGGCGCAACGGCGGCGGTCGCCCCGGCCACCACGCTGCCGATGACCCCGCGCCCCGCCGCGGCCGAGCCGGCTCCAATGTCCCAGACCGCGTCGGCGAGGTCGACGGCCGACGACGCCGTCGCCTCGGCCATCGCCTCCGCCATCGCCAGCGGCCGGGACGGCGGCCCGCGCAGCGACTCGCCGCAGGTCGATGTCCGCCAGACCGACGAGGGCATGCTGATCAGCCTCACCGACAACGCCAATTTCGGCATGTTCGCGATCGGCTCGGCCGAGCCCCATCCGCAGACCGTCGAGGCGATGCAGCGCATCGCCTCCGTGCTGAACCAGCGCGAGGGCGCGATCGTCATCCGCGGCCATACCGATGCACGCCCGTTCCGCGATGCTCGCAACGACAACTGGCGCCTCTCCACGGCCCGCGCCCATACGGCCCAGGACCTGCTCATCCAGGGCGGCATCAACGAGAGCCGGATCGAGCATGTCGAAGGCCATTCCAGCCGCAAGCCGCGCGTCGGCGACCCCAACGCCGCCGAGAACCGCCGCATCGAGATTCTGATCCGGGAAAAGCGGGCATGACGCGCATCGCCCATCTCTGCATCCTCGCCGCGCTCTGCCTCGCGCCGCAGGCCGCGCGGGCGCAAGGCGAAGCCGTCCCGGCGGCAACCGCGCCTGCGCCGCCCTATCAGCTCGTCCGGACGCTGCAGTCCCTCCAGAACGAGGCAGCTTCGGGAAACCGTGCCGCCCATGCCGCCCAGGGCAAGCTGCTGCGCGAGCTCGAACAGGCGATGCTGGCCCAGCCGCCCGAGGTCTGGAGCGACCCGCGCAACACCCGCGCCGCCGTCCAGTACGTGCTGAGCGGGGGACAGCCGGGCCCGCTGGCCGAGCTTCTCAAGCGCGGCGAGCCGGCCGGGCTGCCGAACGGCCTCGGCGAAGGTGCGCTCGCCTATGTCATGGGCGATAACGGCCAGGCGCGGGCCCGGCTGCTCTCCCTCGACCCCAAAAACCTGCATGAATCGCTCGCGGGGCATCTCGCCCTGGTCCAGGCGAGCCTCATCCAGCGCGACGACCAGAAGCGCGCCCTGCAACTGCTCGATCAGGCGCGCCTGCTGGCGCCGGGCTCGCTGGTCGAGGAGGGAGCGCTGCGGCGCGCGGTCTTCATCGCAGCGGAGATCAACGATCTCGAGCGGCTGGAGAAGGCCACGGCCCAGTACATGCGCCGCTTCGACCGCTCGGTCTATGCCGACAATTTCCGCCAGGCCTTCGCCACCGGCCTGGTGCGCTTCGACATCGGCCGCGACCCCGAGAAGTTTCCGCGGCTCGTCGCGACGCTGCGCGCCTTCGACCGCGAGCAGCAGCGCTCGGTCCTCATGATCATCGCCCGAGACGCCCTGATCCGCGGCCGCTTCGAGCAGGCACGCCGCGCCGCCGAGGAGGTGGCGCGCATTCCCGGTGCCGACCAGGCGACGATCGCGCGAACCTCGCTCTACAAGGCGGCGTCACGCCTCGGCGACGACAAGGCCGAAGGCGCGCTGGAGACGCTGAAGAAGATCGATCCCAACCGGCTGCCGCCCGCCGAGAAGGACATCCTGCACACCGCGCTGCGTGTTGCCACGCATATCGTCGACGTCCCGGCCGCCGCCAAGCAGACCGAGACGCCCGGCGCCGTGGCCGAGCCCGCCAATATCGATCCGCGCCTGAAGCGCGTCTTCTCGGCGGCGGAACGCAGCCTCGCCGAGGCGCAGGCGCTGCTGGACGCATCGGCGCAGGGAGCCAGCAAGCCATGAGCAATCTCGAGACGCCCTTTCTGCCACCCGGACGCGCAGCCGCGGGGAATGCAGCCGCCGCCGCGAAGGATCCCAAGGCCCGCCTCGCCCCGGGCGGCCGTGACGAACGTGGCCAGACCTTCCGCTCCCTGCTCCAGAAGCTCGATCAGGCGGCCGGCAAGACGGCAACCGCCGTGCACGGCAAGGGAGCCGACGCGGCTCCGGCCGAGGACATCGGAACCGCCGAGACGAAGCCTCCGGGGCCTGCACTGGATGCCCCGGTTCCAGCGGCCCAGCCCGAGCCGGCCGCCGGCGCGAGCGACGCCGCCCGCCTGCTGCTCGGCGCGCTGCAGCCTCCCAACCGCGAGGCGCAGCCCGAAGCCCGCAAGGAACCCGGCGCGAAGCGCGTCGCCTTCGCCGCGCTGAACAGCGCCCTCGCGAAGGTCGGGACCGGCCCGGCGCCCGACGCCATGGCGGCAGTCGCCGCGAAGCCCACGGCCGGCGAGGCAGGCGTAGCCATGCCGAGCGATGCCCCCAAGCTGGCCGAGCTGCCCGGCCTCGCCGATCTCGCAAGGCTGGTCGATGCGGCAGAGGATGCGCCAGGTCGGCCAAGCGCGGCCGCCGCAGAGTCCGTTCCCGAGAAGCCGATGTCGATCACCGTGGTCCGGCAGGAAACCCATCTGCCGCCCGTGACGCGCCTGTCGCCGCTGCAGCAGGTGACGGAGCCGATCCGCCTGGCGGCGGCCGAACTGGTCCAGGCACGGTCCGACGCCGTGCCCACCACCGACAAGCCGGCGGGCATCGCCGAGCCGACGAAGATCCTTCATCTCCAGCTCAGCCCGGTCGAGCTCGGCAGCATCGTCGTCAAGATGCGAATCTCGCAGGGCGGCATGGAAATCCGGCTCGAGGCCAGCCGCGCCGCGACCGCCCAGATGCTCGCCAATGATCGCGAGGCGTTGCGCGAGATCGTCAAGGCGAGCGGCTATGCGCTCGATACTGTCTCCGTCGAGACCGTCCATGTCGATCCCGCCACGCCGGACCCGCGCCCCGACAGGCAGGACGCGCGCGACGAGCGCCAGGGCGCCCGCGAGGGCCGCGGCTTCGACCAGCCCCGACAGGATCAAGGCCAGGGCAACGAGCAGGAGCCGCAGCGCCGCGGCTGGGAGCAGGACGCGACAACCGGCAAGGAGGAAACCCATGAGCCGCGCGAAAGCAGCCGCCCTGGCCGCGATCCTTATCGCTACCTTTAGTCTCGCAGCACCGGCCCGCGCGCAGACCGTGTGCGAGGAGCACATGACCCGGGTCGCGGCGGCCTACGACATCCCGGTAGGCGTGCTCTACTCGGTCGGGCTGACGGAAAGCGGCCGCCGCAACTCGCTGCAGCCCTATGCGCTGAACATCCATGGCCGCGCCTTCTTCGGCGCGAGCAAGGAGGCCGCCCTGGCCGAATTCCAGACGTCGCGCGCCAAGGGCAAGAAGCTGATCGACATCGGCTGCATGCAGATCAACCATCACTATCATCGCGACCAGTTTCCCAGCCTCGACGCCATGTTCGAGCCGGCCTTGAACGTCGAATACTCGGCCAAGTTCCTGAAGCGCCTGAAGGCGCGCCACAAGACCTGGACGATGGCGGTGGCCCGCTACCATGCCGGCCCGCACAACAACCCGGCACAGCACCGCTATGTCTGCACCGTGATCCGCAACATGGTCGCGACCGGCTTCGGCCAATGGACGGACAACGCCCGCAACTTCTGTGGCCCGAAATATGCCGCGTCGCGGGATCGCGCGCGCAGCCTCACTGAATAAAGCCGCATCGGCGGGCGCTGTGGAGAAAGCCCGCGGGCATCGCTCCCCTGCGCGGACGGCAATTGCGGCACCGGTACGGCAGGGGCTAGCCTCCTCCCGACCGATTCACGGAGCCATCATGTCCAGCGACTTCGCCACCCCGCCCGGACTGCGCCATCGCCAGATCGCAGTGCGCGACACGGTGCTGCATGTCGCCGAAGTCGGCTCCGGTACGCCGGTTCTGCTGCTGCATGGCTGGCCAGAATTCTGGGCGGCCTGGCTGCCGCTGATGAACCGGCTTCATCCCGATTTCCGCCTGATCGCACCCGATCTGCGTGGCTTCGGCGACAGCGCGAAATCCACTGCGCCGCGTAGCGATGTCGGCGCCCACAGCCATGCCGACGACATGGCCGCGCTCGTCGCGGCGCTGGGCCTCGAATCTGTCGGCGTCGTCGGGCATGATGTCGGCGCCTATGCCGCCCAGGCGATGGCGCGGCGCCACCCGCAGATGGTCGAGCGCCTGCTGTTCTTCAACTGCCCGACGCAGAGCATCGCCGAACGCTGGGTCCATGACGGCCATGTCAACGAAGTCTGGTACCAGTCCTTCCAGCAATTGCCGTTGGCCGAGGCGCTGATCGGCCTGAGCCGCCAGAACTGCGCGCTCTATTTCGCGCATTTCCTGTCGCATTGGTGCCACCGCAAGGAGGCGTTCGACCCGGCGCTGGACCTTTGGGTCGACAACTTCATGAAACCGGGGAATCTGCGCGGCGGCTTCGACTGGTATCGCAGCCAGAACGCGGCGCGCCTCGCCGCCATCGACGGGCACCCGACGCCCTCGATACGCATCCACCAGCCCACGCGGGTGCATTGGGGCCGGCACGACCCGATCTTGAAGTCGGAATGGGCCGTCTTCGTACCGGAGCATTTCGACAAGGCCGAGGTCACCTTCTGCGAGAGCGCCGGGCATTTCGTCCATGTCGAGGCGCCGGACGAGGCTGCGGACGTCTTCGCCGAGTTTTTCGGCTGACTTGGCGGCGCGGAAGCCTATGAGGACTTCGGGCGGCCGCGCCACCCGTGATCCGGCGCCCCCTCGCATTGAGCCGAGGAGCGCATAGATAGTGCCGGGCGAACGGAGCCGACCGCATCCCCCCGGCGCAGAAGAGGACAGGCGATGCCTGTGTTTCGATTCCCGACATGGAGACGCTGGCGGGCGATGCCGCGCCTCTTCACCGAGAACGAAACCCGATTCCGGCCGAGTCAGCGATTCGGCCCCGCTTCGTTCGGGACTCGTTCCTCTCCCTAGGGTACCGTCACGCTCCGCCCCGGCTGCGCGATGCGCCGATCCGCATCGCGCAGCCGGGAAGCGACACATCACGATTGGCCGCGACTTGATCCCTCAGCGCTCTCTGCCCCCTTCCGTTCGCGCCAATGGCGTCACCGCGGTGCTGGGGCCCACCAACACCGGCAAGACCCATCTGGCGATCGAGCGGATGGTGGCCCACCCAACCGGCATGATCGGCCTGCCGCTGCGCCTGCTGGCGCGCGAGGTCTACCAGCGCGCCGTCGAGCGCGTCGGGCCGGAGGCCGTCGCGCTCGTCACCGGGGAGGAGAAGATCAAGCCGGCGCGACCGCGCTTCTGGGTCTGCACCGTCGAGGCGATGCCGCGCGATCTCGCTGTCGACTTCGTCGCCATCGACGAGATCCAGCTCGCCGCCGACCTCGACCGCGGCCATGTCTTCACCGACCGGCTGCTCAACCGGCGCGGCCGCGCCGAGACCATGCTGATCGGCGCCGCCACGATGAAGCCGGTGATCGAGCAGCTGATCCCGGGCGTCAATGTCGTGACCCGGCCGCGGCTGTCGCAGCTCATGTTCGCCGGCGACCGCAAGATCACGCGCCTCGCCCCGCGCTCTGCCATCGTCGCCTTCTCGGTCGAGGAGGTCTACGCCATCGCCGAGCTTATCCGGCGGCAGAAGGGCGGCGCGGCCGTCGTGCTCGGCGCCCTGTCGCCGCGGACGCGCAATGCCCAGGTCGAGCTCTACCAGTCCGGCGATGTCGACTATCTCATCGCCACCGACGCCATCGGCATGGGGCTAAACCTCGATGTCGACCACATCGCCTTCGCCGCCGACAAGAAGTATGACGGCCATCATTTCCGCAAGCTCAATCCGGCCGAGTTCGGGCAGATCGCCGGCCGGGCCGGGCGCCATCTGCGCGACGGCACCTTCGGCACCAGCGGCCGCTGCCCGCCCTTCGAGGCCGATCTCGTCGAGGCGATCGAGAATCACCGCTTCGAGCCGATCAGGCAGCTGCAGTGGCGCAATACAGATCTCGACTTCCGCTCGATCGCGCAGCTGATCGACAGCCTGAACCTGCAGCCGAGCGAGGCGGGCTTGACCCGAGCCCTCATCGCCGAGGACATGACGACGCTCGAAATCCTGGCCAGGGACCCCGACGTCAAAGCGCTGGCGCAGGGCCGCCCAGCGGTGGAACGGCTCTGGGAGGTCTGCGGCCTGCCCGATTATCGCAGGATCGCGCCGCAACAGCATGCCGACCTCGCGACGACGCTTTATCTGCGCCTCATGCGCCATGGCCGGCTCGACATCGACTGGTACAAGGCGCAACTTGCGGCTCTGGACCGGACCGATGGCGAGATCGACACGCTCTCGGCGCGCATCGCCCAGGTCCGCACCTGGACCTTCGTCGCCAACCGTCCCGACTGGTTGCCCGATCCTGAGCATTGGCAGGGGGTGGCGCGTCTTGTAGAGGACAAGCTGTCCGACGCTCTGCACGAGCGTCTTGCCAGCCGATTTGTCGATCGGCGCACCAGTGTTCTGATGCGCCGCTTGCGGGAGAATGCGATGTTGGAGGCTGAGGTCACCGCGACGGGCGACGTGCTCGTCGAGGGCCAGCACGTCGGAATGCTGCAGGGCTTCCGCTTTACGGCGGACCCGAAGGCCGGCGGGCCCGAGGCGAAAGCCCTGAATATGGCGGCGATGAAGGCGCTCGCCAGCGAGATCGAGGCGCGTGCGGCGCGCGTCGTCCTTGCCGGCGACGACGCCTTCGTGCTGTCGCATGACGGGCTGCTGCGCTGGGTCGGCGAGCCGGTCGCGCGCCTGGTCGCCGGCGAGAAGGTGCTCGAGCCGCGGCTGCGCCTGCTTGTCGAGGAGCATCTGAGCGGCCCGGCTCGCGAACAGGTCGAGACGCGGCTCGCGCTCTGGCTTAAGAACCACGTCACCCGCCTGCTCGGCGCGTTGCAACTGCTAGAGGACGCGACCGCGCTCACCGGCATCGCGCGTGGCATCGCCTATCAGGTCGGCGAATCGCTCGGCGTGCTGGAGCGCGCCAAGGTCGGCGAAGAGATGAAGACGCTCGAGCAGGAGGGCCGTGCCGCCCTGCGCCAGCTCGGCATCCGCTTCGGTGCCTTCCATCTTTATGTTCCGGCCCTGCTGAAGCCCGCGCCGCGGGCGCTCGCCGCCCAGCTCTGGGCGCTGAAGCATGGCGGCCCGGATACCGCGGGCCTCGACGACATCGCCCATCTCGCTGCTTCGGGCCGGACCTCCTTCCCGGTCGACAAGGCGGTGCCGAAGGGGCTCTACCGCGCTGCCGGCTACCGCGTCTGCGGCGAGCGTGCCGTTCGCGTCGATATCCTCGAGCGCCTCGCGGACCTGATCCGCCCGGCCATCGCCTATCGCCCCGGCCTGACCCAGGGCCAGCCGCCGGTCGGCGCGGCCGATCAGGACGGCTTCGTCGTCACCGGTGCGATGACATCGCTCGTCGGTTGCGCCGGCGAGGATTTCGCCTCGATCCTGCGTTCGCTCGGCTATGTCTCGATCAAGCGCCCCGGCCCGGCCATCACCGTGCCGTTGGCAGCCCCGCCGGCCCAGGTCGAGCCGGCGGAACCTGTCGAGGCAGAGGACGCCGCGGCAGGGGACGAGACCGACTCCGGAACCGAGAGTGCCTCCCCGCAGGAAGTCGGCACGGAGACGGCCGCGGAGGCAGCCGCTTCCGGCGAGGCCGAGGCTACTCCCGACACCGCGGCTCAGCTCAATGAAGCCGCCGAAGCGGCTGCTCCTGCCGATGAGCCCTCGGCGGAGACGCCCGATGCTCCGATCCTGACCGAGGCCGAGCTGGAGCCGGCGCGCGAGCCCGTCCCGGCCGACGCGCTGTCCGCTTTGCCGGCCGCGAATGCCGAAGCGTCGCCGCCGGTGGAAGCCGCGGAGGCGCCCGCCGCGCCGGCGGAACCGGAACTGATCGAGGTCTGGCGCCCGCATCGCCACCAGGGCGGCCGCCGGCCCGAACCCGGCCAGCGTGGCCAGCGCGACGGCGCAACCGGCGAGCGCCAGCCCGGCGCCCGCCGCGGCGACAGGCCGGGCCGCGGCCGTCCCGGCGGTCCGCGTCGCGATGGCGAGCCCCAGGCGCCCGCCGCGGCGGCAGGCGCTCCTGCCGGCGTGCGCCCCGAGCGCGAGCCGCGGCGCGACGAACGCCCACGCAGTGGTCAGCGCGGCCAACGCCCAGAAGGCCAGGGCCGCCCCGAGCAAGGTCGTGGCCCGCGTCCGGACTTCAAGCGCGACGGTCGTCCGGGCGGTCCGCGCCGCGAGGATCGCGGCGGCGAACGCTTCCAGCAGCCGCCGCGGCCGCGCCCCGCCGATCGGGAGCCCGATCCGGATTCGCCCTTCGCCAAGCTCGCTGCGCTGAAGGCCCAGCTTGAAGGCGGCAAGAGCTGAACCCATTTCGGGGCGCGTGAGCTCCTGAAACGGCAGGCCATACGTGCGGGATGATCGTCAGCGCCTCGACAAATGGCTCTGGTTCGCGCGCTTCGCCAGAACGCGACCGGCCGCCGTGCGCCTGGTGGAGGACGGCCATGTCCGGATCGAGGGTCGCCGGGTCCAGAACCCGGCCCATGGGCTGAAGCTCGGCGATGTCCTCACGCTGGCGCTGCCGCATGCCACAATGGTCGTGCGCCTGCTCGCGCTCGGCGCCCGCCGCGAATCCTACGAACAGGCCCGGCTGCTCTATGAAAGGCTCGACGAGGCGGGCCGCGGCGATGCGCCGCTTGCGGCAGGCAATGGCGAGGGTTAAACAGCGCCATCGTTTGCATACATATGAAATGCGATGCCAGCGTCGCGGATCTTTGCTCCCGTCGTTGGCGGGGACGCCGGACGCCTGCAGCCCGGTAGCGGCAAAACGGCCTTGAAACCTGAGCCCGCGAGGGCTTTATGAGGTCCGCTGGCAGACTGGAAGGACCTGCGACATGACCTATGTGGTCACCGACAATTGCATCAAGTGCAAGTATATGGATTGCGTCGAGGTTTGTCCGGTCGACTGCTTCTATGAGGGCGAGAACATGCTCGTCATCCATCCGGACGAATGCATCGATTGCGGCGTCTGCGAGCCTGAATGCCCGGCCGAGGCCATCAAGCCGGACACCGAGCCGGGGTTGGAAAGCTGGCTGCAGCTCAACGCGAAATATGCCTCGAGCTGGCCGAATATCAGCCAGAAGAAGGAACCGCCGGCAGACGCCAAGGAGTTCGACGGCGTCCCTGGAAAGCTCGAGGCGCATTTCTCGCCGAACCCGGGCGAAGGTGACTGAAATACGCGCCTGAATCGCCTGCCGGATCGGCGAAACAGCGTTAACCATTCCTGCTCCGCTGCGCCCAAGCTTGCCCGGAGCTTGCGTTTACCTTTGATTCGGCGTGTTTTTTATGCTACACGATAGCTTCAGTCGCATTCGTTCCGCATGCCCCTGCGAGGTTTCCACAAACGGGGCGTCCCCAAGAAAAGGATGACGAAAGCCCCCGGCACCCCGCCGGAGCTTCCGATGTCTTTGTCTGACGGCACAGAAGAAGCGACCGGCTGAGGGAGCGTGAGGCGGCGGGTGGAAACCCGTTTGCGTCAGGCGGAGTGTCTCCGGTCATCCGGCCGGAGTTCGAGAATCGCGTGCCCGCGTCCAGCGGTCCGGTCAGGAGTCTTATCGGCATGTCCACGGTGAAGAAAGCTGTCGTGCGCCAGGGTTTCAAGACGGGCGAGTTCGTCGTCTACCCGTCCCATGGCGTCGGCCAGATCACGGCGATCGAGGAACAGGAAGTCGCAGGCTTCAAGCTCGAACTCTTCGTCGTCAGCTTCGCCAAGGACAAGATGACGCTCCGCGTCCCCACCGCCAAGGCCGCCAGCGTCGGCCTGCGCAAGCTCGCCGATGCCGAGAGCGTGACCAAGGCCCTGACCACGCTGACCGGCCGCGCCCGCGTCAAGCGCACCATGTGGTCGCGCCGCGCCCAGGAATATGAGGCGAAGATCAATTCGGGCGATCTCGTCGCCATCGCCGAGGTGGTGCGCGACCTGTATCGCTCCGAGGCCCAACCAGAGCAGTCCTATTCCGAGCGCCAGCTCTACGAGGCCGCCGTCGACCGCATGACCCGCGAGATCGCCGTCGTCGACGACGTCACCGAGACCGAGGCCCTGAAGAAGATCGAGGGCCAGCTCGCCAAGTCGCCGCGCCGCCCGGGCAAGGGCGAGGTCGCTGAGGCCGCCGATGGCGACGTCGAGAGCGACAACGACGATATCCAGGAAGAGGCCGCCTGATCCAGGCAGCGCTCACCGAAGACGAGGAACCCGGCGGGTAACCGCCGGGTTTTTTCGTTTTGAGCCGCCGCTGGTCACACGCCGAGCTTCAGGCCGCTCCCGTTTCCGAGGCGAGAAAGGCGACCGAGCGCTCCCAGGCCTGTTTTGCCGCGGCCGCATTGTAGCGTTCCGCGCTGGTGTCGTTCAGGAAGGCGTGATCGACGTCCGGATAGACGATGACCTCATGGCGAATGCCGGCCGCCTTCAGAGCGGCCTCGTATTCCGGCAACGCCTGAACGAGACGGGTGTCGCGCGCGGCATGCTGGATCAGCAGCCGCGCCTTGATCTGCGGGACGCCGGCAAGGTTGGGCGAGCGGCCATAGAACACCACCCCCGCGGCGAGCTCGGGCGCCGCGACGGCGAGATCGTTCACCGCGCCGCCGCCCCAGCAGAAGCCGATCGCCCCCGTCTTGCCGGTTGCATCCGGACGCGCGGCCAGAAGCTTGAGCGCCGCGCGGCCCTGCCGGACGACCTCCTCCGCCGGCAGGCGCGGAAACAGCGCGCGGGCCTCGTCCGGATCCTTTGGCGTGCCGCCCAGCGGCGTCAGGAAATCGAGCCCGAGCGCGGTGAAGCCGGCGAGCGCCATGCGCCGCGTC
The DNA here is from genome assembly GCF_001429395.1 of Allobosea sp. Root381. Taxonomy (GTDB): domain Bacteria; phylum Pseudomonadota; class Alphaproteobacteria; order Rhizobiales; family Beijerinckiaceae; genus Allobosea. The sequence goes on from NZ_LMJT01000005.1 coordinate 97,234, forward strand.
ACATCCTCGATATGCGGGTTCAGGCCGCGGTTCTCATGGATGACGAGCACGCCGCCGCGACGGCCCGCTGCCTTGGGAGCGACGAGATAGCCTTTTAACGCCACGCCATCGACGCTCGTATCAAGGCGCTCGGTGCTGATCCGCGCATCGTCCGGGGCGACCTGCTGGGCATGCGCATAGTTCGGCTCGAGCAGCCCGAGCGCCGCTTCCGCCGCAGCGACGGAACCGGCGAGCGCAATCAGGCGATTGAAGAAGACGCGGCGGTCGAGCGGCTTGTGGGTGTACTCGTCGTAGAGTTCGACGATCCTGCGATCGAGTGCCATGCCGATCTCCTCGATGGTTGCCGATGGAAAGACGCTCCTCGCGCGCGCAAGCCCGGAGGTGCGGGCATTCTAACCGCTTCGGCCGGCTGCGCGCCCCTGCGGAGCAACCATCGCGGCTTCGTGAAACCAGTGCGACCTCGAGCCGCCAGCCTCGATCCCGCCTCGGCTTTGCCCGAACCCGCAAGTCATTTTTCGGGCCGATGCTTTACTCGGCGACGATCTTGTAGCGCTGACCGGGTGTCAGGGCCGTGCCGCGTTCGATCCCGTTCAGCACGAGGAACAACTCCTGGGCGCGGTCCTGCTCCGGCATCCGCGCCGCCATCGTCACCGGCGTGTCGCCCTCGGCTGCCGCAACCGTCCTGACCTGCATCGGACGGACAGCTTGCGCCTCCTCGGCGCTCAGCACGCGGAAGCTCGACAGCAATGCGCGCATCGGCCGCTCCGGATCGCCGCTGCCGCGCGCCGCCAGGATGAAGCGGTAGACCCGGTCGCCGGCCTGCACGGCGGCCAGCCGGAAGGTCCAGTCCGTGCCCTTGCCGACGGCGAGCGCCGCGGGCTGGCCGTTGACGTCGAGCGTCTCGACGGCCGTCGTCTCGACGCCTTCGATCCAGCCAGCGGCGACATAGTCCTGCAGCGTCTGGCCGGACTTCAGCGTCACCGAATCGAAGCGCATCGCCTGCGAGCCATTGCCGCTGACGCCGATCACCATGTCGCGCGCCGCCTCCAACGAGAAGCCTTCCGGCGCAGTAAAGCCGAAGCGCAGCGCACTGTTCAGGTAGCGCCTGCCGCGCACCACGCCGTCGCGCGGATCGTCGCCATAGGCGATGCCGTCGATCGCGGCGAGCCAACGCCCGGCGTCGCGCTCGCCGATGCCCGGCGCGCCGATCTGGCGGGCAGCGGCCGTCACGGCACCGATGCGCTCGGGCGTCTGCGGATGGCTCGACAGCATGTCGAGGCGCTTATCTTCCGGATTCTGGTCCTGGGCCCGGTTGCGGAAGGCGGTATTGCGCCCGAGTGCAGAAAGGAAGCGGCCGGCGCCATAGGGGTCGTAGCCGGCGCGCGAGATATTGCGCACGCTGATCTGGTCGGCGGTGAGTTCCTGCTGACGCGAGAATTTGGCAAGCGAGAGCTTCGAGCCGGCTTTCACGGTCGCGCTCGCGGCCGGATCCTTCAGCACCTGCGACACGACCTGGCTGACCAGCGCCGATTCCGCCTCGCGCTCGGCCCGCTCGACCGCATGCTGGGCCGTGACATGGGCGATCTCATGGGCGAGGACCGAGGCGATCTCGGCTGTGTCGTTGGCAAGCACGAGCAGGCCGCGCGTGACATAGAGCCGGCCATTGGGCAGGGCGAAAGCATTCACCGCCGGTGAATTCAGGATGGTGATCTCGTAGGAGCCGATCTGGCCCTCGCCGGCCTTTGCCAGCCGCTGCACCACCTCGTCCAGCGCGGCCCGCGCCCTGGGCGCGCGGTATTCGCCGCCGAAGGCCTGGAGCAGGCGCAGATGCTCGCTATCGGATGCGCGCTGAACCGTGCTGACGCGCGGCGCGATTTCGCCGCCGGAGACGCTCTGCGTCGGCAGCAGCGCGTTCTGGTCACTCGTACACGCGACGAACAGAAGCGCCGGGAGCGCGAGCGCAGCCAGCCGCGTGGGACGAGGCAGAAATCCATGTCGCCAGAACGCCAGCATTTACGTCAGTCGACCAGTTCCAGGGCGAGCTTCGATGTCACGTCGAGAAGCAGCCCATCCCGACCGGACAGGACGCCACGCGCCCGCAAGCGTTTACCGCTGACCCCACGCACGGTCCAGCCGACATCCTGCATCTCGCGCCACAACCTCTTCGACAGCACGATCGACGCGGCCTCCCCACGCCGGCGCGAGAAATTCAGATAGGTCCGTTGCGCGCGCTCGCCGACAGAGGCTATGCGCCCCTCCAGCAGCACGAGCCGCCCTTCTTGCGCCTTGAGAGCGGCGAGATCATGGCCGTCTATGGCCTCGCCTTGCGCTGGCTCGCCTCCCGCAGGCACTGCGCGGGCAGTGCGTGCTCGCGCCTGCGCAACCGGCCTTCCGCCTGTGCAGCGCGCCGGCCGCGCCTCTGGCAGGGCAGACGCCGCGCCCGCATTCAGCAATGCGGCCGCAAGCTCTTGGGCAGACGCAGCGTCGGTGCCGCCCGGAATATGGAGTCTGGCCGGCAGCCGGCCCCAGCGGTCGGGCTCGCCAGTCACCACGAGCTTGAGATCACGGCCGCGCCATTGGCCGATGCCGGCGGCAAAGCGCGCGGCCTCGGCATCGTCCTGGCGTGGCGCGATCCCGACGAGGCGAAGTCGCCGCCCATCCGCGAGAAGCGGATCGCCGGCCTCGTCCAGTCCTGACAGCCTCACCGTCTCGCTGTCCGGCGCCAGCTCCGCGCACGCATCGTTCGCCCCGGCCGCTCCGGCGAGGAACGGCAGGACGAGGAAAACGGCAAGAAGAGGCTTCACCGACATGGCGATTATGCTACACGGATCAGCGTGCGTCCCGGTAGCTCAGCAGGATAGAGCAACGGTTTCCTAAACCGTAGGTCAGGGGTTCGAATCCCTTCCGGGACGCCATCGCCTGCTTCCGGGGCAAGCGCCGCCTCTTGCCCGGGATCGCAATCCAACCTGATTTAGCCGATCTCGCGCACCGCGCCATGCACCGCTTCCAGCGTGGCGTCGACCACCGCCTCGTTGTGCTCTGACGAAACGAACCAGGCGCCGCGTTCGAGGACCCGCACGCCGCGCTTGAGCATAGCTAGCGCGAAGCGGACACAGGCCGCCTTGTCCGCCGCAGCGACGTCGCGATAGTTCCGCGCCGGCTGATCGAGCCCGAAGGCGATATGGAACATCAGCGGGAATCCCGCGACCTGCGCCTTGATGCCCGCTTCCGCCAGGATCGTGCGGATGCCGTCCTGAAGACGCTGCCCCCGCGCCGAACTGCACCCGTAATGCTCGGGCGTCAGGGCCTGTTGCGTCGCGACCAATGCCGCCATCGCGACAGGCTGGGCGTTGAAGGTGCCGCCATGCAGGACGCCCTCGGCGAAGAGATCGAGCAGATCGGCCCGCCCGGCCAACGCCGCAACCGGGTAGCCGTTGGCGATTGCCTTGGCCAGGATGGTCAGGTCCGGCGTGACGCCGAAAAGCTCCTGCGCGCCGCCGCGGGCGAGGCGGAAACCGGTGATCACCTCGTCGAAGATCAGGAGCGCGCCATGCTTGCGGCAAGCGGCGAGCGCGCCTTCGAGATAGCCCGGCGCCGGCGCTATGGCGCCCTGGTTGCACATCGCCGGTTCCATCATCACCGCCGCGACGTCGCCGCGGGCAAGGCGCTGCTCCAGCGCCGCGAGGTCGTTCCAGCCGAGGATTGAAAGACCATCGCCGGCCTTCGGATCCTGGCCGCGGCTGCCGGGCACCGGCGTCGGCGCGTCGGCTGGGCCGGCCGCATTCAGCCCCGGCGCGGTCGACCAGAGGATGTTGTCGAACCAGCCGTGATAATGGCCCTCGAACTTCACGATGGTGCGCCGCCCGGTCGCCGCGCGGGCGAGGCGGAACGCCGCCTGCGCCACCTCGGAGCCGGAAGAGCCGAAACGCAGCCGCTCGGCCGAGGGAACATGCTCGCAGATCAGCTTCGCAGCCTCGTGCTCGATCGGCGTCTGGCCGGCGAAGAGGATGCCGCGCTCGGCCTGCCGCCGCACCGCCTCGATCACGCCGGCCGGGGAGTGGCCGAGCACGGTCGCACCCATGCCGCAGTAATAGTCGATGATGCGGTTGCCATCGACATCGACGAGATAGGCGCCCTCGCCACGCTCGAAGACGAGCGGGCCCGGCGCCATGCCGAGCCGGAAGTTGCTGTTCACGCCGCCGGCGATGTAGCGCGCATTCGCTGCGATCTGCCGGGCCGATTCCTCGAAGCGCAGCGTCCCCGCTGCTTTGCTCGCCTTTGCGGACACTTTCCTGTTCTCCGTTGCCGGTGGTTTCGAGCAGATCATCGCGCCTATTCCCTGTAAAGGAACTTGCGTTTCGTGCTATGGAATTTGTATCGCGGGCCGGCAGCTGCTCGCGACCCCGTGAAGGAAGCGGCCATGACCCGGCAATCGAGGAATCCCTACATCGTCCAGCCGGTGATGAAGGCGCTGAAAGTGCTCGAGCTGGTCGCCCGCCATGGCCACGAGATCGCGCTGACGGCGGTCGGCAAGGAGCTGAGGATTCCGAAGACCACCACCTTCCGCTATTTGCAGACGCTGTCGGAGGCCGGGTTCCTGACCCACAACCAGGAGACCGACAAATACAATATCGGTCCGCTGATGCGGTCGATCGCGCGCGCCGATGCCAGCGTCAGCAAGATCCGCCAGCTCGCGCGCCCCGCCATGATCGAGCTGATGAACGAGTTCAACGAGACCGTGAATCTGGCGGTGAAAGGCGACGGCACCATCGTCTATATCGACCTCGTCGAGGCCAACCGCTCGCTGCGGATGCAGGCCCGCATCGGCGACAGCCATCCGATGCACTCGACCGCGCTCGGCAAGGCGATCCTCGCCTTCCTTCCTGAAGCGGAAAAGCAGCGTCAGCTCGACAGGCCTCTGACCGAGCGCACCGGCCGCACCCTGCTCGAGCGCGAGGAGATCGAGCGCCAGCTGCGCATGGTGGCGAAGCAGGGCTACGCCACCGAAAGCGGCGAGAACGAGGACGGCGCAATGTGCATTGGCGCGCCGATCATGGACGAGAACCGCTACCCGGTCGCGGCGTTGAGCATCTCGGCGCCATTGATGCGGATGCCCCGGCCGCTCGCGGCGAAGGCGGGCGCGCGGCTGCGCGAGGTCGCGCAGGCGATCTCCGGCCATCTCGGCTCCGACGCCGGCATTCCGCCCGCCTGACCGGCGGAGGGCCAGCCGGGCGGCGCTCATCGGTACTCGATCCGCGGATCGATCCAGGCATAGAGCAGGTCGACCGCGAGATTGATCAGCATGTAGGCGACCAGGATCACCATGATGCAGCCCTGGATCAGCGGGTAGTCGCGGGTGCTGATGGCCTGGATGATCAGCCGCCCGAGGCCGGGATAGGTGAAGACCGCCTCCGTCACGACGGTGCCCCCGATGAAGTTCGCCATCATCAACCCGACGATGGTGACGAAGGGGAGCAGGGCGTTGCGCATGATGTGCAGGCCGACGATGCGCCGCTCCGGCACGCCCTTGGCGCGCGCGGTCCGCACATAGTCCTGCCGCGCCTCGCCGATCAGCGAGGCTCGAAGGAAGCGCGCGAAGATGCCCGATACATAGATGCCGAGCGTCAGCGCCGGCAGGATCAGGCTACGCATCGCCTCCGCGGGCGATTCCCAGAAGGGCACATGGCGCGAAGCCGAGGGCAACCAGCGAAGCTCCACCGCGAAAAGCAGGATCAGCAGGATGCCGAGCCAGAAGGTCGGCACGCCGAGCGCCAGCGCGCTCCAGCCGCTGAGCAGGCGGTCGAGCCAGGAATTGGGCCTCACCGCGCTGGCGACCGCGACGGGGATACCGACGAGCAGTGCCACGACGAGCGCCGCGACGGCGAGTTGCAGCGAGGCCGGCAGGCGCTCGCCGATCAGCGCCATCACCGGCTGGCGGCTGTGCAGCGAGAGCCCGAAATCGCCGCGCAGGGCATTTCCGAGCCAGTCGAAGTACTGGATCAGCAGCGGGCGATCGAGCCCATGGCGCGCGATCGCCGCGGCGATCTCCTCCTTCGACGCGTTCTCGCCGACAAGTACTGCAACCGGCCCGCCCGGCACGGCGTAGATCATCGCGAAGACGGCGAAGGAGGCCAGGAAGAGCACCGGCAGCATCTGGACGAGGCGGCGCAGGACATAGCTCGTCATGACCCGCGGCGCTCCGCAAGGTCGGCATCGTGATTGTCGAGCAGCGCCGTCAGCGCCCGCCCGATCGTGTCGAGGGACAGGATCGTCAGCGTCAGCACGAGACCGGGCAGAACGGCATAGCTCGGCGCTTCGTGCAGATAGGATTTGCCGGTCCGCAGCATCTCGCCCCAGCTCGGCGTCGGCGGCGGCACGCCGACCCCGAGGAAGGCGAGCGCCGCCTCGAGCAGGATCGCGATCGAGGCCAGCACGATCGCCTGCACCACCAGCGGGCTCATCGCATTGGGCAGGATCGTGCGGAACATGATGTAGCCGGAGCTGCCGCCGAAGCTGCGCGTCGCCGCGACGAAATCGAGCTGGCGCAGCGCCATCACCTGGGCCCGCGCGATGCGGGCGAACGTCGGGACGCCGGCGATGCCGACGGCGACCAGCGCCGCAGCCTGGCTCCGGCCGAGCACGGCGATCAGCGCCATGGCGAAGAGGATGTTCGGAAGCGCGAGCAGCACGTCTATGCAGCGCATCAGCACGGAATCGCGCCAGTCACCGAAGAAGCCGGCGACGAGACCGACCGGCACCCCGATCGCAGCCGCGATGACGACTGCACCGAAGGCCGTGGCCAGCGATGTCCGCGCGCCATAGACGACGCGCGCCAGGATGTCCCGCCCGAGCTCGTCCGTGCCGAACCAGGCCGCGGCCGATGGCGGCATCAGCGAGTCCGCCAGGCTCTGCGTCAGCGGGTCGAGCGGCAGCCAGTCGGCGAAGACCGCGGCCAACGCGACCAGCAGCAGGAAGGCGAGGCTCGCCGCGGCGCTGCGCCGGCCACAGAGCCGGCGCAGCAACTGCAGGATCGATCCGGAACCCGCTCTCATCGCTTATCGCCGCGCGATGAGCCGATATGCGATGCCGCCGCCGTAGTCGGGCGTTGGCGCCGCCGCGCCACGCTTGGCCGCATTACTTGAACCCGATCGTCCGCGCGACGAGCAGGTTGTCGATCTCCGGCGTCACCCCGCCGATCTTCGGCGAAGCGACGATCAGCCCGACCTCATAGGAATTGGTCGGCACCGCAAAGGCCTCGTCCACCAGCACCTTGTTGAGGTTGTCATAGGCGGCCTTGACCTCGGCTTCGCTGCCGGTCGCGGCATCCACCCTGGCGATCGCCGCGACATAGGCCGGATGCGGATGCGGATCCTTGAGGATCGGGTTCTGCACGGTGCGGTAGATCGAATTCGTCGCGACGCGCGACGGGAACTTCTGGACATTGCCGACCGCGCCGAAGACCGCGGCGAAATCGCCGCCCAGCAGTGCCGTGACGAATTCGGCCCCCTGCCTGACGTCGAGCTCGATCGGGATTCCGGCCTTGGCCAGGGCCTGCTGCACGATCTGGCTGATCTGGACCGAGGATTCCTCGCTGCCGTTGACCAGGAGCTTCCAGTCCTTCATCTCGGCCGGCGACAGGCCGGACGCCTTGAGCAGCGCCTTGGCCTTCTCCAGGTCGTAGGCGTGGGACTTGTTGTAGCTGCCGTCGAAGGCCGGGCTCGCCGGCGCCCAGGGCTGGGCGACGACCTCGCCGAGCCCGGCATAGCCGACGCGCAGGATGCCGGCGCGGTCGATCAGATGGTTGAAGGCCTGGCGGAACGACTTGTTGCGGAACGGACCCCGCGTCGAATTGATCCGGAAGACCTGCACGAGCTTGCCCGGACCGGTGAAGACCTGATAGCCGGCGCTCTTCAGGCGCACGGCGCTGCGCGACGAGCCGTTGTAGATCAGGTCGACGGCACCGGATTCGAGCGCAGCACTCGCCGAAGCATCCTCGCTGAAGACGGTGAAGACCAGCTCCTGCGCGAACGGCTGCTGCGGGCGCCAGTAGTTCGGATTGGCCTTCATGCGCAGGCCCTGTCCGACGGCGCGGCTGACCAACAGGAATGGCCCAGTGCCGGCCGGAACCGTTTCGACCGTGTCGATGCCCTTCGCCTCGATCGGGATCATGAACTGCAGCAGGTCGAGGATCTGGCGGTCGGGCACCGGCCCCTTGAAATTGATCACCACCGTGCGCTCGTCCGGCGCTGACCAGTCCTTGACCACCGACATGGTCGGGAAGACGTTCTTGCCGCGCTTCGGGTCCGCTCCCTTCTGCAGGGTCGCGAGCACGGAATCCGCCTTGAACGGTGCCCCGCTATGGAAGGTCACGCCCTCGCGCAGCTTGACCGTGACCGAAGTCTTGTCCGGCGCGATCATCCACTCCGTCGCCAGGCTCGGCTCCGGCTTTCCGTCGGCCGTGTATTCGATCAGGCTGTCATAGAGGTTCTTGATGACGTGGAAATTGACGGTCGAGAGCTGCTGCGGGTCGTAATTGGCGAGTTCTTGAAGCACCGCGACCCGGAGCGTGCCGCCCTTCAGCTGCTGTGCAGCGGCGGTGTTCGATGCGGCCATGGGGACCATCGCCGCAAGCGCGATGCCCGCCATCCAGAATTGACGTCGCGATATCGTTGTCATCGGCACTTTCCCCATTTTTTGTGATTTGTCTCGGCGTCAGCTGGCTCCTGGACCCGGCTGCAGCGAATGCGCGCGCCAGTCACTGATGGTTTCGAGCGGGTAGACTGGACGCGGAATCCGCTGCCAGGGCAAGGTGAAGACGTCCGACTGCCCCGGCCCGCTCGTATCGGCGCGAATGACCTCCGAGGAGATCGACGCGAAATACTGGAAGTTCGACGCGGTCTTCAGCACGGCGATCTTGTAAGCGGTCGGATCGATGCCATAGGCCTCGTAGACGCTCGGCACATTGCCGGCGACGCCGCGCAGTTCGCTGATCAGCAGCGTCACCGGGCCGACATCGAACACCGCGACGCGGCCCATGTCGACCTCGCTCTGGTGGTTGAATTCGACCGGAACCGGGCCGGAGCCGAGTCGCCGGACCGTGCCGGTGACTTCGAGCGGCTGGAAGAAGGCCGGGGCAGAATCGCCGCCGAGCGTAAGCGTCACCTCCGCTCCCTCGCCGGCCGCGGTCAGCGTCGCCACCGCCTCGGGCGAGATGAGCGGGATCAGCGCGCGGCTGCCGATGCCGAGCCGCAGCATTGATTCCAGGATCAGGTTGCTGTCGCCGGCCGAGCCGCCGAACACCGTGTCGCCGGTGTCGCTGAGCACCACAACCCCGCGCGCCGCGGTATCAGCCGCGCGCACCGCATCGTCGACCGAGACCGCCTCGCGCTCCTGGAAATCATCGCGCATCGACCAGGCGAGGTCGGCGAGTTCGTCGGCCAGCGTCTCGGCCAGCGCGCGGTCGCCATCCGTCACCACGATGGTCGACCAGCCGCCCTCGGCGACGTCGAGCCAGGGCTGCATCGGATAGTTCGAGGCCTGCAGCACGCGCTCGTCCGCCTCCAGCGCGCGCGCCCGGTCGAACCAGCGCTTCATCGGCCCCTTCGATGTCAGAAACTGCTCCTGATGCGACAGCAGCGGAATCTTGCGCCAGGCCATCACCGGCCGGCGCTTCTCGCTCAGGATCTTGAGCAGCAGCGCGGTGCCGATCTGGCCGGTATCGAAGACGTCGTGCGGCTGGTGGCGATGCCCGACGATTGCCGTGCAACTCGCCATGATTTTGCGGGTGACATTGGCGTGATGGTCGAGGCCGAGCAGAATCGGCACCTCAGGCCCCAGGATCGAGCGGCAGAGCTCGGCCTGCTCGCCCTCGACATCGTCGATGCCCTCGGCGGCGCAGGCGCCATGAAGCTGCAGGACGAGCCCGTCGATCGGGCCGACGGCGGCGAGCCCCGCACTGATCCTGTCCTGGAAGAAATCGAAGGCCTCGCGGGTGATCCGGCCGCCCGCCACGCTCCAGGCCCGGATGATCGGAAGCGTCTCGACGGCAAGCCCCGATTCCGCAACCGCCGCATAATGCCCGCCGATCTGCCCGATCTCGCCGAAAAGCCGCGTGATCTCCGCGCCTTCATGGAGACCGAAGGCTTCGAAATCCGCCAGCGTTGTCGGCACGGGATTGAAGTCGTTGGTCTCCTGGACGATGTGGATCAAGGCTAGACGCACAGCTTGTCTCCCCGAAAACGACGCTCAGGCAGCTTCTGCAAAAACCTACTGACCGCGATATTCCGGTTCAAGGACCAGCTGTTTCGCAAGAAGAAACGCCGCGTCAGAGCTCGGAGAAACGCCTGACGGACGCTGTGGATGCCCATTCAAAGCCATGGGTTCGAGTCCAGCGGCGAGAAGGGGCGGCGGATCTTGGTGTAGGGAATCATGCGCGCATCGGGCGGATAGGGCCCGCCGCTGTCGAGATAGAGCACGCTGGCAGCGATCGGCGCGAAGGCCGCGTAGAAATGGTTCGAGGACTTCACCACCACGACCTGCTTGGCGGTAAGGTCGATGCCGAGGTCGGTGAAGACCGGCGGGCTGAAGGTCTGGGCGCGGGTCGAAGCCAGCACGATGTCCAGATTGCCGATCCGGATCGCAGCCGCAGGGCCGAGCGAAACCTGGCTCTGCTCGAAGGGCACGAGCAGAGCGCCGGTCGTGCCGGTGACGAGCACCGTCGCATCGATCGGCCGGCCCGAGCTCGGCGCCGCCTTGCCGGCGAAACGAAGCGGGATTTCGGCACCGACACCGGCCGCGCGGCAGAAGCTGACGGCGATCGGGTCCCAGAGCGCACCGATGGCCGCTTTGACCTCTGGTCGCCGGAGCAGGGCCTCGACCATTACCGAGGAATCGCCCGCGACGCCGCCGCCGGGATTGTCCCAGCGATCGGCCAGCACCACCGGTCGGCCGTGCTGCGCCAGGGCGAGCGCCGCCTCGATCCCCTCATCCGGCTTGTAGTGCCTCGGCATCGCGCCATCGCTGCCCCAGCGCAGGATTTCCAGCCCGAGTTCCCCGGCCAGCGCGGCCGCCTTGTCCCCGTCACCATCGGCGATCACCAGCACCTTGGTGCCGACATCGGCGACATCAGCGGCCTGGAAACCATGCGCCACCGAGATGCTGAGGATGCCACCCTTGCCCTCCATCGCCTTGATGCGGTCGACGAAGCCACGCCCCGGCTCCCGGCTCGTCATGAAGCTGGCGATGCCGCGGCAGTCGAAGACGGCACTCACCGGCCGCACCTCGGCCCGCGCCGCGCGCAGGCAGAGATCGAGCAGGTCCTCGGCCCGCTCGAGGAAATCCGTATGCGGAAACTCCTTGAAGGCGACGATGACGTCGGTGGCCTCGACCATCTGCGCGCTGAGATGGCAGTGCATATCGAGCTCGGCGCCGATGATACAACCCGGTCCCGCAAGGGCGCGGGCGCGCGCCAGCAGATCGCCCTCGCAGTCGTCATAGCCACGCGCGACCATCGCGCCGTGCAGCCCGAACAGGACGATATCGACCGGCAACGCCGCCGCGAGCTGGGCCAGGATCTCGTCGCGCAGGCTCTCATAGGCCTCGCGCGAGACCAGCCCGGCGGGCTCGGCCCAGGTCGCGGTACCCTCGATCAGGATGTAGCCTTCGCTCGCCGCACGGCGGCGGGCCGCGACCACCGGCGCCGAGCACAGCGTCGGCGTTTCCGGATGCGTGCCGGGCGAACAGTAGAAGGCGCTCTCGAAGGCGCTGCGATCGACGAAGAGCGGGGCGAAGGTGTTGGTCTCGGTCGCCAGCGACGCAACGAAGATGCGCATCCAGATGCCCCCGATCGGCGCCGCAAGCTCTGCAGCACCTCGCTCCCCACCATGATCTAACGAGAGGCCGACGACACCTGTCAAAGCCGGCTCGTTTCTCCTGGCGGAATAATGAGTGCTTGAATCGGAACGTCGCTGCGTTCGAAATGGCTGCGGATCAACCTTGCGAGCCGAGGATACCGCCCAATGTCGCGCACGCCTCGCATCCTGCTCGCCGGCCTCTTCCACGAGACCCACAGCTTCACCGAGGATGTGACCGCGCTCGCCGATTTCGCCATCCGCCGCGGCGAGGAGTTGCTGGCGCGGCGCGGTGACGGCTCCACCATCGACGGTTTCCTGGAAGTGGCGGCCACGGAAGGCTGGGAGGTTGTGCCGACGGTCGAATACACCGCACTGCCGTCCGGCATGGTCGATCACGACGTGCTGCGCCGGTTCCTGCTCGAATTCGAGGACGGCGTGCTCGCCGCCTCGGCGCGCGGCCGCCTCGATGGCATCTGGCTTGCCCTGCACGGCGCCATGGTCACGACTGAGTGCCCCGATCCGGAGGGAACACTGCTCGCCCGGATCCGCACCTTGCCGGGTTGCGAGACCGTGCCGGTCTTCGGTGTCTTCGACCTGCACGCGAATTTCACCGCCGCCATGGCGGCCCATGCCGACGGCCTCGTCGCCTATCGCGAGAACCCGCACAGCGATGCGCGGGATGCAGCCATGCACTCGGCCAGGCTGCTCGCGCGCAGCCTGGCCGAGAAACGCCGGCCGCGCATGGCCTCGCGCAATGCCCCGGTCGTCTGGCCGCCGACCGGTACGGGCACCGCCGACCGGCCGATGCGTGACCTGGAGGCGCTGGCGCGGTCGATCGAGCGGGACCATCCGGAGATCTGGGCGGTCAATGTGATCGGAGGCTACTCGTTCTCGGACGTGCCCGAGGCCGGCGTCGCCTTCGCGCTGGTTACCACCGGGGAGGAGGCCGAGGCGGAAAAAGCCCTCGCACGCCTGGCCGAGACGGCGGTGGCGTTGCGCGAACTCGGCCTGCCGCGGGAATGGGACATCGACGAGGCGCTGGCGGCGATCCTGCGCGCGCCCGACGGGCCCTGGCTCATCGTCGAGCCGGCCGACAATATCGGTGGCGGCGCGCCGGGGGACGGGACATCGGTGCTGCGCGCCTTCCTGCGCCACGAGGTCGAGAGCGGCGCCGTCGCCATCGCCGATCCTGCGGCAGTCGCAGCGCTGGCCGGCGCCAGCCCGGGCGATCTGCGCAGGCTCTCCATCGGTGGCAAGGGCAGCGCCATCGCCGAAGGACCGCTGGAGCTCGACGTTCGCTTCGTCAGCGCGAGCGACGGGCGCTTTGCGCTCGAGGACCTGAATAGCCATCTCGCCGCCTCGCAAGGCTCCCATTTCAGCATGGGCCCGAGCGCTGTGGTAACCGTCGGGCGCGGCATCACCGTGCTGCTCACCAGCCGCAAGACGCCGCCCTTCGACCTCGGCCAGTTCCGCTCGCAGGGCATCCATCCCGGGGCGCTCAAGGTCATCGGCGTCAAGGCAGCCGTGGCGCATCGGCGCGCCTATGACAGGATCGCCAAGGGCAGCTACACCGTCGCGACCGCCGGCCCCTGCACCAGCGAGATCGCCTCGCTGCCCTATACGAGGCTGCGCCGGCCGGTGTTCCCGATCGATGCGGATGAGCCGTGATCCGCCGGAGCTTGCGAGATAACCGGACCGAAACTCATAGCCGGTCCGGTGCTCTGGGGAATGCCACTGCTGCCCGGTTCGCGTTTCATATGTTGAGGCGAAAGCCGAACCCTCAGGGTCGTAATAGCCGAGTTGGACTGACGCCCTGCGAGAAGCGGGCCCGTACACCAGTGTCGACAGCCTGATGCCACATGGCGTCTATCCCGCCTCATATCCAAATTACCAGCAAATGCTTGGAAACCAGTAGAATAAACGCCATGCACAACGTCTGGAATTCAAAACCGGACGGCAGTGGGTCGAGCCCGAGCATGACGGCAGGCGCTGTCGTTACCCCAGCACCTCCCAGGCGATCAGCGCCGCGATCAGCCAGAGCGCCCCGGTAACCCAACGGTTGCCGCGCCCTTCGGCGCGGCCGATCGCCTCGACGCTGCGTTCGTTCAACGCAAAACCCTGGCGCGAGGCGTCCTCCAACTGGCCCAGCACGCGCTCCGCCCGCTGGATGGTTTCCGGCAGGCGGGCGAGGCTCGAAAACAGCGCGCCGGCGCCGCGTCCTGCCTCCTCGATCCGCCCGAGCGGCCCGAGATTGTGGGTGATCCATTCGCGCACCACCGGCTCGGCCGTGCTCCACATGTCGAGATGCGGATCGAGCGTGCGCGCGACGCCCTCGACCACCACCATGGTCTTCTGCAGCATGACCAGCTCGGTCCGAGTCGCCATGTCGAACATGCCGGTAATCTCGAAAAGCAGGGTCAGCACCTTAGCCATCGAGATCTGGTCGGCGCTCTTGTCGTGGATCGGCTCGCCAACCGCCCGGATCGCCTGGGCGAAATCCTCGACCGCATGGTGGCCGGGCACATACCCCGCCTCGAAATGCACCTCGGCGACGCGGCGATAGTCGCGCGTGATGAAGCCGAGCAGGATCTCGGCGAGGAAGCGTCGCTCCTTCAGGCCCAGCCGGCCCATGATGCCGCCGTCGACCGCGACAAGCCGGCCCTGCGCATCGACGAACAGGTTTCCGGGATGCATGTCGGCATGGAAGAAGCCGTCCCGGATCGCATGTTTCAGGAAGGACTGGATGACGTTGCGCCCGAGCGCCGGCAGGTCATGGCCGGCTGCGCGCAGGCCCTCGATGTCGGCAAGGCGAACACCGTCGATCCATTCGTCGACCAGCATCTCGCGCGCGGTGAGCTGCCAGTCAGGCGCGGGCACCCGGAAATCGGGATCGTCCTTGGTGTTTTCCGCGAATTCGGAGAGCGCGGCGGCTTCGAGCCGCAGATCCATCTCCATCGTCACCGAGCGCGCCAGCGTCTCAACGACGCCGGTGAAGCGCAGGCGGCGCGCCTCGGCCGAGCGGCGTTCTGCCAGCTCCGCGCCGAAGCGCATCGCGCCGAGGTCGCGATGGAAGCGGTCTCGAATGCCCGGCCGCAGGATCTTCACCGCGACTTCGCGGCCGTCCTTCAGCCGGGCGCGATGCACCTGCGCGATCGAGGCCGCGGCAACCGGCTCGCCGAAGCTCGAGAACAGCGCCTCCAGCGGCTGGCCATGCGCGGCCTCGATCGCGGCGCGCGCCTGCGCCATCGGGAAGGGCGGCATGCGATCCTGCAGGGCCGAGAGGTCGGAGGCGATCTTCATGCCGACGACATCGGGCCGGGTCGCGAGGAACTGCCCGAATTTCACATAGGAGGGCCCGAGCCGCGTCAGCGCCGCGGCGAGCCGCGTCGCCGAGGTTCCGGCGCCGCGCCGTTCGATCAGCCGGCCGAGCCGGATCATCCCGCGCGCCAGTGGCGGCAGCACGGACGGATCGACCAGCGCGAGCGCACCCTCGCGCGCCAGCACGAAGCCTGTGCGGGCGGAGCGGGCCAAGTGGAAGAGGGAGGAGATCATACGGACGCCGTCATGGTTGGGCTTGACCCGACCATCTCATGTTGGAGAGGGCTTCCTTCGAGAGATGCTCGGGTCAAACCCGAGCATGACGCGGGGTCGATATTCACAGCTTCCAGCCCGAATGCAGCGCGACGACCCCGCCCGTCATCGGCGTGAACTTCGCCCGGCGGAAACCGGCGTCCTCGATCATGCCGGCGAAGGCCTGTGGACGCGGAAACTTGCGGATCGACTCGACCAGATACTGGTAAGGCTCGGCCTCGCCCGTCACCATGCGACCCATCGGCGGGATCACGTTGAAGGAGTAGGCCTCGTAGACCTTGTCGAGCAGCGGCACGTCGACATGGCTGAATTCGAGACATAGGAAGCGTCCACCGCGCTTCAGCACGCGATGGGCCTCGGCCAGGGCCTTGTCGATGCGTGGCACGTTCCGGATGCCGAAGGCGATCGTGTAGCAGTCGAACCGGTTGTCCGGCAGGCCGAGCTCCTCGGCATTGCCCTGGACGAAGCGGATGCGGTCGTCGCCGGGAAAGCGCTTCTGCGCGCGGTCACGGCCGACCGACAGCATCTCGGCATTGATGTCGAGCACGGTGACGTCGGTCTGCGATCCGCCGGCCTCCAGCACCGAGAAGGCGACGTCGCCGGTGCCGCCGGCCACGTCGAGATGATGGAACGGGCGATCCTTTGCCGGGTTGATCGCGGTCAGTAGCGCGCTCTTCCAGGCCCGGTGCAGCCCCGCCGACATCAGGTCGTTCATCAGGTCGTAGCGGCCCGCGACCTTGTGGAAGACATCGTCGACCTTCGCCTGCTTCTCAGCGAGCGGCACGGTCTCGAAGCCGAAATGGGTGGTGTCTGAGGCTGCTGTCACGTTTCGGGCCGCTCTCGTGCAAATCTGTCTTGTTTCCGCGTGAGGGGATGAATAGCCAAAGGCGACGGGCTTGTCGCGGGCCCTCTCGACGCAGGCTTACCGAAGGTCCCACCGATGCCCGAGCTTCCCGAGGTCGAAACCGTCCGGCGCGGGCTGGAGCCCGCCATGCTGGGCGAGACCTTCGCACGGGTCGAGCAGCGCCGGCTCGACCTGCGCTTTCCCCTGCCGGAGCGTTTTTCCGAACGCCTGACCGGCCGACGCGTCGAGGCGCTGTCGCGCCGGGCGAAATACCTGGTCGCCGATCTCGACGACGGCCAGGCGCTGGTCATGCATCTCGGCATGAGCGGCCGCTTCGTCGTCGAGTCGCCGGGCACGCCGCCGACGGAACCCGGCGCCTATTATAATGAGATCGGCCGGCACCTTGCCCATGACCATGTCGTGTTCGAGATGGGGTCCGGCGCGCGCATCACCTATAACGACGTCCGCCGCTTCGGCTTCATGGACCTCGTGCCGCGCGCCGACCTCGCCACCTCCAGGCATTTCGCCGCCATGGGCATCGAACCGCTCGGCAACGAATTGTCCGGCGAGACGCTGGCGAGGCTGTTCGCCGGCAAGTTCGCGCCACTGAAGGCGGCCCTGCTCGACCAGCGCCTCGTGGCCGGTCTCGGCAATATCTATGTCTGCGAGGCGCTGTTCCGTGCCGGGCTTCATCCGGAGGCTGCGGCCGGAACGATCGCGACTGCGACAGGCCGCGCCCGACCGGTCGCGCATGACCTCGCCCGCATCATCCGCGAGGTGCTGGAAGAGGCGGTGGCCGCCGGCGGTTCGACCTTGCGCGACTTCGCCCATGCCGACGGCTCGCTCGGCTATTTCCAGCACCGCTTCAAGGTCTATGATCGCGAAGGCGAGGCTTGCGTCACACCCGGCTGCGGCGCTCTGGTGCAGCGTCTCGTGCAGTCGGGCCGCTCGACCTTCTATTGCGAGAGCTGCCAGCCGCGCCGATAGCGGTCCTCGTCCTTCTCGGGTGGAGCGAAGCGCACTCGTGTCCAAATCACCGGCAAGTACCCCGAGAACCGCATGCCGCTTTTCTGTCCGATGATCTAGCCCAGCACGCGGCCATAGACCGCCTTCACCCTCTCGGTGTAGCGATCGGGCGAGAAGAAGTCCGCCCGTTCCCGCCCGCGCCTGGACAGGTCCGCACGCAGGTCGGCGTCGGCATCGATGGCGCTGATGGCATCACGGATCTCGTCGATCCGGTAGGGATCGACGAGCAGGGCAGCATCGCCGGCGACCTCCGGCATCGAGCTCGTCTTCGAGGTGATGGTCGGGGTGCCGAGCAGCATCGCCTCCAGGATCGGCAGGCCGAAGCCCTCGTACAGCGACGGGAACAGGACGCCCCGCGCCCCGCGGATCAGCGACATGAGCGACGTCCGCGGAACATAGGAGAGCCGCTGGACGCGGCGGTCGGCGGTGATCCGCTCGCCATCGAAGCGCCAGCTCCGGAAGCGCTCGTCGTTGAGCAACTCGACATCACGGTCATATTGCCAGCCGAGCCCCCCGACGAGCACGAGCGGGCGGCTCGTTCCCGACGCGGCGAAGGCCTCGACCATGCGCGAAACGTTCTTCTTGGGCTCGATCGCTCCCAGGAAGAGGAAATACTCCTTGAAGCCGAGCCCGTAGCGATGCTCGATCTCGCGCGCGATCACGTCATCCTCGACCGACAGCAGCGCGCTGTCGATCGAGACCGACTGCCAGGTATTGGTGATCTTGTCTTCGGGCACGTCGAAGAATTCGATCACGTCGCGGCGCGTGAATTCCGAGACCGTGACGATATGGTCCGCCTCGCGGGCGATGTTCTTGATCAGCTTGTAGAAATAGCGCTTGTTGTCCAGCGTCGCGTAAGGCAGCCGCAGCGGCACGATATCGTGGATGGTATAGATATTCGCCGCGTTCCTGGCGCGCAGCGCGATCGGCCGCGTCGCGTGGAAGATGTCGTGCTGGCGGTCCGGCCGAACCGTCAGGCGCCGGCCATGGCGGTTGAAGTGCAGGAAGGCCCGTTCCTCGAGGCGCAGGGCAGCGTGGGTCGGATGGCGCCCGGCGGCTGTCGCGCCGGAGGCGGGGTCGAGCACGATGCGCTGGGCCGCCAGCCGCGACGCCGTGGCGCCGCCTGGCACGCCAACCGCCCAATCGATGGCGCGGCCGATATCCCTGACGGGATCGAACCCCGCCGGCTTGTTGGCATCATGAAGGCTGATCTCCGCCAGCAGCGGGTCCTTCCGATTGACGGCACGATCCGTGCCGATCAGCAGTTCGGTGTCATAGCCTGCGGCATCCGCAGTGCGCGCCAGGTTGCGGGCATAGGTCGCGATGCCCGTGCCCTGCGGGAGGGTGATGGCATTCGCCTCGAAAAGAATGCTCTTTGACACCGCAGGTTGGCTCCATTCGGCTAGGCTTGCGCCGCATCGGCAGGATGCGGACGCCATTGTGTGAAATCGATCCCGACAAGGCCCATATGCCCCTCGATCGCGCCCTGCTCGTTCATGACCCTGACCTCGATCGGCTCGTGGGGCACTGCCACCACGATGTCGAATTCGAGCGAGAAGATGCCGCCGCGCTCGGCCAGGATCCGCGCCTTTCCGAGAAGCTCGGTGCTGTGCACCTCGATCGAGAAAGGCATGCCGCGGATATCCTGCGAGAAGCCGACCGACATGCGCGCCGCCCAGCTTCCGCGCGGCAGATGGTAATAGGGGCCGTAATAGATGATCCGCGCCCGCCCGGTCACGGCGAGCGCGACCGGGGGCATGGTGTCGGGCCGGTCTCCCATCAGGAAGCACTGGCGTGGCCAGCTGACCGCGCCCGGCGACCCATGCTGCAGATCCTGCAATCCCCCGAGAACCTGGGCGACCAGGGCCGCATCTCCCTCATCCAGCACGCTCTCCGCAGGGACGAGCCGATGCAGCGCCTCCCTCAGGCTTGGATGATCCGCCCCGATCTGCCGACAGATCTCCCGGGCCTGTTCGCGGGATAGGTTCAGCCCGAAATGTCCCAGCAACACCGCCAGGATCTCGGGCGCGGTACCGGCCATGTCTCGACGGATGACGAGACCTTGCGCCGCCGCAGCGAAGGGCCGGGCCAGCACCAGGCCGGCGCAGACCGGGCGGAGCGCCTGGGAGGTCGATATGCGATGGGCCTGCCGGACATGGCGCACCGCTTCCACGATGTCGTCGGCGAAGACCAGCGTGCGGATGTTCCGCTTCTCGCAACTCCGGGCGAAATCGGGATTCGGGAACTGGGAGAGGATGAGCCTTGGCGCTTGCCGCGTTCCCAGATCCGCCACGCTGTCGTTACGGTCGGCATGCAATACCGACAATTCGGGCAGGAGCCGACGCAACGAGGCTTCAAGAATTTGAAAGGCCCATGTTGTAAGAGGGCTGGGATAGCCAATAGCGACGAAATCCATGCCGGCACTCTTATGCGCTCCGTTTCGCAATCACAATCCGACTGCATTGGCCTCTGCGATATATGCGCATCGCGACGGTGTTGCTTTCCAACCACAACCCTGAACAAGGCTCAGAGCCGAGGTGGCTGACCTAGAGTTTGCGTGCTAGAAGCGGCGGAGCGTGATGGATACCTATATGCTGAAGTTTTCGATGGCCGCGGCTGGCCTGGCCTTTCTGACGGGGTGCAGCGCTCTTCCATCCGCGGGCCCCACCGCCGACGAAGTGACTTCGCAGGCTTCGGCCGAAGAGTTTCAGCGCTACGCCGTTCTGGACATCACTCCCGCGGTCAACGCGGTACTGCAGCGGCGTCCGCCCGAGAATATGCTGGCCAATTTCGGCGACCATCGCCCCCCTGTGGCGTCTCGGATCGGCATCGGCGACATCGTCGCCGTGACGATCTGGGAGGCTTCCGCCGGCGGCCTCTTCTCGGCGCCGCTGGTCACCGACCGCTTCTCGAGCGGATCGAAGAGCGCGACGATTCCCGAACAAGCGGTCGGGCGCGACGGTTCGATCACCGTCCCTTATGGCGGCCGGGTCAGCGTCGCCGGGCTCACGGTCGACGCCGCGCAGCAACGCGTCGAGACCAGCATTGCCGGCAAGGCGATCCAGCCGCAGGCGATCATCTCCATCACCCGTCCGGTCAGCAGCTCGGTGACGGTGACCGGCGAGGTTGCTGCGGGCGCCCGTGTGCCGCTCTCGGTCAAGGGCGACCGTCTGATGGACGTGATCGCCACGGCGGGGGGCGTCCGCATCCCCGTCAACGAGGCGGCGGTGCAGCTTTCGCGCGGCTCGCGCACGGTCCGGGTCGCGCTGTCGCGGGTCGTGGCGGACCCGCGCGAGAACATCTACATGCGGCCGGACGACGTGGTCACCGTGGTCCGGCAGCCGCAGACCTACATCGCCTACGGTGCGACCGGCCGCAACGCCGAGATCCCCTTCGAGTCCGACACGGTCACGCTGGCGCAGGCGCTGGCGAAGGCCGGCGGCCTGATCGATTCGCGCTCCGACCCGGCTGGTGTCTTCGTCCTGCGCTACGAGCCCCATGCCATCGCGCGCCAGCTCGTGCCGGACAGCCCGCTGCTCCAGGCCGGCGGCCCGGTTCCGGTCGTCTACCGCTTCAACCTGCGTGACGCCGACAACCTGTTCATGGCCCAGCGCTTCCAGATCCACGCCAAGGATCTGCTCTATGTCTCCAACGCGCCGCTGAGCGATATGCAGAAGGCGCTGTCGCTCTTCTACACGGTCGCCGGCCCGGCCCTGAGCGGCGTGGGCATCTACAACGTGACCCGATAGGCCCTCGCGAGCCTGCGGCGGCCGCGCACTCGCGGCGCGGCTGGCCTCAGCGCGCCAGGATCTGCTTCAGCGAGGCGTCGCCGAGCCCGGCGAGCTCGCGAGCGACACTGTCGACCGTGTCGTCGATCTGCTGGTCGCTATGGCCTGCATTGATGAAGAAGCGCAGCCGCGCAGCCTTCTCCGGAACCCCGGGCGGCACGATCGGGAAGGCGTTGATGCCATTGCGCAGCAGCCGCTCGGCGAGCATCAGCGTCGCGACGGTTTCCCCGACGATGACGGGTATCACCCCGTAGCCCCAGCTCTCGCCGACATTCAAGCCCGCTGCGAGCGCCCGCTCATGGAAGCGCTGAGACTGGCGCTGCAACTGCGCGACACGCTCCGGCTCACGCTCCATCAGTGCCAGCGCAGCCGCGGAGGCGGCCGCGGCCGTCGCCGGCATGCCGACGCTGTAGACGAAGCCGGGCGCCTGATGCTTCAGCAGATCAACCACCACCTCGCAGCCCACGACATAGCCGCCGCAGCTGACGAGCGACTTCGACAACGTGCCGAGCCAGAGATCGACTCCGCCGGGTGCAACCGCCTGCTGCTCGAAGATGCCGCGGCCCCGCGCACCCAGCACGCCCAGCCCATGGGCGTCGTCGATCATCAGCCAGGCGGAGAACCGCTGCTTGATGGCGATCAGCCGCGCCAGGTCCGGCCCGTCGCCATCCATCGAGAACAGCCCCTCGCTGACGATCAGGACTCGCTCGAAGCGATGCCGGTCCGCCGCCAGCATCGTCTCCAGCGCATCGAGGTCGTTATGCGGAAACAGCCGCCGCGCGCAGCCGGCAAGCTGCGCACCGACGACGACGCAATTATGGATCAGGGCATCGTGGACCAGCAGATCCTTCGGCCCGAGGAGGGTGGCGATGGTCGAGACCGCTCCCGCATGGCCCGAAACGAAGGCGATGCAGTCCTGCGCCTCGTAATTGCGAGCCAGCGCCAGTTCCAGCTCGCGATGGACCGCCCGCTCTCCCGCGGTGATCCGGCTCGCCGACACGGAGCTGCCGAACGCATCGACCGCCGCCGCCACGGCCCGGTTGATCTCGGGATGGCCGTTCAGGCCGAGATAGTCGTAGGAGGCGAAGTTGACGACCGGCTTGCCCTCGACGACCGAGACCGCGCCGGCCCTGGCATCGTGCTGCCGGTAATACGGGCTCGTGATCCCGGCGAAGGCGGCGAAGCCGCGCTGGAACTTCATCTGCTGGTAGAGCGGGTGGTCCTCGAAGGCGACGCTGTAGCGCTTCTCCACTCGCGATGCGGGCGCAGCATCCAGCCGCACGACCTTCTGCGCCGAACTCATTCGGGCGAGCAGGGCCGTCAGCGCATCATCGGAAAGCGGATCGTCGGCGGTTTCGGCCATCAGGCGGAGCTGCCGCTGGAGGTCTGGATCATCCGCTCGATGCGGCCCGTCTCCTCGTGAGACAAATCCATGTTCGAATGTATGCCGACGAGCTTGACGACGGTCGATTGCATTTCGCTCTCGACCCGGTCGGCCGTCGTTTCGGCAGCCTGATTGAGCTGCCCGACAATGGCACCGGCCATCTCGGCGAGATTGCGGTCGCCCGCTCCGACAACGGCAACCTGCACGCCGATCGCGGCCTCCAGCGCCATATGGAGCTCGAGCGCCATCAGGGAGTCGAGGCCGAGCTCGGCGAGAGGCCGGGCGAGATCGACCTTGCTCTCCGGCATGCGCAGGATGCCGGCGACCTCGCGCCGCAGGATATCCGTCACGATCGCAACCGCCTCCTCGCGGCTCTTGCCGCGCAGATCGGCTGTCAGCTCCTCCGCCTGCCCGCGCCGCGTTTCGCCGCGCAGCAGGCCTAGGTCGCAGAAGGCAGGGCTTTTCAGCAAAGCGAGCTTCTCGCCGCCGCCGCCAGGGGCGATGCTCGTCAGGAACTGCACTGGATCGGCCGCATCGCCGAGGCTCAGCAGCCGGCCGAGATGCGCCAGAGCCTCGAAGGAACGCATCGGCACCACCCCGGTCGTCCGGCGCAGGCGCTGCCCGAGCTGCTTGTCGCGCGCGATGATGCCGACATCCGAGATTGCGCCCCAGCCGATCGCAAGGGCCGGCCTGCCCTGGCTGCGGCGGGCGCGCATGAAACCTTCGAGGAAGCCGTTTGCCGCGACATAGGCGCCCTGCCCCGGACTGCCGATCAGCGTCGTGGCGGAGGAATAGGCAACGAAGAAATCGAGCGGCTCGCCGCGGGTCGCCGCGTCGAGATTGACCAGCCCCTCCGCCTTCGTCCGCAGCACCGCCTGCAGGCGCTCGGGCGAGAGATTGGCGATCAGCCCGTCATCGAGATGCACCGCCGCATGCACGACGCCGCGCACCGGGCCATGCGCTTCGGACAGGCGCGACACAGCGGCGCGAACCGCCTCCGCATCGCCGACATCGAAGGTCTCAATGAGGACCTGCGTGCCGGCCGCGCGCATCTCGGCAAGCAGCGGCGCCAGCGCCTCGTCGACCTGGCCGCGCCGGGACAGGAGCGCGATATGCGATGCGCCCTTCCGCGAAAGCCAGTGAGCCGTCGCGAAGCCGAGCCCCGTCGTGCCGCCGACCACGAGATAGAGCCCGGGCCGCGCCGCATAGGACAGCGGGGCGACGTCGATCCGCGCGGCACGCGGCGGGCGGATGACGATCTTGCCGATATGCTCGGAGGCCTGCATCGTCCGGAACGCCGCGCCGACCTCGTAACCCTCATAACTGCGATAGGTCAGGGGCCGCAATTCGCCGCGTCCGAAGGCGGCCGCCAGCTCGGCCATCATCCGCCGGACCAGCGCCGGATCCGCCGCCAGCAATTCGTCCAGGTCAATGCCGCTATAGGCGATGTTGCGCAGGAACGGGCGCAACGCGAGCTGTGTGTTGTCGAGGAAGTCGCGCTTGCCGAGTTCGAGGAAGCGGCCGAAGGGCTTCAGCAGCTTGAAGCTCGCCAGCATCGCCGGGCCGGCCAGCGAATTCAGGACAACGTCGACGCCGTCGAAGCGCTCCCCGATCTCGTCGGCAAAGCGCTCTTGGCGCGAATCGAACGCGGCATCCGCGCCAGCCGCCCTGGCGATCGCGCGCCGGGCCGGGTTGCTGGCCGTACCCAGGACACGCGCCCCCCGGGACTTGGCGATCTGGATCGCCGCGAGCCCGACGCCACCGGCCGCGCCATGGACGAGCACGTCGTCACCGGCGCGGACATGGCCTCTCTCGACCAGCGCGTACCAGGCGGTCGCGAAGGCGACGGGGATCGTCGCCGCCGCCTCGAGATCAAGATTGTCGGGGATCGGGAAGAAGTGCCAATCCGGGCTGACCACATGGGAGGCGAAGGCGCCCGAGACGAAACCCATCACCGCATCGCCCGGCCGGTGCTGCGTCACGCCCGGCCCGACCCGAACGACGCGTCCCGAGCATTCGAAC
Organism: Allobosea sp. Root381; assembly: GCF_001429395.1. GTDB lineage: Bacteria > Pseudomonadota > Alphaproteobacteria > Rhizobiales > Beijerinckiaceae > Allobosea. The sequence continues at coordinate 121,741 of NZ_LMJT01000005.1, forward strand.
CCGAGCGCGGCGCGCGTCAACCCGGCGCCGAGCAGATCGTCGTCGAGGAGGCCGAGGCCGACCATCACGTCGCGATAGTTCAGGCCGGCGGCAGCGACCTCGACCTCGATCTCGCCTTCGCCGGGCGCGCGGCGCTGCTGCTTGTGCCACTCGAAGCCGTCCAGGCCGACGCCGTCGGCGAAGTGCAGGACCGAGCGCTCCTCCGGGGCGAGCGGCGTATCCTCGACCATGCCGCGCCGGACGCGGACCACCTCCGGGCCGGCCGCGGTGATCCGCCACTCGCGCTCGCCATTGTCGAGAGCGAGAAGCTCGCCCAGGCGCATGTCCGCCGATGCGCAGGCGAGATCGGCCAGCCGCAGGTCGATCTCGGGGAACTCGTTGATCGCGACCCGGCCGAAGGCCCAGAGCCCGGCCTCCTCGCCGGCCTCACCGGCTCCGTTCGCCCGCGCCGTTTCGGTGAGGACGAAGACGCGGCAGGGTCGGCCGGCTGCACCGAGCAGCTTCAGCAGCGCCGCCAGCGCCTCGATGCGAGCGGCAAGCCCGGCGCGGAGCGTGCCTTCTGCCGCCGGAGCCACGATGATCGTCGCCCGCGCCCCAGCGGGCAATGCCGCGAGCCATGGTTCGACTCCGTCGCGATCGATGGTTTTGGCCGCCGTCACCCCGAAGCGCTCCCCGAGAGCACCGCTCCCGGCCTCGGCCAGGATCGCGAGCCCGACGGTCGCCACGCCCGCCACGCTGCGCCCGCTAGCGCGCGCGCCGGTCAGAACGAGCCCGCCATCGCCGTTCTGCCATGTCGAGATTTCGCTGGCGCCGGCCGCTTCGAGGCGCTTGCGCGGCGCATCCGGATCGCGATGGAACAGGTGATCGCCATCCGCGCGGATGCCCGGGCTCGCCGCCTCGAACAGGAACGCCAGATGCACATCCTCGGACGGCTCGGCCAGCAGGATCGGCGCTCCCTCGGCCAGAAGCGCCAGCGCGCGGCCAAGCGCCGCCTCGTTCGCGGCGCGCAGCGGCGACAGCGGCAGCGTGAAGCCGATCAGGGCCTCGAAACCGGCGGAGGCGTTCTGCGCGACGCCGTCGAGAACGAGGAGGTCGAAAAGGCTGCCGACGCCCGGCCGGTGCCGCTGCTCCTCGAGCCTGGCAGCATTCTCGACCGCCAGCGTCACCGAAATCAGGCCGGCCTGAACCGCTGGCGCGAATGCGTCCGCAAGGCCACTGCTCCAGTCGCCGACGACGAGGAGGCGCAGGCGGCGTGACGACGACGCGGTCCAGGCAGCGAGACAGGCTGCGACGACCTGACCGAGCGGAGCCGACAGCGTGCACAGGTTGCCTTGATCGGGAACCGAGCCGGACATGCGGCCGCCCGTCAGCGAGGCCTTCGCCCCGTGAAGCGCCTGCGCGGCAAGCCCGATCTCGCGATTGGCACGCGGGAAGCGTTGGAGCAGGGTCCCTAGGATCGCCTCAGGCGAGGGAACCGAGAACGAGCGCACCAGCCCTGTGCCGCCGGCCCTGCTCTCGACGCCGCCCGTCATCGCCAGGACCTCGCGGGCGAGGCCGATCAGGGGCTCGGCGTCAGGCATGATCTTGCCCTGCGCGGCGAGCCCCTCGAAGGTGGCGTCGTCATCGGGCAGCAGCTCCCGGCACAACGTCCGCGCGAGCGAGATGGCGAAGGCCTTGAACAGCAGGCCGATCTGGCGAACCGCCTCCGGCGAGGCCGCTTCCGCGCCGGGCTCGAGCATGGGCAGCGCCAGCGGATCGACGCCGACATTGTCCTGCCGGAAGGTGCGGTCCGCCACGAACGGCTTGATCAGATGGACCGACCTGAAGACTGCCGCTTCGATGGAAGCGACCAGCCCGCCATCTTCTCCGAGCAGAGACACCGACAAGGTCTTGAAGCGGTCGGATTCGCGCAGCAGCTTCGTCACCGAATGGCTGATCCGGGCGCCCTGCCGCCAGACGCGGATCTGCCGGAAGCGGATCGGCAGATAAGCCTTGCGCTCGCCGTCGCGCTGCGGTCGCGCCAGGAAGAGGCCGTGGAAGCTGGCATCCAGGGAAATCGGATGCAGCACATGCCGGTCTTCGAAAGCGCCGGTGCCCCCCTTTGCGACGAGCATGCGGCTCTCGCCCACGGTCTCGTCGCGCCTTGTGGAGGTGACGAGCCGGAAAAGCGGACCGTAATCCAGGCCCGCCCGCTCGGCCGCCCCATAGATTTCGGGAGCTTCGCTCAGGATCGGCTCGGCGACCCTGGGAATCTCTGGCTGCAATGCCAGCGCCGAGGCGGGCAGCCCGCGCAGGAAGCCGCGGGCATGCAGCAGCCAGTCGTCACCGGCAAAGCGCCGCCGGCTCCAGATCTCGATGCTGCCGGAATGGTCGGAATAGCGCGTCGAGACCTCACGGGTCTCGTCCTCGGCGAAGGCCATCGCCCTGAGGATATCGAACTCGCCGAGCTCCAGAACAGCAGCGCCCGTCAGCTCGGCCCCGGCGGCCAGAGCCATCTCGATCAGCGCCGCCGCAGGCAGGACGACACCGCCATCGACCCGGTGATCGCTCAGATAAGGTACCAGGACAGGGTCGAGCAGATTGCGCCACTCCGGGGCCCCGTCCAACACGCGGACCCCGAGCAACGGATGAAGCGGCGCGCTCGCGATCAGGCGGCCATGGGCATTGAGAGCCTCGGACGTCGCCTCGAAGTGATAGTCCTCCGGCTGGAAGGGATAGGGCGGCAGCGGCACGAGTTCGCGGGGTGGTGCGCCGAAGATCGCGGCGACATCGTGCTCGACCCCGTTCGCCACAAGCCGTGCGGCGATTGCGCGGACCGGATCGGTTCCGGCCCGGTCGTTCGCCGCCAAGGTCGGCAGCATGACGGGCTGCGCATCGCGCGCTCTCGCCGTCTCGGCAATAGCGCCGAGGAGGATAGCCCGCGGAGCCAGCTCGATGAAGGCTGCGTCGGGATGCGCGGCCAGCGCCGCGTCGATCGCGGCGAGGAAACGGACGGGGTGGCGGATGTTGTTCCACCAATACCGTGCATCGAGCCCTTTCCCCTTATGGAGCCGGCCGGTGACGGTCGAATAAAACGGCACCTGAGCCGCCTGGGACGCGACGCCCGAAAGATTGGCGACGATCCTGTCTTCCACGCCGTCGAGCGCCCTGGAATGGAACGGATAGTCGATGCCCAGCGGCACGCTGGCCACCCGGCGCTTGCGCGCCCGGTCGGCGATGGCGGCGATCTGGTCGGCAGGGCCGGAAACCGTGATCGAGGTCGCGCTGTTATAGGCGGCCAGGTCGACGTCGGATGCGCCCGTCTCGTCGATCAGCGCCTGGACGGAAGCCGGATCCGCCGCCAGCACCAGCATGCGCCCCATGCCGCGCACGGCCTCCTGATGCTCGCTCCTGACATGGAGGATGCGAAGCGCATCGACCCTGGTAATCAAGCCCGCGCATTCGGCGGCCGCGATCTCCCCGACGCTGTGCCCGATGACGCCCACGGGGCTGACGCCGTATCCGGTCAGGATGGCAGAGAGAGCCGACTGGACGGCGAAGATCAGGGGCTGCGCGACGGAAGTCCGCTCGAGCTGTTCCACCGAGACGCCGTCCCGGATCCGCTCGGCGAGCGACCAGCCGGCCAGCGGGCGATAGACGGCGTCGATCGCATCGATCTCGCGGCGGAAGGCCGCGCTGGACCCGTAGGCCAGTTGGCCCATCTGCGGATATTGCCCGCCATTGCCGCTGAAGACGAAAATGCCGCGCCGTGCCGCGCCATGTGCCGTCGCGCCGCTGGCCCGGCCCTGCTGCAGCGAGCCGGCACCGAAGGCCCGAAGAGTCGCGGCCGCCTCGCGGCTGGCCTCGGCCGACGTCGCCAGCGGGACCGCCAATCGGTGCGGCAGCACTTCGCGCTGATGAGCGAGCGCGCCCGCGATCCGTGCCGCTTCCGCTTTGGAGAGGGCTTCCGCGATCTGCTGCGCGCGCGCCTTCAGCGCATCCTGCGTGCTCGCGGAAACCAGAAGGACCTCGGCATCCCGCTTCGCCTGCGGCCGGGCGGAGATGATCTTCGCCGCAAAGGCGGAGCGCAGGATCGCATGACCATTGGTGCCCCCGAAACCGTAATTGCAGACCCCCGCGAAGACCGCGCCTTCCTGGGCTGTGATGGGCAACGCCCGCGTGACCGGCGCAAGGTTCAGCCCCGCGAAGTCGATCGCGTCGTTGCGGCTCTCCGCGAACAGCGAGCGCGGCACCAGGCCGTGCTCGAGCGCCAGGCTCGCCTTCAGGAGCCCGGCCAGACCGGAGGCCGCCTCCAGATGCCCGATATTGGATTTGACCGAGCCGACGGGCAGCGTCGCGCAGCGTCGGCGGCCCAGACTTTCGCCGATCGCCGCCGCCTCGATGGGATCGCCGATCTTCGTGCCGGTGCCATGCGCCTCGACGAAGGCCAGCCGTCGGGGGTCGACCTGCGCGTCCGCATAGAGGTTCTCGATGACCTGCTGCTGCGACCGCTGCGAGGGCAGCGAGATGCCATTGGTGCGACCGTCCGAATTCGTCGCCGCAGCGACGATGACGCTGCGCACGCGCCGGCCCGGCACGCAGGCATCCGACAGCCGCTGCAGAACGAGGACAACCGCACCTTCCGAGCGGACATAGCCGTCCGCCTCGCTCGAGAACGGCCGGCAAAGCCCGGTCGGCGACAGCATGCGCGCCTGCGAGAAGCCGATGAACGGCATCGGCGAAAGCAGCATGTTGACGCCGGCGACGATGGCCATCTCGACCTGGCCGGAGCGCAGGGCCGCCATCCCTTGGGCTAGCGCAACGAAGGAGGATGAACAGGCCGAGTCGACGGTGAAGCTGGGGCCCCTCAAGTCGAAGGCATAGGAGATCCTGTTGGACAGGATCGACAGGGCGTTGCCGGTCATGAAGTGGCTGCCGATCACCGCCGGATCAAACGCCCCCACACCCTGGTAATCGGCGGCCGATGCGCCGACATAGACGCCGACGTCCCGGCCGGCGAGAGACGAGGGCGGCAGGCCCGCATCCTCGAGGGCTCGCCAGGTGGCGCAGAGCAGAAGCCGCTGCTGCGGGTCCATCTGCTGCGCTTCGCGCGGGGAGATGCCGAAAGGCGCAGGGTCGAAGGCGAAGGCACCGTCGATGTAACCGCCGGCGAAGGTGTAGGAATAGCCCGGTGCGGGCTCACCCGGCCTCAGGAAGCGCTCGACATTCCAGCGCCCGTGGGGGCGCTGCGAGACCGCGTTGCGCTCGGCAAGCAACAGCTGCCAGAGCTCTGCTGGCGAGCCCGCTCCCGGAAGCAAGCATCCGGCGCCGATCAGCGCGACATCGCCTAGCGTTGCATCTGACGAACCGGGCATAACGTTAGGCGGGTGTCCTGGCGATCCGTTCGACTGCGACCGCCAGGCCGCCATCGGGCGAACATTACGGCATATACACTCAGAATCGACCGATACTCAAAATCACCGCTGATGACAATTGGGTAAGTCGCGCTTTCTCTCGCCATCCCCAAACGCTTAAGGAATATCGGCATTCAGGAGCGGCAACTGCCAGCCTCGATCGTCCGGCAAAACGTCGAGAGCGTGGCGAAATACTCGCCCCAGGTGAAGGTGGCAAAATCTGCCGACAGGCGGCCAGGGGCGCCGCTACCGTCGGCGAGACGCAGGACGGCCGCTTCCCAGCCTGGGCCGTCGATCGGATCGACGAAGACCGTCGCCGGATGGGCAACTTCGCGATGGGCGGGGATGTCGGAGGCGACGACCGGAGTACCGACTGCGGCGGCTTCGACGACGGGCAGGCCGAACCCTTCGATGAAGGACGGCATCAGCAGGGCGCTGGCCCCGCTGATCAACCGCTTCAGAGCCGGAGTCGAGAGGCCGTTGACGAGGTGGAGATAGGGCGCGAGCTCTCCCGAGCGTCGCAGCCTGTCAGCGATATGGCGCCCCTGCCAACCCATCGCGCCCGCGATCACCAGATGCGGCGTCGCGGCTCCAAGCCTGCGGTGAAGGCGTTTCCAGACCTCCAGGAGCAACAGGTGGTTCTTGCGCGGCTCGATGGCGCCGCAGACCACGAAATAAGGAACTCCGGCAAGCGCCGGGTCGGGATCGGCCGGCTCGCGGAAGATCGCGGGAATCGGCAACGGCAATGTCAGGGTCGGCAGAGCCGGCGCACCCCGCCGCGTCAGTTCCGCTTCGATAGCTGTCTGCGCGGTCCCGGTCGTCACGATCAGCCCGGCCGCGCGGCGTGCCGTCTGGTCGACCATGGCGGCATGCCCTTTCACCGCGCTCGCCGCCACATATTCGGGGGTTTCCAGCGGAATCACGTCATGCAGCATGAAGAGCGGCCGCACATCGCGACGCCGGTCGAGCCAGCGCAGGAGAATGGGGAAGGCCAACCCGATCTGACCGACATTGATGTAGACGGTGCCGGGCTTCAGCGAGGTCACCACATCGTCGCCGAAGCCGATTCCGGTGGCCTTGAGCAGCGAGGTCATCCGCGCAGCGAGCGCGAAGGCGTTGCCGCGCCGCCGGTGCATCACGCCTGCCTCACCCTGCAGGCGCTGCTTCAGCCGGACCCAGACCTCGTCCTCGTCAGGGCGCCTGTTCTCGGCCCAGAGTTCCTCCAACCGCGCGAGCCCGCGCAGAACCCGCTCCCTCGGAAAGGACCTGATGCCCCAGGCTGTCGGAAGCAGCGCGCAGCAATCCTCGTCGGAATCCTGGAAGAAATGGCGCATATAGGCCAGATCGACCCGGTCGATGCCGCGAGGCGTCAGCGACAGCGGACCGAGAAACAATCGCGTCGCATCATAGGCGATAGGCACGGCGCTATCCTAGGGTTGGATGGATACGCCCGGCGGGACGAGCGTCATCGTACAGACGACGGAGACGCCGGGCAGGCCCGCCTCGCGATGTTCAAGGCAGCTGCCGCGCTTGAAACCATGAACGCTCTCGGTGATATGTGTCGTCGACATTCGCGCCGAAGCAGTAGCCGTCATTGATACGCATCCATAACAGTCTCATCGGCGGTGTCGAGCGCAAGGCCTTGGCCTGGCTCGTCAGGCGGATGCCGGCACGGGTCACTCCGGACGCCTTGACGGCTTTCGGAATCTTCGGCGCCGCGCTGACCCTTCTCGGCTATGCGCTGACGCCCTGGTCGCCGGCCTTTCTCTGGCTGGCCTCGCTGGGGCTGGTCTTCCACTGGCTCGGCGATTCGCTGGACGGCAGTCTGGCGCGCTTCCGGCAGATCGAGCGGCCGCGCTACGGCTTTTTCCTCGACCAGTCGGTCGATGTCATCGGCAATCTGCTGATCGCGCTCGGGATCGGTCTGTCGGTCTATGTCCGCATGGATTTCGCGCTGCTCGCGCTGGCGGGCTATCACGCGCTCTCCGTCTATTCACTGGTGCGCGCCTGCGTGTCCGGCGAATTCCATGTCGCGCTGGCCGGGTCGGGGCCGACCGAGATGAGGCTGCTGATCATCACGATGAACACGATGATCTTCATCTTCGGCGCGCCGCTGTTCGTTGTCCGCGGCCTGGCGATGACCTGGTGCGACGTCACGGTGATCCTGCTTGCGGCCGGATATTTCGCGACCTTCGTCTGGCAGGTGGCGATCTATGCCGGAAAGCTCAGCCGCGCCGAAGCACCGCCCGCACGGGCGTCAGAACAGCCGTAGACGACACCGCCGCGGGCCGGCCACCGAGCACAGGAATCCCGCTGCGCCGCCTCGGGGCTTGCCGGGCAGCCCGCCTTGCGAAACAACTATGCGCGGCGTTGTAAGCCCTGTTGGCACTGATCGACGCTTGGCCACAGCGTTTCATGCTGGAAGGCTACCGGCGTCGCGGTGGCCCATGACGGCAGGGAGGTGAGATCTTGACTGCTTTGCTATCGCCGGAGGAACTGGAGCAGCGCCTGCGTCGGATCGGAGAGCAGCGCTATCACGACAAGCACCCCTTTCACGCCCGGCTGCATTCGGGCCGGTGCACCAAGGGAGAGGTTCAGGCCTGGGCCCTCAACCGCTTCACCTATCAGGCCCATATCCCGGTGAAGGACGCCTTCCTGATCGCACGGGCCGGCGATCCCGCGCTCCGGCGGGCCTGGCGCCAGCGCCTCGTCGACCATGACGGCAACGAGGATGGCGAGGGCGGAATCGAACGCTGGCTGCGGCTCTGCGAGAGCCTGGGCCTGGTGCGGGCTGACGTGCAGGCCCATCGCGGCGTGCTGCCGGCGACACGCTTCGCCGTCGACGCCTATGTCAATTTCGTGCGAGAGCGCCCTTTGCTCGAGGCAGTCGCGTCATCCCTGACCGAGCTGTTCTCGCCGCAGATCATACAGCATCGGGTCGAAGGCATGCTGGCGCATTATGATTTCGTCAGCACCGAAAGCCTGAGCTATTTCACCGCACGCCCGGAGCAGGCACGGCGCGATGTCGAGACCGCGCTCGCCTATGTCACCGCCCATGCCCGGACGCCCGCCGAGCAGCAGGCGGTCCTCGCCGCGCTCGAATTCAAATGCGACGTGCTCTGGGCCATGCTGGACGCCCTCCACCACGCCTATGTCGAGCCCGGCAATGTGCCGCCGGGCGCCTTCCTGCCGGGTGGGTGAATCGTCCTGCCGCAAGGCAAGGTGAGGGGACAGCCGGCCCGTTGCCGCCATCGACTGCGCGTTCTATCGTCTCGTCCTGCTGCTGCTCTGCCTGCTATCCTGACGGGGAGATGCGCCGTGCGCCGAACAGCTTTCGCCTTCGCGCTCTGCGCGGTCACGATGATGTCCGCGCATGCGCAGGATGCACCTGCCGACATCCTGTTCATGCGCCCTCATCTCGCCGGCCTGCCTGCAGGCGCCGAGCTGATCTACCGCCTAGACCGCAAGTCCTCCGACACAGCCCGCCTCGGCGAGCCGTTCAGCGACGACATTACGCTGACGCTCGGAACCGCTGCGCCGGACGGCAGCCGAGACGTCAGCCTGCGCATCTTTTCCGGTGAACGGGCGCGCGCGGTCGATGGGCTCGCCGGCCTGACCGGCAATCCCGTTCTGGTGATCTTCCTCGATCGGGCGGTCGCCAATCTGGCGCGCCTCACCGGCGGAAAGGCGCATTACCTCAAGGCTCGCCTGCGCGCCGCCCTGCGCGACCAGGCGACGAGCACGGCCGCCACGGCGGAGTTTGCAGGCAGGACGCTGGAGGCAACGCGCATCGTCGTCAGGCCCTTCGCCGACGGCGCCGAAGCCGGGCGCCTGCTCGGCTATGAGGATTCGGAATTCGCATTCCTCGTGGCCGAGGCCGCGCCCGGCATGCTGCTTGAGATGAAATCGAGCTTCGTCAGCACACTGCCCGACGCCCCGAAGCTCGAGGAAAGCATCGCCCTGAAATCGGCAGGCGCAAAGCCATGATGAAGCTTCTCATGGGAGATGGGCGACCCTGTAGGCTCAAGGTCCTTCTCGGCGCCGGGATGCTTTTGGCGAGCTGGGTCGGAGCCCAGCACGCCGGCGCGGTCGAAGTGCCGACCAACGACTATCCGACCGTCGCGCGCGCCGACTATATTTTCGGCTGCATGGCCGCGAACGGGCAGACACGCCTCGCTCTGGAGCGCTGTTCCTGCTCGATCGACGCGATCGCCAACGTCCTGCCCTACAGGGATTACGAGGAGGCGGAGACGATCATGTCCGTGCGCCAGCGCGGTGGCGAGAACGCCTCGATGTTCCTCTCCATGCCCTTGATGCGCGAAAAGGTAGCTCGCCTGAAACGGGCCCAGATCGAGGGCGAGCTGCGCTGCTTCTGATTCTGAGAAGTCCGGCTCGAGCCCGGATGCCCCGTCATGCTCGGGCTCGACCCGACCATGACAGAAACCAGCGCCGCTTCTTGGGCGCTTCTCGTCATGAGACTGTCGGGTCGCCGCTTCTCGGCGCCCGAGCATGACGCGCACTCAGTAAACCACGACGCTCCGGATCGACTTGCCCTCATGCATGAGGTCGAAGCCGGTGTTGATCTCGTCGAGGCTGAGCTTGTGGGTGATCAGGTCGTCGATGTTGATCTTGCCCTCCATGTACCAGTCGACGATCTTCGGCACGTCGGTGCGCCCGCGCGCGCCGCCGAAGGCGGTGCCCTTCCAGACGCGGCCGGTGACAAGCTGGAACGGCCTTGTCGCGATCTCCTTGCCGGCCTCGGCCACGCCGATGATGATCGACTCGCCCCAGCCGCGATGGCAGCACTCCAGCGCCTGGCGCATCACATCGGTGTTGCCGGTGGCGTCGAAGGAGAAGTCGGCGCCGCCGCCGGTCAGGTCGACGATCGCCTGCACGACCTTGTCGTTGCCGACCTCCTTCGGGTTGACGAAGTCGGTCATGCCGAATTTTTTGGCCATCGCGACCTTGGCCGGATTGATGTCGACGCCGATGATCTTGTCGGCCCCGACCATGCGGGCGCCCTGGATGACGTTGAGGCCGATGCCGCCGAGCCCGAACACCACGACATTGGCGCCGGGCCAGACCTTTGCCGTGTAGATCACCGCGCCGATGCCGGTGGTGACGCCGCAGCCGATATAGCAGATCTTGTCGAAGGGCGCGTCCTCGCGGACCTTGGCCAGCGCGATCACCGCGCCGATGCCGGTGGTGACGCCGCAGCCGATATAGCAGATCTTGTCGAAGGGCGCGTCCTCGCGGACCTTGGCCAGCGCGATCTCGGGCAGGACCGTGAAGTTCGCGAAGGTCGAGCAGCCCATGTAGTGGAACACCTCGCCGCCGTCGCAGGAGAAGCGGCTTGTCCCATCGGGCATGAGGCCTTGCCCCTGGGTGGCGCGGATCGCAGTGCAGAGATTGGTCCGGCGCGACAGGCAGGACTTACAGTTGCGGCATTCCGGCGTGTAGAGAGGGATGACGTGGTCGCCGGGCTTCAGCGTCGTCACGCCGACGCCGACCTCGCGCACGATGCCGGCGCCCTCATGGCCGAGGATCGCCGGGAACTTGCCCTCGGAATCCAGCCCCGAGAGCGTATAGGCGTCGGTGTGGCAGATGCCGGTCGCCATCACCTCGACCAGCACCTCGCCGGCCTTCGGCCCGCCGATCTCGACGGTCTCGATGGTGAGGGGCTTGCCGGCTTCCCAGGCGACGGCGGCGCGGGTTTTCATGGCCGGTCCCTCCGGACGGTCGGGATCAAGACTTCAGGACGCCGGACGCCTTGGCGATATGGGTCGCGATGTAGTCCATCAGCGGCGGCGACAAGCAGTCATAAGGCTCGAGATGCAGCTCCCGCAGGCGCGCGCGGACATTGCTCTGATTGTTCGGATCTGCACCCGATTCGATGATCGAGGAGACGAAAGCGGCAAACTCCGGCGGTGACCAGCCGGTTTCCGGCGACAGCTCGGTATGGACGAAATCGAGGCCGTGAAACGGATGGCCGGTCTTCTCGATCCGCCCGTACATATGGACACCGCAGCCCGTGCAGGCATGGCGCTGGATCGTCGCGGACTCGTCGACGATCTTCAACTTGTCCGCATTCTCGGTGACCGTCACCTTGTCGCGGGGGGCCACCGCCACCATCGCGAACAGCGCGCCATTCGGCTTCCAGCATTTCGTGCAGCCGCAGGCGTGATTATGCGCCGTCTGGGAGGCGACCCTCACCTTCACGGGGCGGTCCGTACATTTGCAGACGAGCGTCCCCCCCGCGAAGCCGGCGGAAGCCGGCGGAATGCCGCGGTCGATGGACGGATGGATGGCTACGGTCTGCGACATGGATCGTCCCTCCCTTTGGCCGGCATGATCACCCGCGCCACCTGATCAGGACCTTGCGCAGGGCATCCGGTGCCCTCTGCATGCGCCGATGGCGCAGGCTCGGCGTGCAGTGTTGCCCCTTTCTCCCGCCCACGCTTGCTCCACAGGGAAGGGCCGCTTGCCTGTCCGGGAAACAGCCTCCCGCATGATACCTTCGAGACGTTCCTTGCGCCGGGGTGTCGCTGTATAGTCCCCGCCGTCGAGGCCCTGCATGTGCGCGACCATGACCAAGTCGATCATGTCCCTCAGCACCGCGATGACGCCGGCTCCGCTGCGACCCCATTACTGGGGTCAGGCGCTGGGTACGCTGTGCGGCCGGCTGCATGCGGATACCTTCGGCGGCTCGACCATCGACGGCCATATCGACTACGCCACGATCTGGCAGCTGCGACTTTGCCAGATCGAGGTCAGCCGGCACCGGATCGCGCATCGTGCCACGCCGGGCGAACCCTGCGGCCAAGCGATCATCAAGGTGCTCTTCCAGACCTGCGGCACCTCCCTGTTCGAGCAGGATGGCCGGCGCCTGGTCATCGCGCCCGGCGATTGCCTGGCCTATGACGTTTCCCGAGCCCATGTGATCTCGAGCTCTGCGCTGACGAAACATGACGTCGTCATCATACCGAAGCATCTGCTGGAACAGCGCGGCCTGTCGGTGGAGCGGTTCCGGGCGCAGCAGGTTTCGGCCCGCGACGGCGCCGGCCGCCTGGCCCATGAGGTCTTCATCTCCGTCTTCAACCAGGCTCCGGCGCTGGCGCCCAGCTGCGAGATGCAGGTGGCCGAGGCCTTGCTCGACCTGGTGCTGCTCCCCTTCCTCTCGCCATTCGATCTCCAGCGCTCGCCTCGCGCGGCGCTCGCAGGCCGGATCAAGAGCTATATCGCAGAGCATCTGAACGAGCCTGAACTCAGCGTCGAGCAACTCGCGGTCGCGCTCGACCGCACCAAGCGCTATCTCCACATGGCCTTTGCCGAAGAGGGCACCACGATCAGCGGCTATATCTGGCAGAAGCGGCTCGAGAAATGCCTGCACGAGCTGGAAGCGCGTCCGAGATCGGGACGAACCCTCACCGACATCGCCTTCTTCTGGGGCTTCAGCAGCTCGTCGCATTTCACGCATCTCTTCAAGAAGCGCTACGGCATGCCGCCTTCCGCCATTCCAAGACCGGGCGACCTTGCGAATGCCAGGCTCGGCCTCGCCCCGCTCCTCGACGAAGGCGGTGCCACGACAACACCAACAGCCGATGGCGAGGACAGCGCCGTTCCGCCGATCTCGCCACAACGATCGCCGGGGTCGTGACCGCCGTCTGCGTGCGCTTTCCAACACTGCCGAACCATAGCTCAGGCTCGGCGTTGCTTCTGATCGACGCTTTGATCTTGCATCGGTTTTTTCCGAGAATCGCGTGCCACTTTTCGGGCCGATGCTTTACCGTCGATGCCTGCGAAGCCCATCAAGAAGGAACCATGGATGCTCGCGATCGTCATTTCCGTCTGCCTCGTCGGCGACCCTTCGGCCTGCCGAGACGAGCGCATTTCACAGTTGATCGAAGCCTCGCCGCGCCAATGCCCGATGAGCGCAGTCCCCTACGTCGCGCGGTGGAGCAGCGAGCATCCCGGCTGGCGGGTCGTCCGCTGGCGCTGCAGCCGGGCCGACGAAAAGGACATCTGACCAGCGGGTACCCCGCGGCAACCGCTCACACGCCCCGATAGGACCGATAGATGAATTCGCTGCGGCCGGAGGCTGCGTCGGTTTCCGCCAGCGCAACGACCTGCCGGTGCAGCGGCGACAGAGAGCAGGCTGGGTCGGTGGCCGCGGCGTCGTCGGCAAGCGCCATGGCCTGGCACCGGCAGCCGCCGAAATCGAGTTCCTTGCGCGCGCAGCTCCGGCACGGCTCCTGCATCCAGTCCGTGCCGCGGAAGGCGTTGAAGGCGGCGCCACGGTACCAGATCTCCGCCAGACTCACCTCGCGCACATTGTCGAATGCGAGCCCCGGAATCGTCTCGGCCGCGTGGCAGGGCAAGGCGCGTCCCGACGGCGTCACGTTCATCAGGCGCGAGCCCCAGCCGCCCATGCAGGCTTTCGGATAGCGGGCGTAATAGTCGGGCAGCACGCAGTCGATGACGAGGCGCCCCGCGGTGCGGCCTCTCGCCTCCTCGACATCGGCCATCGCGGCGTCGACCTGCGCGCGGCTCGGCATCAGCATGGCGCGATTGACCAAGCCCCAGCCGTAATACTGGACATGCGCGATCTCGACGCGCGCCGCTCCCCAGGTCTCGGCCAGGCGGACGAAATCGGGAATCTGGTGCACGTTCTCGCGGTGCACGACCGCGTTGACGGTGAGGCGCAATCCCAACCGGGCGATCTCGGCTGCGATCGCGTGCTTGCGCTCGGACGCGCCCGCATAGCCCGCAACGCGATCGCATGTCTGCGCATCGACGCCCTGCAGCGAGAGCTGGATATGGTCGAGCCCGGCCTCAGCGACCGCCTCCAGCATGGTCGGCTGGAAGCCGACGCCCGAGGTGATCATATTGGTGTAAAGCCCGGCACCGTTCGCATGCGCGACCAGCTCGGCGATGTCGTGTCGCAGCATCGGCTCGCCGCCGGAGAAATAGATGTGCAGCACGCCGAGTGCGGCTGCCTCGTCGATCAGGCGCTTCCATTCCTCGGTCGACAGTTCGCTCGAACGCTTGTCGAGTTCGAGCGGGTTGGAACAATAGGGGCAGCGCAGCGGGCAGCGATGCGTCAACTCCGCGAGCACGCCCATTGGCGGCGCAGGCTGGACCTGTTCCGGCATGCCTCGCACCAGCGTCTCGACATCGCTCACAGATCGACCATCCTCTGATCGGCAAGCCCGCGCAGGAAGGCTGCGACATCGGCGGTGATCTCGCCTGCATCGGCCTCGAACGTCGCCGCCAGTTCCTTCGCGATAGCCTCGATGCTGCGCGCGCCATCAATGCGCTGCAGGATCTCGACGGCGATTTCGTCGGGCTCGAACACGCGCTCCGGGCCAAGAAGGAACCATTGCCCGCGGCTTTCGTCGAAGCGCAGGCGGACACCGCGGGGCAAGCTTGGCACAATAGCCGCGACGTCGGCGCTCCCTATCTCGACATCCATGCAGCGGGCCTCTCGCGAAGTTGATCGAGCCGATGGCGCGGGGTCGACAGCCGCACGGTTCGAGGCGATCGCCCGACACCGCCAAGCACGCACTTGCAGGCCACAACCAAGCGTCGCCACGCTTGCGGCCAGCAAATCGATGAGCTCAAACTGGTTCGCAGCGGCGTACCGATGGCACCGGCATCAGATCACCGCCCGCGACGAGGACTCATTCTCGTCGCAAGCAGTGACCAGTTCTTTCAGACAGCAGCCTCAGAGCTGAGCAGGCGAGTACGACGTTACCTCGCAGCCAACCGCCACTTCGATGATCGCGGGTTTCTTCCACTTGCGCATGATCGGTATCTCCAGATCGTGGCCAGGTTTCCTGGCGGAAGCGTTATGAGCCTACACCTGCAGGCCACCCCATGTAAACGACGCCGAACGCCTTGCTGTTCCACGAAGCCTCGCTGGCCAGCCCGCGTCACCGCGTAAAACCGGGTACTCCTGCAACGGCGGAACCGCCCGGAGCACGAGGAAAAACGCTGACTTCGGTCATGAATTTCTGCCGGAAGGCACGGCCGAAATCCTTGAAGCCCTCTGCCGGCAGGATGAAGGAGCCCGGCCCTCCGATGACGTTTTCGCGATACCAGCCGGCCAGCGTCGCCGCCTGGTCGCCTTCAAGGATGGGCAGCCCGTTGATCGTCAGGCCGATCGCGACGAGCTCGTCGCGAGTCGACGGCGAGGCTGGTACGGGGTTGCAGTTGTCCCGCCCGTCGCCTGAGACGTCCAGGATGACTCGCGTGGCCTGAACAGGTATCTGCGGCGTGATCTTGTCGGCGACGAAACGCATCATCTGCGCAACGCAGGTGAACTCCCCGCCCTGGCGCACCAGGCCCCGCAGCCGGGTTGCGAGCGCAACCGCATCGGCGGCGCTGGCGATCCTGACCCAAGGCACCAAGAGATGCGGCCTGTCAGCCCAGAGGACGATGCTGATCGCGATCGAACCATGTGCCCCACCGAGAAGCGCCGCCTGCACGGACGGGTCCTCGAGCGCGCCGGCGATACCCTCGACCTGCAGCCGATAGCGGCGTGCATCGACGGAATTCGAGACATCGACCGCCAGGATGAGAGCGGTATCGACACGGCGCAGCGGCTGGACGCCGCCACCTCGGGCGCCGGCCTGCATCAGCAGCGCCGCCGCGACGGCAATCACCACGGGGCGCACAGAGCGATCGAGCAACAACACGGGCGTTTGCCCCGCAATGCATTCGAGAGCTCATCTTACCGCCTTGTCGAGATTGCGCGCCAGAGCGAGCCCCTTGGCGGTCTCCAGCCCCCTGGTGCCGATCAGGATCGCCCCGTCGAAATCGACGCCGGCGATATCGGCTCCCGTCAGGTCGGCGCCGGTGAGATCGGCCTTGGACAGGTCGACATTGACGAGCACCGCGCCGGTGAGATCGGCCTGGCGCATCTTCGCGAAGCGCAGCACGATGCCGGTCAGATCGGTGCTGCGCAGGATGGCCCGGGTCAGATCGCAGCCGAAGAGCTCGGTGCGCAGCGCCGTCATCAGCGTTCCGCGCATATCCGCATGGTTGAAGACCGCCGCGGTCAGGTCTGCGCCGCTGAAATCGGCGCCGCTCAGATGCGCGACGATCCTGGCGCGCGTAAGGTTGGCGTTGCGGAATCGCGGCGCCTCGCTCGTATCATAGGACAGGCTGGAAACCGCCGTCGGCAGCAGCAGGGTCGCGCCGGAGAGGTCGGCCCCGCTGAAATCGGCACCGATGATCACCGCCCGGTCGAGCCGGGCGCCATGCAGATCGGCCCCGGAGAGATCGGAGCGCCCGAGATCGGTACCGAAGAGATCGCTGCCCGCCATCCGCGCACGCCGAAAATCGAGGCCGCTCAGGTCGAGCTGCCGTAGATCCTGACCGCCGAGATCGACGCGCGCGCCCGGCGCCAGCTGAAAAAGTCGCCGCGCGATGTCGCGGGCGTTGAGCTTGGCTTCGGCGAAGCCCGGCGCGCAGGCCCAGATTAGCCCGGCGGCGACGATGGCGGTCGCCTTGCCGAAGCGCCTGGCGCGGATATGCGATGCCGTGCTCAGCTGTCGTCTCCACTCTTGACGGGCCAGCTGCCGCGAAGGACGCGGCCATCCGTATCCTTCGCCACCGCGGTGAGAACCTCGTCCGCGCCCGCCGGCCGGAAGGTGAAGCGGATATTGGGGTCCGCACTCAGCGAGATGCCGCCTTCCATCCGGAACACCAGCGCTGCGCCGCGCCTGACTTCGAGATCGGTGATGAACTTCGCCGGGATGTAATATCCGGTCAGCTGGTTCATCTGCAGCCCGGAATGGTTCGGATGCCGGATCATCAACTGTGCCTCGCGCGAGGTCGAGCCGGGCGCGGCCGCGAACTGCCGCAGCCGCATCTTGCCGAGCTCGGCCTCGGCAAGCTCACTGTCCTTCAGCGCGGGGGCCGAGCAGCCGCCCGACGCCTTGACGTATCTCGTCGCCATGTGGAGCGAGCCGGCCTGCGTCTCGACCACCGCCCGCACATTGGAGTAGGCATCGACCCGGACGCGCGTCGCCAGCACGACCTCGCCGGCCCCTTCGCCGAAGCTGAAGGTGGCGACGACCGGAGCCGGATTCCGGTCGATCAGCAGGGTCAGGGATCGCGGCCTCGACGCGTCCCCGCCGGAGACCCGGACGGTGAGCGGGACCAGCGCCGCATCCTCGGCACGGACCGGCGCCTCCAGCGTCACCAGCCCGTCCTCCTCGGCGATCGGGCGGTTGCCGAACACGTCCTGATGCAGGCCGAGCCAGGGATCGTCCTCGGCGAGAGCCTGCGTGATCGGGAGGGAGCTGAGAGCAGCGCCGACAAAGCCGAGGACGCTGCGGCGTGAGAGGCGTTCGGTCATGACGATCCTCCGGATCGCGCCGCCCGACGCGGCGATCATTCCCATTCCAGCTCGGCGAAGGCGGCCGTCACATTGCGGGCGTTGAAGGCGTCGAACAGGAGCCAGGCGTCCTTCTCGGACAATCCGACGGTGGTGGCGGCCTCCGCAATCGACCGCCCCTCCTTGATCATGCGCCGCACTTCGGCGGAGATCGTTTCGAGATAACGCTTCTGGGGCTGCATTGGTTCGGGCCAGGCGGCGATGGGCGGCCCATGGCCGGGCACGACGCGCTTTGCATCGACTCGCTCGAGACGATCGATCAGGGCGAGCCAGCCCCGAATGGAGCCATCGAGGGCTGGAATGTGCCGCATGAACAGCAAATCGCCCAGAAAGAGCGTTCCCGTCGCTGTATCATGAACGGTGAGGTCGTTGTCGGTATGGGCCGTCGGCTGCGCCTCGAGGATGAGCTCGCGTCCGCCCAGATCGATCACCGCTCGGTCATGCACCGCCCGGGTCGGTGCGATGAGGCGGGTGCCGGCGAAGGCTTCTGAGCCGAGCAGCTGCGCATTGACGGCAAGGTAGCGATCGGCCCGCGCCGCCAGCGCCTGGGCGAGCTTGTGATGGCCGATGAAGTCCGGCCTGTCCTCGGCGAAGGCTGCGTTCCCGAAGAGATGGTCGGGATGCATATGGGTGTTGATCACATGACGGATCGGCTTGTCGGTGACGGCCCTGATCGCGGCGCGGAGTGCCTGCCCGACGGCGAAACTGCCGCCGGTGTCGATCACAGCCACGGCATCCCGGCCGACGACAAAGGAGAGATTGGCGACGTCACCCCGGTTCGACGGTGCAAACAGCGCATAGGCGCCCTGATGGACGAAGACGCCTGATGCGATCTCCGTCACCTCCAGCGGAACGACCGGCGGGCCGTCCTGTGCGCCGGCCCGCACGGCGAACCCGGCGCTGGCCGCCAGTGCAAGCCAGTGCAGCGTGCCTGACAAAGCCTGCCGTCTGGTCCAATGCGGCGGCCGCCCAAGTCTCGCGACAGGACGGCGCAGCTTAGCGCCGACCGCCGGACGCAATTGCGGGCCGGGATCGACCATCGCCCTTCGCGTCGCCGGAAAACTGATCGCAGCAATTCGCATCGGTCGCCTTGCTCAAGTCGGAGATATTAATCGGACGGAGTGAAATATCCGTCCCAGACCAGATTACGACTTCACTCACATTGGTCAGTAATCGTTACCGATACCGCCTATTCGATCCGGATTCTGAGGCACCTCCGGCAAACTTGAGAGACGATGATTTCCCAACATCTTGTCTGATGCAAGGAAACAGCCTAAAGCTAACTCTCAGTCGAGATGGTCACTACGGCCGGCGTCATCGGACGCTGGTGAGGTCGTAGTTTGGGCCAACGTCGGGTGCCTCGAGGTCTCGGCGCGTGATGCCGTGACTCGCCACGATGCCTTAACTCGCTATGCCGTGATGCAGGATGGAGCCGCCGACAATCAAAAGATCGCCAGGAGGAAATGCCATGCGCAAGATCATCCAATCGGCAGTTTTGTTGACAGGTGTCGCCTTCTCAGGTCAAGCATTGGCAAATCCAGATGTAACAAAGCAGACATCTGATCCTAACCAATGGGCGATCCAGACCGGCGATTACGCAAATACGCGTTATTCGAAGCTCGATCAGATCAACCGCGACAACGTCAAGAATCTGAAGGTCGCCTGGACATTCTCGACCGGCGTGCTGCGCGGCCATGAAGGCGGGCCGCTGGTGATCGGCAACATGATGTATGTCCACACGCCGTTCCCCAACATCGTCTATGCGCTCGACCTCGACCAGGACGGCAAGATCATCTGGAAATACGAGCCGAAGCAGGATCCCTCGGTCATTCCGGTGATGTGCTGCGACACCGTCAATCGCGGCGTCGCCTATGCCGAGAACATGATCTTCCTGCATCAGGCCGACACCACCGTCGTCGCGCTGGACGCCAAGACCGGCAAGGAAATCTGGAAGGCGGTCAACGGCGATCCCAAGAAAGGCGAGACCAACACCGCGACCGTCCTACCGGTGAAGGACAAGCTGATCGTAGGCATTTCCGGCGCCGAATTCGGCGTTCGCGGCCATGTCACGGCCTAT
Organism: Allobosea sp. Root381; assembly: GCF_001429395.1. Classification (GTDB taxonomy): domain Bacteria; phylum Pseudomonadota; class Alphaproteobacteria; order Rhizobiales; family Beijerinckiaceae; genus Allobosea. Next base: position 141,614 of record NZ_LMJT01000005.1, read on the forward strand.
GACCTCAAGACCGGCAAGCAGCTCTGGCGCGCCTATTCGACAGGGCCGGACGCCGAGATGCTGATCGACCCCGAGAAGACGACCTCGCTCGGCAAGCCGGTCGGCAAGGATTCCTCGCTCAAGACCTGGACCGGCGACCAGTGGAAGATCGGCGGCGGCTCGAGCTGGGGCTGGTATTCCTATGATCCGGACACCAACCTGTTCTTCTACGGCACCGCCAACCCCTCGACCTGGAACCCGGTCCAGCGCGCCGGCGCCGATGGCAAGCCGATCGACCAGAAATGGACCATGGCGATCTTCGCCCGCGATGCCGACACCGGCATGGCGAAATGGGCCTACCAGATGACGCCCTTCGACGAGTGGGACTATGACGGCGTCAACGAGATGATCCTCGCGGACATCCCCGTCGGTGGCCAGACCCGCAAGGCGCTGGTGCATTTCGACCGCAACGGCCTCGGCTACACGCTCGACCGCGTCACCGGGGAACTGCTCGTCGCCCAGAAATTCGACCCGAAGGTCAACTGGACGACCGGCGTCGTGATGGACAAGAACAGCCCGCAATATGGCCGTCCGCAGGTCGTGGCCGCGATGTCGACCTTCCAGAACGGCGAGGACAAGAACACCAAGGGGGTCTGCCCGGCAGCCCTCGGCACCAAGGACCAACAGCCGGCCGCCTTCTCGCCGCGCACCGGCCTGTTCTACGTGCCGACAAACCATGTCTGCATGGACTACGAGCCGTTCCGCGTTTCCTACACCGCCGGCCAGCCCTATGTCGGCGCGACGCTGTCGATGTTCCCGGCGCCTGGCAGCCATGGCGGGCTGGGCAATTTCATCGCCTGGGATGCCGGCCAGGGCAAGATCGTCTGGTCGCTGCAGGAGCCGTTCTCGGTCTGGTCGGGTGCGCTCGCGACCGCCGGCGGCGTCGTCTTCTACGGCACGCTGGAAGGCTACATCAAGGCGGTCGACGAGAAGGACGGCAAGGAGTTGTTCCGGTTCAAGACCCCGTCCGGCATCATCGGCAACGTCATGACATATACCCATAAGGGCAAGCAGTATGTCGCGGTGCTGTCCGGCATCGGCGGCTGGGCCGGCATCGGCCTCGCGGCCGGCCTGACCAACCCGACCGACGGCCTCGGTGCCGTTGGAGGCTATGCCAGCCTGCGCGACTACACGGCGCTTGGTGGCGTCATGACGGTGTTCTCATTGCCGTGACGACCCCGCGAGGGCCTGTCCGGCCGCAAGGCTGGGCAGGCCCCCAACCTATTCCGAGAGAGCGGCTTGCTGAGACGTGCGGCGCCAGGACCGGAGAGGCAGACAGTGAGACACCTCGGTATCGGCCTCGCATGCGCGGGCTTCACGGTGGCGGCAGCACTCCTCTCAGCGACGGGCGGCTCCTCCCAGGACAAGCCGGCAAAGGACGCGCCGTCCACGAACAGCGCAGCCAAGAGCGAGGAAGACGGCAAATGGCTCGATGCGGAGGGTTTCCCCACCTACAACATCGCGGCTGACGGCAAGGTCGACTGGTACACCTATTCCGGTTTCCGCCGCTATCACTCCGAATGCCATGTCTGCCACGGGCCGGAGGGCGAGGGCTCGACCTATGCGCCGGGCCTCATCGAATCCCTCAAGACCATGAAGTATCCCGAGTTCATGCAGGTCGTGGCGAGCGGACGCACAGTCAACCGCCCCGACAAGACCAGCGTGATGCCGGCGCTCGGCGATAACGTGAACGTCATGTGCTATGCCGACGACATCTACGTCTATCTCAAGGCACGCGCCGACGGCGCCCTGCCCCGCGGCTCGCGCCCGCAGCGTAGCGGCGAGAAGCCCGAGACGGCGATCCGCAATGAAAAGACCTGCATGGGTTCGTAAGGTGGAGCCGGTGAGTCGGCGTTGCTCCGCCGCCCTGCTGGCCTGCTTCCTCATGACCGTGGCCACCGCCGGCGAGGCCGCCGAATCCGGCCGCGCCGATCTCGTCAACCGCGAGGTGCTGCGGGTCTGCAGCGACCCGGCCAACCTGCCCTTCTCCAACCAGCAGCAGCAGGGCTTTGAGAACAGGATCGCCGAACTCGTCGCCGAAGAGCTGAAGCTCCCGCTCGAATACACCTGGTTCCCGCAGGCGACCGGCTTCGTGCGGCAGACGCTGTTCGCCAAGCGCTGCGACCTGATCATCGGCTACGCGCAGGGCGACGAGCTCGTCCTGAACAGCAACCATTATTACCGCTCGGCCTATGTGCTCGTGCATCGCAAGGGACAGGGGCTCGATGGCGTCGGCACGCTCGCCGACGAGCGTCTGAAGCCGAAGCGCATCGGCATTGTCGCTGGCACGCCGCCGGCCGATATCGTGGCGCGGCTCGGCCTGATGGAGCAGGCCAGACCCTACCGGCTGATGGTGGACCGACGCTTCGAATCCCCGGCCGAGCAGATGATCGCCGATATCCGCTCCGGCGAGATCGATGCGGGCATCCTCTGGGGTCCGATCGGCGGCTACTTCGCCAGTCGCGGCGGGGAAGCCCTCACGGTGACGCCGCTGCTGAAGGAGACGACCGGCCCGCGCATGGCATATCGGATCACCTTCGGCATCCGCAACCAGGAAAACGACTGGAAGCATCGGCTGAACGACGTCATCGCCAAGCGGCAAGGCGATATCGACGCGATCCTGCTCGATTTCGGCGTACCGCTTCTGGACGAGGACGGCGTGCCGATTACCGCGCCGCGGCGCTGAGCATGCGGCGCGGCCTCGCCGTGCTGATGCTCTGCCTCGCCACCGGCCTTCCAGCCCGCGGCGTTGCGCAGGAAACGCCCGAGGAGCCGGCGGAATATCGCACCGACCTCTATCGCGGCCCGGTCCCCGCGACATTGCGAGGCGCTCGCGTCATCGACGTCGAGATCGCGGAAAGGCTCTGGCGCGAGCGCTCGGCGATCTTCATCGACGTTTTGCCACGCCCGATGAAGCCGGCGAACCTGCCGGCCAACATCGTCTGGCGCGAGCCGCCGCATCGGAGCATTCCGGACGCGGCCTGGCTCGCCAATCTCGGCTACGGCATCGTCCCGGAGCCCCTGCAGCGCGGCTTTCAGGCGCGGCTCGAGACACTGACCGGCCGCGACCGGACAAGGTTGCTGGTCTTCTTCTGCCAGAGGCAGTGCTGGATGTCCTGGAACGCGGCCAAGCGCGCCGTCTCCTGGGGATACCAGAACGTCGCCTGGTTCCCCGAAGGCACCGATGGCTGGAGCGATGCGTTGCTTCCCCTCGCGGACGTCGCACCCGAGCCCTGAGCGCTCAATCCTTCATCAGCCCCCGGATCGCGCGCGCCAGATCGAAGGCGCGCTGTTCGATCTGGACGGGAATCTCGCAGGCATAGGGGATCGCGTCCTGCCGTTCGGCGAAGAACCGCGCATCCCATTTGTAGCGGTCCTCCGCCGCGCCGAGCGCGGCCCTCGCCTTCTCGTCCGATGCGGATGTCTCACGCAATGCGCCGAGCGCTGCGCCCTGCTCCTGGATCCTGGCGGAGAGTTCCCGCTGACGGCGCTGGAACCGCTCGATCCCCGCCATGATCAGGGCCCGTTCGTCATTGATCGTCTTCAGGACGCCGGCGAAGAGCAGTTTCAGCCTCTCGTCCCGCTCAGGCTCCGGCTGCGCCTTGAGCCAGCGCTCCAGGCTCTCGCTCGCCTTTTCCATCGGGTAGGCCCGGCTGACCAGGAGCTTGATCAGGCGGCCCATCTCGGCATCGTCCTGCCAGCCGGTCAGCGCATCGACATCCGGACCGTCCCACATCTGCGCGGCGGTGAGCGTCACGACCTTGCGCTGGATGCAGGGCCATTCGGTTTCCTGGGCCCGCGCCGACAGTGTGCCCAGCACCATGGCGGCGCAAGAAACAGACAACGCCGCGCGAAACGGCCGCCGGCCCGCAGATGAGGCTCTCGCGAAAATCATGCCACGCCTCCGGTAGCACCTCGCCGGCCCAGCAAGCCCTTGGAGGGATTATAGGCGAAAATCGCCGCACCGAGAAAGGCCGCGGTCAGCGCCAGGACCACCACGAGCGAGGTCAAATCGAGCTGCACATAGAGCGCGAAGCGGATCAGCTCCACGGCATAGGTGAAGGGGTTGAGCCGGCAGATCTCGTAGAGCAGCGGGCTCGATTCCCTGATCCGCCACAGCGGGTAGAGCGCCGAGGAGGCGAAGAACATCGGGAAGATCACGAAGTTCATCACGCCGGCGAAATTCTCCAGCTGCCGGATCAGCGAGGAGATCAGCAGCGCTAGCGCCCCGAGCATGAGGCTGGACAGGAACAGCGCCGGCAGCACCGTCAGATAGCCAAGCGGCGGCGGCTCGATCTCCCAGAAATAGGCGATCAGCAGGAAGGCATAGGCTTGCAGCAGGGACACCGCCCCGCTGCCGACGAGTTTCGAGGTCAGCAGGAACCAGCGCGGGAACGGGCTGACGAGAAGCGTCCGCATCGCACCGGTCTCGCGGTCATAGACCATCGAGAGCGAGGACTGCATCGCGTTGAACAGCAGGATCATGCCGATCAGGCCGGGCGTCACGAAGACCTCGTAGAGGACATAGGTCTCGTAGGGCGCGATGATCGAGACGCCGAGCACCTGCCGGAACCCCGCCGCGAAGATGAACAGCCAGACCAGTGGCCGCACCAGCGCCGAGAGGAAGCGCTCGCGCTGATGCACGAAGCGCAGCGTCTCGCGCCAGACGATGCCGTTGAAACAGGCGAGATAGCCGAGGAGGCCTCGGCCTGCGCGGGCTTCACCCAGGCCGGGCGAGAGGCTTTCCATCGGAACCGGCTTCATGCCGCGGCCCCCGCGACGCTCGCATCCGCGGCCGCCGTCAACGCGCTGAAGGCATCGCGGACAGTCTTCGCATTCGTCGCCGCCAGCAACTCGCCATGGCCGCCTGCGAACAGTACTCGGCCCTTGTGCAGAACGACCACGCGATCGCTCGGCGCGATCTCGTCGATCAGATGCGTCGCCCACAGCACGCCGAGCCGTCGCCGGGCGACGAGGTCGCGCACCAGGGCGATGACGCCCTCGCGCGCGCCGATATCGAGGCCGACTGTCGCCTCGTCGAGCAGGAGGCAGCGCGGCCCGTGCAGCAGAGCGCGGGCGATCTCGACGCGCCTCGCCTGCCCTCCCGAGAGCGCGCGCACCTTGTCATGCGCCTTGTCGCCGAGCCCGACCGTTGCGAGCAGGGCCATTGCGCGCGCCTTGGCCGCGGCGTGGCCAAAACCATGTAGCGCCGCATGATAGGCGAGGTTCTGCAGCAGGCTCAGGTCGGCATCGAGTGCGCGGCTCTGGAACACCACGCCGATCTGCCGCAGCGCCGCGGAAGGGGCGCGGCGCACATCATGGCCGCAGACCCTGATCTCGCCGCTGACATTGTCGTAGAGGCGCGTGATCAGCGCAAACAGGGTCGATTTGCCGGCGCCATTCAGCCCCAGCAGCACCGTGAACGAGCCGGCGGGAACCGCGAGCGAGACATCGGCCAGCGCGCGCCTTTCGCCAAAGGCATGGCTGACCCCGGCAACAGAGAGCGCCAGGGGCTCTTCGGCATCCGGACTCACTTGACGATGAACCGCCCGGCCATGCCCTTGTCCGCCATCCCGTTGCAGGCCCAGGCGTATTCGCCCGGGCGGATCGGCACGAAGAACAGCTCGGCCTCGCCTTCGCGCTCCATCTCGACCTCGTAGACATGGCTCGCCTTGATCTCGACCTTGTTTACCTCGATCTTGCGAAGCCAGATGAAGTTGGCGAATTCCGGCGCCGACCAGGCGCATTCCTTCGCACCGGTCGATTTGAGCTTCAGCACATAGCCCTTGCCGGTCTGCAGGTTGTAGTCCTTCTGCGACACGCCGTAGCCGGCATTGCCGAGGCCGATTTCCAGCACGGGAAGCCTCTCGACCTTCTGCGCGAGATAGCCTTCCGCCTGCGCGGCCCCGGCGATCAGGACGGCCGCGAGCGACGTGGCGACGATATGGACCTTCATGCTCTCCTCCCGGTTTCTGCTGGCTTTGCGCCTTTTGGAATACGAATCAGAACGGGGCGACCACGACACCCCAGGGATAGCGCCCGACCTTCACGGACTTGGTCACGCGCAGCTTCTCGACATCGATGATCGAGACGTCGTTGGAGGTACCGTTCGTCGTGAACAGCTGCTTGCCGTCCGGCGTGAAATCGAGCTGCCAGACGCGCTGCCCGACCAAGAGATAGCGCTCCACCTTCCGGCTCGCGACATCGACCACAGCGACGCGGTTGGCGGGGCCGAGCGCGACGAAGGCCTTCTTGCCGTCCCTGGCGATCCGCACGCCCACGGGCTGGATCGCGTCGGCGTTGACGCCGGGAATCTGGAACGAGACCTTGCCGAGGACTTTTCGCGTCTTGGCGTCGATGACGCTCACCGTGCCGCCGATCTCCGAGCTGACCCAGACCTGCGCCCCGTCCGGCGTGAACTCGGCATAGCGCGGACGGGCGTCGACCAACACGTTGTCGATCGTCTTGTTGCTGGCGGTGTCGATGAAATGCGCCATGTTGGTCGTCTCGGAGGTGTTGACCAACACGCTCCCGTCCGGGCTGATGCCCATACCCTCCGGCTCGACGCCGACCGGAATCTCGGTCACGACCGTGCCCTTCTCGATATCGACCACGGTGACGATGTTGTCGTCCTCGTTGGCGATGTAGAGCGGGTTGCCCTTCGGGTGGAGCACGAACAGCTCCGGATCGGGGCCCGAAGGCAGCGTCTTGACGAATTCCAGCGTCTTCGCATCGAAGACCTGCACGATGTTGTCGTCGCTGGCGCAGACCAGGAGCCACGCGCCATTCCTGGCAAGCGCGATCCCGCGCGGGCGCTGGCCGACCTTGATGGTCTGGGTGACGGTCAGCGTCTCGCTGTCGATGACGCTGACGGTGTTGTCCTTTTCGTTCGAGACGAACACTGTGTAGGCATCGGCGCCAGCCACCGATAGAAGAAGCAACCCCGTCGAGAGAAGATATTTAAGCCGCATCTTGCTCTGCTCCTGGTGATCGTTTCGACAATTCAGGACGGCCATCGGCATCGCTTCGGCCTACCGTGCTCCCTCGAGCTTGCATTTCGTCTCGGGCTGGTCGTTGCCCAGCGTATCGAGCACCGAACTCTGGTGCAGGAAGCCGGGCTGCGGCGAAACCGAGACCGGCAGCTTCGGCGTGGCGAGCAGGATCGGCTGGCGCAGCTGGCCGTTCCAGGCCCTGAAGGTCAGCTTCTGTCCCTTGAAACCCGCGATCTCGAACTCTGGTGAACGCAGATAGGCCGCGATGTCGGGATAAGCGGTCGATTTTGTCCGCGTCGCAGCCTCGCCGATGCTGCGGACGGCGAGCCAGACATCATAGTCGAGCGGCCGCATCGTGCGGTTGGCGGCGCGCCTGAAGCGGTTCTGGAATTGCGTCGCCCCCCATTGTTCGAGCGCGGGGTGCCAACTCGTCGGCGTCAGCCCCTGGGTGCCTGCCACCGGCCGCGGTTCCCAGGTGCGATAGGGCAGATATTCGCCGAACAGCTCGGATTCATCGGCCACGACCACGACGTCATGGGCAGGCGCATTCTGCGTGAAAAGCGGAATCTGCTGCTGGATCTGCTCATGGCCACCATCGCTGCGGCGGGAGCCGCCTTCGGCTTCGAAGGCGCGCTCCTCGACGATGCGCGCGCCGAAGCGCTTGGCCGCGCGCCGCAGGGCTTCGGCGTAGGCCTCGTCCTCCGACCGCTGCCCGCGGATCAGGAACCAGCGTCGCCACTGCTTCCAGACAAGATATTGCGCCAGCGCATCGGCCAGCATCGCGCGTGACGGACCGGTATGCAGGACGTTGGCCCGGCAATCCTCCTCGCGCAGTGTCTCGTCCGGCGCCCCGGCGTTGAACAGGAGCGCATCCTTGCCCTTCAGGGCATCGGCAAGCTTGAGCAGCGTCTGCGGCCCCATCGCGAGCACCAGAAAATGCTGCCCCGTTGCGAGCCCCTTTTCAGCCCCGGCAAGCAACGCATCGGCGCTCGCGCTCTCGATCACATCGAGGCGGAACTCCTGACCGAGAAAACGCCCTGTGTTGTTGTTGTCGGTGATGGCGAGCCGCGCCCCCGCGAGCCCTTCATCGTTGGGCGGGATGTCGAGCAGCGACAGCGGGGGCGGTCGATCGAGCGTCTCGCGCAGGAGCAGAATACCGAGGGTCTTGGTCTCGGCCGCCGGCTGAGGCGCCGATTGCGCGTGCGCCGGCAACGAGGAGCTGGCGAGCACAACGAGGGCGAGTGTCGGAAGGGCGCGCGCAAGGCGGCGCGCCCTGGCTCGAAAACGGTGCAGGCATCGGCTGGCCTCGCATTCACCCATGCGCGGCTCCCCCTGCGGACGAAACCAGGCGGCGGATGTGCCTGCATCGTTCCTTCGTCGGACCCTGAGCGTGCGCTCACTCCCAAAGCACTGTCAAGCAGCCAGGTCGCGATACCGGCGAACCTCCCGTCCGGAACCTGCCTCCTCGCTCCCGGTCACTTCGCAGGAGCCACGATGGGCAGGTTTCTGCGCCTCGGATTCTATCCGTAATAGGAGATATATTTGCGAAAATAGCTTTCCCAGGTGACCCATTCGCCGCGCACGAGATATTTCCGCTCCGTGCCAGCCCAGCGGATACCCAGCTCCGCGGCGACCTTCGGGTGTACCGGGACCTGAAGGCGGCGCAGGGAATCGAGCGAGCCCGGCAGCCAGAACTGCAGGGAAAGCCCGAGCTCCCGGGAGATCTGCTTCACCAGCATCTTCATGATCCGACCGTTCGGATGCGCCGTCGTGTAGAAAGTTTGCCGGCTCCTGAAATTCTCAAGGATATAGGCGCCGATCCCGGCGGGGAATTTGCGGTCCATCTCGGCGAGGCGCCGCTCTTCGAAGCCGTGGAGGCGGTTGAAGTCGATCAGCCGCTCGACCTCGAGCGATTGGTAAACCCTGAAGCGGCTTTCGTGATCCGGGATCTCCTTGCGCAGGCGCGACAGCAGCCCGTCGAAATAGGTGAACTCGAAATTGGGAAGGTCGCGATTGCGCGCCAGCCTGTCGTCCGGCCCGTTGAAGGCATCGAAGGGCCAGGGCGAGGCGAGCCGGATGCACGGGTAGCGCAAGGTCGGCAAATGCTCCGGCACATGCTGGCGCAGCGGATACTGCTCCCATTCGCGGATGTCCTGGATCAGCAGCATGTCGCATTCGTCGAGATCCCGCTTGCCCTGCTCATGCAGGTTCGCGGGAAGCTCCATGTAATGGTGTTTCACTGAGAAATGCCGCGAAAAGCCGGAATGATAGCGCAGCGCCTCCGCGAGCAGATTGCCCTGGCAGTTGCCGAAGATGACGATCTGCTTCCTGTCGCCGCGCGCAGGCCGGGGCGCGGCCGCCCGGCCGGGCGCGGCGGGTGAACCCTCCGCAGCCCGATCGGATACCCGCCGCAGATCAAGCGAATTCAGCTGCAGCGTACCATTGCGGAAATGCCTGAACCGCAGATCGATCGTGCGCGGCACGCCGCTATCGAGGCTGACATCCATCGGAACGTCGAAGGTGAAAGAGGCGTGGCCGCCCGCCAATTCCGCGGCGCTGAACCGCCCGAGGCCGAGCGGCATGCCGTCGCGCGTCCCGACCGCGATCTCGAGAGCCGGATCCGAGAGCCGCCGCGCGCCCTCGAGGGCGCAGGAGAGTTCGAGACGATAGCTGCCGACCGGCAGCCGCAGCCGGGCCGCATTGCGGGCGAGCTTCAGCCGGCTGAGCGAGAAGGGCGACAAGCTCACCCCGCCCGGCCGCGGCAAGGTCCGCAGCCGCCCGAGCATGCGCCACGGTGCGATCGCTGTGACGTCTTCGTCGGAAGCGTGGGCGGGCGGCTCGTCATGGAGCGCGACCTCGACCATGGTCAGGAAGGCATTGCCGAAATGGGTGAAGCGGAACTCGAAGGGCGCATCCGCCCCGCCTTCGATGCTTAGTTCCGGCGGCACGTCGAAGGTCACGGATTGCTCGCCACGGCGCAGATCGGCAGCGGTGTAATCACGCCACGCGCGCAGAACCCGGTTCTGCGCGATGACCTCGACACCCATCACCGGATGCTCGCCCTGCAGCGGCAGCCGCACCCGGCACCGGAAGGACAGGCGATAGCGCCCCTGCGGCAGTCGCAAAAAGGGGCCATAGACGAAGGCCTGCGCCGGGATGAGGAAGAGCACGGACACCGAGCCGTCCGCGCGACGTAGCGCCGGCTCGCGGACCTCCATGAGCGGCAGGAGCTGCTTTCCCGAAGCCGGAAGGAACGCCGTCCGCAAACCCTGCGTCAATTCCGCTGCCCCCGCACCGCTCATCGCCCGCCCGCCGGGTTTGATCTGCCGAAGATCTCGTCTAACATCGGTCGCGATTGCATGCAGCGGATGATTGCAGCTTATCCATATCGACGACCGAGCCTTTGAGACCCGACCCGCTCATGCCTGCCACACCCCAAATCGTGAAGCGCTCACCGACCGGGATCGGCGCGCGCGCCGACGCCTCGCCCGAGGCCGCCTGACATGCGACACGTCTCGTCGCTGGTCGAGGTGCTGGAGCTCCAGGCAGCTCGTCGGCCGGATGTGGCCGCGGTCACGATCTATTCCGACCGTCCCGGCGAGCGGCCATCGCTCAGCTTCCAGGCCCTGCACGCACAGGCCGCCAGTCTCGCCGGGCGGCTGGCCGAGGAGGCAGTGCCGGGAGACCGGGCGCTGCTGATCTTTCCGTCTTCGCTGGAATTCGTCGTCGCCTATTTCGCCTGCCTCATGGCCGGCGTTGTGGCCGTGCCGATGATGCCGCCGCGCCGCAATGCCAATCACGATGCCAGCGCGGCCATCATGGCCGATTGCAGGCCGCGCCTCGCGCTGACGCCCGCCACCGAGGTCGCCCTGCGTGGCACGCTGCGCGAACGCCTGGCCGCGGATGGCATTCGCCAGGTCCCGGTCGAATTGACGGCTGAACCGGAAGCGTCGCGGAGCCCCGTGCGTGGCGCGAACGAACTCGCCTTCCTGCAATACACCTCGGGCTCCACCTCGGCGCCCAAGGGCGTGATGGTCAGCCATCGCAACCTGCTGGACAATCTCGCGATGATGCGAGCGCGGCTCGGCAACCATGCGGACTCGGCGCATGTGAGCTGGATCCCGCTCTATCACGACCTCGGTCTGATCATGAACCTGCTGCAGCCGATCTATCTCGGCGCATCCTGCGTCCTGATGACACCGTCGGGCTTCATGCACCGGCCGCTGAACTGGTTGCGCGCCATCCACGAGCACCGCGCCGAGGTCGCGGCCGCTCCGAACTTCGCCTACGACCTCTGCGTCGACCGTTTCCGCCCCGAGCAGATGGACGGCATCGACCTTGGCGGCTGGAAGATCGCCCTCAACGGCGCCGAGCCGGTGCGCGCCGCGACGCTCGAGCGCTTCGCCGCGACCTTCGCGCCCTATGGTTTCGACGCAGGCTCCATGCGGCCCGCCTATGGCCTCGCGGAGGCGACGCTGCTGGTCGCTGCCGCGAAGCGGGGCGAGCGTCCGCGTATCCGGGAGGTCAGTGCCGACGCCTTGAAGACGGCGGTCATAGCTGTCCCCAAGGACGCGGGCGATGTCCTGCCGCTCGCAAGCTGCGGCTCGGCCATGGACGGCCTGTCGCTCGCGATCGTCGATCCGGAAACGCGCCGCCGCTCCCCTCCCGGACAGATCGGCGAGATCTGGATCCAGGCCTCCTGCGTCGCCGGCGGCTACTGGCAGCGACCGGCGGAGAGCGAGGCGGTCTTCCGCGCACGCATCGAGCCGGCGCGGGCAGAAGCCGCCGAGCCGGACGCCGTCTGGCTGCGCACCGGCGATCTCGGCCATCTCGACGCCGATGGCGAGCTCTACATCGTCGGCCGGCTCAAGGACGTGATGATCATTCGCGGCGTCAATCACCACCCGCAGGACATCGAGGCGACGATCGCCGCCAGCCATCCGTCGCTGCGGCGCGACCATGGCGCGGCCTTCGCCGTCCCCGATGCCGAGGGCATGGACAGAATCGTCGCCGTCCAGGAGGTCGAGCGCACGCAGCGCCACGCATTCGCGGAAGCCGAGGTGATCTCGGCGATCCGGGCCGCGGTGGTGAACAATCATGATGTCGCCCTGCACCAGATCGTGCTGATCCGGCCCGGCACCCTGCCGAAGACCACCAGCGGCAAGATCCAGCGCAGCCTCACCCGGCAGCGCTGGCTGGACGGGGCACTCGAACCCTGGAACGCCGCCCCGGCATCCGCCGACCGCGAGGCGGTTTCGTATTGACCTTTCGCGCCGGCTGATCGGGCCGGACCGCGCACCCGCCACCACACACTTGCAGGATCGACATGCCATCGGAAGTGGAAACGGAGCAGCTCTGCAGGTCCAGCCTTGCTGCGCTGCTCGATATAGACGAAGGCGCGATCCTGCCCTCGACGAGCTTCGCCAGCCTGGGCCTCGACTCGGCCACGGCCGTTCATTTCGTGCTCGAGGCGGAGCAGCGGACAGGCCTCGAGCTCTATCCGGGCGTCACCCACGACTATCCGACCGTGGCGGAGTTCGCCGCCTATCTCGGCCAGCGCCTCGGCAGCGCCTGATCGCGAGCGGGCAGCGGCGACGCTGGCGCCGCTCCGCAAGGACAACGAAACGAAGCTGCACCACCGGCCGGTCGGAAAGGCTGGGCCGGCGCATCGAACGGATGAATGGACGAACGACATGGCGGCAAATGGCGGGCAGGCCTCGGCGCATATGGGCAACCCGGATGACATCATCCCGCGCGACCTCCGCTTCGGCATTCTCGAGAACGCGCAGCGGCACTGGCTCGACGACGACATCGTCAAGACGGTGCTGATCGACGGCCTGTCGGTGTTCCTGCCTGAGGGCGAACGCTTCTTCATCCGCTCGCTCAAGCACTACGGCCCGAAGATCGCCGACAAGGAGCTTGCCGCCGAGATCAACGGCTACGCCGTCCAGGAAGCGTTCCATACCCGCGAGCACGAGGAGTACAACCGGGCGATGACGACGCTCGGCTATGACGTCGAGAAGATGGAGAAGCCGATTCGCATGGGCTTCGAGGTCGTCAAGGACCCGCTGCACCGGCTCTCGATCACCTGTGCGATCGAGCACATGACCGCGACGCTCTCGACGCTGACCCTGCGCCATCCGGAATTGCTGGAAAATGGCGCTCCAGCCTATCGCAGGCTCTGGATGTGGCACGCGCTGGAAGAGCTGGAGCACAAATCCGTGGCGCTCGACGTGCTCAAGGCCGCCACGCCCAAGATGTCGCGCTGGCAGCGCTACATGGTGCGCTGCCTCGGCATGAACGCCACGCTTTTCCCCTTCCTCGTCCTGTTCCTGAGAAATGTCCCGATCTACGCCAAGGCGGACGGCGTTAAGACGGGCCTGCGCTTCTGGCTGCGCTTCTTCTGGGTGACGATGGTGGCGCCCGGCTATTGGCGGCGCTGCATGCCCAGCGTGCTGCGCTACTACCTGCCGGGCTTCGACCCGCGCAACAGCGACGACGCCGAGCTGATGCGCAAGGGCCGGGATTGGCTCGCCAACGACATGCCGCCCGGGCGCCCCGCGCCGCCGGCCGTCTGAGCGAACCGCCATGGCGAGCCGCCTGTTTTCCGGCATGCTGGAGGCCATGGATCGCGGCGCCTTTCCGCGCAGCCGGAAATGGCTCTGGCGCCGCCTCTACGACATGCTGGCGCGGTTCTGGCGCGACGACGACTGGCGGTTCATGAACTATGGCTTCCTGCCGGCCGGAGAGCCGTTCCCGCTGAAACCCGAGGACGAGCGCGACCGCGCCTTCATCGGCCTCTACCAGCAGGCGGTGTCGGGCCTCCCCATGGCCGGAGCGCGCCTGCTCGAGGTCGGCTCCGGGCGCGGCGGCGGCGCCCGCTACATCGCGCTCTACCACGCTCCCGCTACGATCACCGGCCTCGACTATTCGCCTGCAACGGTGCGCCTGGCGCGGCGGCTCAACCGCGACGTTTCGGGGCTGTCATTCGAGGCCGGCGATGCCGAGCGACTGCCATTCGCAAATGGCTCGATCGACGTTGTCGTCAACATCGAATCCTCGCATTGCTATGGCGATGTCGCCGCCTTCGCAGCCGAGGTTGCGCGCGTGCTCGCGCCGGGCGGCTGGTTCACCTTCGCCGATATGCGCGGGCGGGAATCCCTCCCGGAGCTCAACCGCCAGCTCGCAGCCTCCGGCCTGCTGTTGCGCCGGGAGAGCGACCTCTCCCCCGGCGTCGTCGCCGCCCTTGATGCCGCAGACCGCCGCAAGCGCGAGCGCATCGAGAAGGCGTGGCTGCTGCGCCGCTTCATGAGCGAATTCGCCGGCATGAAGGGCTCGATCCTCTACAGCGAACTCGCGAGCGGCGGCGTCGTCTATGTCGCGCGCCGTTATCAGAAGCCGGGCTGATCAGCTCTCGCGCGTCGCGGCGTGCTCGCGAATGCCGGCTCCGACGAGCCAGTAGATCAGATACAGCAGCAGCGACCAGCCGAGCACGGTGACGATGTTGACGAGCCGCTTCGGGCGGGTCGACTTGTCGCTCAGATTGGGTTCGACGATCCGTTCCAGGAAGATCTGCTGCCGCCGGGCCTGGACCGTCGCGAGGGTGAGGGACGCGACGGCGGCCGTCAGCCGGCGCGTGGCGAAATCCTGCTGCAGGTTGAGCCGCTCATATTCCGAGACCTTGTCGGCAAGCCCGCTGCCGGCCGAGGAGATGCTGTTCCGCTGGGCCTCGATCTGCTGCCCGAGCGAACTCGCATGGGCATTCAGCGGCCCGAATTGCGGATTGTTCGGCGCGTTCTGGCGCAGTTGCTCGATCTGCGCGAGGGTCGCGGCGAGTTCCGTGTTGAGCTTGCCGATCAGCTCCGACAGCAGCACCGCGTTCTGCTGCGGGTCCAGGATCAGCTCGCGATTCCTGAACTGGGTCAGGGCAACCTGGCTCGCGACCAACGCCTCCTCGCTGCGGCTGACCTCCTCATTGGCGGATTTGATCCCCTCCGATTGCACGCGCTCGTTGGTGCGGTTGACCATCGCTTCCGCCAGATCGAGCAGGGCCCCGGCGATCGCCCTGGCATGAGCGGGGTCGAAGGCCTGGACGGTTATCGTCAGTACGCCCGTTTCCGGGTTGGGCGCGGCGGTCACCATCGTCCGGTAGTAGCGATAGAGCTCCTCTTCGGTCGCTCCGTAGATCAGGGAGGGCCAGCGAGCGATGAAATCCGCCCCGGGCGGGCCGAACATCGCCTTGATCGGCAGCCTCTGCTGCAAAGAGCGCAGCGAGTCGCGCGACAGCACATAGGCCTGCACGATATTGATGTCGTCGGGGCCGCCGCTGATACCCGCCGATTTCAGGAACGAGGCGAAGCCCCCTGTCGAGCCCTGGTCGCTGGCCCGGCGCACCACGATCTGCCCCTCGGAAACATAGCGGTCGGTCGCGATCAGCCCGTAATAGACCAGCGCCAGCAAAGTCGGCAGGGCCACGACCAGCCACGACCAGCCGTAGCGCTTCAGGAACGAGCGACGGCGCGCCCGCAGATGGCCGAGGCGGACGTCGGACGCCTCGAGCACGGCGCGGTCGGTCTGTGCGGAGATCATGTGAGCCATGGCATCACCATTCATCGACTATGGTTTGCGACACAACCCGGCCCTCATCGCGGTCAGAGCGACTGGTAGATCTCGGTGGCGAAGCGGACATCATGGAAGACGCGCCCGCGCCCCTGCTTCAGCACCAAGGCCGCCGTGCAATGCTCGCGGACGAAGTCCTCGTCGTGAATGGCGACGATCATCGCGCAATGCTTGCGGCGCACGAACAGCTCGTCCTGGCAGCGCTGCTGGAAGCGCCGGTCGCCGACGGCGAGGACCTCGTCGATCAGGATGCAGTCGAAATCGATCGCAAAGGACAGCGCGAAAGCGAGGCGGGCGCGCATCCCGGTCGAATAGAAGCGCATCGGCATGTGGATCTGGCGCCCGATATCCGCGAAGGCCTGGACGTAGTCGAACTTCTCCTCGAAAGGCGCGCCATAGATGCGCATGAGGAAGCGGGCATAATCGTAGCCCGTCATCTCACCCTGCACCGCGCCGTCGATCGCGATCGGCCAGGACATGCTGAGCCCGCGATGGATATGACCGGCCGTCGGCAGCTCCAGGCCGCAGAGCAGGCTGATCAGCGTCGATTTTCCGGCACCGTTGCGGCCCAGGATGGCGAGGCGCTCGCCCATACGGACCTCGAAAGAAATCGAATCGATCACGCGCCGCGGCCCGATCTCCGTATCGAAATCCTTCACGATCTCATCGGCGATGATCGCCTCGTCAATGCGCAGCGACCGGGCGTCATCCTCGGGCGCGCCCGCCTCCTGAGGACGGCCACGCCAACGCTCGGCGATCCGCCGCAGCCCCGCCGGCACGCGGTCCATTGCCGAACGGCGGGCGAGCACGCCGCTCATCGGCCGTGATGCGCCCGCGAGTCGCGCATCACGAAGCGCAGCACGCACCAGGCGCAGAACGACAGGCCGAGCACGCCCAGCACCATCAGCGTGCGCCTCGGCTCGGTGCTGTAGTCGGACAGTGTCGGGCCCGAGATGCGCTCGATAAAGGCGTGCTGACGCGCCGCGGCGGCGCGTGCCGATTCGAGCTGGTCGAGGGAGGCGGTATAGATCCGGTCTGCGAAGCCACTCTGCAGGCTGAGTTGCGCGTATTCGGCCAGGATCGGCGAGATCGATCCGTCCGGCCCCGTCAGCTTCCGCTGCTGCGTGGCGATCTGCTCCTCGATCGAGGCGATCTGGTTTCGCAGAACCGAGGCCTGCTGGTTCGCCGGAGTGTTCCTGAGCAGGTTGGAGAGCTGTGCCTTCAACTCCACGCTCTTGGCGAGGAGCTGCGCGATCGCCTCGATGACGACCCCGCTCATCTTGACCGGATCGACCATCCGCTCGCGCAGGCGGAACGCCGTGAGCTTCTCCTGCGCCTCGACGACTTGCACGCGCGCGGTATCGACCTGCGCCTGCGCGGTCCGAATCGCGTCCTGCCGGGCACGCAGGTCCATGCGGTTGACCAGCGCCTCGGCATGGGTAATCAGCGCTTCGCCAAGCGCCTTTGCATCCTCCGGCCGGAAGGCCTCGGCCGACAGCTTGATGACGCCGGTGGTCGCATCGTAGGACACCGAAACCTTGTCCTCGTAATAGCGGTAGAGGGCGTAATTGGTGTCGCCGCGGATCACGCCCGGATAGCCGGAGAAGCGGTCCGTTTCGGGGCGGGCGAAAAGCTTGCGCAGATCCAGCGCCTGATCGACGGCGGCCATGCCATCATGCGAGGCGATAAAGGTCGCGACCGCCTGGGCGTCGCGGTCGCCGCCGACCGAAAGGCCGCCCGCAACCGCGGCACCACCCTGCGACGCGATCATCGCCGAAACGCCGGATGTGTCGGCCGACCCGACGCTGCGCAGGACGATCTCGCTTTGCGACACGAACCGGTCCGCCGCGATCAGGCCGTAATAGATCACCGCGACCAATGTCGGCAGGCCCACCAGCAACAGCGCCCCGAACCAGCGGTCGAGATCGAACCAGCGCCGGTGGCGCAGCCCCACGGAGTCGTAGACGTCGTGGCCGCCGGCCGAACGGCGCAGCTCGGTAAGTGGGGCGAAGCTGCTCGGCGCGGTAGGCGCCGAGCGCAGGGCCGGCGGCATTCCCTCCCGGCGGCTGCCGGGCAGCAGGCGGCGCAGCCGGCGGGGGCTCAGGACATCGCGCATCGAAATCTCGCCATGGCACGGATTTCCATCGCGGATTCAGCACCTTCTGCCATCATAGCAAACCCGTCTTGCATCTTTCGTCCGGATCGCGCAATCCATTTTGGCAGCCCGCAACCCGCCTCGTGCCGCGGCATGATGCGGCAGTCGCGAGCCCTAACGGCGCGGACGTCAGGAGCATCGCGTCGTCGGGCTCGTGCTTCCGCCGCCGTCACGACCGCTCCGGGCCTGGCCGGCCTTCCACGACCGCCTCTCCTCCCGGCTCGAAGCCTTCGAGGGTCGCGTCGTATCGGGGATGCAGGGTGCCCATCCAGCGATCCCAGAGCGAGAAGCTGTGGCCGTAGTTGAAACGGAAATGGCCGTGGTGCTGGTCGTGGAACACCGTACTCGCCAGCGGCCAGGGCGTGCGCCCGGCAGGTGACGCGAAATGCTCGTGACCGGCATGGCCGAGCATGCCGCTGATCTGATCATAGACCTTCTGCACCACCAGCATCTGCCACGGGATCGGCAGCACGAAGACGATAAGGGCATAATAGGCCTGGTTGAGGAGCGCCTCGACGAAGCTCTCGTGATGGTTGCTCCACACGGTCGGCGCGACGCTCTTATGATGCAGGGCATGGAAACGATAGAACGGTTTCCAGTGCAGCAGCCGGTGCACCCAGTAGAACCAGGCATCGTAGAGCACCACGGAGACGAGGAGCATCAGCGGCCCCGACCACCACGACAATGCAAGCGGAGCGATCGTCCAGCCATTGCCCTGGGCGAAGAGCCCGAAGGCGAAGCAGGCCGACAGGGTCAGGATCGAGACCGGCGCCTGCTTGAGTTCGGCCCATTTGCGCTTGTTCACGCGGTGCTTCTGGATGCGCCGCTCGGGATGGCGCGCATTCATCACCTCGAAGAACAGGCCTGTCAGCAACATGACCGCGAGCACCGCGGCCACGACCATGACGAACAGAATGAGGAACTCGGTGAATAGCGTCACGGTCGAATCCCGATTCTGCCGCAGTCTGCCTTGCCTGTACGGAAGCTAGCCTCGCGGGCGCGGGGCCGCCAGCCCTTCGGTGACGGAATGCCCGCCCACGTCGGAGCCGATGGCGCCTTCGCATCGCTGTCCGGAGGATCGCGACATCAGACGCGGAAAAGCCTTCGCAGCGTGCTGATGCTCTGACGCAGTTCCCCCGACGGCCGGAAGGAACGATTCGCCTGCATCTGCGCAATTTTCAGAGCCGCTTCCGTTTCGAATTCATAGGCGCTGTACAGCGCCTTGAAACGCTCGAGGAAGAGCGTCTGGTCGCGATTGTCCATCTCGGTGTAGCGCAATGCCTTGCCCTTGCTGAACTGGCCGATCGTCGTCTTGCTGCCGAAGGTTCCGACCACTGCCTCGGCATCGACCTCGGCGCCGATCTGGGCCGCGATGCTGCGCACGACCGCGGCGCTGTCGAAGCAGATGTCGTTGTAGTTGAACACCGCGACGCCCGGCGTGCCCGCCCAGTTCAGGAAGCAGGCGATCTGGAGATCCAGCGCATGCAGCGTGTCCGCCACGGTTACGAATTCGGAGAATCGACTGCTGCGCCACCGTCTGGAACGGGTCCCGTGATCCAGCATCGACAGGGCGATTTCGCGGGGGTCGCGTATCGAGGCGCTGCCCATGACGCGCCCCGAAGCCACGAGCTGCGCGAGATCCCGCGGCGGCGTCCCATGCGTCTTGAGGACGATATCCTGCCCGCCGATCGCTGTCTCGATCTCGTCGAGCAGCTCGGTCTCGATGAAGTTGAAATAGTTCTCGACCGAATCGATCGGCCGGAAAGGATGCCCGAGTCTTGCGACCTTCCGGCCCGCGGTCCGGAAGGTCTCCTCGGTCAGCTGGTAGAGAAAGGTGCTGGCCGACTTCGTGACCCCGTAGGATATGTAGATCATCGCCTGTTTCCCAGGATGGTCAGCGGCTTGCCCGCGGCCGATCGCGGGGGCCCGGCCCTGACGACGCTTGCCCGGCCCGGGACCCTTGCGTCGTAAAGCGCCTGAGCAACCGCCGCTGCCACCAGGCGAAGACCGGCCCGTAGAGGCTGTTGAACCAGGCCAGCAGTGAAACCAGCATGGAGGGTGCCAGGATGAAGCGGCCGGCCTCCGCCTGGCGAAGGATGCGCCGGGCCACCTCGGCCGCCGTCATGCTCCCCCCCTGTTCCGAGACCAGGCGCGTGACGAGGGGGCGGTTCTGCCGCTCGCGCTCCAGCTGCGGTGTCTCGGTATCGGGCGGGAAGGCGATGCCGACCGCGATACCCTGCGGCTCCAGCTCCAGCCGCAGGATCTCCGCCAGGGCCCGCAGCGCAAACTTGCCCGGCGCATAGGCGCTATAGCCGACGATGCCGAGAAAGGCCGCAGCCGACGAAATCAGCGTGATCCGCCCGCGGGCTTCCTGCAGCGCGGGAACCGCCGCTCGCACCAGATGGAGCGTCCCGAAATAGTTCGTCGTCATCTGCGTACGATGGATGGCGAGATCGAGATCGAGGAACATGCCGGGCTCGGCGGTCCCCGCCGAGGTGATCAACCAGTCGATGCGGCCGTGCCGGCGAAAGACCTCGTCGATGGCGGCTTGGCAGGCGATCGGATCGTCGACATCGACGGACGCGATGTCGACCGCGCCCGCAGCACTGCCTGCGAGCTCGGCCTCGACGGCGCGAAGCCGGGTCATGTCGCGGGCGAGCAGCACCACGCGATAGCCGCGCTCCAGCAGGTAGCGGGCGCAGGCCAGGCCGATTCCGCTAGAACCTCCCGATATGACGGCGACCTTCGCCGCTGCGGCGCTCGGCATCAGCGCTCCTCCGGGCGCAACGACACCGGCAGCGCCGGCATTGGATCAATCGATCGGCGCAAGGGAATCGTCCAGGTAATACCACTGGTCCAGATGCTTCAGGACGATCGGCTCGATCAGGTCGTTCAGCAGGGCGACATCGGCAAGCGGGTCACCGTCTCCCGGCGGAAGGGTGTAGGGCGGCAGGAAGCGCACGCGAAACCGCGCGCCGCCGACGCGTTCGCAATATCCCAGCACGATCTGGGCACCCGTGCGCCGGGCTAGCTTTGCAGCGACGGCCAGATTGCCCTTGAGATGCGGCGGGCGCCCGAAGAGAGGCGCCATCATCCGGCCGTCTCGCACCTCGTCGGGGAAAATCGCGACGGTGCCGTTGTTCCTGAGCAGAGAGAGCGCATGCCGCGCGCCATTGCGGTCCGGCGCCAGCACCTTCACGCCGAATTCTTTCCGTGTCTTGTCCGCGATCTCGCGATGCAGCGGGTCGCCGGGCACCTCGGAGATCGAGGCGATCGGGACGCCGATCACCTGCAGCGCCGATGCGACCACCTCCCAGTTTCCGACATGCAGGCAAAGCGCGATCGTCGGCATCTGCCCGACCCTCGCTCCCGCCTCCTCGACGCCTAGCATCTCGATCCGGCCCGTTTCCGCGAAGCGATGCGAGATCGCGAACTCCGCCATCAGCCGGCCGATATTGTCGGCGAAGCGCCAGACCATCCGCTCCAGCTCCGCATCCGGAGCGGCCGGCAGGTGCCGCCTGAGGTTCGAGCGGGCCTTCTCGGCGACATCGGGAGTAACGAACCTGATCTTCAGCCTGGCGAGCTGCCCGCCGAGGGCCGACGCCGGCCCGACGGGCAGGCGGCGCATCAGCCGGTGTAGGATTCGTTCCCAGGAGACCATGCCTGCCGCTTCCGCCTTAGCTCTGACGACCGGAAGAGCGCCGCAGCACGCGCGCCGGCAGGCCGCCGCCGGGCCGCAGCGTCAGGCGGCAGACAGGCTCGACCCTGTAGCCCGCACGCGGAACGACATCGAAGCGCTGGGCCAGTATCGCGAGGCACAGCGTGGCCTCGTCGAGGCCGAAATTCATACCCGGGCAGATCCGTGGGCCGACGGTGAAGGGGATGAAGGCGAAGGGATCGATCCGGCTGCCGTCGAGGAAGCGCTCGGGCAGGAAATGGTTCGGCCGGTCCCAGAGATCGCTCGCCCGATGCAGCAGCCAGGGCGCGATCATCACCAGCGCCGCCTTCTCGACCCTGACGCTGCCAATCATGTCGGCTTCCAGCGCTTGCCGCGGCAGCAGCGGCACGGGCGGATAGAGACGTAGCGTCTCTTGGATGACGGCGCGGCACCAGCGCAGCCGCGGCAGATCCGCCAGCGTCGGCGCACGCCCGCCGCAGACCTCCGCGAGCTCGTCATGAACCTTCCGCTGCACCCAGGGCGCATTGGCCAGGAGATACCAGACCCAGCTCAGCGTCGTCGCGGTCGTCTCGTGCCCCGCCATGAAGATCGTCGCCGCTTCGTTGCGGAGCGCGGTAACGTCCAAGGGGGCTCCGCCGCTGCGCTGGTTGCGGCGGATCAGCAGGTCGACCATCGAGCCCGCATCGCCCTCGCCGGCAAGGTGGGCGTTGATGACGTTCTCAACCACCTCATGGACCATCGCGATGGCCCGGCGCCTGCCCTTGCCCCCAAAGGCCCGCCAACCCTCGTCCGCCCCGAGGAAATAGCCGAGATTGAAGGAATCGGCATGGCGCTGAAAGGAGCTGAAGCCGTCGATGACCTGTTGTGCCGCCTCCCGCGCAATGCTCTTGCCGAAGACCGCGCGGGAGATGATCGCAGCCGTGAGGCGCCCCATCTCCTCGGTCAGCTCGACCTCGGCCCCGCCCGGCAGACGCTCCCATTCCTCGGCGAGGGCGCCTGCGGCATCCTCCATCGTCTGGCCGAATTCCGGCAGGCGGCGCTTATGGACGATATCCGCCACGAGCGGCCGGCGCCTCTTCCAGGTCTCGCCGTCGCTGATGAACAGCCCGTCGCCGAGCAGCGCCTCGAGCGCCCGCCGCATCTGGGGGCTCTTTCGCTCAAAATTGGCGTGCCGGGTGACGAGGACGTATTTGACGTGTTCGGGCGTGTTGACGAAGACGATCTGCCGGCGCGCGATGCGGAAACTGTCGATCCCCGCGCGGTAGTACTTTGACGTCCAACCGCCGATCAGATTGTGGCGCGCGCCCAGCACGATCTGAAGGATGTTGGGGTCCTGCTTCAACGGCTCCGGATGGCACGGAACGAACTCGTCGGCGCCGCGACGCTCGATGATCGGCGCCGGCCGGTAAAGCCATGAGCCGATCCTGTTCCGGAACCCGGCCTGTTTCGGGCCGCCTGCCGATTGAGGCTCATCGGGGGAGCCGGTTCTGAAAAAGCGGTCGACCATGAAAGCCTGGCAGTGACGAAGCCGATGCTCGAAAGCACGCGACCTCACGTTAAGACACGATGCGCGGCCGATCCGCAAGGAGAAGCGACACCGCTCCGGCGGCCGATTGCCCCGGGCCGCAAGACCTGTCGTTCAGGCGGCAGAGGGGCGAAACAGCAAGCGCAGGCGCCCGGCGCCGCACAACAGGCCGAGCTGAAGCGTCATCGTCGCGACGCGCCGCCTTGCCTCCCGCGTCATGGGCTTGGCGGACAAGGCGCGCAGCGTCTGCAAAGCTCCTTCATAGTCCCCGGCGGCTCGCTGCGCCTGGGCAAAGCGCAGTTGGATCGCCCCGATCTCCGGGGCGAGTTCCGCCGATCGGCGATGCGCCGCAAGCGCCTCGTCATGCCTGCCCATCTTCGAAAGCAGATGACCGAGATTGTGCCACCCGATCTCGCCGTCGGGAGCGATCTCGGCGGCTTTGCGCGCAAGCGCGAGGGCGAGTTCATTCCGTTGCGACGCAAGTGCGGCCTGGGAAAGATACATCAGGTAATGCGGCGAACGCTTGCGCCTCGCCCTCGAGCGAGCGGCGATGCTCGCGATGTCGCTCGCGTCGTTCACGACGGCCAGCACGAGTTCCGAGAGAAGCCCGCATTCCGCCAGATAGGACGCAACGGCATGTCCCGCGTGAGGCAGCTTCAGCAGCTGCACCTCCATTTCGCCGGCGATGGACTCCGCATGCAGTCGTTCGGGGAGCATCGCGGGGTCATAGGCGATGATGGCAGGCACGCTCGCCGGAAGCGGGCCGGAAAGCTCCGGCAGCCATTTCTCGCGCGCATGCCGGGGCCAACGCCGTTCGAAAGGGACCTTGCGCGGGTCGCGGCTGTACTGGGGAGACAAGGCCAGGGCAGCGGAAGCACCGACATGATCGGCGAAGCGCAGCGCCGCATAGCCCCCCATGCTCGAGCCATAGGTGACGACACGGCGATAGCCTTGGACCGCTTGCCGAATCGCGACGACCGCCTCGCGCCAATCCGGCTCGTGAAACCAGCTGTTGCGCCCGTTCACGACATGGACGGCGGCGATGCCCTGCTGGCCAAAGAACGTCTCGCCGAACGCAAGGCGGTCGAGATCGGGCGTATCGGCAAAGGAATCGAAGGTCACGATGCAGGCGGCGCTCGCCCGATGCGCAACCTTCACCAGGAGATGCCGTGATCGATATACGACGGTCAGCAATGCCTGCCCCAGCGACGCGCGCCACTCTCGCCTACGCCTTGTCTGCGGACAAGGTGCTTCTCGACCGCCGCGATCATCGCAGGACCATGCTCAGCCCGCCCCGCCCGGCCGATAGGGCGCAGACGCTGCCCGCAGCGCCTGCGCGACGACGGCAAGCGATGGATCGGCATCGATCTCACCGGCCCGGGTCGTGATGCCGACCGGTCCCTGGGTGTCGCGCATGTCGACATCCAGGAGGTTGAGGAGGCCGAGCGAAAGGTCTTCGGCCACGACGCCTGTCGAGATGATCCAGATCGCGTCGGATATCCGCACATAGCGGCGCCCGAACGCCATCGACACCGTCTCGATCTGGTCGCGTATCTCGGCGACGCCCTTGGCGGTGAGGAAGGCATCGACGGTCGGGCGGATCACCGAGCGCGGCGGCGGCATCAGCACCGTGAAATCGGACAAGCGCCGCGGGTCGAAGGCTCCGTCCATGGCGGGGTGGTCCGGTCGCACGACGAAGGCCAGCGGCTCCGAATAGAGCTGCTCGAAGGACAGCCCGATCATGGGCTCCGGCCCGGCGAAGCGGCCGACGACGAGATCGAGTTCGCCGCCCCGCAGCTGGCCGAGCAGGACGTGGTTGTCTCCGGTCACGATGCGCAGGACCGGTTTGAACTCCAGGGATTTCAACAGCATCATCGCCTCGGGCATGGTCCGGGCGGAGGCCGTCGGCAGGACGCCGATCCGCAGCACCGGCCGGCTCTCGCCCAAGCGGACGCTGGCGATCCCGCGGCGCAGGGCGGACATGCTGGCCTCGGCATGCCGCAGGAACACCTCGCCCGCCGCCGAAAGCACGAGGCTGCGCGCGCTGCGGTCGAAGAGGCGTACGCCCAGCACCTCCTCGAGTTCCCGCAGCGTCTTCGAGACGGCTGGCTGGGTCACGGCCAGCACGTTCGCCGCGGCTGCGACGCTGCCGAGCTGCACCACCTCCAGAAAAGCGGCCAGATGCCGGAGACGGATGCGCGAATCGATCATCGCATAACCTATAACTCATATATGCATGACAAATCCTCAATTGGCATAACTTCCAGCCGCATTTATAGCGATGGCGAAAAGGTGCCGCCCTCGGCCGTCATCGGCGAGGTCGAGACACTGCTTTCGAGGGAGAAGCCAGTGCCCGACCACAGCGAACGATACCGCACCGGCATGGCCACGAGACGGGCCGTGCTCGGCGACGCCCATGTCGACCGCGCCTCCGGCCGCATGACCGCCTTCGACGCGCCGTTTCAGGAATTCATCACCGAGGGCGCCTGGGGCACCGTCTGGTCGCGGCCCGAGCTGACACCGCGCGAGCGCTCGATGATCACCATCGCCTTGCTGGCGGCGCTGGGCCATGATGAGGAGGTCGCGATGCATGTCCGCGCGACCGCCAATACCGGTGCCACCGAAAGCGATATCCGCGAAGCGCTGCTGCATGTCGCCGTCTATGCCGGCGTGCCGGCGGCGAACCGGGCCTACAAGATCTGCAAGGAGGCTTTTTCGAAGATGGCTGCACCGACGACCGGCAGCGGGGAGCACTCATGAGCGAGGCCTTCATCTGCGACTATGTCCGCACCCCGATCGGCCGCTTCGGCGGCTCGCTCTCCTCGGTGCGGACGGACGACCTCGGCGCGGTGCCGCTGAAGGCGCTGTTGGAGCGCCATGCCGGGCTAGACTGGGCCGCGGTGGACGAGGTGATCTTCGGCTGTGCCAACCAGGCCGGCGAGGACAACCGCAACGTCGCACGCATGTCCCTGCTGCTGGCGGGCCTGCCGGTCACGGTTCCCGGCACGACCATCAACCGCCTGTGCGGGTCCGGCATGGATGCGGTGATCGCCGCCGCCCGCGCGATCAAGGCCGGCGAGGCCGATCTCGTGATCGCCGGCGGCGTCGAGAGCATGAGCCGCGCGCCCTTCGTCATGCCGAAGGCCGAGAGCGCCTTCTCGCGCCAGGCCGAGATCTTCGACACGACTATCGGCTGGCGCTTCGTCAATCCTCTGATGAAGCAGCAATACGGCATCGATTCGATGCCCGAGACGGGCGAAAACGTCGCCGCGGACTACAAGGTCTCGCGTGCCGACCAGGACGCCTTCGCACTCCGCTCGCAGCTCAAGGCCGTGGCCGCGCAGGAGAACGACCGGCTGGCGAAGGAGATCGCCCCAGTCACGATCCCGAGCCGCAAGGGCGATCCCATCCGCGTCGAGGCCGACGAACATCCGCGCGGCGACACCACGTTGGAGAAGCTGGCGAAGCTCGGCACGCCCTTCCGCAAGGAGGGCGGCACCGTCACCGCCGGCAACGCCTCGGGCGTCAATGACGGCGCAGCTGCGCTGATCGTCGCTTCGGAGGCTGCGATCCGGAAGCATGGCCTGACCCCGCTCGCCCGCGTCGTCGCCGGTGCCACCGCCGGCGTCGAGCCGCGCATCATGGGCATCGGCCCTGTTCCGGCGACGCAGAAGCTCTGCGCGCGGATCGGCGTGAAGCCGACCGATTTCGACATCGTCGAGCTCAACGAGGCCTTCGCCTCGCAGGGCATCGCCGTGCTGCGCGAACTCGGCATCCTCGAGGACGCCGCCCATGTGAATCCCAATGGCGGCGCCATCGCCCTCGGCCACCCGCTTGGCATGTCCGGGGCGCGCATCGCCGGGACGGCTGCGCTGGAGCTTTCGCTGACGGGCAAGCGCCGGGCCCTGGCGACGATGTGCATCGGCGTCGGCCAGGGCATCGCCATTGCGCTCGAAAGGGCGTGATCAGAGAATAATCCGAAGAGACGCTTCGCCCTCGGCGAAGAAGATCTCGCGCAAGACTAAGGTGGGAAGACTGATGGGCGAAAAAATCTATGACGGCCCGAAAGCCGCGCTCGACGGGCTGCTCTTCGACGGCATGACCATCATGTCCGGCGGCTTCGGGCTGTCGGGCAATCCGGAGAGCCTGATCCCCGAGATCCGCGATTCCGGCGTGAAGAACCTCACGGTGATCTCCAACAATGCCGGCGCCGACGGTTTTGGCCTGTGGATGCTGCTCCAAACCCGGCAGATCAGGAAGATGATCGCTTCCTATGTGGGCGAGAACAAGTTGTTCGAGCAGCAATACCTCGCCGGCGAGCTGGAACTCGAGCTCAACCCGCAGGGCACCTTGGCCGAGCGCATCCGCGCCGGCGGCGCCGGCATCCCGGCCTTCTACACCCGCACCGGCGTCGGCACCGTCGTCGCCGAGGGCAAGCCGGTCGAGGAGTTCGAGGGCCAGTCTTACGTCCGCGAGACCTGGCTGAGGGCAGACCTTGCCGTCGTCAAGGCCTGGAAGGCCGATACCGCCGGCAACCTCACCTATCGAAAGACCGCGCGCAACTTCAATCCGAACATGGCGACCGCCGGCAAGGTGACCGTGGCCGAGGTCGAGGAAATCGTGCCGGCAGGCACCCTCGACCCCGAGGCGATCCATACGCCTGGCATCTATGTCGACCGCGTCATCCTGAGCACGATCAACGAGAAGCGCATCGAGAAGCTCACCGAGCGCAAGAGGGAGACGGCATAATGGCCTGGACCCGCGAAGAGATGGCCGCCCGCGCCGCCCGCGAGCTGAAGGACGGCTACTACGTCAATCTCGGCATCGGCATCCCGACGCTGGTGGCGAACTACATTCCGGACGGCGTGAACGTTACGCTGCAGTCCGAGAACGGCCTGCTCGGCATCGGACCATTCCCCTATGAGGGCGAGGCCGACCCCGACCTGATCAACGCCGGCAAGCAGACGGTCACGCTGCTGCCGAGCTCCAGCTTTTTCTCCTCCGCCGACAGCTTCGCGATGATCCGCGGCGGCCATATCGATCTCGCCATCCTCGGCGCGATGGAAGTGGCGGCGAACGGCGACATCGCCAACTGGACCATTCCCGGCAAGATGGTGAAGGGCATGGGCGGCGCGATGGATCTCGTCGCCGGCGTCAAGAAGATCATCGTCGTGATGGACCACGCCAACAAGGCCGGCGAGTCGAAAGTGCTGGAGCGCTGCACCCTGCCGCTGACCGGTGCCGGCGTGGTCGACCTGATCGTCTCCGATCTCTGCGTCATGGCTTGCGACAAGGCTAATGGCGGCGGGCTTACGCTGATCGAACTCGCCCCCGGCGTCACGCTCGACGAGGTCAAGGCCAAGACTGCAGCCTCATTCGCCGTCGCCCGGGAGCTTCGGGAACGCGCGGCATGAACCTCATCCTGCCCTATTCCCGGGAGGATGCGGGGTCGCCGCCCTCACTGGCGCCGGATTATCGCTCGACGGTCCTGCGCAGTCCGCGCCAGCCGGCGTTGATCGTGCCGCAGACGCTGACGGAGACGACCGGCCCGAGCGACACCTGGCAGAGGCTGATGGGCGCGGCCATGGCTGACCTGACGGCGCAGCACAAGGCCGAGCCGCAGGGCCAGCGCATCGTCGTGACCGGGCGCGTGCTCGACGAGCAGGGCCGGCCGGTGCCGAACACCGTCGTCGAGATCTGGCAGGCCAACGCGGCCGGCCGCTACATCCACGCGAAGGACGACTGGCCGGCCCCGCTCGACCCGAACTTCACCGGGGCGGGACGCGTCTTCACCGATGAAGAGGGGCGCTATCGCTATGTCACGATCCGCCCCGGCGCCTATCCGTGGGGCAACCACAAGAACGCCTGGCGGCCCGCCCATATCCATCTCTCGCTGCTCGGCCCAGCCTTCGCGACGCGGTTGATCACGCAGATGTATTTCCCCGACGACCCGCTGATCGAGATCGACCCGATCGCGAACGCCGTGCCCATGCCCTATCGCCAGCGCATGGTCGCGCGCTTCGACATCGGCACCACCGTGCCGAACTGGGCGCTCGGCTATAATTTCGACATCGTTCTGCGTGGCCGCGACCAGACGCCCTTCGAGGACGATCATGACGACGACCACTGACCTCGAGACGCGCAATCCAGCGCCGCGGCAGGACAATCGCGATCCCGCCCTCTTCGGCCAGACGCCCTCGCAGACGGTCGGCCCCTATTTCCATTACGGCCTGCCCTGGAAAGGCGGCGCCGATCTCGTCGGCCGATCCGAGATGGGCGCCCGCCCCGACCTGATGCCGCCTGAGCACTACCTGCTTGGCGCCTCCAACCAGAGCGGCACGCCGCAGGGCGAGGTGATCTTCGTCGCGGGCTGCGTCTATGACGGGAACGGCGCGCCGATCCCCGATGCGATGATCGAGATCTGGCAAGCCAATGCGGCCGGCCGCTATGCCAGCGCCGACGACGGGCGCGATGACGTCGCCATCGATCCGCATTTCACCGGCTTCGGCCGCGCCTCGACCGATGCAGACGGCGTCTACCGCTTCCGCACGATCCGGCCCGGCCGCGTGCCCGGGCCGGGCAACACGCTGCAGGCGCCGCATCTGGCGGTCTCGGTTTTCGGTCGCGGCCTGCTCAAGCGCCTGCCGACCCGGCTCTATTTCGCCGATGGCGAGGGCAACGAGACCGACCCAATCCTCAACCTGGTCCCCCCGGAGCGACGCGACACGCTGATCGCACAGCGCAAGCCGGACGGGACATGGTGGCTCGACATCGTCCTGCAGGGCGAGAACGAGACCGTGTTCTTCGACCTGTGAGCCATCTGCTCAGAACCCGCCCGGCCACGACGCCGGCCATGCTGGCGGTCTTCGACGATGCCGCGACGCTGCGCCATGCGCTCGCCTTCGAGGCGCAACTCGCCGCTGCGCAGGCAGCGGAAGGCGTAATCGACGCCGCCGACGCCCAGGCGGTTGCCGCCGGTTGCGCCGTTTTCGCCATCAACCCGGCCGTGCTCGCCGACGAGGCGGCGCTGGCGGGAACGCTCGCCATCCCGCTGGTCAAGCGGCTGCGGGCAGGCCTGTCAGGAACGGCTTCAGCAAGCCTGCACAAGGGCGCAACCAGCCAGGATGTCGCCGACACCGTGCTGGCCTGCCAGATTCGAGAGGCCTACGCCCTGCTGAAGGCCGATCTCGACCGGGTCGCACCGGCTCTCGACCAGTTGGCCGAGCGTCATGCCGCGACGCCCTCGATCGGCCGCACCTTGCTCCAGGATGCCCTGCCGATCGGCTTTGGCCTGCGGATCGCCCAGTGGCGGACGGGAATCGTCAAGGCGGGCGAACGGCTCGACCGCGAGGTGACGGACGCTGCCCGCATCCAGCTGGGCGGCGCCGCCGGCACGCGGGCCGGGCTCTCGGGCAAGGGCTCTGCCGTCGCTGCGCGCATGGCCGAGGTGCTGGGCCTCGCCGCCGGGCCGCCTTGGCATGCGAACCGCGGCAGCATCGCCGCTGTCGCCACCGCGCTCGCGATCCTGATCGGCGCGCTCGGCAAGATGGCGCGCGATGTATCGCTGCTGGCACAGAACACGGTCGGCGAGGCGCGCGAGCCGGCGGTTCCGGGGCGCGGTGGTTCCTCCGCGATGGCGCATAAGCGCAACCCGACCGGCTGCCAGGTCGCGCTGTCGGCTGTATTGCGCGCGCCCGGGCTGGTCGCAGGCATCCTCTCCGGCCTGCCGGCTGAAGAGGAGCGTGGCCTCGGCGGCTGGCAAGCGGAGGGGCCCGCGCTGGCCGAGCTCTTCCTGCTCGCGGCCGGCAGCCTCGATGCGATGGCGAGCGTCGCGGAAGGGCTCGAGATCGACGAGGCCGCGATTGCCCGCAACCTCGCGACGGCCGGCATCGGCGACGACATCGGCGAAAGCGCGGCCATCGTCGCCGAGCTCGCCGCCCGCAACCGCGTTTAGCGGCCCTGACGACGGGCGCCGCCGGAGACCGAGCCCATGAGCAACCTGATTTTCGTCCTGAACGGGCCCAACCTCAATCTTCTCGGCCAGCGTGAGCCGGCGATCTACGGCACGACGACGCTCGACGCGATTCGCGAACGCTGCATAGAGAAGGCCGCATCCCTCGGCTTCGAGGTCGATTTCCGGCA
The DNA here is from genome assembly GCF_001429395.1 of Allobosea sp. Root381. GTDB lineage: Bacteria > Pseudomonadota > Alphaproteobacteria > Rhizobiales > Beijerinckiaceae > Allobosea. The sequence continues at coordinate 172,765 of NZ_LMJT01000005.1, forward strand.
ATCGAACTATGAGGGTGCGCTGATCGAGAGCGTGCACGAGGCGCGGCTCGCCGCCTGCGGCATCATCATCAACCCGGCCGGCTACAGCTTCACCTCGGTCGCGCTGCTCGACGCGCTCAAGATGTTCGACGGCCCGAAGATCGAGCTGCACATTTCGAACATTCACGCGCGGGAGAGCATCTACCAGCACTCCCTGATGTCGCGGACGGCGACCGGGGTGATGGCCGGCTTCGGCGCTGCCGGATACGGGCTGGCGATCGAAGCGATGGTGCGGCTGGTCAAGCGAAGCTGATCCGCCGCCATCAGCGGCAGATCATCCGCAGCACGGTCTCGATCGCGCTGTCCCGACGGCGGATACGCGCCTCCGGCGCTGCCATATCGTGGCCGAAGACCTGCCTGATGCTTGCCTGGTTGGAGACGTTGTAGAAGCTCAGCGCGCTGATCGTCAGGTGGATGTCGATCGGGTCGAGCCCCTCGCGGAACACGCCCGCGGCCAGCCCGCGCTCGTAGATCTCGCGGATCATGTCGATGGCCGAGAGATTGAGCTCGCCGATCTTCGACGAACTCTCCAGATGGCGGGCATGATGGATGTTCTCGACCATCACGAGTCGCACGAAATCCGGATTGTCGGCGTGATAGTCGAAGGTGAAGCCGGCGAGTCTCGCGATGGCCTCTCGCGGCGGCAGGCCGGCCAGATCGAGGCTGCGTTCGAAATTGCGGATGCGCGCATAGGCTTCCTCGAGGACGGCGCGATACAGCCCCTCCTTGTCGCCGAAGTAATAGTAGATCATCCGCTTGCTGGTCGCGGTGCGCGCCGCGATCTCGTCGACCCGCGCCCCGCTCAGCCCCTTCTCGACGAACTCCTCCCGCGCGACCGCGAGGATGCCGCGGCGCACGCCTTCGGGATCCTGGGTCCAGCTCGATGATTTGCGGGCGACGGGCGGCGGCGCGGGCGGGCGTGCAATCTGATTCATCTCGGCATTTCCGCATTCGCAGCCGGCTGATGGCAACCGGTCTCAAATAAACCGGACGGTACAATCGACTTGACCAATTGAACCATCCAGTACATTTTAGCATCGAACGGCGATGACGCAATCGGCATCGCTCGCTCCGGCGTCGGCCCCCGCAAAGAGGTGGCACAGCCGCGGAGGACAACGGATCGACCCATCCAGAAGGTCGGCCGTCCAGGGAGCCGGCATGAATTACAAGCTCGACTTCACGCCCGTAATCGATGGGCTGTCCGATCTGCTGATGGGCTGCCTCGGCACCTTTGTCCTGGCGCTCGGCGGCATGGCGCTGGCCATCGTCATCGGCATCGGCGGCGTGATCCTGCGCGACTCGCGCTTCGCTCCGGCGCGCTGGCTGGTGAAGGCTTTCGTCGAACTGATCCGCAACACGCCCTTCCTGGTCCAGATCTTCTTCATCTATTTCGCGCTGCCTCTCGCGGGCCTGAGGCTCGACCCGACGCCCACAGCCATCATCGCACTCGGCATCAATGGCGGCGCCTATGCCATCGAGATCATCCGCGGCGGCGTGCAGTCGATCAGCAGGGGGCAGATCGAGGCCGGCCTCGCGCTCGGCCTGCACAAGGCCCAGGTCTTCCGGCTGATCGTGCTGAAGCCGGCGCTGCGCGCGATCTTCCCCTCGCTGACGAGCCAGTTCGTGCTGCTGACGCTGACGACCAGCATCGCATCGGCGATCTCGGCCTATGAGCTGACCTCGGTGGCGCAGCGCATCGAGTCGGACAGTTTCCGCTCCTTCGAGGTCTACGGCACGATCACGCTGTTCTACCTCGTGATCTCCTGGGTGATGATGCGCTTCTTCGCGCTGATCTCGGCCCGCTACTTCAGCTACCCGGTGAAGTGAGGGCGCGATGGGCTGGAACGAATTCGCCTTCCTTCTCACCGGCCTGAAATGGACGGTCGCCCTCTCGGCGGTCGGCTTCGTCTTCGGCGGCATGTCCGGGCTCGGGATAGCTCTGCTGCGCACTTCCGGCATCGCGCTGCTCGAGCGCGTCACCTCGGGCTACATCGCGCTCTTCCAGGGCACGCCACTGCTGATGCAGCTCTTCGTCGTCTATTACGGCCTTGCTCTGGTCGGGCTGAAGCTCGATGCCTGGATCGCGGTGGCGATAGGCTTCACGCTGCATGCCAGCGCCTATCTCGGCGAGATCTGGCGCGGATCGATCGAGGCCGTGCCGAAGGGCCAGACCGAGGCGGCGAAGGCGCTGAGCCTCGGCTACGCCTCGCGGATGAAGGACGTCATCCTGCCCCAGGCGATCCGCATCTCGCTCCCGGCGACGATCGGCTTCCTCGTCCAGTTGATCAAGGGCACCTCGCTTGCCGCCATCGTCGGCTTCACCGAGCTGACGCGCGCCGGCAACATTGTCTCCAACCAGATCTTCCAGCCGCTGCTCGTCTTCGGGATCGTCGGCATCCTCTACTTCCTGCTCTGCTGGCCGCTCTCGCTCTACGGCTCGCATCTGGAGCGGCGCATGGCCATCGCTTCGCGCTGAGCACCCATCACCACCTAGACCAACCAAAAAACCTCAAGGGAGAGAGAGATATGACCAAGCTGAAATCAACCCGCCGCAGCCTTCTGATCGCGGGCGCTGCAGCACTGGCGCTGCCGGCGCTTCTTGGCACGGCGGCACAGGCGATCACGCCAGCCGAGATCAAGGCCAAGGGCAAGCTCGTCGTCGGCATCCAGGGCGACAACCCGCCCTGGGGCTTCGTGACCAGCGGCGGAAAGCAGGACGGGCTCGACGCCGATATCGCCACGCTCTTCGCCAAGGAGCTCGGCGTGCCGGTCGAGTTCGTGCCGCTCGAGGTCAACAACCGCATTCCGGCGCTGACGACCGGCCGCGTCGACGTGCTGTTCGCGACCATGGCGATGCTGCCCGAGCGCGCCAAGGCGGTGCAGTTCTCCAAGCCCTATGTCGCCAACACCATCGTCTTCATTGGGCCCAAGAAGGACAAGATCACCACCAACGAGGATATGGGCCGGTACACGATCGGCGTCGCAAGGGGTGCGGCCCAGGATACGCAGGTGACCAAGAACGCGCCCGCGAACACGACGATCCGCCGCTATGACGGCGATGCGCCCTCGATCCAGGCGCTTGTCTCCGGCCAAGTCCAGGCGATCGGCGGCAACATCTTCTACATGCAGCGCATCGAGCAGGGCCGGCCGGGCGAATTCGAGAACAAGCTTGAATTCCAGAACCTCTACAACGGCGCCTGCACCCGCCTCGGCGAGAAGGAAATCAACGCCGCGATCAACACCTTCATCGACAAGATCAAGGGCAATGGCGAGCTGCAGAAGGTCTACGACAAGTGGATGAAGGTGCCGGTGCACAAGTTCCCCGACAGCCTGGAAGGCATCACCTTCACCGCCAGCTGACAAAAGCACGGGTCGGAAAGCAGGGCCATGAACGCATCTGCCGCACAGCAGTCCGCACAGACGGCCGCCATGATCGCCATGAGCCATGTCGATAAATGGTATGGCGACTTTCAGGCCCTGACCGACATCAATCTCTCGGTCCGCACAGGCGAGCGCATCGTCCTGTGCGGACCGTCCGGCTCGGGCAAGTCGACCCTGATCCGCTGCATCAACCATCTCGAAGCCTATCAGAAGGGCGAGATCCGTGTCGGCGGCACCTTGCTGGGCGACGACACCAGGACGATCGACGCGGTCCGCCGCGAGGTCGGGATGGTTTTTCAGAACTTCAACCTCTTCCCGCACATGACCGTGCTGGAGAACTGCATGCTGGCCCCGATGCGCTCGCTGCGCGCGAGCAAGGCCGATGCCGAGGCGACGGCGAGGCTCCTCCTCGCCCGCGTCAAGATTGCGGAACAGGCCGAGAAATATCCGGCCCAGCTCTCGGGCGGGCAGCAGCAGCGCGTCGCGATCGCCCGCGCGCTCTGCATGCAGCCCAAGGTCATGCTGTTCGACGAGCCGACCTCCGCCCTCGACCCGGAAATGGTCAAGGAGGTTCTCGACACCATGATCGCCCTCGCCGAGGAGGGCATGACCATGATCTGCGTCACCCATGAGATGGGCTTCGCGCGCCAGGTCGCCGACCGGGTCATCTTCATGGCGGACGGCGCGATCGTGGAGGAGGCGCCGCCGGCCGCCTTCTTCACCAATCCCCGCCATGAACGCACCCGAAAGTTCCTCGGTGAAATCCTCCCCAAGCATTGAACATCCGGTGGCAGGAAGGCGCGTCGCCATGACCGGCGGTCCAACCATCAGCGGCACGAACATCACCGGAACGACCAGGCTCATCGCGCATCTCGGCTATCCGACCGAATCCTTCATGGCCCCCCTGATCTACAACCCCTATTTCGCCGGGCGCGGCATCGATGCCGTCGTGGTGCCGATGGGCTGCAAGGCGGGCGACTATCCCGATTTCCTGAGGTTGCTCTTCAGGCTCTCCAACATCCATGGCGCGCTGATCACCATGCCGCACAAGGTGACGACGGTCGCGCTGCTCGACGAGGTCTCGACCACGGCGCAGGTCGCCGGCTCCTGCAATGCCGTTCGCCTTGATGCTGCCGGCAGGCTCGTCGGCGACATGTTCGATGGCGAGGGTTTCGTGCGCGGAGTTCTGCGCAAGGGCCGGATCGTCGCCGGCGCGCAGGTGCTCGTCGTCGGCTCCGGCGGCGTCGGCTCGGCGATCGCCGCCTCCTTCGCCAAGGCGGGTGCGGCGCGCCTGGCCCTGTACGACGCCTCGCCCGCGACGATGCTCGGCCTCGCCGAGCGGCTGCGCCGTCACTATCCGCAGCTTGTCGTCGAGACCGGCTCGGCCGATCCGCTCGGCTTCGACATCGTCGTCAACGCGACGCCTCTCGGCATGAAGCCGGGCGATGAACTGCCCGTCGATGTCGCGCGCATCGCACCTTCGGCCTTCGTCGGCGAGGTCGTGATGAAGCAGGAAACGACGCCGTTTCTCGCCGCCGCCCGCGCCCGCGGTTGCGCCTACCAGATCGGCACGGACATGCTGTTCGAGCAGATTCCGGCCTATCTTGAGTTCTTCGGCTTTCCTTCCGCCACGGCCGACGAACTCCGCGCGGTCGCGCAGGTCAGCTATCAGGAGACGCAAGGATGATCCCTTCGATCGCAACCGTCTGCGTCTCCGGCACGCTCCATGAGAAGCTTGAGGCCATCGCCGCCGCTGGCTTCCGTGCGGTCGAGATCTTCGAGAACGACCTTCTCGCCTTTCCCGGCTCGCCCACGGATGTCCGCCGCATCTGCGCCGATCTCGGCCTAACCATCGTCACCTGCCAGCCCTTCCGCGATTTCGAGGGCATGCCGGACGAGAGGCGCGCCCGCACCTTCGACCGGGCCGAGCGCAAGTTCGACCTGCTGCAGGAGCTCGGCACCGATCTGCTCTTCGTCTGCTCCTCGGTCTCGCCGGAGGCGCTGAGCGGCATCGACCGTCTCGCCGCCGACTTCGCCGAACTGGGCGAGCGCGCGGCCAGGCGCGGCCTGCGCGTCGGCTACGAGGCGCTGGCCTGGGGCCGGCATGTCTACGACTATCGCGACGCATGGGAGATCGTGCGCCGCGCCAATCACCCGCAGGTCGGCATCATCCTCGACAGCTTCCACATCATGTCGCGCGGGCTCGATCTTTCGACCATCGGCACGATCCCGCGGGACCGGATCTTCATGGTGCAGATGGCCGACGCGCCGCTGCTGCAGATGGACCACCTGTCCTGGAGCCGGCACTGGCGCTGCCTGCCGGGGCAGGGCGAATTCGCACTCGCCGATTTCATGAAGCCCCTGATCGCGACCGGCTTCGACGGCTATCTCTCGCTCGAAATCTTCAACGACCGCTTCCGGGCCGGCTCGGCCCGTTCGGTCGCGCTCGACGGCCACCGCTCGCTGCTCTGGCTGCTCGACGAAAGCGCACGCCGCATCGGCAAGGCGGTGCCGGGCGCTCCGGCCATGCCGCCGCCAGCGCCGGTCGAGGCCGTCGGGTTCATCGAATTCGCCGTCGACGAGACGGAGCACGCCGCCTTCGGAAACCTGCTGCGGGCGCTCGGCTTCGTACGATCCGGCGCGCATCGCTCCAAGGACGTCGACCTCTGGGGCCAGGGCGACATCCGCATCGTCCTGAACAGTGACAAGGACGGTTTCGCCCAGAGCTACCAGATCACCCACGGCGCCTCGGTCTGCGCCATCGCGCTGCGCGTGCCGGATGCGCACGCCGCGACCGCGCGCGCCACCGCGCTGCTCGACGTGCCCCATTCCGGCGCGGTCGGTCCGGGCGAGCTCGATATCCCGGCTGTGCGGGGCGTCGGCGGTAGCCTGGTCTATTTCCTCGACGGCGGGGCCGCGCTCGGGCGCTGGGCCGAGGTCGATTTCGTACCGACCGGCGAAAGCGGGACAGGCGCCGGCCTCGTCGCGGTCGATCACGTCTCGCAGACCATGCAATACGAGGAGATGCTGACCTGGCTGCTGTTCTACACCTCGCTGTTCGACGCTGCGAAGACGCCGAGCCAGGCGGTGGTCGATCCCGGTGGCATCGTGCAGAGCCAGGTCGTCGAGAGCGGCCTCGGCGACCAGCCCGCACAGGGCCTCCGCCTCGTCCTCAACGGCTCGCAGAGCCACCGCACCATGTCGGCCCGCTTCGTCACCGACTTCTTCGGCTCCGGCGTGCAGCACATCGCGCTTGCGACGCGGGACATCCGCGCGACCGTCGCGCGGCTCGTCGCCAATGGCGTCGCGATGCTGCCGATCCCGGAAAATTACTATGACGACCTGGAAGCCCGCACAGACCTCGCCCCCGGCGAGATCGACGAACTGAAGCGCCTCGGCATCCTCTACGACCAGGATGCGCATGGCAGTTTCTGGCAGGCCTATACGGCGACGCTCGACGGTGGCTTCTTCTTCGAATTCGTCCAGCGCGATGGCTATCGCGGCTATGGCGCGGCCAATGCCGGCATTCGGCTGACCGCCCAAGCACGCCTCGCCCGGCCGATCACCATGCCCGCCGGGCTGCCCGACAGGTAGCGAGCCCTCGCCCGGTTGCGCCCTTCAGTCGCGAGCGAGCGCGGCAACGGGGTCGAGCCTGGCCGCATTGCGGGCCGGCAGGAAGCCGAAGGTCAGCCCGATCAGCGTCGAGCAGGCGATGGCGAGCGCGAAGGCCTCGCCCGAATAGATGAAGCTGAGCTGCGATCCGGACAGCTCGAAGAGGAATCCGACCGTAAGCGCCAGCCCGATGCCGAGCGCGCCGCCGATGAAGCAGACCAGCGAGGCTTCGATCAGGAACTGCTGCAGGATGTCGCTGCGGCGCGCGCCGACCGCCATGCGAAGGCCGATCTCGCCGGTGCGCTCGATCACCGAGACCAGCATGATGTTCATCACCCCGATGCCGCCGACGAGCAGCGAGATCACCGCGATGGAGGAGATCATCAGCGTCATCGTCTGGGTGGTGCTTGTGATCGTGTTGCGGATCTCGTCCTGGTTCATGATGAAGAAGTCTTTGGTGCGGTGGCGATGGATCAAAAGCTCCGTCACCGCCTCCTGCGCCGCCGCCATCGGCGTCGCGTCGTCGACGCGCAGCATGACGCTGCGCAGCGAGAGATCACCAAGGAGGCGCCCCTGCACCGAGGTATAAGGCAGGAAGACCTGCGGATTCTGGCTGCCGCCGAAGCCGCCCTGCTGCTGGCGCATGACGCCGACGATGCGGGAGGGCATCGAGCCGATCAGGATCACCTGGCCGATCGGATCGGTCGATCCCTGCGGGAACAGCACGCTGCGCGCATTCTCGTCGATGACGACGTCCTGGGCCAGCGTCCGGACATCCTGCGCGGTGAAGAAGGAACCGCGCGCCAGCACGCTGCCGCGCACGTCGAAATAGCGCTCGCCCACACCGGTGACCTGCGCGGTAGCCTCGACATTGCCGAAGCGGATCGTCGCGCTCGTGGTCACCGTCGGCGTCACGCTCGCGGCATAGGGTTGCGCGGCGATCGCCTGCGCGTCGAGCACGGTCAGCGTCCGCACCCGCCCGGAACGCATGTCGCCGAAGCTGGCTCCGGGAAAGATCTCGAGCGTGTTGGTGCCGAGGCTCGAGATGTTCTGGAGCACGCGCTGCCGCGCGCCTTCGCCGAGCGCGACGACGCTGACCACCGCCGCGATGCCGATGACGATGCCCAGCATCGTCAGGGTGGTGCGCAGCTTGTGCGCGGTCATGGCGCGGACCGCCATGCCGAAGGCTTCCTTCAACCGGCCGATGCCGGCCCGCAGCCGCCCGGCCGGGGGCGGCACGGGCGAAGGCGGCGGCACCGCTTCGGATCGCGGCGCGGTCCGCCGGTCGTCAATGATCCTGCCGTCGCTGAGCTCGATGATCCGGTGCGCGCGGTTGGCGACATTCATGTCGTGCGTGACGAGAATGACGGTGTGGCCCTCGCGATTCAGCTCCTCGATCAGAGCGAGCATCTCTTCGCCGCTCTTCCGGTCGAGCGCACCGGTCGGCTCGTCGGCCAGCAGCACGCGTGCGCCGTTCATCAGCGCGCGTGCCACCGAGACGCGCTGCTGCTGTCCGCCCGAGAGCTCGGAGGGGCGATGCGTCATGCGACTGCTCAAGCCCAGCCGCTCCAGCAGCATCGCGGCGCGGCTCTGGCGCGGTTCCGGCGGCACGCCGGCATAGATCGCCGGCACCTCGACATTGGCGAGCGCGGTCAGCGCGGAGAGCAGATGGTAGCGCTGGAAGACGAAGCCGAAATATTCGCGCCTGAGCCGCGCCAGCTCGTCGGGATCGAGGTCGCGGGTCGGCCGCCCGTCGATCTCGTAGCTGCCGCCCGTCGGCCGGTCGAGGCAGCCGATGATGTTCATCAGCGTCGACTTGCCGGAGCCGGACTGCCCGACGATCGCGACCATCTCGCCGGCCTCGATCACAAGCTCGGCGCCGTCAAGCGCCGAAACCGCCGCCTCGCCGCGGCCGAAATCACGCCGGACTCCGACCAGGCGGATGAGCGGCACGCTCATCGCTTCAGAACCCGAAGGGCGAGCGCCGGGCGCGCGGGGCTCGCGTCGCATCCGGCCCGCCGCCGCCGCTGCGGGCGGTGACGACGCGCTCGCCCGCCTTAAGCCCCGCGCTGATCTCGGCAACGATCTTGTTGTCGAGGCCGACGGTGACCTTGCGCGGCGTCGATTGTCCTCCCGCGTCGAGCACCTCGACGAAGGCCTCGGTGCCACGGCGGCGGATCGCGGTCGAGGGCACGGTGACGACGTCCTTCGCCCGACCGACGATCACGGTCACCTGCGCGGTCATCGAGGTCAGAAGGCGCCCGTCCGGATTCGGCACCTCGAAGAGCGCGTTGTAATAGACCGCGCTGGTGCTGGAGGCGGAGCTCGTGCTGCTTGCTGCCGAGGAGCTGGTGGCGTTCTGGGTCTTCAGCGTGTCGGGCGCCGGCTCGACGAAGGAGAGCTTGCCGGGAAAGCGCTGCTCCGGCGCGCCGAGCACGCTGAAATAGACCTCCTGCCCCGGCTTCACCCGCAGCACGTCAGCTTCCGATATCCTGGCCTTGACCGTCATGGTCGAGACGTCGCCGAGAACGACGATGGTCGGCGCCGACTGGACGGAGTTCACCGTCTGGCCTTCCTGCGCAACGACGGCGAGCACGGTGCCGGCGCTCGGCGCGGTGATCCGCGTATAGTCGAGATTGGCGCGGGCGTTCTCGACTTTGACCTGGCTCGAAACGATCTGCGCTTCGAGCGCATCGATCTGCGCGCGCGTCGTGTTGACCGTCATCTCGGCGTTCTCATAGGCATCGCGCGAGACGGCGTTCTGGCCGATCATCTGCTTCTGGCGGGCCAGCACAGCCTGGGCATAGACGAGGCCGGCATTGCGCTCGGCTAACTGCGCCCGAAGCGCGGCGAGATCGGCCTCCGCCGAGCGCAGCGTGTTCTGCAGCGTGACACCGTCGATCTCGGCGATCAGGTCCCCCGCCGCGACCTTGTCGCCGAGCTTGGCCTTGAGCGCGACGACGCGTCCGGAAACCTGCGCACCGACGCTGACCTGCCGCACCGGCTCGAGCGCCCCGGAGGCGAGAACCGCCTCCTCGACATTGCCGATCACCGCCTCGACGCTGGGCAGGCTGACCGTTTCGGTCCTAGCCGGCTGACGCGCTGACCAGAGATAATAGCCGCCCGCGGCGGCCAGGATGAGCGCGGGAAGAACAAGGCGGCGCAGCCTCATGGTTGCGGCTCCTCGATCGGGATCAGGCGCGGGCGCGGCCCGGTCTCGCCGTCGATGACGGCCGGCGTCGAGACGTCGACCGGCCTGAGCCAGCCGCCGCCGAGCGCCTTGTTGAGCGCGATGAACTGCGTGGCGAGAGCGACGCGGCTCTGGATCAGGGATTCCTGCGCGCTATAGAGCGAGCGCTGTGCTTCCAGCACGTCGAGGAAGCTGACACTGCCCGAAGAATAGAGCAGGCGGGAAAGCCGCTCCGCCTCGGTCGAGGCACCGGCGGCCTCCCTGAGACTGGCAAGCCGCAGCCTTTCCTCGCGCAGGCCCACGAGGCCGCCCTCGACATCCTGCAGCGCCGTCAGCACGGCGAGCCTGAGCGCGGCGTCCTGCTGGTCCCGCCGGGCCTTCGCCGCATCGACGGCGGCCGCGAGTTCACCGCCATTGAAGATCGGCACGCTGAGGCTCGGGCCGAAGGACCAGCCAATCGCACTGTTCTTCGCCAGGTCTCCGAGCTTCAGGGCCGAGGTCGAGATGCTGCCGGTGAGCGAGACGGAGGGGTAGCGGTTCGCTTCCGCCTGGCCGATCCGGGCCGTCGCCTGGGCTAGCACGCGTTCGGCCGCGCGCACATCCGGACGGCGACTCAGGACGTCGGCGGGAATGCCGGCGCGCGGCGGCGCGGGCGGCGTCGGGACGGCGGCGACGCGCGAGAATGGCTGCGCCATGGCGGCGGGCGGCCGCCCGGCGAGCACCGCGAGCCGGTGCTGGCTCTGCGCCAGCGCAGCGCGCAGCGCCGGGATCTGCGCCTCGGTTCCCGCCGCCTGCGCGGTAGCCCGGGCGATGTCGATGGCCGAGATGTCGCCGGCCTGGAAGCGCGTGCGGGTCAGCGCTTCTGTCGCGCGCTGGGCCTTGGCCGTGCTCTGCGCCAGCGCGATCCGCGCCTGGAGGCCGCGCGCCTCGACATAGGTCGAGGCGACATCGCCGATCAGCGTCAGCATCACCGTGTCGAGATCGTCGAATGCGGCATCGGTGCCATAGGTCGCCGCTTCGAGCGCGCGGTCGCGCGCCCCGAACAGATCGATCTCCCAGGAGGTGTCGAAGCCGGCGCGGAAACTGTTGCGGGTCAGGCCCGCCGCTCGCGAGCGATTGGCGGAGCCGCCGCCATCGACCTGCGGAAAGAGCGCGCCGACCGCCTGCTCGCGCGCGGCCCGTGCCTCGCGAATGCTGGCCTTGGCCTGCGCGACGTCGAGGTTGCCGGCGATGGCCGTCTCGATCAGCCCATTGAGCACAGGGTCCTTCAACCCGCGCCACCATTCCGACGGCCTCACGGGCTTCTGATTCGTGGCTGCGGTGCTCCAGCTCCCGGGAACCGCGATCGCGGGCGGCTGGTAGTCCGGCCCCACCGCACAGGCCGACAAGGACAAAGCGAGCAGCAGTGCGGCTGCGGACAGCGAACGCCTGCGGGCGACGCCGGGACCAGCAGCCTCCTTGGCCATCAGGGTCCGGCGGCTGCGACGGGCGCTGAAGCGCAAAGTCTCGTCGCAGAGGCGTTCAGGCACAGCGGATTCCAGCTTCGAATGCTTCGAAATCGGAACTCGAAGCGGGCCGCATGCCTACAGAATCGCTGATGACAGGGCAAGGAGGCGCGCCGTCGCGGCCCCCTCCTCAATCCGGTGGGTTCGCCGGCCAGCCTCTTCTTCGGCCGGCCGGCGCCCCAGCCATGATCACCCTTGCGGGAAGAACGCTGCGTCCTGCCGCTTGCGCAGCTGGTAGAGCGGTGCGCTGTCGTCCATCTCGACATCGGCAAGCGTCACCGGCGCGCCGGCCGGCAGGTCGCGCTTCAGCACACGGTCGGCGATCAGGTAATAGGGGGCGGCCCTGTCCGCACCGAGCGGCGCCGCGTCGACCAGCTCCGGCCCGACGCCGTCGATGGTGTGGTGATGGCCTTCCGCCTTGAGCCTTGTGCCCTTCGCCAGAGGCTTGGTCGTCCGGCCGACGAGATCGACGACCGGCGTCGGCGAGCCGGCGACCGACAGGCCGTTGACGACCGCGTCCAGCATGCTGATCGGCGCCTCGAGCCCGAGCAGATGGCGCGGCAGCCACAGCATCGCCGCATCGCCGCTGCGGCTCATCGTATGGCCCTTGCCGGCGAGCACCTTCCAGGTCTCCTCGTCCTCGCAGCGCACGACGATGAAGACGCCGCCGGCAAACGAGATATCGCCCTTGGCGCGCAGACAGTTGAACACGTCGAGCCGGCGCCCGCCCGCGAGCAGGCCGCCGCGCTCGCCCTCCTCGAACACGTCGGCAACCTCGACGATGCGCGCGATCGGCGCATGGAACGAGGCCTTGTCGGGCTTCAGCCCCGTGGCGTTGGCGACGACAGCCATCTCGCAGAGATCGGGCACGGCGAGCTGCGGCAGCGCCGCGGCACGGCGCGACCGCTCTGCCAGAACCTCCGCGACCGGCCGTTCTCCGATCGCCCAGACCTTTCCGAAGCCAGGCGTCGGTGCGGAGCGGCTCTCGCTCGTCATCACCTCGCTCTCGGCATCGAAGACGAAATCGTACTCGCTCGATTTGCCGGCGGCGATGATCGGCAGCCCCAGCGTCTCGGCCCAGGTGACGAGCCCGATCAGCAGCGCGGGCTGGTCGCCATCGACCGTGGTGCAGACGAGATTGCGCTCCCGCGCCAGCTTGGCAAGATAGGATCCGACGACCGAATCCGTCTCCTTGGTGACGAGCGCGACATGCTTGCCCGCCTCGATGCTCGCCAGCGCGTGCACCGCGCCGGCCTCGGGGTGGCCGCTGGCCTCGACGACGATGTCGAGCGGCAGCGCCAGCACCGCGTCGAGCCGGCCGGCGGCGACGACCTTGCCGGCATTCCACGCAGCGAGTGCCTCAGACGGGCTGCCGCAGAGCGCGATCTCGCCCTCCCCACGGCCCGTCGCACGGAAGGCCTCGGCCGCACGCTCGGCCGTGACGTCGACCGCGACGCGGACGCTGAGCAGCTTCATGCGGTTGCCCTGCCCGAGCAGCGAGCGGCCGAAGGCGCCCGCGCCGACGAGCGCGACCTCGATCGGCCGGGTGGCCTTGGCAAAGCGACGATGGCTGTTCACGTTGTTTGACTCCATTGCCTGGACGGCGTCGGGTTCGATCCGGCCGATCCTTTGACGATCTGCCGGGCCTCGATCGCCTCCTCGCGGCCGTGTTCGCGAGATCGAAATTTTGGTATACCAAATAAGCCGAGATACGGCAGGCCTGTCAAATCCTACGCCGATTTCGGCTATAAATTCTGTTTTCCGTCGTTGGAGGACGGCAGTGAAAGCGTCTATGGTATACCGCTGTTGAAATCAGGAGGGGCAGTGTCCGATCGCGAGTCCATACCGCTCCAAGCGCCCCTGTCCGATGCGATCTCCGACCGCCTTCGCGATCTCATCGTCACCGATGAGCTTGCGCCGGGCACGCCGCTGCGGGAGCGTGCCCTCGCGGAACGCCTCGGCGTCTCGCGCACGCCGCTGCGCGATGCGCTTAAGGCGCTCGCGGCCGACGGCCTCGTCACGCTCACGCCCAATCGCGGCGCCGTCGTCGCGCGGCTGTCCCCGGCGATGATCGCCGAGAAGCTCGGCATCCTCGCCGTGCTGGAGGGCTATGCGGGAGAATGCGCGGCGGCTCACGCCACGGAAGCCGAGATCGCCGAGATCTGTGCGCTCCAGCATGAACTCCTCGCCGCCTTCGCCCGGCGGGACCGGGCAGCCTATTTCCGGCTTAACCAGGCGATCCATCTCGCGCTGGTCGATGCCGCCCGTAACAGCACGCTGAAGGGGCTGCACGCTCAGCTGAACCGCCAGCTCTATCCTTTTCGCTGGCGCGGCAGCGACGACCTCTCGCTCTGGCAGACGGCGATCGACGAGCATGCGGTGCTTGTCGCATTGCTGCTCAAGCGGGATGGCGCCGGCCTCGCGGCGGCGCTGCGCGCTCATGTCGGCAGCACCTGGCGCCAGCTCTCCGCCGGAACGCCCTGACGGCCATCGGCTGCAAACGGATCCGCAGAACCCCGCAACTGCGCGATCCGACTTTGTACAATGTCAAAGAAGCCCGGACCGGGCTCCGGTAGGAAAGAAACTTCAGGCGAGCGAATTGCCCCGGAGTTCCCCATGCAGGCCGCGCATTACCGAGACGAGCGCCTTCCCCGCTACACCAGCTACCCGACCGCCCCTCACTTCACCTCCGGCGTCGACGCCGCCTGCTATGGCGACTGGCTGAAGGCCCTGCCGGCCGGCACCGCAACCTCGCTCTATCTGCACGTGCCGTTCTGCCGCTCGATGTGCTGGTATTGCGGCTGTCACACCACCGTCGCTCTGCGCGACGGGCCGATCGTCGATTATCTCGCCGTCCTGCGCCGCGAGATCGCACTGGTCGGCGGGCAAATCACCGCACCGCTCGACGTGCGCCACATCCATTTCGGCGGCGGGACGCCGACGATCATCGAGCCGGCCGAATTCATCGCGCTCGTCGGCTTGCTGAGGCAGCATTTCGCCATCCATCCTCAAGCCGAGATCGCGGTCGAGATCGACCCGCGCCGGCTCGCCCCCGAGATGACGGCCGCTCTCGCAGAAGCCGGTGTCAATCGCGCGAGTCTCGGCGTGCAGAGCTTCGACCCGGAGGTGCAGAAGGCGATCAACCGCATCCAGAGCGTCGAGCAGACCGAAGCGGTCGTCGACGGGCTGCGCGAAGCCGGCATCAACGCGGTCAATTTCGACCTGATCTACGGCCTGCCGAAGCAGACCGTGCAGTCCTGTCTCGATACCGTCGAGCAATGCCTCGACATGCGGCCGGACCGCTTCTCGATCTTCGGCTACGCCCATGTGCCGGAGTTCAAGAAGCACCAGCGCCGCATCGCGACCGCCGATCTGCCGGATGGCAACGCGCGTCATGAACAGGCGGAAGCAATGGCGCAGAGGCTGATCGAGGCCGGCTATGTCCGCATCGGGCTCGACCACTTCGCGACGCCCGAGGACGCGATGGTCGGGGCCTTGAAGCAGGGGCGGCTCCACCGCAATTTCCAGGGCTACACCACCGACCCCTGCGAAGCCCTGATCGGGTTCGGGGCCTCGGCGATCGGGCGCCTGCCGCAGGGCTTCATCCAGAACGAGGTGGTGATCGGCCGCTATGCCGAGCGCGTCACTGACGGCGCCTTGCCGACGGCGAAGGGCTACCGCCTCACCGCCGAGGATCGCCTGCGGGCGGAGCTGATCGAACGCGTGATGTGTGACCTCGTCGTCGATATCGACACGATCTGCGCCCAGCACCCGGTCGATCCGCGCATCCTCGCGCCGTCGCTGCGCAAGCTCGACCAGCTGGCGCAGGAGGGCGTGATCAACTTCGATGGCAGTCGTGTACTGCTGCCCGAGAACGCCCGCCTCTTCGTGCGCAAGGTCGCCTCGGTGTTCGACGCCCATATCGAGCAATCGGAGCGCCAATACAGCCGCGCCGTCTGAGCCGCCGGTCACGACAGGCCGAGCGGGCGCCGATAGGCTGCGAGAAAGAGCAGGAAGGCCGCGCTCCAGCATAGGGCGGCCGACCCCAGCGGAATGGGGCTGCCGAATTCCGGCAGCAGCCGTAACGGCGCGGCAGCCGCGCCCGCGCTCAGCATGGCCAGCGAGCCGCGCGGGCTGGAAAAGGCCTGCCGCGCCTGGCGCCGGACCATGCTCGCCATGGCGGCGAGGCACATCATTCCGACGGCGCCCGCCGCCCAAGCATGGAGGACGGCATTCGCGCTGACGCCGGGTGCAAGGCTGCGCAAGGCGTTCAGACCCAGGCCCAGCGGAATCCAGGCATAGGCCAGGTGGATGGCGAGAAGTCCGGGATAGCGGATGACGCGCCAGGGTCGCCAGGTGAGCAGCCGGATCGCTTGCAGGATCGCCGCCACGGCGTTCGCAGGCTCTTGCCTGGCACCGTCGCAGCACCAGAGCGCCAGCGCGATCGCAAGCGCAAGAGCGGCAAGCACCTCGAAGGAGCGCGGCAGCCGCCGGCCGTACGCGACGCCGCGCAGCGCGAGGTAGGACGCCGTCAGCGCCGGTGCGATCCGGCCACCGATCACGGCGACGAGGCCGAGGATGGCCGTCAGCGCAAGGCGGGAGCGGAAGCCGGCCGGAAGGGCGGCGGGTCCGGGCTCCGGAACGGCCGCCGCGGCTGCGAGCAGCGCCAGCAGAAGCACGACCTTGATCTCGCGCTTCGCGCCGGCCTCGGCCACGCGCAGGGCGACGACAGCCGCCAGAAAGGAGAGGAAGCCTGCCGCGATCGGCCCGGCAAGGGCGGGCGACCAGATCTGCACCGCCCGGCCAATCAGCCAGAACCCGACGAGGCCTTGCAGGAGGCTTCGGGAGGCCGGCGCCGAACCGGTCCAGCGCGGCAGCGCCGTCAGGAGGAAGCCGGCCATGACCGCCGGAGCCATCCCGAACAGCAGTGCCTCGCGATGCCAGGCCGCAGCCGTCGTTCCATCCGGCCAGATTCCGGCGGACCAGGGCAGGACACCCGCCACGGCCTCAATCGCGGCGAGAACGAAGAAGATCCGAAAGGGCCGGCTTGTGCAGGCGGCGCAGCCGCCCGTTGCCGTCACGCCTCGCCACCCTGCCATTCGGCGAGCGGCAAGGCATCGAGGTCGAGGTCAAGCAGGCCGATCGCTCGCAGCGCGATCAGGTCGGCGAGCTCCGCCATGCTGCCGGGCTTCAGATAGAAGGGCGGAACCGGCGGCGCGACGATCGCGCCGTACTCGGTGACCTGTGCCATGGCGCGCAGATGGCCGAGATGCAGCGGGCTTTCCCGCGCCACCAGCACCAGCCGGCGGCGTTCCTTGAGCTGGACATCGGCGGCGCGCACCAGAAGATCGCCGAGCTGGCCATAGGCGACGGCGCTGAGCGTCCGGATCGAGCAAGGCGCGACGATCATGCCCGCTGTGCGGAAGGAGCCGCTGGCGATGCTGGCGCCGATATCGCGATGATCATGGCAATGGCCGGCGAGTGCGCGAGCCTGTTCCAGCGCATGCGGGCCGATCTCCGCCGCGAAGGTGCGCTCCGCCGCCGGCGAGACCACGAGATGGGTCTCGACCTGCCCGGCTTCGGCCAGCCGCTCCAGCACCCGCAAGCCGATCGCGGCACCGGAAGCGCCGCTGATGCCGACGATGACACGTAACGGCCGGCTCATGCTGCGCTCCCACTCGGCATCAACAATCCGAGCGAGGGCCAGAGCGCGTCGATGCGTGCGCTGACGGCCGGGTCCATCGCCATCGGCCGGCCCCATTCGCGCTCGGTCTCGGGTGGGAGCTTGTTGGTCGCGTCGATACCGAGCTTGCCGCCGAGGCCGGGCTTCGGCGAGGCGAAGTCGAGATAGTCGATCGGCGTGTCGGCGAGGTTGACGAGATCCCGGCTTGCATCGGCGCGGGTCGCGACCGCCCACATCACCTGCGCCCAGTCGCGCGGATTGATGTCTTCGTCGACGATGATGAGAAGCTTGGTGTAGCTGAACTGCGGCAGCATCGACCACA
This sequence comes from Allobosea sp. Root381, assembly GCF_001429395.1. GTDB lineage: Bacteria > Pseudomonadota > Alphaproteobacteria > Rhizobiales > Beijerinckiaceae > Allobosea. The sequence goes on from NZ_LMJT01000005.1 coordinate 190,497, forward strand.
GGCCGAGCATCAGTCGCCGCGCCTGACCCGGATAGCGCTTGGCGATGGAAACGACCGCGATCCGATAGGAGCAGGCCTCCGGCGGCAGCCAGACATCCTTCACCTCGGGGAATTGTCGCTGCAGGAGAGGCAGGAACAGCACATTGAGCGCCTCGCCGAGGCGCGAGGGCTCATCCGGTGCGCGGCCGGTGAACGTCGAGAGGTAGAGCGGCGCCCGGCGCATCGTCACCGCCGTGACCCGCATCACCGGGAACGGCTCGACGGCGTTGTAGTATCCGGTGTGATCGCCGAACGGTCCTTCCGGCGCGGTCTCCTCGGGCGAGACGAAACCCTCGATCACGATCTCGGCCTCGGCCGGCACGGACAGCGGCACGGTCACGCAGGGCGCGAGCTGCGGCCGCTCGCCACGCAGCAGGCCCGAGAAGCGCAGCTCCGACACGGTTTCCGGCAGCGGCAGTACGGCGGACAGGATGGTCGCGGGGTCCGCCCCGATCACCACAGCGACCGGCATCTCGCGGCCGAGCCTTCGCCATTGCGCATGGTGGCGCGCCCCGCCGCGATGGGCGAGCCAGCGCATGATGGCCCGATCCCGGCCGAGCACCTGCATGCGGTAGACACCGAGATTGCCCTCGTCATCGGGCGAGGACTCTGGCGGGACCGTCATAACGAGCGGCCAGGTGATGAGCGGAGCGGCCTCCCCCGGCCAGCACAGCTGCACCGGCAACGCCGTCAAGTCGATCGCATCGCCCTTGAACACCTGCTCCTGCACCGGCGCGCACCTGCTCTCGCGCGGCCGCATCGACAGGGCCGCGCGCGCCAGCGGCAGCGCCCGCCACGCCTCGGCAAGGCCGCGCGGCGGCCGCGGCTCGCGCAACTCGGCCAGCATGCGGCCGAGCGCCGGCAGGTTCTCGGGCCTGACGCCGAGGCCCCAGGCCACGCGCTCGACCGTGCCGAAGAGATTGGTCAGCAGCGGCACCGGCGAAACCGTTCCGTCCGGCCGCAAGGGCCGCTCGAACACCAGCGCCGGACCATTCCCGGCGATGACGCGGCGGTGGATCTCGGTGATCTCGTGCACCACGCTGACCGGCTCGGCGATGCGCCGCAGCTGTCCGGCGGCATCGAGATGCGCGAGGAAACCGCTCAGGTCGCGGAAGCGGGGCAGGTCGCGGATCGGCAAGGCAGGAACTCCGGTTGCCGCAGCATGGACAGCTCCATTCGCGGCCGTCTTTGCTCCGGCGCAAGGAAGGCGGCGACCCCGGCGCCTAGTCTCGCGATCAGGAGGTGATCGATGCCGGATCCGGAGACGACAGGACAGCGCCAGACCGGCCCGAGGCGGCTTCCGCCATGGCTCGCGCCTGCCGTGGCGCCGCTTCCGCTCGCGCCGTTGCAGCCGATGCTGGCCCTGCTGCTCGCCCGGATCGGGCAGGCGCATCCCGATCTGTATGGCCGGCTCGGCGAACACGCGCAGAAGCGCTTCGGCATCGATCCGACGGACCTGCCCTTCGCCTTCGTGCTGGAGCCGAAACCGCAGCGGCCGCGGGCGCGCGCCGTCCGCGCGCTGCCGGGCGACCTTGACGCCTGCATACGCGGGCCCCTGTCCGGGTTGATCGGCATGGCCGAAGGCACGCTCGACGGCGACGCCCTGTTCTTCTCGCGCGTGCTCTGGGTCGAGGGCGACGTCGCCGCGGTCCTCGCCTTGCGAAACGCCATCGACGATGCGCGGATCGATTTCGGCGCCCTCCTGCTCGGCGGCCTCGGGCCGATGGGCGAGCGCGCGGCCGCTGCCTTGCGCGAGCGGATGCAACCCCGGACCGCCCCCGCCGGAGACCGTCCATGGAACTGATCTGCCCGGCCGGCACCCCGGCCAGCCTCGAAGCCGCCGTCGAGGCCGGAGCCGATGCGATCTATTGCGGCTTCCGTGACGAGACCAACGCCCGCAACTTCCCCGGCCTGAATTTTTCCCGCGACGAGATGCGCAGGGGCATCGCCCTCGCGCATCGTCACGGCGTCAAGGTGCTGGTCGCGATCAACACCTTCGCCCGGGCGGGAAATCTCGCGCTCTGGCAGGCGGCAATCGACGACGCCGTGGCATCTGGCGCCGATGCCCTGATCCTCGCCGATCTCGCCACGCTCGATTATGCCGCCCGCCGCCATCCCGCCCAGAGGCTGCACGTCTCCGTGCAGGCCGGTGCCGCCAATCCTGATGCGATCCGCTTCTACGCCGAGGCCTTCGGAGCGCAGCGTGTCGTGCTGCCGCGGGTGCTCAACGTCATGGAGATCGCCTCGATCGTGCGCGAGAGCGCCTGCGAGACGGAGGTCTTCATCTTCGGCGGGCTCTGCGTCATGGAGGAGGGCCGCTGCTCGCTCTCCTCCTATGCCACCGGTCAGTCGCCCAACATGCACGGCGTCTGCTCGCCCGCGAGCCATGTCGCCTATGGAGAGCGCGACGGCCGCATCGTCTCGACGCTGGGCGGCTTCACTATCAACAGCTTCGGCAAGGACGAGCCCGCAGGCTACCCGACCTTGTGCAAAGGCCGCTTCTCCACCCCGAAAGGTGCTGGCTACACCTTCGAGGAGCCGCTCAGCCTCGATGCGGCGGTGATGCTGCCCGCCCTGCGCAAGGCTGGCGTGACGGCACTCAAGATCGAAGGCCGCCAGCGCGGACGGGCCTATATCGCCCAGGTCGTGCGCTCCTATCGCCAAATCCTGGCCGCCCTCGACGACGGCCGCGAAACCGCCCCTGCCGGCCTCGCCGCCATGGCGGAAGGTCAGGCCAGCACCGTCGGCGCCTATCGCAAGGGTTGGCGTTAGCGGCCGAGGGCCGCGTGAAGGAAACCGGAATGCAGCTTACCCTCGGACCCGTCTTCTATCATTGGGCGCCGGAGCGCTGGCGCGATTTCCATTACCGGATCGCGGACGAGGCGCCCGTCGATACCGTGGTGGTCGGCGAGGTCGTCTGTTCCAAGCGGGCGCCGTTCAAGCAGGATCATGTCGCCGGCGTGGTCGAGCGGCTGGAAGGGGCGGGCAAGCGCGTCCTGCATGCCTCGCTGATCCTGGTCTCGCTGCCGCGCGAGCGCCGCCAGACGCGCGAGCTGATGCAGCTCGGCGAGGACGAAGGCGAGCCCGCGATCGAGATCAACGACCTGACCTGCCTCGCCTCGCTCGACCGGAAACCCTTCGCGGTCGGCCCCTTCGTCAATGTCTACAACGAGGCGGCGGCCGGCTTCCTGGCGTCGCGCGGCGCCAGGCGCATCTGCCTGCCGCCCGAGCTGCCGCTGACGGCGGTCGCAGGCATCGCAGCCGCGCTGCCGGATGTCGCGATCGAGGTCTTCGCCTTCGGCCGGATCCCGCTGGCGATCTCGGCCCGCTGCTACCATGCGCGCGCCCACAAGCTGACGAAGGACAACTGCCGCTTCGTCTGCGAGCAGGATCCGGACGGCATGCCCGTCAAGACGCTGGACGAGGCCGGTTTTCTCTCAGTGAACGGCGTGCAGACGCTGTCGCAGAACTGCACCAGCCTGCTGCGCGACATCCCGGTCTTGCGCCGGTCCGGCGTGGCGTCGCTGCGCCTCTCGCCGCAGGACTGCGACATGGTCGAGGTCGCCAGGCTCTATCGCGATGTTGCCGATGGCCGCCTCGATGGTGCCGAGGCCGAGTCCAGGCTCGCAGAACTCTACCCCGAGGTGCCGCTGGCCAACGGCTTCCTCCACGCAGTTCCCGGCCATCTGCGCGTAGGAGCAGGCGCCTAAAGCATCCGATGCTCTGAGGCCTGCGGAGACGTTAGTTTGAACGGCGGGCCCGAGGAGGCAGCCATGAGCAGCGGACACGGCGGCAAATCCCAGCATCGCTTCGACCAAGGCGCTCCGGCGACGCCCACGAGCGAGTTGATCGGCCGGCTGCGCCGCGTGCTGCGGCCCGAGGATCTCGACTGCCCTTGCCGGGAGACGCTGGACGGGGCGCTCGAGCGCTTCGACCAGCTCGAGCGCCGGCGCGAGGAGCGCCAGCGGCTCGCCGTCGCGCGCAACCACAAGGAGCGGGTTGCAGCGCTTCTGTCGTTTCTGTCCGAGCTCGACCAGCTGACCGAGGCGGAAAGCGATCGCACGGTCTTCGACGAGATGGCGCTGCTTTTCATCGAGATTGCACGCAGCGCCGAGGCCGGGGCCGCCGCGCTGCGCGAGATGTAACGGCCCGGCCGCCCGGGCACCTCCTATTTCTGCGCGAGTTTGCGTTTTCGCAAATTGCCGCGGCAACGCCCTCGCTAGTCTTGCGGTGCAGTGAGGGACAGACGTGCCCGCTGCCGCGAAGGAGAAGACAGATGTTCAGGACGTTTCTGGCCGGCGCGCTGATGGCGCTGGCTGCCGCCGGTGCCAATGCGGCGGAGGTCGAAGTCAAGATGCTCAATAAGGGCGCGGCGGGGGCGATGGTGTTCGAGCCGGCGCTGATCAAGATCGCACCGGGCGATACGGTCAAGTTCCTGCCCACCGACAAGAGCCACAATGCCGAGAGCATTGCCGAGATGATGCCCGCCGGAGCGGAGCCCTTCGTGGGCAAGCTGAACGAGCAGGTCGAGATCACGTTCAAGCAGCCAGGCGTCTATGGCATCAAGTGCAAGCCGCATTACGGCATGGGCATGGTGGCGCTGGTCGTGGTCGGCGAGCCGACCAATCTCGATGCCGCGGCGGCCGCCAAGCACCCCGGCAAGGCCAGGCAGGTCTTCGCCGATCTGGTCGCCAAGGCGAAATGAGCCGCAGCCGCACAAGGCGATGAAGTCAGGGGCGCGGCCGCCGGTCGCGCCCGGTTGCGTCAGGAGGCCTGAGTATGGCGCCGATCCCGAGACTGCGGTCCTATGAGGGGCCAGCCCTCCTGTCCTACGGCTTCAGGCCGTTCTTCCTGTTCGCGGCGTTGCAGGCCGGCCTGACGATCGCGGTCTGGCTGCCCTTCGTTACCGGCCACCTTGCCGTGCCAACGGCCTTCGCGCCGGTGGACTGGCATATCCATGAAATGCTCTTCGGCTATCAGGCGGCCGCTGTCGCCGGCTTCCTGCTGACCGCCATCCCGAACTGGACCGGCAGGCTGCCCGTGCAGGGCACGCCGCTGCTGGTGCTCGTGCTCGCCTGGCTCGCCGGGCGCATCGCCGTCACGGCTTCGGCCTGGATCGGCTGGCGCCTCGCCATGGCGATCGACGCGCTCTTCCTCCTGCTGTTCGCAGCCGCGGCTGCGCGCGAGATTCTGGCCGGCCGAAACTGGCGCAACCTCAAGGTCGTCTTGCTGGTCGCGCTGCTGCTCGTCGCCAATCTTGCCTTTCATCTCGAGGCCGGCCTGACGGGCAGCGCGGACATCGCTCGCCGGCTTTCGATCGCGATCGTGCTCATGCTGGTCACGCTGATCGCGGGCAGGATCGTACCGAGCTTCACCCGCAACTGGCTGGCGCAGCGGGGCGCGGGACGCCTGCCCGTGCCCTTCGGGACCTATGACAAGATCGCCCTGGCAGTGACCGCCATCGCGCTTGGCCTCTGGGTCGCCTTGCCGGACGATCCGCTAACCGGCGCGGTCCTGGCGCTTGGAGCCTGGCTTCACCTCATCCGGCTGGGGCGCTGGGCGGGCGAGCGCACCTGGCGCAATCCGCTGCTCGTCGTCCTGCATCTGGCCTATCTCTTCGTGCCGCTGGGCTTCGCCCTGACGGCAGCGGCCAGCTTCGGCCTCGTCGCGACAGGGGCGGGCCTCCATGCCTGGACCGCCGGCGCCTTCGGCACGATGACGCTTGCGGTGATGTCGCGCGCCAGCCTCGGCCATACCGGCCGGCCGCTGGTCGCGACCGCTGCGACGCAATCCTCCTACGCCCTTGTCATCATCGGCAGCGTCGCGCGGATCTGCTCGGCGCTCGGCCATGGCCCGGTCGCGCTGCTGCATGTCGCCGGGCTGTGCTGGTCGCTCGCCTTTCTGGGCTTCGCGCTGGCCTATTGGCCGGTGCTAACGGGCACCCGCGTCGCGACGAAAGTCGCGCCTGTCGCGCAGCAGGCCTGAAACCGCAGATCGAACCGCTTTCCGCATGACCGCCGGCGCAGGCTGCGCCGGACCTTGAACCGAGGTGGCATGATGACGTTTCCGCCCTTCTTCGCACTGGCCCCGCAGCTCAGGGTCAGGGATCCGCTCGCAGCCTTCCTCGGCGCCAGCGATGACGGCGTCCTGGATTACCGTTATGAGGATGTCGTTCGCCTCGCCGGCCATTCCTGCCCCACCGTGGCCGGCGCCTACCTCATGCTGATCGCGGGACTGTCCTATCTCTATGACGAGGAGCTGCCCGAGCGTGGCGGCATCGATGTGTTCATGCGCGGCGAGCCCGAGCAGGGCACGACCGGCGTCATGGCGTCCGTCGCGACCCTGCTCACCGGCGCGGCGGCGGAAACCGGCTTCGGCGGAGTCGGCCCGGCCAAGCGCTTCGCGAGGCGGGGCCTGCTGCAGTTCGGCGCCGATATCGAGGGTGTCATCGCGCTGCGGCGGCGCGACACGGGTGCCGGCGTCCTCCTCGACATCGACACCGGCGCGGTGCCGCATGCGGCCGAAATGGCGGGCGTGATGCCCGCCGCCATGGGCGGCGTTGCCGACGCCGCAGGGCTCGAGAGCTTTGGTGCGCTCTGGCAGGACCGGGTCCGGCGCATGCTGATCGACCATGCCCACGACCCCAAGCTGGTCCATCTCTACGACTGGCTTCCGGACGCAGCGGCCGCCTCCGCGGCCTGACCGCTTCGCTATTCGGCGTTCTCGGCCAACCGCATCAGGCCGGCGCTGTCGCGCACCACGAGCTTCTGGCGCCCGCCCTCGACCAGCCCTCGCGTCTCCCAGGCGCTGAGGATGCGCGAGACCGTGTGCAGCGTCGTGCCCGTCATCTCCGCGATGTCGCGTCGCGAGATCGGAAAGTCGACCCGCATGCCGGCGCCGTCGCGCTTGCCCGCCTGCTCGACCAGCCGGAGCACGGCATGCGCGACGCGGCGCTCGACCTCTTCCGTCGACATCTCGCGAATGCGGGTATGCGCCTCGTCGAGGCGCTGGCCGATCGTGCGGATGGCATTCATCGCCAGATGCGGATTGCCCTCGACGAAGCTGTCCCAGGATTCGGTCGGCCAGGCGGCGACGAGGCTGTCGACCGCCGCCGTCGCCGTGCCCGGATAGTCGCTGCGGCCGAGCGCACGCGTGAAGCCGAAGAGATCGCCGGGATGGACGACGCGCACGATGATCTGCTGGCCGTCGCGCGTGACCTGCGTCACCTTCAGCCGGCCATGCAGCAGCAGGTAGAACGCCTTGGCCGGATCGCCCTGTTCGAAGACCGATTCGCCCAGCGGCACCCGGCGTGCGCTGGCCTGCACCGTCATGCGGTCGAGGTGTGCGTCGCTCATCTCCGCGAAAAGCGGGATGCTGCGCAGCACGCTGCGGTCCATTGCCAAGGTGATGGCCTTCCCCGGGGAGGCTTCGAGAACGGCCCGCGCCGAAGCCGGTGCCCAGCCCGGGATATGACCGCAATCGCCTGCGCCGTTCAAGTGCGTCACGATCACCCGGAAAGGGCGATCCGCAGCCCCGCCAGCGCACAGAGCAGCGCGGCGTAGCCGATCAGCGCGCCGGCAAGCGCACGGCTCTCGCGCTGCAGGCGCATGAAGCCGAGGACGACCAGCGACGCCTTCGCCAGGCTGAGGACGGCGATGGCGAGGCCGCGCGGTCCCGCCGGCAGGGTCATGGCCGCGAGCAGGCTCGCCCCTGTCGCGAGCAGAAGAGCGGCAAGGATCACGGAAAACGCGATGTCATGGAAGGAACGCTGCATCTCAGCCCAGATAGATGACCGGAAGGATCAGCAGCCAGACCAGATCGACCAGATGCCAGACCGTGGCGACCGCCGCGACCTGGCGCGGAACGGGCCGCCAGGCGACGAGGAGCAGCAGCACAGCCACGAACAGCACATGGGCGAGGTGGAAGCCGGTGATCAGGAAGTAGAGCTCCGGAAGCCGGCCCTGCTGTGTCGAAAGCGCCGGAATCTCGTGGCTGAAGGCAGCAAGCTTCAAGCCGCAGAAGACGAACCCTCCGAGCGCCGCGGCAACGAGACAGCGCCGCGGATGGCGACCGAAGGCCGCGCACGCCGCGAAGAAGCCGCTGGTCAGCAGCGTGGCCGTGGCGATGCCGGCAAGCGGCAGGTCGAGCTGGGCATGCAGGGCTGCCAGCGCCTGCCGATCGAGCAGGCCCAGAATCAGGAAGGCGCCGAGCAAGGCGCCGAAGACGACGAGCTCGCTCCAGACCAGGATCCAGAGCAGGAGCTCCATTCCGCCTTCGGCCGCCTCTCCCGAATCGTCGAGACGAGCGCTCGGTACAGTCACGCTCATGCCGGCAGCAGCTGCCTGAGGTTCGCGAGCAGCTTCTCGCGCCAGCCCGGCTCTTTCACGAGCCGGAATCCAAGATTGTCCGGAGGCGTGCCGGCCGAGCAGCCGCCGCTCTTCGGGTTGCGGATGAAGGAGGTCATCATCGCGCGATGCTGGCCCTCGACGACATAGATGCCGCAATTAGTCGTCTCGCCGATCTTGTTGCCGGCGGCGTCGAGCGAAATGCGACGCAGGCAGCTCCGTGTCCACTCCCAGACATTGCCGGCGATGTCGTGGACACCGTGCTCATTGGCGCCGAAGCTGCCGGTCGGGCGCGGCTTCGGTGTCCTCGCGGCCTTGCGGTTGGCCTCGCGCTCGTAATCGGCGAGCCAGCGCTGGGCCGGGTTGATGGCCTCGGGGTCGAGGCCGTTCGCATCGTCGACGAAGCGTGATCCCGCCGCATGCGCCCATTCCTGGTCGCTCGGCAGGCGCCAGACCTCGCCGGTCTCGCGCGACAGCCAGGCCGCATAATCGCTGGCATCGGCATGGCTGACGCCGATCACCGGCACGTCGCCGCGCGCCGCTGGGCTGTCGAGGCGCTTGCAGGCGCCTGCCGCGACGCAGCGGGCGTAATCAGCGGCGGTGACCTGATAGCGCATGATCTCGAGCGGCCCGTCGATCCTGACCGTGACGCGCGGCGCATCGACCAGCCGGCCGGCCCGGCTGTATTCGCCGTCGAGGCGGTGCAGCAGGGTAGCGGGCGGAATCGTCGCGGTCTGGGGCAGCGGAAAGCCCGGTGCCGGCCGCTGCATCGGCGCTGCCAGCAGGAGCGCCGCGGCGCCCGCCATGAACAGGAGGCCGAGCGAGGTCGTCAGCGCCGGCAGGGAGGGACGCAGTGTCGTGGCCATGATGGGCCGTTCCGTCTCGAAGAAGGGGGCCTCCCCGCCCGAAGGCGGGGAGGCAGGAGAGAGGCTAGATCCCGGCCGGGGCCACGACCTGCTTCATCAGGTCGTCGTTCCACTCGCCCTCGACCTTGAAGTGCCCGGCGGCGCCGAGTTCGAAGGCTTCGATCAGGTTGTGGTTGACGTAGGCGTAGATGCCCGGCTGCAGGAAGGTGTAGAGCGCCGCTCCCGCGCAGCCGCCGGGGATGAACCAGGTTTCGAGGTCGCGCTCCGGCGGGTTCCGGAACTTGCCGGTGGCCCAGACATAGTCGCCATGGCCGCCGATCAGGTGCGGGCGGGTGTCGCGGTTCGCCTGCGAATGCAGGATCAGCACGGTTTCGCCGACCTTGGCGGTGAGTGCGTTCTTGCCGGTCAGGGCGCCGACCTTGCCGTTGAAGACGACATGGCTCGGGATCAGCGTGCGCATCGCCTTGACCACGTCTTCATGCGACTCGCCGACGCTGGCATAGCGCTTGAACTTCCCATCCGCGTCACGCGGCACGTAGAAATCCTGCTCGCCGACATAATAGGCCTTGTCGTATTTCAGCGGCTTGCCCTGATGGTCCTTCAGCCCGTCGCGCGGCAGCACCGTGATGGCGCCGTTCATGCCCGCTGTGACGTGCCAGGGCACCATGCCAGGAGGGGCGCAATGATAGACGAACACGCCCGGCCTCGTCGCCTTCCAGCGCAGCACGACCTTCTCGCCCGGGTTGACCTCGGTCAGCCCGCCGCCGCCGAGCGCACCGGTCGACGAATGGAAGTCGATATTGTGCATCAGCTCGTTGGTATCGGCGTTGATCAGCGTCAGCTCGACATAGTCGCCCTCATGGACGACCATCATCGGGCCGGGAACCGTGCCGTTGAAAGTAAAGGCATAGGTTTCGGTGCCGGCGTCGTCGAGAATGATCTTCTTCTCGTGGATCGTCATCGTGAACTCGACGAGCTTCGGCCCGCCGGTCGCGACCTGCTCATGCGCATGCACGAAGGGGGGATCGACCAGCTTCGGCTTGATGCGCGGCAGCTTGGCGACGTCCGTTGCAGAGGCCTTGGTCATCACGGCCTGTGCCTGTGCCGGCGCGGTGGCCGCATGGACGATCGCCCCGGTGGCCGCTGCTCCCGCCAGGATGCTGCGGCGGGTCAGTTTGAGCTCTTCGCCCATGGCTTGCTTCCTTGTCCAACGACCGGTGATCGACCGGTCGAGAAGACTTTAGGGCAGGCGAGATTTTCTTCTTTGATGCAGCACAACATCTTTGACGATCTTGCCGCTCATTCGGCGGCGATCATCGCCGGCTCCCAGAGCGGCTCGTAGGTCAGCGTCACCTCGACTGTGGCGACGCCATCGACCCCGGCAGCAACGGCGGCGACGGCCTCCTTCAGGAAGCCGGAGAGCGGGCAGCCGCGGATGGTGGTGGTCATGACGATGCCCACCTGCCCCTCCGGCGTGGCGGCGATGTCGTAGATCAGGCCGAGATCAACGACGCTGCGTCCCATTTCGGGGTCGAGAACGTCTCGGAGCGCGATCTCGACCAGCCGCTCCAGCTTGCCACCCATCGTCAGTGGCCCGCACCGCCGCCGCCATGGCGGACGAGCAGGCGATAGGTCGTGCCGGCGGCATCGAAATTGCCGGCCCATTCATGCTCGCGCTTCGCCAGCTCGGGGAACAGGAACACCGGCTCGCGTGCCAGGAGCGCGAACAGGACATCGCCCGGCTGCAGGCTTTCGAGCGCCTCCAGTATCCGCACCATCGGCTCCGGCGGCTCGAGCTCGCAGAGGTCGAGCTCCAGCACCGGAACGCCCCAGAATGCCGCCGAGGAGCTGCTGCCGATCGCGACGCCGTCGCTGTCGTTCACGGTCGCCACGGGCGAGAACACCACCTCCCAGCCGCCATCCCCCAGGGCCCGGTCGCTGGCGGCATAGCCGCGATTGGCCATCACGGAGAACAGCGGCACCGGCCGAAACGGCGCGATCAGCCGCAGCGACTGGCCGGGCGAAAGCGCGCCGACCGCGTCCATGATTGCCTGGAACGGCTCCTCGCCGGCCCGCAGCATCGGCCGGACGTCAAGCTCGCGGGCTGGCAATGCGTCGGCTGTCGACATGGGAGGGGCTCCTTTGATCGATACGTGCCAGCAGCATCCGGGGGCGCTCCTGCGCCACCGGCCTGTCTGCCGCCTTGATTTCAGATAAACGGCGCACGCGGGCGAGCTCCGCGACGATGCCGGCGGTTCCCGCCAGGCAGAACAGCATGGCCCAGCGGAAGCCGGTGGCGCCACCGGCGGCAAGCGCGGCGCCGCCTCCCGCCACCCCGGCATAATAGGACAGGAACCACCAGCCGGTCCGCGGCATCGCCACGAGGTCCCCGACACGCGGTGCCGGGCCGCGCCCGAGCCGCGGCGCATAGGTTTCGAGCCACGTCATGAAGGAGACGATCTTCACCAGCTGCGCCAGCGTCAACCCGCCGAGCCATCCCAGGGCCAGGAGAAAGACCAGCGCCGCGATCAATCCGTCAGTGGCGCCGCCAGCCACCGCCGCGGGCAGCAGCACGATGCCGAGGCCGAGCGCGGCGAAGGCCGGCAGGCTCCCGAGCATGTTGATCTCGAGTGCCTTGCGCCGGCGCCCCCGATAGAGCGCGAGCATGTCCCGCCCGTAGAAGCCGCTCGCCAGCACGAGCAGGCCGAGCGCGGCGACGACCAGCGCCGTGCCGGGCTCGAAGCCGGCAAAGGGAGCGACGAGCCCGCCGGACGCCAAAGCGAGCCCGAGGCCGGCCAAAAGCATCACCGGCAAGACCCGGCGCGCGGGCGGCTCAGGCGCCATCATGAACATGACGAAGAGCTTGTAGCTGACGCCGAAGGCAATCAGGCCGAGCCATCCGCCGAAGCCGAGCAACGCATGAAAGGGCAATCCGTCCGGCAGCAGCGCGACCGCTCCTAACCAACCACCGCGCCCGGCGAGGAGCGCTGCGAAGGCCGCGCCGCTCAGCACCGTGGCCGCGAGGCAGGCGAGGCCGAGCAGGATAAAGCGCGAGAACAGCGTGACCGGGCGCACATTGAACAACGTCGCACCCAGCATCAGGCCGATCAGCGCGAAGCCGACGAGCAGCCCAGCCGCCGCCAGCGGCAGCAGATCGAGCGGGGCGTTGATCCAGCCCGCGAGCACCGCAAAACCACCGCACAGCAGCAGCAGGCCCGTGACGAGCGAAAGCAGAGCCGGCAGGGCGAGCGCCGGAAAGGCCAGCGGCCGGGAGACCAGGACGGGGACGAATTGCAGCAGCGCCCCCGCCATGGCGAGGCTGAGCCAGCCGATCGCCATGAGATGGACGACGACGAGCGTCGCCGGCTCGGCCAGGCCTGCGGCCGGATAGCCGATACCGGCGACGGCGAGAGCTTCCGCCGCGAGCAGGAAGGCCAGCGCGGCGGCGAAATAGCTCATCGTCCAGCGGGACAGCGACGCCGTCGGCATGGCTGCGGTCTCCCGGAGGCGGAGGGAGGCTTCAGTGGCCGCAGGTGCAGGAATGGCCTTCGTCATGGCCGCCGCAATCGGCGGCATGCTCCGCTTCGTTGCGGCCGATCTCGACCTGCCAGAGATCGGGGCCCGGCACGATATAGGCCCAGGAATAGGCGCCCGGATAGCGCGCCTCGATCTGGCGGCGCAGGGGCGCGGGGTCGTGGTCGTTGACGATGCTGAAGGCCTCTCCCGGCTCCAGGCGCTCCAGGATACCGAAGATCGTCGCATGGCGGACGGGCGGCGGGATCATGCGCACGTCAAGCGGCTCGAGAGGCAGGTTGGTCATGGTTCCGGCTCCGTTGGCGGCCCCGGATGCGGGGCATCGCGAAAACCTAGCCGGGCCGCCAACGCGGCAGGTTGTCGAAGCTCAAACAAGCCGGCACCGGCCGCCTCACTGTTCGACGTAGAGCAGCACGGCAATGGCGAGCGACATCAAGACGGCGGCGGCGACGCCGCCCTTCTGCAAGACACCCATGCGGTGGAGCATCACCGCCATCACGATGATCGCGGGCGTGGCGACGACGAGGCCCATCTGTGCATCGGTCATGGAATCGTCCTCAGAGGCTGATGTCGCATCATCTGTTCCGAAAGCCGGCTCTGGCTTTTCGGAGTCGTGCTCACGCAGCGAGCGCGCGATAGATCGCCGGCAGGGCCGCCGGCAGGCGGTCGAGCTTCGACACCACGGCATGGCCGTTGCGGCCGAAGAGATGCGGGATATAGGCCCGCGATTCCCGGTCGACCGTGACGGCGAAGACGCAGATGCCGGCGCGCCGCGCCTCGATCACCGCCATGCGCGTGTCCTCCATGGCGAAGCGGCCCTCATAGTGGTCGATGTCGTTGGGCTTGCCGTCGGTCAGGACGAGCAGCAGCTTGCGCCGGTCGGGCCGCGCCTTGAGCCCGGCCGCAGCGTGACGGATCGCGGCGCCGATGCGGGTGTAGTAGCCGGGTTTGAGCGCGGCGATGCGCGCCTCCACCGCCGGCCCCATCGGCTCGTCGAACCGCTTCAACGTCTCGATCCGGACCCAGTCGCGCCGGCGCGAGGTGAAGGTCAGGATCTCCTGGCGGTCGCCGCAGGCGGCAAGGCCATGGGCGAAGACGGTGAGCGCCTGCTTCTCGACGTCGAGCACGCGCAGGTCGTCGAACCAGGAATCGGTCGAGAGCGAGACGTCCATCAGCGTGGTCACGGCGAGGTCGTGCGCCTGCGGCCGCGTCGCGCGGTGGATGCGCTCGCTGCCCGGCCCGCCGGCGGCGAGATCCGCCTGGCGGCGCACGACGGCGTCGAGATCGAGGTCCGGGCCGTCGAGCTGGCCGCGCTGCGGCTCGCGCAGGGGGCGCAACGCCTCGAACTGGCGGCGAACCTGGCGCACCAGCGCGCGCGTCGCAGCATCCTGCACCGGTGGCACGAGCTCCTGCCGGGCGGCGGCGGCCAGCACCCGGCAGTGGTTCTCGTGATAGCTCGCGCTGCGGAAATCCCATTCCGGATAGGTCAGCGCACCGGCGAGCGCGGCGTCGTCGATCGCTTCCGGCGGCAGGTCGAGATCGAAGCGGAAGCGCGAGGCCGGCCGACCCTTTCGCTCGCTCAGTACCATGTCGTCGAGCTCATCCGCGGCTTCCGGATCGTGCTCCTCGCTGTCGTCGGAAGGCCGGTCGACCGCCACCATCTCCGACATTGCCAGGATCTTCTCGAAGCGGTTGAGGATGAACGGACTGCGCTCGCGCCATTCCTCCGCCGTCTCGTCGCGGCCGGCGGCATAGGCTTTCATCTGCTCCTCGGCCTTGGCCGAGGCGGGAGGAGGCTGGTCCTCGTCGCGCCGGCGCGTTCGGATCGGATCGGCCGCGCTCGACAGGGGCCAGAGCGGCACGCCGAGCGCCGGCAGGTAGCCGGGAGGCGCCTTCCGAGGCCAGCCGCCGGCGGCGATGTCGATCTGCTCGCCGCAGAGCAGCGCGCGCACCAACGCCTCGACCTTCGCTTCGGTCGCCGGCAAGCCGGCACGACGCCGGCCGACGAGCGTCGCCGCCGCCAGCCGGCGATAGACCGGCGCCAGCCCGGGGAAGGCGGCGAGCACGCTGCCGACGAGCCGGCTCGCGGCCGCGAGCAGGGCGAGGTCGCGCCGCAGCGGATCGCTCTCGACCACGGGCCGCGGCCGCATCGCCGCCATGCAGGCGGCGAGCCAGACATAGAGCTCGCGATTGAGTTCCGTCTCGGGAAAGAGCGCGATCTCGGTGGGCAACTGCAGGCTGTCCGGCGTGCGCAGCGGCTGCGCAAGCCTTTCCTCGCCGAGCCCGACGCGCTGGCGCAGATTGAGCCGATGGCTGGCGACACGCCCGCGTGCCGGGACGATCTTGACGCCGGGCTCGCCGCCGAAGCCGCGGAAGCAGACGGCGAGCGTCGGCGCGATCGCCGCCAGCGTCACCGCCGCCTGCGGGTGATGCGGCAGGCTCGCGGTCTCGCCGACCAGCTTGTGCCAGAACCGCCCGACCGTCTCTTCCAGCTCGAGGAAGTCCAGCATCGTGTCGACCTCCTAAGCGAGCATCGCGCGGGCGACCTCGGCCAGCCCGGCCTTGATCTCCGGCTCGTCGGTCAGCGGCTCGATGATGGCGGCCATCACGGCCTCCGCCCGCGGCAGGCCTGCGGCGATCAGGCTCGCGGCATAGACGATCAGGCGGGTCGAGACGCCCTCTTCGATATCCTGTCCCTTGAGCGTGCGCAGGCGCCGGGCGAGGTCGACCAGCGGCGCGACCGCGCCTTCATCCAGCCCGCTCTCCTGCGCCACCACCATGATCTCCTGCTCGCGGGGCAGGAAGTCGAAGCTGATCGAGACGAAGCGCTGGCGGGTCGAGGGCTTCAGGCTCTTCAGCAGGTTCTGGTAGCCGGGGTTGTAGGACACCGCGATCATGAAGGCGGGCGGGGCGGCGAGCACTTCGCCGGTGCGCTCCAGCGGCAGGATGCGCCGGTCGTCGGTGAGCGGATGCAGCACCACCGCGACGTCCTTGCGGGCCTCGACGATCTCGTCGAGATAGCACAGCCCGCCCTCGCGCACGGCCCGGGTCAGCGGCCCGTCGACCCAGACGGTCTCGCCGCCCTTGAGCAGGTGCCGCCCGGTCAGGTCGGCGGCCGAGAGGTCGTCATGGCAGACGACGGTGAAGAGCGGCAGGCCGAGGCGCGCGGCCATATGGGCGATGAAGCGCGTCTTGCCGGAGCCGGTCGGTCCCTTGAGGAGGAGCGGCAGGCGCCATTCCCAGGCCTTCTCGAACAGGAAGCGCTCGTTGCCGGAGGCGGTGTAGGCGGGGATGTCGACCGTGTCGGCTGCCGCGGGCATGTCGACGGGCAGGCGCGGGATCATGTTCATTTGGAACGTCCTTGCGACGGAATTGGGCGGCGGCCCGCCGGCCAGAGCCGGCGGGCAAGGGGCGTCAATCCTGGGCGTCACTCCGCCGGCTGGGGCAGCGCGGTCGGTTCGGCCTGGCGTTCACGGCCGGGCACCAGAACTGCCCAGACGAACATCAGCGCCGAAATCACGACGACCACGCCGGAGCCGAGCCTGATCCAGTAGAACAGCGCGACCTGGTCCTGGACGTCCATGAAGGACTGACCGAGCACGCGCTGGAGATGGACCTGGACGACGCCGGCGAAGGTCAGCGCGAAGGTCATCACCGACATGGCGGTGCACATCATCCAGAAGCTCGTGATCGAGAGCCACTGGTTGTACGGCGCGCGGCCCTTCAGCTCGGGGATGGCGTAGGCCATGATGGCGAGGTTCAGCATCACATAGGCGCCGAAGAAGGCGAGGTGGCCATGTGCGGCGGTGACCTGCGTTCCGTGGGTGTAGTAGTTCACCGAGGACAGCGTGTGCAGGAAGCCCCAGACGCCGGCGCCGAAGAAGGCCATCACCGAGCAGCCGATCGACCACAGCAGCGCTGCCTTGTTGGGATGGTTGCGGCCCGCCTTCCAGGTCATCTGGAAGGTGAAGATCACCATGGTGAAGAAGGGCGCGACCTCGAGCGTCGAGAACAGCGAGCCGATCCACTGCCAGTATCCGGGCGCACCGATCCAGTAATAATGATGGCCGGTGCCGAGGATGCCGGAGAACAGGGCCAGCCCGACGATAACGTAGAGCCACTTCTCGACGACCTCGCGATCGACACCGTTGAGCTTGATCATCAGGAAGGCCAGGATCGAGGCCATGATCAGCTCCCAGACGCCTTCCACCCAGAGATGGATGACGTACCACCAGTACATCTTGTCCAGCGCCAGGTTGATGGGGTTGTAGAAGGCGAAGAGGAAGAAAATCGCCAGCCCCCACATGCCGAAGAGCAGAATGTTGGTGACGGTGGTCTTGCGGCCCTTCAGCGAGGTCATGGTGATGTTGAACAGGAACATCAGCACGACGACGACGATGCCGACCTTGATCGCGAAGGGCTGCTCGAGGAATTCGCGCCCCTCATGGATGCGGAAGAGGTAGCCGACCACCGCGATCGCCGCCGCGGTGAAGAACAGCCAGAACTGGATGACCGCGAGCTTGCGGCTGTAGATCTCGGTCTGCGCCTCTTCCGGCAGGAGGTAGTAGGTCGCGCCCATGAAGCCGAGCAGCAGCCACACCACCAGCGCGTTGGTGTGGATCATGCGCACGATGTTGAAGGGCAGCAGCTCGGAAAGCGTGTTGGGCAGGACATAGATCAGCCCCGCGACGACCCCGAAGGCGACCTGCGCGACGAACAGGGCGAGTGCCCCGTAGAAATAGAGCAGCGCGACATTCTGGGTCTCGTATCTCGTCGTGTTGTAGCCTGGCATGGCTCTCTCCTGTCGCGACGTCTCAGCCGGCATCGTTGGGTGGCCATTTCTGGGTGTTGATCCGGCTTGCCCATTCGAGGAAGTCGGCAAGGTCGTTGTGTTCCTGATCGGTCAGGTTGAACTGGGGCATCTGGCGCCGGCCTTCGATTCCGGTCGGCTGTGCCGCCATCCAGGCCTTCAGGCTCTCGCGTGCCCCGGCCGGGTCCTTGTCGCCGCCATAGCGCTTCCAGACATTGCCGACCTCGGGCGCGAAATAGGCGCCCTCGCCGAGCAGCGTGTGGCAGTTGATGCAGGAGTTGCGCTCCCACACATGCTTGCCGCGGGCGACCGCCGGGGTGAGCGTGCTCTCGTCGGTGGATTGGGTCCGGATGAACCAGTGACTATGGGCGGTGAGCCCGACGAAGATGGCGAAGAAGAAGATCGATCCGCCGTAAAAGACATTTCGGGCTCCCGCCTTTGTCAGACGTTCGGCCATGCGTTCACCCTTCCCTTGCCAGCATTTGCGGGGCGGCACCGGCAGAGCCGGCTCAAGCACCCCGCATGCCGACGGCAAGGGGGCGCAGTGGTGATAGCGAGCCGCGTCGGGGGCTTCTTTGCGCTTCGGCAAACAGCACGAAGGCCCTGCCGGAGGCCGGCGGTGCATGCACGGCGCCGCGGCTCTCAGGCTGCAGGGCCGGCTTCTGTGCCGTTCGCCAGGCGCATCAGTGCGGGAATGTCCCGCACCATCAGCGTCCGCCGTCCGCTGGCGATCACGCCCTGGCGCTCCCAGCGCGTCAGGATGCGCGAGACGTTATGCAGGGTCGTGCCCGTCAACCCGGCAAGATCCTGCCGCGTGATCGGGAAATCGATCCGGACACCGCCGGCTTCTTCCCGCCCTGCCTGGTCGATCAATCGCAGGACGCTGTGGCCGATGCGCCTGGACACATCCAGGGAAGCGATTTCGACGAAACGGTCCTGGGCATCGGTCAGCCCGTGCTCGAGGATCTGGACCAGGCAGAGCGCCACGGCCGGCATGTCCTGGACGAGCCGTTGCCAGCGCGGCGCCGGCCAGACCGCGAGCGTCACATCCTGCAACGCGCTTGCCGTCGTGCCATGCCGGTGCCCGCGCATGCCGCGGCCGAGGTCGAAAAGTTCGCCAGGATGGACGATCCGCAGCACCACTGCCTCGCGCCCCCAGCCGCTCCGCACCAGCTTGATGCGCCCCGACAGGACGAGGAATATCTCGTTTACCGGCTCGCCCTGGGTGAAGGCGCGCTCGTCGGCCAGCAGGGTCCGCAAGGACGCAGCCGCCGCGACGCTGCGCCGGTCACGGACGGACAGGGACGCGAAGGCGGGTAGCCGGCGCAGGATGTCGGGATCGATGGTCATGGCCGCTCGGATCGGCTTGCCAGACACCGTGTGCGGTCCGCTGTCGGCGTGCGCTTGGGAAACGGGCGCCTTTCCCGAGCGTCGGCGAGATCGAGCCTCGGCAAGATCACGCGCACGCAAGAACGGCGCCATGCCAGCGTAGATAGGCGGCATTCGCGCTATCCTCTTTGCGTTATGTCAAAGACGACAGCGCGATGAGCCTGCAGTGTCGCAGACGCGATGGACAACACCGCCAAGATCGATATTCTCTTTAATCGATCTCTAAACAGACTCCCGGCAGGAGTTGTGAACGCCGGTGCCGAAAGGGCAGGAGATGACGACCGAGACCGCGAAGGTGAGCGGCCCGGAGGCTGCGCCCGACAAGCCGACCCGGCGTGCCGAACTCTTGGCTTTCCTGACCTTGGCCGTCCTGATCTGGCCCGTCGTCACGGTCGGCTTCGTCGGTGGTTACGGCTTTCTTGTCTGGATGTATCAGATCGTTTTCGGCCCGCCCGGCCCTCCGCAGTGAGAGGGGTTCGCCATGGACGGATCCACGATCGATCTCGGGCGCCGCGGCTTCCTCACCGGACGGCGCAAATCGCTTCCCGACAGCATTCGCCCGCCGTGGTCGCGGGAGGCCTCGATCGCTGCTGCCTGCACGGGTTGCGGCGCCTGCGTGCCCGCCTGCCCGCAGCACATCATCACGCTAGACCGCGATAGCCGCCCCGCCTTGGCATTCGAGACGGCCGAGTGCAGCTTCTGCGGCGCCTGCGCGCAAGCCTGTCCCGAGCCGGTGTTCGACCTTGCCATCGCCGCCTTCCCCCATGGCGTGGCGATCGGCACGCAGTGCTTCGCCCAGCGTGGCATCGTCTGCCAGAGCTGCGGCGACGCCTGTCCGGAAAGCGCCATCCGCTTCCGCCCCCGGCTCGGCGGCCCTGCCCTCCCGGAGATCGCCGCTGATCGCTGCAGCGGCTGCGGCGCCTGCATTGCCGCGTGCCCGGCAAGCGCCATGAGCGCGACTGTTCGGAGCATGGAGGCCGCCCATGTCTGAGCCCTCCAGCCCGCGCTTCCATCACATCTCGAGCGCCGTCGTCTCGGCCCTTCCGGTCCATCTCGACGCGGTCCTCGCCGAAATCGGCCGCATGCCCGACACCGAGATTCACCGGGTCGAGAACGGCAAGATCGTCATCGTGCTCGAGGGTGCAAGCACCGGCGTGATCGGCAACCGGCTCGCCGCCATCGGCCTGATCGAAGGCGTGCTTTCGGCCAACATGGTGTTCGAGCAGATCGAAGACCTCGACGACCTTGGAGTAGACCCATGACCGTGTCCCGTCGCGACATGCTGAAGGCGCAGGCAGCCGGCGTTGCCGCGCTCGCCGCCAATATGAGCGTCCCGGCCGGCGCCCAGCCGGTTTCGGGTGGCATCGACAGCCTGCAGATCAAGTGGTCCAAGGCGCCCTGCCGGTTCTGCGGCACCGGCTGCGGCGTCATGGTCGGCGTCAAGGAAGGCCGCGTCATCGCCACGCATGGCGACATGAAGGCCGAGGTCAACCGCGGCCTCAACTGCATCAAGGGCTATTTCCTCTCCAAGATCATGTACGGCAGCGACCGGCTGACCCAACCGCTGCTGCGCAAGAGGAACGGCGTCTACGCCAAGGACGGTGAGTTCACCCCGGTTTCCTGGGAGGAGGCCTTCGACACCATGGCCGCCAAGGCCAAGGAGACGCTGAAGGCCAAGGGACCGACCGCGCTCGGCATGTTCGGCTCGGGCCAGTGGACGATCTTCGAGGGCTATGCCGCGACCAAGCTGATGCGGGCCGGATTCCGCTCCAACAACCTCGACCCCAACGCCCGCCACTGCATGGCCTCGGCCGCCTACGCCTTCATGCGCACCTTCGGCATGGACGAGCCGATGGGCTGCTATGACGACTTCGAACATGCCGACGCCTTCGTGCTCTGGGGCTCGAACATGGCGGAGATGCACCCGATCCTGTGGACG
This sequence comes from Allobosea sp. Root381, assembly GCF_001429395.1. Lineage (GTDB taxonomy): Bacteria > Pseudomonadota > Alphaproteobacteria > Rhizobiales > Beijerinckiaceae > Allobosea. The sequence continues at coordinate 211,419 of NZ_LMJT01000005.1, forward strand.
CGGCTGACGGATCGGAGGCTCGGCCATCCCCACGTCAAGGTCGCGGTGCTCTCGACCTTCACCCATCGCAGCTCGGACCTCGCCGACATCCCGATCGTGTTCAAGCCGGGCACGGACCTGGCGATCCTGAACTACATCGCCAACCACATCATCTCGACCGGGAAGATGAACAAGGACTTCGTCGAGAAGCACACGACCTTCGTCAAGGGCGCGACCGACATCGGCTACGGCCTGCGCCCCGACGATCCGCGCGAGGTCAAGGCGCGCAAGGCCGCCGACGTGACGGCGACGACGCCGATCGACTTCGAGGCCTTCGCAGCCTCGGTCAAGGAGTACACGCTGGAGAAGGTCTCGGCCCTGAGCGGCGTCGAACCGGGCTTCCTGCAGCAGCTCGCCGAACTCTACGCCGATCCCAAGCGCAAGGTCATGTCGCTCTGGACGATGGGTTTCAACCAGCATGTGCGCGGCGTCTGGGCCAACCAGATGGTCTACAACCTGCACCTGCTGACGGGTAAGATCTCGGAGCCCGGCAACAGCCCGTTCTCGCTCACCGGCCAGCCCTCCGCCTGTGGCACTGCGCGCGAGGTCGGCACCTTCGCCCATCGCCTGCCCGCCGACATGACGGTGGTGAACCCCGAGCACCGCAAGCATGCCGAGGAGATCTGGCGGATCCCGCACGGGATCATTCCGGACAAGCCGGGCTACCACGCCGTCGAGCAGGACCGGATGCTCAAGGACGGCAAGCTGAATTTCTACTGGATCCAGGTCAACAACAACCTCCAGGCCGCGCCCAACAGCAGCAACGAGACCTATCCGGGCTATCGCAACCCCGAGAATTTCATCGTCGTCTCGGATGCCTATCCGACGGTGACGGCGATGGCGGCCGACCTGATCCTGCCCGCCGCGATGTGGGTCGAGAAGGAAGGCGCCTACGGCAATGCCGAGCGGCGCACCCATGTCTGGCACCAGCTGGTCGACGCGCCGGGTCAGGCGCGCTCCGATCTCTGGCAGCTGATGGAGTTCTCGAAGCGCTTCACGACCGACGAGGTCTGGCCGAAGGAAATCCTCGACGCCAGCCCGAACTACCGCGGCAAGACGCTGTTCGACGTGCTCTTCAAGAACGGGCAGGTCGACCGCTTCGCGCTCGCCGAGATCGACCCCGGCTACGAGAACCTGGAAGCGAAGCATTTCGGCTTCTACGTGCATAAGGGGCTGTTCGAGGAGTATGCCGCCTTCGGCCGTGGCCACGGCCACGATCTCGGCCCCTACGACCTCTACCATGAGGTGCGCGGCCTGCGCTGGCCGGTGGTCGGCGGCAAGGAGACGCTCTGGCGCTACCGCGAGGGCCTCGACCCTTACGTCAAGCCGGGCAAGGGCGTCGAGTTCTACGGCAACAAGGACGGCAAGGCCCGCATCATCGCGGTTCCCTACGAGCCGCCGGCGGAAAGCCCCGATGCCGATTTCGACCTCTGGCTGGTCACCGGCCGCGTGCTGGAACACTGGCATTCCGGTTCCATGACCATGCGCGTGCCCGAGCTGTACAAGGCCTTCCCCGGCGCACGCTGCTTCATGCATCCCGACGACGCCCGCAAGCGCGGGCTCAACCAGGGTGCCGAGATCCGTGTGATCTCGCGCCGGGGCGAGATGCGTACCCGCGTCGAGACGCGCGGGCGCAATCGCATGCCGGAGGGCGTCGTCTTCGTGCCCTGGTTCGACGCGAGCCAGCTCATCAACAAGACGACGCTCGACGCCACCGATCCCATCTCCAAGCAAACGGATTTCAAGAAATGCGCGGTCAAGATCCTGGCGGTCTGAGCCTAATGCGCTCCTGGACCGTCCTCGCTGCCGCTGCCGCGGCCAGCCTCGTCCTGGCCTTCGGGGTGGCCTTCTCGCAAGAAGGGGCGCCCGTGAAGATCGTGCCGCGGGTGACGGGCAACGCCCAGCCCATGGCGCTGGAACCGATCCCCCCGCTCGGACGCCCCGTCGTCGACGACGTCAAGCGCATGCGGAACTATCCGGAGCAGCCGCCGGTCATCCCGCACTCGATCGACGGCTATCAGCTCACCCTGAACACCAATCGGTGCATGGACTGCCACAAGCGCGAGTTCACCGAGGGCTCGGGCGCGCCGATGATCAGCGTCACCCATTTCCAGGACCGCGACGGGCAGGTGCTCTCGGATGTGACGCCGCGCCGCTATTTCTGCACGGCTTGCCATGTCCAGCAGACCGACGTCCAGCCGCTGGTCCGGAACGAGTTCCGGGACGCCAAGGACATCGGGCGGAAGCCGTAACGGGACAGGATCATGGCTAGGCTCAAATCCTTCATCCGCTGGTGCTGGAACAGCCTCGTGGCGTTCTGGCGCATCATCAGCCGGCCCAGCGCCTATCTGCCGCTCGGCTTCCTGACGGTCGGCGGCTTCGTCTGCGGCGTTATCTTCTGGGGCGGCTTCAACACCGCGCTCGAGGTCACCAACACCGAGAAGTTCTGCACCTCCTGTCACGAGATGCGCGACAACGTCTATCAGGAGCTGACCCAGACGGTGCATTTCCAGAACCGCTCCGGCGTGCGCGCCACCTGCCCGGATTGCCACGTTCCGCATAACTGGACTGACAAGATCGCCCGCAAGATGCAGGCATCCAAGGAGGTCTGGGGCAAGATCTTCGGCACGATCTCGACGCGCGAAAAGTTCCTCGACATGCGCCTCGAGCTCGCCAAGCACGAATGGGCGCGCCTCAAGGCCAACGACTCGCTCGAATGCCGGAACTGCCATTCTTCGGTGGCTATGGACTTCACCAAGCAGACGCGCCGGGCGGCCGAAATCCACAGCCGCTTCCTGACCACCGGCGAGAAGACCTGCATCGACTGCCACAAGGGCATCGCTCATCTCCTGCCGGACATGAGGGGCATCGAGCCCGGCTGGAAAGATGCGCCGGAGCTGCAGGGCAAGGGCAGTGCGTACCTGCACGCCCCGGAGCAGGCCGTGCGTACCTATCTGGCGGAGATCGAGACGCGCTGATCGCTGCCTACGGAGCCAGCGATACCGACGGGCCGCGCGGCTGCCCTCCATCGCCGCGCGTTCCGGGATGACCCGCTCGGGGTTTCAACCTGAGCATATCGGATGCTCTGGGACATTTTGTCCGACCATCCCGGCGGCAAAATGGGTATTTGAAATGTCACTTCTGTGCGATACGCCATGAATGCTGGCTTGGTGGCGTACGACGCCTGACGGCCGGAACAGGCTGGCGCGCTTCCGGCGAGAAGCTGTCGTCGAGATCACCTGCGGTTCCGGCAGAGGCGCCTGTCAGGCGCTCGACGCCGAGCCTGCGGCTGAGGGAGTGAACCGTGGTTGCTGCACTCACACTCGCGGAACGACAGAGCGCCATCGCCATATCCGCGCTCGTCGCGATGTGCGGGCTGGCCATGGCCATCGCCGGAAGCGACGACCTGCTGGGCGCACATGGCGTCATCGTCCTGATCTTCGGGCTCGGCTGCAGCGCGCTCGTCATGTCGCGCTATTTCGCGCCGGAGCCGTCTGAAGAGCGGCTAACGCGCTATTATGACGACCCGATCAGGGTCGGCATCATCCTCTCCCTGGGCTGGGCCGTGGTCGGCATGTTCTTCGGCGTCTGGGTTGCCGCGCTGCTGGCCTGGCCGGACCTGACTTTCGACGCGCCCTGGGCCAGCTTCGGCCGCCTCAGGCCCGTGCACACCTCGGGCGTCATCTTCGGCTTCGGCGGCAATGCGCTGATCGCAACCTCCTTCCATGTGCTGCAGCGCACCACGCGGGCACGCCTGCCGGATCAGCTCAGCCCCTGGTTCGTCCTGCTGGGCTACAACCTGTTCTGCGCGGTCGCGGCCAGCGGCTACCTGATGGGCGTGACCCAGTCGAAGGAATATGCCGAGCCCGAATGGTACGCCGACATCTGGCTGGTCGTCGTCTGGGTCGTCTACTTCCTGATCTATCTGCGCACGCTGCAGCGGCGCAAGGAACCGCATATCTACGTCGCCAACTGGTACTACATGGCCTTCATCCTGGTCGTGGCGGTGCTGCATATCGTCAACAACCTCGCCGTGCCGATCTCCTTCGGCCAAGCCAAGAGCTATTCGCTGTTCTCCGGCGTGCAGGATGCGATGACGCAGTGGTGGTACGGCCACAACGCCGTCGCCTTCTTCCTCACCGCCGGCTTCCTCGGGATGATGTACTACTACCTGCCCAAGCGGGCGGGGCGGCCGATCTTCTCCTACAGGCTGTCGATCATCAGCTTCTGGGGCATCACCTTCATGTATATGTGGGCGGGCTCGCACCACCTGCATTACACCGCGCTGCCGCAATGGGTGCAGACGCTGGGCATGACCTTCTCGGTCGTGCTGCTCGTCCCGTCCTGGGCCTCGGCCGGCAACGCGCTGGCGACCCTCAACGGCGCCTGGGACAAGGTGCGCGACGACGCGACGCTGCGCTTCATGATGGTCGCCGCGGTCTTCTACGGCATCTCGACCTTCGAGGGCTCGTTCATGGCGATCCGGGCCGTGAACTCGCTCTCGCACTACACCGACTGGACGGTGGGCCATGTCCATGCCGGCGCGCTCGGCTGGGTGGCGATGATCACCTTCGGCTCGCTCTATGCGCTGGTGCCGTGGATGTGGAACGTGGAGCGCATGTATTCGCCCAGGCTGATCGAGGTCCATTTCTGGCTCGCGCTCGCCGGGACCATCATCTACGTCTTCGCGATGTGGAACTCGGGCATCATCCAGGGCCTGATGTGGCGGACCTATAACGACAGCGGCACCCTCGCCTATTCCTTCCTCGACAGTCTTGTCGCAATGCACCCCTACTACATCGCGCGCACCGTCGGCGGCCTGTTGTTCCTGCTCGGCGCGCTCGTCGCCTGCTACAACGTCTGGATGACGATCCGGAGCGCGCATGCGCGGCTGGCCGCGGGCGCCGGAGAAGGCGACCGCCCCGTTCCTCATGGCGCCGGCGCGGCGCTGCAGCCCGGGGAGTGAGCCCGATGCGCGAATTCTTCCATCGCAAGCTCGAGCGCAGCGCCATCGGCTTCGTGCTCGCCATCATCGGCGTTTCGGCCATCGGCGGCTTCGTCGAGATCGCACCGCTCTTCACCATCGACGAGACGGTCGAGAAGGCGCCGGACATGCGCGTCTACACACCGCTCGAGCTGGCCGGCCGGAACATCTACATCCGCGAGGGCTGCTACGCCTGCCACAGCCAGATGATCCGCACGCTGCGCGACGAAGTCGAGCGCTACGGCCCGTATTCGCTCGCCGTCGAATCGAAGTACGACCATCCGATGCTGTGGGGCTCGAAGCGGACCGGGCCCGACATCGCCCGGCTCGGCGGCAAGTATTCGGATGCCTGGCATGTCGCGCATCTGATCAACCCGCGCGATGTCGTGCCGCAATCGGTGATGCCGAAATATGGGTGGCTGATGCGCACCGAGCTCAGGACCAGCGACCTCGGCAAGCACCTCGCCGCGCAGCGCGCCGTCGGCGTGCCCTATACCGACGCGATGATCGCCAATGCGAGCGCCGACGCCTATGGCCAGGCCAGCCCCGACAGCCCCTATGCCGGCGGCGTGAGCGAGCGCTACGGGGCGGCGACCAATTTGCGTGCCTTCGACGGTGAACCGAACCGCCTGACCGAGATGGATGCGATGGTGGCCTATCTCCAGGTGCTCGGCCGACTGACCGATGCGGCGCATCGCCAGACTGCAGCCAGCGGGGACTGACGCCATGGACCTCGACCATCAAACGTTGGTCGGCTTCGCCAAGAGCTGGGGCCTGTTCTACCTGATCGCCCTCGCCATCGGCGTACTGGTCTATGCGCTGTGGCCTTCGAACCGAGCACGCTTCGACCGCGCCAAGAACAGCATTCTCGACAAGGACGACAGGCCGGGGGACTGAAGCGATGGATCATGCGACACGCGATCCCGTCACCGGGCGGATGACGACAGGCCACGAGTGGAACGGCATCGAGGAACTCGATACGCCGATCCCGCGCGTGGTCCTGTTCTTCCTGGTCACGACGACCCTGTTCGCCATCGGGTACTGGCTGTTGATGCCGGCGTGGCCGCTCGGCTGGACCTACACCAAGGGCCTGCTCGGCATCGACCAGCGTGAGGTGGTGGCCCGGCAGGTGCGGGACGCGGCGGCCGAGCGTGCGAGCTGGACCAGCCGCATCGCTGATGCCTCCTTCGCCGAGATCGCCGCCGACCCGGCCCTGATGCGCCATGTCCGCGATACCGGGCGCACGCTCTTCTCCGACAACTGCGCCGTCTGCCACGGCACCGAGGGCAAGGGCGGGCCGGGCTTCCCCAATCTCGCTGCCGACTCATGGCTCTGGGGCGGCAGCCCCGAAGCCATCGCGGAGACCATCCGCGTCGGCATCAACGACACGGCCAAGGAGACCCGGGTCTCGCAGATGATGGCCTTCGGCCGCGACGGCCTGCTACAGCGCGAGGAGGTGCTCGCCGTCGTCGCCTATGTCCGCTCGCTGTCGGGGCAGACGCTGTCGACGCCTGACCAGGCCCGCCTGCCCGCCGGCAAGGAGGTCTTCGACGCCAACTGCGTCGCTTGCCACGGGCCCGACGGCAAGGGCCTGCACGATCTCGGCGCGCCTGATCTCACCGACGCCCACTGGATCTATGGCGGCGACCTGAATGCGATCTTCAACAGCGTCCAGAACGGACGCGTAGGCCATATGCCGAGCTGGGAAGGCCGGCTCTCACCGACCGAGATCAAGCTGCTGGCGCTCTATGTCGGCACGCTGCCGGGAGCCGGTCGATGACGGCGCGGACAGGAGCCGCTCCGAGCCGCACCGGCCGCCGGCTCCTCTGGCTCGCGCTCGCGGCGACGGTGGCAGCGCTGCTCATCCTCGCCAATGCGCATCTGGTCTATGTCGCGGTCGGCTCGCAGCCTGCCTGCGTGCCGCATGCCAAGGCGACGGGCGAGGCGGGCCAGTACCGCGCCGCCCGCCCGGTCTGCTGAAGGGGAGAGAGCCGATGGGTACGATCGAGAACGGCCGCGACATTCCCCTGCCTCTCGCGGCACAGCGTCGCCGCAACCTGCCTGCGAGCGCTGCGTTCGACTGGCTCGGCGCCGGCATGCGCGACCTGTTTCACAATCCCTTGCCGAGCCTGGTCTACGGCTTCGCCGTCTTCCTGATCTCGATTTCGATCGTCTGGGGGCTGTTCCGCCTCAGCCTGGACTACATCCTGTTCCCCGCTCTGGCGGGTTTCATGGTGGTCGGTCCGGTGCTGGCGATCGGCCTCTACCAGAAGAGCCGCGACATCGGGACGGGAGAGCCGGTCAGCCTCCGGCGCATGATCTTCGTCAGGGCGGCCTCCGGCGGACAGGTCTGGTACACTGGCGCCATCCTGTGCCTGCTGATGCTGGTCTGGATGCGGGCCGCCGTCATCATCTACGCCCTGTTCTTCGGGTTGCGACCCTTCCCCGGCTTCGGGGACGTCCTGACCATGCTGATTTCGACATCTGAGGGCTGGGCGATGCTGCTGGTCGGCACGGCCGTCGGCGGGCTGTTCGCGGCGTTCTCCTTCGCCATCAGCACCTTCGCCATCCCGATGCTGCTCGACGAACGCGTCGATGCCTTCACGGCGATGGGAACCAGCATCTCGATGGTCTGGAACAACATGCCGGTGATGCTGGCCTGGGGCGCCATCGTCCTCGGGCTCTTCGCACTCAGCGTGGCGACCGGGCTTCTCGGGTTGATCGTCGCCTTCCCGCTGCTGGGCCACGCCACCTGGCACAGTTACCGGGCGATCAGATGAGCTGCTGCCCGCCACCGCTCGCCTCCTACGAAGCGTTCGACGGCACGGCGGCGCGGCAGGAGATCAGGCTCGCCAGCCGTGAGTTGGACGGCGGCCTCAGGCAGAGCGATTTCTCGGTGCCGGGCGTCCATTGTGCCGCCTGCATCCGCGCGCTCGAGTCCGGGCTGATGCGGGTCGCCGGCGTCGAGCATGCGCGGGTCAATCTCTCGACGCGGCGCGTCGCGGTGAAGTGGCGCGGTGAGGAACCGCCGGACCTTCTGGCCGCACTGGCCGCGCTCGGCTATCCCGGCCATCTCTATGAGAACGAGGCCGACCGAGCCGATCCCGAGCTCTCCCGGCTCGTGCGGGCGCTGGCGGTTTCCGGCTTCGCCGCGATGAACATCATGCTGCTCTCGGTTTCGGTCTGGTCGGGCGCCGAACCGGAAACCCGCAGCGCCTTCCACTGGATCTCCGCGGCGCTGGCGCTGCCCTGCCTCATCTATTCGGGCCGGGTCTTCTTCGCCTCCGCCTGGGCGGCTCTGAGGCAGGGCCGGACCAATATGGACGTGCCGATCTCGATCGGCATCTGCCTGGCCTTCGGCCTTAGCCTTTACGATACCTTCCATGACGGCCCGCATGCCTATTTCGACGCGGCGACCTCGCTGATCTTCTTCCTGCTGATCGGCCGCACCCTCGACCATCTCATGCGGGAGAAGGCGCGCGTCGCGGTCCGCGGCCTGATGCGCCTCGCCGCGCGCGGCGCGACCGTGCTGCGCCCGGATGGCAGCCGCGACTACCTGCCCTTGGCGGACATCGAGCCCGGCATGCGGCTCTCCCTCGCCGCCGGCGACCGCATCCCCGTCGATGGCGTGATCGAGGCAGGCGTTTCCGAGATCGACTGCGCCATCATCACTGGCGAGAGCGCCCCGCAACCGGCAGCGCCCGGCTTGGACGTGCGGGCGGGGGCGCTCAACCTCTCGGGGCCACTGATCGTCACGGCCTCGGCAAGGGCCCGCGATTCCTTCCTGGCCGAGATGGTACGGTTGATGGAGGCGGCCGAGGGCGGGCGCGCCCGCTATCGCCGGCTCGCCGACCGGGCGGCGGCGCTCTATTCGCCCGTCGTCCATGCCACGGCCTTCCTGACCTTCCTCGGCTGGCTCGTTGCCACCGGCGACTGGCACCGCGCGATCACCATCGCCATCGCCGTGCTGATCATCACCTGCCCCTGCGCGCTCGGCCTCGCAGTCCCGATCGTCCAGGTCGTGGCGTCGCGGCGGCTGTTCGAGAACGGCATCATGGTCAAGGACGGCTCGGCGATCGAGCGGATGGCGCTGGTCGATACCGTCGCCTTCGACAAGACCGGCACCCTGACGCTCGGCCAGCCGCGCCTCGCCAACGCCGCCGAAATCGCCCCAGTCGATCTCGCACTCGCCGCCACACTCGCGAGCCGCTCCGCCCATCCGCTCTCGCGCGCCATCGCCGCGGCCGCGCCGACTGGCGACATCGCGCTGACCGAGATCCGCGAACATCCGGGCTATGGCCTCGAGGCACGGCTGGACGGCCGGCTCTACCGGCTCGGCCGGGCCGAATGGGCGCTTGCGGGAGACCGAGCCAGGCAAGAGGCCGGCACCGTGCTCTCGCGCGACGGCGCACTCCTCGCCCGCTTCGCCTTCGACGAGACGCTACGCCCGCAGGCCAGGGCGGCGGTCGAGACCCTGCGAGCGGAAGGGCTCGAAATCGAACTCCTCTCCGGCGACACGCCCGCTGCCGTGAACCGCATGGCGACCGCGCTCGGCATCACAGACGTCGCCGCGGCCTTGCTTCCGGCCCAGAAGGTCGAGCGGCTCGGCACCCTGGCCGCGGCCGGCCGCAAGGTCTTGATGGTCGGCGACGGACTCAACGACGCGCCGGCGCTCGCCGCCGCGCATGTCTCGATGGCCCCGGCCTCGGCCGCCGATATCGGCCGCAACGCCGCGGATTTCGTCTTCCTGCATGACGGGCTCGACGCGGTGCCGCGGGCCTTCGCGGTCGCGCGCAACGCCGGCCGCCTGGTGCGGCAGAATTTTGCGCTGGCGATCGGCTACAACGCCATCGCCCTGCCGGTCGCGATCGCCGGATACGTCACCCCGCTGATCGCCGCATTGGCGATGTCGTTGTCATCGATCCTCGTCGTCGCCAACGCGCTGCGCCTCGACGCCCGACCGAACCTTCCCGGCCCGGCTGCTTCCGGCACCGGGGCCACGACCAGCCTGATGCCCGCCTGGAAATCGGGCGAATGAGCAGCCTGGTCTTCCTGGTTCCGCTGGCGCTGGTGCTCGGCGGAACCGCGCTGGCGGCATTCCTCTGGTCGCTGCGCAGCGGGCAGTACGAGGATCTCGACGGCGCCGCCGAGCGCATCCTCCTGGACGAGGAAGGCGACGCGCCTGAGGAAGACAAGACAAGGAACGCGCCTGGTGCCCGGGATCGCGATCCCGATCGATCATGACTGCAATCGAGCCCTGTCTCGAGCGCCGGGGATACCGCGCTTGGCTCAGGGCATTCTGATTTTCACGCACGACGTCAGCCCGGACAAGCTGCGAAGCAGCGCCGATCCGGGATCCATCGCAGAGTTATGATACGAGGACCATCCATCCGGATGGCCCGCAGGAAGCTCCCGCCTATGCCTTCGGCGGGTTGCGGTCCGGAGATCGCATCACGAGGCTCGCCTTGGTCGAGTCCGACACGACCGGCCTTCACTCCGCTGCTTGCCGGGCAAAGGCATGCGGCAGCCCGGGATCGACGAAACGGAACTGCGTGGCGCCGCCGGCCGCGTCGCGCTCGAAGCGCAGCATGCCGAGCGTCGTATCGCCGATCATCGCCGCGATCGGCTGATAGGCCCCTGTACCGGACAGGCGGATGGAAAACTGGTTCGGATCCGGCCGGCTCGGCTCGAGCAGCAGCACCGCTTCGGTCTTCTCCAGCACGGCCCGCAACTTGCCGTCCTTCAGCGTCACACGCGCCGTCCCGAGGATCGGAGAGACATAGTCACCGGCGAGCGCCGCCGCATCCGGCGGCAACGGGCCCGCCACGAAGGCCGCCTTTTCCGAGCGTTCCGCCTCGCGTTGCTTGCGCGCGGCCTGCGCGGCGAGCGCGATATTGTCGACCTGCGGATTGCCGAGGACGCGGTCGTAGAACCAGTGGGCCAGCGCGTCGGCCATGCCGGGGCCGCCGATATTCGTCAGGATCACGATGCCGACGCCGAAATCGGGTAGGAAGCCGACATGCGCGCCGAAGCCGGTGGTGCCGCCATTGTGCCAGATTACGCGCCCGCGCGGCGTCGCCATCGCAACCCAGCCGACGGCGTAGCTCAGGCGGTCGGTCATCGCGACGCGCGGCGTCCAGGTCGCAGCCAGGTTTGCCTCCGAGACCAGCACCTTCTCGCCGACATGCCCGCGCCCGATCTGCAGCTGCAGCCACTTGGCCATGTCGGGGACATTCGAATTCAGCGCCCCCGCCGGGCCGAGCGAATAGGGGAAGGAGCCGTGGAAGGGGATCGGCACCGGCATGTCGTCGAGACGATGGCCGACGGCATGGTTGGCGGCCTTGTCGATCGTCTCCGGATCCGCCGAGGTCTCAGCCATTCCGAGCGGGTCGAGCACGGTCTTCTTCAAGGAATCGAACCAGCTCTTCTCGCCGTTCACCGCGGCGACGATCTCGCCGCCGATCACATGGGGGATGTTGAGATAGCGGAAATCGGAACGGAACGGCGCGATCTGCGGCGCGACCCTGAGCGAGCGGATCATCGTCTGCGGGTCGAAGCCGAGGAAGGCGAGCCCGTCATTGACATAGGGCGTCAGCCCGCTGCGCTGCGCGGCAAGGTCGAGTATCCGGAAATCGCGCGTCACCCAGGGGTCGGCGAGCTGGAAAGCCGGCATATGGTCGATGACCGGGTCGTTCCACTCAAGCTTGCCTGCATCGACCGCCTGAGCCAGCGTCGCGGAGAAGAAGGCCTTGGTCGTCGAGCCGATCTGGAAGATCGTTTCGGGCGTGACCTGCGCAGGCTTGCCGATCTCGCGTGCACCGAAGCCCTTGCCGTAGATGAGCTTGCCCTCGGCCACGATGCCGACCGCAACGCCCGGGACCGAGAATTCCTTCATCCCCGCCTGAAGCTGCTTCTCTAATTCGGGAACCAGCGCCTGAATCCTGGCCGCGTCCATCTCCGCGGCCTGTGCCTGAGGCGAGGCAGCAATGACGAGGCCACCCGCGAGCCATGCGGAGCAGGCCAGGCGCATGGCCTTCCTTCGCGACTGTGGCGATGTGGCGATCGACGACAGGCGAGCCAGGCGCATTGCTTCCCCCCGGAATTGTGAGCGAATTACGATGCGTCAGCTTGCCTCGCGAAGGTAACGTTCATCCCCTCGCTTTGGCGAGAATTTTAGAGTTCCCGCCCGTCCGCAGAGTGCCTGAAACGGCCGCCTCCGGCTTACCGCCCGTGGGTGTCGTGCTTGATGGCCGGGGCGCCCTCGGTCTCCTGCTCGTCATAGGGTGCGTGGGGCCCCGTCGGATGCCGCGAGAGCGGGCTCGGCCCGGGCCTGCGCTCATTCTGCTCGCCGGATTGGCCGGGCCGCTGAGCCGTCCTGAACCGGCCAGGCGCGCTGGCGGTGGGTATGATGGTCGTCTTCTCGGTCATGGTTGCCTCCTTCCTAGCGACGGGAACGAGAGCCGCGCCCCATGGTTCCGCCAACCATCGCGGCGCCAATGACAGCCGAGGCCCGGCAGGCACCCCGACAATCTTCGTCGAGGAAGCGCTGAAGCCCAGGCGAAGTATCTGCAGGGCTTCCTCTCCCGGGAGGGGACCACGATTGCTTTCAATGTCCGCCGAAGACGAGTGTGCGGATCGGCAGGACGAGTGCCTGGATGCGCAGCAGCAGCGCGTGGACGAGGCCGACCGCGTCCACGGCATGGAGCAAGATCTTGCGCCCGGAGGAGAGCTTGCCCGAGACGATCAGTTCGTGATTGCTGGAATAGGCGTTGGCGATGCAGCTGCTGCCCGGCGTGACGCCGTCGAGCCCACCGGTGTGAAGCGGCTCCAGGAAGGCCAGCAGGGTGCCCGGCCGCGAAACCTGCTGGACATCGAGCAGTTGCTCGCTACCGCGCACCTGGCCGGTCGCGATGAAGTCCTGCACGCTGGTCACGACCATCGGAATCACGACCCAGGGCTTCGACATGCAGGTCGCCTCGGCGACCATGCCGACCTTCATCACCTGCGCCTCGATCTGCGAGAAGCCGGCCTGAAGCGTGGTACGTCCCGCTTCCGCCGGGATCAGCACGCCGGCCGGCCGGATGAATGGGTTGACGATGTCGCCGACGCGCAGGGTGAACTGCTCGACGCGCCCGTCCACGCCGGCGCGGATTACCGTCTTGTCGAGATCGGTCTGGGACTGGGCCAGAGCCGCCTCCGCGCTCGCCTTCTCGGCCGGCAGCAAGGTCGCTATACGCGTCTGCGCGGCCGCTTTTGCGGCGGTCGCGGCGGAAACGGCCGCGTCCCGGCCCGCCACGAGGTTCTCGAGCCGCTCGATCTCGCGCCGTGCCACGACGTCGTCATTGCGGCGCCGGAGTTCCTGCTTGGTCTCGAGCTCGTCGAGCGCCTGCTTGTGCTGGCTTCTGGCCTCCTGGATCCTGGCCTCGTCGGTCAAAACCTCCGCCTGCGCTACGAGGAGCGCAGCCTCGACCTCGGCGATCTTCCGCCGCGCGGTCTCGACGGCGGCCTCCTGCTTGCTGCTGTCGAGCCTGAAGATCGGATCGCCCGCCTTCACCTCGCCGCTGACCCCGAGATGGACCTGCGAGACCCGGCCGTTCGTCTCCGGCACGATCGGCACGGTGCGGAACATCACCGTGGCGGCGGTCGTGGACGGGTGGTTGTAGAAGATCACGGTGATCAGCCCGATCGTCAGCATCAGGCAGGCGGTGATGCCCCATCGCAGCTCGAACCAGACCGAGTAGAAGGTGATCTCCTTGCCCAGGCGCTTGCCCTGCCGATACCGCCTGTAGAGATAGTCCGGCACGATGGTCAGCAGGGAGCAGAACAGAAGCTCAAGCATGGCTCGGCTCGCTCCGATCACGTGCGCCTGCGTCATTCGCGGCATCGACGACAGGACCTGGAGCCTGCCCGGCGGCCTCGCTGGACTCGGCACGGCGCGGCGCCATGCCGGCGATGCGTTCGAGCGCATGCGCCATCCGGCCGAACTGCCCCGAGAAGTCGGGAATGTCGATCAACGCCAGGAGAAGGCCCGCGACCCAGAACAGATGGATATGGGTGAACAGCGCCAGCAGGCCGAGAACCGCCACGATCTCGAACTGCAGCTTCTGGGATTTATGCGCCATGCGTTCCGGCAAGGTGTGCAGTCGCAGGAAGACGAGGCCGACGCCCAACAGCGCCGCGAGCAGGATCGCACCCGTCACGACCATGAGGACATCGGTTTCCCCCGGCGCGGTGATGAAGGCCGGCAGATGGCCTGGCGCGAGGGAATGAAGGCCGGTGGTCATGGGAGCGCTCCCGCTTCAAGGCAAATCGTAAAGTGGCGCCAGGGATCGGCCATCCGCCGGGCCCGGCACTAGGCCAGCCAGTTCCGGGCGAAATCGGCTTCCTCGTAGCCGTCCGGCTTCTGTCGCTTGGGCAGCTTGATCTTCTCCCGCGGCGGCGCCTCGTAGGGCACCGAGTCGAGGATGTGCGAGATCACGGCCAGCCTGGCCTTGCGCTTGTCGTCGGAGTGAACGGCGTACCACGGAGCCCAGGCCGTATCGGTGGCGCGGAACATCTCGTCGCGGGCGCGGGAATAATCGTACCAGCGCGAATAGGACTTCAGATCCATCGGAGAGAGCTTCCAGATCTTCCGGGGATCGCTGATGCGCTCCTGCATGCGGAGCGTCTGCTGCTCCTGGCCGACTTCGAGCCAGTATTTGAGCAGGATGGTGCCGGAATCGACGATCGCCTTCTCGACGCCCGGCGCGACCTGGAGGAACCCCTTCGCCTGCTCCTCGGTGCAGTAGCCCATGACGCGCTCGACGCCGGCGCGGTTGTACCAGCTGCGGTCGAAGATCACGATCTCCCCGGCCGCCGGCAGATGCGGCAGATAGCGCTGGACATACATCTGCGAGCGTTCGCGCTCGGTGGGAGGCGGCAGCGCGACGACGCGGAAGACCCGGGGGCTGACGCGCTCGGTGATCGCCTTGATGACGCCGCCCTTGCCGGCCCCGTCGCGGCCCTCGAAGACGATGCAGACCTTGCCGCCGGCATGCTTGGCCCATTCCTGCAGCTTGACCAGTTCCGCGTGCAGCTCGCGGAGCTGGCGCTCATAGGCCTTTCTCTTCACTGGCTCGCTGGCATCGGCTTTCATCGCGGCCTCCCTCGACGCTAGGACCAGCTCAGGAAGAATGCGACATCGCCTGGCATGCCGCCCGGCCAGTCGATGATCATCGCCCGCAGCTTGTACTTCGCCGGCTGCAGATGCTCCTTCCAGAATTCATAGGCCTGTCGGGGCCGTCCGGTGAGCGTCGCCGGCCAATCGGCCTCCGCGTTGTTGATCGCCCTGCCCCTGTCCGTGCAGAGCGCGCTCGGAAAGCGCATGACGAGCACCTCCGTTTCGCCGCGCTGGGCGGCTGCGCGCGTCTTGTTCGCGAGACTGTGCTTGATCTCCGCGATCTTCTCCGGCGTAACGGCGATCTCCTCCTGAAGGGCGGCGACGAGCTTCTTTCGCGCCTGCTCGGCCTTGTCCATGGCACCCAGCATCTTGGACGCCTTGGCCGTTTCGAGCTCGGTCATGTAGACGCGCAGATCGTCCGCGGACATGAAACTCTCGTCGCCGAGCCTTGCCGCATCGAGATTCCGGCTGGCGGTCGACATGGCTGCTTCTCCCGGTTTGACGCCTCCCGGCATGCAGGCACGTGGCCTGCATGCCGGGAGGGCCAGTTCAGTACTTCTGGAAGTGGAAGGCTTCGGCGAACGTCAACTCGACCATGTCGCCGCGCCGCAGGCGCCTGAGATCCTGCTTGATCTCCGGGTCGACCACCGTCAGGGAGCGCGGCCCCAGCGGGCCGACATAGCTGACGATGCCGGTCGTCGGATCGAACGCCTGGAAGCGAGCCGTCACCGTCAGAGCGCGCACGACGAACTTTTCAGGCAGGTTCTGGAAGGAAGGGTCGCTGGTGACCTCGGTATAGACGATGCCCGGCCGCGCGCCGCGCCGAGCCTTCCTTGCCCCGAGGATGACGCCTTCGACGCGCCGGATCTCGACCCTGTCACCCGGCTGGATGTTCTGCAGGGTACCGAACACCTCCGGCACCGCGACATGCCAGGACCGGGCGCCCTGCCGGACGAGCACGATGCGCTCGGACGGCTGCACGTCGACGACCTCGACATCGAGCTGTTCGACCTCCACCGGCCCCAGGCCGGCGACGATCACGGTGCTGGTGGTCACCGTCGGATAGGGCGCGCAACCGGCGGCGCCGGCCGCAAGCGCGAGAGCCAGGATCCAACCCATGTGCTTCGGCATCGGAACTCTCCACATTTTGGATGCGCTTCAATCTCGGTCCGGGCCGTTGGGCCGGACCGGCCATTCGAGAACTGCCTGTCGAAGCTCGGCTCCGAGGCCTTCCACGAGTTGCCTGTACTCAGCGTATTGCGCTGCATGCTCCGGAGCTTCCGCATTTTTTCGCCGCCGCAGGGCCTCCTCCGCATCGGCGAAATCTGCGCACAAGCCGCGGAAGCTTTCGCTTTGCAGCGCCATTTCCATGATCACGCTCTTGTATTTCGGCAGAAACCGGATGGCCGCCAGAATTCCCGGATCCATCGGATCGAGCCCCCGCGATGTGCACAATTATGTCGCCAGGGAGCGGCCGTGGGAGTAATTTACGGGAGGCTACGCTGATCTGATCGCCTTCTGTGCTTGGTTCTCATTCGGATACTCGTCTGGGGGACGGCGTCCATGGATCGAGAAAAGTCGGACAATTCCTGCAGCCGCGACATGCCCGCCGACGCGACGCCGAGCGAAATCGATATCCGAGCCCAGTTGGCGCGGATTCTGTCGAGTACCGAGTTCAGCGTTCCGGAGCGGATTCGCCAGTTCCTGCTCTGTATCGTCAGCGAGACGCTCGCCGGCCGGTCGGAGCGCATCAAGGCTTATTCGGTCGCGGTGGAGGTCTTCGGCCGGGATACCAATCTGGATATTCAGAACGACCCTGTCGTCCGCATCGAGGCGGGGCGGCTCAGGCGCGCCCTTGAACGGTACTACCTTCTCTCCGGAAACGCCGACCCGATCCTGATCGAAATCCCGAAAGGCGGCTATGTACCCCGCTTCCACCAGCGGGAGAACCGTTTGAAGAACGGGGAAGCCGCCCCGCAACCGGAGCCCCTACGCAAGCGAAGCTTCGGTCGGTTGGCCGATGCATTGCGGCCACATTCCTGGCTTGTTGCCTCCCTGGTTGCTACGGCGGTGATTGGCGTTACCTCGCTGGTCCGGTTGGAGACGCCGTCGCCGCCGGCCGCGTCCGCAACAGTGAGCGCTCAGCCCGAGGAGCCCTCCCTGATCGTCAAGCCTTTCGTCAACCTGTCGAAGAGCCCGGACGTCGACATCTATGTGGCAGGGCTCGGCGAAGAACTCCTTAGCCAACTCGCACGCTTCAAGGAACTGACGGTGTTCGGGCGGGAGACCTCGGTCGCAGTGCTGCCCGGCGCTTCCGCCGCGGAGATCCGGCAGCAATTCGGCAATCGCTACGTCCTGGAAGGCGGCGTGCGCATGGTCGAGGGGAAGCTCAGGGTGACGAGCCGCGTCCTGGACGGCGAAACCTCCGCCATCATCTGGTCGGGCACGTATGATGCGGACCCGCGGGCCAACGACATCGCGGACATTCAGCTGACGATCGCCTCCAAGGTCGCAACCGCAGTGGCACAGCCCTACGGCATCATCTTCAGCGCGCCTCCGCGCCCGGTGCAGGCGCGGGGGGCGCAAAGCCTCGAAGCCTATCGCTGCTCGTATCGCTTCTATAACTACCGGACCGTGCTCGACCAGGCTGCGCATGCCGAGACGCGCGCATGCCTGGAGCAGGTGACCGCGCGCTATCCCGAGCACGCGACGGGCTGGGCGATGCTGTCTTATCTCTATCTCGACGAGGATCGCTTCCAGCTGAACCGGCGCCCGGGTTCGCCGCAGCCGGCCGAACGGGCGCGCGACGCGGCCGAGCGCGCGGTGCGCATCGACCCGGAGAATGTGCGCGCGCTGCAGGCGCTGATGACGGTGCTCTACTTCGGCAAGGAACCGGCCGAGGCACTCCGGGTCGGTTCGCGGGCGCTCGCGCTCAACCCGAACGATACCGAATTGCTCGGCGAGTTCGGGAGTCGCGTGGCCCAGGCCGGAGACTGGGCGCGAGGAGCGGCACTGATCGAGGAAGCCATGGTCCGCAACCCAGGCCATTCCGGATATTATGTCGGGCTGCTGGCGCTCGCCGCCTATATGCAGGGCGACGATGCGAGGGCTGCCGATCTCATCCGCCGGGCGAATCTGCGCGGGTTCTCGATCTACCATTTTGTCGCGGCGCTGATCTTCGCGAGGATCGGGCTGGAGACGGAGACGGCGCAAAGCCGCGCCGAGTTCCTGAAGCTGCGGCCACGATTCTTCGAGGATTTCGACGGCGAGCTCGGCAAGCGCAACTTCAACGCCAGGGACCGCGCCATCATCATTCGCGGCGCCATCCAGGCCGGCTTTCCGGTCCAGACACGCTTCGCGGCCGGTGCGGAATAGAGCCTCGGACCGAAAAGTGGAATACACTTTCGGATCCTTCCGATGCCGAAGCAAAGAGATGGATCGACACTTCGCGTCCGATAGGACGCGCGTCGAGCCAGCCACCGGTTTCCGCTTCGAACCGGCCCTGCCGCGAGCGCTCGTCGCGTGTAGCAAACCGTAACCTACTACCTGAAAGACCGATTGCGGCTTTGATTACCGCTCACAGGACCTGTCGCGACGGCGGCGGCGGCACCATCGGTGAGCGGGTGGTTCATCGCACGATCGCCGAAGCAAGGGATCGCGACAGCGATGCGTCGCTCGGGCATGCAACCAAGACGCGGAGGGCCTCAATGACCGTCATCGACCGTCGCCTGTTCCTGTTCGTCCTGGTCATGGCGGCAGCACCGCTACAGGACACGCAGGCACAGGCCAGCCGTCTCCAGGGCGCATGGCTCGAAGAGGGATCGTCCTGCGAAAGCGTCTTCGTGGCGACACCGAAGGCGGTCGCGTTCAAGCGACCGGCCAGCGCCTTCGCGCCGGCCTTCATCATCTCCGGCCGGCGCCTCTCGACACCGCTGGCGACCTGCGGACTCGCCGGCATCAGCCACAGCGGCGAGAGATTGGTCCTGCGCCTGAGTTGCACGACGAGCGTCTCACCTAGTACCGCTCGCGCGGTGCTCTCCCCGGCGGGTGACGGCAGCCTCTACCGTCACCACTCCCTGGAAGGCGGCATCGCGACCCGGTATCAGCGCTGTAGCCGGGACGCGCTGAAGCCGCCCTGAGCCGCCTGATCACCGAGGCTACCAACATGGAAATCGGGGGATCGGCCATGTCAGCTCTCGTACATGTCGTTGAAGCCGATGCGGCCTCGCAGGCCGAGATCGGCTACCTGCTCCAGACATGCGGCTATCAGACGAAGGCCTGGAGCAGTGCCGACGAGATACTCCGGAAGATACCGGACGGCGGACGCGAAGGCTGCATCGTCATCGACATGCAGGCCCGCGACGCAGCCGCACCCGACCTCTTCGACCGGCTGAGCAGGGCCGGTTCGAGCCTGCCCGTCATCTTCCTTGCCGGGCACGGCGACGTTAGGGCCGGCGTACGCGCGATCCAGGCGGGGGCGGAGGATTTCTTCACGAAGCCGGTGGAGCGCGAGGAGTTCATCGGGGCAATCGACCGCGCGATCGCGCGGCATCGCCTCGCCAATGAGCGGGAGAGCTGGCTCCGCGCGGCGATGATGCGGGTGCAACGGTTGACGAGACGCGAGCGCGAGGTCTTCGAACGCGTCGTCCGCGGCAGGATGAACAAGCAGATCGCGTTCGAGCTCGGGACGACGGAGCGCACCATCAAGGCCCACCGTCAGAAGGTCATGGAGAAGCTCCAGGTCCGCTCGGTCGTCGAGCTCGTCTCCTGCGCCGAGCGGCTCGGTCAGTTCCGGCCTCCGCTAGATGTGGCTTGATGATTTTGCGTGGAACCACGCCGTCATCCTGGGCAACCGAAGTCGTCCCAGGATCCTTCATGGGGCGATGGCCTGCCTTATGATCCACCCCGGAGCGGCGCGGCTGCGCCGCTTGTTCAGGATGACGGCGCGTTTCCAACTGACCTCATCCGGTTAGCCCCGTGAGGATGCAGGGGCCGGCCGTACGTCTATCCACTCCATGATTGGACTGAACCGTGTCGTTACCTCGCCACAACCCGGACGGGTTGAAGACGCCGCGGGCCGCCGCGGTCGCCGGCATCCTGTTTTCGGTCCTGCTGCTCCTGGCGGTCCTGCTCGTCCTGCAGACCCTGCGCCTGCACCCGCGCGATCCGGGCGAGTGGCTCGGGGCGCAGTCCTGGAAGGTCGCCCTGGCGCTGAACCTGATCCCCTTCGCCGGCATCGCCTTCCTCTGGTTCATGGGCGTGCTCCGCGACCGGATGGGAGCACAGGAGCACAAGCTGTTCGCGACGGTGTTTCTCGGTAGCGGGCTGCTCTTCGTCGCGATGCTGTTCACCGCCGCCGCCGCCATCGGTGCGATCCTGATCACCCATGCGGCGCTGCCGCGAGAGCTCTCCGGGTCGGTGACCTTCACCCTGGCGCGGGCCTTCGCCTACAACCTGACGAGCATCTACGCGATGAAGGTCGCCAGCGTCTTCCTGCTGACGGCCTCGACCATCGTGCTACGCACTGGGATCACCGCACGTTGGACGGCCATGGTCGGCTATGCCGCCGCAGCGTTCATCCTGCTCGGCAGCCATGCCGTCGACTGGGCGTTCCTGGTTTTTCCGCTCTGGGTTCTCATCGTCAGCGGGGACATCCTGCTGCGCGAATACGGGCATGCCGGGCCGTCGTCCTGAAAAGTGCCTCCGCCCCGTCACGGCCTCGGCTCCGAGAGCGCGCGCACCGCATCCTCGAGCTCATCGAAGGCGAGCGTCGCATCGGGACCGTCGAAGAGCCCCGCGCGCTGCAGAATCTCGCGAGGCTCCTTGTGGAGCTCGGCGATCGCGAAGGCGAGCCCCAGCTCGGCCAGCTCGGCCCGCAGCTGCCGGAGCATCGCGGCCGCCGTCGAGTCGATCTGTGCCACGGCGCCGGCATCGAGTACGAGCCATGCCGTGCCGGCCGGCGTTTCGCGAGCGATCGCCTCGAAGCGCTCGCGGACATAGTCGGCATTGAAGAACAGGATGCTGCCCTGGACCATGAACAGCACCATCCCAGGCAGCGGCGTCGCATTCGCAGTCCGGTGCAGCTTATAGAATCCCGGACGGCCCGGAATGCGCCCGAGCAGGGCGTCGCGCGGGCGCATCTCCTTGAGCAGGACGTGAAGCAACGTGCCGGCGATCGCGATGACCACGCCGCTGAGGACACCGAGACTGATGGCGCCCCACATGCTGATCAGCGCGAAGGCGAATTCCACGCGGCTGACACGCCAGATCTCCCGAAGGCCCTGAACGTCGATCAGGTTCAGAGCGGCGAAGGCCAGGATCGCGCCCAGCGCCGGGTTCGGCAGAAGACGCAGCGCGTCGTTGAGAAAGAGCAGCAGGCTCGTCAGCGCAAGGGCCGCAACCAGCCCCGAGACCTGCGAACGGGCGCCCGCCGAGATATTTATCGCGGTTCGCGAGTCCGAAACCGTGACCGGGAAGCCACTGAACAAGCCGGAGAAGATGTTCGCGGTACCAAGCCCGGTCAGTTCCCGGTCCGCATCGATCTCGAAGTGATCCTTGGCTCCGAAGCTGCGGGCTGCGACAAGGCCCGAACTGACGGCGACGAGCCAGATCGCAGCGGCGCCGAGCAGGAGGTCGGTGAGAGGCAACCGGGAGATGTCGGGAAGCGCGAGCGCCGGCATACCGCTCGGCAGGCTGCCGATCACCTTCATGCCGCGGCCCTCGAGATCGAACAGGGCCGAGCCGACACCGGCGAGAATCACCACGACCAGCGGCCCGGGAATTGGCGAACGCAGGCGTGCCAACAGAACGAGCAGCCCGAACATCGCACCACCGAACATGACGGATGGCCAATGGATCAGGCCAACCTTCCGGAGGATTTCGGCGAGCGGCTGCATCAACCCGTCCGACTCGATCCGCACCCCGGTGAAGCGGCCGATCTGACCGACCAATATCGAAATCGAAATCCCGGAGATGAAGCCGATCAGGATCGGGCGGGACAG
Source organism: Allobosea sp. Root381 (assembly GCF_001429395.1). Lineage (GTDB taxonomy): Bacteria > Pseudomonadota > Alphaproteobacteria > Rhizobiales > Beijerinckiaceae > Allobosea. The sequence continues at coordinate 233,602 of NZ_LMJT01000005.1, forward strand.
GAAGGAGGCGACCACCCCGAGACCCAGCCTCCCCGCGAAGATGCACATGACGCCGACCATGAGTGCCAGCGCCGCAGCGGCCGCGACACGGTCCGCCGGATTGTCGAACCGCATGTTTGCGAGCGCCGCGGCCAGGACCGTCATCGTCGCCGCGTCGGGCCCGACCATCAGCTTGTGCGACGGCCCGAGCAATGCGTAGCCGACCAGCGGCAGGATGCTGGCATAGAGCCCGACTTCGGCCGGCAATCCTGCGATCGCGGGGTAGGCGATGGCGCTGGGAATGGCGACCGCCGCGACCGCAAGCCCTGCCGTCAGGTCGAAGCGCAGCCATTCCAGCCTGTAACCCCGCATGCCGCTCAAAATTGGAAGGCGGACGCTCATGGGCACCTCTCCTGGAGAGCGCGCATCCCCGCCATCGGGGCGCTATCGCGCCAAATCGGCCAAGTCGTCTCGTGCGGCTGCCGCCTTGGCGAGCGCTGTCTTGGGATCGATGTCGCAGGCAGCTGCAGCGAGCCCGGCCGCAAAAAGCGTCTGCTCGCTTTGGCTCTCCCCCGCGCTCTCCAGGGCATAGGCCAGCGCGATGGCATGGCCGCTCCGGGCATCGTTGAGCCCGCCGAGCAGGTCCTGCATCCGTGTCAGCTTGACGAGGAGCTTCCCGCTTCGCTTGGCGCCGATCACCGGACGAAAGGCCTCGATGGCGTAGCGCAGCTTCTTGGCGCCAACCCGGATGTCGTGCTGGCGGTCGGGAGCGCAGCGCTCCAGATGCCGGCTCGCCTTCAGGAAGGCCTGGAGGCGGCGGTGGAGGCGATCCTGCACGAACTCCGCGACAGGGCCAGCGCGCAGCTCGGCGTGCTTGGCCGAGATGGATTGTGAGCCGGACAATGCGGCCAAACTTCCGATGAGATCGAGGCAGAAGTCGAGCATCGCGGGCGACCGCCCAAACCCTAGGATGTTGGCATGGGCCTCGCGGCGGCGGCGCTCGAAAGCCTCGATGAGCGCATCCACCCCTGGTGCATGGGGATGGCCAAGCCGCAGAGGCTCCAGCACGCCATCGCAGAAGACATCGAGCTCGCGGGCGCCTCCGAGAAATTGCGCAAGCGAACGCAGGCGACCGGACAGGGCCGCCGCCTCCGGGCCGAGGATCGGCTTGAGGAACCACAGGATTGCGCGCAGCCGCCTGAGCCCGATCCGCCCGCGGTGTAATGCGTCCTGCCCGCCGCCGGAGGGCAGCAGCGCAAGATTGTCCATGAGAGCCGCCGCAGAGTTCCGGCAGATGCTGTCCGCAGCCTCCTGCATGGTCATCCCATCGCGGAGATCGCCAGCGGAATCACCGCCCGGATCCTCGCGCTGCGCATGCAGCAGCTGGAAGCCATTCTCACCATGCGAGCGCAGGGTAGGGGTCGCCGATACCTTCGCGGAAAGCTCGCGCGCCAGATCGAAGAGGGCGGCGGGCGAGCTTTCCGCGAAGGTATCGGCGACGCGTTCCAGCCGCAGCTCGCAGATGCGCTCGATGCCGCCGCCCGCTGCAATCGTTCCGCTATCCAGGCTTGCGACTATGCTGGCGCCATCGCGGTCGATGACGCTCGTACCACGACGGAGATCGAGGTCGAACACCGGCAGCAGCTTACCGAGTGCCCGACCACCGAGGCGCGTTTCGAGCGGCGTTGCCGCGACCGATTTCCGGGTCGGCGCGTCGCCCTCGACGTCCTTGGTCCAGCAGGGGGCTGCGGACAGCACCGAGACGCTACCGGCCGCCTCGATACGCTGGACGCGCTTTCGCCCCTGTACACGAACGGACAGCCGATAACCCGCGCGACGAAGCTTTTCGCGCCTTGTATCGTAGTAGACGGTTCTGAAGGCTTTCGCGCGCCCCGCTGCCTTCGCGCCCGCGGCCCGCAGGAGCTTCAGGACCAGGCGCCGGTCGCCTTCGGCGAAGCGCAGCCTCAGCATCTTGGTGCCCGGATCGACGCGATCCTGATCCGTGAGAGGCGACAACGAGCGGTCCATCACTGCCAAAGCCCGGCCTTCATCACGCTACTGCTTCTCCGACGCGACCTTCTCCCAGCCCTTGTCCGGATTGAAGCTTTGCATGCGGGCCGCAATGCGGCCGGTGCCGGGACCGAGGTCTTTTTGATAAACCGTGCCCGCGTGATTGAGCATGAAGCTCATCACCCCGGACCTTCCATATTCCGCCGGATAGGCCAGGAGGGCGAAGCCTCCGATCATCCTGCCCCCCGCGACATAATCGATGGCGCCGCCGGGTGCCGCAGGTCCCTGCCGCTTCAGGACCTTGTAATAGTAGCCGTGGAAGGGGCTTCGCGTCTCGCCCGCCCGGTAGCCTTCCGCAGCTGCTTCCGCAGCGAGCTCTCCGAGGGGACTGCGCTCTTCGCCCGCCGCACTGTCCCAATAGAGGCCATCCCTGGCATTGGCGCGGCTGATGATCCTCTGCGCATAGATGCCGGCGCCCTGGCCGGTACGGTCCTTGGCTGCATACTCCTGCTGCGCATCGAAGAAGGCGAGGCTGGCCTGGATCGTGGCGAGCTCGTTGCGGCCGATCCGCCGGGCAATGATCTCCTTGCGGCCGGCTTCGACATCGAACTTCCAGCCACCACCGCTGCGCATGATCGGGATCGGGAACGGGAATTCGTCCGGCCCCACCAGCAGCGTCGCCGTATCCGCCTTCTCGCTGACCGTGTGACGGCTGTCATAGGCCTCGAGGAAGCGCCGGCGGTCGGAGGCATCGGCAACCGCGTCGCCGGAGGACAGGACATCACGCCCGGCGCCGCCCAGGATGGCGCGCAAGCGCTTCGCATCGCTGCCGCGCGCCGCCTCGACCAGTGCCGACGCCGCCTCGGCCGGCGATTTGAAGGCTTCCTGGGCACTCGCGCCGGTCGCCAACGCGAGAGTTCCGGCCGCGCTCCCGCAGAGCAGACAAAGGAGCAGGCGCGCCGCTGACCATGCGATCATCATGGAACTGCATCCCCACCATCCGATACCGGCCTGATGCCGGCGATCCTTATCAATGCCAGGCGCCTCCGGCCGGCAGCCGCGCCCCGGACGCCTTCCATTGCTCGAGGGTCTGGAAGGGCACGCCGAGCCGGCGGTAGTCGACCCGCAGATAGCCGTCCGCGCCGCGGTTCACCGCCCAGGGCGCGACACCCTGCACCTCCTGCGCGATCACGCCGACATAGGGCCGCTGCGAGCCGTTATAGGCGAAGCGGTAGAAGCCGATCCCGCTGTCGAGACGCCCGATCAGCATGATGTCGTGCTTGAGCTGGATGTCGGATCGCCGCCCGCCACCGCCGCCGCGTCCTCCGCCCCCTCCGCCACGTCCGCCACCCGCGCCGACCCGGCCTCCGCCGCCGTAACCACCACCGCCGACCCGGCCTCCGCCACCGTAACCGCCGCGCATTGCCGGACCGCCGGCCATGGCGCGCGGACTGGGCCCGCGCGCCATGCTGGCATGCCCGCGCTGCGACTGCAGGCTCGCGGCCCGGCCCGGCTGCATGTTGCCGAAGGCGCCATCGCGCGCCGGGCCGCCACGGTTGGCGCCGGCATTCGGGCGCTTGGGCTGGGTCGCGGCCCGCTGCCCGCCGCGCCCGCCATCGGCTCCCGGTCTTGCGCGCTCGCCTCCCGGACGATCCGCCCGGCTGCCGGCACCGGCACGATCTCCAGGCCCGCGATCAGGCCGATTGGCCGCGCTCGCGCGGTCTCCCGGCCTCTGCTCCGGCCGGACCCCTGCCGCAGCTCCGGCGCCCCCGAGACCGCCTTCGGGACGGAGCACCTGGTCGCCGCCGCGCCCGCGAAAATCCATCCGCCCCTCGGCCCCAGACCTCAGATTGTTGTTGCCCGCAAAACGCTGCTGGACGTTGTTGTTGCGGTACTGGACGCCGTGGCGATGCTGGGGATTGTGCTCCCAATGCGTCACGCGATTGCGGTCGACATTGATGTTGTTGTTGTTCCAGTTGACGTTGCCGCCCCAGTAATTGCCCGTGTTCCAGCGCCCCAGCGCGTAGCCCGCCCCGAATGCAAGTCCGGTCGCGACGACGCCCGCCGCGATGTAGCCGGTATAAGGGAAGTAATAGGGTGGATAGGTTGGATTGGGCCAGGAACCGTAGACCACTCCGGGATCGTAATACGGCACATAGACCGTCCCCGGCTGTGTAGGCTCGATCACGATCGTCTGCCGGCCGCTTTCCTGTCGGACGCTGACCGTCTGCTGGGAACCGGACGAGAGCTTCTTGGCATCATAGGCACGTGTCCGCATCCGCTGCACGCCATCCATCACATCGGGCTGCTGGGCGAGGACCGCGTCGCCCAGCTTCTGCGTCCAGTCGAGGTTCTTGCTCATCATCTCGAGCACGGAGGGGGTGGCGACGAGCGACTTCACGCTGACGTCCCAGGGCTGTTTCTCGGCCGCGGCCTTCAGCGCATCCCCCTTGAGCTTCTTGTTGGAACTCACCCATCTGTCGGCCTGGACCACCTCGAGCGGATAGGTCGAGGCCATCAGCACCTGCGCCAGCAGCGTGTCGGGATAAAGCGCGATCGGCGCGACGAGCGCGTCCAACTGCGCGCTGCTCAGCAACTGCTCGCTTTGGTCCGCCGGAGCGCCGGCCGGCGGTTGAGGCTGAGGCTGAGGCGAAGACGTCTGCGCGAGCGGCTGGGACACCAGCCCACAAGCGACGACGCAGGCCAGCACGATACGCGCAGACATGGCTTTCTCCCGTGGAAGGGCGCCGGCGTCAGCGACGCTCCCGAGCTCTTCAAGACACATGAACCGGCTGAGTCCGGAAAGGCACTCACCGGCCGCAGAAGGGCCGTTCACCTCTTCGACGCATAGGCCTTCTCGGCTTCCTGAAAGGAACGAAAGGCCTCGACATTGGCGCGACCGGCCCGGATCGCCTCGTCCATCCGGCCGTCATGCTTCATGGCGTAGTCCTCGAGGAACACATCCATGACGCAGCCTGCCGTTCTGTTGCAGGCGAAGGCATCGTTCTGACCGGCGGAGGCAAGAAGCGCGGCCGTCGCCAAGATGCCTCCCAAGACAATTCGACTGATCATGACGCTAACTCCCGCACCGGCGGCGGCCAGGGCGACGCTGATGGTTCGGTGCGCAGTCAGCCTGCCCCGGCATATGCCGGCGCCTGATCTTAAACGAATGAGCGCGGCAAGAACTTGTCCCCAAGGACAATACGTCCGGCGCAACGCTTGTGCCGAACCTCGGTTCACCGTGCTTGGAAGCTGGCCTGAAATCCATCATGTGGTTTCGAGGATTATCATCCCGACGCGTCATTCCGGGTCGGCGCCGCATGCGCGGCTTGTCCGAATGACGAAGAGATTGATGACAGGCAATCGGAGGACCGAGCGCCGGCGGTTGCGAAACTCTTAAACTGGGCCAGCATAGTCCCCAGCGCAGGGCGGGTCGCAGCGCGCCCGGACAAACGGAATGGAACAGGTATCCCGATGGGCCTTCGCTTCATCTTCATGCTCACACGCAACGACCGCACGGTCAGCGATGCGGTGGAGCAGCTTCGGACGGCCTTGGCTCTCGGAGTCCGGCATATCGGCTTCAAGGACATCGGCCTGCCGCTCGACAAGCTGAAAGCGCTCAACGCCGCCATCAAGGCAGGCAGCGCGACCTCCTATCTCGAAGTCGTCTCGCTCGATCGCGACAGCGAGATCGCGTCGGCGAGAGCCGCGGTCGAGATCGGTATCGACATTCTGCTCGGCGGGACGAGGGTCGACGACGTGCTGCCGATCATCGCCGGCACGGCGATCCAGTACTGCCCGTTCCCGGGCACGATCTCCGGACATCCGAGCGTTCTGGAGGGCAGCATCGACCAGATCGTCGCCAGCGCCAAGACATTGGCCGCACGCGACGGCGTGCACGGGCTCGACCTGCTGGCCTATCGCTCCCATGGCAACGTCCCGGCGCTGATCGAAGCGGTCTGCTCCGCGGTGTCGAAGCCCGTCTATGTCGCCGGATCGATCGATACGCCCGGCCGCATCGCCGCCTTGAAGCAGGCCGGGGCGGCGGGCTTCACGATCGGCACGGCCGCTCTCGACGGCAAATATCCGGCGAAGGACACAGACGTGCCGAGCCAGCTCGCGACGATCATCCGCGACGTCGCAATGCTCAACAGGCATATCTCGCCGTTCCACAAGGAGAACCTGAACAGCGCCTTCGGACGCTTTTCCGACAGCTGGCCTCCTCAGCTCGCCGCGGGGGTCAACAATCTGCAGATCAAGCTGGCGAAGTTCGAGGGCGAGGCCGGCTGGCATTTCAACGGCCAGGAGGACGAGGTCTTCTTCGTTCACAAGGGCAGGTTGCTGATGAAGTTCCGTGACCGCGACGAGGTCATCGCGGAAGGCGAGTTCATCGTCGTGCCGCATGGAGTCGAACGGTGTCCGACCGCGCTCGAAGGCGTCTGCGAGGTCGTCCTGCTCGAGATCGGCACGACGAATGGCGATCTCCCGATCAGGACACGAAATCGCAAAGCGAAATCCTGACTGCGGATTGATCCTGAAGCGTCGGCCCGAAAAGCCGCATGCAAGATCAAAGAACTGGATCATCGGGCCGAATACGATACTCGGTCCGATGATCTAGCGGGTAGCGCTTGCCTGAATCAGTTTGAACGATGCCTTCAGCCCTTCTTCGCCCTCACGCGCTTCAGCAAAGGCGACAGAAGCGGGCTCGCGACCAGCAGCACGGCCAGGCTCAGCACGACAGCGCCGATCGAGCTCGAATAGAAGATCGAGAATGAGCCCTGCGACATGGCCAGCGACTGGCGCAGGGCGTCTTCCGCCTTGTCCCCGATCACCATGGCGAGGATCAGCGGGGCCAGCGGATAATCGAGCTTTTTGGCGAAATAGCCGAGAATGCCGAAGAGCAGCAGCAGGATCAGGTCAAATCGCGCACCTGCCACTGTGTAGGCGCCGACGACGCAGATCACCATGATCAGCGGCGCGATGATGAAGAAGGGCACCCGCAATACCATCGTGAACAACGGCACGGTGGCGAGCACCAATACGACAGCGACGATGTTGCCGAGATACATCGAGGCGATCAGACCCCAGACGAAATCCTGCTGGGTTACGAACAGCATCGGCCCGGGCGTCAATCCCCACATCATCAGGCCGCCGAGCATCACCGCCGCCGTAGCCGATCCGGGGATGCCGAGGGCGAGCGTCGGCAGCATGGCGCAGCTTCCGGCCGAATGGTCCGCCGCCTCCGGCGCGATCACGCCTTCCGGCGCGCCGTGACCGAAGCGCTCCGGCGTGCGCGAGAAGCGCTTGGCGAAGCCGTAGCTCATGAAGGATGCGGCCGTCGGCCCGCCGGGCGTGACGCCCATCCAGCAGCCGACAGCGGTCGAGCGCAGCAGCGTCACCCAGTATTTCGGCATCTTGCACAGCGTCTCGAAGATCACGCGCGGGCGCATCTTGGCCGTGACGCCCTTGAACTTCAGGCCTTCCTCGACAGTCAGCAGCAACTCGCCGATGCCGAACAGCCCGATCACCGCGACCAGGAAGCTGACGCCGCGCATCAGCTCGATATGGTCGAAGGTCAGCCGCATCTCGCCCGAGACCGTATCGGTGCCGATCTGACCGAGCCCGAGCCCGAGCGCGATCATCGCGATGGTCTTGAACGGGCTGCCTGCGCCGAGACCGACGAAGCTGGCGAAGGCCAGCAGGAAGACGGCGAAAAATTCCGGCGGAGAGAACTTCATGGCGAAGTCGGCGACATGGCCGGAGAGCAGCGTGATCAGCACGACGCCGGCCAGCGCGCCGATGCCGGCAGAGAGGAAGGCGTAGCTCAGGGCCTCGGTCGCGGCGCCGTTGCGCGCCATCGGGTGACCGTCGAAGGTCGTCGCCACCGACGACGGTTCGCCCGGGATGTTGAACAGGATCGAGGTGGTCGAGCCGCCGAACAGCGCGCCCCAATAGATGCTGGTCAGAAGGATGATGGCCGCGAGCGGATCCATGGTCAGCGTCAGCGGGATCAGCAGGGTGACCCCGTTGGCGGCGCCGAGGCCGGGCAGCACGCCGACGAGCAGGCCAAGCATGACGCCGGCCGCCATGATCAGCAGATGCTCGAACGAAAGGACGTTCTGGAAGCCCTGGAACAGCAGTTCGGCGTTGCTCATGGGTCGATGTACTCGCTGCTCTGGATCATTGCGCCGTCGAAGACGCGGCCACGGACGATCTGCTTATCTGCCGGTGCGCTCGGGCCTTGATCAAGGATCGAGCCCGCCCACGAGTTCCGGCCTCACATCTGGCCGAAACCGTCTGGATCATCGGTCCGAAGCCCGATGATCCAGGTTTTTGTCCTCGCAGCGGCTTTCCCGAAAGCCGCATGCCACCTTTCGGGCCGATGCCTTAGTGGAGGCCCAGCCAGCTCTCGACCGGGCCCTTGAGCAGGTCGATCTGGAACCATTTCTCGAAGATGAAATACATGGCGACGACGGTAATGCTGGCGACGCCGACGCTGTGAACCGCCGAATAGCGCCCCTGGAGCAGCATCACCGCGCCGATATAGACGAAGGTCGGCACATAGAGGCCGAGCCAGTAGACAGCTGCGATATAGCCGAGCAGGGGCAGGAACAGCGTCACGACGCGGTGCGCTTCCGTGCGGTTGAGGAAGGTCGCGACGGTGCGGCCGCGCTTCCAGAGTGCCTCGCCGGCGATGCCGAGGCTGGCCAGCGCCAGCACGCAGGCCACGAGGAAAGGCACCTGGCCCGGCTCGGGGCCGGAATCGCTCCAGCCGATGCCGTGCCCGGTCGCGCCCGTGAGCAGGACGAGGGCGATGCCGAGCAGGACGCCGGCCATCGCCAGTTCCATGGTCAGGCGCGAGACGATCGGCCGTTCATCATCGGACATGAAATCTCATCCGCTTGGCGCGTGGGCAGGCGTCGGGCGCGCTTGTCGACGGGCGACCGGAGCATGCGGGCGCATGCTCCGAAGGGTTCGGGCTTCGGCCGGCACGGCGGTTGCCCGCCGGCCGCAGCGGCGCATCAATTGACCAGCCAGCCGTCCTTGGCGAACTGGACGCGGAAGCGCTTCTCGTCCTCGGCGATGTAGCTGCGCAGCTTGTCGCCGGTCATGAAGAAGTCCGACTGCACGCCGCGCGCCATCCACTCCTTCCATTCGGGCGTCTCGCGCACCTTGGCGAAGAGCTGCTCGTAATAGGCGATCTGCTCGGCCGAGACGCCGCCCGTCGTGAAGACGGTGCGCGGCATGTTGAACTCCTCGATCGGGATTCCGGACGCGGCACAGGTCGGGATGTCCGCCCAGGACACGTCGCCGGCGACCTTGTCGGTATAGGTGAAGCGCTGCTTGGCGAAGACGCAGAGCGGACGCACCTTGCCGGCCTGCCACTGGCCGATATTCTCGTTCGGGTTGTTGGTGTTGACCTCGACATGCCCGCCGGCGAGCTGGACCGCGACCTCGCCGCCGCTCTTGAACGGGATGTAGGTGACTCCGACACCCGTCGCGTTCTCGATCTGCCGAGCAAGGATGTGATCGGTGTCCTTTGCCTGGCTGCCGCCCCAACGGAAGGCCTTGCCCTTTTCCTTGGCCGTCGCGATCACGTCCTTGGCGGATTTGTAAGGGGCGTCGGTATGCGTCCACAGGATGAACTCGTCCGCCGCCATCGAGACCAGCGGGGTCAGGTCCTTCGATTCGTAGCCGACCTTGGCGACCAGCGGCACGAGCCACTGGTTATGGGTCGCGAAGAACAGCTTGTGCGGATCGACGCCCGACATCTTGCCATAGGTGAAGGATTCGGCGCCGGCACCGGCCGGCTTGTTGACGACCTTGATGCCGACCTTGGTGAGATCGTGCTTCTGGATCGCCGCCTGTACGACGCGTGCGAACTGGTCCGTGCCGCCGCCCGGCGAAGCGCCGACGACGAATTCGAGCGGCTTGGTCGGCTGCCACTCGGCCTGCGCGGTCGCCGGCGCGAGCGCTACGGCGAGCAGAATGCAGGATGCTGCGAGCTTGTTCATCGATTTCCTCCTTGAATGCGTTTCTTGATTTCGTTTTTGGTACTGCGGATCCGGCCTTTTGCGGCCGGATCCGCGATCGACCTTGCGGTCGTGCGGCGTCAGGCGCCGAAGAAAGCTGCGTCCTGCTCGCGTCGCAGCGTCAGCAGCGGATTCTGCTGGTCGATGGCGAGGTCGCCCCCCGTAACCATCGCGCCAGCCTTGACCGCACGGACGACCTCCGCGCCGACCGAGAGGTAGTACGGAACGGGGCTGTCCATGCCGAGGGCCGCGGCCGGCTGCAGCCGCGCCTCGATGTCGGGCAGGGTGTGCCGGGCGCCGAGCTCGAAGCGCTCGCCGACGGCGAAGTCGCGCTTGGCGACGGCGACGAGGTCCGTGTGCGGGGCCACGTCCGGCCCTCCGGTCGAGCGCCCTTCACCGAGCGCCGCCATGACCGAGATCGGCGCCTCGACGCCGAGCAGATGCACCGGGTTGTGCAGCAGCAGGTAGCGCCCGTCCGGGCTGCCGGGAATGCCCTTGCTGGCCAGCAACCGGCCGGTCGCCTGGTCCGGAGCCTCGACCACGACGAAGACGCCGCCGGCGAAGCTGAGCTCGTCCGGCCGGCGCATGCAGATGAAGCCGTCGACGATGCCGCTCTTCTCCAGCAGGCCGCCCTCGGAGCGCGGCCGGAAGATCGACGGCAGCTCGGTGGTGTGGGCGACGGGGAAGTGCAGCCCCGGCGTGTCCGGCATCAGGCCGGTATGGTTGGCGACGACCCCCATCTCGCACAGATCCGGCGGTGTCGAGGTCTCGAGTTGCGGATGGACGCGGGCCGCGAGGCGCGAGACGTCCCCGTCAAGCAAACGAAACGCGGCTTCGTCATGAAGCTCGACCGTCCGCCCCCAGGCGGTGAGGCTGCGCTGGGCGGGATCGTAGACATAATCGGACTCGCCCGCCTTGCCGGCCGTCACCACCGGCAGGCCGAGTGCGCGCGCCCGGTTGACGAGGCCGATCAGCAGGCTCGGCTGGTCGCCCTCGACCGGCGTATGGACGAGACCACGCGCCTTCGCCCGACGGGCCAGGATCGGTCCGACGACGCTCTCGGCCTCCTTGGTCGCCAGCGTGGTGTTGTAGCCGCTGTCCTGGGCGAGGGTCATCAGCATGGCGGCGAAGCGCGGATCGCCCGTCGCCTCGACCACCATCTTGAGCGGCAGGTCGCGCAATAGCTCAGGGTCAGCCACGACCACCAGCTTGCCGGCCTCGATCGCGGCGAGCGCAGCGGCGCGGCTGTCGCAGGACACGACGTCTCCGGCATCGCGGTTTGCCCGCGCGACCCGCAAGGCCCGCTCGACATCCCGGTCGCAGATCACGTCGAGGCGCAGGCTTGGAATGCGCCTGACCTGGGCGGCGAATGTCGCGCCGAATTCGCCGGCGCCGACAAGTGCGCACGAGCCTGCCCGATCGGCCCTGCCGGTAGTCATGCCTTACTCTCCCTCGAAATCTTATAGCTGTCAGACAGGATGACAATGCACACAAAACTCGCTATCGCAAGGCCTCAGGATCTATAATTTGCGCAGCGGCGGTGATCCTGCCGGGGGTGAGACATGGACAGCAACGCGCAAGATCGCAGCTCAAATCGCAGGCTGGTTCGCCAGAAGCTGCCGGAATCGCTCGCCCAACAATTACTGCGCGACATTCGTGGCGGCGTGTATCGCGACGGGGACCTGTTCCCATCCGAGCACGAGTTGATGGAGGTATTCGGCGTCGGCCGCTCGACCGTTCGCGAAGCGCTCGGCACCTTGACGCGACTCGGCTTCATCGATGTCCGCTCGGGGCAGCGCGGCCGCGTCCAGCACCCGACCGCCGAGCATCTGCTGACGTCGAGCAACGAGATCGCCCAATTCCTCGTCGCCGACCCGCTGGGCGCCGGCCAGTTCCACGAGTTCAGGCAGGTGATGGAGGTGGGCATGGCGCGACGCGCCGCCGAGCTCGTCAGCGCCAGCTTCGTCGAGCGGCTGCACGAGATCCTGGAGCGCAACCGTGCCGCGATCAGCGACCAGCCGCGCTTCGTCGAGACCGATTTCGAGTTTCACCAGGCGATCAGCACCGTGACCGACAACCCGGTCTTCCCGGCTTTCATCAAGGCGATGAGCACCTGGCTCTACGCCCAGCGCACCGCGACTGCGTCCTTCGGTGCCGAGGAACAGTGCCGGATCTCATACGAGTTCCACGAGCGAATCTTCCACGCGATCGCCGCCGGCGATTCCGATGTCGCGGGCCGCGAGATGAGCGCGCATCTGTCTCAGGTCAACGACGTGTTTCTGCGGTCATCGTAGCATCAGCGCCAAGGCGCATCGGACGCGCGGCGCCACGAAGGCTGACCTCTGCGACTGCATCGCGCGCCTTTACAAAACGGTCCGCAGGCACTCGACCAGCGGCCGTCTCGGCCCGGCCGCGATCGAAAAAAGCGGAATGAGCTTGACTGGCCGTCGGCACCGGCTCGCTTCAACCAACCCAGCTTTGGCCCGGCCTTGCCACCAGGAACCGATCGTTCGGGACGGCTCGCCTTGCAAGCGCACGGCTGAGATCGAGGGCCGGCTGCTCGACCCCCTCGTCGGTCAGTTGAAACGTCCCCCAGTGAAATCCGAGGGCCTGTCTTGCACCGAGCAGCCGGAAGGCCTGAACTGCGTCGTCCGGGTTCATGTGTTGGTCCGCCATGAACCAGCGCGGCTCATATGCGCCGATCGGCAGGAGCGCGAGGTCTATGTGCCGATGTCGCGCAGCGACCGCCCGGAAGATTCGTCCGTCGCCGAGCCCGGTATCACCTGCGAAATAGACCGTCCGGCCAGGGGCCGTGAGCACGAACCCTGCCCAGAGCGCATGGTTGCGATCATTCAGGGTTCGCGCGGACCAATGCTGGGCCGGCACCGCCCTGGCGGTCACGCCGGGCCCCAGCACGGTCCGCTCGCCCCAGTCCAGCGTCGTGACCGCGATCGCCGGATCCCGCGCCCTGATGATCGCATCGTTGCCGAGCGGGGCCACGATCAGCGGCCGGTCCCGGCGCCAAAGGCGCTCGATCGTCGGCAGGTCGAGATGGTCGTAGTGATTATGCGAGATCAGGACGGCGTCGATCCGGGGAAGATCCGCGAAGGCGATGCCCGGTGGATTATGGCGGCGCGGGCCCACGGTCGAAAACGGGCTCGCGCGCTCCGACCAGACCGGATCGGTGAGGATCGAGAGGCCGCCGATCTGGAGGAGGAAGGTCGCGTGGCCGACCATGATCGCGCGAAGCCCGCCCTGCGCAGGTCTCGGCGGGCGCGCGCCTGCGAAAGGGCTTGGATAGGGATAGGGCCAGCTCTGCCGGTCGCCGGTGAGGCGCCATCGCAACACGTCCGCGAGGCCCCGCGGCTCGGCTCTCCGTTGGGGATTGAAAAAGCGCTCACCATCGAAATGATCGCTGACCGGACCGGAATAGTAGAAGGTCCTGCCGGAGGGGCGGTCCGTCTCGGCAGGTCGTGCCTGCCCGGCTCCCACGATGCCACCGAGCATACCCAGAGCCAGCCGCCCGGCAGATCGTCTTGTACACCGCATCGATACCTGCCTCTCGTGATATTTACCGCATGATGATGTTGGCTGTTCGATAGCCCCGATAGCCTATACGTCATCAGAGCGGCTTTCAGGCGACATCTCAATGTCCGTAGCTAGCGCGCGAGGCTGACAGCGCGACGCGCAGAAGCCCGCTGGCACCCGCGATAGTCGGCGAACGGTGCGGGGCGATGTTTGCGGCTGATTGCAACTGTCGCGATTCGGGGTCCCTGCGACCTTTGAGAGCCGCGCCCCTACAGGCGCGCACATGACTCATTCAAAATGGGGTCTTCGGTCGCGTCGGCCAACGACCCGACACCGATGCGATTGGGTACCAAACGGGCGAGCACGAAAAAGGGTGGACCGGAGGGCGCCCTGTAGGGGCTGTTTTATCGTGCTAGGTGTCAGAGCTTCGATTCTGAAGGCATGAACCTTGACGGCGCTGGATTCTCGCTGAGCTGTCCTTCTCCCCGAATTGCGCCAAATTTCGCGTCCCCTTGCGGGACTGGGAGGGTGCATCCAAGAAGGACGAAGGCGGCCGATTTCCGCTGGGACCACGCTTGAAACGGCGCATCGCGCCGTTCGGTGGTCTTGCGGAACGGTCGACACGCGGGCGCGCTTCGTTGGTGTTGTCCGGCGGCACGCTCGTTGGGATGACGCTTATCGAAGCTGCGAGGAATGGTGACGCAGCTTGGTTGGCGCCCTGAACCCAATGGCTCTCTCTCGAATGAGAACCATGCGATCCACAGCTAGGTGACAGGCGGGAGCGGGGATCAGCTTGTCAACAAGCTTGGCCCGAACGGCGGCTGATGAGAAATCAGCCCGCCACCATTCTGGTAGGAGCTCAACAAATAGTTGAATGTTAAGAGAAAAATGGCGCGCCCGAAAGGATTCGAACCTCTGACCCTCAGATTCGTAGTCTGATGCTCTATCCAGCTGAGCTACGGGCGCGTATCGGGAAACGGCGACTGCCGTCCGGCCCGATGTCGGGGGAGATAGCCGCTCTCTCGCGCCTTGGCAACCCTCAAAGTCGTCTAGCTGGCGAAAGTTTCCCCAGCCCGCCCCCGCCCCTCGGCCGCAGCCGCAGCACGGCTCACCGGCGAGCGGGAGGAGCATCCTGAAATCACGCCGATGCGAAACAGACAAAGCGCTTGATCGAGCCGACCCCAGCCACGGAGTCGCCGCCACGCGGCCGGGTCATCCATCGGCTGCGGGGCCGTCAGTTCTCGACGAATTGCAGCCGGTGCAGCCGCGCATAGGCGCCCTTCCGCGCCAGCAATGTTTCATGGTTGCCGGTCTCGACGATCTTGCCTTCTTCCAGCACGACGATCAGGTCGGCCTCGCGGACCGTCGACAGGCGATGCGCGATGACGAGGGTGGTGCGGTCCTTCATCAACCTGCCCAGAGCCTGCTGGACGAGGCGCTCGGATTCGGCGTCGAGCGCGCTCGTCGCCTCGTCGAGCAGCAGGATCGGGGCATCCTTGAGAATCGCTCGAGCGATCGCGATTCGCTGGCGCTCGCCGCCCGAGAGCTTCTGCCCGCGCTCGCCGACGGAGGAATCATAGCCTTCCGGCATCCCCATGATGAAGTCGTGCGCTGCGGCATCCTTTGCGGCAGCGACGATCTCCGCCTCGCTCGCGCCCGGCCGCCCGAAGGCGATGTTGGCGCGGACCGTATCGTCGAACAGCACGACATCCTGGCTGACGACGCCAACCTGCGCGCGCAAGGAGGCGAGCGTCAGTTCGCGCAGATTCTGACCGTCGATCTCGACGCGGCCTTCGGAGGGATCGTAGAGGCGCGGCACCAGCGCCAGCAGCGTCGACTTGCCCGAGCCGGAGCGGCCGACCAGCGCTGTGGTCTTGCCGCCTTGAGCGACGAGGTCGATGCCCTCGAGCGCCCGCGCATCGTCGCGATAGCGGAAACGCAGCTGCTTGAAGGCGACCTCGCCGGCGCCGATCTGCAGCGGCCTGGCGTCGGGCCGCTCGACGATCATCGGCCGCTCGTCCATCAGCGCATAGTAGCGCTTCAACGAGGCGCCGGCCTCCTGGACGATGGCGTTGAGGTTGCCGAGGGAGCGCAGCGGCTGGGCCGCGAGCAGCAGCGCGGAGACATAGCCGGTAAAATCGCCGACCGTCGAGCCGCCCGAGGTGATGCGCACGCCGATCGCCGCCAGCACGCCGGCAACCGCCAGGCCACCGCCGACCTCGAGCAAAGGGTCGAGCCGGCCGCGCGCATTCGCCGCCTTCATCTTCAAGGCGCGGATGCGCTCGAAGGCAGCGGCGGCCCGGCCCTCCAGATAGGGCTCGAGCGTATCGGTCTTGGCCGCGCGGGCGCCCTGCAGGCTCTCTGTGACGAGGCTGGCCATCAGGCCGGTCTGCTCCTGCTGCGAGGTCGCCATGCGGCGCAGTTTCCGGCCGATACTGCCGATCGGCTGCGCCACGACGGGCGCGATCAGCAGTACCACCAGCGTCATCTGCCAATCGATCCAGAACATTGCCCCGACGAGGGCGATCGCCGTCAGCACGTCGCGTACGGCGATGTTGATCAGCCGCGTCAGCGCCTCCTTGACGAAGGTGAAGTCGGTGGTGAAGCGCTGCGTCAGCGAGGCCGGATTCTCGCGATGCAGCTGCGCGAGATCGGCCCGGATCAGATGTGAATAGAGCGCCGTCTGCATGTCGGCCTCGATCCGGCTGACGACGCTGTTGGTCATCACCGTCTGCGCGAGCAGCGAGAAGCCCTTGATCGCGGTGACGATCACCACCACGACCGCGACCGCGTTGACGACACCGATATCGATGCCGACCGATTTCGAGACGAGGCGCTCCATCCGCCGCACGAAGCCGGTCGCCTCGGCCGTCAGCGGATCGGCGAAGGCGTCGAAGGCCGCCTTGATCAGCAGCGGATAGAAGCTCGTCGTCGCCGCGATCACGACCACGAGACCCAGGATCATCGCCATCTGCGGCAGATAGGCTTTGACCTGCTCGCGCCAGACGCGGCGGAAAAGCGCGAGGGTGTCGTCGGTAACGCGGCCAATCTTCATGGCGCGCGACCTATCACGGAGGGGGCGAAGCGCCAATGGCCGGGATGTGGCGCGCGCGCAGGCCGGGCGCCCGGATCTTTGTGAGGAGAAGTCTTGCTCCAGACAAGAAGCTGTCGTCCCATGGCCACGACTGATTCAGGAAAGCGCGAGAGCCCATGCCCATCCATCCGCCGGCCCAGGTCGGCCAGAGTTTCGACGAGGTCGACACCCCGGCCCTCGTCCTCGATCTCGACGCCTTCGAGCGCAACCTGGTGACCATGGCCGCTTACACGCAAGGCCACGGTGTCCGGCTGCGTCCCCACGCCAAGACGCATAAGAGCCCGGAGATCGCGCTGCGCCAGATCGCCCATGGCGCGGTCGGCCAGTGCTGCCAGAAGGTCTCGGAAGCCGAGATCCTGGTCGAGGGCGGGGTCACGGACGTGCTCGTCAGCAACCAGATCGCGGGGGCGACCAAGCTCGACCGGCTGGCGCGGCTCGCCCGGCAGGCTCGGATCGGGCTTTGCGTCGACCATCTCGACGGCGTGCGCGAGGCGGCCGAGGCGGCCGCCCGCCAGGATGTCGTGCTCGACGTGCTTGTCGAAATCGATGTCGGCGGCCGGCGCTGCGGCGTCGCCCCCGGTGAGACCGCGGTGCGCCTGGCCGAGGCGATCGCGCGTAGCAACACACTGCGCTTCGGCGGCCTGCAGGCCTATCACGGCACGGCCCAGCACATGCGCTCGATCGACGAACGCCGCGAGGCGATCGAGCGCGCCGGGCTCGGCGCGCGCAACACGGTCGAGCGGCTGGCCCAGGTCGGGCTGACTTGCGGTGTCGTCAGCGGCGCCGGCACCGGCACCTTCGAGATCGAGAGCCAGTCCGGCATCTGGAACGAGATTCAGGCCGGATCCTACATTTTCATGGACGCCGACTATGCCCGCAACCGCCAGGCCGACGGCACGCCCTTCCGCACCTTCGAGCACGCCCTCTTCATTCTGAGCGGCGTGATGAGCAAGCCGGTACCGGATCGCGCGGTCGTGGATGCAGGGCACAAGGCCGCCAGCATCGATTCAGGCCTGCCGACCCCTTTTCGACGCGACGGCGTAGTCTACAGCAAGCCATCCGACGAGCACGGCATGCTGACAGGAGAGCCGATCGCCCTGCCGCATCGTGGCGACCGGCTGCTGCTGGTGCCGGGTCATTGCGACCCGACCGTCAACCTGCACGACTGGTATGTCTGCGTCCGCGGCCTGCACACGCCCGAGGCCCATGTCGAGGCGCTCTGGCCGGTCGCGGGGCGCGGCGCCCTGACCTGAAGCCTTGCTGGCCGAAATCGCGCTCTGGCTGGCGACGCCGGCCAGCCGCATGGCGCGGCGGCTCGGCCTGGTCTCCGAAAGCGTCGCGCTCTGGGCGCGCGGACGGCGCCAGCGCAAGGCCTGGGCAGGGCATCACGGGCGTTGCCGGGCGCTGATCGCCGAAGTCGTCGCGGAGCTTCCCCACCGGCGCGGCGTCGCCGTGCTTGGCTCCGGCCTGCTCCGCGACATCCCGCTCGCCTTGCTGCGCGAACGCTTCGAACGCGTGCTGCTGGTCGATGCCGTCCACCTGCCGCAAATCCGGCTGGCGGCGACCTTTCGCCCGGATGTCACCCTCGTCACGCGTGACCTGAGCGGCATCATGGACTGGCTCGGCGGGGAGCGCGACGGCCGCGTCGATCCGGTGGCCGATCTCGTCGCCGACGAGACGCTCGACCTGGTGATCTCGGCCAACCTGATGTCGCAACTCGGCTGGCCGGTCGAGGATTGGCTCGAGGACAACGCCGGGCCGTCCTCGGTGCTGCCACCGGACTTGCCGGCCCGCTGCATCGCCTGGCATCGCGACGACCTCGCGCGCTTCGGCTGCCGCGTCGTCCTGCTTACCGATGTCGAGACGGTGGAGCGCGACAGGGCCGGCACGGTCCATGACCGGTTCGACCTGATGCGCGGGGCCGCCCTCCCGCCGCATGACGAGGGCTGGGACTGGCAAGTCGTGCCGTTCGGCGAAGTCGAAGCCGATCGCGAGACGGTTCACAGCGTCCGGGCATGGCGAGATTTCGGCACCGCTTGCCGCCAGCTGCCGGAAGCAGATCGCTAGAGCGCGCAGGCTCCAGCAGAATCGGCCCGCACTATCGGTTCAGCCTGACCTCACCACTCCGCGCGAGATCGTAGCCGCCCAGTTCCCGCGCGCGGGCGGCCATCGCATCCCCGCGCATCCAGGACAGCAGCTTCTGCGTCGACGGCTCGAAATAGGTCCGGCGCCGCATCACCAGATCGACATGCTCCCAGACCAGCGGCAGGAAATCGAGGCCAAAGGCGGAGGCGATCGCCCGCGAGGCGATGCCGCAATCGGCCCGGCCGGTGCGGATCGCCAGGGCGAGGTCCTGCCCGGTGGCGCAGACGCCCTCTGCCAGCACCATCGCCTGCGCCGGAACAGCCTCACGTGCGATCAGGCTGTCGAGCAGGAGTTGCGCGCCCGCCCCCTTCTGCCGCCGCGCGAAGCGGGCCCGCGCTGCGACCGCAGAGGCCAGGCCGGCGAGCCGCAGCGGATTGTCCGGCGCAACCAGCAGCCCCTGCTCGCGCCGGGCAAAGCCGATCACCACCGCATCGAACAGGCTGGACTCGGCCCGGATCGCGGCCGGATTGGCCTCGTCGATGTCGGGGGTCGCATGGAGATGGATCGCCGCGATGGCGACCTCGCCACGGATCAGGCGGTCGAGCCCAGCCTGGGATCCCTCCGCCAGCAGCGCCAGGCCACAGCCGGAATCGCGCACCGCCACCTCCAGCAGCGAATCCTGGCTGCCCCCGACGATGGGCGGCGGGTTCGCAGGCTCCAGCCCCTCGGGCCGAGCCAGCCCCGCTTCCAGCCAGCGGTCGAGCGCGGCGCGCGGAAACAGCCATTTGCCGGTGACCTTTGTGCAGGGCACCGCCCCCTGCGCCACGAGCTCATAGAGCTTGCGGTCCTTGAGCCTGAGATAGCCGGCCGCTTCTTCCGTCGTGAAGTAAACCGGATCCTGCATGAATATGTCTTCGCCTGCGTTCTTTCCTGAATTGGCATTTGGTCGCATTGAAGTCTAAAAAATACAAGGCTTTGCATGACAAGAACGAAGCGGGAGCGGGCAGGCCTTGGAATTCGGGGCGATCTTCAAGGCGGCATTCGCGCTGGTCGTCGGGCTCGACCCCGGCTTCCTGGCGATCGTCGGCTTGTCGCTGCGGGTCACGCTCACGGCGGTGCTGATCGCCGCGCTCGTCGGCCTCCCACTGGGCGCGGCGCTCGCGCTGGCGCGTTTCCCCGGACGCTCTGCGGTCATCATCTGCCTCAACGCGCTGATGGGCCTGCCGCCCGTCGTCGCAGGGCTCTTCGTCTTCCTGATGCTGTCGCGTTCCGGCCCACTCGGGCCTCTCGGCCTGCTGTTTACGCCCAGCGCGATGATCGCGGCGCAGGTCCTCCTCGTCCTGCCGATCGTGATCGCGCTGACCCGCCAGACGGTCGAGGACCTCTGGGGCGAGTATCGGGACCATCTCCGCTCGGTCGGCCTTGAAGGCCTGCGAGCCATCCCGACGCTGCTTTTCGACGGCCGCTTCGCTCTCGCGACGGCGCTGCTGGCGGGCTTTGGCCGGGCCAGCGCCGAGGTCGGCGCCGTGCTGATCGTCGGCGGCAACATCGCCGGCTACACCCGCACCATGACGACGGCGATCACCTTGGAGACCTCGAAGGGCGACCTGCCGCTCGCGCTCGGGCTGGGCCTGGTCCTGATCGCCCTGACACTCGCCATCAATGCGGTCGCCTTCGGCGCCAGCCGCATCGGCGCGCGCTATGCGGGGTGAGCGCCATGCGTGACATCACCTCGATCCTGCCGCTCGCCGCCGGTGACGTCTCCTATCACGGCGATGGGCGGACGCTCGTCGACGGCCTGAGCTTCACCATCCCCGCCGGCGGCCTGACCGTGCTGCTCGGGCCGAACGGTGCCGGCAAATCGCTGACGCTGCGGCTCTGCCATGGGCTGCTGACCCCGAGCCGGGGCCGGATCAGTTGGGCCGCAATGACGGAAGGCCGCGCCAGGCGCCACGCCATGGTTTTCCAGAAGCCGATCATGTTGCGCCGCTCGGTCGAGGCCAACATCGCCCATGCGCTCGCCGCGGCCGGCCTCCCCGCATCCGAACGCCGCGAACGCAGCCGCGGGGCGCTGTCGCGCTTCGGCCTCTCCGAGAAGGCGGCGCAGGCGGCGCGCCTGCTCTCGGGCGGCGAGCAACAGCGCCTCGCCATCGCCCGCGCCTGGGCGCTGCGGCCCGAACTGCTCTTCCTCGACGAGCCCACCTCGCAGCTCGACCCCGCGGCGACGCGGCAGATCGAGGAACTGCTCGCCGGCCTCGTCGCCGAGGGCATCACCGTGGTGATGTCGACCCATGATCTCGGCCAGGCGAAGCGCCTCGCCTCGCGCGTGCTCTTTCTGCATCACGGCCGGCTGGTCGAGGACGCGGCGGCGGCCGACTTCTTCCCCGTGCCGGCCTCACCCGAGGCCCGCGCCTTTATCGCCGGCGAACTGCTCTGGTGACCGGCTTACCTTCAAGAAACGCCCGAGGAGACGATCGATGACCCTGACCAGACGCCTGCTGCTCTTGACCGGCCTCTCCGTCGCGCTGTCCGGCGCGGCGCTCGCCCAGACGACGACCGCCACGCCGCCGGCAAAGACCGCGCCCGCCGATGCCGGCAGCCGCTTCATCACGGTGTCCTCGACGACCTCGACCCAGGATTCCGGCCTGTTCGGCCATATCCTGCCGCTGTTCAAGGCGAAAACCGGCATCGAGGTCCGCGTCGTCTCGCAGGGCACCGGCCAGGCGCTCGACACGGGCCGCCGCGGCGACGCCGACGTCGTCTTCGTCCATGCCAAGGCGCAGGAGGAGAAGTTCGTCGCCGATGGCTTCGGGCTCGAGCGCAAGCCAGTGATGTACAACGACTTCATCCTGATCGGCCCTAAGGCCGACCCGGCCGGCATCGCCGGCGCCAAGGACATCACCACCGCTCTCAAGGCGATCCAGGAAAAGGGAGCGCCCTTCGTCTCGCGCGGCGACAAGTCCGGCACGCATTCGGCGGAGCTGGCACTGTGGAAGGCGGCCGGCATCGACCTCGCCGAAAAGAAGGGCGCCTGGTATCGCGAGATCGGCCAGGGCATGGGCGCGGCACTCAACACCGCCGGCAGCATGGGCGCCTATGTGCTGGCCGATCGCGGCACCTGGCTCTCCTTCAAGAACCGCGGCGATCTCGTCATCTCGGTCGAGGGCGACAAGCGGCTGTTCAACCAATACGGCGTCATCGCCGTGAACCCGGCCAAACACCCGCATGTGAAGATCAATGACGGCCAGGCCTTCGTGAACTGGCTCGTCAGCCCCGAGGGACAGAAGGCCATCGCCGACTACAAGATCGACGGTCAGCAGCTCTTCTTCCCGAACGCGACCCAGGCCGGCGCGTGATCCGATGCGTCGCGCCATCGTCGCCGGGCTTCTGCTGATGGCGGCGATCGCGACCGCCCCGGCCGGCCGCGCGCAGGAGCCCGTGCTCCTGCATGCGGCCGGCAGCCTGCGCGCCGCCCTGACCGAGGTTGCGCAGGCCTTCACCAGCGCAAACGGCATTGCCGTGAAGCCCGCATTCGGTGCATCCGGCCTGTTGCGGGAGCGGATCGAGAAGGGCGAACGGGCGGAAGTCTTCGCCTCCGCCGATCTCGGCAATCCCCTCGCACTGGCGCAGGCCGGGCGCGCGGGCCCGGTCGTGCTCTTCGCCCGCAACGAACTCTGTGCCTTCCTGCGGCCGGAGATCGACGCCACCCCGCAGACTCTTCTGGAGCGCATGCTCGATCCGGCGGTGAAGCTCGGCACCTCGACGCCGCGCGCCGACCCCTCGGGCGATTATGCGTTCAAGGTGTTCGCCCGCGCCGAGGCCGTGAAGCCCGGCACCCGTGCCGCGCTCGAAGCCAAGGCTCTGCAGCTCACCGGCGGCCCGGCGAGCATGCCCGCGCCCGAGGGCATCAACACCTATGGCCATAAGCTCGCCTCGGGCGAGGCCGACATCTTCCTCGCCTACTGCACCAATGCAGCGTCCATCGCCAGGGAGCAGCCTGCGATCCGGCTCGTACGCCTCCCGCCGGAACTGGCCGTGGGCGCGGATTACGGGCTGACCGTGACGAGCGGGGCCTCGCCAAACGCCTGGCGCTTCGCCATGTTCATCCTCGCGCGCGAGGCGCAGGAAATCCTGGCGAGGCACGGCTTCGCCGCACCGACGCTGCCCCGCGAGGGCGGCTGAACGGAGAGGCCCAATGGACTGGCAGGCGATACGCCCGGGCGAGACATGCGCTCCGCTGCCCGAGCGGCAGGATGCGCATCTCGTCTTCATCGGCCGCCTGCGCACGCCTTTTGCCTCGCGCGACGAGTGCCCGCGGCGGGGCGATGCTGAGAACGGCCCCGTCTGCCGCGTCGAGATCGACGAGCCCTGGCGCGGGGCGCTTGCCGGCATCGAGGACTTCGAGCAACTCGACCTGCTCTACTGGATGAATCTGGCGCGCCGCGATCTTCTCACCCAGACGCCGCGCGGCGGGCAGCCTACCGGAACCTTCGCCCTGCGCTCGCCGGTGAGGCCGAACCCCATCGCATTGTCGCGGGTGAGGCTGCTCGGCATCGAGGACGGCGCGCTTCTCGTTCGCGGGCTCGATTGCGTCGACGGCACGCCGCTTCTCGACATCAAGCCGCATCACTGCCGGCACGCATCCGCCGAGCCACGCGATGCCGCGTCCTGACCGCCGCCTCGTCCTGGCGGGTCTCGGCGCGACAATCCTCGCCCCGCCTATCGCCCGCGCCGCGACGGTCAGGGACGGCGCCGGCCGCGAGATCGCGATTCCGGCGAAGGTCGAGCGCATCTTTCCCGCCGGCCCGCCCGCCGCGATCCAGCTCTATACGCTTGCGCCCGACCTGCTTCTCGGCTGGCCGCGCCCAAACCGTGCCGAGGAGCGCGAATTCCTGCTGCCGGGCATCGGCGACAGGCCCGAGCTCGGCCGCATCACGGGCCGCGGCAACAGCGCCAATCTCGAGGCGGTGCTGCAATGGAAGCCCGACCTCATCGTCGATGCCGGCTCGACGGGGCGCACCTATGTCGAGCTGGCCGAACGCGTGCAGGGCCAGACCGGCATTCCCTACGCCCTGCTCGACGGCCGCTTCAGTGCAATCCCCGAGAGCTACCGCATCCTCGGCCGGCTGACCGGCCGCGTCGAGCGGGCCGAGGCGCTGGCCGGCTGGTGCGAGACAGCGATGGCGACGATCCGCGGCCGCATCGCCGCCATCCCGCCGGAGAAGCGCCCTTCGGTCTATTATGCCCGCGGCCCGCGCGGCCTCGAAACCGGGCTCGGCGGCTCGATCAATGTCGAGACGCTGTCCTTCCTCGGTGCCCGCAACGTCGCCGACCAGCCCGGCAGCGGGCTGGCTCAGGTCTCCCTCGAGCAGGTGCTCGCCTGGAATCCCGAGGTGATCGTCACCATCGACCTCGCCTTCGCCGAGACGGTCCGCAGCGACCCCGGCTGGGCCGGCGTCAGGGCGGTGCAGGCCGGCCGCGTCCATCTCTCACCGAAACTGCCCTTCGGCTGGGTCGACTTCCCGCCCTCGGTCAACCGCATGATCGGGCTGTGGTGGCTCGCGAAGCTACTCTACCCCGCAGCCTTCCCCGAGGATATCCGCGCCCTCGCCCGCGAGTTCCACACGCTGTTCTACCAGGTTACGCCGAGCGAAGAGCAGCTCGACCGCATTCTGGCGGGGCGGAACTGACCCATGGCTCGATCGGACGCACACCGTCATTGCGAGCGTAGCGAAGCAATCCAGGGGGCCGCCCCAGACGCTGGATTGCTTCGCTACGCTCGCAATGACGGTGTGGTTGCCGATCCGTCCTGACACTCATGCGACCATCCTCGATCACCGGTAACGCCATCGCGGTCGGCCTGCTCGCCATCGCCGTCCTGCTCGCTTTCGGGCTCGGGCGTTTTCCGATCGGCCCGGCAGAGCTCGGCCGCCTGCTCTGGTCCGCGCTGAGCGGTGAGCCTTCCGGCCTGCCCGCGCAGGTGGAAACCGTGATCTGGAACATCCGCGGGCCGCGCGTGCTTGCCGCTCTGCTCTGCGGCGCGGCGCTTGCCATCGCCGGTACGGCTTTTCAGGGCCTGTTCCGCAACCCACTGGTCTCGCCGGACATCCTTGGTGCCTCCTCCGGCGCGGCACTCGGCGCCGTGCTCGGCATCTATCTCTCGCTCGGCCTCTTCGCGATCCAGCTCGCCGCCTTCATCGGCGGGCTGGTCGCAGTCGGCGCCGTCTATGCCGTCGGCTCGGCGATCCGGCGCGGCGACCCGGTCCTCGTGCTGGTGCTGACGGGTGTCGTCGTCGGTTCGCTGCTGGGCGCCGGAATCGGCCTCGTGAAATACTGGGCCGATCCCTACAACCAGCTCCCCGCCATGACCTTCTGGCTGCTCGGCAGCCTCGCCGGCACCGCGAAGACCGACCTCCTGCCGCTGCTCGGCCCGGTGCTGATCGGCTGCGCCGTGCTGGTCGCTTTGCGCTGGCGCATGAACGCGATGTCGCTGCCGGAGGAGGAAGCGCGCGCGCTCGGCCTGCGCACCGGCCCCTTGCGCCTCGCCATCGTCGTCGCCGCGACGCTGGTGACCGCGGCGAGCGTCGCCGCCGCGGGCATCATCGGCTGGGTCGGGCTCGTCGTGCCGCATCTCGCCCGCTTCCTCGTCGGCCCCGATTTCGGCCGGCTGCTGCCGACTGCGGCGATCCTCGGCGGCGGCTATCTGCTCGTCATCGACACGCTGGCGCGCACGGCCGGCCCTGTCGAGACTCCGCTCGGCATCCTCACCGCGGTGATCGGCACGCCGTTCTTCATCTGGCTCCTGGCTTCCTCGCGCGGGGGCTGGTCGTGAGCCTTGCGGCCAATGCCCTCGCCTATGGCTACCGCGAGCGCGAGATCGGCAGCGACATCGCGCTTTCTCTCGCCCGCGGCGAGGTGCTCGCTCTGCTCGGCCCGAACGGCAGCGGCAAGACCACCCTGCTCAAGACGCTGCTCGGCCTGTTGCCGCCGAAAGGCGGGTCGCTCACGCTCGACGGGCGGCCGCTCTCCGAGCTCTCGCCGCCGGAACGGGCGCGGGCGCTCGGCTATGTGCCGCAGGCCCATGCCGGCACCTTCGCCTTCACGGTGCTCTCGGTCGTGTTGATGGGCCGCAGCGCCCATGCCGGGCTCTTCGCCGCCCCCTCCGCCCGCGATCGCGCGATCGCTCACGCCATGCTGGAACGATTGGGCATCGAACGCCTGGCGGAGCGGCCCTATACGCTGATCTCGGGCGGCGAGCGCCAGCTCGCCCTGATCGCCCGCGCGCTGGCGCAGGAGCCGGCCTATGTCGTCCTCGACGAGCCGACCGCGAGCCTGGACTTCGGCAATCAGGGCCGGGTGATGAGCGAGATCCGGCGCCTCGCGGCGGAAGGCCTCGGCGCGCTCTTCACCACGCACGACCCGAACCAGGCCCTGCGCCACGCCGACCGCGTCATGATGATCCGCGACGGACAGGCGCTCGCGAGCGGCAAAGCGGCGGAACTGCTCACGCCGGAGCGGCTGCGACAGCTCTATGGCGTGCCGGTCGAGACCGTAACGGATGGCGACGGGCGGGTGGCGTTCCTGCCGGGCTAAGCGGCCTATCGGCAGAAATCGGCGCAGCCGGCTTCCCATAACGGCGCATCGCCGCGCAGGGCCGGCACCGAGGGACGCGGCTTGCGGCCGGGCAGGTCGGCCGGCGTCGGCGCGACGAGCTCCCACCAGCCATGGGCGCATTGCGAGCGGAAGGCCATCTGCTCGGCGATCGAGGTCCCTTCCCGCGCCAGCGCCGCGTCGAGCGCCTCGGCCCCGGCGGCGACGCGCCCATCATTGGGGTCACTGGGCTCGTTTGCATAATCGTGGAAGGCCTCGGTGAAGACCTCCATCTCGCGCGCGATATGCGGCCAGTCGGAGCGCCCGAGATTCCAGGCGTCCATCCATTCGGTCACGACCGTCTCGACGGCCTCGGCCTTCGGCTTGTCCTTCACCTTGCGCGCCGTGGTCAGCATATGGCGCATCAGCTCGGCGCGGGCATGGAGGCGCCGCGCCTCGATCGCGGCCTCGCGCATGCGGGCGATGGCGGCCGAAGCCTCCTGCTGCAGCGCATCGACGAAATGGGGCATGGCGGTCTCCGTCAGGGCAATGTCGCGAGGCGGGCGATCATGCGCTCGAACAGCTCATGGGCCTCGACGGTCGCGACGACATGGGCGTTGGGCTCGCGCTTGAGGCGGCCGTTCCAGTCGATGGTGGTGCGGCCGCGCAGCGGCCCGTCGCCGGTCTCGACCGCGACGAAGCAATCGCGACCCGCGAACAGCTCCGGCCAGAGCAGGAAGGCGATGACGCAAGGGTCGTGCATCGGGTGGCCGGCCGTACCGAGGCCGCCGGGGCGCGGGCGCGTCAGCATGCCGTGGATCGCCTTGCCGACCGCATTGCCGAGCAGGCCGATGCGCTCGATCTGCTCATGGCTGGCGATCGCCTGCAGCGTCACGCCGAGGCCGAACATCGTGATCGGGCAGCCAGCGCCGAAGACCACGGCCGCGGCATGCGGATCGACATGCATGTTGAACTCGGCCGCCGGCGTCATGTTGCCGAGCCCGATCGCCCCGCCCATCAGCACGATCCGCTTGACCTTGGGCAGGATGTCCGGCGCCAGCCGGAAAGCCAGCGCGAGATTGGTCAAAGGCCCGAGCGGGCAGAGCGTGATCGAGCCCTCGGGGGCAGCGCGGCAGATCGCGATGATCGCCTCGACTGCATGGCCTGCCTCGGCCACGCTCGCGGGCGGCGGCAGGCCGGCACCGGCGAGCCCGTCCGGCCCGCAGACGAATTCGGCAGTCTCCAGCGCGACGATGAGCGGCACCTCCGCCCCTCGATAGACGGGCACGGAAGCCGCGCCGCCAAGATCGCGGATGCGCAGTGCATTCGCGGTGGTCTGCGCCACCGGGACATTGCCCGGGACCGTGGTGATGGCACGCAGCTCGAGCTCGTCGCGACTGGCGAAGGCGAGCAGCAGCGCCACCGCATCGTCCTGCCCCGGATCGGTATCGATGATGATCGGCTCAGGCATCGGCTCAAGCCGCCTTGGCGTTGCCGGCCATGATCATATGCGCGAGGTCGTCGGCCGAGAGGTCGCCCAGCGGCTGGTCGACATATTTTCGGCCAGCACCCATGATCACGACACGGTCGGCCAGCGCCACCACGTCGCGCATGTTGTGGCTGATCAGGATCACGGTGCGCCCATCGCTCTTCAACTTGCGGATCAGCTCGAGCACCAGCGCGCTTTCCTTGACGCCGAGCGCCGCCGTCGGCTCGTCCATGATGATGACCTCGGCGTTCCAGCGAAGGGCCCGCGAGATCGCCACCGCCTGGCGCTGGCCGCCGGAGAGGCGCTCCACGGGGCGCGTCATGTCGGTGACCGCGGCAGAGAGCTGCGACAGGTAGCGCTGCGATTCCGCGATCATCCTTTTCTTGTCGAGCACGCGCAGGAACGGCAGCAGGAAGGGCCTGGTCAGCTCCGAGCCCATGAACACGTTCTGGGCGATCGAGAGCCGCGGGGCAAGCGCGAGGTCCTGGTAGATCGTCGCGACGCCATGGTCGAGCGCGTCATGCGGGGAAGCGAACGAGACCGGCTTGCCGCGCATGCTGATCGATCCGGCGCTCGGCTCCTCGGCCCCGGAGACGACCTTGATCAGGCTCGACTTGCCGGCGCCGTTGTCGCCGCAGATCGCCACGACCTCGCCCGGAAAGATGTCGAGATCGACCTCGCGCACCGCCACGACCGGGCCGTAGCTCTTGCCGATGCCGCGCAGCGAAAGAAGGGGGATGGGAGTGGTCATGGTCGATCTGCCTGCATGTTCACGCAAAGCCGTCATTGCGAGCGCAGCGAAGCAATCCAGGGGGCGAGGCGGAACGTTCAGCCCCGCGGCTCCTGGATTGCTTCGTCACTTCGCCCCTCGCAATGACGGCATGCGCCGTCACTTTTTCAGGAACTGCTGGACGTTGTTCTGGTCGACCAGCACGGCTTCGGTGAAGAGATAGGGGCCGGTGGTGACGCTCTCCTTCGGCTTCTTCTCCACGACGATGGCCTGCACCGCGTCGATCGCCTGCTGGCCCATCTCCTCGAACGGGATTGCGACTGTGGCCATCAGGGTCGAGCTTGGATCGGCGATGCGCTCATAGCTCTCCTTGCCGCCATCGACCGAGACCAGCGGAATCTGGCCCTTCTTGATCCCTTGGGCCTGCAGCAGGTCGTCGATGATGTAGGCCTGGCCGTCGAAGGAGGCCCAGATGCCGTTGATCTTGCCCTGGTTCTGCAGCAGCAGCGCCTGCATGCCGGCGCGGACGTCGTCGCGCCAGCTCTGGGTGCGGGCCATCGAGAACTTACCGAGCTCCTTCACCGCCTGGTTTTCCGCGAGCACGGCATCGAGGATGCGGCCGCGAATGCGCGAGGCAACGTTGAGGTCGAAGCGGGCGCTGACGATGTTGCCCTGGTAGCCGAGCTGGCCGAGCAGGTAGAGCGCCGCATCGGCGCCGACCTTGTATTCGTTGCTCTGGATGTCGAACAGCGCATGCTGGCTCGCACCGGACTGCACCGTGATCACCGGGATCTTCGCATCCTTCGCCGCCTTGAACTGCGCATCGGCCTCGACCGGCTTGCCCATGGCGATGATGATGGCGTCGACCTTCTTGGCGATCAGCGCGTCGAACTGCTCGGCATGCTTCGGCAGCGCACCTTCCGAGTTCAGCAGCGTCACGCCCCAGCCCTTCGCCTTGGCCGCGGCCGCCGCGGCGTTGGCAACGCGCGCATGCGTCTCCGAGGAGAACTGGAAGCCGATGATGCCGACCTCGAAGGCCTGTGCCGACTGGCCGAACGCGACCAGCGCTGCAGCTGCCACCAGCATCTTCCTGAACCCGAACATGATGACCTCTCCCCTCGCCTTTGACCGCTTGAACTGAAATTACGGGTCAGACCTTGAATGCCGCCTTCTTCATCGCGCTGGCCGAGAAGGCGACCGAGCCGATGATGATGACGCCGAGAACGATGTCCTGGATGTAATAGGGCGCGCCCAGCAGCACCAAGCCGTTGCCGAGCACCTTCAGCACCAGCGCCGCGAAGACCGTGCCCGGGATGTTGGGCTTGCCGGGCTCGAACATCGTCATGCCGAGCAGCACGGCCGCGATCGCATAAAGCAGGTAGTCGCCGGCCATGTTCGGCGCCGCCGAGGACAAATTGGCGGCGAGCAGCATCGCCATGCCGCCGGCGAAGACCCCGGCCAGCAGCAGCCCGATCCGCTTCATCCGCGTGGTCGCGATGCCGGCGAGCCGCGCCGCCTCGTCGGCCTCGCCGGTCGCGACCATATGCGCGCCGGTGCGGGTCCATTTGACCAGGCCCCAGGCGAACAGCGTCGCACCCGCCATCCAGAGCACCAGATTGGGAACGCCGAAGGTGTAGCCGCGCGCCAGACTGGTGAAGCCGACCGGCCAGCGGCCGACGAAGGCAACGCCTTGCGTGATCATGAAGGCGAGGCCCTTGGCGATCGCCGCCGTGCCCAGCGTCATGATCAGCGATGGGATGCGCAGCACC
This sequence comes from Allobosea sp. Root381, assembly GCF_001429395.1. Taxonomy (GTDB): domain Bacteria; phylum Pseudomonadota; class Alphaproteobacteria; order Rhizobiales; family Beijerinckiaceae; genus Allobosea. The sequence goes on from NZ_LMJT01000005.1 coordinate 263,909, forward strand.
GTGACGCCGTAGCCGTTGAACGAGCCCAGCACGATGCCGACGCCGAAGGCCGCCGCGACAGCCACTCCCGGCGGATATTGCGCATGCACCATCCAGCCGCAGACCACCGCTGCCAGGCTCGCAACCTCCGCGATCGAGAGGTCGAGCTCGGCAACCGTGAAGGCGAGCGCGAAGCCGAGCGCCAGGATGGCGAGGAAGCTCGTATCCTTCAGCACGTTGATGATGTTCATCGTGCTGGCAAAATTCGGCGCGAAGATCAGGAAGAAGACGATCATCGCCAGCCCGGCGATCGCCGTACCGTAGCGCCCGATCACCTCGCGCATGTCGATGCGGCCCATGCGCCTCAGGCTCCCTTCGCGATGGTCGAGAGCGGCGACAGGATCTCGATGCAGCCGGTGATCGGGATCAGCGCTCCGGTGACGAAGGCCGCACCGGGCGAGAGCAGGAAGGCGATCACGGCAGCGACATCCTCAGGTTTTCCCAAGCGGCCGAGCGGAATGCGCAGCGCGGCGCCCTCAACCAGCGCATCGAACTGCGCGGCGAAGCCGTCGCGTACCATTGGCGTATCGATGATGCCCGGCGCAACCGCATTCACGCGGATCGATGGACGATCGCGCCGCCCTCGCCCTGAGCGATCATCTGGCGCGCCGCCGCCTTCGAGGCGCGGAACACGGCGGAGAGGTTGAGGTCGACGAACTTGTCCCACTCGTCGTCCGCCCATTCGACCATCGGCACGGGCCGCGAGGCGCCCGTCACCCATGAGACGGGCCGTAGCTGATCTTGGGTGCGGGGGCAGTCATCGGGCGGTCGTTACGGCGACGGCATCTGCGGCGCGAGCCACCACAAGGGGGCCGGGATTGCGCGCGAGCCCGGCGAGATCGGCCGAGATCGGCGCCAGCGCGTCCTCGGCGCGACGGAAGATGGCGAAGAGGGCATCATAGGCTGCGCGCCGTTCCGGATCCGGCTCGTATCGCCGGGCGACGCGAACCAGCGCGTCCTGCGCCTCAACGATGGAGGCGAAGCGGCCGAGCCCGGTCCAGGCGATGATCGCGGCACCGAGCAGGCCAGGTTCCTTTGCGCCGCCGACGACGACCGGCCGCCCACAGAGATCGGCCTTGATCTGGGCCCAGGCCGGGTTGGCGGCGGCGCCGCCGCCGAAGCGGATCTCGCCGACGGTCGTGCCCAGCGCGGCCTCGGCCCGCTCCAGCACGATGCGGTTGAGGCAGGCGACGCCTTCGAGCACGGCAAAGGCCATGTCGGTCGCACCATGCTGGCGGCCGAGGCCCAGGAAGGCGCCGCGCAGGTTCGGGTTCCAGTAGGGTACGCGCTCGCCCTGCAGATACGGCAGGAAGAGCAGAGGCTGCGGATGGCGACGCCCGGCGAGCAGCGCCTCGAGCCGCGCTGCCACGCCTTCCCCTGTGCCGGCAGGGTCGAGGAGCGAGACTAGCCAGTTCGCTGTATCGGCGCCGTTCTGGCTCGGCCCGCCAAGATGCCAGATTCCACCCCAATCGACCGTGATCAGCCCTTCGGCCTCGGCCTGCTCGGGCCCGAGCACGCCCAGAACCTCGGTCGTGCCGGAGATATTGTAGGCATAGCCCGGCCGTAGCGCCCCGAGCCCGGCGACCGCCGTCCAGGTATCGTTGCAGGCGCAGAACACCGGCACCCCGGCGAGCCGGTCGAACGGAGCAGGCAGGCCGGGTCCGACCGGACCGACTTCGTCGCATGGCGCCAGGATCGGCGGAATGATCGTTGCTGCCAGACCGAGCGCTGCGAGCGCCGAGCCGGCCTCGTCCGCCTGGGCGCAGGCGATGAGCCGCGCCATCGAGACGGGGTCGCTTGCCTGCCGGCCGGTCAGCCGGAAATTGAGATAGTCCTTGGGCTCGAGCACGGAGGCGAGGCCGGCAAAGCTTGTCGTTTCCTCCTCGGCCAGCCAGGCAAGACGGGCGAGCGGATGGAAGGCATTGATGCGCCCCGCCTCCGGATGGCTGCCAAGCTTCGCCCGCAAGCGTCCGGCCGCGCCTTCCGAGCGCGCGTCCTTCCAGGTCAGCGCCGGCCGGATCTCGCCTCCGTCCGCACAGAGAAAGACCTGCGTGCGTGTTACCCCGCAGATCGCGATGCCGGCGATTTCGGCGAACGCCTCCGGCGTGTTGAGCGCGATACGGCCCACGGCTTCGAGCAGCAGCGCCCACCAGGCATGGGCACTTATCTCCGAGCGATCGAGATGGTCGGAGAGCACCGGGCCGGCGATGGCATGCTCGGCAAGAACCTGGCCCTCCGCGTCGATGAGAGCCGCGCGAAAGCTGCTGCCGCCGAGATCGCAGGCGAGGACGACGCTCATCGCGGCGCCGCGGCCGGAAGACCGGCCGGCTTGGCAGGCAGGACGGGGAACCAAAAATGGCGGAAAGCTGAACGAGGCGATTTCACGGATAGACTTTCAGGTATCGTCCTTAGGCGCCATAAATCGCGAACGTGTCAAAGCGGCAAGCCGGTGTGGGCTGCGCATTGCGTGCGGTAAAGCAATGCCGGTTCGGTTGGGGCAGGGTCGAAACCCAAGGCTCAGCCACGCTGCCTGAGCAAGGCTTCCGTCGCGCGGGCGAGCAAGGGCGCCGCCGCTCCCTGGATTTCGTGCCGCTCGCTTGCACGTACGCTGAAAATTTCCGGCATGGCCACGCCGTCCATCATCCCCTCTGCCCGCAACAGCGCCTCGAAACGCGCCCAGAGGCCGGGATTGGCGGTAAAGGGCCCGCTGACCGCGATCCGGGTCGGAAAGAAGATGCGGCAGGCATTGGCCAGCGCGTGCGCCAACAGCCGCGCCGCGGCGTCGATCTCAGGCAGGTTGACCAGATCGCGGCCGGCCAGTTGCCGCGCGAGGCGAGCCTCGTCCTCCGCCAGATCGGGCCAGTGCGCGCGCAAGGCCGGCAGCAGCGACCAGAGCGCGGCCCCCGTCTCGAGGCAGCCCGTATTGCCGCAGCCGCAGCGCTGCCCGCCCAGCGATGAAACCCGCCAATGGCCGATCTCGCCGAACGAACCGGCGGGCGCGAAGGGCCGCCCCTCGACCGCATAGGACATGCCGATGCCCCAGCCCCAATGTAGCAGCAGCGTGCTGCCGGCAAAGCTCTCCGGCTCGCGCACCGCCCGCGCCCGCAGCTCGGCGTCGAGGTTGCGGCAGATCTCGACCGGCCCGGCAATGGGCGCGATGACGGCGGCCACGTCGAGACCGCGCATCCGCGGCCAGCGCGATGCCAGCAGCCATTGCCCGCGCGGCAGGTCGATGAGGCCGGACAGCGAAACCGCCGTGCCCGCATGACTCATGCCGGGCGGCATCGCCTCCAGGAGCTGACCGGCGATCGCGACCATGACGTCCGCAATCGCGTCAGTGTCCGCATCGGGGTCGATCGTGATCGAGCGTTCGGCCACGATGTTTCCCCAGAGATCGACCAGCGCTCCCGACAGCGACCGGCTCGCCACATGGATCACCGACGCACCCAGGCGCCGCACATTGGCGAGCAGGGTTGCGGCCGGCCGGCCACGCCGCGCCGCCTGTCCAACAGTCTCCAGCAGGAGGCCGCGGTCGACGAGATCGGCCACCACGCTCGAGGTCGTGGTCGACCGCAGCCGGAGATGCCTGCCGATCTCCCCGCGCGAATGCGCGCCCCCTGCGAGGATCAGCCGGTAGACGCGGGCACAGTCCCGGTCATGCGCCGCCTGGAAGCTGCTGTCGTCGAAGGCTGTCAGAAACACGATCGGTGAGCCTTTTATTCGAAACAGAGTGGTTCAAAAATAGCTGTTGCCTTTCCCACCTCTGCCCATAAGCTCTTGAGAGGATATAAAAAACAAACACATACGCAAAGGTTCAAAAATCGCATGGTCGACATCCGCATCGTCCCCGACAAGGCGACGCTCGGCGCGCAGGCCGCGGCGCTCGGAGCCCAGGCGATCCGCGAGGCGCAAGGCCGCTTCGGCCATGCCAACATCATCGTCGCCACCGGCGCGAGCCAGTTCGAGCTGCTGCAGAGCCTCGTGGTCGCCGAGGGCATCGACTGGACCAAGGTCACCGCCTTCCACCTCGACGAGTATGTCGGCCTGTCGGAGGAGCACCCGGCGAGCTTCCGGCGCTATCTGCGCCTGCGCTTCATGACCCCGCTCGGCAATGCGCCCGCATTCGTGCCGGTCGACGGCGAGGGCGATCCGGAGGCCGAGACACAGCGCCTCAACGGCCTGATCGCCGGCAAGCGCATCGATGTCTGCTTCGCCGGCATCGGCGAGAACTGCCATGTCGCCTTCAACGACCCGCCAGCCGATTTCGAGACCGAGCAACCCTATATCGTCGTCACGCTAGACGAAGGCTGCCGCCGCCAGCAATTCGGCGAGGGCTGGTTCCCCTCCTTCGAGGCCGTGCCCGAGCAGGCGATCTCGATGAGCGTGCGCCAGATCCTGAAGAGCGAGCTGATCGTCCTCTCCATCTCCGACACCCGCAAGGCGCAGGCCACGCGCGATGCCCTGGAGGGTTCGGTCACCAACCTGCACCCGGCCTCGATCCTGCAAACGCACAGGAACACGGTGGCCTTCATCGATCCGCCGGCCGCCTCGCTGCTGAAGAACGCCTGAGCGAGGGTCGGCGATGCGCACGCCCGGCCTCGTGGATCTCCAGGTCAACGGCTTCGCCGGCATCGACTTCAACTCGGGCACCGTCACGCCAACCGAGATCGACCGCGCGCTGGAAGCGATGCTGGCGACCGGCGTCACGCTCTGTCTGCCGACCATCATCACCGCCCATCAGGACGAACTGGCACAGCGCCTGAAGGCCCTCGACACAGCGATCTCGGCGAGCCGCCTCGGCCCGCTGATGTGCCCGGGCTATCACCTCGAAGGCCCCTTCCTGAACCCGGCACCCGGCTATGCCGGCTGCCACCCGCCGGAAGCGATGACGGCAGTCGACCCGACGCTCGTCGACCGGCTCGAAGGCGCGCTGTCGCGGCCGATCCTGCTGGTGACGCTGGCGGCGGAGGTCGAGGGCGCGACGGCGCTCATCGCCACGCTGGCGACGGCCGGCCGCGTCATCGCCCTCGGCCATTCTGCCGCGGATTTCGACCAGGTCGGCACCGCCGCGGATGCCGGCGCGACCCTCTCGACCCATCTCGGAAACGGCCTGCCGCAGCAGCTCCACAAGCTGGTCAACCCGCTCTTCGCCCAGCTGGCTGAGGACAGGCTATGGGCGACCTTCATCGCCGACGGCATCCATCTTCATCCGAAAGCCCTGCGCTCGCTTTTGCGCGCGAAAGGCCTCGACCGTTCGATCCTGGTGACGGATGCGGTCTCGGCCGCAGCCTCGCAACCGGGCGACCATCCCTTCGCCGGCATGACGGTGGAGCTGCGCACGGACGGCTCGGTGCGCCAGCCGGGTGTCGCCAATCTCGCGGGCTCGGCGCTCTGCCTCGACGAAGCCGTGCGCAATCTCGTCGCCTGGGGCCTGGCCTCACCGCGTGAGGCGGTCGCCCTGGCCTCGGACAATCCGCTCGCGGCGCTGGAGCCCGCGCTCCGGGCGCGCGGCATCACGCCCGATCGCGGCGAAATCGAATGGTCGGATGATCTCGCCGTCACCCGCATCCGCCTCGGCCCGATCGAACGCCGCTTCGGCCCCGTCGCAAACCTGGACATCCGACAACCGCCTGACGCCTGAACCATAAAAGGGGAGACCATCATATGAGCCTGAATTTGAAAGGCCTCGACCGCCGCACCGTCCTGGGCGGCCTGAGCGCAATGGCCGCGGGGGGAACGGGCAGCGCCTTCGCTTCCTCGCCACCGTTGCCGAGCGCCCCGGTGACGATCTCGATCATTGATGTCGGCGGCGCGCTCGCGCTGATGCAAAAGGCCTTCGAGGACTACCGCGCCGCTAATCCGAAGCTGGTCTCGCGTATCGCCTTCGTGAAGGCGCCGGCTCCCGAGCTCGCGAGCAAGATCAAGGCGCAGCAGGAAGCCGGCCGCGCCGATCTCGATCTTGTCCTGACCGGCAGCGACGGTCTCGCCGCCGGCCTCGAGCAGAAGCTCTGGCTCAAGATCCTGCCCGATTTCGCCGACAAGTTCCCGAACATCGAAGAGAATTACGAGCCGGCCGCTCTCGCGCTGCACAAGGTGCAGGGCGACGGCTTCGGCGTCGTGGTGAACTACTACCCGTCCGGCCCGCTGCTCCAATACATGCCCGACCGGGTCAAGACCCCGCCGACCACGGCCGAGGAGCTGCTGGCCTGGGCGAAGGCCAATCCCAACAAGTTCATGTATGCGCGCCCGACCAATTCCGGCCCGGGGCGCACCTTCATGATGGGCCTGCCCTATATCCTCGGCGACAAGGACCCGCAGGACCCGGTCAATGGCTGGGACAAGACCTGGGCCTATCTCCAGGAGCTCGGCAAATACATCGAGTACTATCCCGCCGGCACCGGCGCGACGATGAAGGAGTTCGGCGACGGCTCGCGCGACATCATCATCTCGACCACGGGCTGGGACATCAATCCGCGCGCGCTCGGCATCGTGCCGAAGGAAGCCAAGATCCAGACGCTGAAGGGCTTCCACTGGGTCTCGGACGCCTTCTTCATGTGCGTGCCCAAGGGCGTGCCGAACGACCGCCTCGCGGTCGTGCTCGACATGATGGCGCATGTGCTGACGCCGAAGATGCAGGCCTACGCCTATGACGAGGGCTATCTCTACCCGGGTCCTGCGGTGAAGAACGTGCCGCTGTCGCTCGCGCCCGAGAGCAGCCAGAAGGTCATCGCCGAGTTCGGCCGGCCGGAATATGCCGACCTGATCGCCAACAACCCGATCGAGCTGCCGCTGAAGCCGGACAAGATGGTCGTCGCCTTCCGCAAATGGGACGAGATGGTCGGCGCCCAGCGCGCGAAGAAGTAGCGCGCGAAGAAGTAAGGACGAACGCTACACGCCGTTCCGGGCAGCATTGTCCGGAACGGCTGCGCTCAGGCCCGCGTCAGAAGTCGCTGGCGATGCCCTTGACCTCCCAGTCGTCGTAACGGACCGGCTCGAGCCCGCCGCGCCCATTGATCTCGCGCGTCGCGGCGACTTCGGCCGCCTTGGCATCGATCGCCGCCCGCCGCTCCTCGGCCTCGGCCAGGGCACGCTGGGCCGCAGGCGACAATGAGCGCGCCGGCTGCGTCTCCCGCGCGTCCGGGACCCTGGTCTCGTCGGTCTGCTGGCTCATCGGCTCGCTCACTCTTGCGGGATCGGCACCGCCTTCACCACATAAGACGCAAATCCGCATCCGGGGAGAGGCATGTCGCCGCGACCCGCGCATGCGACCTGCGGGGGGTGACGATGAACTACATGCGCACCGGCATGCTGATGGCCGGCCTCACCGCGCTTTTCGGCGCGGTCGGTTACCTGATCGGCGGCAGCGGCGGCATGCTGATGGCGCTCGGCTTCGCCGCGGTCACCAATCTGTTTGGCTACTGGAATTCCGACCGGCTGGCGCTGGCGGCGCACAACGCCCACGAGGTCGATGAGCGCAGCGCGCCGGAGCTCTACGGCATGGTCCGCGACCTCGCAGCCCGCGCCGACATGCCGATGCCGCGCGTCTATCTGATCGACGAGGACCAGCCCAACGCCTTCGCGACCGGCCGCAATCCGCAGAATGCCGCGGTCGCCGCCACGACCGGCATCATGCGCACGCTCAGCTACGAGGAGCTCGCCGGCGTGATGGCGCATGAACTCGCCCACATCAAGAACCACGACACGCTGACGATGACGATCACCGCGACCTTCGCCGGCGCGATCTCCTCGCTCGTCACCTTTGGCATGATGTTCGGCTCGCGCGACAACCGGCCGAACTTCATCGTCCAGATCCTGCTCTCGATCCTGGCGCCGATGGCGGCGATGGTGATCCAGATGGCGATCTCTCGCTCGCGCGAATACGAGGCCGACAAGCTCGGCGGCGAGATCTGCGGCAATCCGGTCTGGCTCGCGGACGCGCTCGCCAAGATCGCCGGCGGTGTCGCCCACATTCCCAACGAGACGGCGGAGGCGAAGCCTGCTACGGCGCATATGTTCATCATCAATCCCCTGACTGGCGGCGGCATGGATTCCCTGTTCTCGACTCACCCCGATACCGGCAACCGCATTGCCGCGCTGATGGAGCAGGCCCGTGCCATGGGCCTCGGTCGCAGCGCCGGCGGCGGCTTCATGAGCCAGGCGTCGCAAGGCCCCTGGGGCGGGTCGGGTTCGGGCGGCCGGCCCGGTCCCTGGGGCTGATCCGGTGGCGAAAGGGATCAAGGACGCCGACCGCAGCCAGATGCAGCACGAGGAAGCCGGCGAAACCACAGCTGCGGTTCCCGGCCTGCCGGCGCGAAGGCTCGCCGCGGCCGTCATCGACGAGGTTTTGCGCGCGCGACTGGCGCTGGACGACACCCATGAGCGGCTGGCGCTGTCCTACGGGCTCGACCCGGCCGACTCGGCACTCGCCCGCGCCATCGCGATCACGGCCTTCCGCCGCCTCGGCACGATCCAGGACGCGATCAATGCCCGGCTGGAGCGCGGCAGCCCGCGCAATTCCGGCCCCTTCGAGCCGATCATGGTCGCTGCTGCGGCGCAGATCCTGTTCCTCGACGTTCCCGACCATGCGGCCGTCGACCTCGCCATCCGCCATCTGCACGAGGATGCGCGCTCCTCGCGCTATGTCGCGCTCGGCAACGCGCTGCTGAGGCGGCTGGCGCGTGAGCGCGAGGCGATCCTGGCGGAAGCCGTCGATCCCTTCCTCGATACGCCCGAATGGCTCGCCGAGAGCTGGATGGAGCATTATGGCGAGGACACCGCCGCCGCCATCGCCGAGAGCCATCGCGACGAACCGCCTCTCGACATCTCCATGAAGGATGACGCCGCGGGCTGGGCCGAGCGGCTGGACGGCCTGCTGCTGCCGACCGGCTCGATCCGCCTGCGCGAGCGCCAGGGCATCACCGGCCTGCCCGGCTTCGACGAGGGCGCATGGTGGGTGCAGGATGCCGCCGCCGCGCTTCCGGTGCGGCTTCTGGCAGCGAAGGCCGGCGAGCGCATCGCTGATCTCTGCGCCGCTCCCGGCGGCAAGACGGCGCAGCTCGCCGCGCTCGGCGCGAACGTCACGGCGGTCGATCGGTCCGGCCCGCGCCTGCGCCGTCTCAGGGCAAATCTCGAGCGGCTCGGCCTGACGGCCGAGATCATCGGCAAGGACGCCACGCTTTGGGAGGCCGAGCCCTTCGACGCCGTGCTGCTCGACGCCCCCTGCAGCGCCACCGGCACGATCAGGCGCCACCCCGATGTCGCCTGGACCAAGACGCCCGAGGATCGCGACAAGCTCGTCGCCCTGCAGGCACGGCTGCTGGAGGCCGCGGCGCGGCTGACGCGGCCGGGCGGCCGGCTGGTCTACTGCACCTGTTCGCTCGAACCGCAGGAGGGCGAGGAGCAGGTCGAGGCCTTCCTCGCCACCCATCCGGAGTTCGCCCGAAAGCCGATCGAGGCCGCCGAAATCGGCGGTCTGAGCGAGGCGATCGATCGCAACGGCGACCTGCGCACCCTGCCCCACCAGCTACGCAACGAAACACCCCGCCTCTCCGGATGGAGCGGATTTTACGCAACCCGTCTGATCAGGCTATGACCATGTCGGGATTCGCATCGGCGAACAGCCACAGGCGTAATGAGTACGGGGCGTATGGAGGCATTGAGCGGGTGGTCTGAGCGCAGGGGACTTGCCCAGGCCGCGATCGGACGGGCGGCGCGGCGGACCCGTGGTCAGCTTGTCGGGCTCGCGCGCAAGCTCTGGCCTTTCGGCCGCTCGCCCGCAACGCGCCTGCTCTTCGCCCCGCATGACCTGCGCACCGCCGACCCGACGACGGCCGGCGATATCTATGCCGGCTACTATGCGTTTGCCGGCCGTACGCTGCGCACGCATGGTGAATCGCCCTTCGACAGCGCACCACCGAGCGAGGCCTGGGCCGAGTCGTTGCACGGCTTCGCCTGGCTGCGACACATGCACGCCGCCGACACGGCGATCGCGCGCGCCAATGCCCGAGCCCTCGTCGACGACTTCATCGCGAAGCGGCGCCATCGCAGCGAGATCGCGCGCCGCCCGGCCGTGGCGGCACGGCGGCTGATCGCCTTCCTCTCGCATTCGCCCCTGCTGTTGGAGGGCGCCGATCATGCCTTCTACGAACGCTATGTGCGCCATGTCGCGCGGCTGGCCGACCAGTTGAACCTCGCCCTCGCCGGTGCCGTCGACGGCGCCGCACGGCTCAACTGCCTGATCGCGGTCACCTTCGCGGCGATCTGCCTCGACGGCCAGGATTCCCGGCGCAAGCGCCTGGAATTCATGCTCTCGGACGAACTCGACCAGCAGATCCTGCCGGATGGCGGCCATCTCAGCCGCAATCCGCGCCTGCTGATCGAATTCCTGCTCGACCTGCTGCCGCTGCGCGAGACCTTCATGACCCGCGGCGTCGAACCGCCGCGCGGCGTGCTGATGGCGATCGAGCGGATGATGCCGCATCTCCGCCTGTTCCGGCATGGCGATGGCGCGCTCGCCTTGTTCAACGGCATGGGCACGACGCCGCCGGACCTGATGGCGACGCTTGCCGCCTATGACGACGCCCGGGCCCGGCCGATCGAGCAGGCCGCCTATTCCGGCTACAGCCGGCTGACCGGCGAGCGCAGCATCGTCGTGGTCGATGCGGGGCCACCGCCAAGGGGCGCCCACTCGGTGGAAGCCCATGCCGGCTGCCTCGCCTTCGAATTCTCCAGCGGCGCTCAGCGGCTCGTCGTCAATTGCGGCACCAGCCGCCACGGCCCGGCCGAGCTGCGCCTCGCCGCGCGCAGCACGGCGGCGCATTCGACGGTGGTGCTCGACGACCGTTCGAGCGCCTCCTTCGGCCTCGTGCTCGGCGAGGTGCGGATCGTCGCCGGCCCCAGCGATGTCCGCGTCGCGAGGCAGGATGCCGAAGCCGGGCAGGAATGGGTCGGCAGCCATGACGGCTATCGCCGCGGCCTCGGCGCCGTCCACACCCGCCGGCTGCTGCTCGCCCGCGACGGGAGCGCGCTCGACGGCGAGGACGATGTCACCCTCACCGGCTCGCCTGCCGGCCTGCCCGCGGTCGCCCGCTTCCACCTGCACCCCTCGGTCAAGCCGAGCCTGATCCGCGAGGGCGAAGGCGCCGTGCTGGCGCTGCCCAATGGCGAGGTCTGGTCCTTCGAGGCCGCGGGCGCCATCATCTCCATCGAGGAGAGCATCTTCCTCGCCGCGACCGATGGCCGGCACCGGAGCGAGCAGCTCAGCGTCGCCTTCGATGCCGTCGCGACGCCTCGGATCACCTGGCGTTTCAGCCGCGTCGGTGCCGCCGCTCCGCCCGGCGCGAGGTTCCGGCCGCCTGCGTCAGGAGCAGCCCGTCCGCCGGAGCCGGCACCGGGCGCATGATCCCTCGGCGCCGGCGTTCTTTGCTTTGCACGCCGCAGCATGATAGCTCGCCCGAACCGCCTGCCTCGCAAAGTCCTGGAACGATCCCGATGCCGACAGAGCTTCGCCGTGTCGAACGCGCACTCCTTTCCGTTTCCGACAAGACCGGGCTGATCGCGTTCGCGCGTGCGCTGAACCGGCTCGGCATAGCGCTGGTCTCGACCGGCGGCACCGCCAAAGCGATCGCCGAGGCCGGTCTTCCGGTGACCGACGTGTCCGATCTCACGGGCTTCCCCGAGATGATGGACGGCCGCGTCAAGACGCTGCATCCGAAGGTCCATGGCGGCTTGCTCGCGGTCCGCTCGCATCCGGAGCACCAGGCCTCGATGCTCGGCCACGGCATCGCGCCAATCGACCTGCTCGTCGTCAACCTCTACCCCTTCGAGGCGACTGTCGCCGCCGGCAGGCCTTATGACGACTGCATCGAGAACATCGACATCGGCGGACCTGCGATGATCCGCGCCGCCGCCAAGAACCATGCCGACGTCGCGGTCGTCGTCGATGCCTCGGACTATGCGGCCGTTCTGGCCGATCTTGAGACCCAGAAGGGCGCGACCACGCTCACGCTGCGCCGCAAGCTCGCCCAGAAGGCCTATGCCCGCACCGCCGCCTACGACGCTGCGATCTCGAACTGGTTCGCCAATGAACTGGGCGACACGGGCCCGGCCTATCGTGCGCTCGGCGGCCAACTCGCCGAGACCATGCGCTATGGCGAGAACCCGCACCAATGGGCGGCGTTCTACCGCACGCCGGGCGCCCGGCCGGGCGTCTCGACCGCTCGCCAGGTCCAGGGTAAGCAGCTCTCCTTCAACAACATCAACGACACCGACGCCGCCTTCGAATGCGTCGCCGAGTTCGATCCCGCAGCCACGGCCGCCTGCGTCATCGTCAAGCACGCCAACCCCTGCGGCGTCGCCGCCGGTGGCTCGCTGCTCGAGGCCTATGAGCGGGCACTGGCCTGCGATCCGGTCTCGGCCTTCGGCGGTATCGTCGCCCTCAACCGCAAGCTCGACGCCGAGGCCGCGAAGAAGATCGTTGAGATTTTCACCGAGGTGATCATCGCCCCGGATGCGGATGAGGAAGCGATCGCGCTGATCGCCGCCAAAAAGAACCTCCGCCTGTTGCTGACCGGCGGCCTGCCGGATGTCCGCGAGGCCGGCCTGTCGCTGCGCACGGTTTCCGGCGGCTTCCTCGCCCAGGCCCGCGACAATGCCGTGGTCGACGACATGGAACTCAAGGTCGTGACCAAGCGCCAGCCGAGCGAGGCCGAGCTCGCCGATCTGCGCTTCGCCTTCCGCGTCGCCAAGCACGTCAAGTCGAACGCCATCGTCTATGTGAAGGACGGCGCGACCGTCGGCATCGGCGCCGGCCAGATGAGCCGCGTCGATTCCTCCCGCATCGCCGCCTGGAAGGCCGGCGAGGCCGCGAGGGCCGCGGGCCTGCCAGAGACGCTCGCCAAGGGTTCGGTCGTCGCCTCTGACGCCTTCTTCCCCTTCGCTGATGGCCTGCTCGCCGCTGCCGAGGCCGGAGCGACCGCCGTCATCCAGCCTGGCGGCTCGATGCGCGACGACGAGGTCATCAAGGCGGCCGACGCAGCCGGCCTCGCCATGGTCTTCACCGGCCACCGACACTTCCGGCACTGAGGAGACCGGCGGCATGCACACGCTCAAGGTCATCGCCGCCGGCTTCGCCCTTCTCGGCGCGCTGCACTTCCTCTCCCGCCGGCTGAAACTCGGCGGTGGCGACCCCACAGGCTTCGCCGTGAAGCTCTTCCTGCCGCTGTGGCTGGTGGCCTCGCTCGTCAATCTCTGGGTCGGCGTCAGCCGCGCGGGCTACACAGTGTTGCAGGAGATGCCCTTCTTCTCGCTCGTCTTCGGTCTGCCGGCCGCGTTCGCGATCCTGCTTTTTCTGCGGTTCCGATAGATCGATGAGCCTCGAATCGGTTCGTTCCTTCTTCGCCGAACACGCGCCCGACATCGCCGTCATCGAGACGGCCGAGAGCAGCGCGACGGTTGCGCTCGCTGCCACGGCCCATGGCGTCGAGCCGGCCCGCATCGCCAAGACGCTCTCGCTGCGCATCGGCGACCGTGTGGTGCTCGTCGTCGCGCGCGGC
>NZ_LMJT01000006.1 GCF_001429395.1 Allobosea sp. Root381
CTGATCGTCCCGATCGCGATGGAAGAGAAGCTCCGCTTCGCCATCCGTGAAGGCGGCCGTACCGTCGGCGCCGGCGTCGTCGCAACGATCATCGCGTAACGCGTTTTCGTGAGGGCGCAGGCCCTGTCGGGCCTTCGCCCTTTCACGTCACGAGGAAGATTGAGACCATGAACGGTCAGAACATCCGGATCCGCCTCAAGGCGTTCGACCACCGCATTCTCGACGCTTCGACGCGCGAGATCGTGTCGACCGCAAAGAGGACGGGCGCTCAGGTCCGCGGCCCCATCCCGCTGCCGACGCTCATCGAGAAGTTCACGGTCAACCGCTCGCCCCACATCGACAAGAAGTCGCGCGAGCAGTTTGAAATGCGGACCCACAAGCGGGTTCTCGACATCGTCGACCCGACCCCCCAGACGGTCGATGCCCTCATGAAGCTTGATCTCGCCGCCGGCGTCGACGTCGAAATCAAGCTCTGATCCAGTTTAAACGGGTCCTCTGTTTCCGGTTCCCCCGGATGGACATGACCCAAGAGGAAGGTATGCACCGATGCGTTCCGGTGTGATTGCACAGAAAGTCGGGATGACCCGCATCTTCACCGATGCCGGCGAGCATATCCCGGTCACCGTGCTGAAGCTCGACAACTGCCAGGTCGTCGCGCATCGCACGATCGAGAAGAACGGCTATGTGGCCGTGCAGCTGGGCTCCGGCGCGGCGAAGGTGAAGAATGTCTCGAAGGCGGAGCGCGGTCACTTCGCGGTCGCCAAGGTCGAGCCCAAGCGCAAGGTGGTCGAGTTCCGCGTCAGCGATGATGCGCTGATCCCGGTCGGCGCCGAGCTCACCGCGGACCACTTCGTCGTCGGCCAGTTCGTCGATGTCAGCGGCACCACCACCGGTAAGGGTTTTGCCGGCGGCATGAAGCGCTGGAACTTCGGCGGTCTGCGCGCCACGCACGGTGTCTCGGTCTCGCACCGCTCGATCGGTTCGACCGGTGGCCGTCAGGACCCGGGCAAGACCTTCAAGAACAAGAAGATGCCCGGCCATCTCGGCGCCGAGCGCGTCACCACGCAGAACCTGCGCGTCGTCCAGACGGATGCCGAGCGCGGTCTGATCCTGGTCGAGGGCGCCGTTCCCGGCGTTGCTGGCGGCTGGATCCACGTCCGTGACGCCATCAAGCGCCCGCTTCCGAAGGATGCGCCGCTGCCTGGCAAGTTCAAGTCCGCCGGCGAGGCGACGGCAGAGGCTCCTGCGGCCCAGGCTGAGGAGAACGCGTGATGAAACTCGATATCACCACCTTGGAAGGTGGCTCGGCCGGCTCGGTCGAGCTCTCGGATGCGATCTTCGGCCTCGAGCCGCGCGCCGATCTTCTCGCCCGCATGGTGCGCTACCAGCTCGCCAAGCGCCGCGCCGGCACGCACAAGTCCAAGGGCCGGTCGGAGGTCGACCGCACCCGCAAGAAGATCTACAAGCAGAAGGGTACCGGCGGCGCTCGCCACGGTGCGGCTTCGGCTCCGCAGTTCCGCGGCGGCGGCAAGGCCTTCGGTCCGGTTCTGCGCGACCATGCCCATGATCTGCCCAAGAAGGTCCGTGCGCTGGCGCTCCGCCATGCGCTCTCGGCCAAGGCTAAGGATGCCGGCCTCATCATCATCGATGACGTCAAGCTGAACGAGCCGAAGACCAAGGTGCTGCTCGGGCATTTCGGCAAGCTGGACCTGTCCAGCGCGCTGGTGATCGGCGGCGCCGAGATCGACACCAATTTCGGCCTGGCTGCCCGTTCGATCCCGAATGTCGACGTGCTGCCGGTTCAGGGCATCAACGTCTATGACATCCTGCGTCGCGACAAGCTCGTCCTGACGCGCGCGGCTGTCGATGCGCTGGAGGCGCGCTTCAAATGAGCCAGTCCGCCAAGAACCTGGACCCGCGCCACTACGACGTCATCCGTGGCCCGGTGATCACCGAAAAGGCGACCATGCTCTCCGAGCACAACAAGGTCGTCTTCAAGGTCGCCAAGACCGCGACCAAGCCGCAGATCAAGGCGGCGGTCGAGAAGCTGTTCGATGTCAAGGTGAAGAGCGTCAACACGCTCGTCACCGAAGGCAAGATGAAGGTCTTCCGGGGCCGGCTCGGCCAGCGCTCGGATGTCAAGAAGGCGGTCGTGACCCTCGAGGAAGGTCACTCCATCGACGTGACCACGGGCCTGTAAGGAAAGATCGTCATCATGGCTTTGAAAAGCTTCAAGCCGATCACGCCGAGCCAGCGCCAGCTCGTGATCGTCGACCGCAGCGAGCTCTACAAGGGCAAGCCGCTCAAGGTGCTGACCGAGGGCAAGTCGTCCTCGGGCGGCCGCAACAATCTCGGCCGCATCACCGTCCGCTTCCGCGGCGGTGGACACAAGCGCACGCTGCGCCTGATCGATTTCAAGCGTCGCGGCAAGGATGGCATCCCGGCCGTCGTGGAGCGGATCGAGTATGATCCGAACCGCACCGCCTTCATCGCCCTGATCAAGTATCAGGACGGCGAGCAGGCCTACATCCTGGCCCCGCAGCGCCTGGCCGTCGGCGACAGCGTCGTCTCCGGCCCGTCGGTCGACGTGAAGCCCGGCAACGCGGCCCCGATGGGCTCGCTGCCGATCGGCACGATCGTCCACAATCTGGAGCTGAAGATCGGCAAGGGCGGCCAGCTGGCCCGTTCGGCCGGCAACTACGCCCAGATCGTCGGCCGCGACCAGGGCTACGTCATCGTCCGCCTGAATTCAGGCGAACAGCGCCTGATCTCGGGCCTGTGCTATGCTACCGTCGGCGCCGTCTCGAATCCGGATCACATGAACCGGAACGACGGCAAGGCGGGTCGCTCGCGCTGGCTCGGCCGTCGTCCGCATAACCGCGGCGTCTCGATGAACCCGGTCGACCATCCGCACGGCGGTGGTGAAGGCCGTACCTCGGGCGGCCGTCATCCGGTCACGCCCTGGGGTCTGCCGACCAAGGGTAAGAAGACCCGCTCGAACAAGCGGACCGATACGTTCATCGTGTCGAGCCGTCACGCCCGCAAGAAGAAGAACTGAGGTCCGTCATGGCGCGTTCGCTTTGGAAAGGTCCGTTTGTCGACGGATACCTTCTGAAAAAGGCCGAGGTTGCCCGTTCGGCGACCCGGTCCGAGGTCATCAAGATCTGGAGCCGTCGCTCCACGATCCTTCCGCAGTTCGTCGGTCTGACGTTCGGCGTCTACAACGGCCATAAGCATGTGCCGGTGTCCGTGTCCGAGGAAATGGTGGGCCACAAGTTCGGCGAGTTCTCGCCGACGCGCACCTTCCACGGCCACGCTGCCGACAAGAAGGCGAAGAGGAAGTAAGCCATGGGTAAAGCATCAGCCCCCCGTGCGCTGCCCGAGAACGAAGCGGTTGCGGTCGCCCGTAACCTGCGCGTCTCGCCGCAGAAGCTCAACCTCGTCGCCCAGCTGATCCGGGGCAAGAAGGTCTCGACCGCGCTCGCCGATCTCGAGTTCTCGCGCAAGCGGATCTCGCTCGACGTCCGCAAGTGCCTTCAGAGCGCGATCGCCAACGCCGAGAACAATCATGATCTCGATGTCGACGATCTCGTCGTGGCCCAGGCCTTCGTCGGCAAGGCGCTCGTGATGAAGCGCTTCCATGCCCGCGCCCGCGGCCGTGGCGCCCGCATCCTGAAGCCGTTCGCGAACATCACGATCGTGGTGCGCGAAGTCCAGGCTGCGAAGGCCTGAGGAGAGAACGATGGGTCAGAAAATCAATCCGATCGGGCTTCGCCTCGGCATCAACCGGACCTGGGATTCCCGCTGGTTCGCGCAGAAGGGCGAGTACGGCAAGCTGCTCCATGAGGACATGGCTATCCGCGCCGCCCTGATGAAGCTGCTCAAGCAGGCCGCGATCTCGAAGATCATCATCGAGCGCCCGCACAAGAAGTGCCGCGTCACCATCCACTCGGCTCGTCCGGGCGTGGTGATCGGCAAGAAGGGCGCCGACATCGAGAAGCTGCGCAAGACGGTGATGAAGCTCACCAAGGCGGATGTTGCGATTAACATCGTCGAGGTGCGCAAGCCGGAGATCGACGCGACGCTCGTCGCCGATTCGATCGCGCAGCAGCTCGAGCGCCGCGTCGCGTTCCGCCGCGCCATGAAGCGGGCCGTTCAGTCGGCCATGCGTCTCGGCGCCGAGGGCATCCGCATCAACTGCTCGGGCCGTCTCGGCGGCGCCGAGATCGCGCGCCTCGAATGGTATCGCGAAGGTCGCGTGCCGCTGCACACGCTGCGCGCCGATGTGGATTACGGTGTGGGCACCGCCTTCACCACCTACGGCACGTGCGGCATCAAGGTCTGGATCTTCAAGGGCGAGATCCTCGAGCATGACCCGATGGCCCAGGACAAGCGTCTCTCGGACGAAGGCGGCCGCTCCGGTGAGCGTCGCGAGCGTCGCGAGCAGGCTGCGTAAGGCTGATCGAGAAGAGCCATGTTGCAACCGAAAAGAACCAAGTTCCGCAAGCAGTTCAAGGGGCGCATTTCCGGCGTCGCCAAGGGCGGCACGGACCTGAACTTCGGCCAGTTCGGCCTGAAGGCCCAGGAGCCTGAGCGCGTCACCGCCCGGCAGATCGAGGCGGCCCGCCGCGCGATCACCCGCGCCATGAAGCGCGCCGGCCGCGTCTGGATCCGCATCTTCCCTGACGTGCCGGTCTCCAAGAAGCCGACCGAAGTCCGCATGGGCAAGGGCAAGGGCGCGCCTGAATTCTGGGCAGCCAAGGTCAAGCCTGGCCGGATCATGTTCGAGCTCGACGGCGTGCCCGAGGATATCGCCCGTGAGGCGCTGCGCCTGGGTGCCGCCAAGCTGCCGATCAAGACGCGCTTCATTCAGCGCATCGCCGAGTAAGGGAGGACGAGATGAAAGCTTCGCAACGCCTGTCCGACCTGAACGCCATGAGCGTGGACCTGCTTCAGGATGAGCTCCTGAAGCTCAAGAAGGAGCAGTTCAACCTGCGCTTCCAGAAGGCCACCGGCCAGCTCGAGAACACCGCTCGGGTGACCGAAGTCCGCAAGGACATCGCCCGCATCAAGACGCTGCAGCGGTCGAAGACCGTCGCGGCGAGCGCCTGAGGAGTTAGACAATGCCGAAGCGCGTGCTGCAGGGCGTCGTCGTCAGCGACAAGCAGAACAAAACTGTTGTGGTCAAGGTCGAGCGGCGCTATACGCACCCACTCCTCAAGAAGACGGTTCGCCGTACCAAGAACTACCACGCGCACGATGAGGCGCAGGTGGCCAAGGTTGGCGATCAGGTCTGGATTGAAGAGTCCAAGCCCATTTCCAAGCTGAAAAGCTGGGTTTTGCTCGACAACGCCCCCAAGGCGTAGGTCAACCTGCTGTCCGACGCCCGAATCACTCGGGCGATCGGGAAGCGGGGGCGAGGTAAAAGTCGGGCATGTTACGCCGCAAGAGTGGGCGCCACTTTTGCGGATCGTGCTTTGTTTTGAGGCCAGGGGGCGAAGCGACCCCCGTCAGTCGTAGTCCCGTCGGCGCTGATGCCTGGCGGGAAACCGCGCTGATACACATGGAAGGATCAAGGCCATGATCCAGGTGCAGACGAATCTCGAGGTCGCCGACAATTCCGGCGCCCGTCGCGTGATGTGCATCAAGGTTCTGGGCGGGTCGAAGCGGCGCTATGCCCGCATTGGCGACATCATCGTCGTTTCGATCAAGGAAGCCATTCCCCGCGGTCGCGTGAAGAAGGGCGACGTCATGAAGGCGGTCGTCGTTCGCACCGCCAAGGACGTCAAGCGCGCCGACGGCTCGGTGATCCGCTTCGACCGCAATGCGGCCGTGCTGATCAACAACCAGAAAGAGCCGGTCGGCACCCGTATCTTCGGACCGGTTCCGCGCGAGCTGCGCGCGAAGAACCACATGAAGATCATCTCGCTTGCGCCAGAGGTGCTGTGATGGCTGCGAAGATCAAGAAGGGCGACAAGGTCGTCGTGCTGGCCGGCCGCGACAAGGGCAAGGCCGGTGAAGTGCTCCAGGTTCTGCCGAAGGATGCCCGCGCCGTGGTGCGCGGTGTCAACCTCGTCAAGAAGCACACCAAGGCTTCGGCGCAGTCCGAGGGCGGCATCATCTCCAAGGAAGCCACCATCGACCTGTCGAACGTCGCCGTGGCCGATCCCAAGGACGGCAAGCCGACCCGCGTCGGTTTCAAGGTCCTGGATGATGGCCGCAAGGTCCGTTTCGCCAAGCGTTCGGGGGATCTGATCGATGGCTGAGAATCAGCAGGCGGCCCTCACGCCGCGTATGAAGAAGCATTACGAGGACGTCGTCCGTCCGGCGATGATCGCCGAGTTCGGCTACAAGAACGCCATGGAAGTGCCGACCATCGAGAAGGTCGTCATCAACATGGGTGTCGGTGAAGCGACTGCCGACCGCAAGAAGGTCGACAACGCCGCCGGCGACCTCGCCCTGATCGCCGGCCAGAAGCCGGTCATCACCAAGTCCCGTCTCGCCATCGCCGGCTTCAAGCTGCGCGAGAACATGGCGGTCGGCTGCAAGGTCACGCTGCGCAAGACCAAGATGTTCGAGTTCGTCGACCGGCTCGTCACCATCGCGCTGCCGCGTGTTCGCGACTTCCGGGGCCTCAACCCGAAGTCCTTCGACGGGCGCGGCAATTTCGCGCTCGGGATCAAGGAGCACATCGTGTTCCCCGAGATCAACTACGACAAGGTCGACCAGGTCTGGGGTATGGACGTGATCGTCTGCACGACTGCGAAGTCGGACGACGAGGCACGCGCCTTGCTCAAGCACTTCAACTTCCCGTTCCGGCAGTGAGCCTCACCGCTCATACGCGGAAACCAGGAGAGATCGATGGCTAAGAAAAGCTCCGTCGAGAACAACAACCACCGCAAGGCCCTCGTGAAGAAGTTCGCGGGCAGGCGCGAGCGGCTTCTCGCGATCGCCAATGACGAAAGCCAGTCCATGGACGAGCGCTTCCTCGCTCGCCTCAAGCTGGCCGAACTGCCGCGCAACTCGGCCCCGACCCGGGTGCGCAACCGCTGCGAAGTGACGGGTCGTCCGCGCGCGTTCTATCGCAAGCTGAAGATGTCGCGCGTTGCTTTGCGCGAGCTTGGCAACAAGGGGCTGGTTCCCGGCCTCGTCAAGTCGAGCTGGTGAGGAGTACGCAACATGGCGATCATTGATCCGCTTGGAGATATGCTGACCCGCATCCGCAATGCGCAGATGCGGCGCAAGTCGCGCGTTTCGACGCCCGGTTCGAAGCTGCGGGCCCGCGTGCTCGACGTGCTTCAGTCCGAGGGCTACATCCGCGGCTATTCGCAGACCGAGTTCGGCAACGGCCGGACGGAGTTCGACATCGAGCTGAAGTATCACGAGGGGCAGCCGGTCATCCGGTCGATCTCCCGTGTCTCGAAGCCCGGCCGACGCGTCTATTCGTCGGTCGAGACAATGCCGCGCGTGGCCGACGGCCTTGGCGTGACGATCGTCTCGACCCCGAAGGGCGTGATGGCCGATCATTTGGCCCGCGAGCAGAACGTGGGCGGCGAAGTGCTCTGCAAGGTCTTCTGACCTTACAGACGCCGCTCATTTTCAGGAGAGATCCAATGTCTCGTATTGGTAAGAAGCCGGTTCCGGTTCCCGCTGGCGTCACCGCCAACGTCGCCGGCCAGCTCGTCAAGATCAAGGGCGCGAAGGGCGAGCTGTCCTTCACCGTTCCCGACGACGTCTCCGTCGTCATGGAGGACGGCGCGATCGCGGTGCAGCCGCGTTCGCAGAGCAAGCGCGCCCGTTCGCTCTGGGGCACCTCGCGTGCCCGCATCGCCAATCTCGTCGTCGGCACAACCGCCGGCTTCGAGAAGAAGCTCGAGATCAACGGCGTCGGCTACAAGGCCGCCGTCAACGGCAAGGTGCTCAAGCTCTCGCTCGGCTACAGCCACGACATCGATTATCCGGTGCCGGAGGGCGTCGCGATCACGACGCCGAAGCCGACCGAGATCGTCATCACCGGCATCGACAAGCAGGTGGTCGGGCAGACCGCAGCCGAGATCCGCGACTATCGCGGGCCCGAGCCTTACAAGGGCAAGGGCGTCAAGTACGCCGGCGAGTTCATCTTCCGCAAGGAAGGGAAGAAGAAGTAAGCGCCATGAGCAAGCAGACCGAAAACACTGCGCGCCGCAAGGCCCGCGTTCGCCGCGCGATCAAGGCCGTTGCCAATGGCCGCGCCCGCCTGTCCGTGCACCGCACCGGCAAGCAGATCTATGCCCAGGTCATCGACGACGCGAAGGGTCTCACCCTTGCGTCGGCCTCGACCCTCGACAAGGACATCCGCGGCGACATCAAGTCGGGCGCGAATGTCGATGCCGCTTCGACGATCGGCAAGCTCATCGCAGAGCGTGCCGTCAAGGCCGGCGTGAAGGACGTGGTCTTCGACCGCGGCGCCTACATGTATCACGGCCGCGTCAAGGCGCTGGCGGAAGCGGCTCGCGAAGGCGGCCTGAACTTCTGACCTGGACCAACCCGGTTTTCCAGCTTCGACGCCGCAAGGCGCCGGGGCAGGGGCCGGGCTCTATCTTTTGAAGAGAAGTCGTTCCATCAGGAACGCTCGAGCGAGCGGCGCGGGGCCTGGACCTCGTCGCCGCGCAAGTAAGAGGAAAGACAATGGCGAGAGAGCCTCGTGACCGCGATCGCGAAGAGCGCGATTCCGAATTCGTGGACCGTCTGGTCCACATCAACCGCGTCGCCAAGGTGGTGAAGGGCGGGCGTCGCTTCGGCTTCGCCGCGCTCGTCGTCGTCGGCGACCAGAAGGGCCGCGTCGGCTTCGGCCACGGCAAGGCCCGGGAAGTTCCCGAGGCCATCCGCAAGGCGACGGAAGCCGCCAAGCGCGGCCTGGTCCGTATCCCGCTGCGCGAGGGCCGCACCCTCCATCACGACGTGCAGGGCCGCCACGGCGCTGGCAAGGTCGTGCTGCGCGCGGCTCCTGCCGGTACCGGCATCATCGCCGGTGGTCCGATGCGCGCCGTGTTCGAGGCGGTCGGCATGCAGGACGTGGTGTCGAAGTCGCTCGGCTCGTCGAACCCCTACAACCTGGTTCGCGCCACCTTCGACGCGCTGAAGAACGAGGACAGCCCGCGCAGCGTCGCCGCGCGTCGCAACCTCAAGGTCTCCTCCCTGCAGACCCGCCGCCGCGATGCCGGCGCGGATGCTGCGGCCGAAGCGTGAGGGTTCGACCATGGCAAAAGGTGAGAAGACCGTCGTCGTCGAGCAGATCGGCAGCCCGATCCGCCGCGAGGCGTCGCAGCGCCAGACCCTGATCGGTCTCGGCCTCAACAAGATCCGCCGGCAGTCGACCCTGGTCGATACGCCGTCCGTGCGGGGCATGATCGATAAGGTCAGGCACCTCGTGCGCGTCGTCGACGCGAAGTGAGGGGGGTATCGTTCGATGAAACTCAACGACATCCGTGACAATGAAGGCGCGCACAAGTCGCGCATCCGCGTCGGCCGTGGCATCGGTTCCGGCAAGGGCAAGACCGGCGGCCGTGGCGTCAAGGGTCAGAAGGCCCGTGCCGGCGTGGCGGTCAAGGGCTTCGAAGGCGGCCAGATGCCGCTCTATCGTCGCCTGCCGAAGCGCGGTTTCCACAATCTCTTCGCCAAGGATCTGAACGAGGTGAACCTCGGGCGCATCCAGCAGGCGGTGGAAGCCGGCAAGCTGGACGCCAAGGGCGCGATTACGATCGAGGCGCTGGTCGCCGCCGGCGTGATCACCCGCCAGGCCAAGGACGGCGTGAAGATCCTGGGCGTGGGCGAACTCAAGACCAAGCTCGCATTCGAGGTTGCCGGCGCGTCCAAGGGCGCGGTCGAGGCCATCGAGAAGGCCGGCGGTTCGGTCAAGATTCTGGCTGCCGCTTCACAGGCGTGACACCAGCGCTTACATGAGCGCTTGCGAACGGCGGCCGGGCCTTGCGCCCTGGCCGCCGTTCGACTGTTTGAGTGTGCTCCGACGATGCGGCCATAAGAGCTTGCATGGGGCGGCCGTCCCGGCCGGAAGGAGCGCAGAGACGGGGTCCATGCCTGAGCCTCGGCCTTGAGGGTTCAGGCATGGATCTGGGGTCTTCCCTCGATCGCCTTTGACGACGTCGTCGTCTTGGGAAACGAACCGCGACGTTAAGGACAGACGCATGGCATCGGCGGCTGAACAGCTTGCTTCCAACCTGAACTTCGGGGCGTTCGCCAAGGCGGACGAGCTGAAGAAGCGGATCTGGTTCACCCTCGGGGCGCTGATCATCTATCGGATCGGCACCTACATCCCGCTGCCGGGCATGAACCCCGAGGCCGTCGCCGATCTGTTCAGGCAATCGCAGTCCGGCATGCTCGGCATGTTCAACATGTTCTCGGGCGGCGCCGTCGGCCGCCTGGCGATCTTCGCGCTGGCGATCATGCCGTACATCTCGGCCTCGATCATCATCCAGCTCCTCTCCAGCGTCGTCCCGACGTTCGAGGCGCTGAAGAAGGAGGGCGAGCAGGGCCGCAAGGTCCTGAACCAGTACACCCGCTACCTCACCCTCGTGCTCGCGATCTTCCAGGCCTATGGCATCGGCGTCGGCCTGCAGGGCTCGGGCAATCTTGTGCTGGAGCCGGGGCCGTTCTTCCTGCTCTCGACCACGATCACGCTCGTCGGCGGCACCATGTTCCTGCTCTGGCTGGGCGAGCAGATCACCAGCCGTGGCATCGGCAACGGTACCTCGATGATCATCTTCTCGGGCATCATCGCGGAGTTTCCGTCGCAGCTCGCGCAGACGCTGGAACTCGGCCGCCAGGGGGCGATCTCGACCGGCCTGCTGCTCCTGATCCTGGTCATGGCGATCTGCGTCATCGGCTTTGTGGTCTTCATGGAGCGCGCCCAGCGCCGACTGCTGATCAACTATCCCAAGCGCCAGGTCGGCAACCGGATGTATGAGGGCCAGACCTCGTTCCTGCCGCTGAAGCTCAACACGGCCGGCGTCATCCCGCCGATCTTCGCCTCGTCGCTGCTGCTGCTGCCGACGACGATCGCGAGCTTCAGCCAGGCCTCCGGCGGCACAGGCTTCCTATCGGTCGTTGCGACCTATCTCGCGCATGGCCGGCCGCTGTTCATGATCCTCTATGGGGCGCTGATCATCTTCTTCTGCTTCTTCTACACCGCGATCGTGTTCAACCCGGTGGAGACGGCCGACAATCTCAAGAAGCATGGCGGCTTCATGCCGGGCATCCGCCCGGGGGAGCGCACCGCCGAGCATATCGACCGCGTGCTGACGCGCATCACCGTGCTCGGGGCCGGCTATTTGACGATCGTCTGCCTTATTCCCGAATTCATGATCACCTATGCCCAGATTCCGATCATCCTCCTCGGTGGCACTTCGCTGCTCATCGTGGTGACGACGACCATGGATACCGTGGCGCAGGTTCACGGACATCTGCTGGCCCATCAATATGAGGGGCTGGTGAAGAAGGCTAAGCTCAGGGGGGCCAAGCGCTGATGCGACTCATATTCCTGGGGCCGCCGGGGGCGGGTAAAGGCACTCAGGCTGCGCGCATCGTCGCGAAGCACGGCATTCCGCAACTCTCGACGGGCGACATGCTGCGCGCCGCGGTCGCCGCCGGCACGCCGGTCGGCGTGAAGGCCAAGGCGGTGATGGATGCTGGCGGTCTGGTCTCGGACGAGATCGTGATCGGCATCGTCGCCGACAGGATCGAGGAGGCCGACGCCAAGAAGGGCTTCATCCTCGACGGTTTCCCGCGGACGCTGGCGCAAGCCGAGGCGTTGGACGGCATGCTCGCTTCCAAGGGGCTGAAGCTCGACAAGGTGCTCGAGCTCCAGGTCGACCAGGGCAAGCTGGTCGATCGCATCGTCAAGCGTGCCGAAGAGGCGAGGGCGGCCGGGCAGCCGGTGCGCAAGGACGACGACCCGGAGGTCTTCAAGACCAGGCTCGAGGCCTATAACCGCGACACTGCGGTCGTGGCGCCATATTACGCCTCGCGCGGACAGGTCGTGACGATCGATGGCATGCAGCCGATCGACGGCGTCTCCGCCGCCATCGAGAAGGCTCTGACTTCCAACTGATTTCGGCGTTGGCACGTTTCTTGGTCACGGCGGGTTGACTCTCCGTGATCAAGCGACTAACGACCCGACTTCCGGTTTCATGCCAGCGATGCCGTTACCTTCGCGAGAAGGGGCGGCGTCGCGTTCCTGCATGGAGCTGGTTCAACGCTTCGCAGAGGCCGGCCTCCACCGGCGCGGAGTTTCTTGTTCACCGCCGGGCCGCCATCGGGCGCGATCCGGCCGACATGGAGAGACGATCATGGCTCGTATCGCGGGCGTCAACATTCCGACCAACAAGCGCGTCGTCATCGGCCTGCAGTACATCCACGGCATCGGCGCCTACAAGGCCAAGGAAATCTGCGCGAAGGTCGGCATCGCCGACGAGCGTCGGGTCAACCAGCTGACCGACGCCGAGGTTCTCCAGATCCGTGAGGCGATCGACCGCGACTATCTCGTCGAAGGCGATCTGCGCCGCGACGTCTCGATGAACATCAAGCGCCTGATGGATCTCGGCTGCTATCGCGGCCTCCGTCATCGCCGCTCGCTGCCGGTCCGCGGCCAGCGCACGCATACCAACGCCCGCACCCGCAAGGGCAAGGCGAAGCCGATCGCCGGCAAGAAGAAGTGATTTCGGCGGGCCGGTTCTCCGGCCCGCTGCTTTGCGCCGCCTGACCCCAGCAGGGGCGGGCGGCTTCCCCAGCGCCTGGCATCACGGGCGCGTCTGAAGGACAAGAGAGAAGACTATGGCCAAGGAAGCCCAGCGCGTCCGTCGTCGCGAACGCAAGAACATCGTTTCCGGCGTCGCGCATGTGAACGCCTCTTTCAACAACACCATGATCACCATCACCGACGCGCAGGGCAACACGATCTCGTGGTCGTCGGCCGGCACGATGGGCTTCAAGGGCTCGCGCAAGTCGACCCCCTATGCCGCGCAGGTTGCCGCTGAAGACGCCGCCCGCAAGGCCGCCGAGCATGGCATGCGCACCCTCGAGGTCGAGGTTACCGGTCCGGGTTCGGGTCGTGAATCGGCTCTTCGCGCGCTGCAGGCCGCTGGCTTCACCGTGACCTCGATCCGCGACGTGACGCCGATCCCGCACAACGGTTGCCGCCCGCGCAAGCGCCGTCGCGTCTGAGCTGTGACCTTCGAGGCGCCCGCACCGGCGGGCGCCTGTCCGGGGCGGCCGCCGCCGCCATTGAATTCAAGCACGAGGAGTGCGGTCGTGATCAGCAAGAACTGGCAGGATCTGTCAAAGCCCAACAAGCTCGAAGTCAAGGTCGGAGACGATCCGAAGCGGCTGGCGACCGTCGTCGCGCGCCCGCTGGAGCGCGGCTTCGGCATGACCCTCGGCAACGCGCTGCGCCGCGTGCTGCTCTCCTCGCTGCAGGGTGCGGCCGTCACCGCGGTCCAGATCGACGGCGTTCTGCACGAGTTTTCATCGATCCCGGGCGTCCGTGAGGACGTGACGGACATCGTCCTCAACATCAAGGCCATCGCGGTCAAGATGCAGGGCGAGGGCCCCAAGCGCATGACCCTGCGCAAGACCGGCCCGGGCACCGTCACCGCCGGCGACATCAACACCGTCGGCGACGTCTCGATCCTGAACCCCGACCTCGTGCTCTGCACGCTGGACGAGGGCTCCGAGATCCGCATGGAGTTCACGGTCAACACCGGCAAGGGCTATGTCCCCTCCGAGCAGAACCGCCCCGAGGACGCGCCGATCGGCCTGATCCCGGTCGACAGCCTGTACTCGCCGGTCAAGAAGGTGTCCTACCGCGTCGAGAACACCCGTGAGGGCCAGAATCTCGATCGCGACATGCTGACCCTGAACATCGAGACCAACGGCTCGGTGACGCCTGAGGACGCGCTGGCGCTCGCCGCCCGCATCCTGCAGGACCAGCTCGCGGTGTTCATCACCTTCGAGGAGCCGCGCAAGGAAGAGGCCGTCTCGACCGCGCCGCAGCTGCCCTTCAACCCGGCGCTGCTCAAGAAGGTCGACGAGCTCGAGCTTTCGGTGCGTTCGGCGAACTGCCTGAAGAACGACAACATCGTCTATATCGGCGACCTGATCCAGAAGTCGGAGGGCGAGATGCTGCGCACCCCGAACTTCGGCCGCAAGTCGCTGAACGAGATCAAGGAAGTGCTCGCCACCATGGGCCTCCATCTCGGCATGGACGTCACCGGCTGGCCGCCGGAGAACATCGAAGAGCTGGCGAAGCGCTTCGAGGAGCACTACTGATCCCGGCGCGGGCTCGTCCCGCGCCATCCCCGCCCGTCGCAGACGCGATGGAGCATAAAGAACGGCCGTACCGTGGCACGGCGGCCGTAATTACCGAAGGAGCCAATCATGCGTCACGGTTTTCGCGGTCGTCGTTTCAATCGCTCGGCCGAGCATCGCAAGGCGATGTTCGCCAACATGTCCCAGGCCCTGATCAAGCACGAGCAGATCACCACCACGCTGCCGAAGGCCAAGGACCTGCGTCCGGTCGTCGAGAAGCTGATCACGCTCGCCAAGCGCGGCGACCTGCATGCCCGCCGCCAGGCGATCGCGCAGATCAAGGACGTCGCGCTGGTCGGCAAGCTCTTCGCGGTGCTGGGCCCGCGCTACAAGGAGCGCAACGGCGGCTATCTCCGCATCATGAAGGCGGGCTTCCGTTTCGGCGACAATGCGCCGATGGCGATCATCGAGTTCGTCGATCGCGACGTCGATGCCAAGGGGCTGGATTCCGGCCCGGTCTTCACGGCGGAAGACGAGGCGGCCTGAGCCCGGCTCAGTTCCCCAGAGATCGAAGGGCGGCCCATCGGGCCGCCCTTTTTCGTTCCGGCCGGGCGACCGCTTGGCTGGAAATGCCGTCGTCCTCGCCCTATTTCTCAGGCCGAGTCGCGGTGATCGCGAAGGAGATTCGACATGCCAGGCCGAGCCACCGTCATCCGGGGGGCGCTTGCCGCCGCCGTGCTGCTGACTTCGCCCGCCATCGCGCAGGTACAGCAGCGACAGGTTCCCGAATCGCGGGCGGAAATCTCGCTGTCTTTCGCCGGCGTGGTGAAGAAAAGCGCCGGCGCTGTCGTCAACGTTTATGGCGCACGTGTCGAGAAGCAGCCGCGCAACCCGTTCATGGACGATCCGTTCTTCCGGCGCTTCTTCGGCGATCGCGGTTTCGGCGTGCCGCAGGAGCGCGTGCAGCGCTCGCTCGGCTCGGGCGTGATCGTCGATGCGAGCGGCCTCGTGGTGACCAACAACCACGTCATCGAGGGCATGAGCGAGGTCAAGGTCGCCTTTGCCGACAAGCGCGAGGTCGAGGCGACGATCCTGCTGCGCGACCAGCGTACCGATCTCGCCGTCCTCAAGCTCAACAACGCCAAGGACCTGACGGCGATCGACCTCGCCGATTCCGACAAGGTCGAGATCGGCGACATCGTGCTGGCGATCGGCAATCCCTTCGGCGTCGGCCAGACGGTGACGCAGGGCATCGTCTCGGCGCTCGCGCGCACGCAGGTCGGCGTCGGCGACGCGCAGTCCTTCATCCAGACCGATGCGGCGATCAATCCCGGCAATTCCGGCGGTGCGCTGGTCGATATGCAGGGCCGGGTGATCGGCATCAACACGGCGATCTTCTCGCGCTCCGGCGGCAGTCACGGTATCGGCTTCGCGATTCCCTCCGCCATGGTGCGGGTGGTCCTGGAAAGCGCCAAGGCTGGTGCCAAGACCGTGCGCAGGCCCTGGTTCGGCGCTCGCCTGCAGGCGCTGACGGCCGATGTGGCGGATGGGCTGGGGCTGGACCGCCCTGCGGGCTCGGTCGTCGCCAGCGTCGTCGAGAAGGGCCCGGCCGCCGAGGGCGGCCTGCGCCGCTCCGACGTGATTCTGGCCGTGGATGGGGTCAGCGTCGATGATCCGGAATCCTTCGGCTACCGCTTCGCGACGCGGCCGATCGGCGGCACTGTGGAGCTCACCGTCCTGCGCGGCGGCAAGCGGATCGCCCTGCCGATCGCCCTGACTCCTGCGCCGGAACTGCGCCCGCGCGAGCCGGTAAAGCTTTCCGGCCGCTCGCCGCTGGCGGGGGCGACAGTGATGAACCTGTCGCCGGCGCTGGCTGAGGAGCTCGGCATCGATGCCGGCACGGAAGGGGTCGTGGTCGCGGAACTCGAGGAGGGCGGCACGGCTCAGCGGATCGGCTTCCAGAAGGGCGACATCGTCCAGGCGCTGAATGGCGAGCGGATGACGCGGTCGCGCGACGTCGAGAACGCCTTCAGGGAGCGGCGGCGTGCCTGGGAGGTGACGATCTCGCGGGGCGGGCAGAGCATCACCTCGGTCTTTCCGGGGTGAGCGACCTCTTCGCCGCCTCCGGGCTGGACAAGTCCGGCCCGCGCCCGCTGGCCGATCGCCTGCGGCCGACCACGCTTGCCGAGGTCGCGGGCCAGGAGCACCTGACCGGCCCGGAGGGGGCGTTGACGCGGCTGGTGCAGTCGGGCTCGCTCGGCAGCCTGATCTTCTGGGGCCCTCCGGGCACCGGCAAGACCACGGTCGCGCGGCTGCTGGCAGGGCAGGTCGATCTCGGCTTCGAGCAGATCAGCGCGATCTTCTCCGGAATCGCCGATCTCAAGAAGGTCTTCGAGGCCGCGCGCGGGCGCCGGCTCGGCGGCAAGGGCACACTGCTCTTCGTCGACGAGATTCACCGCTTCAACCGTGCCCAGCTCGACGCCTTCCTGCCGGTGATGGAGGACGGTACGATTACGCTGGTCGGCGCCACCACCGAAAACCCGTCCTTCGCTCTCAATGCGGCGCTGCTCTCTCGGGCGCGCGTGCTGACCTTCAAGTCGCTCGACGAGGGCTCGCTGCTCTTCCTGCTCGGCCGCGCCGAGCTGCTGGAGAACCGCGAGTTGCCGCTGACGCCGGAAGCGAGGGCGGCGCTGGCCCGCTTCGCCGATGGCGACGGCCGGGCGGTGCTGACGCTGGCCGAGGAGCTCTGGCGCGCCGCCAAGCCCGACGAAATCTTCGACGAGGCCGGGCTGGCCGAGGTGATCCAGCGGCGCGCTCCGATCTACGACAAGGCGCAGGACGGCCACTACAACCTGATCTCGGCGCTGCACAAGACGATCCGCGGCTCGGACCCCGACGCGGCGCTCTACTATTTCTCGCGCATGCTCGATGCCGGCGAGGATCCGCGCTTCCTGGCGCGTCGGCTGGTCCGGATGGCGGTCGAGGATATCGGGCTCGCCGACCCGCAGGCGCTGGTCCATGCCCGGGCCGCGGCCGAGACCTATGAGCAGCTCGGCACGCCGGAGGGCGAACTCGCGCTCGCCAACACGGTGATCTATCTCGCCACCGCGCCGAAATCGAACGCGGCCTATATGGCCTACAAGGCGGCGCGCCGGGTCGCCGCAGAGCGCGGCTCGCTGATGCCGCCCAAGACGATCCTCAATGCGCCGACCAAGCTGATGAAGCAGGAGGGCTACGGCGCCGACTACGCCTATGACCACGACGCGCCGGATGCATTCTCGGGGCAGAATTACTGGCCCGACGCACTTGGCCGCCAGCAGTTCTACGACCCGCCGGAGCGCGGCTTCGAGCGCGAGATCAGGAAGCGGCTGGAATATTGGGAGAAGCTCCGTCAGGAGCGGGGGTAGTCTAAAACGTCCGCTCCAGGAACAGCTGCCCCGAAATCTGGCGCCCGCCGAGGGTTGCCGGCAGCGTGCGGCTTGCGATCTCGGCGCGGCCCCAGGCGAGCGTCGCCTCGAAGCCGGCCTTGAACCCGTCCAGGGGCGTCCAGACGAGATTGGCGGCGAGCCGGTCGATCCTGAGCTTGCCCTTGGCCTGCGCCGGCAGCGGCAGCGTGATCAGGTAGCGGCTTACATAGACGTTGCTCGCCCAGTGCTCGCTCCATTCCCGGCGGGCCGCGAGCACGGCCGAGAAACCGCGCGTCGAATCCTGCGGGAGCAGGACCTGCCTTACCACAGCCGCGTCCAGCGACGAGCCGATATAGGGCGCCGCGTCGATGGCGCCTGCGATCTGCGCGGTGACCTCGCCGGCGGCGCCGAGCACGTTAAGCTCATAGGTGGCCCCGAGAATGCCGGCGCGGCCGAGCCTGGCAGGACGGCCGGCCACCTCGCGCAGGGCGCCGGCCAGATGCACGGTCAGCGGGCCGTTCGTATAGGTGATGCGCGCCACCCCGTCGGGGACACGGCTGGCGGGCGCCGGCAGCGAGGCCGTGGTCCCCGCCGACGGCTCCTCGAGCGAGAGCGCGAGGTTCCAGCGATCCGTCAGGTCGCGTTCCCAAGCGATCAGGGTGGCGTTCCTGGCCGGCAGCCGCGCGCTGAAGGCGAACTCGTCGCCCGTCCAGAAGTTGAAACGGGAATCGGTCAGGCCGAAGGTGACGGTGCCGAGCGTGACGGTCGCCTCGTCGAGCGTCACGCTGTCGGGCTGGCCGGGATTGGTGGCTACCGACATTTCGAAGGCAGTGCCGAGCCTGAGCCCCGAGGCGAGGTCATGCGCGGTCTCGATCCGGAAGGAGGCGCTGGGCAGCCAGGTGAAGCCGTCCGGCGGTACCTGCGAGCCGCCCCGCGGCACCCGGTAGCTGTCGAATTGCAAGCCGGCCGTGAGCGTGCCCGAGATCGCAAGACAAGTTGCCGAGCCCGGCAGGATCAGGCCGGGGCTGTCGTCATCATCATCATCATCGTCGTCGTCCTTATCGTCGCTCGAATCTTCGGCGGTCTTGGCCTCTGCATCGGGCGACGGGAACACGGGCGCAATGTCGGGGGCCTTGATGATGCAGCTTCGAGCCAGCATGGGCGCCTTGGCCGGCAGCGGGCGAAGGGGGGCGGCCTCAACCTGCCACAGCGTCCCGGTTGCGCCTGCGAGGGCGAGCATCAGGACAAGGACAGACGGGGCGCCCGGCCCGCTTGCCACATCCTTTGCCGCTTTCGACATGCCGTCGCAGCCCCCTGATCCCCAAGTCCATGAAGCCCCTGCGTGCGGAGCCAAGTCAATCAGGCCCTAACCCGGCTCATGGCCCGAATTCGTTTGTGCGGCCGCAGTGCGCTGGCTATTGCAGGGGCATGACCTCGACTGTTCTGGTTTTCCTGGGGGCCGGCATCGGCGGCGTGCTGCGGCACGGCGTCAATCTCGTCTCGCCCCGCTGGTTCGGCACCGGCTTCCCGGCCGGCACGATGCTGATCAATATTGCGGGCTCGGCCCTGATGGGGCTGGTCGCAGGCTGGCTTGCCTTCAGGATGCAGCCCGACTGGTCGCGCCATCTCGGCCTGTTCCTGACCACCGGCATCCTCGGCGGCTTCACCACCTTCTCGGCCTTCTCGCTCGACGCGATGCTGCTCTGGGAGCGGGGCGAGGCCATGCTCGCCGCGGCTTATGTCGCCGGTTCCGTCGTCCTCTCGCTGGCTGCTCTCGGCGCCGGCCTCGCACTCGTCCGGAGCCTGTCATGAGAAGCGGTGGCAAGGGAGCCGGTGCCGGCAAGGCAGGCGGCAGGGGAGCGGGGGCAGGCCCCGGGCGTGGCGGCAGGACGCCGGCATCCGCAGGGCCGAAGGGCAAGCGGCCGAGCCATGACGCGCGCCGCTCGGCCCGCGCCGCGACGCGGCCTGTGCGCGAGGAGGCGGAGATTCGCACCGAGCCGACGCGCAACCCGAAGCCGCATCATCCCGCGCCGCGCGCGGCCGGCCCAAGGAAGCCGGCTCCCAAGCCCTCTCCCAAGCCGGCCGCGCCGCGCAAGGCGCCTATCAGCGATGCGCCGACCCGCGCCGAGGTGAAGGCCGAGACCGCGCAGGTACTGGCCACCGGCGTGCAGCAACTCGTGGTCACCGCCGACGAGAACGAGATGCGGATCGACCGCTTCCTCGAAAGCCGCTTCCCGCAGCTCTCCTTCAGCCATATCCAGCGCATCGTCCGGAAGGGCGAGCTTCGCGTCAACGGCAAGCGCGCCGACAGCAAGGACCGGCTCGAAGAGGGCCAGACCGTACGTATCCCGCCGCTGAAGCTCGAGCCCAATGCCGAGCGGCCGCGCTCGGCCAAGGCGGACGAGGATACGATCGGCTTCCTGCGCTCGATCACGCTCTATGAGGACGACGACGTCATGGTGCTGAACAAGCCGGCCGGCCTCGCCGTGCAGGGCGGTTCCGGCACGACCCGCCATGTCGACCAGATGCTCGAGGTCCTGACCGACAAGAGCGGCCAGAAGCCGCGCCTGGTCCACCGGCTCGACAAGGACACCGCCGGCTGCCTCGTCATCGCCAAGTCGCGTTTCGCCGCTGCGACGCTGGCCAAGACCTTCCGCTCGCGCTCGGCGCGCAAGGTCTACTGGGCGCTGGTCGCCGGCGTACCGCGCGTGCGCCAGGGCCGGATCTCGACCTACCTCGCCCGTGAGGAGGCCTATGACGGGGACCAGCGCATGGCGGTCGCCAAGCATGGCGAGGACGGCGCCATGCATGCCGTGACCTATTACGCCGTGGTCGAGACCGCGGCGCAGAAGCTCGGCTGGCTTTCGCTGAAGCCGGTCACGGGGCGCACCCACCAGCTGCGCGCCCATGCCGCCCATATCGGCCATCCCATCGTGGGCGATCCGAAATACTTCAACATCCAGAACTGGGAACTGCCGGGCGGCATCCAGAACAAGCTGCATCTGCTGGCCCGGCGCATCGTCGTGCCGCATCCGCGCGGCAAGGGTACGATCGACGTCAGCGCGCCGCTGCCGCCGCATATGCGCCAGAGCTGGAACCTGCTGGGCTTCGAGGATGAGCGCTACGACCCGATCGTCGACGCGCCCGACGCTTGAGCCCCGAGAGCGCGCAAGGGCGCCGAAACACGAGTCGGAATGAAGTTGATGTGACCTAACGTAAGTGAACGATTGCGGAACAGATTTGACTGTGTTCTAAATTTGTTCCCGTTCTCTTGTCGCAGGTGCTCCGATGTCTCGTTTCGCCTTCCTGCTTGCCGGCCTGCTCCTTGCCACAGCCGTTCCGGCTAACGCCCAGAATTCCGCTGCGTCCGCCGCAACGCCCGTTGCCGCCCAGGCCGACTAACCCGTGCCGCGCGCCGAGCGGGCCAAGGCGCGGCAGGACTGCCTGGCCGAGCATGTCGCGCTGTCCGGCGACGATCTCAGGGTGGCGATGCGCGACTGCATCCAGGCCAAGTTTCCGGGCGTGCAGCTCTACGCCCGCGACGGGCTGACGCGCGACGGCAAGCCCACGGCTGCGGCGGCACGGACCGCCTGCAAGCAGGAGGCGGATGGCCAGGGCCTGTCGGGTACCGGACGGACGGCTGCCCTCGTCTCCTGCTTCAATGCCAAGCGGCCGGACCTCGCCCAGCGCGCCGAATGCCGCAAGGAGGCGCGCGGCAAGGGGCTCGACGGGGCCGACCTGCGCAAGGCGGTCGACAGCTGCGCCCGCGAGGCCCGTTCCTGAGCGATCGCGAGGCCGTCGGCCGGGGTGCCATGAGCGCCATGCAATGGATCGCATCCGCGATCCGGGCTACAGCGCGCACATGGACCTCGTCATCTTCGACCTCGACGGCACCCTGATCAATTCCGAAGCGATCCTGCTCGCAGCGCAGGTCGAGACCTTCGTGCGGCATGGGCTCGTCCATCCCGGCCGCGAGGCCGGGCTCGGCGTGATCGGGTTGACGCTCAACATCGCGCTGATGCGGCTCGGCGGCCTCGCCTTGCCGGACGAGGCGCTGACCGCGACCTACAAGGAGGTCTTCGGCGCCATGCGGCAGCAGGCGCTGTCGGATGCCGCCCTCGACGAGCCGCTGTTTCCCGGCGTCGCCGGGACGCTGGCGACGCTTGGCGCACGGCCCGGCCTCAAGCTCGGCATCGCCACCGGCAAGTCGCGACGCGGCGCGGACTACATCATCGAACGCCATGGTTGGGGCGGCCTGTTCGCCACCATCCAGACCGCCGACGACGCGATCTCGAAGCCGCATCCGCAGATGATCCTGCAGGCGATGGCCGAGACGAGGTCAAGGCCCGAGCGGACCCTGATGGTCGGCGACAGCTCCTTCGACATGGAAATGGCGGCGGCGGCCGGGGTTATACCCGTCGCCGTCTCCTGGGGCTTCCAGCCGGTCGGCGCGCTGCGGGCGGCCGGAGCGCGGCATGTGATCGAGCGCTGCGACGCGTTGCTCGATATCGTCGACGGGCGGCCGCAGCCGGCTTGAAGAGGCGGCCAGATGCGGGCGCTGCGACCGCTCAGGGCGCCTTGAACTGCCCGAGTTCGTGCAACAGCGCGGCGCCGGTGCGCAGCCCGCTATAGAAGCAGTCGAGCGTCAGGTTCTCGTTCGGCGCATGGTTCGCCTCGTCCGGGTTGGCATAGGGCGTGACGAAGGCGGGGATGCCGAGGATCTTGGTGAAGACGTAGCCGGGCAGGCTGCCGAATCCGGCCGGGATCAGCAGCGGCTCCACGCCCTGCGCGGCGACGAAGGCGCGCCGCAGCGGGGCGGTGAAGGGCGAGGCGATCGGCGTCTTCGAGGGCTGCATGCCGCTATCGGCCGCGACGAACTCGACCTCCGGCGCGTGCTCGGCGACATGGGCTGCGACCTTGCGCAGGATGTCCTGCGGATCCTGCGCCTCGACCAGGCGGATGTCGCATTTCACGAAGGCCTCGTTGGGCAGCACGGTCTTGGTGCCGGGCCCGCCATAGCCGCCATGGAAGCCGTTGATGGTCAGCGTCGGGCGGAAGCAGAGGCGCTCATAGAAAGGCCGGTCGGCGGGCGCGTCGAGGCGCGTCAGCCCGAGGCTGCGCTGCACCGCCTCGATGTCGAGCGGCAGGCGCGCGATGGCGTCTAGCTCCTCGGGCGTCGGCGCTTCAATGTCATCATGGAGGCCTGCGATGGTGATCTCGCCGTCCGCGTTCTTCATGGTGCCGAGCAGGTGGACCAGGGTCCAGATCGGGTTCGGCACGACGCCGCCGAAATTGCCGGAATGGACGTCGCGGCTGGCATGGCGGCAGCGCAGTTCGAAGGAGACCACGCCGCGGGAACCGAACTTGATCGCGGCCGCGCCACTGGCGTGCCGCGGCCCGTCGGCGGTGACAGCCAGGTCGGCCTCGAGCAGGGCCTTGTTGGCCTGCACGAAGCCGGCGATGTTCGGGCTGCCGATCTCCTCTTCGCCCTCGAGCAGCAGGATGACGTTGCAGGGCAGCGTACCGTGCACCTTCAGATGCGATTCGATCGCGAGGATCTGGGCGAAGTGCTGGCCCTTGTTGTCGCCGACGCCGCGCGCATAGATGCGGCCGTCACGGATGGTCGGCTCGAACGGCGGCGAGAGCCATTTGTCGAGCGGATCGGGCGGCTGCACGTCGTAATGGCCGTAGAGCAGTACGGTGGGCTTGCCCGGAGCCTTCTGCCAGCGCGCGACCACCATGGGATGGCCGTCGGTCGGCACCAGGCTGGTTTCCAGCCCGATCTCGGTCAGCATCTCGACCAGCAGCGCGCCGACCTCGGCGATGCCGATGTTCTCGGCGCTGATGCTGGGGTGGCGCAGATAGGCGATCAGGCGATCGAGGAAGGCGCTTCGGTTCGTCTCGATATGCTCGAAGACCGCAGCCAGTGTGTCCGAAGAAGTCATTGTCGCCTGTCTTCTCAAAGTGGGGAATCCGAAGGGCACGGTAGAGCGCCCTGTGCGACCACGTCCAATGCACTGGGCGCAGCCCGCAGAGCCGCTGACGGGTACCCATGAGGGCGGACCAGTAACGACCTCGCAACCACGTCCGATCAGGAGCGTTTAACCTGAACACGTGTTCAGATTTGGCTGTTAACCACCTGCTGGATGGTGGCGATCCATGGTGTTCCCACAGCAGGAACGCAACGGCTCAAAACAAAGCCGAGCAGGGGTCGAACAATGATTGCTCTTCAGCTTCGTGAATTCGTCGATCTCGTGTTGGATCGCGGCGCGATCAACATCGATGACGTCAAGTTCTTTCAGCGTGATATTGTCGCCGATGCCGTGCTGACGCGCGACGACATCGATGTGTTGATCGCACTCGACCGTGCCGTGCCGCGGCGCTGCGAGGCTTTTGCAGATCTCCTCGTCGCGCTCACCGTCGATTTCGCCGTCTGGCAGAACCGCCCGACCGGCTATATCGATCGCGACAAGGCCTATTGGCTGGTGACGACGCTCTCCGCCGGGGAGGGCCCGACGCCGACGGCGCGCCGGATCGCCGCCGAGATCGTTCGCGAGGCCGAGGGCTGCGACGAGACGCTGCTGACCTTTGCCTTCGACACCGCGCTGCGCCCGGTGTCGCGCGCCCGTCGCGAGCGCCGCTTGCTGGTTTCCTGAATGCACGCAAAGCCGGTCGGCGACGCGCCGATAGCCGGCTGCCGACTTTAGCATCGGTGGACGCCGCTTTCGGCGTTCCCTACACCCCGAGCCGGATCGGCGCGCCGATCCGGCATTTTGCCGTCCGGCCGTGCAAGAATCGGGTAGCCGGTTCTGCCCGAGATGCTCTAACTGGGTCGACAGACCCCGGGGAGGCGCCACGCATGTTCTCGAAGATCCTGATCGCGAACCGCGGCGAGATCGCCTGCCGTGTCATCAAGACGGCGCGGCGCATCGGCATCAGGACCGTCGCGGTCTATTCGGACGCCGATCGGGATGCACTCCATGTCGAGATGGCCGACGAGGCCGTGCATATCGGCGCCGCACCCGCTGCGGAATCCTATCTGCAGATCGAGAAGATCGTCGCCGCCTGCAAGCAGACCGGCGCCGAGGCCGTGCATCCGGGCTATGGCTTCCTCTCCGAGCGCGAGGCCTTCGCTGCTGCGTTGAAGGATAACGGCATCGTCTTCATTGGCCCCAATCCGGGCGCGATCGCCGCGATGGGCGACAAGATCGAATCGAAGAAGGCCGCGGCCGCGGCGAAGGTCTCGACGGTGCCGGGCTTCCTCGGCGTCATCGACAGCCCCGAGCACGCGGTCAGGATCGCCGACGAGATCGGCTATCCCGTCATGATCAAGGCCTCGGCCGGCGGCGGCGGCAAGGGCATGCGCATCGCCCATTCCGCCGGTGAGGTCGCGGAGGGTTACGCGCGGGCCAAGTCCGAGGCTGCGTCGTCCTTCGGCGACGACCGGGTCTTCGTCGAGAAGTTCATCGTCGATCCCCGCCATATCGAAATCCAGGTGCTGGGCGACAAGCACGGCAACGTCATCTATCTCGGCGAGCGCGAATGCTCGATCCAGCGCCGCAATCAAAAGGTCGTCGAGGAGGCGCCGTCGCCGCTGCTCGACGAGGCGACCCGCCGCAAGATGGGCGAGCAGGCGGTCGCGCTGGCCAAGGCCGTGAACTACGATTCCGCCGGCACGGTCGAGTTCGTCGCGGGGCAGGACAAGTCCTTCTACTTCCTCGAGATGAACACGCGGCTTCAGGTCGAGCATCCGGTGACGGAGATGATCACCGGCGTCGACCTGGTCGAAGCGATGATCCGCGTCGCCTATGGCGAAAAGCTCAGGCTCACCCAGGCCGATGTAAAGCTGGACGGCTGGGCGGTGGAGAGCCGCGTCTATGCCGAGGACCCGACCCGCAACTTCCTGCCCTCGACCGGCCGGCTCGTGACCTACCGCCCGCCGGCGGAGGGGCCCGATGGCGATGCGACGGTGCGCAACGACACCGGCGTCTACGAGGGCGGCGAGATCTCGATCTATTACGACCCGATGATCGCCAAGCTCGTGACCCATGCGCCGACGCGCGAGGCCGCGATCAAGGCTCAAGGGCGGGCGCTCGATGCCTTCGCCATCGACGGCATCCGCCACAACATCCCCTTTGTCTCGGCGCTGATGCACCATCCGCGCTGGATTGCGGGCGATCTTTCGACCGGCTTCATCGCCGAGGAATTTCCCGAGGGTTTTGCGCTGCCGGCGCCGCAGGGCGAGGTCGCCTTGCGGATGGCGGCGATCGCGATCGCCTGCGACCACAGGCTCAACCAGCGCAAGCGCCATGTCTCGGCGCAGATGGAAGGCTGGCGCAGGGTCGCCTTCGAACGCACACGCATCGTCGCTCTGGGGGCTGAGCGTTTCGAGGGGCAGGTCAGCGAGCAGGGCGATGCGGTGGCGATCGATTTCGGCTCGCGCAGCCTGTCAGTGGTCAGCGATTGGAGGCCGGGCGAACCGGTCTGGCGCGGCACGCTCGACGGGGTCGCGGTCGCGGCGCAGGTCCGCGCGATCCTGAATGGCGTCTCGCTCGGCCATGCCGGCGCCTATGCCGACGCGCAGGTGCATACGCCGCGCGAGGCCGAGCTCGCGGCGCTGATGCCGGAAAAGGTCGCGGCCGACACCGGCAAGGTCCTGCTCTGCCCGATGCCCGGCGTGGTCAAGGCGATCTCGGTTACGGTCGGGCAGGAGGTCAAGGCCGGCGAGGCGCTCTGCATGGTCGAGGCCATGAAGATGGAGAACGTGCTGCGGGCAGAGAAGGACGCCACCGTAGCCAAGATCCTGGCGAAGGAAGGCGATTCGCTCGCCGTCGACGCCGTGATCATGGAATTCGCCTGAGCTTCGTCATTGCGAGTCTTGCCTTCGGCAAGCCAGCAGGCTCCGCGAAGCAACCCAGCATCGTGGAGCGTTACGTCCCCCTGAATTGCTTCGCTGCGCTCGCAATGACGTAAGCCTTGCCAATCAAGTCGGGCGCGCGGACAGTTCGAGCGACGATAACGAGGAATGAGCTGCGCATGCTGACGATCTGGGGGCGGATCAGCTCCATCAACGTCCAGAAGGCGGTGTGGGCGGCCGGCGAGGTCGGCCAAAGCTTCGAGCGCATCGATTGCGGTGGACCGTTCGGCGGCCTGCGCGAGCCGGTTTTCCTCGACAAGAATCCCAATGCGCAGATTCCGGTGCTGGAGGATGGCGAGGTCTGCATCTGGGAATCCAACAGCATCGTGCGCTATCTCGCCGCGCGCTACGGCTCGGGCTGGATCTGGGAGGAGGATCCGGCGAAGCGCGCCGATGCCGACCGCTGGATGGACTGGATGCAGTCTGAGCTGCAGCCGGCATTGGCGCCCGTCCTCCGCGGTCTCGTCCGCAAGGAGCCGGAATTCATGGAGCCGAAGCAGATCGCGGCGAGCATCGCGAAGGCCGAGCGGCTGATGGAGATTCTCGACAATCATCTGGCCAAGCGCAGCTTCCTGGCCGGCGAGCGCTTCGGCATGGCCGACATTGCGGTCGGCTGCGGCGCGCATCGCTGGCTCAACATGCCGGTCGAGCGCTTCGCTCGGCCGCAAGTCCAGCGCTGGTACGAGGCGATCTTCGCCCGCCCGGCGGCTAGGCCTGCGCTTGCACTGCCGGTGACGTGATCGCGGCGGCACTTGCCCCCGGCGCGATGGATGGCAAGATGGGCCCATGCTGCTGCCAAGACTCGCCTTCCTGCTTTCGCCCATCCTCCTGCTCTCCTTCGTGCCGGCTGCGCCTGCTGCGGCGCAGGGCAATCCAACGATTGCGAGCGACCGCGCAGCCCTGGCCGCCTGCCTGCGCGACAGCCGCTCTCAGCGATCCTCCTGCGTCGGCGGGATCGCGGTTTCCTGCGTGCGCGCCGCCACCGGCGACAGGCGTGCGGCCGAGTTCGGCTGCGCGCGGCGCGAGGAGGCGGCCTGGCGCGAGCGCCTGACGGCGGCGATGCAGCAGAGCGGGCGCGGACTCGATGCCGGGCAACGCAGCCGGCTCGCGGCCCTTCACATCACCTGGGAAGGCTACATCGCCCAGAAGTGCGCCTTCTATGGAACGACGCAGCGCGAGGGCTGGCAGGCCGGGCGGCAGGCGGGCTGCGAGCTGCGAGAGGTCGCTGCGCGAGCGCTGGAACTGGAGCGCGGCATGCCGGGGCAGGGCGCGCAGCGCCGGCCGGCGCAGCCGCCGCGGATCATCCGCTGATCCCAAACCGGCGCGTTAGCTTGCTGTCAGGCTTCGCGGGTTAAGAGGAGCGCTCATCCGCCCCGGCCTGGAGCCCGTTCATGTTCTTCGTTCTCTCCAAGCTGGTCTGGTTCGTCCTGTCGCCGGTGAACCTCGCGATCCTGCTCGCGGCCCTGGCCGCGCTGCTTGCCTTCACGCGCTTCGCCTGGCTGGCGCGCTGGTTCGGCGCCGCCGCGATGCTGTTCCTGATATTGATGGCCTTCAGCCCGCTGCCGCGGCTGGTAATGTGGCCGCTCGAGAACCGCTTTCCGCAGCAGCCGGCGGAGAAGGGCCCGGTCGCCGGCATCATCGTGCTCGGCGGGTCGATCGGCGTGGCGCGCGGCGACGTGGTGCTGACCAGCGCCGGGGCGCGCATGACCAAGGCGGTCGAGCTCGCCCGGCTGCATCCGGAAGCCAGGATCGTCTTCGCCGGCGGGGCCGCCAACCTGATCTCCCCGGTCACCAAGACGGAATCGGACGGGGCGAGCGTGCTGTTCGAAGGGCTCGGCATCGCGCGCAAGCGGATCGTGCTGGAGGACAAGTCGCGCAACACCCGCGAGAACGCGATGTTCACGAAGCAGCTGGTCGATCCCAAGCCCGGCGAGCGCTGGCTTCTGGTGACCTCGGCCTGGCACATGCCGCGCTCGATGGGGGTGTTCCGCAAGGCCGGCTTCGATGTCGAGGCCTTCCCGGTCGATTACCTGACCGAGGAGAGGCTGCAGGAGTTCCTGCGTGTCTCGGGGCGTGCGCCGCGCGGGCTGATGATCGCCGATGACGGATTCAAGGAATGGGTCGGGCTCGTGGCCTACCGCCTCGTCGGTTACACCGACGCATTGTTTCCGGGGCCGTGAGGACGGTGCGATTGGCCGGGCGGGCCTACTCGCCCTCAGGCAGCCGCAGCCGGTAGACGCCGCGGAAATCGTCGGGATCGACCGGGCGGCCCTTGCGGGTGATGACGATCCGGCCCTCCTTCATCAGCCGCACCGCGGTCCGCCGGATCGGCTGCATCAGCGGGCCCCAGCCTTCGGGATGGTCGCCGCCGAGCGCGCGCGCAGCCTCGGAGGGGCAGATGGTGCGGCCTTCGCCCCGCTCTGCCGCGAGCCTCAGGATCGCCGCCTCGAGCTCGCTGTCGTCTGGCTTGGTCATGTGATGTCCGGATAGCGGAAGACGCGGGCGGCGTCGGAGGCGAATTGCCGCCGGTACATCGCCACCAGGACGGCTCCCGTGAAGAGGAGGAAGGTGATCGGGCCGAGAAACCAGCCCATATAGGCCAGCGCGAAGAAGAAGGCGCGCTGGCCGCGGTTGAAATGCCGCCCGCCGGCGATGTTCATCTCGATCGCCTCATGGACGGCGCGCTCGGCGTCCTTTGCCTCATGCTCCCTGGCCGGCGGCAGCGAGCCGAGCAGGATGACGCAGTAGTTGAACAGCCGGTAGCTCCAGGCAAATTTGAAGAAGGCGTAGCCGAAGATCACGGCGAGCCCGATCACCTTGAGCTCCCAGGCGGCGCGTGTCGGCGCCGTGCCCAGCGGGATGTCGGCGAAGATCGCGACGACGCGGTCGGTCGATTGCAGCAGGGTCAGCGTGGCGCCGATCGCGATCAGCGAGGTCGAGGCGAAGAAGGCGGTACCGTTCTGCAGGCCGTTCATGATCTGCGCATCGAAGATTCGATTGTCCCGGCTCATCGCCTCGCGGATCCAGCGGGCGCGGCGCAGGTTCATCCGCATGTTGAGGCTCCTGCCGGCATGCGGGCCCATCTCGACGGCGAAGTGATAGCCGATCCAGGCCGCGCCGAAGAACACCGCGCCGATGATGTCGAGGGTCTCGAATCCGATCATGCCCATCCCCTGCCGACAGCTTGCGGGTTCCGTCGCCGCTTGAAGACACCCCTGCATTGACCTGCTTCGCTGGAGCCGACAAGGGTGTCGAGCAGGAAGAACGCAGGCCGCAGCCGGCGAATCGTCCCGCCTGCTGCCACCGGAACGGTTCGAGACTGCGCCTTGTCCCACATCCTGATCGTTCTCGTCGTCGTTGCCTTCGTGTTCCGCAGGCCGCTGGGCCGGCTGCTGGCGCGCCAGTTCCCGGACCGGGCGAAGCGCCACCAGGTCGTCGGCATCGTCATCACCGCCTTCCTGCTGGTGATCGCGATCAGGTTGTTCGCGCTGTTCTGGTGAGCGGGCTCATCGGCACCCTGCCGGAGGCGGGTGGCTGTTGCCGGGAAGCCTCATGCCGGCAGGGAAGCGCCGGGGCGGCTTGCCAGAGCGGCCGTGCTGCGGCATTTTGGGACGTTGCTCACAACGCGGACAGGGAGGGCCGAATGGAATTCATCGTCAAGTTCGTCCCTTCGCCCGAGTTCGTCCCTTCGCCCGAGTTC
This sequence comes from Allobosea sp. Root381, assembly GCF_001429395.1. Lineage (GTDB taxonomy): Bacteria > Pseudomonadota > Alphaproteobacteria > Rhizobiales > Beijerinckiaceae > Allobosea. The sequence continues at coordinate 30,326 of NZ_LMJT01000006.1, forward strand.
GCCTCTTGGCCAGAGTTCGCCTCTTGGCCCGAGTTCGCTTCGGCGTCCATGCCCAGGCGACCACGCCGCTAGGCCGGATTCGCCCGTGGCCCGCCCGAGGCGGCGCCTGAGCATTCTTCCATCGCTTCTTGTCCTTCGCTGAAGACCGGCGCGCCGCGCCGTCTTCGCATTGCTCCGGAGTCGGCTCTTTACGGGCCGAATACGATCATGTCCCGACTCGATTCAACCGGGCGGCGCGAGCCGTTCCGGGCCGTTCTCGGCTTCACATTCAACCATTGGGCGCGCCAGCCCGGGCAGGTCGCCTGGGTCTCGGGCGTGACCATCGCCGGCACGCTGGCGGAGCTGTTCACCCCGCTCTATGCCGGCCGCCTCGTCGATGCCGTGGCGAGCGGCACCGGTGCGGCCGATGCGGCGCTATGGGCGCTCGGCGCCATGATGGTGCTCGCCGCCATCACCGTGCTCGGGCGGCATTTCGCCTATGTCGGGCTGACGACCATGACGCTGCGGACCATGAGCGACGTGGCGCAGGAATCCTTCGCGCGGCTGCAGCGCTTCTCGACCGACTGGCACGCCAACAACTTCGCCGGCTCGACGGTGCGCAAGATCACGCGCGGCATGTGGGCGCTCGACCTCCTGACCGACACGATCCTGATCGCGCTGCTGCCCTCGCTCGTCATCCTGCTCGGCATGACGGTGCTGCTCGCCTGGCACTGGCCGGTGATGGGGCTCGTCGTCGCGGTGGGGGCGTTCGTCTATATCGGGCTGACGCTCGGGCTGTCGCTGCGCTTCGTCGCACCGGCGGCGCGGCTGGGCAACGCCTGGGATACCCGTCTCGGCGGCTCGCTGGCCGACGCGATCACCTGCAACCCGGTGGTGAAGGCCTATGGCGCCGAGGCGCGCGAGGATCGCCGCCTTGCGACCGTCATGGCGAAATGGAGCCTGCGCACGCGCCGCGCCTGGCTGCGGGGCACCTGGTCGGGTACCGGCCAGCTCGTGGTGCTGCTGGCGCTGCGCGCGGCGGTGATCGGCCTTGTGATCTGGCTGTGGCTGAAGGGCCAGGCGAGTGCGGGCGACGTCGCTTTCGTGCTGACGGCCTATGCGGTGGTGCATGGCTATCTGCGCGATGTCGGCCAGCACGTGCATAACCTGCAGCGCTCGGTCAACGACATGGAGGAGCTCGTCGCGATGCACGATCTTCCCTATGGCGTGCCGGACCGGACGGGCGCTGTCGCGATGGGCGTGACGGCGGGCGAGATCGCCTTCGAGAACGTCACCTTCCACTATGGCAGCCATCACGAGCCGCTCTATCGCGACTTCTCGCTGACCATCCAGGGCGGCGAGAAGGTCGGGCTCGTCGGGCGCTCGGGCTCGGGCAAGACCACCTTCGTCAAGCTGGTGCAGCGGCTCTACGACCTCACCGCGGGTCGCATCGCCATCGACGGGCAGGACATCGCCGAGGTGACGCAGGAGAGCCTGCGCCGGCAGATCGCCATCGTGCAGCAGGAGCCCGTGCTGTTCCACCGCTCGCTGGCGGAGAACATCGCCTATGGCCGCCCCGGCGCCTCGCTCGCCCAGATCGAGCAGGCGGCGATGCTCGCCAACGCGCATGACTTCATCGTGCGGCTGCCGAAGGGCTACGCGACGATGGTCGGCGAGCGCGGCGTCAAGCTCTCGGGTGGCGAGCGCCAGCGCGTAGCGATCGCGCGCGCCTTCCTTGCCGATGCGCCGGTCCTGATCCTGGATGAGGCGACCTCCAGCCTCGATTCGGAATCGGAGGCGCTGATCCAGGAGGCGATGGAGCGGCTGATGGAAGGCCGCACCACCATCGTGATCGCGCACCGGCTCTCGACGGTCCGGGCGATGGACCGGATCCTCGTCTTTGACCGGGGCCGGGTGGTGGAGGAGGGGCCGCACGAGGCGCTGCTCGGCGTCGAGGGCGGCGCCTATCGGGCGCTGTTCGAGAAGCAGGTCAGCGAGCTCGCCAAAGGGCTCGCGGTGTGAACGGTGCCGTCATGCTCGGGCCAAGCCCGAGCATGACGGCCTTCGGCTCTCACTTCGGCGCCAGCGCGCGGGGCCGCACGCCCTTCACCGGCCCAGGCGGCAGGTCGCTTGGCTCATGATCCAGCGACCTCACATCCAGATTCGGCTTGCTCAGGAATCGATTCAGGCCGCTGACGTAACTCTCTGGCAGGCCGAACTCTTTCGCTCCGGCGATGACCGTCTCCATATAGCCGGGCTTCGGCTTTCCGGGATCGGCCGAGCGGCCGATATAGATCAGCGCGCGCTTGGCTCCGCCGGGCACGATCACCGGCTGATTGATCTTCACATAGAGCCCGCTCGCCAGCTCCTCGAACTTGTCGAGCGTGCGGATGTCGCCGAGCGAGCAATCCCAGAGCACGCCATGGACCTCCTCGCGCGGGTCGCGGATGGCGGAGGCGTAGCCGTCGCGTGTGACGATGAAGCGGTGGCGCGGCAGGCGCGCGAGGCCGAGCGCGCGCGAGTTGGGACAGCGCTGGGCCATGCCGGCGCGGTCCATGTTAAGGCCGTAGGCGAAGTAGAGGGGCATTGGCAAAAACGTCTGAATCAGAGGGGTTCGGGAACCCCTCTCCCGGATGGGAGAGGGGCAAGGGTGAGGGACCGCCGCTATTCGTCAAGCCGTGACGGAGACGTTGCGCCATTTTGCTGCAACGGCAGGCCCTCATCCGGCCCTCCGGACCACCTTCTCCCATTCGGGAGAAGGAAGAAAGGCGTTGCGGCTGCCTCGTCCTACTTCGTCTTCTGGAACAATTCCCGCCCGATCAGCATGCGCCGGATTTCGCTGGTTCCGGCGCCGATCTCGTAGAGTTTGGCGTCGCGCAGCAGGCGGCCGGTCGGATAGTCGTTGATGTAGCCGTTGCCGCCGAGCAGCTGGATCGCGTCCAGCGCGATCTGCGTCGCCTTCTCGGCCGAGATCAGGATGGCGCCGGCAGCGTCCTCGCGGGTGGTTTCGCCGCGGTCGCAGGCTTTCGCAACGGCATACACATAGGCCTTGCAGGCGTTCATCATCACATACATGTCGGCGAGCTTGCCCTGGACGAGCTGGAACTGGCCGATCGACTGGCCGAACTGCTTGCGCTCGTGGACATAGGGCATGACCACGTCCAGCGCCGCCTGCATGATGCCGAGCGGGCCGGCCGAGAGCACGACGCGCTCATAGTCGAGGCCCGACATCAGCACGTTGACGCCGCGCCCGACTGAGCCGAGCACATTCTCCTCGGGAACCTCGCAGTCCTCGAAGACGAGTTCGCAGGTGTCCGAGCCGCGCATGCCGAGCTTGTCGAGCTTCTGATGGGTCGAGAAGCCCTTCATGCCCTTCTCGATCAGGAAGGCGGTGATGCCCTTCGAGCCGGCGGCCGGATCAGTCTTGGCGTAGACCACCAGCGTCTCGGCGATCGGCCCGTTGGTGATCCACATCTTGTTGCCGGTGAGGACGTAGCGGTCGCCCTTCTTCTCGGCGCGCGTCTTCATCGACACGACGTCGGAGCCGGCTGATGGCTCGGACATGGCGAGCGCGCCGACATGCTCGCCCGAGATCAGCTTGGGCAGGTACTTCGCCTTCTGCGCGGCGTTGCCGTTGCGGGCGATCTGGTTGACGCAGAGATTGGAATGGGCGCCGTAGGAGAGGCCGACCGAGGCCGAGGCCCGCGAAACCTCCTCGATCGCCACGACATGCTCGAGATAGCCGAGCCCGGCGCCGCCATCCTCCTCCTTGACGGTGATGCCGTGCAGGCCGAGCGTGCCCATCTGCGGCCAGAGATCGTGCGGGAACTGGTTGCTGCGGTCGATCTCCTCGGCGCGCGGCGCGATCTTCTCCTGCGCGAAGGCATGGACGGTGTCGCGGATGGCGTCGGCGGTTTCGCCGAGGTCGAAATTGAAGGGGCGGGGCGCGTTGGCGAGCATGGTGAACCTCCCGGCTGGCCGCGAGCGGGCGCGGCGTTTTCCTGAGTTATAGCGTGGAAAGACGGCGAGTCAGTGCGCGCGGCTGCGCAGGTCGGTTTGGCGTCCGAGCCCATTTCGTCATGGTCGGGCTTGTCCCGACCATCCACGTCTTCTTTCGGCGAGGGCTGTGTTCAGGACGTGGTTGCTCGCCACAGGGGCGAGCATGACGGGAGAATGAGCCGGTGCGCAGACCTATTTCCCGATCACGCCGCGTCGCCGTAGCAGGATCAGCGTCATCGTCGCGGCGCTGACGCAGGCCAGCGTCACGAAGCCGGCGCCGAGATCGGTCTCGACCCAGGGCAGGCCCTTTACATTGATGCCGAAGAGCCCGGTGATGAAGGTCGCGGGCAGGAACAGGGCGGTCAGGATCGAGAGCGTGTAGAGTTGGCGGTTGGTCTGGCTGGCCGAGCGGGCCGCCATCTCGTCCTGCAGCAGGCGGGCGCGATCCTGCACCGACTGGACGTCGGCATGCGGCCCGTCGATCCGCTGCAGCAGGCGGCCGGCGCAGGCCCGCATCGCATCGGGTGCGCCCCGGCCCGAGCTGCCGTCCGAGAAGCGGCGCAGCAGCAGGTGCTGCCCGCCGAGTTGCCGGTGCAGGCGGACCGCCGTGCGCCGGATCGCGCCGATGCGGCTCGGCGCGCCCTCGAAGCTGTCGGAGAGCACGAGGTCCTCGACGCTGTCGGTCAAGTCCATCAGCCGCACCACGGCGTCGGTGACGTCGTCGATGATGAATTCGACGAGGAGCTCGAAGAGATCGGCCGTGCTGGCCACCGTCTCGCCGCGGTCGAGCGTCTCGGCCACCAGCCTCGTCGAGCGCATCGCCTCGCGCCGTCCGGTGATGACGAAGCGTTCGGCGACGATCCAGTAGAGCGCGCCGACCTCGCCGGAGTTGCGGTCGACGTCGCGGATCAGGTCATGCGACACGCCCCAGACCAGCCCGGCCGAATGGTCGAGCCGCTGATGCGGCTCCGTCGAGAGGAAGACCTCCTCGGCGGTCGGCGAGAGCAGCCGCGCTTGCTGGCCGATCCAGGCCTTGGTGTGGTTATGGACGAGATCGAGATGCAGCCAGACGAAACCCTCCTGCGGCGGCAGGGTCGGAATTTCGCCGCGCGGGACCAGGGAAGGGCTGCCAGCTGCATCGAATCGGTAGGCCCAGACGATGCCGGCTCGCGACTGCTCGTCAGGCCGCATGGCGATGGTCGAGGGCTTCGATGGTCGAGGTCATGGGCTGCGCGCCGGGAGAAACGAGGGACGGGCGCGAGCCCTGCGCGCCGCGCCTGACAGTTTCATGACAAGGCAGCCGGCCGCTCGCCTCAGTTGCGCGCCTCGGCGGTGCGCGACGGCACGCGCGCAGGCGGGCGCGGCGGCGCTCCGGCGCGGCTTCCGGCAACGCGGGCGGGCGGCGTCGGCAGGACGCCGGGGCGGGCGACCTGGATCTTCGGCTCGCCGCCGCGCCAGCTGCGCGTGCCGATGTCGAAGCGACCATCGCGCCAGGCCGCGAATTCGCGCTCGGTGCCGTAGAAGGCGTTGCGATCGACGTCGCCGGTGATGCCCGGCACCCGGCCGGTCGTGGTGAACTGCCAGAATTCCCATTTGGTGCGGTTGTAACGGTGCTTCAGCGGTGCCGCCGTCGAGCGGAGCCAATAGGGATAGTTGTTGAATTCGCCCTCGAGGATGTCCTCGTGGAAATTGATGTCGGTGTAGATGATCGGCTTCTTGCCGGTGTGCTCTTCCAGCGCGGCGAGCATGATGCGCATCTTCTCGAGCGCGTCTTCGCGCGAGACCTTGCGGGTGCATTGCGAGCCGTTCTGCCATTCGACGTCGAGCACCGGCGGCAACGCGTCCCGGTCGCGCGGGATGTGGCGCTTCATCCAGCGCACCTGGTCCCTGGCGGGGCGGCACCACCAGACGAAGTGATAGGCGCCGCGCGCGACGCCGTGTCGCTTGGCCTCGGCCCAGTTGCGGCGGAAATTCGGGTCGAGATGGTCGCCGCCCTCGGTCGCCTTGATGAAGGCGAAGCGGGTGCCGGCGTCCTTGACGCGGGCCCAGTCGATCTCGCCTTGCCAGCGCGAGACGTCGATGCCGTGGATGGTGCGCAGCCGTGCCTCGCGGACGCCGTGATGCGGCTTGGCGTCGCTCTTCTTGGGATAGTGGGGCCCGGCCGTCGCGGCGAGGGGGGAGAGCAGGACCGCCAACAGCATCGCGGCGGCGCTGCGCGCCCAGATCGTCGTTCGAACCGGCATCAAGACCCTCCATCAAGCGAAGTCAGGAGAGGCGAGCGCGGTTAAGCGAGTATTACCTGGACGGCTCGGATTGCGCGGAAGATGGGCGGTGTGGTTAACCGCCGCAGCCGCCGGTCATTCGGTCTCGGCGATCTCGTCGGCCACCGGCTGGAAGGCCGAGGAGACGGGCGTCGCGCTGCCGGGCATCTGCGCCACGGCAGGCGCGCGCGGCGCCTCGCGCTCGGGGCCCGGATTGGGCGGCACGGGCCGCTCGCGGGTCCAGCGGCGCGTGCCGATGTCGAAGCGGCCGGTCATCCAGCCGACGAACTCGCCCTCGTTGCCGTAGAAGGCGTTGCGGTCGACATCGCCCTTGATGCCGGGCACGCGGCCGGTGGTGGTGAATTGCCAGAACGCCCAGGGCCGGTTGTTGTAGCGGGTCTCGGGCAGGGCGGCGGTGGAGCGGATCCAGTAGGGATAGTCGTTGAACTGCCCTTCTAGGACGTCCTTGTGGAAGGGGATGTCGGTGTAGATCACCGGCTTCTTGCCGGTGAGCTGCTCGAGCTCGGTCAGCATGAGGCGGATCTTCTCGCGGGCGAGCTCGGGATCGATCTTCTGCGGGCAGCTGCGCGAATGGCCGTTCCATTCGACGTCGAGCACCGGCGGCAAGGCATCCGGGTCGTTGGGAATGTGCTGCTTGAACCAGATCGCCTGCTCATGGGCCGGGCGGCACCAGTAGACGAAATGATAGGCGCCGCGCGCGACGCCTGCGCGGCGCGCGCCTTCCCAGTTGCGCTTGAAGGCGGGGTCGATGTGGTCGCCGCCCTCGGTCGCCTTCATGAAGACGAAGCGGGTGCCCGCGCCCTTGACCGCGGTCCAGTCGATCTCGCCCTGCCAGCGCGAGATGTCGATGCCGTGGATCGGGTATCTGTGCGCGTCGGCGACGCCGGGATGGGGTTTGGCGTCGCCTTTGGCCGGATAATGGCCTTCCATGGCAACGCAGCCGCCCAGAAGGGCGAGGGCAGCGGCCAACGCGAGAAGGGCCAAGGATGAGGTTTGCATGCGGCGGGCGGTCATTGCCGCAAGATTGAGGAGAAAGCTTGACGCCCGGTTTACGTTACCGGCTTTTCGCTTCCGTCACCCCAGACGCAGCAGCACCGTCGCGATGCCCAGGAAGGAGAAGAAGCCGATCACGTCCGTGATCGTGGTGACGAAGGTGCCGGATGCGATCGCAGGATCGACGCCGGCCTTGTCGAGCGCCAGCGGCACCGCGACGCCGGCCAGCGCCGCGACGATCAGTGTGATCAACATCGCGATGCCGATCACCGTGCCGAGCATATGATCGGCAAACCAGAAGCCCGCCACGAGCGCGGTGATCGCCGCGAAGGCGACGCCGTTCAGGAGCCCGACGATCATCTCTCGCCGAAAGAAGCGGGCCATGTTCCAGCTGCCGAGCTCGCCGGTGCCGAGCGCGCGCACCGCGACCGTCATCGTCTGCGTTGCGGCGTTGCCGCCCTGGCTGGCGACGATCGGCGCCAGCACCGCCAGCGCGACGAGCTTCGAGAGCTGCGCCTCGAACATAGCCATTACGGATGCACTGATGAAGGCGGCGACGAGGCTGATGAAGCGCCAGCGGAAGCGGCCGAGCGCCACGGTGCGCACCGTGTCCGAAAGCTCTTCGTCGGCATGGACGCCGCCGAGCTGCTTGACGTCATCGTCGGCTGCTTCCTCGATCACGTCGACGATGTCGTCGACCGTGATCACGCCGACGAGCCGCCCGGCATCGTCCACGACGGGCGCGGCGATGAGGTTGTAGCGCTGGAACAGGCGCGCCACCTCCTCGATGTCCTGCGTCGCCTTGACGACGCGGCTGTCGTCCTCGACCAGCTCCGCGACCGGCACCGGGCGCTTGGTGCGCAGCAATCGGTCGAGCCTGACCGTGCCGACGAAGTGATGCGCCGGGTCGGCGACGAAAATCTCGAAGAAGCGCTCCGGCATGTCGTCAGCCTCGCGCAGATAGTCGATGGTCTGGCCGACATTCCAGAAAGCCGGAACCGCCACCACCTCGCTCTGCATGCGCCGGCCGGCGCTGTCCTCGGGATAGTCAAGGCCCTGCTGCAGGGCGATGCGCTCGGCTGCCGGCAGCTTGTCGAGCACCTCGCGCTTGTCGGCTTCGTCGAGGTCCTCGAGGATGTAGACGGCGTCGTCGGTGTCGAGGTCGCGGACGCCTTCCGCCAAAGTCTCGGGCGAGAGGCCCTCGAGAATCTCCTCGCGGACCGAATCGTCGACCTCGGTCAGGGCCGTGAAGTCGAAGTCCGGCCCGAGCAGCGAGATCAGGCGCGGCCGCTCCTCCGGCTCCAGCGCTTCCAGCAGCGCGCCGAGATCGGCCTCGTGCATGTCGGCGACGACGGCACGCAGCGTCGTCAGATCCGAGAGCAGCAGCGCCTGCGAGACCTGCTCGACGAGCACGGCATCGATGGCGCCGTCCGCGTTGCGGATCTTGCGGTCGAACGTTTCGCCCGGAGCGTTTTCGGTGTCCGTCATGGGCCCGTTCCGCGCTTGAAGATGTCGAAGAGATGGATTCGGCGAGGCGCCTGTGCGCCCTTGTGTCAGCGCGGCCGCCCGGTTGCAATGCAACAACGCGCGTCCGCGGCAAAAAGCCAAGCATCGCCCCAAACGCAAACGGCGACCCTTTCGGATCGCCGTTCGCGGGGCCGGAGCCCTCAAATTGGTGCGGTCAAGAGGACTCGAACCTCCACGGGTCTCCCCGCTACCACCTCAAGGTAGTGCGTCTACCAATTCCGCCATGACCGCAGTGTCCCGGGACCCGTCCGCTTGGTGGCGGAGAACTCCGGAGCGGCGCGGGTCTAGCAAATCGAATCCGTCGCCACAAGAGCCTTCGGAAGGAAAAGCGATCAGGCCGCCGCCGCGACGCTCTGAAGGCTGTAGACGGTCGGTCGTTTCAGCATCTGCGTGATCTCGACGGCGATCTTCGAGCCGTTGACGACGACGATTCCCTTGGCGAAGGGATGGTTGTTGGCGAGAATCTGGACCTCGTCGGTCTCGCTGGCATTGAGTTCGATGATGGCGCCGCGGCCCATGCGCAGCAGCTTGTAGATCGGCATGCGGGCCGAGCCGAGCACGACGGTCAGCTCGACGGGTACGAGATCGAGATCGGCCTTCAAGTCCTGCCTCCGAGACCCTACTTCAGAATTCAACCAACGAAACTTGCCTGATTCCCCGTCCGGGGGCATGAGGCTGGCCGCCGCTTCGATTCCGAGGTTGGCCGAACAGGGTTAATGCGCCGTGAAGACGCGCGATGCGCTTGCCGAGACTTTCCTGCCCGAAGCCGGCTCAGCGCCGGTCGAATGGGTCGTCGCCGAGGGGCTGACCGGTTATGACGAGGCGGTCGCCGAAATGGAGCGGCGCGCTGGCCTGATCGCCGACGGCCTGGCGCGCGAGCGGGCCTGGCTGGTCGAACATCCGCCGCTCTATACGGCCGGCACCTCGGCTGACGATGCAGACCTGATCGCGCCGGAACGCTTCCCGGTGCATCGCAGCGGGCGGGGCGGGCAGTTCACCTATCACGGGCCGGGTCAGCGCGTGGCCTATGTCATGCTCGACCTGAAGCGGCGCGAGCCGGACCTTCGCCGTTTCGTCGCCGCGCTCGAAGCCTGGCTGATCGCGACGCTGGACGGCTTCAACATCCGCGGCGAGCGCCGGGAGGATCGCGTCGGCGTCTGGGTGCGTCGCCCGGAGAAGGCGCCGAGCGCCGAGGACAAGATCGCCGCGATCGGCATCCGGGTGCGCCGCTGGGTGTCGTTCCACGGCATTGCGCTCAATGTCGAGCCGGAGCTCGCGCATTTCGACGGCATCGTGCCCTGCGGCGTTACCGGCCACGGCGTGACCTCGCTGGTCGATCTCGGCCTGCCGCTGACGATGGCCGACGTCGATTCGGTGCTGCGGGCGCAGTTCGAGCAGATTTTCGGCGAAACCGTCGCAGTTTAAGGGGTAGGGCCGGTCCTGCCGACCTTTGACAGCTTGGCTTAAACGCCGCTCAGCCCTCATCCTGAGAAGCCGCAGGCGCGGCTCGAAGGCGTTCCAGGAGGCTCCGGCGACATCTGGAGCATCGTTCGAGACAGCCCTTCGGGCTTCTTCAAACGAGGGCTCGAAAGACGGGGAATCGCATTCCAATAGTCCGATTTACCCTCCATTGACCATGGTGCGGCCATCCTCCCGGCGGGTAGACGGAGAGGAGGGACGATCATGACACGCATCATGCTCGCGGCCGCCATCACGGCGTGTCTTGCAGCCTGCACCACCACAGATCAGCGCATTGCCGGCGCCGCCGCCGGAGCGGGGGCCGGGGCGATCGTGCTGGGTCCGATCGGCGCGGTTGCGGGCGGCGCGATCGGTGCGGTCGCCGGACCGAGCGTGAAGGGCTCGGTCGACCGGCTCGACGGCTAGACCCGCCGACCGCATGGGCGCCTTGCGCTTTCGCCTGTGAGCATCCGCGCCGGTTGGCGTTTGCCGCGTGCCGCGCGATAACCCGCAGGACGCCATCGCCTGGGAGCGGATCCGTGCCGGTCATCGAAAGCAAGGTCGATCTGAACGCGGCCGAGATGCGCGCCAATGCGCAGGCCTGGTCCGCCCTCCGGACCGATCTGCAGGAGCGGCGCACGACGGCCGCGCTCGGCGGCAACGCCAAGTCGCGCGATCGCCATACGTCGCGCGGCAAGCTTCTTCCGAGGGAACGCGTGCTGCGCCTGCTCGATCCGGGCTCGGCCTTCCTGGAGATCGGCTCGCTCGCCGCCTTCGGCATGTATGAGGGCGATGTCCACGGCGCCGGCATGATCGCCGGCATCGGCCGCGTCGCGGGGCGCGAGGTGATGGTCGTCTGCAACGACGCCACCATCAAGGGCGGCACCTATTATCCGATGACGGTGAAGAAGCATCTGCGCGCGCAGGAGATCGCGCGTGAGAACCGGCTGCCTTGCGTCTATCTGGTCGATTCGGGCGGAGCGAACCTGCCGCACCAGACCGAGGTCTTCCCGGACCGCGAGCATTTCGGCCGCATCTTCTACAACCAGGCGACGCTCTCGGCCGAAGGCATCCCGCAGATCGCCGTGGTGATGGGCTCCTGCACGGCCGGCGGCGCCTATGTGCCGGCGATGTCGGACGAGACCGTCATCGTTCGCCGGCAGGGCACGATCTTCCTCGGCGGTCCGCCGCTGGTGAAGGCCGCGACGGGCGAGGTCGTCTCGGCCGAGGATCTCGGCGGCGCCGACGTTCATGCGCGCCATTCCGGCGTGGCCGACCACTATGCCGGCGACGACACTCATGCGCTGGCGATCGCCCGGCGCATCGCCGCCAATCTCAACAGCGTCAAGCGGCCGGATATCGACATCGCCGAGCCGCTGGAGCCGCTCTACGATCCCGCCGAGCTCGAGGCGGTGGTGCCGACCGACCTCAAGAAGCAGTACGACATCCGCGAGGTCATCGCGCGCCTCGTCGACGGCTCCGAGTTCGACGAGTTCAAGAAGCTCTACGGCACGACGCTGGTGACCGGATTCGCCCGCATCCACGGCATGCCGGTCGGCATCATCGCCAATAACGGCATCCTGTTCTCTGAAAGTGCGCTGAAGGGCGCGCATTTCATCGAGCTCTGCTGCCAGCGGCGCATTCCGCTGCTCTTCCTGCAGAACATCACCGGCTTCATGGTCGGCCGCGACGTCGAGACGCGCGGCATCGCCAAGGACGGGGCGAAACTCGTGACCGCGGTCGCCTCGGCGCGGGTGCCGAAGATCACCGTGCTGGTGGGCGGCTCCTTCGGCGCAGGCAATTACGGCATGTGCGGGCGCGCCTACAGCCCGCGTTTCCTGTTCACCTGGCCAAATTCGCGCATCTCGGTGATGGGCGGCGAGCAGGCTGCGAGCGTGCTCGCGACCGTGCGCCGCGACAACATCGAGGCCGACGGCAAGAGCTGGGGTGCTGAGGAGGAGGAGGCCTTCAAGGCGCCGATCCGCGAGAGATACGAGGATGAAGGCTCGCCCTATTTCGCCACGGCGCGCCTCTGGGACGACGGCATCATCCTGCCCTCGGAAACCCGGCGCGTGCTGGCGCTGGCCTTCTCCGCCTGCCTCAACGCGCCGGCGCCTGAGACGCGGTTCGGCGTGTTCCGGATGTGAGTGCTTCGTTCCGAAGGTCGTGCGCCGGGCACTCGCCGTGTTGCTCCCAGCTTATCGACAGCGCTTTGCACGGCTCCTAAGTCCCGCCGTGCATCACCATGCTCGGGGAGACTATGAAAGCACGCGCGAGCCGCCTGCCAGCGCCCTATCTCAAGCGCGTCTGGCTCGATCCGAATGCAGTCGAGGACGCAGATGCCTATCCATTCTGCCTGCCCTTCCTGCGTAACGCGTTCGAGGTTTCATTCGAGAAGGCGATTACAATCATCGTCGGAGAGAACGGGACGGGGAAATCGACGCTGCTGGAAGGTATCGCCTCGCTGGCCGGTTATGACGAGGCCGGTGGGGGGAAGGGCTATCGTCCCGTCGATCATTCGCAGGCGATCGAGGCGATGGGCGGGCGGCTGGCCATCGCGCTTAGGGCGAGCTGGCTTCCAAAGATCACCAATGGCTGGTTTTTCAAGGCCGAAACCTTCTTTTCGGTGGCGCGCTATCTCGATGAGGCTGGTGGCCCGATTGCGCCGGATTTCCTGTCTCATTCGCATGGGGAAGGCTTCCTGCGTTTTTTCGAGGAGCGCTGTCAGAGACAGGGGCTGTTCATCTTCGACGAGCCGGAGGCGGCCCTGTCGCCCTCCCGCCAGATCGAGTTCCTGAAGCTGCTGCGCCGGATGGACCGGCTGGGGCATTGCCAGGTGATCATCGCAACACATGCGCCGATGCTGATGGCCTATCCGGGTGCCACCCTGCTGGGGCTTACGAAATACGGGCTCGATCCCATCCGCGTCGAAGAGACCGAGCATTTCAGGATCATGCGCGAATTCTGGGCCGACCCGGAGCTTTTCGTCGAAACGATGATTGATTAGGGGGCACGGTCACCCCAACACGAACGCCTCATGCACGGCGCTCTGCACGCCGCCGCCCATGACCGGGCCGCCGCCGGCGACGTGGATCGCGTCGCCGACCAGCGCCGCGCCCAGCCCGTGGCGCGGCGTGATCATCGGGGCGTATTGCTCCCAGCCGTCCGTCGCCGGGTCATAGGCCTCCATCTGGCCGAAGACGCGGTTCGTGCCTTCGCCGCCCATGACGAACACCTTGCCGCGATAGAGCACCGCGCCATGGCCCGAGCGGGCGGTCGGAAGCGGGTTGCGCGGCGCCCATCGGTCGGTCGCCGGGTCGTAGGCGTGGTGCAGGTTCGAATTGGTGTGGAAGCTGTCGACGCGCCCGCCGATGACATGGATCAGCTTGCCGATCGCCAGCGTGCCGGTGTGGTCGCGCGCCGTCGGCATCGGGGTGCGCTCGCTCCAGCGGTCGCCCTTGGGGTCGTAGACAAGATGCCAATCGACCGAGCGCTTGGACTCGGTGGTGTTGCCGATCGCGCCGCCGATGACGTGCAGGACGCCGTTCAGGCCGACGACCGCGGCCGAGCCGACGGGGCGGGACAGGGCGGCGATCTCGCTCCAACGGTCGGCCGCCGGGTCCCAGACGAAGCAGCGCGGATGCGGCCTGCGGTTCTGGTCGAGGAAGCCGCCGATGGCGTAAAGCTTGCCGTCGAGGAAGGCGACGCCGACATGGTTGGCACCGAGCGGAAGGGGAGCGGCGTCGCTCCAGCGGTCGGCCTTGGGCTCGTAGACATGGTGATAGGGCCGGTCGACGCGCTGTTCGGCATAGCCGCCGACGATGTGCATGCGGTCCTCATGGGCCGCCGCCCAGGCCATTTCAGAGCGCGGCATCGGCAGGAAGGCCTTCGCGCTCCAGCGTCCGGGATCGGCGGCCTTGGGAACGGGCGAATCGAAGACGTTCTGGCTGGCCGCGAGCTCGGGCTTCTCGATGCGGCCGGGCTGGTTCAGGCGCTCGTAATGGCCGCCGTGATGCTCATGGCCGGGCTGCTGCGCCAGCGCGGGCGTGGCGATGGCGGCGCCGGCGACGACGAGCAGATGGCGGCGGGTCGGATCGGTCATGCGTCGGTTTCCCATTTCCGGCGAGAGTAGAGCGCTGCCGCATCTTGGCAACTCACGGTTTCTAAAGCACGCGGGACGGCGAAATCGCCGTGGAGCGCGGCGAAATGCTGTTCCGTCCGGCGGCGCCGCTGCTATGGTCGCCGGCACCGAACTGAAACGGTTTAGCCGAGAAGAAACCAGAGGATACGCCATGCCGTCGCACAACAAGGTCGCCATCATCACCGGAGCCGGCTCGGGAGTCGGACGGGCCGTGGCGCTCGCCTTCCTGAAGGACGGCTACCGCACCGTGCTGGCCGGGCGCCGCAAGGATGCGCTGGAGGAGACCGCGCAGCTGTCCGGCGCGCCGGCGGCCCAGGTTCTCGCGGTGCCGACCGACGTGACCGACAAGGCTTCGGTTGCGAACCTGTTCGCCAAGACCAAGGAGGCCTTCGGCCGCGTCGACGTCCTGTTCAACAATGCCGGCGTGAATGCGCCGGGCGGCATCATGCTGGAGGACCTCTCGCTCGAGGACTGGCAGAAGGTCGTCGACACCAACCTGACCGGCCCGTTCCTGTGCACGCAGGAAGCCTTCAAGGCGATGCGGGACCAGCAGCCGCAGGGCGGTCGCATCATCAACAACGGCTCGATCTCGGCGCACGCCCCGCGGCCGAACTCGGTCGCCTATACCGCGACCAAGCACGCCATCACCGGCCTGACCAAGACCGCCTCGCTGGACGGCCGCAAATACGGCATCGCCGTCGGGCAGGTCGACATCGGCAATGCACTCACCGAGATGGCGCGCCGGATGACGACGGGCGTGCCGCAGGCCGACGGCTCGATCAAGGTCGAGGCGGTGATGGACGTCGACAACGTCGCGACGACGGTGCTGCACATGGCCGCCCTGCCGCCGGAGGCGAACGTGCTGTTCGTGACCGTGATGGCGACGAACGCGCCCTTCGTCGGGCGTGGGTGAGGGTACATCCCGCTTGCCTGTCGTCCCGGGCGTAGCGCAGCGTAGACCCGGGATCCATGCCGGAACGCTTCAGGCATGGATCCCGGATCGGCGCGGCTTCGCCGCTTGTCCGGGATGACGCTCGGGGATTGGCATGACGCAGGCAGACGAAAGCCCCGCAACCACTCATCCTTCCGTCGCCCGCGCCTACACCCTCACCATCTGGGGCATCGCGCTCGGCATCCTGATCTTCGCCATCGCGGTCGTGCTCTGGGCGCTCGCGGTCGGCAACGCCCAGCTTTTCAAGGACGGCGTCGACTGGGTCTATGACGTCCTGCTCTACGGCATCGCGGCGGTGGTCTTCGGCCGCGATGCGCGGGCCGAGCGTGTGGCGGCGCTGGCGATCGGCGCCGTCATGGCGGCGGCTGGACTGCACACGCTCTACGACCTCGCCTCCAAGATCATTACGCCGCGGCCGATCGAGGTCTGGATGCTCGGCTTCTCGGCCGCCAGCGCCATCGTCGTCGCGGTGCTGATCGTCGGAGTGCTCTGGCGCTTCCGGGGCGAGGACAATCCCGTCATCAAGGCGACCTGGCTGTCCTCGCGCAACGACGTCATCTCAACGACCGGGTTCGCGCTGGTCGGTCTCGCGGCGCGCGTCGCGCCGGTGCGCTGGCCGGAATATCTCTTCGACGTCGTCGTCGCCGGCATCTGCTTCCAGGCGACATGGGCGATCTGGCGCTCGCTGCGGGCGAAGCCTGCCGATCTGCCTGTGCAGGATAAGGCGGCGACAGGGCAGGCGGCCGGGCTATAAAGGCGGCACGCCTTCGAGGACCGCCACCCATGTCGATCGCTGCCAAACTGCCCTCCATCCTGATCGCCAATCGCGGCGAGATCGCCTGCCGGGTGATCCGCACGGCAAGCCGGCTGGGCTTACGCACCATCGCGGTCCATTCCGAAGCCGATGCCGAGGCGCTGTTCGTGCAGATGGCCGACGAGGCCTATGCGATAGGGCCTGCGCCGGCGCGGGAGAGCTATCTCGACGCCGGGAAGATCCTGGCCGTCGCGAAGCAGGCCGGCGCTGCCTGCATTCATCCGGGCTACGGCTTCCTCTCCGAAAATGCGGATTTCGCCGAGGCCTGCGCGGCGGCCGGCATCGTCTTCGTCGGGCCGCCGGCCTCGGCGATCCGCGCCATGGGCCTCAAGGACGCCGCCAAGGCGCTGGTCGAGAAGGCGGGCGTCCCGGTGGTGCCGGGCTATCACGGGGCCGAGCAGGGCGCCGATCACCTCCGCAGCGAGGCGCGTCGCATCGGCTACCCCGTGCTGATCAAGGCCGTTGCCGGCGGAGGCGGCAAGGGCATGAGAAAGGTCGAGCGGCCGGAAGATTTCGATGAGGCCCTGGCGAGCGCGCAGCGCGAGGGCGAGAACGCCTTCGGTGATGGCCGCGTGCTGGTGGAGAAATACGTGCTGGCGCCGCGCCATGTCGAGATCCAGGTGTTCGGCGACAGTCACGGCAATGTCGTCCATCTCTACGAGCGCGACTGCTCGCTGCAGCGGCGCCACCAGAAGGTGATCGAGGAGGCGCCGGCGCCGGGCATGACGGCGGAGGTCCGGGCCGCGATGGGCAAGGCGGCGACGGAAGCGGCGAAGGCCGTCGGCTATGTCGGCGCAGGCACGGTCGAGTTCATCGCCGACGGGCGCGAGGGGCTCAGAGCCGACGGCTTCTGGTTCATGGAGATGAATACGCGGCTGCAGGTCGAGCATCCGGTGACGGAGGCGATCACGGGCCTCGATCTGGTCGAACTGCAGTTGCGGGTCGCGGCTGGCGAGCCGCTCGGCTTCTCGCAGGCGGACGTCACCGCGACCGGTCACGCCGTCGAGGCGAGGCTGTATGCCGAGGACCCGGAGAAGGGCTTCCTGCCCTCGACCGGCAAGCTCTGGGCGCTGCAGTTTCCCGATGACGACGACATCCGCATCGATACCGGTGTCGAGGCCGGCGATACGGTGACGCCCTTCTACGACCCGATGATCGCCAAGGTGATCGCCCATGGCGCGACGCGGACCGAAGCGCTGGACCGGCTCGGCGAGGCGCTGGGCGAGACATTGGTCGCAGGCCCGCGCACGAATCTCGCCTTCCTCAAGGCTTTGACCGAGGCGGAGGGGTTTCGCCAAGGCACATTCGACACCGGCTTCATCGAGCGCAACCTTGCGGCGCTCGGGGCCGAGCCGCAGCCTCTCGACGCCGCGGCGGTGGCGGCCGCCGCGCTCCAGCTCGAGGAGGAGCGCCAGCTCGCCGGGCTGAACCTGGCCTCGGAGCGGGCCGAGGGCGAGCATCGCTCGCCCTGGCTCGAGGCCGACGTGTTCTCGCTGATGCCGCGCCCGCCCCTGGGGCTGCCGCTCTCGGTCGATGGCGAGCGTGTCGATGCGCAGATCGAATGGCATGAGGCGGGCGCGCGGGTCAGCGTGCCCGGCCACGACATCGGCGAGGGCGAGCATGAGATCACCCTCGCCGAGGCAGGACCGGGCAGTTATTTCGCGCTTCATCGCGGGCGCCAGACGACGGTCTCGCTGTTCGATCCCTTCGCCGTCGATCTCGACGCGGCGGCGGGCTCCGGCGGCGTCGTCAAGGCGCCGATGCACGGCAAGCTCGTCGCCGTCTTCGTCGCGCCCGGCGAGCCGGTGACGAAGGGCCAGCGCCTCGCCATCGTCGAGGCGATGAAGATGGAGCATGTGCTCACCGCCCCGCGCGACGGCACCGTCAGCGAGGTCGTGGGCGAGCCGGGCTCGCAAGTGGCGGAAGGCGCGAAGGTGGTGGTGCTGGGGGAATAGTCAAATCGGCGGAATCGCTTGCAGGCGGTTCTTCGCTTTTTGATTCAGTCATCGAGCGCGGCGATCGCTTTCGCCATGACCGTCAGGTTGATCTCGGCAAGCGGATCGTCGTCGCCGAGGAACCATGCGGCCGAGAGCCCGCACCAGGCGATGATCCAGCACAGCAGTCGCCCGCGCTCCAGCCCCGATCTCTCCAGCACGATCTCCAGCCGGCGCTCGAAGACGCCCGGTGCGACGGCGACAGGCGGCTGGGGATCGGCGAGATCCGGGTCGCAGAACAGGATGGCGTATTCGAAGGCCCGGTCACCGATCACGCATTTCGGATCGATGGCGAGCCAGCCGCGTCCTTCGAAATCCAGCACGTTGTCATGGTGGCAATCGGCGTGCAGCGGTACGATCTCCTGCTGCGTCGCCAGGACCTCGCGCGCCACGGAGCCGGAGTGCGCCAGGGCGCCGCCGCGGCTGGCCGCCATCGGGAAGAGTTCGCGGAACCAGGTCTCGAGCGGGATCAGCCCGGCCGGCGCAGAACCGTGCGGTTTGTGCAGGGCGGCGATCGCGTCGCAGAGGATCGCGGTCGCTTCGTCGTCGTAGCCATTGCGGGCCATGGCTGAGAGCGAGCGGGAGCCCGTGGCGCGTTCGATCAGCATGGCGCTGCCGTCGTCGCTGCGGGAGAGCAGGCGCGCGGCGCCATCGCCGTTCCAGTATTCGAGCAGCCGGTGGCCCTGCCGTTCGTCCTCGGAGTCCGTCAGTTTCAGCATGGCGGGCGCGCCGCGCTGCCTGACCGGAAGCAGGCGGCTGGCGGGCGTCGTGATCGGCTGACCGTCGACGACGGCTTTCCACCGGGCGAGCCAGGGCGCGAAGGGAGCGAGGGCAGCGTCGTTCATCCGCGCCCGATCACCGGGAACTGCTCGACCTCGTAGACCTGCCCCGACACCGGCGCGCTCTCATCCGCGAGCCAGAAGGCGGTGTGGGCGGCGATCTCGGTGGGCTGCATGATCCGCCCGGTCGGGGCGTGGCGGAGGGGCAGCGAATTCTGCCAGCCGGGCTTGCGGCCCTCGCGCTGCTGGGTGGCGTCCTCGTTTTCGGTGAAGGTCCAGCCGACATTGAGCTGGTTGACGCGGATGCGCTCGGGGCCGAGCGCGTCGGCGAGGTTGCGCGTCATCGTCATCAGCGCGCCCTTCGACATCGAATAGACGGTCAGGTTCGACAGTCCGCACCAGGCGTTGATCGAGCCGACGGTGACGATGGAGCCGCTCGATTTCTGCCGGCGGAAGGCGCGGATCGCGGCCTCGGCGCAGAGGAGGGGCGCGCGGGTGTTGACCGCGAACACATGGTCGAAGAAGTCGGCCGTGGTCTCGCCGATGATCCCACGCGGGTAGATCCCGGCATTGTTGACCAGCCCGTCGATGCGGCCGAAGGCGCCCACCGTGGCATCGACGAGCGCCTGCGGCGTCGTTGGATCGGCGAGGTCGCCGGTCGTGCCCTGGGCAGCGTCTCCGAGCTCTCGACTGACGGCCTCGACCTCGTCCCGGTTCCGGCCATGGACCAGCACCTTGGCGCCTTCCTCGATGAGGCGCTGCGCCATGGCGTGGCCGATGCCGTTGGAGGAGCCGGTGACGAGGAAGGCCTTGCCCGAAAGTCCGCGCATGAGAGTCTCCGTGCTTTTGGCATTGATAGCGCAGTCCCGCGCGTCATGCTCCGGCGGTGCCTCACATCTGTGGAGAAGCGCGGCAGGCGCTGGTCTGGTTGCGCCTGCCGCAGTAGGTTGCCGCCCATGCCGCTACATCTGCTCAAGCTCTGCGTCGGCGCGGAATCGATCAGCGATCTCGAGGGCTGGATCGCGCAGCGCATGGCGCAGCGCCGCCGCGCCGGCGAGCCGCAGGAGCAGCTCCACACCACCCGCATGGTGCCCAAGCGCATCGAGGAGATCGTCGCGGGCGGCTCGCTCTATTGGGTGATCAAGGGCCAGATCTCGGCCCGCCAGCGCCTGACCGACATCCGCCCCTTCACCGACGGCGAGGGCATCGGCCGCTGCCATCTCGTGATGGAGCCGGTGCTGGTGCCTGTGGAGCCGCGCCCGTTCCGGCCATTCCAGGGCTGGCGCTACCTGCAGGCCGAGGACGCGCCGCGCGATCTGGCCGATCGCGGCAGCGGTTTCGGCGAGATGCCGGAGGAAATGCGGCGCGAGCTCGCAGGGCTGGGGCTGCTTTAAGATCGCGCCTTCAGACCGCGATATTGTCGATCAGCCGCGTCGCGCCGATCCTCGCCGCGACCAGAATCCTGATCGGCCCGTCGGCGAGCGACGTGACATGCGCCAGGGTCTCGGCGTGCCGGGCCTCCAGATAGTCGAGCTCGAAGCCGGCGGAGATGATCTCGCCTTGCGCGTCCGCTACCGCCCGGAACAGGTCGTCGCGGTTGCGGATGCGGCCGGCGAGCGCCTGCATGACCCTGTGCAGCATCGGTGCGAGCGCGCGCTCCTCCGGCGAGAGGTAGCGGTTGCGCGAGGACATGGCGAGGCCGTCGCGCTCGCGGAAGGTCGGTAGCGGGACGATGCGGATGCCGAGGTCGAGATCGGCGGCCATGCGCGTCACGACCTTGAGCTGCTGGTAGTCCTTCTCGCCTAACACCGCGAAGTCGGCGCGGGACTGCGTGAACAGCTTGCAGCAGATCGTCGCGACGCCCTCGAAATGCGTCGGCCGGAAGCGGTCGTCGAGGCCGGCGGCAGCGGGACCGAGCAGCAGCACCCGGGTCGCGAAGCCGGCCGGGTACATCTCCTCGACCGACGGGAAGAAGACCGCGTCGGCGCCCGCGGCGACGAGCTTGGCGCAGTCGTCGTCGAAGGTGCGGGGGTATTTCTTGAAATCCTCATGCGGCGCGAACTGCGTCGGGTTGACGAAGATCGAGACGATCACGCGCCTCGCATGGCGCTGCCCCTCCTTCACCAGCGCGATATGGCCCTCATGCAGCGCGCCCATGGTCGGCACGAGCCCGACTTTCTCGCCGGCGACGTGCCAACCGGCTACCGCGGCCCGCATCGCGGACACCGTCTCGAACACCGCGATTCCGGTCATGGGCTTCACCTTCTCGTTCGCTCGCTCTCCCACAGCCCTCATCCTGAGGAGCGCTCGCAGAGCGCGTCTCGAAGGATGGCCCAGAAGGCTCGGGAGAGACATCTGAAGCATCCTTCGAGACGCCGCGTGCCGTGGCTCCTCAGGATGAGGGCTGGAAGGAACGGGAGTTCCTGCCGCGACGGGTAGCAAATGTCCCGGCGATGGCCAATATCAGAGGCATGAGCGACAAGACCGACAGGGCGCTGGACAAGAGTGCCGGCAAGGGTGTGAGCGCGCAGTCCGCGCCGGGCGAGATCGAGCGCTTCCTGGGGGCTGCGAAACAGCTCGTGCCGCTGGCGACGGGGCAGGCGGGCAGGCTCGTCTTCGCGCTCGACGCGACAATGAGCCGCCAGCCGACCTGGGATCTCGCCTGCTCGCTGCAGGCGCGGATGTTCGAGATCGCCGCGACGAGCGGCGGGCTCGCGGTGCAACTCGTCTATTTCCGGGGCCTTGGCGAATGCCGCGCCTCCGGCTGGATCGGCGAGCCGCGACGGCTCAACGGACTGATGGCCGGAATCGCCTGCGAGGGCGGCCAGACCCAGATCGCGCGGGTGCTGAAGCATGTCCGCGACGAAGCGAAAGCCGTGCCGATCCGGGCTTTCGTCCTCGTCGGCGACGCGATGGAGGAGGAGCCGGATGCGCTTGCGGCGCTCGCCGGCGAGCTCGGCCTGCGCGGCATTCGCGGCTTCCTCTTCCAGGAGGGGCATGATCCGGCGGCGAGCGCTGCCTTCGCCTCGATCGCGCGCCTCACCGGCGGGGCGCATGCGCGCTTCGATGTGAACGCGCCGCAGTCGCTGCTCGAGCTGCTGCGCGGCGCTGCCGCCTATGCCGCGGGCGGGCGCGAGGCGATGTTGAAGCTTGCCGGTGCGAGCCCCGCTGTCCGTGGGCTGCTTGGGGCGATGGATGGAGACCGCCGTTGACGCTGCTCTATGGGCTAGCCGCCGTCCTGCTGGTCTGGTGGGTGTCGAAGCTCTTCGCCGGCACCAATCCGAAGTCGCTGGCCAAGGTCATGAAGAGCGGCGGCGGCGTGCTCTCGCTCGGCGTCGCCGGGCTGCTGATGATGCGCGGCCGCATGGACATGGCGCTGTTCGTCGGCGGGATCGGCGCCTGGCTGCTCGGCTGGAGCGCGACCGGGCCGGGTGGGATACGCTTTCCCTGGGGCCAGGACACCACCGCCACGCCCGGCGCCCGCTCCAAGGTGACGTCCGTGCTGCTCGCCATGGAACTCGACCATGACAGCGGGGAGATGACCGGAACGGTCAGCGGCGGGAGTTTCGCCGGGCGCAGGCTCGACGAGCTGGCGCTTCCGGAGATCGGCGCGCTGATGCGCGAATGCCTGGCGCAGGATCCTGACGGAGCCCGCCTGCTAGAGGCATATCTCGACCGCCGGTCGCCCGGCTGGCGTGAAGACGCTGATCGTCACCGCGACGCGGGGCAGGGCCGCGCGCCGGGCACGGGCGCGATGTCGCATCAGGAGGCCTACGAGATCCTGGGGCTTCAGCCGGGGGCGGGCGAGGAGGCGATCCGCGAGGCCCATCGAGCCCTGATGAAGCGCATCCACCCGGATGCCGGGGGCACCAGCGGTCTTGCCGCTCGCGTCAACCAGGCCAAGGACGTCCTTCTGAAGTGAGGTTCCGGCCGGGAACAGGGAGGAGGTCTGGTACGACATGGCAGCGTTCCTTGTCCTTGTCCGTCAGCCGCGGGTGGCGAAGCAGGCGAAGCCGTCGCGCTTGAGCCTGGCGCAGGCGTTCTGGGCGTCCTTGGACTCCTCGAAGCCGGCGAAGCGGGCGCGGAACAGCGTCGATCCGCCCCTTTCGACCTTCTCGGTGAAGCCCGAGGCATCGGCGAGGGGGCCGGCCGCCTTGGCGCGGGCGCGGGCCAGGATGTCCTTGGCCTTGGCCTCGTCGTCGGTCGCGCCGAGCTGGATGACCCACTTGCTGGTGGCGACGGCCGGACGGCTCTCGCTGGCGCGCGCCGGCTCGGGCGCCCTCTCGGCAAGCTTGGCGATGGTGGTGGTGCCGGCTTCCGGAGCCCTTGCAACGGGGGCAGGAGCAGCGGCCTGGGCGGAAGCGGCGGGAGCCTTCAGCTCGGCGAGCGTGACGGCCGGCCGCTCCTCAGGCTCCGCGACCTTGGCGATCGAGGAGGTGACGTCGACATTGGCCGGCGGGCGCAGCACCTTGGCGTCGGCCGCGGGAGCGCCGATCGACCAGCGCATGGCAGAGGGCGTCGTGGTCGCGGTGACCGGGCGCATGCCGGAAATCTGCAGCGGCGGGCCGCCGACATTGACCGGGCGCGGCGGAGCGGTCGGCGTCGTGGTCGGGACCGGTGCATAGGCGCGGGCGACGGCCGGGAGCGGAGCTTCGGCCTCGATGCGCGGGCGCGGCACGGGCATCGGCGCCGGTGCGGGCGACGGCTCTGCCACGGCGGCGGTCACGACCGGGGCCGGGCGCTGGAGTTCCTGCGGCCGATCGACCGGCTCC
This sequence comes from Allobosea sp. Root381, assembly GCF_001429395.1. Classification (GTDB taxonomy): domain Bacteria; phylum Pseudomonadota; class Alphaproteobacteria; order Rhizobiales; family Beijerinckiaceae; genus Allobosea. Next base: position 54,016 of record NZ_LMJT01000006.1, read on the forward strand.
GGGATCTCGGCGACCATCGTCGAGGCACGGCCGCTGGTCGCGGCCTTCGGCAGGTTGGCGACGACGAGATCGGCCATGATCTTGTCGCGAGAGGCGCCGGAGCGGCCGCCGAGCACGATCGAGACGACATGGCGGCCGTCGGCCTTGGCCGAGGTCATCAGGTTGAAGCCGGAGAGGCGGGTATAGCCGGTCTTGATGCCGTCCACGCCCTCGATCCGGCCGAGCAGCCTGTTGTGGTTGCGAAAATTGCCCTTCTCGTGGTTGAACACGCGCGTCGAGAACATCGGATAGTGGCGCGGGAAGCGCTCCTGGATGGCGCGGGCGAGGATCGTCAGGTCGCGCGCCGTGGTGATGTTCGGCGGGTTATGGGGCAGGCCGTGCGGGTTGTAGAAGGTGGTGCGGCCCATGCCGAGCGAGCGGGCTCGCGCCGTCATCAAGCGGGCGAACTCTTCTTCCGAGCCGCCGACGTTCTCGGCGACCACCATCGCGACGTCATTGGCCGATTTGGTGATGAGGGCGAGGATCGCGTCCCGCACCGTGATCGTCTCGCCGGGCCTGAGGCCGATCTTGGAGGGTTCCTGCCGGGAGGCGTGGGACGAGACCGACAGCTCCGAGTTCATCGAAAGGCGGCCGCGCTCCAGCTGCTCGAACAGCAGATAGATCGTCATGACCTTGGTGATGGAGGCGGGGATGCGCGGCGCATCCTCGTTGACCGCGTGCAAGGTGCGGCCGGTCCTCGCGTCGACGACCATCGCCGCATAGGGCGGCGCGTAGCCGCCGCCGGCAGGGCGCTTCTTCTTGCGCGCCGCCTCGGCCGGTGAGGCAACCGCCGCGATGGCGACCGCGACAATGCCGATCATGCCGACGACGGCGCGAACGCGCGCGCGCCGGAAATCAACGCAACTGAAAACCATGCAACTCGCCTCAACCAGAACTCACGTCCCGGTCCCCGGACACGCCCTGCGACGTGGCATATGGGACACAGTGGAGGAGGTTAGGACGGTGCGGTTACGGAGCCGTTAAAATGCGATCGATCTCGGTCGACCCTGCGGACGTGACCATGCGTCTGATGCAGTGCAGCGCGTCCTTGACATTCATGTTGCGTTGCACAATATACGCGCAGTCCCGTTGGTGAACCCTATTCATCTGGCCTTGGGGCGCTGAACCGGGCCGTAAGGCTCGCCTACAGAGGCGGCACCCAGTGCCGAGGGAAGAAACAACATGATCCAGCAGTTCGAGACGATCCAGAAAGCCTCCAAGGACAACGTCGACGCGGCCCTGAAGGCCTTCGGCGCGACCTCCAAGGGCGTGCAGACCATCGCCGTCGAGGCGACCGACTATGCCAAGAAGTCCTTCGAGGCCGGCACCGCGACCCTCGAGAAGCTCGCCGGCGTCAAGACCTTCGACAAGGCGCTCGAGATCCAGGCCGACTACGTCAAGACCGCTTTCGAGGGCGCCGTCGCCCAGGCGACCAAGATGGGCGAGCTCTACGCTTCGCTCGCCAAGGACGCCTACAAGCCGTTCGAGGGCATCGTCGCCAAGGCCACTCCGGCCGCCAAGTGAGGCGCGGGCCTGCCGCCTGACGGCGGGCTCCCCCCTCCGACAGTTCGAGCCCGGCCGCAAGGCCGGGCTTTTTTGTTCGGCTTTGCAGTCCGCGATGCGCCTTCAGCGTGCTCAGGCAGCTCTGGAAGTCGCTTCAGCCGGCTCGTGATGTCTCGCCGCCAGACCGTCGTCGCACGGCGCGATTGCCGCGGTCGCTGCTGCTGTGGTCGAGACGATGGTCAGCGTGCGCAGCGTATCGCTGAGCGAGTCGACCGCCAGGAACAGGGCGAAGGCCGCCTCGAAGGGCAGGCCGAGATAGCCGCAGAGGATCGCCATCTGCGATAGCACCACGATTCCCGACATGCCGGCCGTGGTCAGGCCGATCAGGACCGAGGCGACGCCGACGAGGGCGAGCTCGCCGAGGCCGAGCGGACGGCCGTAGAGCTGCGCGATGAAGATCGTGCCGCAGACATAGAGCATGATCGGCCCGGCGCGGATCAGGGCGATCTGGAGCGGCACCAGCAATTCGACGACGACGCGGTTGAACCTCAGCCTCTCGCTCAGCAGATCGATGATCCACGGAATGCAGGCGACGCTGGAGCGGGTGGCGATCGCCATCATCAGGACCGGCTGATGGGCCTTGAGCGTCGTCCACAGGCTGGTGCGCGAGCGGGACGCGATGACGAAGATCGACAGCGCCATGAAGACGAGCGTCGCGAGCCCCAGCACCATCAGGAAGTCGATCATCAGCCGCAGCGGCTCGATGCCGATCGAGGCGGTCTGGTCGGCGATCATCGCGAAGGACGCGAAGGGCAGCAGCACGTTGAACCAGTGGGTCAGGATGATGCAGGCGCGATAGACCGTGTCGAGCGCATCGGCGAGGCTGGACGACACCGCCTGCGGGACATGCCCGACCGCCAGGCCGAAGAGCAGACAGAACAGCAGGACCTTGATCGTGTCGCCGCTGGAAAGCGCGCTGAAGACGTTGCTCGGCACGAGGTCGAGGATGTTGGCGAAGGGGCTCGGCGCCGCGGCGTTCTCGGCCACGGGCGCAAGCGTCATCTGCAGATCGGTCGCCACCGGGCCCTGGCTGTTGAGAACCTTGCCGAGCTCGATGCGCGACTGCTGGTCGTTGATCTCGCCGGGTTTGATGGCGAGCGTCAGCGCGCCGGCGATGGCGACCGCGAGGAAGGACACGACGGTGACGGCACCCGCGACCTTCACCAGGTAGGTCGCCGATTGCGGGTCGCGGACCATCGACCTCATCGAGAAGATGACCGACGAGACGATGAAGGGCAGCACGACCATCTTGAGGAGGTTGAGATAGGTGCTGCCGATCGGCGCCAGCGCCTTGGAAAAGGCTGGGAAATAGATCCCGCAGAGCACGCCGCCGATGATGAAGGCGACGACCGTCAGCGGCGAACGCAGGATCTTGGAGAGCCTCGCCCAGGCCGGGATCGGCGCTGCGGCTTGAGTGTCGCTTGCTGCGGTCATGGCCTAGAGACCCGTCGTCTTGCGGTAGCGGGCGAGCAGGTCGTCGCCGCTCAGCGGCTTGGCCGAATGCGCGAGCTCCAGGAACAGGTCGACGAAGGCGGCGAGCTGCGGCGCGTCGGGCCTGATGCCGATGGCGAGCGTGTCGGTGAGGTCCGTCAGCGTGACCGAGCGTGCGACAAGCGTCAGCGACGGGTCTTCGACCAGAAGGCGCTTGATCTCGAAATCGTCGCGATAGGCGGCATCGATGTTGCCGCTGCGGATGGCGTCGATCATCCCGGACCAGGTGTCGAAGCGCTGCAGGCGCGCCTTTGGAAAATTCCGGCCGGCGAAATCCGCAAAGGAGGAATTGCCGATCACGCCGAGTTCGCCCTCGAAGTTGCGGATGACCTCCGTCATGTCGCGGCCGCGGGCTACCGCGGCGAAGCGGACGCGGTGCGTCAGCAGCCCGTGGTTGAGCTGCGCGTAAGGGCGGGAATAGCCGATGATGCGGGCGCGCGGCAGCGTCCGGCTCAGCTTGCAGATGGCGAGATCGGCATCGCCCCGCGCCACGAGCTGAACCGCTTCGTTGAAACTTGTGGGGCTGCGGTCGAAGGCGGCCTCGACCGCGAGTTCGGATGCGATGGCCTGCGCGAGATCGATGTCCAGGCCTTCGAGCCGGTTGCTCACGGCGCTGAAGAACGGTCGTGAGTCGAAGTTCGGAACGGTGACCCGGAGGCTGCCGCGCCCGGTGATGTCCTGAAGATCGGCCCGTTGGTCGACAGGCTGTGCGGCAGCCGGAGCGGCGGCCAGGAGCACCGGCGAGCCCAATATCAATCCGCGCCTCGAAAACATCTTCAGGACTTCCCGGTTTCGTCGATAATGTTCGGCCGGGAACGCATCGCAGCCGGAAGCGCCCCGGTTTCCCGGCTGGCCGGGAATGCGGCGAGGGGCATCGGCCGCGCGGACCTGCGACGGCGGCAGTCTGGAGCTGCAACGGTTACCGCTCTGCTACCCGCGCCGATGGTTCCGCTTCGTTAGTTAGCAAATGGTAACGCCGCGGCGGCGCCCGACAGGCCAACTGGCGATCCAGGCGCCAGCGGACAGCCTTTCCTTCAAACGATTGAAAAAAAGCTGGAGGAAGCGCATGTCTTGGCGTGCCGCCGCGGCCGTCGTGGGGGCCCGGAAGCCAGTGGTCACGATCCCATGCTCGACAAAGCGATCCCGCCGCGTACCCTGAAGCTCAACGCCGCCGACAATGTCGCGGTCGCCGTCGATCCGATCGATGTGGGCGTGACGGCGGCCGGCGTCACGGCCCTGAAGCGCATTCCGCGCGGGCACAAGATGGCGCTGGCGCCGATCGCGACCGGCGAGCCCATCCGCAAATTCGGCCAGATCATCGGCTTCGCCACCGTCTACATCCCGCCCGGCGAATGGGTGCACGAGCATAATACCGGCTTCCACGCCTTCGAGCGCGACTATGCCTTCTGCGCCGAGGCGAAGCCGGAATTCGTGCTGCCGGTCGAGCAGCAGGCCACCTTCCAGGGGTTTAGGCGCAAGGACGGCCGGGCCGGCACCCGCAATTACGTGGGCATCCTGACCTCGGTGAACTGCTCGGCTTCGGCCGCGCGCTTCATGGCCGAGGAGGTCAAGCGTTCCGGCCTGCTCGACGACTACCCTAATGTCGACGGCGTGATTGCCCTGACGCACGGCACCGGCTGCGGCATCGACTACAATGGCGAAAGCTTCGAGGTGCTGAAGCGCACGACCTGGGGCTATGCCTGCAACCCGAACATGGCGGCGGTCCTTGTCGTCGGCCTGGGCTGCGAGGGTTTTCAGATCAAGCGCATGAAGGACGCCTATGGCGTCGAGGAAAGCGACGTCTTCCGCACGCTGACGATCCAGGAGACCGGCGGCACCCGAAAGGCGGTCGCGGCCGGGATCGAGGCACTCAAGGTCATGCTGCCGATCGCCAACCGCGCCACGCGCGAGACGGTGCCGGCCTCCGAGCTGATGCTGGCGCTGCAATGCGGCGGCTCCGACGGCTATTCCGGCATCACCGCCAATCCGGCGCTCGGCAAGGCGGTCGACCTGCTGGTCGAGCATGGCGGCACGGCGATCCTCTCCGAGACGCCGGAGATCTACGGCGCCGAGCATCTGCTGACGCGCCGCGCCGCGACCCGCGAGGTCGGCGAGAAGCTCGTCGGCATCATCAAGTGGTGGGAGGACTACACCGCCCGCGCCCGCATGGACATGAACAACAACCCGTCGCCCGGCAACAAGGCCGGCGGGCTCACGACGATCCTGGAGAAGTCGCTGGGCGCGGCCGCCAAGGGTGGCACCAAGACGCTGGCCGCCGTCTACCACTATGCCGAGCCGGTGAAGTCGAAGGGCTTCGTCTACATGGACACGCCCGGTTACGATCCGGTCTCGGCGACGGGGCAGGTCGCCGGCGGCGCCAATATCCTCGCCTTCACCACCGGCCGCGGCTCGGCCTATGGCTGCAAGCCGACGCCCTCGGTCAAGCTCGCCACCAACACGCCGATGTACCTCAAGCAGACCGACGACATGGACATCAACTGCGGCGATGTCCTCGACGGCGTGACGCTGGAGCAGAAGGGCCGGGAGATATTCGATTATCTCCTGCGCATCGCTTCGGGCGAAAAGTCAAAGTCCGAGGAACTGGGCTATGGCGATGCTGAATTCGTGCCGTGGCAGATCGGCGCGACGATGTAGAAAAATCCTGTAACGTCAGATCGTTACAGGGATCGCGTGATCCGAGCTTGTGAAGTGCCTGCAACAAAGCAGGGGCGATTGTTCTGCCCCGACAGAGCCCTATGATGGATCCCGGAGCTGCGCGGCTTGGCGAGGATGACGCGCCGGCGCATCGCTAGCCCTGCAGCAGCCTGACGCGCGTGCCCCAGGGGTCGGCGCTCTCGAAGCCGCCGGAGACCGGCTTGGTTGAGATGCCTGCAGCCTTCAGGCGCTCATGCGTGGCGGTCAGGAGATCGCCCTTCGCCGTCACCAGCGAGAACCAGTCGAGACCCGTAAGCGATGGATCGCGCGCCCCCGTGCCGGCGCTGTTCCAGGTGTTCATCGCCAGATGGTGGTGATAGCGGCCTGACGAGAGGAAGCTCGCCGTGTCGCGGCGCGAGGTCGGCTCCAGGCCGAGCAGGTCGCGGTAGAAGCGGTCGCCGGCCGCGACATCGCCGACCCGCAGATGGACATGGCCGATGCGCAGGCCATCCGGCGCGTTCGCATAGTCGCTCGCGCGAGCGTCTGTCAGGGACAGGATGTCGTCGACATCGAGGCGTTGGGTCCCCATCACGACGCGGCCTGCCTCCCAGCGCCAGCCCTCGGGCGCGCGGTCGGCATAGACCTCGATGCCGTTGCCCTCGGGATCGTTGAGATAGACCGCCTCGCTGACGCTGTGGTCGGCGAAGCCGGTCAGCGGCGTCTGGTTGCGGGCGACATGCACCAGCCAGCGCGCGAGGTCCTTGCGCGTCGGCATCAGGAAGGCGGTGTGGAACAGGCCGGCCTGCGTCGGAGGCTCCAGCCCGGCGCCGGGGCGCGGCTGCAGGATCAGCAGGGCGCCTTCCGCCGTGCCCAGAGTCACGCCGGCCTCGCCGCGTGCCAGCACTGTAAGGCCGAGCACGTCGCGGTAATAGGCGCTCATCCGCTCGACGTCGCGCACCCGCAGCGAAGCCGTGCCGATGCGCAGCGGCGTGCTGTTGGCAAAGCCGCTGCCCCCGGGCGGCGGCGCGACCGGGCCGCCCTCGGCGCGGACGGCACCGGCCATGGCTGCGGCAAGCGAGGAGACTCCGGCAAGCTGCAGCAGGATGCGACGGGTCAGGGCAGGGCGCATAGGTCGTCGGGCTCGCGGGCGGTTGATGGACAGGACCTGAAGGCCATGAAATCCTCCTCCGTGCATCTCACAAGCGCGTGCGCGGACGCGCCCTGAACCCGATCGGTCGTTCCCGCGACAAAGCCATGAACAGGCGAGGCCAGATCGGCCGCGCCGGCGTTTCCGTCTCCAGGCTGGGGCCTCCTATGAAGACCATTCTTCTCGTCACCGTCCCGCGCGTCCTGCTCGGGCTGCTTTTCCTCGTCTCCGCCGTCGACGGCTTCTGGTGGCTGGCGACCGGCAACCACCTGATCCATCCGCCGACCAGCGAGCGCGGCGTCGCCTTTGAGGTCGCGCTGCAGAATTCGGGCTTCTTCTGGCCGCTCTTGAAGACGATCAATCTCGTCGGTTCGCTCAGCCTGCTGACCAACATCGCGCCGGCGCTCGGCCTGGCCCTGATCGCGCCGGTGATGGCGGTGATCGTGCTTTTCCATCTGGTGATCAATCCGCAGGGCATGCCCGTGGCGGTGATCCTGGTGGTGCTCGGCGGGCTGCTGGTCTGGGCTTATCGCGACCGCTACGCGGCGCTGCTGCGTTGATAGGCGAAGTCAGTGCCGCGCGTCATGCTCGGGCTTGACCCGAGCATCTCTTGAAAGAGATTCTCGGGTCTGCGCTGCGCTTCGCCCGAGAATGACGGCGCCCTACATCGAAAATCCGCGCAGCCTGTCTCCGAGCTCGCCCAACCTGTCGGCCGCGACATTGGCGATGGCCACCCGCAGATGCTGCTCCTGCCCCGGCCCGAAATAGGGGCCGGGCAAGGCGAGCACGCCGCGCTGCTGAACCAGTTCGCGCACCACTGCCGCCGCCGGAACTCCGGCGAAGGGGTGGGCGACATAGGCGAAATAGGCGCCGGCCGCGAGCACCTGCCAGCCGTTATGCGGCGCCATCGCGGCCCGGAATAGCGCGGCGCGGGCGTTGATTTCGTCGCGGTTGGCCTCGCGCCAGGCGCGCGTACCCTCGATGGCCCAGGTGATCGCGGCCTGGCCGGCGCGAACCGGGCTGATCTGGACGCAGTCGAGCACCTTCGCGATCTCGGCCATCACGGGCTCGCCGGCCGTGATGGCGCCGAGCCGCCAGCCCGGCACCGCATAGGCCTTCGAGAAGCTGTAGAGCCCGATCACCGAGTCCTGCCAGGGCGTTGACGCGAAGACCTCATGCGGCGCGCCAGCATCGGCCGGCAGGAAATCGCGATAGGTCTCGTCCAGCACCAGCCAGATGCCGCGACGGGCGCAGAGCGCGGCGAAGGCGGCGATGGTCTGCGGCGGATAGATCGCGCCGGTCGGATTGTTCGGCGTCACCAGCACGATGGCGCGGGTGCCGGCATCGATCAGCGCCTCGGCCGTGGCGACATCGGGAACGAAGCCGGCGGCAGGGTCGCAGGGCAGCGGGCGCGCCTCGACGCCGAGCATGCGCAGCGTCATCTCGTGGTTGAAATACCAGGGCGCCGGCAGCAGCACATTCTGGCCGGCCTTCGCCACGGCCATCATCGTCATCACGAAAGCCTGGTTGCAGCCGGAGGTGATCGCGACCTCCGCCGGCCGGAACGCCGTGCCGTAGAGACGGGAGATTTCGGCCGCATAGGCCTCGCGCAGCGCCATGTCGCCGGTGATCGGGCCGTAGCGCGTCGCGTCGGGCGAGCGGGCGGCCTCGCTGAGGCGCTCCAGCAGCGCCGCCGGCGGCGGCGAGCCCGGGACCGCTTGGGACAGGTCGACCAGCGGGCCCGAGCGCCCGTCATAGGCGCGCGCCCAGCCCTGCGCCTCGGGGATGGGCGGGGTGGCGGTGTCGAGCAGGTCGGGGTTGAGGGCGGCGGCGGAGGTCTGGAGCATGGCCGGCAGCATTGGGATGCAGCCGGCTTCACGTCAATCGGGCGGCGGCGCGGGGCGCCCTTGCGCTTGGATGAGGCCGCACCCCGCGCCATATCCTGTCGGTCGGGAGCAAGGGAGCGCGAGCCGAGATGCAGGACGAGACCAACGACGCCATCGACGAACTGCACGCGCTGCTCGACCGTGCCCCCAGTATTCTCAGCTTCACCGGGGCCGGCATCTCGACGGAATCCGGCGTGCCCGATTTCCGCTCCGCCGGATCGCCCTGGATGGTCAACAAGCCCATCCCCTTCGACGCCTTCGTGAAGAGCCGCGAGGCGCGGATCGAGGCCTGGCGGCGCAAATTCGTGATGGACGATCATTTCGCCGGGGCTGCGCCCAATCGCGGCCATCTTGCGCTGGCGCGGCTGGTCGCGGAGGGACGGTCGCCCGCCATCATCACGCAGAACATCGACGGGCTGCATCAGGCTTCCGGCGTCCCCGACGAGCAGGTGATCGAACTACACGGCAACGGCACCTATGCGATCTGCCTGCTCTGCGGCTGGCGCCATGAACTGGCGGCGATCCGTCCGGTCTTCGAGGCGACCGGGGAGCCGCCGGCCTGCACGATGTGCGCCGGCCCGGTGAAGTCGGCGACCATCTCCTTCGGGCAGGCGATGCCGCAGGAGAAGATGAGCAGGGCCCAGCAACTCGCGCTGGAAGCGGAGCTTCTCCTCGTCGTCGGCTCGTCGCTCGTGGTCTATCCGGCGGCGACGCTGCCGATCATCGCCAAGAAGCAGGGCGCGACGCTGGTCATCGTCAACCGCGAGCCGACGGAGCTCGACGAGATCGCCGATCTGGTCGTCAGGGCGGAGATCGGGGCGGCGCTGGGGCGGCTGGCGGAATAAAGGTGGCGGCTCTCCCAAAAGGCTCTGCGCCTTTTGGTTTCGGCGCTCGCCGCTGCTGCCTTTTGGGCATCGCGTGGTCGGCCGAGCACGCCCCATGCAAAAAAGTCCGGCTCCGGCGCCATTTTATGGCTGCGAGGATGTGGATGACGCAAAGCCGGCTGTATCGCGACTCCGCAGCGATGGTAACCTGACAGCGCGAATCAAGGCAGTCGCGCGGGGGTGTACGGCAGATGTCCGATGAGTTCGGTGAGAGCGGGCGGCGACCGATGGGCCCGATCCAATCGCTCAATCGTGTGATGCGACTCGACGGGCCGGAAGGACTCGGCAACGAGGCCACCGTCGAGATCAGCGGCCATGTCAAATGGTTCGACGTCAGCAAGGGTTACGGCTTCGTCGTGCCCGAGGACGGCGGCGCCGACATCCTCGTTCATGTCACCATTCTGAAGCGCGACGGCTTCAACGCCATCGCGGAGGGCGCCCATATCGTGCTCGAAGCGGTCGAGAAGCCGCGCGGCCGTCAGGCGGTCCGCGTGCTGTCGATCGACACCACCGCCGCGCGCCACCCCGCCGAGATGCCGCTCGCGCGCACCAATGTTCAGGTCACGCCGACCAGCGGCCTCGAGCGGATGACGGTGAAGTGGTTCAACCGCCTGCGCGGCTTCGGCTTCGTCTCGGCCGGCGAAGGCGCGCCCGACGTCTTCGTCCATATGGAGACGATGCGGCGCTACGGGCTGGTCGAGCTGATCCCGGGGCAGGTCGTGCTGGTGCGCTACGGACCCGGGCCGAAGGGGCTGATGGCGGCCGAGATTCGGCTGGAGCAGGGCGGGGCGCCGAACTCCCACTGACGTCCGCCGCACGGAAGCAATCGGAAAGGCGCCCCCGGCGCCTTTTTTGTTGTTCGCCGGGGCTGCGGCAGGCATGGCGGCACAGCCTTTCGTAAGGAATTAACATTCCTGACGTGTGATTTGCTGCAAATTGCCGTTGAAATATGCAAAATGCCTATTCTATGGTCGCCGCCGCCGACCGAGGGAGTCTGCGGCGCGTGAAGATATTCAAACCCATTCTTGCGGGAGCGACCGCCTCCGAGCGGCTAATGGCCTGTGCCGGGGCCTTCGCCGCTATCGCGCTGGCGGCTGTCACCGGCACGGTACTGCCCTCTCAATCCCCTCTGGTCGTGGCGCCGATCGGTGCCTCCGCGGTTCTGGTCTTCGCGGTTCCAACGAGCCCGTTGGCGCAACCCTGGTCGGTGGTCGGCGGCAATGTGATCTCTGCCACGGTCGGGCTGCTCGTGGCCTGGACGGTACCCGACACCACCCTGGCCGCGGCGCTGGCGGTCTCGCTGGCGATCGGCGCGATGTCGCTGGCGCGCTGCCTGCATCCGCCGGGTGGGGCCGTCGCACTGACGGCGGTGCTTGGAGGCCCGGCGGTCGGCGCCTGGGGCGCGCTGTTCCCGCTCGTGCCGGTAGGTGTGGATTCACTTGCGATGGTGGGGCTCGGGATGGCGTTCCACAGCCTGATGGGGCGCAGCTATCCGCACCGCTTGCCACCGCTCAAGGCGGCGCCGGTTGCGCCGCTGCTACCGGCGAATTTCAGCGCCGCGGATATCGACGACGCGCTCGAACAGATGGGCGAGACCTTCGACATCGCCCGCGACGATCTCGACCGGCTGCTGGCCTATGCCGAGGCGAACGCCGCCCGCCGGCAGGCGCAGGCGTCCTGAAGTCGGTCTGGCGGGCTCAAAGCGCGAAGGACGTGCCGCAGCCGCAGGAGCTGGTCGCGTTCGGATTGGTTATGCGGAAGGACTGGCCGACAAGGTCGTCGACGAAGTCGATGGTGCAGCCTTCCAGCAGGTCGAGCGAAGCCTCGTCGATCAGGACGGTCGCGCCGTCGCGCTCGATGACGATGTCGCCGGGCGCCTTCTCGCGGTCGACGTCGAAGATATACTGAAATCCCGAGCAGCCGCCGCCTGCGACGCTGACGCGCAACATCGAGCCCGGAGCCTCCGTCTGCATCACGGAGAGAATGCGGGTCGCGGCCTGCTCCGTCACGGCGATGCCGCGCGGATTGGCCTCGGTATCGATCGACATGGCATGGGCTCCTCGGGCAGATGCTCCTTGCACCCTGGTTACCCACAAAGGTAATTGCGCGGCAGCGCCTCTACAAGCCGGGGGCGGCGACGGATCAGCCATGCCGCATCCACAGGACATCGAATTCGAGCACGGCCGCGAGCCCGGCGAGCGCTGGCGGGCGCCCTATGCCTGCCGCTCCAGCCTGAGTCGCGGGCGCCTCGTCGTCGAGCCGGGCTCGGCGACGCGCAATCAGTTCCAGCGCGACCGCGACCGCATCATCCATTCGACCGCCTTCCGCCGGCTCAAGCACAAGACGCAGGTCTTCGTCTCGCATGAGGGCGACCATTTCCGCACGCGGCTGACCCATACGATCGAGGTGGCGCAGATCGCCCGGGCGCTCGCGCGGGCGCTCGGCCTCGACGAGGACCTCGCCGAGGCGCTGGCGCTGGCGCACGACCTCGGCCACACGCCCTTCGGCCACACCGGCGAGGACGCGCTGGAAGAGTGCATGGAAGGCTTCGGCGGCTTCGACCACAACGCGCAGACGCTGCGGATCGTGACGCGGCTGGAGCGACGCTATGCCGGCTTCGATGGGCTGAACCTGACCTGGGAGACGCTTGAAGGGCTGGTCAAGCATAATGGGCCGCTGCTCCTAGCCGACGGCAGCCCGACCGCGCGCTATGCGAAGAACGGCATTCCCGCGGCGATCGTCGAATACCAGGGCAAGCAGGACCTCTGGCTCGCCTCCTACGCCTCGGCCGAAGCGCAGGCGGCGGCGCTGGCCGACGACATCGCCTACAACGCCCACGACATCGACGACGGGCTGCGCGCCGGGTTGTTCGGCCATGCCGAGCTCAGGGTCGTGCCCTTCCTCGCCGGTCTGCTGGACGAGATCGAGGCGCTACATCCGGGGCTGGAGACCGCACGCGCGACCAATGAGTTGGTGCGGCGGGTGATCACGCGCTTCGTCGAGGGTGTGATTGGGGAATCGCAAGCCCGGCTGGCCGAGCTGGCGCCGGCGGATGCCGATGCGATCCGGCGGGCGCCGGGGCCGGTCATCGCCTTCCCCGAGGCGATCGAGCAGGCGGACCGCGAGATCAAGGCCTTCCTCTATCCCAACATGTATCGCCACGCCCGCATCGCGCCGATCCGGAGCGATGCGGCGCAGGTGGTGCGCGACCTGTTCGCGCGCTTCAGCGCTGAACCCGGGCTGATGCCGGCGGATTGGGCCGCAGGCTGCGAAAGCCTCGACGCGCATCGTCGCGCGCGCCGGATCGCCGACTATATCGCCGGCATGACCGATTGGTACGCGCTCGACGAGCATCGCCGCCTGTTTGACGCGACCCCCTCGCTGCGATAGGGCCGAGCGCTTCCGACCCCGCAGAACCAGCCCATCTGCAGTAGATATTGGCCGCCATGAACCTGTTCGAGACCTATTCCGCCCGTGTCGCCGCCGCGCTTGTCGCGCTCGCCGAGCGAGGGGCGCTGCCCGCGGGGCTCGATCTCGGGCGCGTCGTGGTCGAGCCGACCAGGGACCCGGCCCATGGCGATCTCGCCACCAATGCCGCGATGGTGCTCGCCAAGGAGGCCGGCACCAATCCGCGTGCGCTCGCCGCGCTGCTGGTCGAGGAACTGGCCAAGGATGTCGAGATCATCAAGGCGGAGATCGCGGGGCCGGGCTTCATCAACCTGACGCTGCAGCCCGCCATCTTCACGGCGATCCTGAAGGATGCCGTCAAGCGTGGCCTCGAATACGGGCGCGGCCGCGAAAAGCCCGAGCCGAAGGTCAATGTCGAATACGTTTCGGCCAATCCGACCGGGCCGATGCATGTCGGCCATGGTCGCGGTGCCGTGTTCGGCGATTCGCTTTCCAACCTTCTCGCCTTCGCCGGCCATGCCGTGACGCGCGAATACTACATCAACGATGCTGGGGCGCAGGTCGACGTGCTCGCCCGCTCGGCCTTCCTGCGCTATCGCGAGGCGCTTGGCGAGACGATCACCATCCCTGAGGGGCTTTATCCCGGCGACTACCTCGTCTCCGTCGGCGAGACGCTGGCGAAAGCCCATGGCGACGCGCTTCTGGCCAAGCCGGAAGCCGAATGGCTGCCGCTGGTGCGCAGCGTCGCGATCGACGGCATGATGGCGATGATCCGCGACGATCTCGCTGCGCTCGGCGTCGTTCATGACGTCTTCTTCTCGGAACGCTCGTTGCAGAAGGTTGATGGCAACAAGGATGCGGTCAAGGAGACGATCGAGGATCTGCGCTCGCGCGACCTGATCTATGAAGGTCGGCTGCCGCCCCCCAAGGGCCAGAAGGACGAGGATTGGGAGGATCGCGAGCAGACGCTGTTCCGCGCCACCCGGTTCGGCGACGATGTCGACCGGCCGCTGCTGAAGTCCGACGGCAGCTACACCTATTTCGCCAACGACATCGCCTATCACCGCTCCAAGTTCACGCGCGGCTTCGCCCAGATGATCGACGTCTGGGGCGCCGACCATGGCGGCTACGTCAAGCGCATGCAGGCAGCGGTGAAGGCCGTGACGCACGAGAAGGGCGATCTCGACGTCAAGCTCTGCCAACTCGTGAAGCTCCTGCGCAACGGCGAGCCGGTGAAGATGTCGAAGCGCTCGGGCGATTTCGTCACGCTGCGCGAAGTCATCGACGAGGTCGGCCGCGACGCGGTGCGCTTCATGATGATCTTCCGCAAGAACGACGCGACCTTGGACTTCGATCTTGCCAAGGTGGTCGAGCAGTCGAAGGACAATCCGGTCTTCTACGTCCAGTACGCGCATGCTCGCTGCGCCTCCATCTTCAGGCAGGCGCGCGAGGTGTTTCCGGACCTGGAGCTTGCGCCGGCGGCCCTGGCCCGTGCCGATCTGTCGCGGCTGACCGACGAGGCCGAGATCGCTATCGTCAAGTTGATCGCCTCTTATCCCCGGGTCATCGAAGGCGCAGCCGCTGTTCACGAGCCACATCGGGTGGCATTTTTCGTGCATGAGCTGGCCAGCGCTTTCCATTCCTTGTGGAACAAGGGCAAAGACTCGCCGCAATTACGGTTCGTTAATCAAACTGATCGAGAGTCGACCTTGGCGAGGTTGGCGTTTGTGCATGCGGTGCGCAGCGTCCTTGCTTCCGGTCTGGCTGTCGCCGGAGTTGCGGCGCCGGAAGAGATGCGCTGATGGCCTGCTGGCCCTCGGTGCGCACAAGGTCAGGCTGATCACGCGGCACGTTGGGTTTCCCATCGGCGTCGTCGGCCTGCGCTGGAATGGATCATACCCATGAGTGAGCCAGCTAGGAATCGTTTCGCGCTCGATCTCGAAGATCTCGAGCGCCAGCTCCGCAGCGCCGGCCAGGCCCCCAAGGCCGGTCCGGCGGCCGATCCGCTCGCAGAGTTGACGCGCATCGTCGATCAGGGCGATCCGCTGAGGGACATCTTCAGCCATCGTGGACAGGCTGCCGCGCCCCAGCGCTCGCCGGCATCATGGCAGGCGCAGGCCCCAACGCAGGCTCGCCGCGAGCCGCAGCCCCAGATCGAGCCTGTCCGGCCGGTGCTGGTGACCAATGAGCAGCCCACGCCGCCGGCCGAACTGCGCGGTGCCCTGGACGAGTTCGAGGCGTTGCTGCGCCGGACCGACGCCGTCGCGCGGCAGGCTCCGGCTCCCACCCCGGCCGCCGCGGTTCCGGCGCGAGCCGAGCCCCGCTTCGCCCCCGAGCCTGAGAGCTTCGAGCCGTCGGAGCCGCAGCTCTATCAGCGCCCGGCCGCCATGCAGGGGCAGGTCCATGTGCCGCGCGATCTCGACGATGAGCGTGAGCCCTATCCGTATCACGGGCAGCAGGGCTACGAGCAGCAGGGCTATGAGCAGCAGCATTACGAACAGCAGCATTACGAGCAGGAGCCGCCCTTCGCCGCGCCGCAGGCGCATGCGGAGCTGCCGGCCGACGACGCGATGCCGGTCCTGCGGACGCGCCGCTCGCGTCGGGGGCTTTGGGCCGCCGCTGCGGTGATCGCGGTCGGGGTCATCGGCGTCGGCGTGTCGATGTCGCTGCGCGGCCCGACTACGCCGTCGGACGGCCAGCCGCCGACCATCACCGCCGATGCCAGCCCGACCAAGGTCGAGCCGGTCAATCCGGGCGGGAAAGAAATCCCGAACCAGAACAAGCAGATCTATGAGCGCTCCGGCGAGGCGGTTGGCGGGACCAAGGTCGTCAGCAGCGAGGAGCAGCCGATCGACGTCCAGCAGGCTGCGCGTTCGATGCAGCCGCGCGCGGCGCTGCCGGCGGTGGGTTCCGGCGTCGCGGCGACGCCGGCCGCCAATGTGCTCGCCCAGGCGCCTGCCACCATCCAGCGCGATCCGTTGGCGTCCGAGCCCATGCTGACGCCCGTGCCGCCGGTGCCCGGCCTCGGCGAGCCCCGTCGGGTCCGCACCGTGACGATCCGGCCGGACGGCACGCCCGCGCCGCCGCCAAACAGCGATGCCAGCTATACCAACGGCACGCTGCCGAATACCACGGGCTCGGCTCCGGCGGTCCGGCCGGGAGCGATCGATACCGCTATGGCGCAGCCGCGTCCGCGCCCGGCCGTGGCTGCGGAGCAGCTCAAGGTACAGGAGAGGGTCGCCGCGCCGGCTCCCGCGACCACCCCGGCCGCCACGCCTTATCGGGTCGCCAATGCGCCGGCAGCTGCGCAGGCGCCCGCCGCTCCGGCCGCGCCCGCTACCGCCGCGCTCCGCAGCGGGACCGGCGACTTCGTGGTCCAGCTCGCTGCCCCCGGCAGCGAATCGGAGGCGCGTGCGACCTTCGCCGCGCTCCAGCGCAAATATCCGGGCCAACTCACCGGCCAGGCCCCGATCGTCCGGAAGACCGAGCTCGCCGGCGGCAAGACGGTCTATCGCCTCCGGGTCGGTCCCTATTCGCGCGAGGATGCGACGACGATGTGCACGCAGCTTCAGTCCGCGGGCGGGCAGTGCTTCATCGCCAAGAACTGAGCCGTCACGACGGCTTGTAGAGCCGGCGGCGCCCCTTGGGCGCCGCCGGTTTTTCGTTTGCGACGCGTCGGGACTCACCGGCAGCGGCTGCCGGTGGCCCGGCCTCGGCTTTTATGCGATAGGCGCGCAACCCGAGTCGAAGCGACAGCCCGCAGACGCGGCCACACAAGAGCATAAGAACACCCGGAGGATACCATGGATCGTCGCAAGTTCGTGAAGACGGCTGCAACCGGCGCCGCTGGCAGCGCCCTCATCGCAGCCCCCGCCATCGCCCAGTCGCAGCCCAAGATCGCCTGGCGGCTGACTTCGAGCTACCCGAAGAGCCTCGACACGCTGTTCGGCCTCTCGACCCAGGTCGCCAAGCGCGTCGCCGAGGCGACCGACGGCAATTTCCAGATCCAGGTCTTCTCGGCCGGCGAGATCGTGCCCGGCCTGCAGGCGCTCGACGCCGTGCAGAACGGCACGGTCGAATGCAGCCACACATTGTCGAGCTTCTATATCGGCAAGGACCCGGCTTTCGCCTTCGAGACCTCGCTGCCCTTCGGCTTCAATGCCCGCCAGCAGAATGCCTGGCTCTATGCCGGCGGCGGGCTGGAGCTGTGCCGCGCGTTCATGCAGAAGCAGAATCTCTTCACCATCCCTTCGGGCAACACCGGTGCGCAGATGGGCGGCTGGTTCCGCAAGGAGATCAAGTCGCTGGAGGACCTGAAGGGCCTGAAGATGCGCATCGCCGGGATGGGCGGGCAGATCATGGCCAAGCTTGGCGTGGTGCCGCAGCAGATCGCCGGCGGCGACATCTATCCGGCGCTGGAGCGCGGCACGCTCGACGCGGTCGAGTTCTCCGGCCCGCTAGACGACGAGAAGCTCGGCTTCCAGAAGGTCGCGAAGTACTACTACTATCCCGGCTTCTGGGAAGGTAACGCCAATGTCAGCTTCATCGTGAACCTCGAGAAGTGGAACGCGCTGCCGGCCTCCTACAAGGCGATCGTCGAGGCCGCCTGCACCGAAGCGAACATGCTGTGCATGGCGAAGTACGACAACGGCAATCCCGATGCGCTGCTGCGCCTCGCCGGCACGGGGGCCGAGCTGCGGCCCTTCCCGCAGGAGGTGATGCAGGCGGCGTTCAAGGAAGCCTACGCGATGTATGGCGAGCTTGCCGCCTCGAACCCGGCCTTCAAGACCTTCTACGATTCCTTCCTGCCTTACTGGAAGAAGGAGAACCTCTGGTTCCGCATCGCCGAGCTGCCCTTCGACGCCTTCAACGCCCAGATGTCAGCGCAGATGCGCTGAGGGCGCAGGCCCCCAAGACGGAGTGCTCCGTCGTTCCGGGCGAAGCGCAACGGGTGCCCGGAATCCATCATAGCGTTCAGTTCCTGCAGGGAGTTCAATCCTTGCAGGGCTTGGGCCCTTCGATGGATTCCGGATCGGCGCGGCTGCGCCGCTTGTCCGGAATGACGGCAACAGTTGCGGTTTTCCGGGGCGCGGGGGCGGGCTGTGCTTGACCATCCCCGCACTGCTTCCTAACGCAGTGACATGACATCGCGCGCCTTCATCGCCGGCTGCCTCGGGACGAGCCTGACCCCTGACGAGCGCGCCTTCTTCCGGGATGCGCGGCCCTGGGGCTTCATTCTTTTCCGGCGCAATACCCAGGATCCTGCGCAGGTTGCTGCGCTGACGGCCGAAATGCGCGAGACGGTGGGCTGGCACGCGCCGGTCCTGATCGACCAAGAGGGTGGGCGGGTCCAGCGCATGGCCCCGCCGAACTGGCCGAAATACCCGGCGGCGCGGGCCTTCCTCGCGATCAACGATCCGCTGCTGCAGCGCGAGACGGTGCGGCTCTCGGCTCGGCTGATGGCGCATGATCTGAAGAGCGCCGGCATCGATGTCGACTGCCTGCCGGTGCTGGACGTACCCGTGGCCGGCAGCCATGACGTGATCGGCGACCGGGCCTATGCGCACGACCCCGATCAGGTCGCCAGGCTCGGCCGGGCGGCGGCCGAGGGTCTTCTCGCCGGCGGCGTGCTGCCGGTGATCAAGCACATGCCCGGCCATGGCCGGGCGCGGGCGGACAGCCATCACGACCTGCCGGTCGTCGATGCGCCGCTGGACGAGCTTCGCGCGCATGATTTCCGGCCCTTCCGGCATCTCGCGGACATGCCGCTGGCGATGACGGCGCATGTCGTCTTCACCGCGCTCGACCCGAAGAATCCGGCGACGGTCTCGCGCAAGGTCGTGCGCGAGATCATGCGCGGCGAGCTCGGCTATGACGGGCTGATCATGACCGACGACATCTCGATGAAGGCCCTGTCCGGCGGCTTCGCGGAGAAAGCCCGCGCCGCGACCCGGGCCGGCGTCGATGTCGTGCTGCACTGCCACGGCATCATGGACGAGATGGTCGCGATCGCAGGCGCCGTGCCGGAGATGAAGGGCGCCCGCGCCCGCCGCGCCGCGATGGCGCTCGCCCGCATCCGGCACGAGCCCGAGCCGCTCGATGTCGAGGCCGCGCGTGCCGACGTCGCCAGGGCGCTTGCGTCGGGCGCCTGAACAGCGGAATTTGCCTGTCGGGGCTGCGCATCATCGCAAGCTCAGCTCTCATTCTGAGGAGCAGCCTTCAGGCTGCGTCTCGAAGGATGAGGGTTGAGAGGTGAAGGGGCGCGATTGGAACAAGGGGCCAGCCGGTCATGGCGGCGCAACTGCCATTCGAGGACGACGACCCGCGCCGCGAGGACGAGCCTGCCCTGCTTGTCGATGTCGATGGCTATGAGGGGCCGCTCGACCTGCTGCTCGATCTTGCCCGGCGGCAGAAGGTCGATCTGCACCGCATCTCGATCCTGGCGCTGGCTGAGCAGTATCTCGCCTTCGTCGAGGAGGCGCGGGCGCTGCGTCTCGAGCTTGCAGCCGACTATCTCGTGATGGCGGCCTGGCTCGCCTATCTCAAGTCGCGCCTGCTGCTGCCGGAACCGCCGAAGGGCGACGAGCCGAGCGCCGCCGACCTCGCCACCGCGCTGGCGCTGCGCCTGCGCCGGCTGGAGGCGATCCGGGCCGCGGCCCGCAGGCTCGCCTCGCGCGAGCGGCTTGGCCAGGACGTCTTCGCCCGCGGGGCGCCGGAGGCAGTCGTGGCCGGAGCCCGGCCGGTTTGGGAGGCGGAGCTCTACGACCTGCTGGCGGCTTATGCGCAGCAGCGCATGAAGCGGGTGCAGGGCCATATCTCGGTCGGCCATCGCGTCGTGTGGTCGCTGGTCGAGGCGCGCGAGGCGCTGCAGCGACTCGTCGGCGAGGCGGGGGACTGGACCGCGGTCGACCCGTACCTGACCCGCTACATCGCCTCAAATGGCCTGCCTGCCGAGGAAATGACGGCGACCGTGCGGGCCTCCGCGCTCTCGGCCATGCTGGAGATGGTGAGGGAAGGGGTGCTCGACCTGCGCCAGGACGAGGCCTTCGCGCCGCTCTATCTGCGCCGCCGCTCGGCCCGCCCGCCCGCCTTGCCGCTGGTCGGCCGGGACGCCTGATGACCGTGGCTATGGCGAATGCTCTGCAGAATGAGGCGGATGGCGGCGGCGCGGAGGCCTTCGCGCAGGCGCTGCGCGTCGTCGAGGCGCTGCTTTTCGCCTCCGCTGTGCCGCTGTCGGCCGAGGAACTGGCGCGCGCCATTCCAGGCGGCATCGATGTCGGCCAGGTGCTGGCGCGGCTGACGGAGCTTTACGCGGCGCGCGGGGTCAATCTGCGGCAGGTCGCAGGCGGCCATGCCTTTCGTACGGCCCCGGACCTCGGCTATCTGCTGGCAGCGGAAGCCGAGCCACCGCGCCGGCTGTCGCGGGCGGCGCTCGAAGTGCTTTCGATCATCGCCTATCACCAGCCGGTGACGCGCGCCGAGATCGAGGAGATCCGCGGCGTCGCCACCGCCAAGGGCACGCTCGACATCCTGCTGGAGGCCGGCTGGGTTCGCCTGCGCGGCCGGCGCCGCTCGCCGGGGCGGCCGGTGACCTTCGGCACGACGCCGGCGTTCCTCGATCAGTTCGGGCTCGACCGGATCGACGACCTGCCCGGCCTCGAGGAACTGAAGGGGACGGGTTTCATCGAGGGGCGGCTGACGCGCGACCTCGCCGTGCCGGTTCCGGACGACGACCCGGACCTGCGCGCCGACGAGGACCCGCTGGGCGATCTGTTCACGCCGCTTGACGACGGCGACGCCGGGCCGCATGGGGCGGACGAGTAGGGCGGGGTCGTTTTTCACGTAACCTCCGCCGTCATTCTGGACAAGCGGCGCAGCCGCGCAGTTCCGGGGGCCTTCATGGAGCGATGTCGCGTCCTGTGATGGATCCCGGGACGACCTTCGGTCGCCCAGGATGACGGTGGAGATATTGCAGGTTCGGAGCATCATTTGGCCGTTCAGGAGACCAAATCGCGCTGGTTGAGCTGGGGGCGCCGCGGCACGGCGGGTGCCGCCATCCCCATGGCGCTCGCCTTCGAGGGCGTCACCCAGCGCTTCGGCGACGTCACGGCGCTGAACGACGTCTCGCTCTCGATCGGGCCCGGCGAGATCGTCGCCCTGCTGGGCCAGTCGGGCTGCGGCAAAACGACCCTGCTGCGGCTCGCCGCCGGCGTCGAGCGGCCGAGCGCCGGGCGCGTTCTGCTCGAAGGCAGGGATGTTTCCTCGGCGGGAAACTTCGTCGAGCCGGAGAAGCGCGGCGTCGGCCTGGTGTTCCAGGACTATGCCCTGTTTCCCCATCTGACGGTGCGCGAAAACGTCCGCTTCGGGCTCGGCGGACCGGGCGAGAGCGAAGCGTCGGTCGATGCCACGGCGCTGCGGGCGATCGCGCGCGTTGGCCTTGCCGACCTCGCGGACGCCTATCCACACATGCTTTCGGGCGGCGAACAGCAGCGGGTCGCGCTGGCGCGCGCGGTGGCGCCTCGGCCGGGCGTGCTGCTGATGGACGAGCCCTTCTCCAATCTCGACCGGCGCCTGCGCGACGTGGTGCGCGACGAGACCGCGGCGCTGCTGGAGGAAACCGGCGCGACCTCGATCATCGTCACGCATGACCCCGAGGATGCGATGCGCATCGCAGACCGGATCGTGCTGATGCGAGCCGGCGAGATCGTGCAGATCGGCAGTGGCGAGGAGCTCTATCGCCGCCCCGCCAGTCTCTTTGCCGCCCGATTCTTCTGCGATTTTAACGAGGTCGGCGGACGGGTCTCGGGCGGTGTGGTCGAGACGCCGATCGGGCGCTTCCGGGCCAAGGGCATGGCCGAGGGCAGCGAGGCGATCGCCTGCATCCGCCCCCATGCGGTCCGGATCGTGCCGAAGGGTTTTCACCAGCCGGGCCGCGTCGTGACGCGGCGCTTCCTCGGCGAGGTCGATCACATCCTGGTGGCGATCGACGGCTTCGACGGGCTACTCGCGGTGCGGGCCGGATTCGCCGGCAAGTTGCGCGAGGGCGACGATGTCGGCCTCGACATTCCGACCGACGAAGTCCTTGTGTTCCCTGCGGGGTCCACATAGGTTCCGCCACAACAAACACTTGGCCCGGGGGGAGGACACCCGGGTCGCATCGAGATCGTCAAGGAGTTCGCCATGGGTGGCGTCAGCATCTGGCACTGGATCGTCGTCGGCGTCATCGTGATGCTGCTGTTCGGTCGCGGCAAGGTTTCCGAATTGATGGGCGACGTGGCCAAGGGCATCAAGTCGTTCAAGAAGGGCATGGCCGAGGACGAAACGCCGCCGCCCCCTCCGAGCGCCGCGACCCCGGCTGATCCGAAGATCATCGACGCGCAAGCGACCAATCCCGCTGCGGCCAAGGCCGAGACCAAGGCCTGAGGGCGAGCACCCCGCCACGGCGGGATGCTGAGAGGACGAGCCGTCGATGTTCGACATCGCCTGGAGCGAATTCATGCTGATCGGGGCGGTCGCGCTTGTCGTGATCGGCCCCAAGGACCTGCCGAAAGCCATGCGCACCGTCGGCCAGGCGGTCGGCAAGATCCGGCGCATGGCCAGCGAGTTCCAGGGCCAGTTCAACGACGCGATGCGCGAGGCCGAGCTCCATGACCTGAAAAAACAGGTCGAGGATGTCGGCGGCTCCGTGTCCAGTTCGCTGAACACCGACTTCCAGCCGATCGACATGCCGGCCTCGGCCGGGCTCGACGATGCGGCGTTGAAGGAGGCCGAGGCCAAGCTCGCGGCTATCCCTGCGCCCGATCCGCTGCCGCCGGTCGAGATCGCGCCCGCCCAGACCGCTTCGGTGGAAGCTGCGGCTGAGCCTGCCGCCGAGGAAAAGCCGAAGCGCCGCCGCAAGGCCGCGAAGGCCGAGCCGGCTGCGGAGCCTGAGGCCGAAGCGCCTGCGAAGCCTGCGCGCAAGCGGAAGACTGCGGCGGCTGCGGCCGAGCCGGGCGAAGGGAGCGCGGCATGAGCATCGCCAACAGCCGCGAGGGTGAAGAAGAGATCGAGG
This sequence comes from Allobosea sp. Root381, assembly GCF_001429395.1. Lineage (GTDB taxonomy): Bacteria > Pseudomonadota > Alphaproteobacteria > Rhizobiales > Beijerinckiaceae > Allobosea. Next base: position 77,140 of record NZ_LMJT01000006.1, read on the forward strand.
CCTCGCGTGCGCCGCTCATCGAGCATCTGATCGAGCTGCGGTCGCGGCTGATCAAGTCGCTGATCGCCTTCCTGATCTTGTTCTTCATCTGCTTCGCCTTCGCGACGCAGATCTACAATATCCTGGTCCAGCCCTATGTCTGGGCAGCGGGACCCGGCGCCAACGTCCAGCTCATCTATACGGCGCCGCTCGAATATCTCTTCACCCAGATCAAGATCGCGGCCTTCGGCGCGGGCTTCTTCGCCTTCCCGGTGATCGCGACGCAGATCTACAAGTTCGTCGCGCCGGGGCTCTACAAGAACGAGCGCCAGGCCTTCGCGCCCTATCTCGCGGCGACGCCGATCTTCTTCATCGCAGGGGCGGCGATGGTGTTCTTCTTCGCCATGCCGGTGCTGATGAAGTTCTCCATCGGCATGCAGCAGGCGGCGACGGACGGTCAGGCCGGCATCGCGCTCCTGCCCAAGGTCAGCGAGTATCTCTCGCTGATCATGACGCTGATCTTCGCCTTCGGCGTCTCTTTCCAGCTGCCGGTGATCCTGACCCTGCTCGGCCAGGCGGGCATCCTCGATTCGACCTTCCTGAAGGAAAAGCGCCGCTACGCGATCGTCTTCGTCTTCGTGGTCGCGGCCGTGCTTACCCCGCCCGACGTGATCTCGCAGCTGATGCTCGCGATCCCGATGCTGCTGCTCTACGAGCTCTCGGTTTTCTCGGTGCGCCATGTCGAGAAGAAGCGCGAGGCGAAGAAGGCGGCCGAAGAGGCAGCGGAAACGGCCGCGGGCGAGTAGCGCCGGCTCATCCCTCGCATCGTGATGCTCGGGCTTGTCCCGAGCATTCCACGTCTTGAGCTCAGGTTCCGACAAGCGAAGACAGGTGGGTGGTCGGGACAAGCCCGACCATGACGGGGAGGGCTTCCTTCGTCACCTTCCCTGTTCCCTAGACGCGCATCCCGGTCTAGAGCATCACGCTGTTCCCATCCGTGACGGCGTGGCCTGACGACGATGTACGATATCAAGTGGATTCGCGAGAACGCCGAGGCGTTCGATACCGGCTTGGCGCGACGTGGGCTCGAGCCGCTGTCGTCGTCGCTGCTCGCGCTCGACGACACTCGCCGCTCGGCGATCGCGAAGGCCCAAAGCTCGCAGGAGCGCCGCAACGCGCTGTCGAAGGAAATCGGCAAGGCGATGGGCGCGAAGGATGTCGCGCTCGCGGACCAGCTCAAGGCCGAGGTCGCCGGGCTGAAGGAGCTTCAGCCGGCGCTGGAAGCCGAGGAGAAGGCCGCCAAGGACGCGCTCGACGAGCAGCTCGCCGCGATCCCGAACCGCCCGCATGACGATGTGCCCGAAGGCGCCGACGAGCATGGCAACGTCGTGAAGTCGATTCATGGCGAGCCGCCGGAGAAGGCGGGCGGCCGTCTGTTCGGCCAGAATGCCGCGCCCAAGGAACATTTCGAGCTCGGCGAAGCGCTGGGCCAGATGGATTTCGAGACGGCGGCGAAGCTGTCGGGCTCGCGCTTCGTCGTGCTCAACAGCCAGATTGCTCGCCTGAGCCGGGCGATCGGGCAGTTCATGCTCGATACGCACACGGAAGAGCATGGCTATACCGAGGTGATGCCGCCGCTGATGGTGCGCGACGATGCCATGTTCGGCACGGCGCAGCTGCCGAAGTTCCGGGACGACCAGTTCCGGGCAGGCGATGACCATTGGCTCATCCCCACCGCCGAAGTGCCGCTTACCAATCTCGTGCGCGAATCGATCCTGTCCGAGGAGGAGTTGCCGCGCCGCTACACAGCGCTGACGCCTTGCTTCCGGGCCGAGGCCGGATCGGCAGGGCGCGATACGCGCGGCATGCTGCGCCAGCACCAGTTCGAGAAGGTCGAGCTCGTCTCGATCACCGCGCCGGAGAAGTCGCGCGAGGAGCATGAGCGTATGCTCGCCTGCGCCGAGGCGGTGCTGAAGAAGCTCGACCTGCATTATCGCGTGATGACGCTCTGTACCGGCGATATGGGCTTCGCGTCGCAGAAGACCTACGACATCGAGGTCTGGCTGCCAGGCCAGAAGACCTATCGCGAGATCTCGTCCTGCTCGGTCTGCGGCGATTTCCAGGCGCGGCGCATGAACGCCCGCTACAGGACCAAGGACGGCAAGGGTCCGTTCTTCGTCCATACGCTGAACGGTTCGGGCACGGCGGTCGGCCGGGCGCTGATCGCGGTGATGGAGAACTACCAGAACGCCGACGGCTCGATCACGGTGCCCGAGGTGCTGGTGGCTTATATGCGCGGCGTGACGCGGATCGAGAAGGCCTGACGCCCCCGCTTGCTCACCGCTCTTCCTGTCGGCTCTGTTTGAAGGCTTATCCATGCGCATCCTCGTGACCAATGACGACGGTATCCATGCCGAAGGCCTCGCGGTGCTGGAGCGCATCGCAGCGGAGCTTTCGGATGACGTCTGGGTGGTCGCTCCGGAGACCGACCAGTCCGGCGTCGCGCATTCGCTGTCGCTGTCGAACCCGCTGCGGCTGCGCCAGATCGCCGAGAAGCGCTTCGCCGTGACCGGAACGCCGACCGACTGCGTGATCATGGCGGCGCGCTCGATCATGGTCGAGAATCGGCCCGACCTCGTGCTGTCAGGCGTCAACCGCGGCCAGAACGTCGCCGAGGACGTGACCTATTCCGGCACCATCGCGGCGGCGATGGAGGGTACGCTGCTCGGCATTCCCTCGATCGCGGTCAGCCAGGCCTATGGGCCGGGCGGGCGCGACAACATCCATTGGGACTGCGCGCAGCACCATGCGCCCGGCATCATCCGGCGGCTGCTGGCGGAAGGCATTCCCGAGGGCGTGCTGTTCAACCTGAACTTCCCGAACGTGGTGCCGGGCGAGGTCGAGGGCGTTGCCGTCACCGTGCAGGGTCGGCGCGACCAGGAGCTGCTGCAGCTCCAGCCCCGGCAGGACGGCCGCGGCAATCCGTATTTCTGGATCGCCTTCTCGCGCGGGAAGACCGAGCCGGCCAACGGCACGGATCTGCGTGCGCTCGCCGAGAGGAAGATCTCGATCACGCCGCTCGAGCTCGACCTGACGCATGAGCCGACGTTGACCCGCTTCGCCCAGGTCTTCGCGTGAGCGATAATCGCTAGACCATGACCGAGGGCGAGGGCGGCAGCATGGAGGAGGCGCCGGCCAGCGAGGGCGAGCGGACGGTCGCCTTCCTGCTGTCGCTGCGGGCACAGGGCGTGCGCGATCTCACCGTGCTGCGGGCGATGGAGCGGGTCTCGCGCGACCGGTTCGCGCCGGCCCGCTTCGCCGATCTCGCCCGGCAGGACGTTTCGGTGCCGCTGCCCTGCGGCCAGACCATGACCGCGCCGCATACCGTCGCAGCCCTGCTCACGGCGCTCGACATGCAGGTCTCCGCGCGCGTGCTCGAGGTCGGCACCGGTTCTGGCTATGTCGCCTCGCTGCTCGCGGCGATGGGCGGGGAGGTGGTCTCGCTCGAACGCTACCGCTCGCTGGCGCTGGCCGCGCATGAGCGGGTCGAGGGCAATGGTTTCGGGCGCGCGGTCGAGTTGCGGCATGCCGACGGCTTCGAGCCCGACCGGACGCTGGGACGCTTCGATCGCATCCTCGTCAACGGGGTGACCAACGCCATCCCCGAATCACTGCTGATGCGGCTTCAGCCCGGCGGGCGCCTGGTCGGGGCTCTGCGCATCGAGGGGGTGGCGCGGCGCGTCGTCGTCACGAGGCTCACCGACGGCAGCTTCGACCATGCGACCGGCCCCGCCGTGCGGCTGCCGCCGCTGATACCGGGGCTGGCGCGGGCGCTTTAGGCCTTCGCCGCAAACACTTGCGCCTCCCCACGAGGGGAAAGCGGGTCTGCCACGGCTCCCATGCTTGAGCGTCGATGCTTCCGTTCAATGCGAACTGATCCAGGGCCGCTTCGGCCCGTTTCCGTACGACCTGCGAAAAAGCAAACGACGACATCGCCGGCGAAAGACTTTCGTAACCTGAACGGGGCTTTAATCACCCTCATCGAGTTGCGTTGTTCGCGAGTGCTCTGTCCCATGCATAGTCAAGCCGGATCGGTCCATTTTCGTATCGTCCTCCGTGCGTCGACGGCGTGCCTGCTCGCCTTGAGCGTCAGTGCCTGTTCGTCCGAGGCGATGCGTTTTTCCGACGCGCCCTTTTCAAGTCCCTTCAAGACCGCCGAGGCTCCGGCCTCGGTGCGCGACCCGGCAACGACCGGCTCGATCGGCCGGACGGCCGGCGCGCCTGTCTATTCGGCGCCCGCGCAGGGCATGAGCGCGGTGCGCTCAGAGCCCCTGCCGCCGCCGCAATCGGCCGTCGCGCTCCGCAGCCATGCGCCGCAGCAGTCTGCTGGCAGCGGCTCGGGCTGGAGCGCCCAGGGTGGTACGCCGATCGTCGTTGCCCAGGGCGAGACGCTCGACACGATCTCGTCGCGCTACGGCGTGCCGCGGTCGGCGCTGATCACGGCGAACGGGCTTCCCAGTCCGCAGGTCGCGCCGGGTACGCGGTTGACCATCCCCGTCTATAACGCGGCCTCCATGGGTGCGCCCTCGGCTCCCCGCCAGGTCGCGCAGGCAGCCGGCGAAACCCGTTCGGACGCGTCACGTTTCGTTGCCGGCCCGGCATCTTCCGCGCCGGTCAGGCCGACGTCTTCCGTGCAGGGTGCTCGTGGCGGGGCCCAGGCCGAGGCCAGGGCTGCCGCCGATGCAAGGGCCAGCACCGGGCAGACGCGGGCTGCTGCTGCCGCCGAAGCCAAGGCGAAGGCCGAAGCCGACGCTGTGGCGATGCGCGAATCGCGGGCTCGTTTCGCCGCCGAGGCCAAGGCCAAGGCTGCCGCCAGGGCATCGGCGCAGGCTGCGGCCACGCCGACGGCCCGGCCGGCTGCCGTCGCAGCAGCGCCCAAGCCTGTCGCGGAACGGCCCGTCGTGGCTGCGGCGAAGCCGGCCCCTGAAAAGGCGAAACCGGTCGTCGTCGCGAGCGCACCGGCAACCGAGCCCAAGGTCACGGCCGTGCCGAAGGCCGAGCCGGAGGCCGCCGTCACCACGGCCAGCCTGCCGAAGCAGGAAGAGGCGAGCGAGAAGGCCGATTTCCGCTGGCCGGCCCGTGGTCGCGTTATCGCCGGCTTCAGCGGCCGGGGCGGCAATGAAGGCATCAACATCGCGGTTCCCGAGGGCACGCCCGTGAAGGCGGCCGAGGGCGGGACCGTGGCCTATGCCGGGAGCGAGTTGAAGGGGTACGGCAACCTCGTGCTGATCCGCCATCCCAACGGCTACGTCTCGGCCTATGCCCATAATGGCGAGTTGAATGTGAAGCGCGGCGAGACGGTCAAGCGCGGCCAGGTTGTCGCCAAATCGGGCCAGACCGGTAACGTCTCCTCGCCGCAGCTGCATTTCGAGCTGCGCAAGGGCTCGTCCCCGGTCGATCCGACGCCTTATCTGAACAACTGATCCTCCAGGTCAGTCTTCGACCGGTCTCCGCGAGACCCCGCCGGTCGGAACAAGGCGGGGCGGCCCCAGGAAAGGCCGCCCCGCTTTTCTTTTGCCCGCAGCTTGCGGGCGCCGTGATCGAAAATCTCCTCAGCCCTCATCCTGAGGAGCCGCACAGCGGCATCTCGAGTGATGCTTCAGGAGGCTCCCGCGCGATCGGAAACATCCTTCCAGACAGCCCTTCGGGCTTCCTCAGGATGGGGCTCGAATGCCAAAGCGCCAGCTACGCTGCGGATGCTCGCGATGCTTGTCAGCGACTCATCATGCATGCATAAGTTGTGCATCGGCTGGGGAGCAAGTCATGAGAGCATTGTTGGGCTTGGCGTTGGCGGCGCTGTGCGCGGGCTGCCATCACAGTGATGTCGGGGCGGATCTGAGCTTCTCGCGCAGTATCGGGCTCGGCTATCGGAATGCCGGGTTGTTCAACCCCGGAACGCTCTTTCTCTACGACCAGAGCACCGCGACGCTGACGCGGCTCTCGGACGACATCCCGCTGCAGTTGCGGCCGAGCAACGCCTCGCCGACCACGCTGGCTTCGACGCGGATCGACGGCATCGCCCTGACCGGGAGCTTCCCGAACGAGGCGGTGAAGACGGAAATCGCGGTGGCCGTCGGCACGAAGGTCAGCTTCGTCGCGGAGAACGCCATCCGCGACGATTACGAATCGGTACGCACGGGGCTGACATTGGCCTATCGCGCGGGGGTCGACGCCGGCGAGGACATGATGGGCCGCTGGTATGTCGACGAGGTCGTGCGCCAGCGGGGCAAATATTACGTCGTCGTCAGCGGAATCGTCCGCGCCGACAAGGCGACGTTGGCGGTCGGCGGGATGGCCGGCGATAACATCGCCGACGTCTCCGTCTCGGTGCCTGGGCTGGCCACGCCGGTGAAGGTCGCGCTGACCCATGGCCGCTCGGTGAACTGCTCGGGCAAATCCGCGCCCTGCTTCTTCAGCGTCTCGATCATCAAGCCCTATATCGGGCCGCAGAAGCGCCTCGCGTTCCGCGATGGCCTCGGCGTCGATACCGCCCGGCTGTCCGAGGCGCTGCGCAAGCTCTGACGGTCTCGGCATCAAGGCCGCCTGCGTCATTGCGAAGAGCGTCAGCGACGAAGCATTCCAGGGGCGGCAACGCTCTACGCTTCCTGGATTGCTTCGCTTACGCTTGCAACGACGGCGAGGGGGCTTTGTCGGGTCGAACGGCGCTTCAATCCTCGAGCCGCGTGCCGAGACGGCCCGCCAGGTCCTGGATGTACTGCCACGCAGTGCGGCCGGAGCGGGAGCCGCGCGTGGTCGACCATTCCAGCGCGTCGCGGCGCAACTCCTCGGCGGCGAACTTCAGGCCGAAATGCGCGACATAGCCGTCGATCATCTCGAGATATTCGTCCTGGCTGCATTTGTGAAAGCCGAGCCAGAGGCCGAAGCGGTCGGACAGCGAGACCTTCTCCTCGATCGCTTCGCCCGGATTGATCGAGGTCGAGCGTTCATTGTCCATCATGTCGCGCGGCAGCAGGTGGCGGCGGTTCGAGGTGGCGTAGAACACGACATTGCCGGGCCGGCCCTCGACGCCGCCGTCGAGCGCGGCCTTCAGCGACTTGTAGGAAGTATCGTCGCCATCGAAGGACAGGTCATCGCAGAAGACGATGGCGCGGTGCGGGTCGACGCGCAGAATTCCCATCAGCGCGGGCAGGCTCTCGATGTCTTCGCGATGGATCTCGATCAGCTTGAGCGGCAGAGCTTCGCCATCCAGGCGCTGGTTGGTGTCGGCATGGACAGACTTCACCAGCGACGATTTGCCCATCCCGCGCGCGCCCCAGAGCAGGACATTGTTGGCCGGCAGGCCGCGGGCGAAGCGCTCGGTGTTCTCGGCAAGCGTGTCGCGGACACGATCGACGCCGCGCAGCAGGGACAGCGCCACGCGGTTGACCTTGGCCACCGGCACGAGGTCCGAGCCGGCCGGCTGCCAGACGAAGGCGTCTGCGAGGGTCAGGTCGGCCGCCTTGCGCGGTGCGGGTGCGATGCGTTCCAGCGCGTCCGCTATCCGCAGCAAGGTGGCGAGCGTCTGGTCTGGGGCAAGGTCGGTCATGGCGAAAAGCTTTCCAAGGGCGGGCAACCGTACCCGGCGTTACGGCTCATAAAACCGTTAAGCGTCCCGCCTCGCAAAGCGCAAGGGCATTGCGCGAATAGCGCCAAGCCCATAGGTGAGGAACGCGCCGGGGGAACCGGGCGCGTCAGATTGATTTACCGGCGTTGCTGGCTATAGTCCGCGCGCTTTTCTCGCCTGACGATGGACTTGCCGCAGCCTGCGGCCGGCGGCGCGTCGCGCCGCTTCGATGAAGGAGCCCTCTTCGTGATCACCCCCGCTTTCGCTCAAGCCGCCGGTGGCGGCGGCTCCACCGACATGCTGATGTCGCTGGTGCCGTTCGTCCTGATCTTCGTGATCATGTGGTTCCTGATCATCCGCCCGCAGCAGAAGCGCGCGAAGGCCCATCAGGAAATGCTCAAGAACGTGCGGCGCGGCGACACGGTCGTGACCTCGGGCGGCATCATCGCCAAGGTCACCAAGGTGGCCGACGACTCCGCCGAGCTCGAGGCCGAGATCGCCGAGGGTGTAAGGGTCAAGCTCATCAAGGGCATGATCACCGACGTTCGCGCCAAGGGCGAGCCGGTCAAGAGCTGATAGGCGCTGCGGCTCCGCGGCGAGCCGGCGCGCGACAACAAGGCTGTTCACGCAGATGCTCCGTTTCCAGACCCGCAAGGTCATCGTCGTCCTGCTCGTGCTGCTCTTCGGCTGCGGATTCGCGCTGCCGAACCTGTTCTCGCCCGAGACACGGCAATCGATCGCGCAGAACGCTCCGTCCTGGATTCCGCGCATCCTGCTGCCGATCCATGCGGTCGTGCTCGGGCTCGATCTCCAGGGCGGCTCGCATGTGCTGCTCGAGATCGACCGCGCCGACCTCGTGCGCAGCCAGGTGACACAGCTTCGCGACGACGTCCGCCGCATCCTGCGCGAGGAGCGCGTCAGCTTCCAGGGCGGCATCAACATGACGGCGCGCGGCGTGAGCGTGCGCGTGCCGGAAGCCTCCGACCGCGCCCGCCTGCTGCCGAAGCTGCGCGAGCTCGCCCAGCCGGTCGGCACGCTCGGGGCCTTCGGGCCTTCCGGCAACAACACGATCGACATTGCGGAGCAGCCGGACGGGCTGATCCAGCTCTCGGTGACCGAGGCCGGCGCCAATGAGCGCGTCCGCCGCGCCGTCGAGCAAGCGATGGAAGTGCTGCGCCGCCGCGTCGACGCGCTCGGTACGACCGAGCCGAACATCCAGCGCCAGGGCCTCGACCGAATCCTGGTTCAGGTGCCGGGCCTGCAGGACCCGCAGCGGCTGAAGGAAATCCTGGGCCAGACCGCGAAGCTGCAGTTCCGCATGGTCGCCGACAGCCAGGGCGGCGATGTCGACATGCTGCCCTCGCAGGATGCCGGCGGCGCGCTGGTGCCCGTCGAGCGGCGCGTGATCGTCGAGGGCGAGGACCTCGTCGACGCGCAGCCCGCCTTCGATTCGCGCAGCTCGCAGCCGATCGTGAACTTCCGCTTCAACATTCGCGGCGCCCAGCGCTTCGGCCAGGCGACGACCGAGAATCTCGGCCGCCCGCTCGCCATCGTCCTCGACAACAAGGTGATCTCGTCGCCGGTCATCCAGTCGCCGATCACCGGCGGCTCGGGCCAGATCTCCGGCAACTTCACCGTCGAGTCGGTCAACAATCTCGCCATCCTGCTGCGCGCCGGCGCACTGCCGGCCAAGATGACGATCGTCGAGGAGCGCACCGTCGGTCCGGGCCTCGGCGCCGATTCGATCCAGGCGGGCAAGATGGCGACGATCATCGCGACCGTGCTCGTCGTGCTCTACATGATCGGCACATACGGGCTGTTCGGCGTGATCGCGAGCATCGCGCTCGTCGTCCACGTCTGCTTGATCCTCGGGCTGATGTCGATCTTGGGCGCGACCATGACGCTGCCCGGCATCGCCGGCATCGTGCTGACCATCGGCACGGCAGTCGACTCGAACGTGCTGATCTACGAGCGCATGCGCGAGGAGAGCCATCAGGGACGCAGCCTCGTCTCGGCGCTCGAAGCCGGGTTCCAACGCGCCTTCGCGACGATCATCGACTCCAACGTGACGATGTTGATCGCAGCGGTGGCGCTGTTCTCGCTGGGTTCGGGGCCGGTGCGCGGCTTCGCCGTGGTGTTCATCCTCGGCATCCTGACCACGGTCATCACGGCCGTGACGCTGACGCGCATGCTGATCGCGCTGTGGTATCGCCTGGCCAAGCCCAAGGCTCTGCCTTTCTGACGCCTGCCATTCTGGAGAATTAGAGCATGCGTCTGCTTCGCATCGTTCCCGACAACACCAAGTTCAAATTCGTCTGGTTCCGGCGCTACAGCTATCCGCTGTCGGCCGCCTATTCCGTGCTCGTGCTCGTGCTGTTCATGACGGTCGGCCTCAATTTCGGCATCGACTTCAGGGGCGGCACGCTGATCGAGATGCAGGTCAAGAGCGGCCAGATCGAGATCGGCCAGCTGCGCCAGACCGCCAACGGGCTCGGCTTCGGCGAGGTCGAGGTCCAGGAGTTCGGCTCGGGCGGCGAGGTCTCGATGCGCTTCGCGCTGCAGCCCGGCGGGGAGCCGGCGCAGCAACAGGTCGTGGTGCAGGCGCGCGAGGCCTTCGGCGCGGCTTACGACTTCCGCCGCGTCGAGACGGTGGGACCGCGCGTCTCGGGCGAACTGGTCCAGGCGGGCACGCTCGGCGTGGTGCTCGCGATCGTCGGCGTGCTGATCTATCTCTGGTTCCGCTTCGAGATGCCGCTCGCCATCGGCGCGATCCTCGGGACGCTGCACGACATCGTGCTGACCCTCGGCTTCTTCCTGATCACCCAGCTCGAGTTCAACCTGACCTCGATCGCCGCGATCCTGACCATCGTCGGCTACTCGCTGAACGAGACGGTTGTGGTGTTCGATCGCACGCGCGAATTGCTGCGTCGCTACAAGTCGATGCCAATCCCCGACCTGCTCGACCTCTCGGTGAACTCGACGCTGTCGCGCACGGCGATGACGGCGACGACCTCGGTGCTGTCGCTGATCGCGCTCGTCGTCTTCGGCGGCACGGCGATCGAGGGCTTCGCGCTGGTCATGCTGTTCGGCGTAGTGGTCTGCACCTATTCGGCGATGTTCGTCTCGACCCCGATCCTGCTCTATGTGGACGTCCGCTCCGGCCGCAACGTCCCCGTCGAGGAGAAGGTCGCCGCCGACGCGAAGGCCAGGGTCTGAGCCTGGTTCCGGGCATGGGGCGGGCAGGCGCATGACGGCGCGTTTCGACGGCTTCGTCCCCGGTCGCCATCCGCTCGACGCCTTCGGCGCGGGCGGCTTCCGCTTCGCCGGAATGAGCCATCGCGGCTCGATCCTCGCGACGCCGTCCGGCATCCGCATCTGGCCGGTGACGCGCTTCGCGGAGATCACGCCCGAGAGCCTGCGCCCCGTGCTCGATGAGGCGGAGGCGATCGACTTCCTCTTGATCGGCACCGGCGCCGACATCACCTTCATTCCTGCCGCCCTGCGCGAGCATCTGCGCGCGGCCGGCATCACGGTCGAGGGCATGGCGACGGGGGCTGCGGCACGGACCTACAATGTGCTGGTGGCCGAGGACAGGCGCGTCGCGGCAGCGTTGATCGCGGTGGACTAGCGCATTTTTCGATCGCCTTGGACGCTTCTCCAGGGCGGCAGCGCTCTATGTGCTCCTGGATTGCTTCGCCGCGCTCGCAGTGACGGGACACGTCCTTGCCAAATCGCGCCTGCCATGCCGGTGAGGCGTAGCCATGCGCCGCCGGCTCGTCCTACACTGGTTGAGCAAGCTTGGAGGATCGGACCGAAAGCGGAATCCACTTTTCGGATCAATCCGATGCTGAAACAACAAGATGGATCGAAGCTTCGCGCCCGGTAGGACGCGCATCGGTCCCGTGATGCAGCGCCCGATCGAGGCAGAATGTGATGCCGCAGGCAACCGAGACCGACCGCCGCAGCGAAGCCGCAGGATCGCCGCTGCCGCAGGCCTATGCTCATTGCGCGACGCTGGTGCGCGAGCAGGACCATGATCGCTACATCACCTGCCTCTACGCCCCCGAAGCGCAGCGTCCCGCGCTGTTTGCGCTCTATGCCTTCAGCCACGAGATCGCGCGGGTGCGGGCGCTGGTCAGCGAGCCGCTGCCGGGCGAGGTCAGGCTGCAATGGTGGCGCGACCTGCTCGAGGGCCAGCCCGACGGCGAGGCGCAGGCCCATCCGGTGGCAGCCGCACTGCTCGATACGATCGCGCGCTACAACCTCCCCATCGCGCCGCTGACCGGCCTGATCGAGGCGCGCATCTTCGACCTCTACGACGATCCGATGCCCTCGCTGCGAGACCTCGAGGGCTATGCGGGCGAGACATCGAGCGCGCTGATCCGGCTGGCCTCGATCGTCCTCGCCGAAGGCCGTGATCCCGGCGGGGCCGCTGCCGCGGGCTATGCCGGCGTCGCCTATGCCTTCACCGGGCTGATGCGGGCCTTCCCCTGGCACGCGGCCGAGGGGCAGGTCTATCTGCCGGCCGACCTGCTGGCGCGCAGCGGCGTCACCCGCGACGACATCGTGCGCGGGCGGGGCGGGCCGGGCCTGCTCTATTCGCTGAAGGAGATGCGCGAGATCGCGCGTGGCCATCTACAGAAGCTGCGCGACCTGCGCGGGACGATTCCCGCCGCCGTGATGCCGGCCTTCCTGCCGGCGGGGCTGGTCGAGCCCTATCTCAGGCGGATGGAGGTCGCGGGTTACGATCCCTACCGCACGATCATCACCCTGCCGGCCTGGCGGCGGCAATGGGCGATCTGGCGCGCCGCGCGCCGGGCTGTCTGACGGACAGGAAGGCGACCAACGAAAAAGCCCCCGGCCGAGGCCGGGGGCTTTGTCTTCTGCGGCTCCGCCGGGGTGCCTCGGCGGAGCGCTTCTGGATCGAACCGATGCTCAGACGTGAACCGAGCGGCTCTTGATCACCAGGATCGCGAAGATCGAGAGCAGGCAGCAGACGACGATGTAGCCCGAGACATAGACCGGGCTGCCATTGGCCCAGCCGACCAGCGCCTGGGCGATGAAGGGCGTCGGGCCCGCGACCAGCACACCGTTCAGCTCACGCGACATCGCCAGTCCCGAGAAGCGGTAGCGCGTCGGGTAGAGATTGGTCAGGAACGCGCCCTGCGCACCGGAGGTCGAGCCGAAGCCGAGCCCGTAGCCGAGCGCGATGCCGACCGTGCACCAGAGCAGGCTGCCGGTGTCGAACATCCAGAACAGCGGGAAGGCGAGGGCGCCGATGACGAGCGCACCGAAGATGTAGACCTTGGCCGCGCCGATCTTGTCCGCCAGCACGCCCATGAAGCCGACACCGACGATGCCGAAGAGCGAGCCGATCGTCACCGCGATCAGGCCGTCCGTGCGGCTCATGCCGACCGTGTTGGTCATGTAGCTCAGCGAGAAGGCGCTGAGGATGTAGGCGTTGGCGTTGTGCGCCGTCACCGACAGGAAGCCGAAGAAGACCTCCTTGGGGCTGTTGCGGAAAAGGTCGCCGAGCGGGACGGACTGCTCGTGCTTGCGTTCTTCCGCCCGGGCCATCGCCGCGACATATTCCGGCGTCTCGTCGAGATGCTTGCGGATGTAGAGCGCGACCAGGAACAGCACGCCCGACATCAGGAAGGGCACGCGCCAGGCCCAGCCGAGCAGCACCTCTTCCGGCAGATAGGAGATCGCCAGGAAGGACAGCGTCGCCAGCATGATGCCGACCAGCGTCGCCGCGTTGGGCAGGCTGGTATAGAAGGCGCGCCGGTTGGCCGGTGCGTATTCGGCGACGAGCACGATCGCGCCCGCGAGCTCCGCGCCGGCGCCGAAGCCCTGGATCAGGCGCATCAGCACCAGCAGGATCGGCGCCATGATGCCGATGGTCTCGTAGGTCGGCAGCAGGCCCATCAGCACCGTCGCCACGCCCATCATCGCGATGGTCAGGATCAGGGCGGGCTTGCGGCCGAACTTGTCGCCGATATGCGAGATCACGATGCCGCCGACCGGGCGGGCAAAGTAGCCGACCGCGAAGGTGGCGAAGGCGGCCAGCACGCCGGTGGTCGGCGAGAGGTTCGGGAAGAACAGCTTGTTGATGATCAGGCCGGAAGCCGCGCCGTAGAGCGCGTAGTCATACCACTCGATGACGGTGCCCACGGTGGCGGCCGTGACGGCCTTGCGGATGTTCGCGTCGGATGCTGCCGGACGCGCCTCGGCGGTTGTCGTCGTCATATCTCTCGGAATTTCCTCGATATTGTTCTGCTGGCGCCTTCGATAGGCGAGCTGATGACGCACTGCCACAGCGCTTGCTGCATCGCGGCATGCGAAAACCCTGCTGACGATGGGGCAGCGAAATACCATCGAAACGCCGCAAATCGGCATATTCGCGCAGTTGCGCCGGAGAAACGGGGCTAAATAGGGGCGTTTTCTGTTCGCGGGCGCCGCATTCGACTTTAGTCGTATCCGGCCATCACGATCGGGTGTGGCCGGTTGCTGAGTTCAGGTCAGGCGCTCGCAGGCACGCCCTTCGGTTCCGCGCCCGCCCAGTCCTCCATCACCTGCTTCGCGCGGTGGGTTAGGGCATGCTTGCGGGCGACGCTCTTGGCCGGGCCCTTCAGCTTCTTGCCGTCGGGGCCATGCGTCGCCGCACCCTCCACCGGCGGGAACAGGCCGAAATTGATGTTCATCGGTTGGAAGGACCGCGGGCCTTCGTCGATCGTGACGATATGCCCGCCGGTGATATGATTGACGAGGGCGCCCAGCGCCGTCGTCGCTGGCGGCAGGTCGAGGTCATGGCCGAGGCGCTCGGCGGCGGCCATGCGGCCGGCGAGCAACCCCGTCGCAGCGCTCTCGACATAGCCCTCGCAGCCGGTGATCTGGCCGGCGAAGCGCAGCCGGGGATCAGCCTTCAGCCGCAGCCTGTCGTCGAGCAGCTTCGGCGAGTTGAGATAGGTGTTGCGATGGATGCCGCCGAGACGGGCGAACTCGGCATTCTGCAACCCGGGGATCATCCGGAAGATCGCGGCCTGTTCGCCATATTTCAGCTTGGTCTGGAAGCCGGTCATGTTGAACAGGGTGCCGAGCGCATTGTCCTGCCGAAGCTGCACGACCGCATAGGCCTTCACCGTCGGGTTGTGCTTGTTGGTCAGTCCGACCGGCTTCATCGGGCCCCAGCGCAGGGTCTCGCGGCCACGCTCGGCCATGACCTCGATCGGCAGGCAGCCGTCGAAATAGGGCGTGCCTTCCCATTCCTTGAACTCGGTCTTCTCGGCGGCGAGCAGCGCGTCGATGAAGCCCTCGTACTGGTCGCGGTCGAGCGGGCAGTTGATGTAGTCGGCGCCAGTGCCGCCGGGGCCGGCCTTGTCGTAGCGCGACTGGAACCAGGCCTGATCCATGTCGACCGAGTCGAAATGCACGATCGGCGCGATGGCGTCGAAGAAGGCGAGCGAATCCTCGCCGGTGAGCGACTGGATGCCCTGGGCCAGGGCAGGTGAGGTGAGCGGGCCGGTCGCGACGATGACGCTGTCCCACTCCGCGGGCGGCAATCCGGCGATTTCGCCGCGCGCGATGCTGACGAGCGGATGCACCTCCAGCGCAGCCGTGACCGCCTGGGAGAAGCCGTCGCGGTCGACCGCGAGCGCGCCGCCGGCCGGGACCTGATGGGCGTCACCCTTGGCCATGATCAGCGAGCCGAGCCGGCGCATCTCCCAATGCAACTGGCCGACCGCGTTGCTCAGCGAATCATCGGAGCGGAAGGAGTTCGAGCAGACGAGTTCGGCGAGCCCCTCGGTCTTGTGCGCGTCGGTGCCGCGCACGGGGCGCATCTCGTGAAGCACGACCGGGACGCCGGCCTCGGCGATCTGCCAGGCTGCTTCGGAGCCGGCGAGCCCGCCGCCGATGATGTGAATGGGTTCCATAGCCTGCGGATGTGTCCGCAGCCGCCCCGAAGGTCAAGGGATACGGGAGCCCGAAACGCAAAATGCCCGCTCGAAAGCGGGCATTCGCTCTACAACCGGTCTTCGCGAGGGGAGGGGAACGCGAGTCCGGGAGACACTACTCGTGACCGGCTCCCGTCAGGGAGCCGCATGCCATCCTCACGCGGCGTGGGTGCGCGCGATGAAGGCGATTTCCGAGCGCGACAGGCCGAGATCGTCGAGCTCGCGGTCGGTCAGGCGGGAGAGTTCGCGGACGGTCTCACGATAGCGGAGATAGGCGCGGATTTTGGCAGCGATCATGGAGAGAAACATGGTGGTCGTCCTAGTCAAGTTCCGGAGCGGGTCGGTGCCCACAGCGATAAATTCGTTGTGCACTGCAGATAAGACAGACGGTGCGCCGCAAACAGAGGCAGAAGGTCAGGTCCGTTATGCGATGAGTGCATGAACCTATCTTGATTTCTCCTTTTTTGGCGGCTCACCCGCGCTGAGTGGGTAACGCGTTGGTAAGATTTGAAAGAATGCAGCCTAAAAAACAGGCATTTATCCTGTTTCAACGGAGGCCCGAAAAGGTGTTGCCGCATTGTTGAGCGCCATGATGGGCTCTGCCGGTTGTGCGCCGCGGTGCAGGGTTTAATTCACCATATTCGCGGGGAATCGAACAGGGCAGCTATGATCCTTCGCGAATCGGGGCGGTTTCCGCCCGATTCCGGTGCAGGGCGCGTATTGCATGCGTAAGAGGCGCAGGGGCGGCAATGAATTCTGCCGTGCCGTCCCCACGCTGATGTTGCGCTGCGTCGTAAGGTCGCTCAGGCGCAGCGATCGAGCAGCCGGGCGGCCGCGGTGACGCCGTTCAGCGAGAAGGTGTAGCTCGTCTCGTTGCCGCGCGCGGAGCGCGCCGCGAGCACCATCTCGCTGCCGGCCCGCATGGCGGCGAGCAGTTCCGGCTCGCGTTCGAGCTGACGCAGCCAGGCATTGTTGCCCTGGGTGATCATCCGGAAGCTTTCGTCGCCGATCGTCACCGTGATCTCAGATTCCTTGGCGAAGGCGTAGCCGGCCTGCAGGCTCGACTCGGTGCGGTGTGCGCCGTCGCTCGACTGCACGAAGAAATGCACGTCGCCATGGCGCAATGTGGAAGGAGCAGCGGCGGTCGGCGCGGCGATGATAAAGCAGCGCCGGCTGTCACCCGAGCCATAGGCCGCGGCGTTCCAGTTGCTGAACGTGCCGAGCGTCGTCGCGGGGGCCGCGTAGGCAGGGGCCGCAGCCATCAGGGCGACAAGGGCGACGGCGGCGCGGGGCGCGAGGTTGTTCATTCTGATTCCTTTCGTCCGAAGCGGGCAGGGTGGAAAAAAGGGGTTAACGAGGCGTGACCAAGGCATACCCCTGCGGCGCCAAGGCGCAGGGGTGCCGTGAACCCTCATGCCGCTGCCGGCGCTGCGCGCGGTCCGGCCGGGGGACTTGATCCTCAACAATCCATGACCCGACGGGCTACCCCCAAAGAGCGGAAGGCGCGGACGCCGCAATGTTATAAGCTGCCCGTACCAAGGGGGAATTCAAAAATTCATCTTCTGAAACGGGAGCCGACCACTCCTGGCCATTTCGCGAGTGCTTGCGGGAGGGCAGCTCGATGCTTGTGCCTTTCTGAGGTCTGTTCGTCCCTTTTCTAGAAATACCGGAGGGATGCCTTGATGACATCTGTCCCGAGACGCGGCGATGGAACGCGCCGCAAGGTTCTCGTCCTGGGAGGCGACGGGTTTTGCGGTTGGCCAACGAGCCTGTACCTGTCCCGCCTCGGCTATGACGTGATGATCGTGGACGATTTCTCGCGGCGGCAGATAGACCGGGCTCTCGGCACCGATTCGCTTACGCCGATCCGGCCGATCGCGGAGCGGCTCGCGGCGTGGGAGGGCATCGGCGGCGGCCGCATCGGCTTCGTCGAGATGCGCGTCGGCGAGGACTATCCGCGCCTGCGCGATCTCCTCCTCGCGGTCCAGCCGCAGGCGATCGTGCATTTCGCCGAGCAGCGCTCGGCCCCATACTCGATGCGCTCGGCGCAGGAGAAACGATACACCGTCGGCGGCAATGTCGCCGCGACCCATGACCTGCTCTGCGCGCTGGCCGAGACTGGGCTCGACGCGTATCTCGTCCATCTCGGCTCGGTTGGCGTCTATGGCTACAGCTCGACCGGCTTTCCGCGCCCAGAGGGCTATCTGCGCGTCGGAGCGCAGACCCCGCGCGGAATCTTCGAGACCGAGATTCTCTATCCAGCCGATCCGGAGAGCATCTACCACCTGACCAAGGCGCTCGATCAACTCCTGCTGCAATACTATGCCAAGAACGACCGGCTGCGGGTCACGGACCTGCATCAGGGCATCGTCTGGGGCACGCAGACCGACGAGACCGCCGCCGACGAGCGCCTGATCAACCGCTTCGACTATGACGGCGACTACGGCACGGTGATCAACCGCTTCCTGATGCAGGCGGCGCTCGGCTATCCTCTCACCGTTCATGGCAGCGGCGGGCAGACGCGCGGCTTCATCCATATCCGCGACACGGTGCGCTGCATCGCGCTGGCGCTGTCGGAGCCGCCGGCCAGCGGCGAGCGGGTCAGGATACTGAACCAGGTCACCGAGACGCACCGGGTGATCGACCTCGCGCGGCTGATCTCGCGGATCAGCGGCACGCCGTTCCGGCATGTCGACAACCCGCGCCTCGAGCCCGAGGAGAACGAGCTCGACGTCAGCAATGCCGGGCTGATCGGCATGGGGCTCTCGCCGACCCGGCTGGAGGACGCGCTGCTGACCGAGGTTTCGGATATCGCCCGGCGCTATGCCCATCGCTGCGACCGGTCGAAGATTCCGAGCCGGTCGCTCTGGCATCCGGGGCTAGCCGGCGGGGCCGCGGCCGTCCCCGGCGCGCTGCCGACGTTCCGGCAGGTGGAGGCGGAGGAGCTGGAGCCCGCCATGCCACAGGAAGCCTGGCACGATCCACAGATAGCGGCGCCAGAGGCGGCGCGGCTCTGAGACCAGCCGCCAGAGCCATTGCACGGGCGACCGCCGGACCCAGGCCGGCGGCAGCGGCTTCGTTCCCGACAGGAAATCGAAGGCAGCGCCGACACCGATCATGACGGGCGCGTCGAGGCGCAACGCATGCGCGTCCATCCACAATTCCTGCTTCGGCGTGCTGAGCCCGACCCAGACGATGTCGGGCCGCGCCGCGTTGATGGCCTCGACCGTCGCGGCGTCCTCCTCCGGCGTCATCGGCCGGAAGGGCGGCGTGCAGGTGCCGACGACGTCGAGCCCCGGCATCGTCGCCTGCAGCCGGTCGCGCAGCGCCTCGGCGACGCCGTCGCCGCCGCCATAATAGAACTGGCGGTAGCCGCGCTGCGCCGAGATGATGCTGAGGCGGCGCATCAGCTCCGGCCCGTAGACCTGCCGGGTCTGCGGGAAGCCGAGCCAGCGCGCCATCATCGCCACCGGCGCGCCATCCGGCACCACCATGCCGGCCCGGCCATGCACGGCCATCAGATGCGCGTCGCTCTGGCTCTCCATGATGCCATGCGCGCTGGTGACGCAGACGAAGCCGCCCTTGCCGTCGGCGATCCATTGCTCGATGCGGGCGAGCGCGGCCTCCATGTCGACGGCGTCGACGCCGACGCCGAGGATGTTTGCGCGGGTTCTGGTCATGCTGGCTCCTGCTGTTCCCGGCGGGAGTCTAGCGCCGCGCCGGGCGGGGCCGGCCGGCTATTCCGGGGTAGCGGACGGGCAGGAGAGGGGCCCGCGCCGGTGGCAGCGGGCGCCCCGCACGGGAACCTCCGCGCCGCAGCGCCGTAGTTCCTGTTCATGCCCGGACGGCCGGGCCGCCCGCAGTTCCGGGCCCGATCCGCAGCAGATCCGATTGGGAGACGATGATGAAGCTCAGGAAGCTCGCTCTCGCCGACGCGACGATGGAACGCTCGCCCGGGCAGGAGGGCGAGATCTACACCGGCAACCTCGTCGACGAGCGCCATGGCGGGCCGGTCACGGTCGGCTATGGCCGCTGGGGCGCCGGCTCCGTGCTGGAACACGTGATGGCGGTCGACGACATCATGCTCGTGCTGGCCGGCCGGCTCTCGGTCTCGAGCGATGCCGGGACGGTCGAGATCGGCCCCGGCGAGATCGCCTACATGCCGAAGGGCGAGCGGGTGACCATCCGCGCCCATGACCAGGATACGATCACGGCCTATGTCACCTCGCCGCATTGGCGGGAGGCGGAGGGGTAGGCTCCTCCATCAGGCCGAAGCGGGCGATCTCGTCCTCGACGCGGGCCAGCGCCTTGGCCGTCGCCTCTTCGCCGTTCATGCCGGCGGCATAATTCTGGATCGAATAGCGCAGCAGCCGGCGGTTTTCGTCGGTCTGGGCGAGGATGAACTCGCTCAGGCAGTTCCAGTCGCTGCGCTTGCAGCTCTTCCGGCGCCCGCAGGACTTGTGGCGGCAATAGCGCCAGACCTCGAAGATGTCACCGAAACGGTGCAGGAGGATCGGCCGCATCCGCCGGTAGCTCCAGAAATCGGTCGGCACGGGGATGCCGCCGAAGGGCCGCTCGGGGCTGTAGCCGGCGCGGGCGGCGCGGATATCGGCGGCGGTGCCGGCGCGGATCCTGGCGTCGATGACGGCAGGGTCCTCGGCGGGCTTGTCGGTCGGCATGGCGGGCTCCGTGGCTTGCGAGGGCGCGCAGGCTCGCAGGGCGGCGGGCATGCGCAGGTGATCCGCCCGCGCGGATGCGCGGCGGTGGCGACAGGGGCTGGCGGAGCGCCGCGAGGCGCGAGAAAATCCGCATCCGTTGAGCCAGGACGCGGCGCGGCGGGGTTGAGCCACCCGTCGCACGCCCCGTGGCGCTCCGCCTTCGGCGATTTTGTAACTCCGGGCCGCGCTTCTCGTCCGTCGGCTCGGCTTCCCCTCGGTCCGCGATGCCAGCTCGGTTCTTCACCTCGTCGCATCTTGGGCCGGGTTCAGCCTCCCCGCCGATCCTCCCAGCGAGCTCCTCGCACAGGGGCCGTAGTACCCCCAGGGCGGTGCCCCGAAGCCTCCCGGGAGCGGGGCGTAACCCCCGCCCGCAGGCGCCGACCCTCACCCAACCTCCAGCATACCTCCGGACGGCCGCCCCGTTTGGGTGATGGGCGAAGGGAGGTTACGGCGGGTGAGGAGGGGCGGGGATTAGTTTGCTCCACCGCACTTTCACCTAACGACATGCAATAATTAAAGTATCTCATTCACTCTTACTGAAGGCAGAATGTTCGATTCTGACTGAGGCTCAGCTGTTAATCTTCCTGATTCGCATGATGTTTTCGTATTTAGTGCTACTCAGTTTTTCTCTTAGTCTACGACGAAGATTCTTCAGTTTATTAATTTCAACAGGAATATAAGGTACGCCAACCAATTTCATCCAGCGATCGAGAATTATTGATTGAACTTCTTCATCCTTATCTGAAATTGTAATTTTATTGAGGGTGAAGGCGTTAAATTTTTCGTTCTCCGCAAAAAGATGCTTCTTTAAACTATCGACGAATAGAGTATCAAAAGAGAGTGAGCCTGAGATAGCTTTCCAATAATCTCCGGATTCTGCGGAAAATTCACTTAGTATTCCTTTCGCTTCCCTTCCGGGACGAAATTCAGACATAATCTTATCCAAGATCTTAGCCGGAACGTAACAGTTCAAAGACTCTGTATGATGACGGATAAATTCATTGCCAGATCCTCGAATGAGCTCAAGAAGGTCGCCCTTTGACTTAAATCCAGCATACGCTATGCTAGGAGAAAACACGCTCGTAGCAATGCAGCGCAACGATAACGCCTTCGAGAATTCAATCAATGAATAGTCGATAGCTGTTTCATCGGAAATACCGCAATTGCAAATTGCAAAATTTAGATTATACTTCTTCAAAAAAGATGATCGGTTCAAGACTAGTCCGTCAGAACAATACAACCATGTTCTGCGATCCGAATATCGATAAGAATAGGCCGTTCTTATTCCAGGGTAGTCCGGGATTATTGAGGGATCTTCGATTAAAGAATTAATTGTGCTTACAATGAAGTCATCAACAACGTCCTCAAGTAATTCTTTTGCAAAAGGGAATGATCTAGAAGCCAGCTCATTCCTTTGGAGATTTAGTGGGAAGTGTCCAGAAAAATCAACAACCTCGATATTTGGATCAGAAAAAAGAAACTCATCTGAATCCATATAATTCCGGTAGTTTCCTTTTTTGTCATTTATAATAACGTTATTAACAGATATAGGCACTCCAGACCCAATGTAATTCCAGAAAATCGTGAAATGTTCAATGCATACCTTGTGCCAAATATCATCGATGGTGAAATTTAAAGAAGGCAAAATTAAACTACTATCGATATCAAGCGTTTCTCCGCCCATTGAGTATGCTAATGAGGGCTTTCGACCGAAATAAGAGCTTATCGGTAGCGTATAGGATAGTTTTCTCCACGATAAATTTGGCAAAGAATCCGAAATATTTTTTCCAACATGTTTGGGAATGTCGACACTTATTCGGGTCCCGACTGGGCAATCTAAGTACGTTATATTGATGGCATCGGTATCCATAGTTGCAGTGAAAGATAAGCCGCGACCCACCGGTGCTGAGTAGTGGCGCGTCTCAACGGAGATACGATTGCCAAGCAGGAAAGCTGCCAGAGCGCCTACGCCAAATCGCCCGGTACGTTGTACGCGTGATCGACCTTCGCCATCTTCGTATTGGCGCTTCCATGCGTCTGATTTACGGAAAGAGGCGCCGGCCTTCAGAAAATAGTCCCGCAAAGTCAAAAGCGTCATGCCAACGCCGCGATCGCTAATGACTATTTTGCCTACACAATTATCTTCATCCGAATTGAGAAATTCAACTTTAACATCATAATCGGTTTGCCACTGCATCGTTGGAGCAGGAATCTCTCCTGCGTCGACTAGGAGATTAAGTTCGCGAACCGCATCTAGTGCATTCTGCACAATTTCTCTAATTCCAACCATAATATCATTAGAATAGAGTGGCCCGACGAGAAGCTTTAAAAGCTCGGATTCTGATGTTGTGAAATTTATCCTCTGTGGAACGAAATCTGACTCCCGCTCAAAATCGTAAGTGTCATCAATATTTGATTTTACTCTACGAAATCGCAGCCCAAGCTTATTCAATTTATTATGGCTCTGCAATCCGAAAACTTCACCTAAAACGGCCCAAGTTTGATCAAGCTCTTGTTGAAGGCCGGTGACCCAGTGTTGCAGTCGCAAATATGCCTCCACGTCGGTAGGCTTTGCCTTTATATCAACAGACTCGGGGTCGGACACATTGGAAATATCCTCGACGCATTGATGAACTAGCCACTCGCGCGCCGAGATCGGGCTTCTCATCGTCGCCATTTTCGTTCGAGCAGTCGGCGCTCTTTCCGATTGAATCTGCAAATAGTCAGCGATTCTTAAGAGTGCCATCAAGAAAACTGGATGAGCGGATCTAGTTTCAATGCGGCCATGAAAGCGCTTTTCCAGATATTTAAACGTATCTCGAAGGGGAATGCCATGGCTGCGGGCAACAAGGCCGCTTAGTTCAATTGCGAAGAAAATGTCATCACTCTCTTCCGCATTGAATATTTTGAAGGTTGTGCCATTAGTAGATGGTATACCATAAATAGCAATTTCATGCGCAAGTCGAGCATGATGTCTACGAATGAATTCACCAGCTAATAGATAATCAAACTCTGACCAAACTTCAGATGAATTAGGAAAGCTTTCGACAGGCTTGAAATTAGTGCCAAATAAAGATTCTAGAGTCTTATCGTTAAATCTACGAGCCTCCGCCAAGAATGAAATCCATAGATCATGCCAAGGCGACTCATTAAAATGTGGGAGGGGCTTCCAAATACAGTTCTTGTCAATTAAGGAATAAAATCCATCTTTTGTTAGATGCAGCCCTGCATCATGCAGAAGGCAAGCATTAATCAGAATTGCAAAATCGGCGGCAGAAAGCAATTTAATTGAATCATCATTTGCAATTTCTATACTGGTGTTGAATACTAGTTCGATATGATTCATTGAATGGTCGGTATATTCTGGAAACAACTCCATCCGACTCGCATTTATATATTGCGATACTTTAGATATTGCGTGATAAGCAAGTGCTTGAAAGTGGGGTGACTGCTTTAGCGCGTCGATGAACCATCGAAGGCAATTTCATTGCGAGTGTGCTCGACGCTTTAGATTCGGTCTCGCATTATGTGTCATTAGTTCCGCTTGAGACAACAAGATCGACTAACGACACATACGCTCTCCAGCATGAATCGCTGCTAAATTTCTACTCCGCCGCTTCCCTTACGGCGCCTTTCCCCTTCTTGATCGGCCGCCGGTCCAGCACCTCCTTCAGGAAGCGCGCGGTGTGGCCCTTGCCGATGCGCACGATGTCCTCCGGCGTGCCTTCGGCCACCACCATGCCGCCGCCGTCGCCGCCTTCGGGGCCCATGTCGATCACCCAGTCGGCGGTCTTCACCACTTCGAGGTTGTGCTCGATCACCACCACCGAATTGCCCTGGTCGACCAGCTCGTGCAGCACCTCCATGAGCTTTGCGACATCATGGAAATGCAGGCCGGTCGTCGGCTCGTCGAGGATGTAGAGCGTGCGGCCGGTGGCGCGCTTCGAGAGCTCCTTCGAGAGCTTCACGCGCTGGGCTTCGCCGCCCGAGAGCGTCGTCGCCTGCTGGCCGACCTTGACGTAGTCGAGCCCGACGCGGTGCAGCGTCTCCATCTTGTCGCGGATCGAGGGTACTGCCTTGAACAGCAGCTTGGCCTCCTCGACCGACATGTCGAGCACGTCGGCGATGGATTTTTCGCGGTACTTCACCTCGAGCGTCTCGCGGTCGTAGCGCTTGCCCTTGCAGACGTCGCAGGTGACGTAGACGTCCGGCAGGAAGTGCATCTCGATCTTGATGACGCCGTCGCCCTGGCAGGCCTCGCAGCGGCCGCCCTTCACGTTGAACGAGAAGCGGCCGGCCTGGTAGCCGCGCGCCTTCGCCTCGGGCAGGCCGGCGAACCATTCGCGGATCGGCGTGAAGGCGCCGGTATAGGTCGCCGGGTTGGAGCGCGGCGTGCGGCCGATCGGCGACTGGTCGATGTCGATGACCTTGTCGAGATGCTCGATGCCCTCGATCCGGTCATGCGGCGCCGGGTGCTCGATCGAGCCGTTCAGCTTGCGCGCCACCGCCCGGTAGAGCGTGTCGATGACCAGCGTCGACTTGCCGCCGCCGGAGACGCCGGTGATGCAGGTGAAGAGCCCGAGCGGCACCTCGACATCGACGGATTTGAGGTTGTTGCCGCGGGCGCCGACGATCTTCAGCGCGCGGCCCTTGGTCGCCTTGCGGCGCTTGCCCGGCACCGCGACCGAGAGCTCGCCGGTGAGGTATTTGCCGGTGAGCGAGTTCGGGTCGTCGAGGATGTCCTGCGGCGTGCCCTTGGCGACGATGCGGCCGCCATGGATGCCGGCGCCGGGGCCGACATCGACGACGTAATCGGCGGTGAGGATCGCGTCCTCGTCATGCTCGACCACGATCACGGTGTTGCCGAGGTCGCGCAGGCGCCGGAGCGTGCCGAGCAGCCGCTCGTTGTCGCGCTGGTGCAGGCCGATCGAGGGCTCGTCCAGCACATAGAGCACGCCGGTGAGGCCGGAGCCGATCTGGCTGGCGAGGCGGATGCGCTGGCTCTCGCCGCCGGACAGCGTGCCCGAGGCGCGGGCCAGCGTCAGGTATTCCAGCCCGACATCGAGCAGGAAGGTCAGCCGGTCGCGGATCTCCTTGAGGATGCGCGGGGCGATCTCGTTCTGCTTCTTCGACAGCCGCGCGGGCAGGGCGGTGACCCAGTCGAGCGCGTCCTTGACCGAGAGCTTCGAGATCTCGCCGATATGGCGCATGTCGAGCTTGACCGCGAGCGCCTCGGGCTTGAGGCGATAGCCGTTGCAGGCGGCGCAGGGCGTCTCGGACATGAAGCGGCCGATCTCCTCGCGGGCCCAGTCCGACTCCGTCTCCTTCCAGCGCCGCTCCATATTGGTGATGACGCCCTCGAAGGGCTTCTTCACCTCATAGGCGCGCAGGCCGTCATTATACGCCATGCGCACGGGCTCGGAGCCGGTGCCGAACAGGATGGCGTTGCGCGCGGTCTCGGGCAGCTCCGACCAGGGCTTGTTCATGGAGAAGCCGAAATGCTTCGCCAGCGCCTCGAGCGTCTGGCCGTAATAGGGCGAGGTCGATTTGGCCCAGGGGGCGATGGCGCCCTTCTTCAGCGTCACCGAATGGTCCGGCACGATCATGTCCGGGTCGATGCGCATCTCGTGGCCGAGGCCGTCGCAGGCTGGGCAGGCGCCGAAGGGGTTGTTGAACGAGAACAGCCGGGGCTCGATCTCGGGGATCGTGAAGCCGGAGACCGGGCAGGCGAATTTCGAGGAGAAGGTGATGCGGCGGGCCTCGCCGTTCTCCTCCTTCTCGTCGGCATATTCGAAGACCGCGATGCCCTCGGTCAGCTCCAGCGCCTGCTCCAGCGAGTCGGCGAGGCGCGCGCCGAGATCGGGGCGGATGACGATGCGGTCGACCACCACGTCGATGTCGTGCTTGAACTTCTTGTCGAGCGCGGGCGCGTCCGGGATCTCGTAGAACTCGCCGTTGAGCTTGACCCGCTGGAAGCCGCGCTTCAGCCAGTCCGCCATCTCCTTGCGGAACTCGCCCTTGCGGCCGCGCACCACCGGCGCGAGCAGGTAGCCGCGCGTCTTCTCCGGCAGCTCGACGAGCCGGTCGACCATCTGCTGGACGGTCTGGCTCTCGATCGGCAGGCCGGTCGCGGGCGAATAGGGGATGCCGGCGCGCGCCCAGAGCAGGCGCATGTAGTCGTGGATCTCGGTGACGGTGCCGACCGTCGAGCGCGGGTTCTTCGAGGTCGTCTTCTGCTCGATCGAGATCGCCGGCGAGAGCCCGTCGATCTGGTCGACATCGGGCTTCTGCATCATCTCGAGGAACTGGCGGGCATAGGCCGAGAGGCTCTCGACATAGCGGCGCTGGCCTTCGGCATAGATCGTGTCGAAGGCGAGCGAGGACTTGCCCGAGCCCGAGAGGCCGGTGAACACCACGAGCTTGTCGCGCGGGATCGCGAGGTCGACGTTCTTTAGGTTGTGCTCGCGGGCGCCGCGCACCGAGATGACGCGCGATTCCGGCTTCTGCGCCTGATCGAACATCGCCTCCAGCGAGGCGGCCTGATCGGCGAGCGAGGACTTCTTGCCGGACGAGGAATTGCTGCCGGGCGAGGTTTTACGAGCCATGGGGGCGTCCGCGGGGATGAAGCCGTACAGATAGGGCAAATGCCGCGCCATGCCAGAGACGGCCGCGACGAGCCGCCATGTCTAGCACGCCGGCCGCGATGCAGGGCGGCCGATGCGGTCGATACTGACAGGATGTGGCAGGACTGGGCCGGGCCTTTCGGGGGCCGGCCGGGCCTTCAGCGGGGCAGCATCGAGCCGGTCTCGAGATAGCTCTTGTGCCAGGACAGGGACTCTCCGGGCAGGCAGGGCGTTTGCTGGCCGTAGGAGCCGGCCTGGGCGCGACGGTAATAGTCTTCGAGCGCCGGGCGGTAATCCGGATGCGCGCAGTTGGCGATGATGACCCTGGCTCGCTGCTTCGGGCTCAGGCCGCGAAGATCGGCGAGGCCTTGCTCGGTGATGATGACCTGCACATCCTGGGTGATGTGGTCGACATGGCTGACCTGCGGGACGATCGCCGAGATCGCGCCCTTCTTCGCCGTCGAGGGCGTCATGAAGATCGACAGGAAAGCGTTGCGGGCGAAGTCGCCCGAGCCGCCGATGCCGTTCTGGATGTAGGATCCCATGATGTGGGTCGAGTTCACATTGCCGTAGATGTCCGCCTCGATCAGGCCGTTCATCGCGATGCAGCCCAGCCGGCGCACCAGTTCGGGATGGTTGCTGATCTCCTGCGGGCGCAGGATCATCTTGTCGCGGTAGCGCGCCATGTCGGCGTTGAGCTTCTGAGCGGCGTCGGGGCTGACGGAGAAGGCGGTCGCCGAGGCGAAGGTCAGCTTGCCGGCATCGATCAGGTCGATCATCCCGTCCTGAATCACCTCGGTGTAGGAGGTCAGGTTCTCGAAGGGGGCGTCGAGCAGGCCGGCGAGCACGGCATTGGTGATGTTGCCGACGCCCGACTGCAGCGGCAGCAGCGAGGAGGGCAGCCGACCCTTGGCCACCTCGTGCCGCAGGAATTCGATAAGATGGCCGGCGATGGCGCCAGCGACCGCGTCCGGCGGCGAGTAGGGCGCGTTCCGGTCGGGCGTGTCGGTCTCGACGATCGCGATGACCTTCTCCGGATCGCAGCGCAGATAGGCCTCGCCGATGCGGTCCTGCGGCCTGACCAGCGGAATCGGCACGCGGTTCGGCGGCAGGGCGGTGCCGTAATAGATGTCGTGCATGCCCTCAAGGGCCGCGCTCTGCCAGTGATTGACCTCGAGGATCACCTTGCCGGCGCGGTCGAGCCAGGTCTTGTTGTTGCCGATGGAGGATGACGGGATCAGCGAGCCATCCGCACGGATGCCGGCGACCTCGATCACAGCGATGTCGAGCGGGCCGAGGAAACCCTGCCAGGCCATCGGCGCGACCTGCGAAAGATGCATGTCGAAATAGGACATCTTCCCGCTGTTGATCTTCTGGCGGGCGATGGGATCGGAGTTGTAGGGCAGGCGGAACTCGATGCCGTCGGCCTTGGCGAGGGCGCCGTCGAGCTCGGGTCCGGTCGAGGCGCCGGTCCAGACCTTGACGAGGAAGGGATCACCGGCGGCGTGCGCCGCCTCGATGCGGGCCGCCAGCGCCAGCGACACGGCCTTCGGATAGCCCGAGCCGGTGAAGCCGCTCAGGCCGAGCGTCGTGCCCGAAGGGATCAGGGCCGCGGCGGTCTCCGCCGTCGTCACCTTCGCGCGGAGTGCGGCGTTCGCAATGCGTGTCGTGGACATGGTCGAGCTCGTTTTCGGGGTCTTACACGCCGGGTTTCCGACAGCGTCAAGGCGGGGCGAGGCCTGCCGCTGCGTCGCATGGCGCGGCAGGAAGATCCCCGGAACGCCCGGCTCAGGCGGTTGCGGCGCCGAGATACTCCACCGCCGCCGCGATGCCGCCACTGCCGTGGGGGACGGCCAGCGCCTGCAGCGCCATCTCGACCGCGCCGAGCGCGCCCAGCACCATCGGCGCGTTGACATGGCCCATATGGGCGATGCGGAAGGCCCTGCCGCCGAGCTCGCCGATACCGATGCCGAGCTGCACGCCGCAGATGTCGCGGCAGTAATCGGTGATCGCCGCAGTATCGAAGCCATGGACGATAACGGGCGTGACGGACGGCGCGCGCTGCGCCGGCTCGGTGATGTTGAAGGCCAGCGACTGCCCCTCCGCCCAGCGCGAGACCGCGGCATGGGTGGCGCCGGCCAGCAGGGCGTGGCGCTTCCAGACCGCCTCCAGCCCCTCGGCGAGGATCATGTCCAGCGCCGCGCGCTGGCCGAAGAGCAGGTGCTCGGGGGCCGTGCCGCAGTGCTTCATATAGGCGACGGTGTCCATCCGGGACGACCAGTCCCAGTACAGCGTCTTCATCGTCGCGGTCTTGTGCGCCGCCAGCGCCTTCGCGTTCGCCGCGACGAAGGCGAGGCCGGGCGAGCTCATCAGCCCCTTCTGCGAGGCCGACATCGCGACGTCGACGCCCCAGGCGTCCATCTCGAAGGGCATGCAGCCGACCGAGGCGACGCCGTCGACCATGAAGAGGGCCGGGTGGCCGGCGGCATCGATCGCCCGGCGCATCGCCGGCACGTCGTTGACGACGCCAGAAGCGGTATCGATCTGCACCATCAGCACAGCCTTGATGGCGTGGCCGGTGTCGGCGCGCAGCCGCGCCTCGACGGCGGCCGGATCGATCGCAGCCCGCCAGGTTCCCGGCAGCACCTCGACATCCGCGCCCATGAAGGCCGCCATCTCGCCCCAGCCGATGGCGAAGCGCCCGCTCGCCAGCACCAGCACCTTGTCGCCGCGCGAGAGCACGTTGGTCAGCGCCGCCTCCCAGCCGCCATGGCCGTTGGCGGCATAGACGAAGGTCTCGCCGCTGGTGCGGAAGACCTGCTTGAGGTCGGCGAGGATCGAATCCGTCAGGTCGACGATCGAGGCGGAGCTGAGCTCCTCGGCCGGGCGCATCATCGCCTGCAGCACACGGTCGGGCAGGTTGGTCGGCCCCGGCATGGCGAGGAACTGCCGGCCGTTTGCAACGCTCATCGAAGGCATGTCCTCGCTGGCGCGCCGATGCCCGGCGCAGGGATCGGAGGCTTAGCGAGAGAGCGGGCCGGCAGGCAAGGCGCCGGGGCTGGTTTCGTCATGACTTTCCTTTCGCAGATGCATGACGTCCCTGCATGATTCCGGCTGGTCTCGGGCCCGATTTGGGTCCAACCGCTTAGCCGACACCGGAGAGGCGGGGCGCACCATCGCGGCGCCCCCGGCCCCGGATCGATCTTCGCGGACGAACGACAAGAAGACACGCCGGCCATGACCATCAGCCCGACCGCCAGCCCAGCCCGCAGCGCCGCCGCGATGCCGGTGCTGATCGCGCTCAGCGCGACCCATCTGCTCAACGACATGATGCAGTCGCTGATCCCGGCGATCTATCCGATCATCAAGACGGCCTATGGGCTGGATTTCGGGCAGATCGGCCTGATCACGCTGACCTTCCAGATCACCGCCTCGCTGTTCCAGCCGCTGGTCGGCGCCTATACCGACAAGAATCCGATGCCCTATTCGATGGTGGCGGGGATGGGCTTCACGCTGGCCGGGCTGATCGGGCTCGCCTATGCCGGCAGCTATCCGCTGCTGCTGCTCTCGGCCGGCTGCGTCGGCCTCGGCTCCTCGATCTTCCATCCCGAGGCGACGCGCATGGCGCGCAGCGCGTCGGGCGGCCGGCACGGTCTGGCGCAGGGCATCTTCCAGGTCGGCGGGCAGACGGGCGGGGCGTTGGGGCCGCTGCTGGCGGCCTTCATCATCGTGCCGCGGGGCCAGACCAGCCTCGCCTGGTTCTCCGCCGCCGCGCTGCTGGCGATGATGCTGCTGGCCTGGACCGCCGGGCGCCACGCCGCGCTGCAGCGCGTGCAGGCCGCGGCCAAGGCGGCGAAGCAGAGCGCCGGCCCCGTCGTCCGCGAGCGCTCGACGGCGGCGGTGGCCTTCGCCGCGACGATCCTCGTCATCCTGCTGTTCTCGAAGAACGCCTATTCGCAGAGCTTCAGCTCGTTCTACACCTTCTACCTGATCGGCAAGTTCGGCATCTCCGTGC
The DNA here is from genome assembly GCF_001429395.1 of Allobosea sp. Root381. Classification (GTDB taxonomy): domain Bacteria; phylum Pseudomonadota; class Alphaproteobacteria; order Rhizobiales; family Beijerinckiaceae; genus Allobosea. Next base: position 108,054 of record NZ_LMJT01000006.1, read on the forward strand.
AGAGCTCGCAGCTCATGCTGTTCCTGTTCCTCGCTTCTTCTGCGGCAGGCGCGCTCTTCGGCGGCATCCTCGGCGACAGGATCGGCCGCAACAAGATCATCTGGTTCTCGATCCTCGGCGCGCTGCCCTTCACGCTGGTGCTGCCCTTCGCCGACCTGTTCTGGACCGGCGCGCTGACGATCGTGATCAACATGATCATGTCGAGCGCCTTCGCGGCGATCCTGATCTATGCGATGGAGCTGATGCCCGGCCGGATCGGGCTGGTCGGCGGCTTGTTCTACGGGCTCTCCTTCGGGCTCGGCGGCATCGCGGCCGCCATGCTCGGCGAGCTGACCGACCGGATCGGCATCGAGGCAGTCTACCGGATCTGCGCCTTCCTGCCGGCGATCGGGCTGCTCGCCTGGTTCCTGCCGAAGATCACCGAGCCGCGGCACGGGTAGACGCTTTTTCGTCATTGCGAGCGAGCGAAGCAATCCAGGGGGCGTCGGGCTCTGCCGTCTCTGGATTGCTTCGCTGCGCTCGCAATGGCGGCAAGATATGCGCTCCTGCCACGCCTCGTGCGCCCGGATATGGTTAGATGCCGGCCGAACGTCGAGGAGGAGACGGCGATGGACGAGCTGCGCCCTTACCGGACCATGGCCTACAACAATCTCTGGGCCAATCACCGCCTGCTGAATGCCTGTGCCGGGCTCTCCCAGGCGGAATTCGCTGCCCCGCGCACGGGCTTCTTCCCGAGCCTGCGGGCGACGCTCAACCATATCCTGATCGTCGACCGGTTCTACATCGATGCGATGGAAGGCGGCCGGCTCGGTCCGGCCGCATGGGCGGAGCCGGAACCCTGCGAGACGCTAGCCGCCCTGAAGGCGGCGCAGGAGGAGATGGACCGGCGCCTGATCGCGGTGGTGGAGGGCGCCGCCCGGAACGGGCTTGTGCGCATCGTCGAGGTGCATCGCGGTTCGCGCATCCAGCGCGAGCAGCTCGACCGGCTGCTGCTCCACCTGTTCCAGCATCAGGTGCATCATCGCGGCCAGGCCCATGCCATGCTCAGCGGCACGTCGGTGGCGCCGCCGCAGCTCGACGAGTTCTTCTCGGTCGGCGAAGCGCCGCTGCGGGCGGGTGAATTCGCGATGCTCGGCCTGACGGAAGCCACGATCTGGGGCGAGAATGAGTTTGCGCCATAGGCTTGGCTGCGGCGGAAGCCGGCCCAATCGCGCCGCGACGAATTCGGGGGACAACGTCTGCTGAAGCGCTTGAACAAAACGGGAACATCGTTGATAGTGCGCCGATAGGCCGGTAGGGTCCGGCTCCGGTCGAACGCCGGTTTCGAAGTGCGCAGGAAATGGAGCCTCTCATGGCTGGTAGCGTCAACAAAGTCATTCTGGTCGGCAATCTCGGGCGCGATCCCGAAGTTCGCCGCCTCGGCTCGGGCGAGCCGGTGGTCAATCTGCGCATCGCGACCTCCGAAACCTGGCGCGACAAGCAGTCGGGCGAGAAGAAGGAGCGCACCGAGTGGCACTCGGTGGTAATCTTCAACGAGAACCTCGCCAAGGTTGCCGAGCAGTATCTGCGCAAGGGCTCGAAGATCTATATCGAGGGCCAGCTCCAGACCCGCAAATGGCAGGATCAGTCCGGCGTCGAGAAGTACACGACCGAGATCGTGCTGCAGCGCTTCCGCGGCGAGCTGACCATCCTCGACAGCCGCGGGCAGGGCGGTTCGGACGAGTATGGCGAGGGCGGCGGCTCGATGGAGGACCGCTCCTCCGGCTCGTCCTTCGGCCGCTCGAGCCCTATGGGCGGCGGCGGCTCGCGCCAGCCGGCGATGTCGGGCGGCGGTGGCGGTGGCGGCGGCTCGCGCTCCTCGTCGAGCCATCTCGACGACGATATCCCGTTCTAGAGCGCACTCGTTTTGCACGGAATCGTCATCCCGGAGCTGCGCTGCTTCACAGCTTGTCCGGGATGACGGCGTGTTTCCGAGAGAACTCAGCGTGCTCTCTAGCCGCGACAAGCTGCCTGCGGTTTTCGGGAAAAGCCGATGCAGGATCGAATATCTAGAGGCCATCTTCACCGACCGCGTCGCTGTCGCGCATGTCATCCGCAAGGTCCTGCTTCGGCAGATCGCCATCACGAACTACGTCAATCCTTTCTGAGCATTGCCTGCCGGTGTGAGTGCACGCCGGGATCCTGCCGCGCCCCCGCCGGATGAAAGATCGAGACCAGGGCGTTGTTCCCCTTGGCTGGCACGCCGCTTGCGATACCCTGAAACGGTGCGAGGCCTGCCTCATGCAGGGCCCCGCGTCACAGGGGAGGCCGGCATGACCACGAGGCGCAGATTTCTCCAGGCTGGCGCGGCGGCGCTGGCTTTTCCGGCACCGCGGCTCGCGCGGGCCGCCGATGCGAAGGTTCTGAAATTCGTTCCGCAGGGCGATCTCGCGGTGGTCGATCCGGTCTGGACGACGGCTACGGTCACGCGCAACCACGCCTTCATGGTCTATGACACCCTGTTCGGGCAGGACGAGACCTACAAGGCCCAGCCGCAAATGGCGGAGGGAGCGCTGGCCGAAGCCGACGGCAAGGCCTGGACGATCAGGCTGCGCGACGGGCTCAAATTCCATGACGGCACGCCGGTCCTGGCGCGCGACTGCGTCGCCAGCCTCACCCGTTGGGGCAAACGCGACTCCTTCGGCCAGACGTTGTTTGCCCTGACCGACGAGCTCGCAGCGGTCGATGACAGGACGCTGCGCTTCCGGCTGAAGAAGCCCTTCCCGCTGCTGCCCGACGCGCTCGCCAAGATGACCGCCTTCCTGCCGGTGATCATGCCCGAGCGGCTTGCCCAGACCGATGCCTTCACCCAGGTCACCGAGGTCGTCGGCAGCGGGCCGTTCCGCTTCGTCGCCAACGAGCGCCAGTCCGGCAGCCGAGCCGTCTACGAGAAATTCGCGGGCTATGTCCCCCGCAGCGACGGCAAGCCCGGTCGGACGGCCGGCCCCAAGATCGTCCATTTCGAGCGTGTCGAATGGCATACGCTGCCCGACCCGTCGACGGCGGCCGCGGCGCTGCAGAGCGGCGAGATCGACTGGGTCGAGCAGCCCTTGCCGGACCTGCTGCCGCTGCTCGCCGGCAACCCGGCGATCGAGGTCGCGGTCAAGGAAACCACCGGCGCGGTCGCGATCATGCGGATGAACCATCTGCATCCGCCGTTCGACATTCCGGCGATCCGTCGCGCGATCCTGCTGGCGATCGACCAGGCGGAGTTCATGGAGGCGGTCGGCGGGCCGGACAAATCGCTCTGGCGTGCCGGCGTCGGCGTTTTCCCGCCCGATACACCGATGGCGAACGATGCCGGCATGGAGGTGCTGAACAGCCCGCGCGACGTTGGCCGCGTGAAGCAGGCGCTCGCGGCGGCGGGCTACAACGGCGAGAAGGTCGTGCTGCTCGGCGTCACCGACCTCGCCAATCTCAAGGCGGAATGCGAGGTCGCCGGCGAGATGCTCAAGCGCATCGGCATGAATGTCGATTACCAGGCCATGGACTGGGGCACCGTCGTCACGCGGCGGGCCAAGAAGGAGCCGCCGGCGCAGGGCGGCTGGAACTGCTTCTTCACCGGCTGGAACGGCCTCGACATGTTCGAGCCCGTCGGCCATCTCTCGCTGCGCGGCAACGGCGCCAGTGCCTGGCCCGGCTGGCCGGTGGCGCCGAAGATCGAGGCGTTGCGCGATGCCTGGATCGAGGCTCCGGACCTTGCCGCCCAGCAGCGGATCGCGGCCGACATCCAGAAGCAGGTGTTCGAGGACGTGCCCTATGCGCCGCTCGGCCAGTATTTCCAGCCGACGGCCTATCGCCGGTCGCTGACCGGCGTGCTCGCGAGCTTCCCGACCTTCTGGAACGTGAAGAGGGTCTAGGTTTCGTCGCGTTTCCACAGGAACGCGGGCGTCATCCCGGATCTTGCTTGTTTCGCAGCTTGTCCGGGATGACATTTGGGGACCTTTCAGTTGCGCCTTGCCCAGCCGCCATGCGTTCGAGCGCGGCGGACGGCTCGCGTGCCGTCGGTATCGGCCACGCGTTCACCCATCATGCGTGTCAGGCCGCCAAGTGGCGGATGGGCAGGGCTATGACCGCGTTATGCCATCAGGGCAGGGCGCCTCTGCCGCAATGCATCCTTGCCCGCGCGGCGCTTCCCGGCGAAGGTCCGCGCATCATGAGCAGCATCGATCCTTCCGTCTCCGCCCTGTCTGTCTGGCTCGCGCTGGAAAGCCCCACCCACCACACGCCCGGCGTCAACGGCATGATGGACCTTGTCGCGAAGGAGGTCGAAGGCCTGCCGATCGCGGTCGAGCGACTGCCGGGCCGCGACGGCCTCGGCGACAGCCTGATCCTGCGCGCTGGCGTCGCCAATGGCGAGCCTGCGGTCGCGGTCATGTCGCATCTCGACACGGTCCATCCGGTCGGGACCAGCGCCCGCGACCTGCCCGTGCGGGTGGAGGGCGACAAGCTCTACGGGCCCGGCGTCTACGACATGAAGGGCGGGGCCTGGCTGGCGCTGCAGGCCTTCAAGGATGTCGCGAAGTCCGGCACGGCGAAGCGGCCGCTGGTCTTCCTGTTCACCGGCGACGAGGAAATCGGCTCTCCGACGACGCGCGGCGTCATCGAGGAGATCGGCCGCGCCTCCGCCGCCGTGCTGGTGACGGAGCCGGCCCGCGAGGGCGGCAAGATCGTCACGGCGCGGAAAGGCGTGGGGCGCTTCGAGGTCAAGTTCGAGGGACGGCCGGCGCATTCCGGCGCGCGCCATGCCGATGGCCGCAGCGCGATCCGCGAGGCGGCGCACCATATCCTCGCGATCGACGGCATGACCGATTACGGCCGCGGCATCACCACCAGCGTAGCCCTGATGGGCGGGGGCACCGCTGCCAACGTCATCCCGCAGCATGCCTGGTTCAGCGTCGACCTGCGCGTCACCACCGCGGCCGACGGCATCGAGATGGCGAAGCGCATCCTCGGCCTGAAGCCGCACGACCCGGATGTGAGGATTTCCATCAGCGGCGGCATGAACCGACCGCCTTATGAGAAGACGCCGGCCGTGGCCGCGCTTTTCGAGACGGCGCGGGGCGTGGCTGCCGGTGTCGGCTTCGAGCTGCAGGACTGCCCGATGACGGGGGGCGGCTCGGACGGCAACTTCACCGCCGCCTTCGGCGTGCCGACGCTGGACGGCCTCGGCATCGACGGCGCCGGCGCCCATACGCTCAGTGAATACGCACTGATTTCATCGATCGCCCCGCGCCGGGCGCTGATCAAGGGGCTGCTGGAAACGATTTGAAGCAGCAGAGGCGCGAGCAGGGCGCGCCGCCGGGGGCAACACTTAGTCAGTTGTGAAAGTTTTTCTTGACCGGGCCGATCGGTGACCTAATAGTTTCCGACATGGCTAAGTTTTCGACCGATCTGGACAGCGCCTTCTCCGCGCTCGCGGACCCCACCCGGCGGGCTATCGTCGGCTGCCTCTGCGAGGGCCCGAAGACAGTCAGCGAATTGTCCGCGCCCTTCGAGATGGCGCTGCCGTCTCTGCTCAAACATGTGCAGGTGCTCGAGCACAGCGGGCTGATCAGCTCGGAAAAAATCGGACGAGTGCGGACCTGCCGGCTCGATCCGCATGCTCTGCAGGCGACCGAGGCCTGGCTCAGGCAGCACATCGCCACTTGGGAGCGACGCCTCGACCGCATGGAAGCCCATATCGCGCGGATGAAGAGAAAGGATTGAAGGCATGAGCAGCCCGTTCAAGGCCGGCACCTCGCCCTGGGGTGGCTGGCCGCTCGACCGCGAAATCGTGCTGAGCCGCATCATCGATGCGCCGCGGAGCCTCGTCTACGCCGCCTGGGCGGATCCTGAACAGATCCAGGTCTGGTTCGGGCCGCAGGGGATGGCGATCGAGACAAAGGAGATCGCGCTGCGTCCCGGTGGGGTCTGGCGCTTCGACATGGTGGTCGCAGGGGGGCCGCGTTACGGCAACCGCATGGTCTTCCTGCGCATGGAGGAGCCGGCGCTGATCGAGGTCGAGCACGGTTCCGACAAGGACGACGATCCCGACCGCTTCAGGATGCTCGTCACGTTCGACGAGCAGAGCGACGGAAAAACCGTGCTGACGCTGCGCCAAATGCATCCGTCCAAGGAACGGCGCGAGGAGGTGATCGGCTTCGGTGCGGTCGAATATGGCGGGCAAACGCTGACGAAGCTGGCTCTCCATCTCGAGAGCCGCAAGGGCTGAAATGCTGTGCAACGAGAAAGGGGCTGCATCGCTGCAGCCCCTCGTGTCGTCGCAGCAGCAGCGGTCTCAAGCCCTGCCGTTCTCCTCCGGCGCCGGGCCGGCTTCGGCCTCTGTCTCGGCGTCCTCGCCCTCGCCATCGTCGCCGATGCACTCGACCGAGACGACCTTCTCGTCCTTGGCGGTGTTGAACACCGTGACGCCTTGCGTCGAGCGGCCGGCGATGCGGATGCGGTTGCCGGTTCCGGCATCGACGGGGACGCGGATGACCTGGCCGCCATTGGTGACCAGCATCAACTGGTCGCTGTCGACGACCGGGAAGGAGGCGACCAGCTTGCCGTTGCGGTCGTTGACGACCATGGCGACGATGCCCTTGCCGCCGCGACCGGTGACCCGATACTCGAAGGACGAAGTGCGCTTGCCGTAACCCTTCTCCGAGATCGTCAGGATGAACTGCTCGGCGAGCTGCATCTCCAGGCGCTTGGCCCCGAGTTCGACCTCACCCGCAGCTTCCTCGCCGTCGGCTGCGACCTCTGTGGCCTCCTCGCCTTCGCCGGTCAGGGCACGGCGTGCCGCAGCAGCATCCTTGAGATAGGTGGCGCGCTCGTCCGGCGTGGCGTCGAGATGGCGCAGGATCGCGAGCGAGATCACCTCGTCGCCCTTCGCCAGATTGATGCCGCGCACGCCGGTCGAATCGCGGCCCTTGAAGACGCGCACTTCAGGAACGGCGAAGCGGATGCACTGGCCGGCCGAGGTGGTCAGCAGCACGTCGTCGTTCTCGGTGCAGATCTGCACGTCGACGATGTGGTCGCCTTCGTCCAGCTTCATCGCAATCTTGCCGGCGCGGTTGACGTTGACGAAGTCGGACAGCTTGTTGCGGCGCACGCCGCCCGAAGCCGTCGCGAACATCACGTCGAGCGTCTCCCAGCTCGTCTCGTCCTCGGGCAGCGGCATGATCGTGGTGATGCGCTCGCCTTGGTCGAGCGGCAGCATGTTGACCAGCGCCTTGCCGCGCGCATTCGGCGCCGCCAGCGGCAGCCGCCAAACCTTCTCCTTGTAGACCTGACCCTCTGAGGAGAAGAACAGCACCGGCGTGTGCGTGCTGGCGACGAAGAGGCGGGAGACGAAATCCTCTTCCTTCGTCGACATGCCCGAGCGGCCCTTGCCGCCGCGCTTCTGGGCGCGATAGGTCGAGAGCGGCACGCGCTTGATGTAGCCGCCATGGCTGACGGTGACGACCATGTCCTCGCGGGCGATCAGGTCCTCGTCGTCGAGGTCGGAGCCCCAGTCCTGGATCACGGTGCGGCGCGGCGTCGCGAAGGCGGTCTTCACCGCCGCCAGCTCGTCCTTGATGATCGTCTGGATACGGGCGCGCGAGCGCAGGATGTCGAGATAGTCGGCGATCTCGGTCGCGAGCTTCTGCAGCTCGTCGCCGATCTCGTCGCGGCCGAGAGCGGTCAGGCGGGCGAGACGGAGCTCGAGGATCGCCTTGGCTTGCGCGTCGGAGAGGCGATAGGTGCCGTCGGGGTTGATCGGGTGCCGCGGATCGTCGACCAGCGCGATCAGCGGCGCGATGTCCTCGGCCGGCCAGTTGCGCGCCATCAGCGATTCATGCGCGGCGGACGGGGTCGGCGCCGTGCGGATGAGGCGGATGACCTCGTCGATATTGGCGACCGCCGTGGCGAGGCCGCAGAGCACATGGGCGCGCTCGCGGGCCTTGTTGAGCAGATAGCGCGTGCGCCGGGAGACGACCTCCTCGCGGAACTCGACGAAGGCCGAGATGAAGTCCCGCAGGTTCAGCACTTCCGGGCGGCCGCCTGTCAGCGCGACCATGTTGGCGCCGAAGGACGTCTGCAGCTGCGAGAAACGGTAGAGCTGGTTCAGCACGACATCGGCGAGCGCGTCGCGCTTGATCTCGATGACGACGCGCACGCCCTCGCGGCTGGATTCGTCGCGCAGGTCGGAGATGCCCTCGATGCGCTTCTCGCGCACCATGTCGGCGATCTTCTCGACCATCGAGGCCTTGTTCACCTGATAGGGAACCTCGGTGACGACGATCGCCTCGCGCTCCTTGCGCATCTCCTCGATATGCGTCTTCGCGCGCATCACGATCGAGCCGCGGCCGGTGTGATAGGCCGAGTGGATGCCGCTGCGGCCCATGATCGAGGCGCCGGTCGGGAAGTCCGGCCCGGGGACGATCTCGATCAACTCGTCGATGGTGATCTCGGGATTGTCGATCAGCGCGACGCAGGCGTCGATGACCTCGCCGAGATTATGCGGCGGGATGTTGGTGGCCATGCCCACCGCGATGCCGCCGGCGCCGTTGACGAGGAGGTTCGGGTAGCGGGCCGGCAGGACCGTCGGCTCATGCTCCTTGCCGTCGTAGTTGGCCTGGAAATCGACCGTGTCGAGGTCGAGGTCTTCCAGCAGCGGCATCGCCGCCTTGTCGAGCCTGGCCTCGGTGTAGCGATCGGCCGCCGCGCTGTCGCCGTCCATCGAGCCGAAATTGCCCTGGCCGTCGATCAGCGGCAGGCGCAGCGAGAAGTCCTGCGCCATGCGCACCAGCGCGTCATAGACCGCGAGATTGCCGTGCGGATGGTACTTACCCATCGTGTCGCCGACGATACGGGCGCATTTGGTGTAGGGCCGCTCGGGCAGGTTCTTGTTCTCGTGCATCGAGAACAGGATGCGGCGATGGACAGGCTTCAGGCCGTCGCGGACGTCGGGCAGAGCGCGGCTCACGATCACGCTCATGGCGTAATCGAGATAGCTCTTCTTCATCTCGTCGGTGATGGCGATCGGCTTGATGTCGCCGCCGAAATGCGGCTCGTCCGGGCGCTTGTCGTCTGTTTCGTCGCTCAAGGGATTGGGTCCCGATTCCTGCTTGTTTTCAAGCTTCTGGCTATCCGATTCCGGCCGTTGAAGCCAGCAAAAGCCGGCACTGTCCCGTCAAAAAATAGCGTCTTTTATTCAATGGCTTACGCTCTAAATCGAGGCGGTCCCGAAAGCGCTGCCGCAATCCCGCCATTCTTCACGGGTGACGAGACCCGCGCGGCGTGGTCAAGTCCCCGCCATGCATCTCGATTTCCTCGCTTCCGCCCTGGTGACGCTGCTCGTCACGCTCGATCCGCCGGGGCTGGCCCCGATCTTCCTGTCGCTCACCCAGGGCATGTCGCGCGTCGAGCGCCGGCAGGTCGCGATCCGGGCCTGCATCATCGCCTTCGGCATCCTGGCCTTCTTCGGCGTGGCCGGCGACGTGGTTCTGAAGGCGCTCGGCGTGTCGCTGCCGGCCTTCCGCATCGCCGGCGGGCTCTTGCTGTTCTGGATCGCCTTCGAGATGGTGTTCGAGCGCCGCACCGAGCGCAAGCAGCAGACGGCGCAGACGGCGATCACGCTCGATCATATTCGCAACGTCGCGGCCTTTCCGCTCGCGATCCCGCTGATGGCGGGGCCCGGCGCGCTGACCGCGATCATCCTGCTCGCCGGCCGGGCGGAGGGCGATCCGCTTTTGCTGGTCTCGCTCGCGCTGATCTGCGGCCTCGTCATTCTCTCCTGCCTCGCCGTCTTCCTGCTGGCGACGCCGCTGGCGCGGCTGCTCGGCGTCACCGGCAACGTCGTGCTGACGCGGCTGCTCGGCGTGATCCTGGCGGCGCTGGCGGTGCAGTTCGTGATCGACGGCGTGACGGCCGCGATCCGGGCGGCCTGAGGCATCAGAACAGTTCGCGCTGGCCTGCCGGCGTGTCGATCAGCGCCCGGTAGCGCAGGCTGTCGCCATGGCTGACGGCCGGCGGGCGGTCGATGGCGAGTTCGCCATAGAGCGCCGCGATCGCCTCCGCCTCGGGATGTTCGAGCGCGAAGGAGCACAGCCTTGCGCCGAGATCGGCGATGGTCGCCATCGAGCGGGGCTTGCCGCGTCGGTCGATAAGGGAAGGCGCGGCGCCGCCGAGCGGCAGCGAGCCATCGTCCGGGATGGCGAAATCGAAGGCCGGCTGCGACCAGGGCAGCGAGATTTTCCGTCCGAAAACCTGTTCGCGCCCTGCCAGCACCGCATCGATGCCGTCGACCCGCGCGACCCAGCCGCGCAGGCGACGGCCCGCATCCCAGTCCGCCCTGACCATTCGCTGGTCGTCGAGGCCGAACCAGCGCGCCCGCGGCGGCGGCTCGCCCTCGGGGTCGAGCGCGACGATCTCGAGATAGACCGTGTCGCCGAGCTGCAGCAGGTGGTTATGCGTGCCCATATAGCCGTGTCGCTGCCCGAAGGGCACGTCGAGACCGAGACAGGCGCCGACATGGCCGACGCCGTCAGTCAGGGTCGGGGCGATGACGGTGAGATGGTCGAGCCGGAGCATGATCGGCCGACGGTAGCGGAGCCGCGGGGCGCGGGCCAGCGACGAGGCCACACCCGTTGTCTACTGGCCCTAGGGTCAATATCGCCCGCGGGCAGCGCGGGCTATCCTCCATGATCCGTCCTCGTTCGATACGAGGAAAGCGATGAAGCGGGCAGCGCCCTGTCGCGCACCGCACTGGCGTCCCCGCTTCCGCACAGCCCGAACACCGCCTCCGAGCATCCGCACCGCATTACGTCAACGAGCCTTGCGCGGTACCTGCCCTCCGTCTCCGGATCATGAAGGGATCAACGATGCGTACTCTCATTCTGGCCGCGGCAATCGTCATCAGCGGTTCCCTATCCAGCGCCAACGCGCAGGTGGAACTGAAGACCTATGCCGACGCGAATGGCTATCTCGATGTCCAGAAGCTGACTTGCGCTCAACTGGCCGGCACGTTTCAGGAAGACGCCGACATGCTGACGACGTGGTATAGCGGCTGGTACAACGGCCTCGGCAAGAAACACTTCATCAACATCGGGCGAGGCAAGGAGGCCGAGCACGAGGTCATCGTTTATTGCAAGGCCAACCCCAAGGTGACGGTCATCAAGGCCATCGGCCTGGTGTTCGACAAGATGCGCAAGGAGCGCGGCATCGTCCTCGCCAAATAGCGTCCATTTCGGCCGGCGACGCGACTGTCCCTACTTCTCCAGAAAGGCCCGGATCGCGCCCTCGGCCTGCTTCATCGAGGCGACGCCGTCGAGATGGCCGCGCGTGCCCTGCAGGAAGGCCTGCGTGACCGCGACGCCGCCCTGCTTCAGCGCCGCGGCGGTGCGCTCGACGGCGTCGGCCGTGAAGACCAGGTCCTCGGGCTGGGTGATCAGCAGGACCGGTGCCTTGATCCTGGTCGCGGCATCCGCGAGCGACTTGCCGCCGGCGGCGAAGAGCTGGTTGGCCTTGACCAGATAGAGGAAATGGTTGGCGTCGGAAACCTTGGCGCGGGCCTCGCCGGCATTGTCGAGCACGCTTTGGACCTGAAAGCGGTTGGAGAGCGCCGCCGCCGGGTCCTCGCCCTCCTTGGCCGGTCGGCGGCCGAAGGTGGTGTTGGCCCACTCCTGATGGTTGGCCTGCAGCGTTACTGCGGTCAGCGCCTTGGCAAGGCCGGCCAGCGGCGGGGCCTTGCCGTAATAGTCGCCCCTGTTCCAGTTCGGATCGACCAGGATCGGCGCGGCCCAGACATCGAGCCAGGCGATCAGCATGGCGTCGGCCTCGCCCGCGCCGATGACCGGCATCGCCTTCGCCACCATCCCGGGATGGCTCGCCGCCCATTCCAAGGTCTGGAGCGAGCCCATGGAGGGGCCTGCGACCAGTGCGAGCCGTTTGATTCCAAGGCTTTCGACCAGCGCCTTCTGAACTTCGACGAAATCCCGGATCGTGACGACGGGGAAGTCCAGCGCATAGGGCTTGCCGGTATCTGGGTCGATCGAGGCCGGGCCGGTCGTGGTGGTGTTCGGATCGCCGGTGTTGAGATTGACCAGCGTGTCGGAGGAGAGGACGAAGTACTTGTTCGTGTCGATCGCCTTGCCGGGCCCGATGATCGCGTCCCAATAGCCCGGCGCGGCGTCCGCGGTCGCGTATTTTCCGGCGGCATGCGAGTTGCCGGAGAAGAAATGGCAGATCAGCACGGCGTTGGACTTGTCGGCGTTGAGCGTGCCGTAGCTCTCCCAGCCGACCTTGACGTCCTTCAGCGCGCGGCCGCCCTGCGTCGTGAAGCTCGGCAGGGTGAAGACCCGCTTCTCGACGATCAGCTCCTGCGCCGCGGCGGTCTGCATGCCCGTCATCGTCATTGCCATCCATCCCGCGATGCCCGCTGCGGCAGCGATCCAGTGCCTCATCGCCTGTTTCCTTCCCTCAGTGGCCGTCGGGCGGCCTTGCGGGTATCCAAGCGGATTTCGGCGGGGAGCGGAAGCCGGAGGGGACGCAGAGGCTGCTGATTTTGGAGCGAGCCGCGCCGCGCCTCAGCGCAGCGGCAGCGGGCCGATGCCGGTCGGGCGCAGGATCGCTTCCGGCTCGAGCTCCAGCGTCGGGTCGGCAACCGGGCCCCTGAGGCTGAAGGGCAACCGGAGCGCGCCGCCATTGCTCGGCTGAAGCTGCACCGTCATGTCGAGCTCCTGGGCGGGCAGCGAGGCCGTGCCGGTCAGCGTCATCCGATAGCCCGGCCCGGCCATCTGGGTCTCGGTGAGCGCCAGGACGCCATTGGCGATGACGGCGTTGGCACTGGCCGTCTCGAATGCGGTCCGGCCCTGCCGCCAGTCGCGCAGCGCCGCGGCCGGATTGCGCTCGGCCCGGCGCAGCAGATCGCCGAAGGCGAAGCCGGCGAGCTCGCCCTGGCGCAAATTGAGGCTCGCCTTGCCGCTGGCGGAGGCGAGCAGTTCCTGCCGCGAGCGGCCGTAGCCCTCGAGGTTGAGCTGGACATTGCCGTTGCCGCTGAGCCGGGCGAGCCTCGGAAAATCGTTGCCCGCCTGGCCGAAGCTGACCTTGTCCAGCGCGGCGGAGAGCTTGACGTCGAGGCCGGCCGGGGCGGCGGTCGCGAGAAGGCGACCCTTGACGCTGCCGCCATAGGCGCCGGCGCGCAGGATGCCGGCCTCGAAACGCCCCTTCTTGACCAGCAGATAGGTCGCGACATCGCCGAGCTTCGTGTCATCAAGGCGCGCGGTCTCGACAGAGACGCGCAGGTCGATGTCCAGGGCGGTCCAGGCCTCGAAGGGCAGGGCGGCATCGTCGCCCGGCCCGGAGGCGCTTGCGATTTCCAGCCGCGAGATCATGCGTCCGAGATCGAGCTGGGCACCGGCGAGCGTGCCCGAGATGGCGGCGCGCCCAGAGGCCAGGCCGAGATTGAGCGCGCCGTCGAGCCGGTCGCCATCGAGGCGGGCGACGACGTTGCCGAGCGCGACGTCATGCGGGCGGATCAGGGCCTCGGCGGTGAGGGTCAGGGCGCCGACCGCCGCGGCGAGCCGCGGCGCTTCGCCGAACCAGCCCAGCAGCTCCGGCAGCGAGGGGGTCGCCAGCGTCAGCTGGCCGGCGGTGGTCGGCTCCGCGGAATTGCTCCGGTTGCCGTCGAACTGCAGCTTCAGCAGCGGCGCGTTCACGCTGAGCGCCGCCCGGCCGCGTCCGGTGGCGACCGGCCAGAGCAGGTTGACCTCGGTGGGAACCCCGCGCCAGTTCAGCGAGCCGGCGAGCGCGAGCGGCTCCGTGGCCTCGCGCTCGCCGAGGACCAGGTTGACGTCGCGCAGGATGGTGCGGATCTTGCCCTGCGAGCGCAGGAAGAACGAGCCGGTGGTAACGACGATGCGGCTCTGCCCCTGCAGGCCCTCGAGATAGGCGAGGGGCGCCGCCAGCCAGTCCGAAATGCCGCCATCGTCGGCCGTGACCGCCAGATCGACTTCCGGAGCGACCAGGTCGATCCGGTCGAAGTCGATGCGTCCGACAAAGAGTGGCAGCAGCCGCGCATGCGCCCTGATTCGCAGGGCGCGGCCGGCGACCTGCCCCTGGCGTTCGGCGAAGGCGACATTGGAAAGGCTGATGCGGGGCAGCGGAAGCAGGGCGATCTCGGCCCGCTCCATACCGGTGACGACGAGCCCGGTGCGCGCCTCGATCGCGGCGATGACGCGCTGCTCGACGCGCGCGACCGCGATGCTCCAGGACTGCATCCCGAGCAGGGCGAGCAGGAGCACGAGGCCGCAGAGGATGATCGAGCCGCGTCTTGTCATGAACTTTCGAATCGGCACCGGGACGGCTTGCGCCGTGCCGCATGGAGATGGACTCCCTGACGGTGCTGCCGCACAGCGCCGCCTGGGACTGACACCCGCCGCTCACTCAACCAGGAGAGGACCCGGCGCCGACCGCGAATGCGGCACCACCTTCAGCATCACGTCCCGTGCGCTGCACGGTGTATGCCGATGATCCCGGTTTGTCGAGCCGGCGAAGGGGCGGGCGTCGTGGATGCCCGTCACCCCGTTCGGCCGCCGGCCCGCGCGAGCCTGATCGCGGGGTAGAGGCCTGCCAGCACGATCAGCAGGCCAGCCAGCGCGCCGTCCTCGAAAGCCCCGCGCGAAGCGTGGCCATAGACCGTGGTGGCGAGCGTTTCGATATTCAAGGGCCGCAGCAGCAAAGTGGCCGGCAGCTCCTTCAGGCAGTCGACGAAGACGAGGAGGGCGGCCGCCGCGACGGCCGGGCGCGCCAGCGGCCAGTGCATCCGCCGCAGCACCTCGGGCGCGCTGGCGCCGAGCGTGCGAGCGGCATCGTCGATGCGGGGCGAAATCCGTGACAGCCCGCTCTCGATGCCGGCGACGGCGATCGCGAGGAAGCGCACGACATAGGCAAGGACGAGCGCGGCGCCGGAGCCGATCAGCAGCAGGCCCGGGCTGACGCCCGTCAAGTTCTGGACGGTGTTGGCGAAGGCGTTGTCGAAGGCGGCCAGCGGCACGAGCAGGCCGAGCGCGAGAACCGTGCCGGGCACGGCGTAGCCGAGCGAAGCGATGCGCGCCAGCCCCGGCAGCCATGGTTCGCGGCCCTGGCGGCTGGCGGCAACGATGCCGACACCCAGTGCGATGACCGCGCCCGTGGCGAGGCCCGAGAAGATGATCGCGTTGGCGAGGCTGCGCAGCAGCGCGGCGTCGAATTGCTGCCAGAGGTCGCGCCGCAGCACCTCGATCCCGAGGAAGACGATCGGCAGCACGGCGCCGAGCAGCACGGGGAGCGTGCAGGCGAGGCTGGCCGCCAGCGCGCTGCGGCCGGAGAGCGGCGTGCGGCTGAGCGCGCGCGGCTGGCGCACCGGCAGGGCGAAGCGGCGCTGGCCGCGCAACTTCCGCTCGATCAGGATCAGTGCGACGACGAAGAGCAGCATGACGCAGGCGATCTGCGCGGCGCCGGCGAGCGAGTTGCGGTTGACCCAGGTCGTGTAGATCGACAGCGTCAGCGAGCGCACGCCGAGATATTCGCTGGCGCCGATGTCGTTCAGCGTCTCGAGCAAGGCGAGCGTCATGCCGGCCGCGAGCGCCGGGCGGGCCATCGGCAGGCCGACGCGCCAGAACAGCCGGCCACGCGAGGCGCCGAGCGTGCGGGCCGCCTCCACGATGGCGGCGGCCTGCAGGCCGAACAGGGCGCGTACGCTGAGATAGACGTAAGGGTAGAGCACGATCGCGAGGATGCAGATCGCGCCGATGAGGCTGCGCGGATCCGGGAACCAGTAGTCGCGCAGCGAGCGCCAGCCGGTCGCGGCCCGCAGCGCGGTCTGGAGCGGCCCCTGGAAGCCGAGGAACTCCACATAGATATAGGCGGTGATGTAGGTCGGAAGCGCCAGCGGGAGCACCAGGAGCCATTCGAAGGCGCGCCGGCCGGGAAACTCGTACTGGGTCACCAGCCAGGCGGTGCCGACGCCGATGACGGCGCAGAGCAGGCCGACGCCGAGCAGGAGCAGGCCCGTATCGGCCATGGCATAGGGAATGACATTGGCTGCGAGATGCGGCCAGATCGACGCCGCTTGCGAGGACAGCGCGGTCAGCGCCAGCGCCAGCACCGGCAAGGCGACGAGGCCGGCACCGAGCAGAGAAGCCCAGGCGAAACGCGTCGACGGCCGCCACGCGAGTGGCGACCGTCGGATATCGGAGCGCTGTACGCTCAGGCTCAATTGTCGAAGCCGACCTTGTCGACAAGGTCGGCGGCCGCCTTGCGGTTCTTGGCGACGTCGCCGAGCGGGGTCGTGTCGGGCGTGACGGCGCCGAGCAGCTTCACCGCGGCGCTTTCCTTGACGTCGGCATTGACCGGGAACTCGTAATTGCCGTCGCCATAGGCCGTCTGCGCCTTCTCGGCGAGCATGTACTCGATCAGCTTGACGGCGCTGTCCTTGTTGGGTGCGTTCTTGGCGATGGCCGCGGCCGAGACGTTCACATGCGTGCCGCCATTGGCGAAGGTGGTCTTGAGCGGCTTGATGGCGTCGTACCAGCCCTTCTGCTCGTTCTTCGCCTGGCTCATCAGGCCGAGATAATAGGTGTTGATGATGGCGATGTCGCACTGGCCGGACAGGATATCGCGGGCGACTTCGCGGTCGCCGCCGCCGGGCTTGCGGGCGGTGTTGGCCTTGAGCCCCTTCAGATAGGCTTCGGTCTTCTCGGCGCCGTTGCGGGCGAGATAGGCCGCGAAGAAGGCGTTGTTATAGGGGTGCTGGCCGGCGCGGATGCAGAACTTGCCCTTCCACTTGGGATCGGCGAGGTCCTCATAGGTGATCGCGTCTTCCTTGACCCGATCCTTGGAGGCGATGGCGATGCGGGCGCGCGTGGTCAGGGTGACCCAGTTGTCGCCGGGGCCGCGCAGCTGGGCCGGCACGATCTTCTCGACCACCGCCGACTTGATCGGCTGGGTGATGCCGGCATCGGCGAGCGCGTTGATCTGGCCGACATCGACCAGCAGCATGACGTCGGCGGGGCTGTTGGCGCCCTCGGCCGCAACGCGCTCCTGCAGACCATCCTTGAGGAACACCGCATTGACCTTGATGCCGGTATCCTTGGTGAAGGCCTCCAGCACGGGGTTGAGCAGAGCGGGTTCGCGCGTCGTGTAGAGATTGACGCTCTGGGCAAAGGCCGGCGCGGCGAGCAGGGTGGAACCCAGTGCAAGGGCGTACAGGGAAGTTTTTCCGATCATGATCTCGCTCCGTCGATTCTTATCGTTGCTTGGGCGCAGGTGACGGGGCAGCGATAGTGCCGGCTTTTCTCGGCGTCAACCGGAGAAGTCTTGGAATTTCAACGCGTTATTATACTTCAAGAGTTGTTTTTCTTTTGACTAATTCCAATAAGCTTCCCATCCCTCGGAAACCGCACGGGATTTTCCGGCGCGCAGGGTCGTAAGCCTTTCGTCGCAGCCGGACAAAATCGCGTTACTCGGGCAGACGGGTCAGCGCGATGATGCGGACCGGCCCTCGACCGAGGGGATCGATCGAACCGCGAAGCGTGAAGGCGGTATCGGCGTCGCTGGCGATGCTGTCGTCCTGCAAACGGGCTTCGCGCAGGCGCATCTGCCGCTGCAGGCCGCGGGCCTGGGCTTCCATGCGGGAGATGCCGACGCGCTCGTCGATCTGGCGGCGCTGGCCCTTGCTGAGCTCGGAGGCGCTGCGGAAGTCGCGGAAGTCGCGGGTGCTGTAGGGCCAGCTCGAACCGCCGACGAAGGTCTGGACCTTGCCGTCGAGCACCACGCTGTCGCCGGGGCGGAGCGTGAAGTCGCGCAGCAGCGAGACCCGGCGCTCGCCGGCCTGGACGATGGCGGGCCGGCAGGCCGCGGCATCGGGCGTCTTCTCATGGCTGTAGGCCATCGGGAGCGCATCGTAGCGCTTGCCATCGGCGGCGACGGCGTCGCCGATCCCGGTCGCGCCGGCGGCCACGCGGAAGACCTTGACCGGGATTCCGGGGTTCATCGCCTGGCAGAGCGCCTCATGCGCCTTCATGTCGGATGAGGCGCGCAGGTTGCCGATCGGTGCATGGAAGCCGTCGCAAAGGCGCACGCAGATCGTGCGCGCGACGCTCGCCGCACCGGAAACCGTGTCGATCCGTGCCTTGGAGTCGCGCCGAGCGGGGCGCGTCTGGCCTGCCGCCTCAGGGCGCTGCCGGAACGGGTTGAGCTGCACTGGCGGGTGGGCGATGCGCCCGTCGCGCTGCATCTGCAGCAGCGGCAGCCGCCAGCCCGAGGTGGCGGGAGCATAGGCCGAGGCGCGGGGGGCGGGAGTGGCGGGCCGTGCGGCTTGCCGGCGTGCGGCTTCCTGGCGGTGGAAGGCGTGTACGCCCGCGTCATCCTCTGCCTGCACCAGCGAGACGGTCAGGACCGCGCTGCCGGCGCCCACGGCGAGCCCGAGCGCCGCCAGGGCCGCAAGGCGGGGCCGCTTGCCGGAGTGATTCAACGCCTCGGCGGAAGCCGCTGGCAAAACGAAACTTTCGCCCCGGGCGTTGACCCGAGGCGCGACTTCACGGACACGCAACATCGCGTCGACTCCACCCCTGCGCCTGTTTCTCGTCCGCCGCTTGTTGGGTGTAGTTTACTTATTGTTAAGGCTCAACGCCGGGGCGGCAAAACAGGCTGCGATGCTTAACGCTGCGCGCTCGTGCGGGGCGGTTCCGTCAAGCGACCGGCAGGCTCTACAGCACGGCGACGACGACCGCGAGCCACATGCCGAACAGGAGGGCCGAGCCCACCGCGAAGATCGTCGCGCGCAGGCGCAGGTCGTTCGTGCCGACATGTACGAGCGTATGCGCGACGCGGGTCGCGACATAGAGCCAGGCCAGCGCCGCCATGAGGTGATGCGTTGCCCCGACCTCCATCGCCAGCATGATCAGGGCGAAGAAGACGACCGGCGTCTCGAACTGGTTCGAGAAATTCGCAGCGGCCAGGCGGGCGGGCTCCGGGTAACGCTCGTTCGAGACCGCGACATCGGCCATGCGGACCTGCTTGCCGTCGAAGGCCGCCTTGCGGCGCAGGAACATGATCGCGAGGACGACGAAGATCCAGAGGATCATGGCCAGCGCGGGATAGACCAGCTTGAGCGACATCTGTGACTCCGGACAGCCCTGACATGGCCTGATCGGAGCGAAGCCAAGCTGTCGCCAAAAAGCAAGCGCAGCGGCCCGTTCAGCTGCGCTGCGCCCAAGATGGCGGTGGAAAGCTGCGCAGAAGCGTCCGGGAAACTCCTGGCTTGTCACCAAACCGCGAGCCGTCCCGGGCAAACGCAGGAAGATCCCGAACCTATTCCGGAACTTTTTCGAAACAGCGCTCCGCATGGATCGCGGATCTCCGCGGAGTTTATCCTTGGGCCGATCGAAGATCGGACCCAGGGCTACGTCCGGGATGACCCGCGTCGGGCCACTCAGGAGCGCGTCGGGTAGTTCGGGCTCTCTCGCACGATCGTTACGTCGTGGACGTGGCTCTCGCGCAGGCCCGCGCTGGTGATGCGGATGAAGCGGGCCTTGGCCTGGTAGTCCTTGAGATCGGCGCCGCCGACATAGCCCATGGCGGCGCGCAGGCCGCCTGCGAGTTGGTGCAGAACCCCCGAGACCGGGCCCTTATAGGCGACCTGGCCCTCGATGCCCTCCGGCACCAGCTTCAGCGCGTCCTTGATGTCTTGCTGGAAGTAGCGGTCGGCGGAACCTCGCGCCATTGCGCCGACGGAGCCCATGCCGCGATAGGATTTGTAGGAGCGGCCCTGGTAGAGGAAAGTCTCGCCGGGAGTCTCGTCGGTGCCGGCTAGAAGCGAGCCGACCATCGCGCAGGAAGCCCCTGCCGCCAAGGCCTTGGCGAGATCTCCTGAGTATTTGATTCCGCCGTCGGCGATGACCGGGACGCCGGCCTTGGAGGCGGCCGATGCCGCATCCATGATGGCGGTGAGCTGCGGCACGCCGACGCCCGCGACGATGCGGGTGGTGCAGATCGAGCCCGGGCCGATGCCGACCTTGATGGCATCCGCGCCGGCATCGATCAGTGCCTGGGCGCCGCCGGCCGTCGCGACATTGCCGGCGATGATCTGCACGGCGTTGGAGAGCTTCTTCACCCGCGTCACGGCTTCCAGCACCTTGGCCGAATGGCCATGGGCGGTGTCGACGACGATCAGGTCGACGCCGGCATCGACCAGCATCTCCGAGCGCTCGAAGCCGAGATCGCCGGTCGTGGTCGCGGCTGCGACCAGAAGGCGCCCTTTGGCATCCTTGGCGGCGTTGGGATGGGCGACCTGCTTCTCCATGTCCTTGACGGTGATCAGGCCGATGCAGCGATAGTGATCGTCGACGACAAGCAGCTTCTCGATGCGGAACTGATGGAGCAGGCGGCGGGCCTCGTCCTGGCTGACGCCCTCGCGCACCGTGATCAGCCGGTCCTTGGTCATGATCTCGGAGACGGGCTGCTCGGGATTGGCGGCGAAGCGCACGTCGCGGTTGGTCAGGATGCCGACGAGCTTGCCCTTGTGGCCCTGCGGGCCGCGCTCGACCACCGGAATGCCGGAGATCGAGTTGCGCTTCATGATCGCGAGCGCGTCGCCGAGGGTCTCGTCGGGGAAGATGGTGATCGGGTTGGCGACCATGCCCGATTCGAACTTCTTGACGAGGCGGACCTGTTCGGCCTGCTGATCGGCCTCGAGATTGCGGTGGACGACGCCGAGGCCGCCGGCCTGTGCCATCGCGATCGCCATGCGCGCTTCGGTCACGGTATCCATCGCGGAGGCGATGATCGGCAGGTTGAGTGAGATCGTCTTGGTGAGCTGGGTGCGGATGTCGACATCCGCCGGCATGACCTCCGACGGGCCCGGCTCGAGGAGCACGTCGTCGAAGGTGAGACCGTCGCGAATCAGGCCGTCGAGAGAAAGGGTCATCGTCAACTCCGCCGCCGGCCGGGCCGGCTCTGTTACGGTATCGCGGAGGGCGCCCGCGACCGGGTTGACGAGGCCCGTTAGCATGCGCCCGGCGCTGCCGCTAGAGCGCCACGGCGATTATTTTGCATTGCGGCATTGCGCGTTGTGAGCGGGATACCCGACCCAGCCGTCGGCACTGCGCCCCCCGAGCCTAACCGCCTGTCCGGTCGACGGCGGCGAGGGCGGGGCTCTCGTGCCGGGCGAACTCCCCGCAATCCTTCCCGCAGATGCAGTCCTCGACACGCAGCGCCTTGTTGGAGCCCGGCTGGATCGCCGGCCGGGCGCAGCCGATTTCCCAGCTGACCTGCGGCGCGGCACGGGCTGAAGAGGCCCCGCCCAGCGCCAGGCCGCCGAGAAGCGCGAGGCCAATACCGCGCAGGCCGCCGAAGGCGACAGCGAAATGAGATTTCTTCAGCATGCAAAGGCTCCGGCCGGCGGGTCGATCAAGTGATGTGCGATGCCCCTTGGTCGCCCGGCGAGCCGGACCGCCCAGATATGGGGATGGCTGCCGCCGGCCGGCACTGCCGGTACCGCATGGCGGCCTTGCGCCGCGGAAGCTGCCGGGAGGGCTTGCGAAGGTGTTCACAGCCTCCATGCCGGATCGCCGCGGCCAGACCATCTTGCTCTGGGCATCGCGGCGAACGAGCCGAGGGCCATCGTCTTGCAGCGCGCCAAACTCCTGCCCCTGATCGTCGCCTGCGCGCTTTTCATGGAAAACACCGATTCCACGGTGATCGCGACATCGCTGCCGGTGATCGCGCAATCGCTCGGCGAGGATCCGATCGCGCTGAAGCTGGCGCTGACTTCCTATCTCGTCAGCCTCGCGGTCTTCATCCCGATCTCCGGCTGGATGGCGGACCGTTACGGCGCGCGCACGATCTTCCGGGCGGCGCTCGGCGTCTTCATGCTGGGCTCGCTGCTCTGCGCTGTGTCGAACTCGCTCGGGGCCTTCGTTGGCGCGCGCTTCATCCAGGGCATGGGCGGGGCGATGATGGTCCCGGTCGGGCGGCTGGTGATCCTGCGCAGCGTCTCCAAGGCCGAGCTTGTCGGCGCGCTCGCCTACCTCACGATCCCGGCCCTCGTCGGCCCCGTCGTCGGGCCGCCGCTCGGCGGCTTCATCACGACTTATTTCGACTGGCGCTGGATCTTCCTGATCAACATCCCCATCGGCATCGTCGGCATCGTTCTGGCGAGCATCTTCTTCGAGGATGTGCGCGAGGAGGATGTCGCCCCGCTCGACATCAAGGGCTTCCTGCTGTCGGCCTTCGGCTTCGCCAGCCTGATGCTGGGGCTGGCGACGGGCGGGCGCCATCTCGTGCCCGCAGCGGTATCCTATGCCGGCGTCGCCGCCGGGGTCGCCGCGCTGGTCGCCTACTGGTTCCATTCGCGGCGGATCGCCAATCCCGTGCTGAACCTCTCGCTGCTGCGGATACCGACCTTCCGCATCGGGGTGATCGGCGGCTCGATCTTCCGCACCGGCATCGGTGCGATCCCCTTCCTGCTGCCGCTGATGCTGCAGCTAGGCTTCGGCCTCGACGCCCTGCAATCGGGGCTGATCACCTTCGTCTCCGCCGCCGGTGCGCTGCTGATGAAGACGATGGCCAAGACGATCCTGGCCCGCTTCGGCTTCCGGCGCGTGCTGACGGTGAACGCCGTGATCGGGGCTTCCTTCCTCGCAGCGTCCGGGCTGTTCACGCCGCTGACGCCGCATTGGCTGATGCTGGCGGTGCTGTTGATCGGCGGCTGCTTCCGTTCGCTGCAGTTCACCGGGATCAACGCGCTGAGCTATTCCGACGTCTCCAGCCGTCAGATGTCGGGCGCGACCAGCCTGGCGAGCGTCGCCCAGCAATTATCGCTGAGCATGGGCGTCACCATCGGCGCCTTCGCGCTCGAGGCGGCTCTCGCCGTCCAGGGCGGAACCACGCTCGGCGCAGGCGATTTCTGGCCGGGCTTCTTGCTGGTCGGCCTGATCTCGGCATCGTCGGTGTTCATGATGATGCGACTGGCGCCCGATGCCGGGGCGGAGGTCTCGGGGCACGCCCCGCTCAGCGCCCGCAAGGCGACGGCGGAGGCGATCGCAGACCAGAAGCCGCTGGAGTAGCGCCACGAAGCGACGGGCTGACCGTCAGCTCGTCGCTTCGGCGTCGTCTGCCTTCCGTCGATAGCCGGTCGCCAGCACGTAGAGCTCGGACGAATCCGAGCGGCTCGCCGCCGGCTTGACGTTGCGCACCGTGGTGAAGTCGCGCTTGAGCTGGGCCAGCAGCTCGGCGCTCTCGCCGCCCTGGAACAGCTTGGCCAGGAAGAAACCGCCCGGCGCCAGGATGCCGTTGGCGAAGTCGAGCGCGGCTTCCGCCAGCGCGATGATCTTGAGGTGGTCGGTCTTCTTGTGGCCGGTGGTGTTGGCGGCCATGTCGGACATCACGCCGTCGGCGCGGCCGCCGAGCCGCTCGGTCAGGAGGGCAGGGGCCTCGTCGGCCATGAAGTCCATCTCGATCAGGTCGACGCCGGGAATCGGATCGACCGGCAGCAGGTCGATGCCGACGATGCGCCCCTTGCCCTTCTCCAGGCCGATTCGCGCCGCCGCGATCTGGCACCAGCCACCCGGCGCGCAGCCGAGATCGATCAGCTTCTGGCCGCTCTTCAGGAATTTGTAGCGGTCGTCCATCTCCTCCAGCTTGAAGGCGGCGCGCGAACGATAGCCCATCTCGCGGGCCCGCTTCACATAGGGGTCGTTGAGCTGGCGCTCGAGCCAGAGCTGCGAGGAATGCTTGAGCTTTCCAGCCTTCTTGACCTTGACGCGCATGTCGCGCGCGCCGCCGGACTTGCCCCCGGTGCCGACCGTCTTGCCGGTGGATTTGCCGCCTGCCTTGCCGGCGGTCATCGCCTCGATCCCATGCTGCGGGCCGGCTTCGTGAAAGGCGTCATGTCATCTCCGGCGCCACCAGGCGCGGTCCTCGTGCATCATCCTGAGCAGGATGCCCTCGCGTAGGCCGCGGTCGGCGATACGGACCCGCTCGCTCGGAAAGGCGCGGCGGATCGCCTCGAAGATGGCGCAGCCGGCCAGCACGAGATCGGCGCGCTCGCGGCCGATGCAGGCATTGGCCGCGCGGGCTGCATAATCCATTTCGATCAGCCGGTCGATCACGGCGAGGATATCCTCCTGCCGCATCCACAGGCCGTCGACCTCGCGCCGGTCATAGCGCGGCAGTCCGAGATGGATGCCGGCGACCGTCGTCACCGTGCCGGAGGTGCCGAGCAGGTGGAAGGCGCGGGCCCGGCGCGCCGCGCCGGCCTTCTTTGCGAAGGGCGCCAGCTCCCGGCCGCAATCCTCCACCATCGTCTCGAACAGGGCACGGCTGACGTCGACGCCGCCATAGCGCTCGGCGATCGTGACCACGCCGACCGGCAGCGAGGCCCATTCGCGGATGCGCGCGGCGGGGTCGCGCGCCTCGTTGCGCCCGCCCATCCAGGCGATTTCGGTCGAGCCGCCGCCGATGTCGAAGACGATCACGCCCTCCGCCGCGGGATCGGCCAGGGCGGCGCAGCCCGAGACGGCGAGCGCGGCTTCCGTGCCCTGGTCGATGATCTCGAGTTCCAGCTCGGCCTCCTCCGCGACGCGGCGGACGAAGTCAGTGC
Source organism: Allobosea sp. Root381 (assembly GCF_001429395.1). Classification (GTDB taxonomy): domain Bacteria; phylum Pseudomonadota; class Alphaproteobacteria; order Rhizobiales; family Beijerinckiaceae; genus Allobosea. Next base: position 132,703 of record NZ_LMJT01000006.1, read on the forward strand.
CGTTGCCGGCGGCCCGGCAGGCCTCCGTTGTCACCAGCCGGGCGCGCGAGACGTTGCGGTGGAGCATCTTGCCGCGGCAGACTTTCAGCGCTTCGATGGCGCGGTCCATCGCCGCGTCGCTGAGCCGGCTGCTCGCCGCCAGCCCTTCGCCCAGCCGCACGATTCGCGAAAAGGCATCGACGACGCGGAAGCCATGCTGCGCCGGCCGGGCGATCAGCAGGCGGCAATTATTGGTGCCGAGATCGAGCGCGGCATAGGTCGCGGGGGCCGGGCGCGGGACTGGGGCCGGGGCTTGCAGGTTTTTCGTTTGCGCGCTTTGGGCCGGCGAGGTCTGGATCTGCGCGGGCTGGTGCTGGCGGGTTTCGAGCGGCTTGGCCTGGACGCATGCAGCATCGAGCGCGGCGGGGGGCATTCCCGCCCGCGCCGGCGAAACGCCGTTCGCCCCGCCGCCCGCGAAGGGGCCGGCGTCATGAAACTGCGGCGGCGCCATTGCAGCGCCGTTCCGCCCCTGCCGGTCCTCGACCGTCACCCGCTCAATCCTTTGGCCTGCGGCCATGCCCCGAAGGCGACTGCGGCCGCGCCGGGCCGAAGCCCGGCTACCTGTTGGAAAGAGCGTAACAACAGCAGGACTGCGGTGCCAAGCGGAACCTTCTTCCAAGCGCGCTTAGCGGAGAAGGCCTTGCCCTGCGCGGTGGCCTTCGGCCAGTGTCCCGGCCAGGCGGCCGGGCAAGAGGCCGCAGCGTCAGGGAAGGACCGCCGCATGGCCGCCGCACGCCATATCCTCGCGATCGACCAGGGCACGACCTCCTCGCGCGCCCTCGTCTTCGACGCCGGGCTCAACCTCGTCGCCAGTGCCCAGCGCGAATTCGCCCAGCATTTTCCGGCTTCCGGTTGGGTCGAGCACGAGCCCGAGGATATCTGGGACGGCGTGCTGTCGACTTGCCGCGAGGCGATTGCGAAGGCTGGGATCAGTGCGGATTCGGTTGCGGCGATCGGAATCACCAACCAGCGCGAGACGACGCTGATCTGGGACCGCAAGACTGGGCGCGCCATCCACCGCGCTATCGTCTGGCAGGATCGGCGCACCGCCGCGGCTTGCGCCGAACTGGTCGCGACCGGCCATGACGAACTGGTCGCGGCGCGCACGGGCTTGCGCATCGACCCCTATTTCTCCGCCACCAAGATCGCCTGGATGCTCGACCAGGTGCCGGGCGCGCGACGCAGGGCGGAGGCCGGGGAGCTCGCCTTCGGAACCGTCGACAGCTTCCTGCTCTGGCGGCTCACCGGCGGGGCGGTGCATGCGACCGATGCGACCAATGCCGCCCGGACGATGATCTTCGACATCCATCGCGGCGTCTGGGACGAGGAGTTGCTGGCGCTGTTCGGGATTCCGGCCGCGCTGCTGCCGGAGGTGAAGGATTGCGCCGGCTTCTTTGGCGAAACGGTGCCGGACCTGTTCGGCGCCGCGATTCCCGTGCGCGGCATCGCCGGCGACCAGCAGGCCGCGACGATCGGCCAGGCCTGCTTCTCGCCGGGCATGGTGAAATCGACCTACGGCACGGGCTGCTTCGCCCTGCTCAATACGGGGCGCGCGCCGGTCAAATCGAAGCATCGGCTGCTCAGCACCATCGCCTATCAGCTCGAGGGCAAGCGCACCTACGCGCTGGAGGGCTCGATCTTCGTCGCCGGCGCGGCTGTGCAGTGGCTGCGCGACGGGCTCGGCATCATCACCGATGCGAGCGAGACCGGGCCGCTGGCGCAAGCCGCCGACCCGGCGCAGGAAGTCTATCTGGTTCCGGCTTTCGTCGGCCTCGGCGCGCCGCATTGGGATGCGGAGGCACGTGGCGCGATCTTCGGCCTGACCCGCGGCAGCGGCCCACGCGAATTCGCAAAGGCTGCTCTGGAAAGCGTCTGCTACCAGACACTCGACCTGATCGAGGCGATGCATGCCGACTGGCCGGCGGCGTCGAGCGGCGCCGGCGCCCGCTCCGTGCTGCGCGTCGATGGCGGCATGGTCGCCTCCGACTGGACGATGCAGCGCCTCGCGGACATCCTCGACCTAGCGGTCGATCGGCCGGTGCTGCGCGAGACCACGGCGCTGGGCGCGGCCTATCTTGCCGGCCTCGACGCGGGCCTGCTGCCCGAGCCCGACCGCTTCGCCGATCTCTGGCGGCTGGAGCGGCGCTTCACGCCGGGGATGGCCGCAAGCGAACGCGCCCGCAAGATCGACGGCTGGCGCGACAGCGTGAGGCGGACGTTGCGCGACAGGTAAGCAGGCACCGGCTCCTGCCCACATGGCGGTTGGCCGGGCTGCAGCGGGCCGCTGCGCTCGTCCTGTGCTGCATTGGTGGAGCAGGCGCTGGAGCGCGGCGGCTGCGCATCGCCGTTGCGCCGCGCTGGCAGGCGCGTGTCATGGCCAAGCAGGCGGGCATGGCAACACCCAGACGCCGCGGCGGCGGCCGGCTGTCCTCCGGCACCGAATTCTTTGCATGGCTGGTTGCATTCTGGGGCTTGCCATTCGGCCGAGCTTTGATTAGACCGCCGCTCACCAACGCGAACGCAGCTTTCAGCGCGGCGCAATGTTGGGGGATCGTCTAACGGTAGGACCCCAGACTCTGACTCTGGTTGTCTAGGTTCGAATCCTAGTCCCCCAGCCACCACTTTTCGGTGGCTCATATGCGAATAAAATCAAACACTTATCGACTGTCCGCTTATCATGGGTAGCACCGTGAGCCCTTCGACGCCGGCCCCCTTGCGTGGCTGCACTTGAGGAGTTCAGTCTGGCCGCATCGCTGGGGGCCGGTGAATGATCCATGAAAGTGCGCCTTGGAAGGCTCACCTCGTCAGAGACGCGCGTCTCATCGAGCGATGGGCCGCCAAGCCCAAACATTCCGAGCGCCGGTCCTTCCTCATAGAGCGCAAGGTGTTTCTCGCCGCGTATGCGATGCGGAAGCTGGACGATGGTATAAAACTTTCCGACTTGCTCACCGCCGACATGCAGGTTCTTCGGTTTCCGCCTGCCCAAGGCGGCTTCACTCTTCGCAATAACCACTCGTTCGATGAGTGCTTCGACTTGGAGAACCCCGTCCTCAGCCGGTCCTCCCGCTGCCCGCCTCTCCGCTGCCGCCTCGGCAAGGCGGTCTACGATCTCGTTGCCACGCTCTCCAGCGTGACCACGAACCCACTCGATCCGCACCAGCGGTCTCGCGTCGAGGGCCGTCCAGAGGGCGGGCCACAGGTCGACATTCTTGACGGGGCCGGTCTTCGTCCTCATGCCCTTGGCCTGCCAGCCCGCACGCCACCTCGTACTACCGTCGCGGACGTAGGTGCTGTCCGTGCGGATTCCGCTCTGATGATTTGATACAGCATGCAACGGTCATCTGCCGGCGGGCCCCGCCGGCAGATCTCGCGCTCGCGCCGGTCAGGCGCTTTTGTTCCGGCTCTGGCGCAGGGCCGCGAGCAGCGCCTCGGCGGCCTTGGCCGATGACCCCGGATTCTGGCCGGTGATAAGCTGGCCGTCGACCACGGTGTGTACGCCCCAGTCCTTCACCTTGGAGAAGATCGCGCCAAGGCCGACGAGCTCGTCCTCGAGCAGGAAGGGCACGACCTTCTCGAGCCCGACGGCCGCCTCTTCGCTGTTGGTGAAGCCGGTGATGGAGCGGTCCTTCACGAACGGGCTCCCGTCGGGATTCGTCACGCGACGCAGCACGCCCGGGGCATGGCAAACCAGGGCGATCGCCTTGCCGGCCGCGACGAAGGCTTCGATCAGGCCGATCGAGCTCGGATCTTCCGCGAGGTCCCAGAGCGGCCCGTGGCCGCCGGGATAGAAGACCGTGTCGAAATCCTTCTGATCGACGCTGTCGAGACGCACCGTGGCCGCGAGCTGTGCTTTGGCGGCCGGATCGGCGCTGAAGCGGCGCGTGAGGTCGGTCTGGAACATCGGCTCGTCGCTCTTCGGGTCGAGCGGCGGCTGGCCGCCTTTCGGAGAGGCGAGGGTGATATCGGCGCCCGCATCCTTGAAGACGTAGTACGGAGCCGCCAGCTCTTCGAGCCAGAAGCCGGTCTTCCTGCCCGTGTCGCCGAGCGTGTCGTGGGAGGTGAGTACGATCAGGACTTTCATGACTCGGATCCTTCGGTCGGGTGTCGCCGCGATGTGCCGCGGCCGGCTGGTCTGGAATTCGACCAGCCGCATCGGCTTGTCGATGAACGGATCATCGCATCCGTCGACATATTCCAGAAATCTACTTCTTCGATTTTAGATATTCAGGTGGCATTATATCTCGATGAGATACGACCTGAACCTGCTCCCGGTTTTCCTGGCCCTGATGGAGGAGCGGAGCGTGACGCGGGCGGCGCTGCGGCTCGGCATCACCCAGCCGGCGCTGTCCAACGCATTGAACCGTCTGCGCGAGACCCTGCGGGACCAGCTCTTCATCCGGGAACGATACGGCATCAGGCCGACCCCGCTGGCGGAGGAAATCGCACCGACCATCGAGGCAGCCCTGGCGCAGCTCGACGACCTCGTTCTGAACCAGCAGGAGTTCGACCCGGCTAAGGCCGAGCGTCTGTTCACGCTGGCGCCCAACAGCTTCGTCGAGCTGGTGCTGATGCCGGCCCTCGTCGCGAGGACGCGCCAGCTCGCGCCCGGAATCAGGCTGCGCATGACGCCGTTCGGCAACGATCTCGCCGAGACCGGCGTGATCTCGGGCACCACCGCCATGGTGCTCGGCCGGATCGTCGATCCGCCGGACAACCTCGTCGTCCAGCATCTTCTCGACGACGGCCTCGCCTGCGTGGTGCGGAGCGACCATCCCGATGTCGGCGATCGTATCTCCCGCGAGCAGTACGAGGATCTGAGGCACGTGAACGTGCTCCCGCCGGGCCGACTGCGCGCCGGCCTCTTCCAGGCTCTAGGGCAGCAGAAACTCAAGCGGGAGGTCGCGGTCTCCGTCACGCATTTTCTCGCTGTGCCCGAGATGATTGCCGTCACGGATTATTGTGCGACGCTGCCGCGGCTGATCTGTCGGCGGCTCGCGCAGGATCCGCGGCTGAAGGTGCTGCCGGCGCCAGTCGATCTCGGCACGTTTCCGGTGCAGATGGCCTGGCATGTGCGGTATCGTCATGAGCCGGCGCACAGATGGCTGCGTTCGCTGATCGGCGAGCTTGCGAAAGAACTGGTTTCCGAACAGAGCTGAGACGGGACGGCGGCTGCCTTCGAGAACCCTTAGTGTCCGCATCTCATCGATCTCGATGAGATGCGAGTAGCCGGCGACACCGCAGCCAGAACCGCGGCCAGCCACCGTATCATCTGCGCAGTCACCATGCGGCTCTCCAGCAGGAAACCCGCAAAGGCGTCGGTCTGGACCCGAGCTCAGGATGCGCCGCGTCCCAACAATCCGTCCAAGGTTACGACCGAGACGGCACACTGACGACCGCCCTAGAACGGTTGAGCAGCCGAGGTCTGCTTCCGGGCAAAGCGCCAACGTCCGCAGTGGCGCGACGCCGCCGTTCTGCGCCGTCGCGCGAGAGCTGTACCGGCTCGTCTCAGAACCTGACGGCAAGGTTGGCCTTGAAGGCATGGTCCTGGGCGTCGGTTGCGAGCTGGCCGGTGTAGGAGACGCCGAGCGTCGCGCTCCGGCTG
>NZ_LMJT01000007.1 GCF_001429395.1 Allobosea sp. Root381
ACCAGCTCCGCCGCGCCGCCTCCTGCCACCTCAGCTCATCAAGGGGTCAAGATTGGACGCCGATCGGGGGGCAATATTGCGTGCCGTTTGACACGTCGGCGGACAGTGATCGGTGCCGCGCCTGCCGCGAAACGTCGCAATCGGGCGCATCACCCGCCTGTGAATGATGGTCGACAATAATCGCCGTGGAGGTGATTTGCACCAGGCTCGGAACCGACTGAATGGACGAGGCGATCGGCTCGAGACGCTCGGCGACGCATCCGGTGTCAGATGGCGAGCTGCGTATCGACCAGCCAGTCCCGCTCGAATTGCGTCAGATCGAGCTCGCCGCTGTCCAATCGCTTCAGCCGTGTCAGGACCCCGTCGAAATCCTCGTGAGGCGCCAGCGCGTTCGCGATCTTGCGCACGATCTGAAGTGGCAATCCGTACTCCTCTAACGCGTTCAGGGAGGCGGGCATGAACAGGTTCTCGGCGTGCTCCGCATAGAGCCCGTAGTTCCCCGGGGCGACGCCCAGCCGCAGCGCAACGTCACGCTGGATTCTGTCGATCACCATCAAGTCCTGCGAGAACTGATAGCAGACGACCCTGCGGACGAACCTCAGCACCACCTCGATCCGCGATCCGAGCGTGCTGTTGGGGTATTCCTCCTTCACGAACGCGTCGAGGAAGGACTTGAATCCATCGTACTCGAGTTGACGCAGCTTGAACGCGAGTTGCGATCCCGAAAAGACCCGGTGTTCGGCCAAGCCACCCGGAGCCCGTATGTGCCCGACAATCAGCTCGCAGGCGGCGGCGAGCTGCGGGTGGCTGCACCGCAACCCACTCCAACCATACAATTCCGAACCCTGCTTCAGCCGGTGTTCGATCTCCCGGGCGATGTCGTTCTGGATCTCGACCGAGACCGAGGCGTTGGCTCGGATCGTCTCCTCGGCGAGGAGGCTGCGGCTGAGCTCGTTCTTGATGCGCTCGGACGAATCCTCCGTGAGGTCCTCCTCCGGCAACTGGAGGAGGAGTTCCATCGGCGTCTCGTCGTCCTGGCGGCCGATCTCGTATTCCACGACGAAGGGTTCCTCCGCGGGCGGCTTCTCCAGCACATGAACCTTGCCGATGAAGTAGCGCCCCATCCGCCCGGCTCGCCCCTGTATGTTCTTGTAGGTGAAGAAATCGAAGGTGCTTCGCTTCCTGCGATCGAAGATGATCACTGTCTCGGCCGCCGTGTTCACGCCCTCGATCAATGTCGAGGTGCAAACCAGCAATCTGATCGCACCGCTGTTGAAGAGCCGCACCATCAGTTGCTGAACCGATCTCGGTAGCGCGCCGTGATGGATCCCGATCCCTGCCCGCACCGCCTTCGCCACGATCCATTCGGCGTGGAAATTCTCCGACAACCACTCGGCGGTCGGGATCGTGGCCGCGGGCGGTTCGACGATCTCGTTGCCGATCAGATGCTCGGCGATCGTCGCGGCCGAAGCCGCCGACTGGCAATAGATCAGTGTCGGCCCCGTCTTGCCGCCGAGGATCTCGACCAGCCGCTCCAGCCTCTCCGGTTTCGAGATCGACATGTCGTGATGGACGATGTCGACGGCCACCGTTGCGAAACCCGAGGGAATGAAATGCACCTCGTGCCGGTCCAATCCCCGGATCGAGTGGATGTTGGGTCCGAGCAGGTAGAACTGCGCACCCCTCGTCGCCAGCTTGTGAAAGCACAGGTTCAGTTCGATCGCCCGACGCTCGTCGTCGTCCCCCTTGCGGATGTCGAGCTTGTAGAACTCGTCGATCACGAAGAAATCGACATCGTCCAAGTCGTCGCGCTTGCGGGCACGCTCCTGCGTCAGGACGTAGACGGACTTCGCCCCAGCCGCCGCCTGTTGGGAGGGCTGGGTGATGATCTGGCGCCGCCGTCCGAACCGCCCGGTCAGGCGACGCCGGATCTCGTCGATCAGCGCGAGCGTCGGGAGGATGATGACGACTTTCCTGAATTTCCCCGACGCGATCATGGCATCGATCAGCAGACTCTTGCCTGCGCTCGTCGACGCGCTCAGCACCACATTCGATCCCGACATGAGCAGGTCGTAGATCCTCGCCTGCAAGCCATGGAAGACGACGTCGAGCTCGGCCATGTAATGGAACTGGTAGGCGAGCAGGTCGTCGTCCTCCGCGACCGCGAGCTGCTCCTTCATGTAGGGGAACAGCCCGACGGTGCGAACGAGCGAGATCAGGATCCGGCGCTCGAATTCGCCGCAGAGCGAAACCTTCGACAGGAGGCGAATGACGATGTCGCGGCCTTCGCCCAGCGTCGCCGGATTGTTCGCCAGACGCGCGGCGCCCCGGAGCGCCGCGAACATGCGGTCCGCTCCGAAGTCCGCAGCGTCAAGCTCCGCCCTGATGAGATCGTAGCTCACGTCATGCCCGCCGCCGCCTCGAAGTCCCGCGTCAGCGCATCGAGTGACTCGACCGGCACCAGCAGGAGATGGACCTGGATTTCCTCGACGCTGCTGGGAAGCCGTGCATGGTAGGCATTCCCGTGTCCGGTCAACTCGGCGACGAGCCGGGTCCGGTAATCATCACAGTGACCGGCACCGAGGACCGAGCTGTCGTAGACGACGAGAATCACGAAACGAAGGATTCGCAGGAAGCGGTCGATCGGTGCACCGTTCTCCAATGCCTGCTCCACGTCGTCCCTGCGAAGGTATTCGGGCTGGCGCAGTTCGAGAATGATCTCGCGCTCCGCGCGAAGGAGAGGCGTCGCCAGCGCATCCTCGAGTTCGGCGCAGGCCGCCTCGATCAGCGCGTCGGGATCGGGGCCGCGGAAGACATGGGTGCGACCCAACCAGATCTGGTCGCCTTCGTGGTGCTGGACGATGTGGGCGTTGTTCACCACGCCCGACGCCGCTTCCGTGCGGTAGAACAGCTTGCAGGCGATCGGCTCGCTGTCGAAGAAGGTCCGAAGGATCGAATGCAGCAGTGTTTCCGCGAGCAGCCGCTCGACACCGCGGTGACGAAGTTCACGCAGCCTGCGCAGGCCCTGGCCTGTCCGGTCCGCAAGCGTTAGATGGTTGGTCTGCGCGATCTCGCTCGCCTTCAGGACGAGTTCGGGGACCCATCGGACCAGATGGGCGGCAAGCTGCGCCGATCGCCATTGCTTACGCTCGTATTCCGCATCGTAGCCCGTGGTGGCGCGCGGCCGGGTAGGATCCGTGAACTCGTGCAACTTCACCAGGAATTGCGGTGCAGTGATCCGATAGGGAAGGGCGCTCCCCGGCCTGGATGCGATCAGTGCGTGAAGACGGTCGCGCCACCAAAGGCGCATGCGCTCGCGCGTCAGGATCTTGTCCGCCGACACCCGCCGGTCTGCGGCGGCCGCTCGTTCAACGAGCTCCAGGATGTCCCGATAGATCGCGAGGATCTGTTCCGGTCGAAGGCAACAGCCATCGCCGTCGCAAAGTCGCGAGATCTGCCAGAGGTTCTTGCTGCGAAGGTCGTCCTCCGACGACATCGCTTCCCAGAATGCGTTTCGCGCCCAATATTCCAGGTCCGACCCGCGGCCCGACACCGTCGCGTATTTCTTCATCAACCGCCCGGCCAGATCGTCGAGATCGTTCTGGCCGCGCTTCGAGACCGGCACCGTCAGCGCAGCCAGAATGGCGTGGACGCCGTTCCTCGTGACGATCCGGAAGCGACCGACCTCGGGCCCCTTGTCGCAGAGCAGGGATTTTTCGACGATGGACGTCGGACTCGCGGCGATGTCGCGCTTCGTGAGCAATCCCAACGTCCATCGGTCGACGTCATTGCTCTTCACCTGAACGTATTCGATGTGTCGATTGCCATCGACGGCCCAGCGTAACACGATGTCGTCGCTGGTTTCGCATTCGACTTGCTCGATGCGTCGATCTTCCAACATGGTCAGGACGTAACGTGCTGCCACGTGATCCTGGAAAACGAATCCTCGCCTGGCCGCGACGCCGCCCGTATTCGAAATATCGCTCACGTCGGCCCGCCGGTCCCGGTTTCGTTATTTCATTTTGCTTACGTAATACAGGTCACTGACATAAACTGAAATCGCATCAGACTGGGCGATTCGCGCTACCTTCCTCAAGGTTACGAATCATCGCCCCGTCCGAACATTGGGTGAGCAATGAAGCACATCGATTTCGGTGGACAAGACTTCGAAGCCGACGATTCCAACTCGCTGGAACTCGCGATCGAGAAATTGCCTGCAAGACTGCGTCACGCGTTCCTTGCGATCGGCAGCCTGGCCTGCGCGCGACCGGCAGACGAGATCGCGTCCGGGGCGGCCGATATGCATCCTCTCGCCGACTGGATCCCTGTCGCGCTCGTTCCCGAAGCGGCGCCGAAGAGCGGCAAGAGACGCTTCTGCCTATATCGTGGGAAGACGAGCCCGAGGCACGTTTCGTTGAACGTCGAAACCGCCGTTGCATTGATCCACCGGGGCCTGCTCTGCTCCGTCCCCGGCGAACTGACCAATCTTACGCTGTCCACTCACGCCATCGAACTCTTGCAATCCGGTAGCGTCACGATCCGGCAGGTCCGTAACATCAAACCCGCCTGGAACCACGAGGAGATGGATCGACGCTGGGCCTGTAACTGAGCGGTTGAGGGACGCTGCCGATTCGAAAAGGCTAGACGCCCTCTAGTTCAGCGGCGATCCGAAGCGTTTCCGGAAGGCATCCGCGTTCTCGGCATCAGGGAAGCTGACCCTCAATCGCTCGTGTTCGGGCTCCATAAAGATGCGAGCCTGATGCGGAATCTCGCGCTCAACCAGCCATAGCCCGATGTCGAACAGGCGCTCATTCAGCGTGCCGGGATCGAGCGGCAGGTCGACGCGGAAAGGTCCCTCCCTGCCGACGCGTGTCGTGACGTTCACATGTCTCGACATGGAGCCATCCTGCGACTGAGGCCCAGCTTCTCCTATACCTAGTGCTCGTTCCCGCATTTTTTCAGTGCTCCCGCCCATTCCGCATAGGGCGTGTTCTTGGCCATGTGGCGGTTCAGGTCAGGCGCGCCGTCGCCCCACCAGACGGGGCCGCGCTCTCCCAACGCGACCTTCGCGGCATCAACGCGGTCGCGGGCAACCCGAAGGTCGCCGTTCCCGCGCTTGGCATCCTTGACGGCCCGCCGAGCATGCATGAGCTCGACGACGAGGCGGTGACGACGCTCTTCCGGGATCGCCGGGTTGGTCGAGCGCCACAGACGGCCCGCGACCATGAAGTAGCGACCGTCAGGTGTCGTAGGGTGAACGCGCGCGTTCATGCCCGGCCCACCACGGGAATCACCTCCAGCCGTATCGTGTACCTGGCTGAGCGCATCTTGATTTTCATGATCCATGCCTTCTTCTGGCAGGCGAGGCCTGCCGCCGCCGGGAACAGAACGCCGCGCCCGTGCGCTGGTTTCAGCCACCCAGCGCCTCCCTCCGGCGTCTGGACTTCTCGCGATCGAGGCGCCGATCAGGGCGCGCTGCCAGCCTCCAGTAGGGCGCTGACCTTCATCGGAAATCCCGCGTCTTGACCTTGATCGTGTCGATGTGGAGATCGCGCACATAGATGTCCCTTGTCTTCAGCCCCTTCGGCGGGAGGCCACGTGGATCGGGCGTAGGTGACCCGTGATGGAACTCGTCGCCGCGGCCATGCGGAACGGGGAAGGGAGCATCGCGACCCCCGACGCTCGCCAACTCGGCCGAGAGGTCGGTCAACCGCTGCGCCACCAGATGCACGACCTCGCCCTCGCGCTGGATCCGGCCCCTGACCGCGATCATCCCCGCCGATAGGATCACGCGGCGATGGGCCTCAAACACCTTGGTCCAGACCACCAGATTAGCGATGCCGCTCTCGTCCTCCAGCGTGATGAACATCACCCCCTTCGTCGACCCCGGGCGCTGGCGCACCAGCACGATCCCCGCAGCCTCCAGCCAGCGCCCGTCACGGGACTCCATCGCCTCGAGACAAGTGACCATCCGTCGCCGCCTGAGATCAGCCCGCAGGAACGTGACCGGATGCTCCCGCAGCGACAGCGAGACATGGCGATAATCCTCAACGACGTCGCCGCCCGCCGTCATCGGCCGCAGCAGAGGCTCGGGTTCCTCGAACTCGGGGATGACTTGCGTCGCCCGGGTCGAAGCGGCGGCGAACAGCGGCAGCGGCTCGTCGCGCAGGCCCCGGATCGCCCAGAGCGCCTCCCGGCGGGCTAGGCCGAAACAAGGCCTGAAGCCGTCGGCCTCGGCAAGCTGCGTCAGCGCCGCCACCGGAACCCCGGCGCGACGCCAGAGATCGTCGACCGATGCGAAGGGTCGATCGGCCCGCGTCGCCACGATGGCAGCGGCATGGGCATTGGCCAGCCCCTTCACCAGACGAAGCCCCAGCCGGACCGCGAAACGACCCTCGTCCGGCGTCGGCTCCAGCGTGCAATCCCAGCGCGAGGCATTCGCGCAGACCGGGCGGATCTCGACGCCATGATCGCGCGCATCCCGCACGATCTGCGCCGGGGCGTAGAAACCCATGGGCTGGCTGTTCAACAGCGCCGCGCAGAACACGTCCGGATGCCAGCACTTCAACCAGCTCGAGGCATAGGCGATCAGGGCGAAACTGGCCGCGTGGCTCTCCGGAAATCCGTAGCTGCCGAAGCCTTCGAGTTGCCGGAAGGTCCGCTCGGCGAACTCCGCCTCGTAGCCGTTCGCCACCATCCCGGAGACGAGCTTCTCCTTGAACTTCGAGACGCCACCGGTGAACTTGAACGTCGCCATCGACTTACGCAGCATGTCGGCCTCGCCCGGGGTGAAACCCGCGCACTCGATCGCGACCCGCATTGCCTGTTCCTGGAACAGTGGCACTCCCAGCGTCTTGCCCAGCACCCGTTCCAGCTCCGGCGTCGGGAAATGCACAGGCTCCCGGCCCTCGCGCCGACGCAGATAGGGATGAACCATGTCGCCCTGGATCGGTCCCGGCCGCACGATCGCAACCTGCACGACCAGATCATAGAAGGTCCGGGGTTTCAGCCTCGGCAGCATCGACATCTGCGCCCGGCTCTCGATCTGGAAGGTCCCGAGCGTGTCGGCCTTGCGGATCATCGCATAGGTGCGCGGATCCTCCGGCGGAATCGTCGCCAGCTCCATATCGATGCCCTTGTGATCGGCCAGCAGGTCGAGTCCGCGCTTCATGCAGCTCAGCATGCCCAGCGCCAGCACGTCGACCTTCATGAACTTCAGCGCATCGATGTCGTCCTTGTCCCACTCGATCACCTGGCGATCCGCCATCGCCGCTGGCTCGATCGGGACGAGATCGTCCAATCTGTCATGGGTCAGCACGAAGCCGCCGGGATGCTGCGACAGGTGCCGCGGCGCTCCCTGCAACTGCCGCGCGAGATCGAGCGCCAACCGCAGCCGTCGATCGGCGAGGTTGAGATTCAGATCCTCGACCTGTCGGTCTTCGACGCCGTCCTCCGACCAGGCCCAGACCTGGGAGGACAGCGCGCCGATCAAATCCTCGGGCAGGCCCAGCGCCTTGCCGACATCGCGCAGCGCCCCCTTTGTCCGATAACGGATCACCGTCGAGCACAGGGCCGCCCGGTCGCGGCCATAGGTCTCGAAGATCCACTGCATGACGATCTCGCGCCGCTCGTGCTCGAAATCGACGTCGATGTCGGGCGGCTCCCGGCGCTCCTCAGAGACGAAACGCTCGAACAACAGATCGTTGCGGCCCGGATCGATCGAGGTGATGCCGAGCACGTAGCACACGGCCGAATTGGCCGCCGAGCCGCGGCCCTGACAGAGGATGTCCCTGGACCGGGCGAACCGGACGATCGCATCCACCGTCAGGAAATACGGCGCGTAGGCGAGCCTCTCGATCAAGGTGAGCTCGTGGTTCAGGCTGGCGCGCACGCTGTCCGGCACGCCTTCCGGGTATCGCTCCTTCGCCCCCTCCCAGGTAAGCCTGGCAAGCGTCTCCTGCGGCGTCAGCGTCGGGTCGTCGCGCTCCTCCGGATACTGGTAGGCGAGTTCGTCGAGTGAGAACCGGCAGCGATCGGCGATCGCAAGCGTGCGCGCCATCGCCTCGGGATGGCGATCGAACAGCCGGTGCATCTCGTCCGGCGTCTTGAGATACCGGTCGGCATGGCGCTCACGCCGCTCCCCCAGCGCATCGATGGTGACATTGTGCCGAATGCAGGTCACCACGTCCTGGAGAATCCGCCGCGCCGGTTCGTGGAAGAGCACGTCGTTGGTGACCACCGTCGCCACCCGCATCCGCGCCGCCAGATTCGACAGCTCGTGCAATCGCAGCCGGTCGTTGGGACGCCGGCGCAAGGTCAGCGCCAGATGGGCTTGGTCGCCGAACGCCTCACGCAGCCGCCTAAGCCGGAAGGCGCACTCCTCGTCGGCGAGGTCCGGCACCAGCACGGCGACCAGGCCCTCCGCATATTCGGCGACGTCCGGCCAGTCGAGACGGCATCTGGCCTTGCCGCCACGCCTCTTGCCGATCGAGAGCAGCCGGCACAGCCTCGAATAGGCCGCCCGGTTGGTCGGATAGACCAGGATCGCCGTGCCGTCCTCGAGATCGAGGCGGCAACCGACGATCAGCCTGACCCCGGTGGCCTTCGCCGCCTCATGCGCCCGGACGATCCCCGCCAGCGAATTGCGATCGGCGATCGCCACCGCCTCGAAGCCAAATGCGGCAGCCTGCGCGAACAGCTCCTCGGCCGAGGAGGCGCCGCGCAGGAAGCTGAAATGGCTGGTGACCTGGAGCTCGGCATAGCGCGCGCTCATCCGAACACCCCGTGCAGGAACCAGCGATGCGACCCCGTCGCGGCGTCCTCGCCGTCGCCGGCGCGGTAAAGCCAGAAGCGCTCGCCCGCCTCGTCCTCGACCCGAAAATAGTCCCTGACCGCAGCGAGTTCCGCCTCGCGCTTCCACCATTCCCCGCAGACGCGTTCCGGGCCGTCGGCCCGCTTCACCCGCCGACGGATGCCGCGCCAGGTGAACGAGGCTGGCGGGTGGTCGGGGAGCAGCGCCAGCGTCTCGACCGGCTCCGGTCGCGGCAGCAGCCTGGCAGGCCGCGGCCAGTGATCGGGCCAGATCGCTCCGGTCTCGAGGGCCAGCGCCGGCACCCGCGCGACGCTGCGCTCCGGCACGTCGCTGGCGACCGCCGCGAAACGATAGACAGCGCGCTCGCCGACACGGTTGGTCAGCGTGTCGATCAGCCCCGAGATGTCCGGCTCGGCCTCCTGCATCAGGCCGCCGGCGAGCTGCCGCTCCTCCAGCGGCTCGGCAAGAACCGCTGCCAAGGTCATGATCTCGATGCCGAACCCGGGCTCGATCGTCTCGATCCGGTCGCACAGCAGCCGGGTCAGGCGCTTCGCGTCGCGCACGGGTCGCGCGAGGCCGATGCGGATCGCCTGCACCCCACCGTCGACGCGGTGGCAAGCCAGATCGAGGCGACGACCGCCGAGCCCGGCCGCCTCGAGCCGCCCGCACAGGGCCACGACCAGCTTGCCGATGTTGCGCGCGATCGTCTCGGCCGCACCGATCGGCTCGGCGAAGGCGCGCCGGACCTCGATCATGTCGGGCGGGCGGATCGCGACGATCGGTTCGGGGAGGCGGCCGAGTGCCTCGTTGAGCCGGCGCCCGAGCTCCGGACCGAAACGCAACGCCAGCGGCGCGCGCGGCCGATCGGCGAGATCGCCGACCGTCGCGAAACCGAGGACGCGCAGGTCGCGTGCCAGAATGGCCGGGATCCGCAAGCATTCCAGCGGCAGCGGACCCATCCGCGCCATCGCCTCGCCTTGGGATGCGACCAGCGTCGGTGCGGCGACATGGCGGGCGAGAGCATGTGCCGCGCCCCATGTCTCGGCGATCGCCGCGCGCGCCGCGATGCCCGACAGGGCGAGACGGCCGACGATGCCCTCGAGCATCGCCGCCTCGCCGCCATGCAGATGGTCGGCGCCGGTCGTGTCGATAACGATGCCGTCGGGCGGGTCGGTCGCGACCACCGGGGCGATGCGCCCGAGCAGCCAGGCCGCCAGGCGCACGAGCTCGTCCTCGTCCGCCGCAGGGTCGGCGTCGAGCAGCGAGAGCCCAGGGACGAGCGCCTGCGCCTTGGCCGCCGGCATGCCGACACGCAGGCCGGCGGCAAGCGCCACGGCGTTCGCCGCCGCGACCTGCCGCCTGCCGCCGTCGCGGCCGATCAGGACGAGCGGAACCTCAGCGCGAGGCGCCGCGTCGCCAGCCTTGCGCCGGAACCGATCGATCGACCAGCTCGGCAGGAAGACCGAGACGACCCTTGCCATCGCAGGCCTCCAGTTCAAAATCCGCACTCTCGCCGGCCCGTGCCCGGATCAGCTCGACCAGCCAGCGATGGCGACCCACGCCCGGCACCGGCAACGCCGTCGAGGGCAGGACCGAGACCCGCCAGCGCGTCATCGCCGCCGTCGGCTGCCCGAAATCCGAGGCCTCCGCCTGGCGACGCCAGCGCCTGAGCGCGATCCCCAGCGTCCCGGTGCCCTCGGCCGCCAGTTGCAGGCGCCGAGACGCCGTCATCGATAGTCGCGCCACCTCGCCGACCACGGAGCCGAGCCCGCCATGGCGAAGCCCTTCCTCCATGCAGGCCAGCACCGTTCCGTCATCCCCAGCCTCGACATGGACCACCCGGTCGGGCCCCAGACCTGCCTGCGCCAGAGCCGGGGCGAAGAGATCGCCGCGCGTCAGGCACCACAGCACCTTTCCCCGCGTCCGCGCCGCGATGCCCGCCCCGAACAGGGCCGCAGCAGCCCCGTCGATCGCGCCGTCTCCGCCGCCCGCGACCTCGTGCAAGGCCCCGAGCGCCAACCCGCCGCCGGGAAGACGGGAATCGACCGCGGCGATCCCGAACGGAAGCACGCTGCGTTCGCGCGCAGGCCGTCCCTCGATCCGTTCGATCCGGTCGCGCAACGACTGAAGGGCGGGATGGGGCCGCACGATGGGGATGACCTGCAATGCGTGTTGTGTTCCTTCTTTGTTCTAGTTCGGTTCCTCGGAGTCAAGCGCGGCGCAATGCCCCGGGGCGGGCCCGTCCGGCCCGCCTCCGATCCGGACGGGGTTTCGTGCGTTGGATCGGCTGTGGATGAAGGGAGCCAGCGATGTCAGAGCGGGAACAGAGCGCGACCGCGGCGAACGCAAGCGCTGAGCCCGCCGGGTGAGGATCGCGACCTTCAACATCAACGGCATCAACGGTCGGCTTGCCGTGCTGCTGCGTTGGCTCGCCGAGACGAAGCCCGACATCGTCTGCCTTCAGGAGCTGAAGGCGTCTCAACGGAACTTCCCGGAAGCCGCGTTGAGGAACGCCGGCTACGGAGCAATCTGGCACGGCCAGAAGAGCTGGAACGGTGTCGCGATCCTCGCCCGCGATGCCGACCCGATCGAGACCCGCCGCGGCCTGCCCGGCGAGGGGGAGGACGACCAGAGCCGCTACATCGAGGCTGCCGTGAAGGGCGTCCTGATCGGCTGCCTCTACCTCCCGAACGGCAATCCCGCCCCGGGGCCGAAATTCGACTACAAGCTGCGTTGGCTCGAGCGCCTAAAGAGCCATGCCGACGAACTACTGGCGCATGAAATCCCCGTCGCGCTGGTCGGCGATTTCAACGTCATCCCGACCGCGCTCGACGTCTACAAGCCCGAGCGCTGGGAAGGCGACGCTCTGTTCCGCCCCGAGGTCCGCGAGGCCTATCGACACCTGGTCGAAACCGGCTGGACCGATGCCCTGCGCGAACTGCATCCGGGTGAGCGCATCTATACTTTCTGGGATTATCTCCGGAACGCTTGGGGTCGGAACGCGGGCCTGCGTCTCGACCACCTGCTGCTCAGCTCGCAACTGGCCGGCCGGCTTAAATCCGCCGGCGTCGACGCCGATGTCCGCGGCTGGGAGAAGGCGAGCGACCACGCACCGGTTTGGATCGAACTTTCGAAACACGGGACCGCCGGATCGGGAAGGCCGTCGAAAGCGTAATGGCGGATCCACGGCCCCATTTTGGCTGCGATCAATCAGGATGTGCTGGACGGCAGAGGCGGGGTTAATAAGAGCTATGCACGGAGCAGCTCCAGAGCGACCTTCGCGCCCCGTTAACGGCCAACCAAGCCGCTTCGGCTCATTGCTTCGCGCGGTCGTTCCATGTGTCCCGTAAGCACGAGAGCCAACGAAAACGGCCCCGGACTCCCGGGGCCGTCCTTCACCTGAACGATGCGATCAGACGACCGGCGGGCGATACGGGCCGGCGTTCTCGTCGAAGCGGTCCCAACCCCCGGCGCGATACTCCGCCTCGCGAGACGAGCGATCGATCGGGGTAGCGCCGTCCAGGATGGCTTCAACGGTGGCCTCATGCTCCGGCTCGGTGCGGACCGAGACGACGGAGCCTCCGCGGCGAACCGTCTCGGCGTAGTATTCGGCCTCTTCCTTATCGTGGCCTTCCTTCACGAACGAGCCAACCAGGCCACCAGCGGCCGCGCCGGCGACAGCGCCTGCTGCGGTCGAGGCAAGCCAGCCCGCGGCTACGACGGGGCCGATGCCCGGGATGGCCAGCAGGCCGATGCCGGCGAGCAGCCCGGCGGCGCCGCCGACGCCAGCGCCGATGCCTGCGCCCTCGGCGGCATTGGTCTCGCCGTCGCCGTTGCGACCGACGATGCTGACGTCGCTGCTCGAAATGCCAGCAGCCTCGAGCTGGTCGACGACGGAGCGCGCGGTTTCATGGTTATCGTAGGAACGCGTGATGGTGCGAGTCATATTCGTCTCCAAGGTTCGTGGTGCGAGCGGCACGGATCAGTTGCGGGTGATGTTGCCGCGGTAATCGACTGAGACGTTCACCTGCGCGCCGGTGTGCGTGGCCGTTCCCTTCCAGACGCCGTTGTCGTCCTTCTTGAGGGCGCCGACGTTAGAGTAGCCGTTGGCTTCCAGGCGGCTCTTGGCCTGGCCTTCGGTGAAGCTATTGGCACCCGGGAGCGGCGCGTTCTTATCAGCATCGGCATTCGGCGCAGGCGTTGGGGCCGTTGTCGACGTCTGAGCCATGGCACCGAAGGACGTGGCGGAGGCGATCAGCGTGGCGATGAGCAGCGTCTTCATGATGGTCTCCTGCAAGGCGGGCGGCACGTGCCGCGATGCACAATCCAACCGCAAAATGCCCATGAAAGTTCCAGGTGGGCGGGTACGCGCTTGAAGGAGAAGACCTCGCTCGACGGCTGTCTGGGGTCGACTAGCCCCCCGCCGACGCGCCAACCCATGACTACAAAACCAAAGCTCCCGAGGCCGTCTCAGGCGACACCGGGACGTCGCCGAGAACTGTTACCGCGTACATGAAAAGCGAAACGGGCCGCCTTTCGGCAGCCCGTTCGATCCGGTCAACGTGGCCTTATCAGGCCTTATCGACGACTTTCTTGACGGCTTCCTTGCCCTTGCCGAGCGCCTGCTGGGCTTCGCCCTTGCGCTCCTGCGCCACGCCTTCAGCTTGAAGACCGGGCTTGTCCATCGCCTTCCCCGCGGCCTGCTTGACGTTGCCGGCGGCCTCGTTGGCGATGCCCTTGACCTTGTCCGTGGTGCTGCCCATCGCGCTTCTCCTGATGCGGTGCCGCCTTAGGGCGGCGTCGGAGCTGAAACGCGAGCTGGCCGGGTGAGGTTCCGGTTCAGGCCCGGGTGGCAGCCAACTCCTCGGTGACGATCTCAAATCTTTGGAGAAGATGGGGGCCGAAGGTATGAATCATCGGCACGTCGGCGGCGTCCCGTCCCCGCGCCACCAGGATGCGACCGATGCGCGGCATGTTGTGGCGAGCGTCGAAGGCATACCATTTGCCGCCCAGATAGGCCTCGAACCAGGCGTTGTAGTCCATCGGCGCTGGATCCGGCGGAACTCCGATGTCCCCGAGGAATCCGTTGCAATAACGGGCAGGGATATTCATGGCGCGGCACAACGCGATGGCGAGATGCGTGAAGTCCCGGCAGACGCCCACACGCTCGTTCATCGCCTGGGCCGCGGTGCGCGTATTGCGGGCGAACTGGTAGTCGAACCGGATCTGCGCATTCACGTAATTACAGATCTGCTGGACACGGTTCCAACCCGGAGCGAATGAGCCGAACAGATTCCACGCCGTGGCCGACACCTCGTCAACCTCGCAATAGCGGCTCGACAGCATGTACTCGATGACCTCGGATGGCAGGTCGTCCGGCAGAATTTCGGGCGCCTGCTTGTCCCACTGGTCGGGTATGCCTGCATCGCGAACGACCAAATCGCTGGTGAAGAGGACGCCCCCCGCGGGGACGAGAAGCCGTCGGCACCGGTTACCGAAGCCATCAGTGTATTCACGCACCCGCACTTCCGACCCGTCAGCTAGCGAGGTCACCCGGGGCCTCGGCAAGCTGACCATGTCACCGTCGCGGCTGGGGTGCGGATCGAGCAGGGTCATGCACGAGACAGGCTGCGCCGTGGTGATCTCGATCTGATAGCCGACGCGGATTTCCATGCTCTGATCTCGTCGCTGAACGTGAGAGCCCAACACCGCAGGAAAGGCGCTGTTCCTGAGGGGCTTGGCCAGATTTCAGGCATTGAGCCCAGCGCGTGTTCAATGCGAATTGCGGTCGCGGCAGAGGCCCCTCATGCCAGCCGGGCGCTCCGCGTGGCCGCCGCCCGTTCGATCGACTTCGCTTTCCGCCGGGCCTCGCGCAACTCCTCGAGCGTCGGCTGCCACCACCCCCTGGCTCGTTCCGGCATATCGGGCTCCCGTCGCGCCGGCCAGGTCCGAATGAGTTCCTCGAGAGTCGGCGAACGCCAGAAGATCCAGACATGATCCTCGGTGTCGGCAGCGGCTTCGGCCCCGTCCGCCCCACCGACATCGACAAGTTCGCCATCACTGCCGGTCACCACGACGATGCCCCTCACCGTCATCACCGGTCGACCCGGGGGTGGGAGTTGCGAAGCCGGAACGGCCAGCCGCTTGCGCCGCCTCTCCGCTTCGCGTTGCTTGATGTCCGCGAACTCCGGCGAGCGCTTCAGCTCCTCACGGCGCCGTTTGCGTTCGCTGGGTTCCGCCCGCCGTGCAGCGATCTCGATGGAGAGCCAGCAAGATCTCAACGCCTCGAGAGATCGATACGGTACGCGCCAGACCTTCCCCTCGCGATCCCACGCCGCCCAAGGAACGCCGCGGAGGTTGTCGATGACGGTGCGGGAATACGGTGTTCTGACGATCACGTCTCCGTTCGCCTCAAGATATTCGCTCTCGATCGGATCGAATGAGAATGCATCCCGGCCGCGCTCGTCGGCAAACGCGAGGTGCTCGGGCAGCTCGCGTTGAAGCCAGACCGCAACCCGGCGCTCCGCGGTTGTCCCGGGGACGAACCAGGCGCAGGCATGATCGCTCCATCGTGCTGCGGGAAAACGAGCGCGGAAACGTTCCACAAGCGCCGCATCATAGGGGAAGGCAACGATCGCGCCCGCGTCTTCATCGGCAGCTCGGATTTCGATCCGATCGGGCGGCTGAGCTGGCATCTTCGGATTCTACCGGATCGATCAAGTCGTGACGAAACACGGCATCGGATCGGTTAGAGATGTTGTCGAAGGAAATCCTGCGTCCTTCCGATGGCATCCGGCAATGTCGTAAGCGACAGCCCATGTCCCTCGCCGGGATAGATGCGGCTCTCGACGGTCCCGCCCTGCGACCTTATCAGGCGTTCGATCGCCGTCGCATTGGCCACCGGTACGACGCGATCGGCGTCGCCATGCAGGATCAGTGTCGGCGGGAGCATGCGTCCCGCGCCGAGGCTCTCAGGCTCGAAGCCGAAGAAATCGACGACAGCCCGAATCCGCGATGAGCGCGAGGCGAGGGACAGCGCAAGAGCGCCGCCCAGAGAGAAGCCAACGACCGCAACGCGGTCTGCCGCGGTGCCGCGCGGAGGGTCGGCAATGATGGCCTCAAGCGTCCGCAGCCAGGTCGCATATTGGGACCGGATGTCGCCATAGCGCGCTCGACTGTCGCCGGTCGCTTCGAAATAGCGCGGCAGCAGCACCGCATAACCGGCGTTTGCGATCGTCTGCGCCGCGAATTGATAGCGCCCGGCATTGGTCAGCCCGTCCGAGCCGTGCAGCAGGTAAACGGTCGATCCCGACGAACCGAACCTGTCGACGCCGATCCGCGTGTCCGCACTCGAACGCTTAGCCGTTCCAATCATGCAGGCGGCACCAAGGAGGGTTCGACGATCGATCCCTCTCATTCGGCCGCCTCGGACCAGCGTTCCTTCGCTTCGGCAGCCGGGACGATAAGCTTGATGGTATCTCCCTCGACGGCCACGACGAGGCCGATATCGAGATAGTGGTGCGCTCCACCGGATTCGGGATCGTTCTTCTTCAGCTTGAGAAGCTGTCCGCTCAGGCCGTCGATCGTCCCGACGTGGCCACCGTCCGCGCCGATGACGCGTTGGCCTTCCTTGATCTGCTCTACGAACATCATGACGGACTCCTCTTGCACGATCCTTCGCTGCGGCAACGGGACCGCGGCGACGAAGTTCCGCGGTTCCGGAGCTCAGATGCGAAAGGTCGGACTGAGGTCCGCGGGGCTACTCGGCTCGGCTTTACGGAACCGCATGAGACCGCGCGGTTGCCGCTTTGAAAAACGCACTAAGGATCCTGCTGATCGCCGCGCGGCGCGATGCGCAATCAGATCTGGCCGGAAGGCTGAGACTTTTAGAGGCAAGGACGAGATGCTCGACCGAAAGCCCGATCAACGGCGCCAGGATGCGTTTGCAAAGAGCGAGACCAGTCAATCCCATCAGGTCTTTTCAGGTGACTCGGGATGGCAAGGCCAACCCGTCGATGACTACGTCGCAGTGTTCCACCGTATCGGGCTTCTCCAGCAGGTACCGGTCGTCCTCGGGGTAGTAGCGTGCGCGCTGATGATCCTCGCCTGCGAACGCCTTGATAGCGTCGATCGACGCCCACCAACTGATGGTGACCACCTCGGTGATGTCATCGCGCAGATCGCGCAGCATCAACTGAAAGCCGAGATTACCGTCCGTGGCGCCGTAGTCACTGACACCCGTCCGACGGACATAGTCGGTATATGCCGCCTTGTCCCGAGTGCGAATGATGGACGCCCAGCGTCTCGCGATCACGGTTTCGGCCATCAGTCTCTCGGCCCCCGAGCGAGTTCTGCTGCGGGATCCGGCGCGTCCGATCCGACCTCGAGATCGTCTTCGGTCCTGGCCTCAAAATGCAGGTCAGCCTGGTAGATGTCCTTCCCGGTCTCATCGGCCACCTTGACACCGAAATCTGCGCGCTTGCCGTTCGGCAACTTGTCTCGGGCCATCTCGGCCAAGGCAATCTGTGCGTCGTCGGTAGCAGCCTTGATGTCCGGAAATTCCACCGGCTCGTCAATGCCTTCCGGCCCGTTACCCGCGTCTGTGATGATGTTGAATTTCGGCATCGACGTCCGACCCATTGGCCCCCGGGGTCGCAACCAGAATTTCATTCTGAAGTTCCGAAATCCGGCGCTGAAACTCCTCCCGGAGCCAGGCAGCTCTTGCTGAGACGGGTCCCTCGTACATTCGAGGGCCGATTTCGACGGACCTATGGACGAGACCGGCGCCTAGCCTGCCTTCGCCCCTTCCTGTTCGCGGTCTCGGCCGTGCCCGTTCCCCGTTGTCGCATCACCATCGCCGGAGAGCACGACGGGGTTCGCACTCACCAATCCGCCGGGATTGGGAGATGCGCGCGGTGAGGCTGCGTACTGACCGGCGGCATCTCGTTTTGCGGGTTCCGGGGAGGCCAGGGCGTCCCCTTGATGTTTCTTGGCATCTTTTCCACGGTTGGGCATCGACGTCTCCTGAAACGAGTGGACGGGGCTAATCCGTGTTGAGCTTCCCGAGGTTGCCGGGCAGGCCCACGATGGGGAGATCATCCCGTGCCATTGCGTCACCGCGCTGCTCGGGCTCGCCGTCCATTTCCGAGGCGGCTTTCATGACCGCGTCCGGTGGGGCCATATCTTCCTGTAGGTGCCACTCGACCGTATCGCGATCCATCCCGGAGCGTTCGGATAGCCGCGCTATCCAGTCCTGACCGGGAAATTTTCTCGCGAAGGCGACCGCCAGTTCACGTCCGGTAGGCAAGGATGGATGTGGCATGTCGAGGCTCCCTTTCGAAGGGAACGCAACAAGGCCGTAGGGGTTGCGCCGCCGGGTCGAAGGAGGCTTGCGGACGCCAAAAGAACGCAGGGCATGGCGTTCCTGCACGGTGCCAGCCGGTCATCCGGAACCGAGGACAGATGCTCGAGTTCGAGGGCATCAACCATTCATGGAGCGCACATGAGCCTGTCCACCATATCGCCGCATACTCAGTCGGTGCCTGATCTGGTTCGTCCGTTGTCGCCCGGCGATTTCCTCGATCCGCCGATCCTCCTCGCCGGCGCGGTCGACTATGCGATGTATGCTTTCTTTCGTGATCGGCTGGCCTCCGCTCCACGTGAGGGCATCGTCGTCATCGAGCTCAGCACGCTTGGAGGCGATCCAGAGGTGGCGCGAATGATGGGCGAGGACATTCGCTATCACTCAGAGCACGAGCCCAGTCGACGGTTCGTATTCCTAGGCAAAGCCGCGATTTACTCTGCGGGAGCGACCTTCATGAGTTTCTTCGCGCGCCCTAACCGCTACCTGACCCGCGGCACACGCCTTATGATCCATGAGCGCAAGCTGCAAGCCAACATCACGCTAGACGGGCCGCTGACCGCCTGCATCGCCAACCTCAAGGCTAAGCTGAACGAGATAGACCACTCGATCCAGATCCAGAACGAAGGCTTCCAGAACCTGATTGCGGGATCAGCGGTCACGATGGAGGAGGTTCTGAAGCGGGCGCCCGAGAACTGGTACATTGAGGCCACCGAGGCCAAGAGCCTCGGTCTCATCGAGGGGGTTATCTAGCCGGTCTCGGGGGCGGGTTGGCAGGTGCGACCGTTCCCGTCCGAGCGCCCACTCGTAGAGCGGCCGCCAAGAGACAGGCTGGGACGATGGCTTCGCTGCCAAGGCACCACCGAATGTAATCTATAGAGCGGCCCAGCTCGCTGGCCAGTATCTCTTCCAGCTCATCCGGAGGGAGAAATGAGGTCAGTGTCCGGTGCATTGCCCGCCCGGTCGGTGGACGCTCGCGCCAGCGGCTGATGATGATGGAGGGATCGGGCGATGAATGGAAGCCTCGCAGTCTCCAAAGCCTTCAACGTCCGGTGCTCGGTAAGGTTCAACGGTGATTGCGCCCACTTAATAAGGCTCCGGTCGTAGGCCTCGGCGTTCGAACCGTGGGGCGCCGAACAAGCTTGTCGCGGCACGGTTTCCCACCATCTCGGCGAGCGACAAATAATTGAGTCGCAAGGATATTTTACGGAACGGTCACCGGCAGGCCGCGTTCGCAGAGTGGGGGGTCACCAAGGACCCACGACATGAAAGCACTCTGCTGGCACGGCAAGGGCGATATTCGCTGCGAAACGGTGCCCGATCCACAAATCCAGGATGCCGGCGATGTCGTGATCAAGGTCACGGCCTGCGCGATTTGCGGCTCCGACCTGCACGTCTATGACGGCTACACGCCGACGATGGAGGCAGGCGACGTACTTGGACACGAGACCATGGGGGAGGTCGTCGAGGTCGGGCGCGACGTCCGGAACCTCAAGGTCGGCGATCGGGTCGTGGTGCCGTTCAACATCGCCTGCGGCGACTGCTTCTTCTGCCGCAAGCAGCTTTTCTCGCTCTGCGACCGTTCCAATCCGAATGCGGATCAGGCCAAAAAGGCGATGGGTCAGTCACCATCCGGCCTGTTCGGCTATTCCCACATGCTCGGCGGCTTCCCGGGCGGGCAGGCGGAATACCTGCGAGTGCCCTATGCCGATGTCGGGCCGATCAAGGTGCCGAACGGCATTCCGGACGAGCAGGTGCTGTTTCTCTCCGATATCTTCCCGACCGGGTACATGGCGGCAGAGAATGCGGAGATCGAGGAAGGTGACACGGTGGCGGTCTGGGGCTGCGGTCCGGTCGGGCAGTTCGCGATCCAGTCGGCCTGGATGTTCGGCGCGGGTCGCGTCATCGCGATCGACAACGTTCCCGAGCGGCTTGCGCTGGCGGCGAGCAAGGGTCGGGCTGAGACGATCAATTTCGACGATGTCGGCGTCTACGACCGCCTCATGGAAATGACCAAGGGCCGTGGCCCCGATCGCTGCATCGACGCGGTCGGTGCCGAGGCCCATGGCAGCGGCTCGTTCGATGCCGTCATCGACAAGATCAAGGCCGCAACCTACCTGGCGACCGATCGTCCGCATGCGCTCCGGGAGGCGATCATGTGCTGTCGCAAGGGCGGCACGATCTCGATGCCCGGCGTCTATTTCGGTTTCCTCGACAAGATCCCGATGGGCGCCTTCATGAACAAGGGGCTGACGCTCAAGACGGGACAGACGCACACACACCGCTATCTCGCGCCGCTTCTGGAGAAGATCATGTCCGGCGAGATCGACCCCTCCTTCGTCATCACGCACCGGGCGGGGCTAGAGGATGGGCCGGGGCTTTATCAGACATTCCGCGACAAGGAGGACGGCTGCATCAAGGTCGTTCTCAAGCCGTGAGCGAGGAGAACGACATGACGAATGGAACGGGAAAACTGGCCGTTGTCACGGGCGCGTCGAGCGGCATCGGCTTCGAGCTGGCGCAACTCGTCGCCGCTGACGGCTACGACCTGATCATCGCGGCGGACGAAACCGACATCCACGACGCTGCCGCGAAGCTTAAAGACGAGGGCGCCAACGTCGTCTCGATCGTTGCCGACCTTAGCGACGAGGAGGGGGTCGAAGAACTCGTCGCGGAGATCGCTAAAGCGGGACGACCGGTCGATCTGCTCTTCGCCAATGCCGGGCGCGGCCTCGGACACGGCTTCCTTGACCAGGACGATGCTGAGTGGCTGCGCGTGATCGACACCAACATCGTCGGCACGCTGTTGCTGATCAAGAAGGTTGGCCGACAGATGCGGGAGCGGGGAGAAGGCCGCATCCTCTCGATCGCCGGGTTCATGCCCGGCACCTTCCAGGCCGTCTACAACGGCACCAAG
Organism: Allobosea sp. Root381; assembly: GCF_001429395.1. GTDB lineage: Bacteria > Pseudomonadota > Alphaproteobacteria > Rhizobiales > Beijerinckiaceae > Allobosea. The sequence continues at coordinate 21,091 of NZ_LMJT01000007.1, forward strand.
GCCTTCATCGATTCCTTCTCATTCGCCCTGCGCGAGGAGTTGCGGGATACGGGCGTCACAGTCACTTGCCTAATGCCAGGGCCGACCGAAACCCGCTTCTTCGAGCGCGCCGGGCTGCTCGACACCAAGGTGGGGCAGGACGAGAAGGACGATCCGGCCGACGTCGCCAAGGCAGGTTACGATGCGGTTCTCGCTGGAGAGGGCGACGTCGTCAGCGGCTGGAAGAACAAGATCCAGTCGTCGCTGGCCAACGTCACTCCGGCCGAGACGCTCGCCAAGCAACACCGGAAGATGGCGGAGCCGGGCTCGGCGGATCGCTGAAGGTATGATGTCATTCCGCGGAACAGCGGTCCGGGACGGAGGGTCACGAACCTTCCTTCACCGGATCGGCCGACTGAGGAATGCCGAGCCGGCAAGGCCGAAACGCCAGGGAACATCCGACGCCCGCGATAAACCGATGCGCGTTCCGACATCAACCTGAACGATAGGCGGCCCTGACGACATCGAGAACGGTGGTCGCCTGAGGTCATGACCATCCCAAGTGCCGTCGATCCCCAAGGCTGCGCAGAGACGACCAGGACCCGAGCAGAGTTGCCGCTCGGGCAGGTTGCCTCTGCGGATTCTCATGTCTTCGACACCGACTAGTGGCTGGATTGCACGAATAAGGACAGCGGCACCCGGGGTCAGGCCGCATACCACGTTCAGGCACCAGTGAAGTCCGTAGGAGCGATAGACGTAGGCATGACCGGGAGGGCCGAACATGCTGCGATTTCGCATGTTCGGCCCGTTCACGCTGTGGGAGGCCGGGTCCTCAAGGTCATAGGCCTCGGTTTCGACGATCAGACCGCCCGCGCCCTTGAACAGGAGTGTCGCGCCGATCAGGTCTCGCGCCACCGCCTGCACCGGCCTTCGATAGAAGCTATCCGCGCGGGCCGAAAGGTCGAGCATGACGTGATCAGCCATTGGGTCCTGTCCAGCAGCGACAAGGGAGCGAGATCGAACGCGGCTCCCATCGAACCGCGATCATCCAGCCTCAGGCCCCGGTCTCGGAATGATCGGCCGCCACCGGCTTCGACTCGGGCGATCCTCGTTGACGAAGGAAGATCGACAGCACGACCAAGAGGGCCGTGGACAGGAATTCGGACTGCCAGTTCTGAAAGGATTCGAACCAGAGCTGAGCGTCGGTCAGATAGCCGAGCATCGTCTCGAGTTCGCGCCCGTGGAGTGCCGCCTCATTGTTGGCGGCTATGGCGCTGAACCACCAGTGGAGCGCGAAGGAGGCGATGAAAAGGCCAGCGAGCGCTAGCCCCAGCGAATGCTCATAGAGCCAAGCAAGCCTGGGCTGTTGCGCGCGCCAGGGCAGGTCATCATTCTCTCGCTCCGGAGCGTCGGGATCGCGGGACTCCGCCGACCCCCGTTGGAACAGCATCGCGGTCAGGACGACGTAAGTCGCCATCTGAAGGAACTCGCTCTCCCAATTCTCAAAGAGGGCCGAGAGGAAAGGTCCGCTCGTTAGGTAAGCACCGAGAGGCATGGCCTGTCGTCCGTGCTGCACGAGTTCCTGGTTGTGCGAGGTAAAACCGGTGAGCGCCATGCCACCGAGCGAGACCAGGAACATCCCGATAAGCGCCAGGGTCAGACCGTTGTTGCGTACGAATTGGGTCATCGGGATACCCATCTATCGCCACTCAATCGGAATAACGCCGGCGACAACGGCCTAGATCCGCGCGGTGAATCGGGGAGGTCGAGCGAGCAGTTCACCGATTCTTCTGCGTCGGCAGCAGCGTACCGAGCAGCGAGCGTGCCGTATTCGCAATGACGCTACCGGCATCCGGGTCGCCGCCGGCCAAAGCGCCGACCAGGCCGCGTGCCTGAGCGAAGGTGATGTGCGGCGGCAGTGGCGGAACGTTTGGATCGGTCACCATGTCGAGGACGAAGGGCCGATCGGCCGCCAGCGCCTCATCCCAGGCCGGTCCGACCTGTTCGGGATCCTCGACCCGCCGCCCGGCAAGTCCCATCAACTTGGCGATCTCGGCATAGGGAAGGTCCGGCAGCTCCTGGCTCGCCGGCCATTTCGGATCGCCGGCCTGGATCCGCTCCTCCCAGGTCACATAGGCGAGCTCCCGGTTGTTCAGTACCATGATGACGAGACGCGGATCGGCCCAACGCTTCCAGTATTTCGCGATCGTCACCAGTTCGGTGATGCCGTTCATCTGCATCGCGCCGTCTCCGACCAGCGCGATGGCCGGACGATCAGGATGCGCGAACTTCGCCGCGACGGCGTAAGGAATGGCGCAGCCCATCGTCGCCAGCGTGCCCGACACCGAGCCCATCATGCCACGCCGGAAGCGCAGATGGCGCGCGTACCAGACCGTGGTTGTGCCGCTGTCGGCAGTGACGATACAGCGCTCCGGCAGGCGCTCGGACAGTTCAGATGCGACGCGCTGAGGATTGATCGGCGAGGCCTCGACCATTGCGCTGTCGGCCACCTCCTGCCAGCCATCGCTGACATTGGCCTCGATCGTCGCCCTCCAATCGTCGGCGGCCTTGGGCTTCAGCAACGGCAGAAGGGCTTCGAGTGTCGCGGCTGCATCGCCGATAAGGTTGACCTCCATCGGATAGCGCAGTCCCAGCATGCCGGCATCGATATCGATCTGGACGCCGCGCGCCTGTCCCGGTTTCGGCAGGAACTCCGTATAGGGAAAGCCCGACCCGATCATCAGCAGGGTATCGCAGCCCTGCATTAGGTCCCAGCTCGCCTTCGTCCCGAGCAGACCGATCGAACCTGTGCAGAACGAGACTTCGTCGGGCACCGCGGCCTTGCCAAGGAGGGCCTTGGCAATTCCTGCCTTCAACTTCTCTGCCGTGGCGAGCACCGCGTCGGTCGCATTGATCGCGCCGGCGCCCACCAGGATGGCGACCTTCTCGCCCGCATTCAGCACCTCGGCCGCACGCTGGAGAGCCGTCGCAGCAGGAACCACGGGCGACAATTCGATCCCGACCCCCGAATGGGTCATGCCGTGTTCCTGAGACGGCTCTACCATCTCCTCGAGCTGGAGATCGTTGGGCAGGATCACGCAGGTGACGCGCCGCTCGGCGATGGCGATCCGGAAGGCGCGATCGATCAGATGCGGCACCTGCGCCGGCACCGAGGCCGTTTCGACATAGGCGCCGGCGACATCCTTGAAGAGCGATTGCAGGTCGAGATCCTGCTGGTAGTGCGAGCCCATCGCCGAGCGAGCCTGCTGACCGACGATGGCGACCACCGGGCGGTGATCGAGGCGCGCATCGTAAAGACCGTTGAGCAGGTGGACCGCGCCGGGTCCCGAGGTGGCGATGCACACCCCGACCTCGCCCGTAAATCGGGTTTCGCCTGATGCCATCAGGCTCGCGGCTTCCTCATGCCTGACCTGGACGAACTCGATGTCGTCTTCGCGTCGTTGCAAGGCAGCGATGAGGCCGCCGATGCCGTCACCCGGATAGCCGTAGACGCGTTTCACGCCCCAGTCGTGAAGACGCGTCCAGATGAAGTCGGAGACGGTGCGGGCCATGATGATGTCCGAAGACGAGGAAGGATTCGCTGGCCTCTCGCCGGCCAGCGTTCCTGGATTCGACGCAGGAAGCTAGCAGCCGGGACCGAAGGGTTCGTGGAGAGGGAACGGCGGCCATGCCGGCATGTTCCGTCCAGTCGCCCTTCGGTCATTTCGTGGAAGCCGCGGAACGCCGACGGCCTTGAGGGGTTGGCTGTTCATCACCCCGGCCCTTGGGGGTTTCCTGAAATTCGAGAGACGTAGAGCGGCAGTCGTCTGAGCTTTGCCGCCGGGCTCTGCTCCGGAAGGCCAGCATTCGAGCATCAACACGTTTCTGATCGGCGGAGGATAGCTCATGACCGAATACCCGAAGCCGCCGTTTCCTCATCAGCAGCAAGCGATGCCGGGCTCGACCGACAAGATGGAGCCTCGCCCCGATCATGGCGAGACCTCCTACCGGGGCTCGGGCCGTCTTGCGGGCAAACGCGCGATCATTACCGGCGGCGACAGCGGCATCGGCCGGGCTGTTGCGATCGCCTATGCCACCAGGGAAGGTGCCGATCTCCTGATCTCCTACCTTGATGAGGATCACGACGCGGCCGAAACCCAGCGCTGGGTCGAGGAGGCCGGCCGTAAGGCGGTTCTGGTACCCGGAGACATCCAGTCGGCGGCGCACTGCCGCCGGATCGTTGAGACCGCCATGGCGGAGCTGGGCGGGATCGACATTCTCGTCAACAACGCCGCCCATCAGGCGACCTTCGACGACATCAGCGAGATCTCGGACGAGGAGTGGGAGCTTACGTTCCGGGTCAACATCCACTCGATGTTCTACCTGACCAAGGCGGCGGTGCCGCACATGCCCGCAGGCAGCGCGATCATCAACACCGCGTCGGTGAACTCGGATATGCCGAACCCCACCCTCCTTGCCTACGCGACGACCAAGGGGGCGATCCAGAACTTCACCGCCGGGTTGGCGCAGCTCCTCGCCGAGAAGGAGATCCGGGCGAATTCGGTCGCCCCGGGTCCGATCTGGACGCCGCTCATTCCCTCGACGATGAATGAAGAGCGGGTCTCGAATTTCGGCAAGCAGGTGCCGATGAAGCGTCCCGGACAGCCGGCGGAACTCGCCACGGCCTATGTGATGCTGGCCGATCCGCTATCCAGCTATATTTCCGGCGCCACGATCGCGGTGACCGGGGGCAAACCGATCCTCTGACGACGGATGGTGGCCATGGACTGGGTGACCATCATCGGGTTCGGCGCGGCGCTCTGCTCGACAGTCAGCTTCATGCCCCAGGCTTGGCGGATCGTGAAGACACGCGACACATCCTCGCTTTCTGCCCCGATGTACGCGATTAACACGATCGGTTTCCTGCTCTGGCTGATCTACGGCTTGATGCAGGGCCAATGGCCGCTGATCCTGACCAATGGCATCTGCCTCGTGCTGGCAGCCTTCATCCTGATGATGACGCTGGCGTCGTCGAAGCAGAAGGCCAAGATCTCGGACGCGCTGGAGTGAGCTTGGGCCGGCTCGGGACCGTTTTGGCTTCCGCGAAAGTTCAAACTGTTTCACGGACGATCTGCCTTACCTGCCTAGGGGTCAGAACGGCTGGCTGCGTGGACGCATGGCGTCGCGAATGTCCTGGACGGTCGGCTGACGCTTGATCTCGACTTGATCATCTTTGAGGATCAAGAGGCCCCGATCTGCGAAAGCATCAAGCCATCCTAGCATCGGCCATGCACCCCATCGGGCATGGAAGACGCGGGCGTTGCGGACGATGTCCTCGAAATGCTGGAGGGGCGGGTCGAAAACGCCGTGGTGCTGGTGATAGGCGCACGTGCCGCCAAGGAAAAAGAGATCAATGCCGGTCTCCCGAGCGCGAAAGGCGAAGTCGGTGTCCTCGCCGCCGTAGCCGGTGAAAGCGTCGTCGAATCCGCCGATGCGTTTGAAGGTGCTGGCGGAGATGCCGAAGGCGAGCGACCAGAACAGTCCGAAGTTTCGTTCCGCAGCCAAGCCGGCTGGTGGAAACCACCGCGCGGGGTGCGACACGCCGGCTGCGCTGAGCGAGGCATGCGACCAATTCCCTTCGGTGGCATCGCCCGCGGTCAAGTAGCGGATCTCTGCGCAGATCAAGGCATCGCGCTGATTCAAGGCATCGGCCATCGCGGAAACCAGGCCCGGGCCAGGGATACAGTCGACGTCGAGGAACAACAGGGAGGGCGAGCTCGCATGAGAGGCCGCAAGGTTGCGGGCCTCCGCCAAGGCCAAACCCTCGGTCGCGAGGCGGATGAGCCTGACTGGAAAATCCGCGGTGGGATGCGCGACCGGCGTGTCGCTCATGTCGACGATGACGAGTTCGGCGGGCGCCCTGTCACTGCGCCGCAAGCCTTCCACGAGGTTTCGCAGATGCGCCTCTCGGTTCTTCACCAAGGTGAGGACGCTGATCACGCTGGGCTCCGGCGCCAGAGGTCGAGCCGGTATTCTGGCCGACGCTCATGCAGAACGGACAGAACGTCTGAGGCCATCGCTTGTTGCAAGGCTCCGACGGCGTCATCCCCGCTCTGGGGATAATCGGTCTCTCCGGTCCAGTGGACGAGCAGCAGATCTCCGCCTGGCGCGAGCAGGCCATGCAGTTGGCGGGCGGCTTGCCGGAGATCGGCGTCGTCCCAGTAATAAGCGACTTCAGAGACGACGATCAGGTCGAATGTGGCCTCGGTCGGCGCTTCGCCGGGAAAGCCCATGAGGGCGAAGCGAACTCCGTGGAATTCGGAACACCGGTCTCGCGCGCTGGCGAGTGCCGTCTCACTGACATCCACGGCGAGCAAATTGTCGCAATGCCGCGCCAACTGACGCGTGAGAACGCCGTTAGCACATCCGATCTCGAAGCCCTGGCGGTAATGGTGGCCGCCCAGTGCCGCGATGCTGTGCTCGTACTTGGCCCGCTCATAGGGGCTCGTCTCGAAGCCCCAGGGGTCGGGCGTGCCCGCGAACATCCGCTCGAAGTACTCAGGGGGCAGGCTTTTCCGCGCGCGCATTGAGCCCGGTCCTTTCATAGAGCAGGTCGGATGCGGGCATGCGCAGCTTCGCTGCCGGCAACCTGAAGCCCTCGCCGAATTGCGGGGTGAGCTGGCTGATATGAGCCGCCAGCGCGGCGTTGCGGAGGCCGATCAGAATCGGCGGCGTGCGCAGCGCCCGGTAGCCTTCGCCAGGCGGCTCGGGCGCCCAGACGACGTACTCGAAGACCGTGACGGGACGCATGGCGCTCGAAGCAACGGCGCTGGCCAGCCGATAGGCGGCCTCGTGATCGCAATGCGGCTCATGCCGCGCCGTCACGGCCAGCGCATCGACCCGGCGCTGGCGGCAGAGAGCGGTGAGCCGGCGCCTTGCCCGTTCGAAGCCGGGTTCGCCTGCCGCAAAGGGCTGCGCGTCCGGCCAGTCCAGGAAGAGCGGCGGCGGATGCGCCGGGCCGGCCAGCACCCTGACGGCACGGGCGGCCTCCCGACGCCGGGCTGCAACAAGGCGAGCGCGCGAAGCCGGGCCGTCGTGGCTGTGCGAGCCGACCCCATCGGTGACGATGACCACGCCAGCGAGCGCACCCCGCGAGGCTGCGTCCGCGATCAGCGCTCCGCAGCCGAGTGTTTCGTCGTCGGCGTGAGGCGCCAGTACGAGCCACCGAGCAATTGCCATGGCACTCGAAGCGAGCGCCCGCGCGGACAGCGGCCGCGTCACCACAGCCGGTCATCCTCGCCCCAGACATCATGGTCGAGCCAAGCCATGGCTGCCTGATCGCGAGCATAGTCCGGGCCGGCCTGACGCAGATAAAGGCTCAGATCCCGGATGATCTTGTCGATCCGCTGGCCGTCGAAGGCGCTGCGCGTGCCGACGATCCGGGCCGAGAGCTCCATGACATCGAGAGCCGCCCGTTCGACGACGCCGCGGGTCATGCGCACGAAATCCGGGGCATCCACGATATCGTCGGCAGCACGTTGCGCTGCCTCCCGGACCCAGAGATAGGCCGTTCGGGTCGCGGCGACGGCCTCGCCGAATTTGACCCGCTGGAGCGGATCGGTGCGGGCGGTCTCCGACATCGCTGAGCGTGTTTCGGCAAGCAAGCCTTCGATGCCGCCCAACTGGACCGCGAGAAAGCGCCATGCACCCGCAGTAAAGCGCGGCTCAGCCGTATAGTCTCCGGGAGCGCCCAAAAGCTGGTGCTCCCTCGGCTGCATGCCTGTGAGATCGTAACTACCGCTGCCGGTCGCACGCATACCCCGCACGCGCCAGGCCGACAGATCGGTGCGGGTCGCGACATTCGCCGGGACCACGACGAGCTGCGTGCCGTCTTCCTCGCCCCGTGCGGTGATGACGGCGAAGGCCAGACCGCCAGCCCCCGTCGCGAAGGCCTTGGCGCCGGTGAGGAGCCAGTCCGTGCCGGAGCGACCGAGGGTGACGCCTGGGGGCGGCTCGGTCGCCCAGACGCCATAGAACGCTCCATCGCTGAGCGTCGACGCGAGCTCCACCTTCTGCTCGGCAGAGCCGAACCAAGCGAACAGCTTCAGCGCGTTGACATGGCCCTCGAAGATTCGACCGAGGCTCAGGTCAGCACGACCGATGATCCGGAGGACGCCGAGAAGTGACGCGTTCTCGACTCGCGCATCGGCGAAGCTTTCGCCGCCGCTCTCCAGAGGGGCGAACAGGCGGTGCAAGCCGATGCTGCGCAGGGTCTCGATGCTTTCCTGCGGATAGAGCGGTGCTGCGTCGTAGCGCGCGCCGGATGCAACCAGATGCTGGAACACCGCTTGGAGGCGCGGCCTGAAATCCTGCTGCGACGGCACGGGAGACGGCGCCTCTCCGAGTGTTTGTCGATCACGCTGATGCACGGGGCATGCCCTCCCGGGCCGTTGCGAGGAGAAAGTCGGCCGCGCGGCGGGCGCCGTCGGGTTCGTGCAGCCTGTTCAGAACGCCGGGGTCGAGGTCGCGCGCGGCAGCGATCAGCCCCAGCCAGTCAGAGGCTTGGGGCCAGCGCTCGATCACGACCGCGGCGCCTAGTGCGGCAAGACGGTGCGCCTTCGAGACCTGCTCGTCGAACGGGCGCGGCTCGGGGAGGCAAATAAAGCGGCTACCCGTTGCGATCACCGCGTTGACGAGGCCGTCGCCGGCCGCGCCGACGACGAGGTCGGCGCGCGCAATCTCGCTCTCGGCTTCCTCTACCCAGCCGAGGATGGAGAGGTTGTCGGGGCATGACGACGGCTGCGAAACCGGACCGATCACGCGCCAGTCCAATCCGGGAGAGGCACGCGCGGCCGCCGCGAGCGCATCCCCGTCGCCGCCGGCTCCTCCCTTGCCGTAGACGACAAGGATGGTGTCCCGTCGCCTTGGCTCCACCGATCGAGATGAAGCCGAAAGCCCGGGGCAAAAGCGCGTCTTCGCGCGCACCCAGTCCGGCATGCCGGGATCGTCGAGCTCGCGATGGAAGGGGGAGAGGATCACGCTGGCGCCCCGAAATGCCTCGAGATGAGCGGGATCATCGCGCAGGCCGCTGAGCCGGACATAGACGGTCGGTGTAGCGGCCAGTCGCGCCAGCATCGCGATCTCGACCGAAACATCGACCACCATCAGCGACGGCCGCTCTCGCGCGATCCAGCTTGTCAGCAACGCGGCACGGCTGCGGATACCGCCATGATGCGAAGGGGCATAATGCAGGGCGAGAGGTCGGTCGGCGGTGTCGTCGCGCCCGTCGAAGACGCGATTGTCGGTCAGCCGATCATCGGCCAAGTCGAGATAGGGAAGGTCCTCGGTTCGGCCTGCAAGTCCCGTTCCGATCAAGGTGAACCGACCATGCGGGGCCGCTTTCGCGATCGCCAAAGCGCGCTGCCGATGCCCATCGCCATGGTGATGGACATAATATCCGATCGGCCCGATCACCGGCCGCTGCCCGCGTCGGAGTCGGCGGTTCCGGTCCAATCGATTTCGGCCAACACGGCGTCGTGTGGCATCGAAGGCAGGGCATGCTCGGCCGCGATAAAGCGGCTCGCCCCGCAGACGTCCTGCCGCGTCTCACGACGCCACAGGGCACGCTCGCGCCAGTGGCGCAGCGCCGGTGCCATCTCAGCCTCGCCGCTCGACGCCGTATCGCTCATCCGCCGCATCATCTCGGCCATGCCACCTGCCGCGCGACCCAACTGCCGGGCCGAGACCCGTGTCCAGACCTCCGGTGGATGGATGAGGCGCCCACCGGCAACGATGGCTGCCTCGACGAAGGCTCGATCCTCGCCCGAGGCGATCAAGGGAACGCCGCCCGACCGGCGATACATCTCGGTGGTGATCGCCAGGCTGCCGCCGGTGTGGTCTCCATGGCGAGGTGGCGGATCCCAGGGACAGGGATCGATCTCGTCCTCGATCTGCCGGACCGCGGCCCAGTAGCGATCCCACAGCGCCCGGCTGGCGACGACGCCCGGAGAGATATCATCGTCCTCGTCGAGAACCAGACGACCGCCGACGATATCGGCGCCCTGCGCAATCGCTTCGAGATTGGCGGAGATCCAGTTGGCTGGAGGACGCGCATCGGCGTCGGTGGTGATAAGCACCCCGCCCGACGGCTCGAGACGCGCCATGCCGGCAGCCATCGCCGAGGCTCGTGCCGAGCCTGCATGGGCTAGTTCGAGCGGGAACGTCACGACGTCCAGGGCAATGGCTAGTCGGTCGCGATAGCGCCAGGAGACGGTCGCGATGACTTCCGCGGACGCATCGGTGGTGTTGTTGAGGCAGATCGCTATCGGGACCGGACCCTGGACATCCTGTTTGGCCAGGGCCTCGAGCAGGAGCGGCAGTCGCTCCTGCTCATTCCGGGCAGGAACGCATACGCAGAACGGGAGGCGGGGCGAAACACTCCCACCCGCCGAAATGGCGTCTGCGACGCGCGTTGCCACTGTCAGGCGAGGATGCGGACATTGGGCTCCCGCGCCCATTGCCGCGTCCGTGCCGGCGCGAGGAACGCATCCTTCGCCGTGCCCAGTTCGACGATGCCGTCGTCGGGCTCGACGCCCGCCTTGTCGAGCAGGGGCTTTGCCTCTTGGCTGTAGCCGATCGCCTTGAGATGGCCGAAGGCGTGCTTGGCGAAGTCGATCGCCGCGCCTTCCTTCATCAGCATCGCGCAACCGTCTTCGGAGAGTATGATCGCCACCGCGTCGAAGATCACCGAAGGCGTTCCGGCAAGCTGGCCGTCGACCTTTAGCATCTTGCCGTCCTTCAGCTTCACGCCGCCGATCTTGAGGGCAACGATCTTCACCGTTCCGCCTTCGCCTTCGACAGATGTCTTGACCGCAGCGACCAGTGCTCCGTCAGCCCCGTCGGAGACAAGGATGCCGACCGCCCGCCCTTTCAGCGTCTCCGGGTACTTGCCGACGATGCGAAGGGCGGGGGAAGGCTCCATGTCCGAGGTTTCGACAGCCGCGGGGGACGCCTTGGGCAACGGCATGGCGAGACCGTCCGCGACGCGCTGGGCCAGGGTCTCGTCGACATTGGCGAGGTTGGCCATCACCCGAGTGCGGACGTGTTCGAGCGTGACCTTGGAGAGCTCGAATACGAGCGCGCTGGCGAGATGGGCCTGCTCGATCTCGCTCTGGGAGCGGAAGAACAGCCGCGCGTGGCTGTAGTGGTCCGCGAAGCTCTCCGGCCGCAGCCGCACCTTGTGCTCCTCGACCGGCACGGCCGTCGTCCGGAACCCGCCGACCGGGTCTTCGCGCGGGCCGCCAGCTTCTCCGGCTTGGGCGAGGCTGTTGGGTTCGTAGTTCGCGCGGCCTTTGAACACCTGCGTCTGCATGTGTCCGTCACGCTGGAAGTTCTGGAAGGGGCAGCCCTTCGCCTTGTTGATCGGCAGTTGGTGGAAGTTGACCGTGCCGAGCCGCGAGAGCTGCGTGTCCTGGTAGGAGAACAGGCGGCCTTGCAGCAGCGGATCCTCGGAGACGTCGATGCCCGGCGGCATGTTGGTCGGAAGGAAAGCTGACTGTTCTGTCTCGGCGAAGAAATTGTCCGGGTTGCGGTTCAGGACCATGCGGCCGATCACGCGGATCGGCACGAGTTCCTCGGGGATCAGCTTGGTCGCGTCGAGGATGTCGAAAGGCAGGGCGTCGGCTTCCACCTGGCTCAGCAACTGCACGCCGAACTCCCATTCCGGGAAGTCACCCTTTTCGATCGCCTCGAAGAGATCGCGACGGTGGTAGTCCGGGTCGGCACCCGCGATCTTCACGGCCTCGTCCCAACAGGTCGACTGCGTGCCGAGCTTCGGGCGCCAGTGAAACTTGACGAAGGTCGGCTCGTCGTCATCGTTGAGCAGGCGGAACGTGTTGACGCCGAAGCCCTCGATCATGCGCAGCGAGCGCGGGATCGTACGATCCGACATCGCCCACATGATCATGTGGGTCGATTCCGGCATCAGGCCGATGAAGTCCCAGAAAGTGTCATGCGCGCTGGCGGCTTGGGGATAGCCGCGATCCGCTTCCATCTTCACCGCGTGGACAAGGTCGGGAAACTTGATCGCATCCTGGATGAAGAAGACCGGGATGTTGTTGCCGACGAGGTCCCAATTGCCCTCCTTGGTGTAGAACTTGACCGCAAAGCCGCGCACGTCGCGCGGGGTATCGACGGAGCCGGCGCCGCCGGCCACCGTCGAGAAGCGCGTGAACACCTCGGTCTTGACGCCGACCTCGGTAAGGATCTTCGCCCGCGAGAACTCCTCGAGGGAATCCGTCAGTTCGAAGAAGCCATGGGCCGCCGAACCACGAGCATGGACAATGCGCTCGGGGATACGCTCGTGGTCGAAATGCTGGATCTTCTCCCGGAGGACGAAGTCCTCGAGCAGCGTCGGTCCGCGGACACCTGCCTTGAGCGAGTTCTGGTTGTCGCTGACTGGGGCGCCGTGATTGGTCGTGATCCGGGTCTCGGGCGTCGAGGCGGTCTGGTGAAGCTCGCCACCGTTGCCTGGCTGAGCGTCTGGTGCCTTCGTGTCGTCTCGCGGAGTACGGGCCATGGGAGAATCCTTCCTTGGCTTGGGGTCTGGTCAGGCGGCGAATTTCGTCTCGGAGGAGGCCTCGATCAGGTTGGCGTAGAGCGCCTCGTACTCGTCGATCATCCGCGAGGCGTCGCAGCGGCGCTCGGCGTGTGCTCGACAGGTTTGCCGGTCGAGCTTCTGGGCGGCGATGCCCGCCTGCGCCAGCGAAGCGGGGTCATCCGGGATGGCAAGGACGCCAGTGGCGGCATCGAGCAGCTCGGGGATGGCGCCGCGAGCAAAAGCAGCCACGGGAACGCCGCAGGCCAAGGCCTCGGCGACGACTAGGCCATACGGCTCGTCCCAGCACGGCGTGCACACGAAGGTCCGTGCGCCCCCGATGACGCTGGCGAGTTCGGAATGCGGAAGATGTCCGAGATACCTGGCCCGTTCGTCGAGCCGCGGAGCGATCTCACGATCGAAATAGTCCTGATCGGAGATCGGGCCGGCGATCAGCAATGTGGCTCCGGTAAGCGCCGAAGCTGCGATGGCGTGGTGGAGTCCCTTCTCGGGAACGATCCGACCGTACCAGACCCAGTAGGGCTCGACGGCCGGCTCGGCTCGGAAGGCAAAGCGATCGAGATCGATACCGTTCAGGACGACGTGGTCGATCGAGGCGACCCTGCTCCATGTGCGGCGGATCGACTCCGAAACGGCGACGAAGGTTGCGTGCGGCGCCTTGCACAGCCGCACCCCGCTCTCGAGCCAAGCGAAGGGTGGGGTGTGGAGCGTGGTGACCATCGGCATCGGCAGCGCGTCGGCCATGGCGACCGGCAGATAGTGCAGGGAGTTGTTGTGGATCAGGTCGAAGCGCCGGTGCCTCAACCCGTTCATCAGCGACAGGTACGCGTGATGCTCCTGGAAGAACACCTTGTCCGGGGCCTCGTCACAGCCGATTTCGGTCAGTGAAGTCTCGTCGCAGATCGCCTCGACGCAAGTCTCCGGTTCAGAGCGCGACGAAGCGAACACCGTGACGTCATGACCCCGGCGCTGAAACGCGCTCTGCAACATCGAGGTGTGCATTTCCAGTCCGCCCGCGAATGGCTCCCGGATGGCATGCTTGAGGTGAGCAATGATCCCGATACGCAACTGTTCCGCTCCGGTGCCTGCGGGCGAGCACCATCGCTTCACCGCTGAGCCGCGGTGTCGCTTCGAGCTTGGCCTGACCTATGGAAGCCTCCGCCAGAGCGGAATGATACAAGAACTAGTTTTGAACGATTTTAGTTCCCGCGAAATCTTTGATTTCGCAAATAAAACTGTGAGCCTTGAGCGATTATTTTCCAAGAATTATGTCTTTTGCTATTGCGTGCGGATCAGCGTCCCATCCGGGCTTCAAGCTGGCACCGGGTAGGTCTCTGCCACAAGCGATCAAGAACCTGAGCGCCTTGGCTTACGGTGTCTCAAGTTCGAAGACGCCGAGCCTGGCGTTCAATGTCGTGGATACGATCACTGCGCCCTCGGCGGACTTGAGCATTGTGAGCCTGCGATCGTGGAATGCATCGAGGCTTGGTCGGTGGCCTACGCTCACCAGGGTCGCGGCGCTGAGTTCGTCACTGAACAGCGCCAACAGGGATGACTGGCTCGCTTCGTCCAGCGCCGATGTCGCTTCGTCCATGATGATGATGTCCGGCATCTGAACGAGCAGCCTCACGAAGGCGATGCGCTGGCGCTCGCCACCCGAGAGAAGGCGGTCCCACGGCGCAATCTCGTTGAGCCGGGCGCCCATCTCGCCGAGCCCACAGCGCTTCATGATCGCGACGAGACGCTCATCCGATGGCGAACACGCAGCGTGCGGGTAGAGAAGCACCGTACGAAGGTCGCCGATCGGCAGATAGGGCTTCTGCGGCACGAACGCCATCGAACGCCCGGTGGGCAGGACGATCGTGCCGCTGCCCCAAGGCCATAACCCGGCTAGGGCTCTGATCAGCGTGCTTTTGCCGACGCCGCTCTCACCTGTGATGAGCACTCGTTCGCCGCGCGCGATCACCAGGGAGGTCGGGGCGAGGACCGGCGCGCTGTTGGCATGATGCAATGAAAGCTTGACCAGTTCGATCGTGTCGACCGGGAGATGGACCAGCCCCAACGATCGCTCGGGGACGGTTGCTGCCGCATCATCGAGTTCATCGAGAGCCTGTTGCAGTTCGTTGACGCGCGCCACGGAGGCGAACCATTCGGCAAGCCGCAGGAAATTGTCGACGAACCAGATCAGGGCGGCTTGTACCGCCATGAACGCCGCCACGATCTGCATCACCGCACCGAGCGACACCTCGCCGGACACGAATTTGGGCGCGATCAGCAGCAGCGGCACGATTGGGAAGAAAGCGCTGTTGGCATTGAGGACCAGCGCGACGATGCCCTGCTGGCGCATGACGCCGAACCAGACCGAGACCACGCGCCCGTAGTTCAGCATTACCGACAGCCGCTCGTCGGCGTCGCCACGGATCAGCGCAATGCTTTCGGCGTTCTCGCGCAGGCGCGTCATCTCGGCTCGAAAGCGGGCCTCCGCCTCGTTCTTCCCCGAGATCCGTTTCACGAGGGGCCAACCTGCGAGATAGGCGGCATAGGATGTCACGGCGGCATAGACGATCGCCGACAGGGCCATGTAGCTGGGAATCACCACCTCGGTGCCACCCAGCGTGAAGTTGGCCGATCCCGCCACCCGCCAGAGGATGGTTGCGAAGGTCAGAGCGCTGACCGCGGCGGTGATCAGTCCTATGACGAATTCGACGAGCGGTTCGACGGAAAGTCTGCCGTCCTCGGCGATCCGATATTCGGGAGCAGGCAGGTCAGGCGCCGAGAACTGAAGGTGGTAATAGCGTTGGTGCGATACCCACCGGCCCACTAGCCTGGTGGTGACGAACTGGCGCCACCGGATCTGAAGGGCGATGCGACTTATAACCAGGGCCGACAGGACCACCGCGGCCGTCGCGACGAGGGCCGGAAGCCAGGCGACGACCGCCCATATGGCCGGGGGATGACGCGTTTCGAGAGCGTCGAAGAACTGCCGATTCCAGGTGTTGATCCAGACCGCGACGCTGATTTGTGCTGCCACGCACCCTGTTACGGCTGTGGTTAAGAGCCATGCTTTGAGCGCCGTATCACCGGTCCAGAACCCGCAGGCCATCCTGAAGAACTTGCGCGCGTTCGGATGGTTGGCTGGCACGGATCGACTTCCGTTTGACACAGCCAAAACGCGAAATGGCCGATTGGCGGGGAACTAGCGCATCGATTGAACGCGCCGGGGTTTGATAAGTTCGAGCCGTTCCCTTCCCGGTCGATAATCATAGTGAGGAACAGCTAGGATCGCAGGAAGAACGCCACCATCTCCCGGGAGGCATCGGGCCCGATCGGATCGGCATAGCTTCCGCCAGCATCGCCGCCAGACCAGGCATGACCGGCGCCCTCGATCTGAAGGTACTCCGCCAGAGTCTCGCCCGACGCGCCGAGCAGGATCTGACGTGTCGCTTTACGACCCGCGGTCTTGTCGTCGTTTAGGACGATCGATGATCCCCGATGCCGAGAGCGCATACCCTCGAAGATCTCGTCTCCGTTCGAACAATGGACCGTAGTATCGGCAGTCCCGTGAATGATGATCTTGCGGCTGACATGCCCGGGAGCGCCCCGTCTGCCGGACTTTCCATCGCCTTTCATGGCAGCGAACGCTGACATCACATCATGGGCGGCGAGATGCGGCAGGCCCGAATGGAGGCCAACCCGGGAGAAGACGTCGGGATAGGTTTCCGCGAGAACATCCGCCATCGCCGCCCCGGCAGACAATCCGGCGGCGAAGACGCGCTCCGGAGCGATACCGAATTCCTGCGACAGCGTCCGAGCCAACGCCGCCAGCATTGCCGGCTCGCCGGATCCGGCGGCCTGGTGGCGGCGATCGAACCAGTTCCAGCAGCCGTTGGCGTTGGCGGAACGCGGCTGGTGGGGATAGGCAACGATGAGGCCGAACTCTTCGGCCAACTGGTTCATCCTCGTCCCGCGTGCGAAGTCGTCGGGATCCTGCGTGCAGCCATGCAACATCACGACGAGGGCCACCTCCCGGTCGCTATGCTCGGGGACGTAGAGCTTGTAACCCAGTGTCCCCGCCGCCGAGGTCAGTGAGCGCGAGGTGAAGCGCGGATCGTCCCCAGCCGGAGGCCGGGTCGGGCGGGACATCGGGGAGGGGACCTGGCCTCGGCGCGTCTTGAGCGCATTCAGCACGTCGCAAAGTCCTAGTGCTACCGGGCGGCCGAAGGAATGGCCAGTCGGCGCGCGCAATGTGGATGAGCTGCCACCGATGAGCGCGTCACGGATCGCGGTGGTGGCGCCGGCGACATTGGACGTCTTGAGGCGCGCCATCGCATCGGCGACGGCATCCTGGATGCGGAAGGTCATCGTGTCGTCCTTGCGGGTTAGGAGAGGCGGTCCGCCAAGGCGGCCTTGACCTCAGGAGTTGCGTGAAACGCGCCAAGTACCGTGATCGAAGCGATCGTGTCGCGAGCCAAGGCGGGCGTGACGTCGTCGGCTATGATCGCCAAGCCGAGGACGCGGATGTCGAGGCGCTCATTCGCCGCCGCCACGGCCTCGAGGTCGGAGCGGGTGTACGTGCGCAGGCCCAGTTCGAGCGAGAGGCGGTTCGTTGCATTGGTTGCGACGTCGGCGTGGGTCACAAGTTGGTTGCGGATGGCGGTGCGGATAAAGTCGGATCGGTTCGAATAAAAGCCGTCCCTGACGAGCAGATCGATCCTGCCGAGATCGACGAAGCCGAGATTGATCGTGAGTTTCTCGCTGTCAGGGGTCTTCATTTTCCATCCAAAAGCCATCCAACAGGATGGTATATGGATGCCGTACGATGCGGTTTCAAGGCGGCTCGTGGATCGTCCGCGCCTTGTGATCCCCTCTACCGAGGGTGCGTTGGCATGGTTCCTCTGGCTAACGGCATGCCCAGAGCGAAAGCTCACCCTACGTTCGAGATGCCATCCCCAAGTACCCATCTCGATTAGGTCGCGCAGGCGCCGCATGCCATAACCGCGATGCCGGGTACGGCCCGGTCCCTGGAAAGATCGGATCCGTTTTGACATCGCAGGAATTTCGTGACGCCCGCTTCATGCGTAGCCTGCTGGCGGCGTCCGACGATTGCATCAAGGTCATTGATCTGGACGGCAAGCTCTCCTTCATGAGCGAAGGTGGACAGCGAGTCATGGAGGTCAGCGACTTCAATGCGATCAAGGGGTGCCCCTGGCCGGATTTCTGGGCCGATCAGGGCAACGTCGACGCGAAATTCGCACTCGAGGAAGCGCGCGCCGGGCGCAGCTTTCGTTTCCAGGGTGCCGCCAAGACGGCAGCGGGCACCCCCCGCTTCTGGGATGTCCAGATCGCGCCCATCATAGGCCCGGACGGCAAGCCTGAGGCGATCCTGTCGGTATCCCGGGATATCACCGTCCTCAAGGAAGCCGAGCAGCGCCAGCGGCTGCTTGCCCTCGAACTGAAGCATCGGATGAAGAACACGGTCGCCATGATCCAGGCGATCGCGAACCAGACGATCCGCGGCGGACCCGAGGTCGATGCCGTCAAGGAAGCCTTCGTCGCCCGGCTCAACACGATGGCATCGGCACAGGATATCCTGACCCAGACCGTGTGGGCCAAGGCAAGTCTCTCTTTCCTCGTGGAGGAATCCTTGAAGGGGCACGGCACACCGACGCGCTTCCGGATCAACGGGCCGGCGGTCGAGCTGTCGTCCAGGACGGCTCTGGCAATGGCTCTCGCCCTGCATGAATTGGCGACCAACGCGACCAAGTATGGCGCGCTCAGCCGCGATACCGGACGAATCGACATCTCATGGTCGATCGAGGGCGAAGAGTTCATTTTCGAATGGCGAGAAAGCGGCGGCCCTGTCGTCGAGGCACCTACCCGACGGGGCTTCGGCTCGCGAATGATCGAACGCGCCTTGGCGGGCTATTTCAATGGCACGGCCCGGATGACTTATGCCCCGACTGGCGCGATGTTCTCGCTTCGCGGGCCCGTCGAAGCACTGACGGCCGATTGATCAGGGCGCTTGCCGCAAAGCCTCGATCACTTCGGCGGGTCGATATGGCTTCGGGAGGAAGCGGACATTGTCCGGCAGTACACCAAGAGCCGGGACCACCCGACCGCTCGCGACCACGATCACAATGGGAGGCCAGCCGGTCCTGATGACGTGAGCGAGCTTTATGCCGTCCATCGAGCCAGGCATCTCGATGTCGGTGAACACCACGGCGACGTCCTGTCGCGATTTCAAAATTGCGATGGCGTCATCGGCATGTGCTGCCTCTAGTGCCTCGAACCCCGCTTCCTCGATGAAATCAATGGCGTCCATGCGAAGGAGCGGCTCGTCTTCGACGACCAGTACGACAAGCTTTGGCATTGCGCGCTTTCGGTGCCGGGCGTTGCGGCAGCTTGCTGAGCGACACCATTTGAGGAAAGACGAGACCCGCCGAGCCTTACTCGGCGGGTCTCAGACATGCCCGCAACGATCAGGCGGCTTTCGCCTTCGCGACCGCGGCGGAGTTCGTCGAGCCGCTGATCTTGGTCAACAGCTCGTCGGTCTTGGTTTCCTCGGCCAGCGTCGCGTCGAGGAGCGTCACCGCGTCCTTATGGCCGAGCTGCTGGGCCCAGGACTTGAGCGTGCCATAGCGGGTCATCTCGTAGTGCTCGACGGCTTGAGCCGAGGCGACGAGTCCGGCATCGAGTGCCGGGCTATCTGCGTAGTCCTCCATGACAGCCTTGCCTTCCTCGAGGATGCCGAGGATGGCGTCGCAGGTCTTCCCGCGAGGAGCCTTGCCGATCGCCTCGAAGACGTCACCGAGACGCTCGACGTGCCCTTCAGTCTCTTCTCGATGGGTTTCGAATGCCTTCTTCAGCTCGGGCGACTTGGCTGCCTTCGCCATCTTGGGCAGCGCCTTCAAGATCTGCTTCTCGGCGTAATAAACGTCCTTCAGCATGTCGTGGAACAGATCGTCGAGGGCTTTTGGGGTGTTCGTGGCCATGGTTTCTCTCCGGGTTCGGGTGGTGGTCGTTCGATGATCAGGGTTCGAACTTGTCGCGGGCGCGGCCGCCGAGGGTGGCGCCGTAGCTGGAAGCAAGCGCTCCGATCAGCATTGCGATGAAGGAGGCCAGGGCGAAGGACGCGGCTGCCTTGCGCGCCGTGTCCGCCGTTTCGCGGGCGGTCTGCTCGGCCTTGGCGGCGGTCTCCTTGGTCTTGGCGATGCCGTCATCGATCCGCTTCTCGGCGTCGGCCTGGCTGATGCCCGTCTGCGCGGCGATGACACTGGCCACGTAAGTCTTGTCGGCGGGCGCGATCTCGCCGTTGCGGATGCTCATCGCCACGATCCGGCCGACCTCGGCGCGCGCCGGCGCGGGATCGGTCGGGGAGGGAGCAGGCTTGTCCGTCCGGAACAGCGTGTCGGTCACGTAGGCCGACGGATCGAGGTTCGACATGTCGACGCGCCCGGCCGCCTGGCTTGCGGCGCCGGATACGGCCGAGCCGAGTCCCGATGCGGCGCTGGCGCCGAGGCGGGCGGTGCCGCCGACGATCGCGGAGGTCGCCGAAGCGATTAGCATGACGCTGACGATCGCGCTGACGGCCCAAGTCATGAAACCGTGGGCCGTGTCGCGGAAGGCGACCTCGTCGGTGTGGAGCCCGACCCGCTTGGTGCAAAGGCGGCCCGCAAGGTATCCGCCCGCACCCGCCGCGATGAGATGAACGATGGCGAGCCAGGCCAGGGCCGCGATTCCGAAGGTCGTGGCGGTGACGCCCGCATTGCTCCACGGCGAGACCGAAGTGAAGCCCAGCCCCGCACCGGCGGTGAGCAGCATCAGGGAGACGGCGGCGCTGACGACCGCGCCGCCCAGGATGGCTCCCCAGGAGACGGCGGAGGACGCGCGGGCGGTCGCGGCGTCGGCGACGCCACGGGAGGTATAATCTGTCATGGCGTTGGTACTTCAAGGGCGTCGCCAGAGTGGCGAGCGCGTTGCACGCGGCCGGTCGGCCGCTCGATTACAGTGCAACTGTCGCGATCGTGAACAGTTCCTTGGACGCGGACGGATGGTTGAGCGTCGGATGGCCGCGTGGACCAGGTCCGACGATCATGAACGGATTGAAGCTGTTCCTTTGCGCTGGATTAACCGGGTGAACCTATGGGTGGCGTTGCGCGGACTTGGCCCGGCAGAGGACCATCACGCCTCGGACAATGTCCCTCCGTCCGATGAGGTGCTCGTCACCTTGTCGCTGGCCGAACTCTTGGAACTCGTCGAGCTCGTCATCAAGCCGACGACGTTCGGCGAAGCTCTCCGGGAAATCGGTTTCAAGCCGGCCAAGGGCGCACGGCTGGCGCCTCGAGAGCCTCATCCAATGCGCCGCGGACCGCTGCCACGCAGCCCGAAGGACGACTAGGGCGATACCCCGACGCTCAGCCATCAGCTCCCAATCGCAAACCGAACCGAAGACGGGACGTCGACGACCATGAAATGGGGTTCACTGGCCAAGCAGCACCGCAGAGCGTTGACGCGGTCCGTCTGTCGCTTCCTGGCGTATTGCGACTTGATCCGGCATTGCCGACCTTACGTCGACGCCCATAGCTCGTTTGCGATCGTTGTCGTGTTGCCTCCAGGAGGGAACATCGACCAATACAAGGAAGCCGCCATCGTCGCTTTTGCGGAGCCCGAGCCGCGAACGCGCTTCGACTTCGAGAAGACAAACGTCCTGATCGCCGACAAGGATTGGCAAAGGAAAGAGAGGCTCACCCTCGAGGCGCTGGTTAACTACGATCGGCTCGTCGTGCTCGCGAAGACCCGCTCGGACGTTCACGAGAAGGCGCTCGCGGTAGCCGATGCCGTCATATCGCTCGGTGCGCCCGAGGTCGGTCACGTCGTGGCCGCGGCCCGTCTCTGCCTGAGGCAGCGTATCGGCGAGAACCTCGCGCGCGAACTCGCGGGCATACCCCTCGACCTGATCGCGGTGACGGTTCGACGCGGTCGGCCCGTGGAACGGTCCGTCGAAATGGTCCGGATCATGACGCAGAAGGCTGACAAGCCCGAGGCCGGTCAGGTTGGCGTCGAGTCCCTCTACGGGTTCGGCGAGGCCGCCACCTGGGCAACCGAGCTCGCGACCGATCTGAAGGACTGGCAGGCAGGCCGTATCGGTTGGGCCGACGTCGACCGGGGGATTCTGCTTAGTGGTCCGCCTGGCGTCGGGAAGACGACCTTCGCCCGGGCCCTGGCGAGTACCACCGGAGCTCATCTCGTCGTCGGTTCCATCGCTAGATGGCAGGCTCGCGGGCATCTCGGCGACCTGTTGAAGGCGATGAGAGCGGCGTTCGACGAGGCGAAACAGCGCGCCCCCGCGATCGTGTTCATAGACGAGATCGATGCCGTCGGCTCACGGGAGGATTTCCGCGGGCATAGTGCGCAGTATTCCACGGAGGTCGTCGCCGGGCTGCTGGAGTGCATCGACGGCGTCGAGGGGCGTGCCGGCGTCATCGTCGTGGGCGTTTGTAATCATCCTCATAAGCTGGACCCTGCATTGATCAGGCCCGGAAGGTTGGACCGGCATGTGAGGATTCCGCTTCCCGACACCGTCGCCCGTGAGGGGATTCTCCGCTTCCATCTCGCCGGAGACCTAGCCGGTCACGACGTCGGCCCAGTTGTCCGGCGGACGGAAGGGTGGAGCGGTGCCGGCCTGGAGAAGGTCGTTCGAGAGGCCCGTCGCATTGCGAGGCGCGAGCGTCGAGCCGTGTCGTCATCGGACCTGGAAGCATCGCTGCCGAAGCGAATCGCCATTCCGGAAGAGCTGGTGCGACGAGCCGCCATCCACGAGTGCGGTCACGCCATCGCGTTCATGTCGTTCGGGCGGCCGTTCGAGGCGCTGGAGCTGACCGACGTGTCAGAGGGAGCGGACGGATACCAGCCGCTGGGGTTCATTCAGATGACGGGCTCCGAGCCGCGAGCCTCGACCGCCGCCACCATTCGCGATGACATCTGCGGATTGCTCGGGGGCATGGCGGCCGAGGAAGTCCTCCTCGGCGCCAGATCCGCCGCCGGCGGCGGCGCCCGAGATAGCGATCTGCATCGGGCCACCCTTGCCGCTGTGCGCCTCGAGGCAAGTTTCGGTCTCGGCTCGGGGATGTCGTTCATCGCGGAGGATCGCGAGACGGACCTGATGTCCGCGCTCAGGCTGTCCAACGAACTGCGTTCGAAGGTCGACAAGACCCTTGCGACGGAGATGGCTAGGGCCTGTGCCATCGTCGAAGCGCATCAGCAGACGCTTTTGAGGGCTAGTGATGCGCTGTTGGCGAGACGGCGGCTTTCAAGCGCTGAGTTCAGCCGAATGATTGCCCCAGAGGATTTGCGGAGAGCCGAGGACGACTTTTCTCGCAGCCTCTAGCCACCGCGCATTCCCGGCACGCAGCGATTGGATTTCCGCAGTCCTGTCCCGCGAGGGCGTCGAGTCGCGCACAATGCCAAGATCAAGACCACCGTCGCACCGTAGCTCCCACAAGGAGTTGTTTAGCTGACGTGAGCCCGACGCGCGCTTTCACGGCGCCGACAGGCATGGCCAAGCAGCGCTGCTTCTGCTGTCGCGCTCTTTCCGGGATACGCTGGATTGAGAACGAAGCGATCGATCCTGCGAAGGGTGGCAGGATGGGGCGCACCAGTGCTGCATCCGAACCGGGCTGCACACAACCTGGCCCGGCTACGGCGCTATTGAGGGCGCGCCGGGCCAGGCCGTGCACAACCCTCGTCGTCGAGCTTCAGTCGAAGGCTACCTTTTGAGCGGCCGGAATAAGCGTCGACGTTGTTGTCGTCGACGTCCATTTCCGCGAAAAACCGCCTCCCGAGTTCCCCGGAATAACTATGAGCACCCGGTTGTAGAACCGCATGTATTGCACTTCAAGCAGGTTCCGTTCCGCACCAGCGTGAAATTCCCGCACTCGCCGCAGCTGTCGCCGACATAGCCCTTCATGATCGCCTCGGCCCGGCGTTCGGACTGGGTCGGCTGAGCCGCGGGGGCCGAGAATCCGAGCGTGGCCATCTCGGCCTCGCCGTATTCCTCTGGTGCTTCCTTCAGTGCCGTCGCGCCCGCCGTGGCCAAGGCCGTGACGTTGGAGACCGAGCGCGCGACCGTGTCGAGAGGGGCGGGGGCGCCGCCCTGGATCGCGTGGAAGTTGATCGGCTTGCCACGGCGGAAGCCGGTCGAGGCGAGCGGGCTCGAGGTCAGCGGTGCGACCACGTCAGGAGCCTTGTCCTGACCGACGCCGCCGCCGATCACGTCATGGCCGATCTCGCTCGGGTCGATATGGGCGAGGTCGTGCCGGCCGAGATAGGAGATCGCCAGCTCGCGGAAGACGTAATCGAGGATCGAGGTCGCGTTCTTGATCGACTGGTTGCCCTGCACGAAGCCCGAGGGCTCGAAGCGGGTGAAGGTGAAGGCCTCGACATACTCCTCCAGCGGCACGCCATATTGCAGGCCGAGCGAGACCGCGATGGCGAAGTTGTTCATCATCGCCCGGAAGGCAGCGCCCTCCTTGTGCATGTCGATGAAGATCTCGCCCAAGCGCCCATCGGCATATTCGCCGGTGTGGACATAGACCTTGTGGCCGCCGACGACCGCCTTCTGGATGTAGCCGGTGCGGCGGGAGGGCATCTTCTCGCGCTCGCGCACCAGCTTCTCGACGATGCGCTCGACGATCTTCTCCGAGATCTGCGTCGCACGCGCTGCCATCGGCGCCTGGATCAGCGCCTCGACCGCGTCGTCCGCATCCTCGTCCTCATCGGCGATCAGGGCCGAATTCAAGGGCTGCGACAGCTTCGAGCCGTCGCGGTAGAGGGCATTCGCCTTCAGCGCCAGCTTCCAGGAGAGCATGTAGGCGCTCTTGCAGTCCTCGACGGTCGCGTCGTTGGGCATGTTGATGGTCTTGGAGATCGCGCCCGAGATGAAGGGCTGCGCCGCGGCCATCATGCGGATATGGCTGTCGACCGACAGGTAGCGCTTGCCGATCCGACCGCAAGGGTTGGCGCAGTCGAAGACGACGTAGTGCTCCACCTTGAGATGCGGGGCGCCTTCCAGCGTCATCGCGCCGCAGACATGGGCGTTCGCCGCCTCGATCTCGGCCTTGCTGAAGCCGAGGAAGGGCAGGAGCTCGAACGACATGTCGTTCAGCTTCTCGGCCGGGACCTTTAGCGTCTGGGTCAGGAAATCCTCGCCCAGCGTCCATTTGTTGAAGACGAACTTGATGTCGAAGGCGCTTTTCAGCCCCTTCTCGACCGCGTCGATCTTCTCATCGCTGAAGCCCTTGGCCCGCAGCGACCCCGGATTGATGCCAGGCGCCTGCTTCATCGAGCCGTGGCCGACGGCATAGGCCTCGATCTCGGCGATATCAGCCTCGCGATAGCCGAGAGCGCGCAGGGCGTCCGGCACGGCGCGGTTGATGATCTTGAAGTAACCGCCGCCGGCGAGCTTCTTGAACTTCACCAGCGCGAAGTCGGGCTCGATGCCGGTGGTGTCGCAATCCATGACGAGGCCGATCGTGCCTGTCGGCGCGATCACGGTCGCCTGGGCATTGCGGTAGCCATAGCGCTTGCCCTGGTCGAGCGCCTCGTCCCAGACGATGCGGGCGCGCTCGGACATGGTGACGGCGGAACCGCCGAGGCGGGCCAGCGTGCCGTGGTCGAGCGGCACCGGCGTGACCTGCAGCCCCTCATAGCCGTCGGCCTGGCCGTGGGCCGCGGTGCGGTGGTTGCGGATGACGCGCAGCATGTGGCTGGCGTTCTTCTTGTAGCCGGGGAAGGGGCCGAGCTCACCCGCCATCTCGGCCGAGGTCGCATAGGAGACGCCGGTCATGATCGCGGTCAGCGCGCCAGCGAGCGCACGGCCCTCGTCGGAGTCGTAGCCGAGGCCCATGGTCATCAGCAGGCCGCCGATATTGGCGTAGCCGAGGCCGAGCGTGCGGTACTCGTAGGAGAGCTCGGCGATCTCGCGGGACGGGAACTGCGCCATCGTCACCGAGATCTCGAGCACGACCGTCCAGAGCCGGCAGAGATGCTCATAGGCCGCGACGTCGAAGCTCTTGGTCTGCGTGTCGTAGAACTGCAGCAGATTGGCCGAGGCCAGGTTGCAGGCCGTGTCGTCGAGGAACATGTATTCCGAGCACGGGTTCGAGGCGCGAATCCGCCCCGAGGCCGGGCAGGTGTGCCAATCGTTCATCGTCGTGTTGAAGTGCAGGCCCGGATCGGCCGAGGCCCAGGCGGCGTGGCCGATCTTCTCCCAGAGATCGCGCGCCTTGAGCGTCTTCATCACCTTGCGGGTCGTGCGGCTGGTGAGGTTCCAGTCTGCATCGGTTTCCACCGCGCGCAGGAAGTCGTCGGTCAGCGAGACCGAGTTGTTCGAGTTCTGGCCGGAGACGGTGAGATAGGCCTCGGAATCCCAATCGGTGTCATAGGTGTCGAAGGCGATGTCCTTGTAGCCCTGGCGGGCGAACTGGACGACGCGCTTGATGTAGTTGTCGGGCACCATCGCCTTGCGGGCGAGCTTGATCTCGCGCTTCAGGGCAGGGTTCTTCTCGGGGTCGAAGCAGGAGTCGCCTTCGCCCTCGCAGTTCACGCAGGCCTTGAGCACGGCCTTCATGTGCTTCTGGACGGTCTTGGAGCCGGTGACGAGGGCCGCGACCTTCTGCTCCTCCTTCACCTTCCAGTCGATATAAGCCTCGATGTCGGGATGGTCGGCATCGACCACGACCATCTTGGCGGCGCGGCGCGTGGTGCCGCCCGACTTGATCGCGCCAGCCGCGCGGTCGCCGATCTTGAGGAAGGACATCAGGCCGGACGAGCGGCCGCCGCCGGCGAGCTTCTCGCCCTCGCCACGGAGCATTGAGAAGTTCGAGCCGGTGCCGGAGCCGTATTTGAACAGGCGCGCCTCGCGGACCCAGAGGTCCATGATACCGCCCTCGTTGACGAGGTCGTCCTGCACGCCCTGGATGAAGCAGGCATGGGGCTGCGGATGCTCATAGCTCGACTTCGACTTCACCAGCTTGCCGGTCTTGAAGTCGACGTAGAAATGGCCCTGGCTGGGGCCGTCGATGCCATAGGCCCAGTGCAGGCCGGTGTTGAACCATTGCGGCGAGTTCGGCGCGACGCGCTGGGTCGCGAGCATGAAGCGCAACTCGTCATGGAAGGCCGCGGCATCCTCCTCGGAGGAGAAATAGCCGCCCTTCCAGCCCCAATAGGTCCAGCAGCCGGCAAGACGGTCGAAGACCTGCTTGGAGGAGATCTCGGAACCGTAGCGCTCGCCCTCGGGCAGCTCTGCGAGAGTGGCCTCGTCCGGCACGGAGCGCCAGAGGAAGGAGGGAAGGTCGTTCTCCTCGACCTTCTTCAGGCGCGCGGGCACGCCCGCCTTGCGGAAATACTTCTGTGCGAGCACGTCGCTGGCGACCTGCGACCAGGCCTCCGGCACCTCGATGCCGTCCAGCCTGAACACGATCGAACCGTCCGGGTTCTTGATCTCGCTGACGGCCGAGCGGAACGGAATCGCGACATAGGGCGACTGTCCGGCGGAGGTATAGCGGCGCTCGATGCGCATGATCTGTCGTCCCTTACATGTGCCGCGAGCGAAGAATGCTTCGCCCGGCCGGCATCTGCCGGCGCTGTCTTCTGAAACTCGGTTCGATGCGTTCGGCTCCGTGACGATACTTCCGCCCACGGAGCCGGCCGCCACCAGAAAGGCCCGCGCGCGCTCCCTCGCTCTGCACTTTCGTGTAGATGCTGGGCCGGCCCTGACCACTCTGGAAACTCGGTTCGCAGCTATCCAGAGGCGTCGCCGCCACCCGTCATGCGATGTCCAAAATCTAGTGCGGAATGCGGGGGTAAGTCAAGGAATAGTGTGCCGGCAAGGCGTTGATCACGACATATAGTGGGTATCTGTGAAGTCAGGGGATAAGTTTCAAGGCCCGGGGCAAGCCTCGGAAATCGCAGGCAGAATCATGGCGTCCTCGCTGAAGGTGCCATGGCGGGGCCGGCCGTGGAGCCCCTAAAATGCGGCCGAGTTTGGTTAACTGTGTCTTTCCTGCATTGCCCATGCGTCAAGCTGACGGCGGCAAGGCAGGATCGACGCACAAGCATTTGAAAGGCGGGCCTTTCGGCAGGCCGAACCGGAGCGAGGCGGTGGCCGAAAGGTGGTCGAATCATGGCCATCGTCGGCCGTCCGAAATTCGCAGGTCCCGCGAATCCTGTGGACTGGACAGGGCAGGGCGCTGGCGCCATAAGTCGCCCATAACCGCGCGCACCCGTGCGCGCTCGATCGAAGCGTTGCGGATCGACGACGATGAAGCCTTGGCTGCTGCAGATCTTCACCTGGTGGAACGGCCAGACCATCGGCACACGCTTCCACACCTGGCGCTTCGGCGAGCGCGTCGGCGCGGACGAGTTCGGCAATGTCTATTACCGCACCAAGGGTGGGGTGAAGGACAAGGCGCTCGGCTATCAGCGCCGCTGGGTGATTTATAACGGTGAGGCCGAGGCCTCGAAGGTCCCGCCCGGCTGGAAGGGCTGGTTGCAGCACACCGTCGAGGTCGCGCCGTCCGAGGAGAGCTATCAGCCGCGCGAGTGGCAACTGCCGCACGAGCAGAACTGGACCGGGACCGCGCTCGCCTACCGTCCCAAGGGGTCGATCCTCGGCGAGGGCGAGCGCCCGGCCGCGACCGGCGACTACGAAGCCTGGACGCCGGGCCGCTGAGACGACTGCGGGTGGCGCGGGCAGCCGCCCTTTTTCCGCTGCGATTGGCGTGTTACTGGCGCGCCGTCGCGGTTCGGCCGCGCCCTCGCAGAGATTCGCGCGCCCTCGCAGAAATCCATAAGGCTACCATGCCGTCGCCCCACCGCCTTTCCGTTCTGGCCGGCCTGCTCTCGACCATGTGCCTGTCGCTCGCGCTGACTGGCCAGGCCGCTGCGGACCGCATCCGCAATCCGACCGCGGTGTTCGCCGGGCTCGACAAGATCACCGGCCGGATCATCTCTTTCGAGGTCGCGGTCGACGAGACCGTGCAGTTCGGCGCGCTCCAGTTGACGCCACGCGTCTGCTGGACCAGGCCACCGACCGAGGCGCCCCAGACGACCAGCTTCACCGAGGTGGACGAGGTTACCTTCAACAACGAGTACCGGCGCATCTTCACCGGCTGGATGTATGCGGCGAGTCCGGGCCTGCACGGCGTCGAGCACGCGATCTACGACGTCTGGCTGACCGACTGCAAAGGCGGGACGGAGCTGGTGGTCGATCCGAAGGAGCCGGAGCCGCCGGTCGTCGAAGAGCCGCGTCGGACGCGGCCAGCGCCGGCCCGGGACGTCAACCAGCAGCCCGGCCTGCCGCCGCCTGGCCAGCGCATCGACGTTCTGCCGCCGCAGGGCGTGCCGGTCGCGCCGCGCCAGGAGCCGAGGCAGCGCTTTTTTCCGACCAATCCCGGCCGCGATCCATCGGGCAGCAACTGAGGCCCAGTCGGGCCCCGGCACCTCAGCCAGGCTGGAGCGCCATTAGGGCCTGCGTCCCGGTGATGTGCGCGCCCGGAGGCCAGGCGCCCCAGTTCCCAGGCATGGCGAGCGCACGCTCGAGCAACAGCTGATAGACTGCGCGCGGAACCTCCTGCGTTCCGAACTGGGCGAGATGGGCGGTCTGGAACTGCGCGTCGAGCAGGCTGTAGCCGCCCTGACGCAGGCGCGCCACGAGATGGACGAGCGCGACCTTCGAGGCGTCGGTCTCGCGGCGGAACATGCTCTCGCCGAAGAAGGCGCCGCCCAAGGACATGCCATAGAGCCCCCCGACGAGACGGTTCTCCCGCCAGCACTCGACCGTATGGACATGGCCGAGCCGGAACAGCTCTCCGAAGATCTCGCGGATCCGGCCGCTGATCCAGGTTTCCGGCCGGTCGTCCTGCGCTTCGGCGCAGGCGTCGATGACGGCCTCGAACGCCGTGTCGACCCTGACCTCGAACCGCTCGCTGCGCACCGTGCGGGCGAGCCGCGAAGGCAGATGGAAACGGTCGAGCGGTATGACGCCGCGCTGCTCCGGCTCGACCCAAAACAGGTTTGGATCATCGGCCGCCTCCGCCATCGGGAAGATGCCGGCCGCATAGGCGCGCAGCATGATCTCCGGCGTGATCTCAGGGGCGCGGACGGGAATGGAGCGAGCCTTCATCACGGCAGGGGAGCGCGGGGCGGCGGGCTATGTCAAATGCGGGCTATGTCAAATGAATGAGGATCTCGGTCTCGTCATGGTCGCTCTTCTCCCGGCCATCCACGTCGTCCGTGGTCGAGACCAATGTTCAAGTCGTGCATGCTCGCCACAAGGGCGAGCATGACGGGCGGAGCTGATCGCCTTGACGTGGCCGCCCTCAGGCCGTGCCGTTTTCTTCCATGCCGCCGGCGGCCAGGAATTTCTCCAGCCAGTGGATGTTGTAGTCGCCATTCAGGATATCCGGGTTGCGGACGAGCGTCCGGAACAGCGGAAGGGTCGTGTCGACGCCGTCAACGACGAATTCGTCGAGGGAACGGCGCAGCCGCATCAGGCATTCGGCCCGGTTGCGGCCATGCACGATCAGCTTGCCTACGAGCGAGTCATAATGAGGCGGGATCGTGTAGCCCTGATAGGCGGCCGAATCGACCCGCACGCCGAGGCCACCCGGGGTATGGAACGAGACGATTTTGCCGGGAGAGGGGCGGAAGCTCGCGGGATGCTCGGCATTGACGCGGCATTCGATGGCGTGGCCTTCGATGACGATGTCGGCCTGCTTCAGCGAGAGCGGCGCGCCCGCTGCGATGCGGATCTGCTCGTTTACAAGGTCGATCCCGGTGATCATCTCGGTGACCGGATGCTCGACCTGGATGCGGGTGTTCATTTCGATGAAATAGAACTCGCCATCCTCATAGAGGAACTCGATCGTACCGGCACCGAGATAGCCGAGCTTGGCCATCGCGTCGGCGCAGATCTTGCCGATCCTGTCGCGCTCGCCGGCATTGAGAGCGGGCGACGGACCTTCCTCCCAGACCTTTTGGTGGCGGCGCTGCAGCGAGCAGTCGCGCTCGCCGAGATGGATGGCGTGGCCCTGGCCGTCGCCCAGAACCTGGATTTCGATATGGCGCGGCTTCTCGAGATATTTCTCGATATAGACCGCATCGTCGCCGAAATTGGCCTTGGCTTCGGTGCGGGCGGTGGAGAGCGCAACCGACATCTCCTCTTCGCTGCGGACCACCTTCATGCCCTTGCCGCCGCCGCCGGAGGCCGCCTTGATGATGACCGGGAAGCCGATCTCGGCGGCGATGCGCAAGGCTTCGCCGTCATCCGTGACGCCGCCCTCGGAGCCAGGGACGCAGGGAATGCCGAGCGCCTTCGCCGTGCGCTTGGCCTCGATCTTGTCGCCCATGCTGCGGATATGCTCGGCCTTGGGGCCGATGAAGGTGATGTTGTGACGCGCGAGGATCTCGGCGAAGCGGGCATTCTCGGAGAGGAAGCCGTAGCCCGGATGGACCGCATCGGCGCCGGTGATCTCGCAGGCGGCGATCAGGGCCGGAATGTTGAGATAGCTGTCGCGGGCGCTGGGCGGGCCGATGCAGACGCTTTCGTCGGCAAGGCGCACATGCATGGCGTTGGCGTCGGCCGTGGAATGCACCGCGACGGTGGCGATGCCGAGTTCCTTCGCGGCGCGAAGCACGCGCAGCGCGATCTCTCCACGGTTGGCGATCAGGATCTTGTCGAACATCTTCGGTTCGCCGCTCGCAGGTCCGGTCACTCGATCACCAGAAGCGGCTCGCCGTATTCGACGGGCTGCCCATCCTCGACCATGATCGCGACGACCTTGCCGGCACGCGGCGCGACGATGTCGTTGAAGGTCTTCATCGCCTCGACCAGCAGAACGCGCTCGCCGGCCTTCACCACCGAGCCGACCTCGACGAACGGCTTTGCATCCGGCGAGGGGCGGCGATAGGCCGTGCCGACCATAGGCGAGGGCACCGCGCCCGGGTGGGCAGCGGCGGGCTTGCCCTCGACCGGCGCGGCGACTGCGGCGACGGGGGCCGCGGCGAGAATCGGCGCGGCGGACGGGACCTGGACGGTCGTCGTCAGGCTGCGCGCCACGCGGACGCGCAGATCGCCTTTCTCGACCTCGATCTCGGTGAGATCGGTCTCGTTAAGGAGCTGCGCGAGCTCGCGCACAAGTTCGGGGTCAATCGGGCTTTTGGTCGCCATGGCGGTTTCACCGTCTTCGTGGTCTTGGATGGGGCACCGGAGGCGCCCGCTGTGGATGGGGTCCGCGGCCTTAAGCCGCCGGTTTCGTCGCGCGCTTCTGCAGAAGCGGCACGATCGCGTCGAAAGCAATTTCGTAGCCCGCCGCCCCGAAACCGCAGATCACGCCAACGCAGACCGGAGCCATGTAGGAATGGTGCCGAAACTCCTCGCGGGCATGGACGTTCGAGACGTGGAGTTCGATCGCCAGGGCATCGGCCCCCTTGATCGCGTCGCGCAGCGCGACGGAGGTGTGGGTATAGGCGCCGGCATTGATGACGACGCCCGCGCCGGCGAGGCCGGCCTGCTGGACGAAGGTCACCAGCTCGCCTTCGTAATTCGTCTGCTTGAAGGCCAGCTCGACGCCGGCGGCGGCCGCCTTCGCCTTGAGCCGCTCCTCGACATCCGCCAGCGTCACCGCCCCATAGGTTGCGGGTTCGCGGGTGCCGAGCAGATTGAGGTTGGGCCCATTGAGAACGTGGACGGCGACCATGGTGCGGATGGTTCCGGCGCCGCGCGACGGCGGCAGAAGCCGCCCTCATAAACGCTGCGGGCCGGCAGGGGAAGCCTGCCGGCCCGGTTGCGTGAGGCTCTTCGCCCGCTCGGCTCAGCCGCTGCAGCTCGCCTTGCCGCATTTGCGGACGGATTCGATCTTCTGCTTCAGCGCCGGAGCGCCGACCGCGCCGAAGACCACTTCGTCGCCGAGGATGAAGGCGGGCGTGCCCGTGAGGCCGAGCCTGTCGCCGAGTGCGACCGTTTCCTCGATCACAGCCTTCGTCTGGGCCGAATCCATGTCCTTCTTCAGTCGCTCGACGTCGGCGCCTGCCTCCTTGGCGACTTCGAGCGCCTTGGCGCCGTTGATCCGGCCCTTCGTCGCCATCAGTTTATTGTGGAAATCAAAGTACTTCGCCCCCTGAAGTTGCGCCATCGCTGCAACCGCGACGCGGCTCGCCTCGAGCGAATCCGGGCCCAGGATCGGGAAGTCCTTGATCACGACCTTCAGCTTGGGGTCGTCCTTGACCAGCGCACGGACGTCCTCCAGCGCTCTTTTGCAGAAGCCGCAATTGTAATCCATGAACTCGATCAGCGTGACGTCGCCCTGCGGGTTGCCGATGATCGCCGAGGTCGCCGGATCGATCAGGCGGGCCCTCTCGGCGGTGACGGCGCTGCGCTGCGCCTCGGCCTGCGCGACCGTGTTGCGGCGCTCGAGCTCGACCAAAGCTTCCTGGATCAGTTCGGGGTTTTGCAACAGCGTCTCGCGAATCAGCCCGACCACCGCCTTGCGCTGCTCCGCGGTCAAAGGAGCCTGCGCCTGTGCCGTCGGGGCCTGAGCCTGGGCGAATGCCGGAACCATCGGCGCAGCAAGCCAGAGGCCTAGCGCCAGGCCCGCATGCCGCAGCGCGGAGCTCAGCCGAGGGGGCAGGGTGGGGAGGGCCATGTCGTCATCCTTCTTTGTTCCGGCTTCACAGCCGGGGCGGCTTGCGCGTCACTGTTTCTCGGGCAGCTTCCTTGGCGCAGCTTCTCGGCTGTCATGTGGCGGCCGTCAAATCACAGCTTAGCCAGTGGTTGCAGGCGGAGCGGTTGCGGGCCGAGGGAGGGTCGGTTACGCCGCCTGGAGCACGGTCATTTGCGGACGAGACGATGTCAGATCAGATTATCACGCCCGCCCTTGCGCCGCAGGAGATGCTGCTGCCGGCGGAGCGCGCCGCCCGCGTCCAGCCCTTCATCGTCATGGACGTGATGAGCCAGGCGGCCGCGATCGAGCGGGCGGGTGGCACGGTGGTCCATATGGAAGTCGGCCAGCCTTCGGCACCGACACCGGCCTCTATCCGCGCCGCAGCCTCTCGCGCGCTCGAGGACGGCCGCATCGGATACACCCAGGCCTTGGGCACGGATTCGCTCAGGGAGCGCATCGCGCGCCATTACAAGGACGCCTATGGCGTCGATGTGCCGGCTGAGCGCGTGGTCGTCACGACCGGCTCCTCGGGCGGCTTCATCCTGGCCTTCCTGGCCTGTTTCCAGCCGGGCGCCCGCGTCGCGATCACCGCACCGGGCTATCCGGCCTATCGCAACATCCTGATTGCGCTCGGGCTCGAGCCGGTCGCGATCGAGGTCGGCCCCGAGACTCGCTTTGCGCTGACGCCGGAGCTGATCGCAAGAGCTCACCGCGAGAAGCCTCTCGCGGGCGTGCTGACGATGAGTCCGGCCAATCCAAGCGGCGTGGTGATGGCGCCTGACGCCATCGCGGCCGTCGCGGCGGAGTGCCGGCGGCTCGGCCTCTGGTACATCTCCGACGAGATCTATCACGGCCTGACCTATGACCAGCCGGCGACGACGGCGCTTGCGGCCGATCCTGACGCGATCATCGTCAACTCCTTCTCGAAATACTACTGCATGACCGGTTGGCGCGTCGGCTGGCTCGTAGTGCCGCAGCGGCTGGTCCGGACGATCGAGCGACTGCAGCAGAATTTCTCGATCTCCGTGCCCTATCTGAGCCAGGTCGCGGGCGAGGCGGCTTTCGACGCGAGCGACGAGTGCGAGGCGATCAAGGCCGGCTACGCGCAGAACCGGGCCTATCTGCTGGAGGCCTTGCCGAAGATCGGCCTCGGCGATTTCCTGCCGGTGGACGGCGCGTTCTACATCTACTGCGACATCGGCCGTTATTCCAACGATTCCATGACGTTCTGCCGCGACGTTCTCAACGGCGCGGGGGTCGCGATCACGCCGGGGCTCGATTTCGACGAGGGGCGGGGCGCCCGTACCATCCGCCTCTCATTCGCGGGGTCTCTGGCGGAGTGCGAGGAGGCGGTGTCGCGCCTCGGAGGCTGGCTCGCGCGCCGCTGAGCGGCGGCTGGCACTCCCACTTGCCAAGTGCGCGGTGCCGTCCGCATTCTCTGGACAGACGGTCGACAGACCGCAGTCCAGCCGGGCGGAGAACGACGGTGCAGCACGGTGTTCGACGGTGGGCCTTGTCCGCGGTGCCGCAGTGTTGCGCTACGCTAGCACTGGTAGCGCTGTGCTGGCTGATCCCATCCCAGGCCTCGGCACAGGCGGACGCGCCCGTGACGCTGACGCTGCGGGGTGATGAAGCGCCCGAGGCGGTACGCAAGCTGATCGATGCGCTGGCTGCTGGCGGGCGCAAGGTCGAGATCAGGCTCTCGCGGTCTGATGCCTCCGAGGCATCTGGTCCTGCACCTGCTCCCGTTCCTGCGGCGGCAGCCGCACCACCGGCGCCTACGCCTGCCGCCACAGCGGAAACCCGCATCGAGGAACTCTGGAACCATTTCGTTGAAGGCTTCGACTATGGCAACGCGGCCATCCCTCATGTCGTGGAGGTGCCGGCAGGCTGGGAACGAAGCTGGGCCAGCAATCGGAATGGCGTGACCGGCCCGTCGGCCGGGCTGCGCATTCTGGCTGGCGTGATGATCGCCCTTGCGGGCGCCTTGCTGTTTCGCCTGGCGACCGCAGGATGGTTCGCAACGCGGCTCAAACCGGCCGGGCCGGAATTCGGCCCTCGCTTGGTCGCTTCGGCCTACGGGCTGCTGCAGGATCTCGCCTGCATCGCGCTGGCGCTGGCGCTGGCGCGGCTGACGCGAATGCTGTGGTTGCCGGATGCCGACCTCGCGCTGACCACGTTCCGGACGGCAGCCAATGGTGCCGCGATCGGCGCGACCTACATCGCTGTCGGCCGCTTTCTGCTTGCCCCCGGCGCTGCCGAGCGGCGTATCTTGCCGCTGCCGCGTGCGGACCGGCATTTTGCCATCCTAACGGCCTATGCGATCGCGACCCCGATCGTGGTGACGAGCGCGTTGCTGGTCCAGGAAACGGCGACGAGCCGCCTTGGTCTCGCCGGTCTGGTCGCGATCACCGGCGCTGCTATTACCCTGTTCAAGATCTGGTGGTTTTTCGACGCGCGTCACGATCTGACCACGCTGGTCCTGCGCTATGACACCACGCCGTCCCCGATGCTGCGCCTGCTGGCGGCGATCACGCCGTGGTTCTACATCGCCACCGCGATCGCGATCTGGATGGTCGGCCGGGCAGCGCCGATGATGGCCGGGGGCGGTCGGTTCGTCGAAGCCGCTGGCCTGACCCAGATCATCGTGGTGTTGGCGCCAATCCTCGCCGTCGGGGTAACGAGCTGGATCGCCTGCCACCAGGCGTCGCGGGCTGCCATCCACCCGCCATCGCCGATGACGCGGGCGGCGGGTGCAGCGCTGCGCGCTGCCGCAGGCGGGCTGATCTGGGTCGGCGGTCTCTATGTCATGGCGCGTCTCTGGGCGAGCTTCCTGCTCGGCGTCAGCTCGGCGCAGTTCGCCGAGTTCATGCGCCAAGCGGCAGGTCTCGCGCTCATGATCTTTCTGGGATGGGTCGCAATCGTCTTCCTCCGCGCCTTCTTCGATGCCTACACGCCGCGGCGTAGGGCGAGCGGCCCCATCATCGACGAGGACGCCGTGGTGGAGGAGAGCGTGCCGACCCGGCTGGCGACGGTCATGCCGGTGCTGCGCGGCGTCGTGCTTGCGGCGGTCTTCGGCCTGACCGGGCTCGTCGTCCTGTCGCGGCTCGGCGTCGATATCGGGCCGCTGCTCGCCGGATTCGGCATTCTCGGCCTCGCGATTTCCTTCGGTTCGCAGGCCTTGGTGCGCGATATCGTCTCCGGCTTCTTCTTCATGCTGGAGGACGCTTTCCGCGTCGGCGAATATGTCGACACCGGTCGGCTCAAGGGCACGGTCGAGAAGATCTCATTGCGCTCGATGCAGCTGCGCCACCAGAGCGGGCAGATCCACACCGTGCCGTTCGGCCAGATCCAGTCGCTGACGAATGCGAGCCGCGACTGGGCGACGATCAAGTTCAACGTCCGGCTCGACCATTCGGCCGATATCGAGCAGGCGCGCAAGACGATCAAAAAGGTCGGGCTTGCGCTACTGGAGGATCCCGAGTTCGGGCCGCATTTCATCGCCCAGCTCAAGATGCAGGGCGTGGCCGACATCACCGACAGCGCCGTGGTGATCCGGCTGAAATTCACCTCGAAGCCGGCCTATGCCTCATCATTGCAGCGCGAGGCCCTGAAGCGCGTCTATCGCGGGCTGAATGAAGCGCATGTCCCGTTTGCGTCGAACCTGGTCACGGTGAGGGGTGGCGAGGCCGGTGCATCGAGCGGAGCGGCGGCCGCGATCGCGACCGTGCCACCACCAAGTCCGCTCGCACCGGCTGCGGGCTAAAGCCTCGGTTCAGGCCAGAAACAGCATCCCGAACCCGACGGCTGCAAGCCCGACTCCCGCGAACAAGGCAATCCGGGTCGCCGAGAGCAAATTGGCGACGTCGAAACGTCGCCCGGCCCGGTCGCGCTCATTCGCATGCGCCTCGTCGCGGTACTGGCTGGCATAGAGGCCTGGCGTCATCTGCGGGCCGACAGGCCGGTCGGCCTCCAGATCGACGCGGATGGCGACAAACAGCACGAACAATCCGAGCGTGCCCACGCCGAGCCAGCCGACGATCCCGAAAGCGAGCCATGCCAAGCCGCTGAGACCGACCAGGCACAGCCCCGCCATGACCATGCGTTCCAGGCGGCGGGGCGGCGGCATGCGGTCCGTCCTTTCACATGAAAAAGGCCGCTGCGGTCTCCCGCAGCGGCCCTGTTTGATCAGCCTCGTCCTGCCAGCTTGTTCCACCAGCCGCCGCGCTTGGGGCGGTCCGGATCGGGCGGCGTCAGCACGACGGCGATCGGTTCCTCGACCACGCGTGGCGCAGGAGCGGGAGCGGGCTCCGGCTCGACAGCCTCGGTCTGCGCAGACGCTCCGACCTCGGTCGGTGCGGGCGCGGCGGCTTCGGGCTCAGCCGCAGGAGTGGCGGGCTCGGCAACAGCGCCGCCTTCTGTGATCGGCACGACCTTCTTGCGCGAGCGGCTGCGCTTGGGCTTCTCGGCCTCGGCGGGAGCAACGGCGGCTTCGGGCGCCGGCGGTGCCTCGGCGGAGACGGTCTCGGCAACCACCTCCAGCGGTGCCGCCTCGGCCTTCGGCTTGCGGGTGCTGCGGCGCGCGCGCTTCGGCTTCTCCGCGACGACAGCTTCGGGTTCCGCGGAGGCAGCCTGCTCGGCGACGGCCTCCGACTGCTCGGAGGGAGCAACTTCCGTCACGGTCGCGGCGGGCGCGGCCTCGTTGGTCGCGACGTCGCTGGTCGGCTCATCGCCATCCTCGTCGCCGTCCTCGTCACCATCGGCTTCGTCGCTGCCGCCGTCGAGACGCACGCCATTGGCGTCGCGCTCGCCGCCACGCCGCCGCCGACGACGACGGCGGCGCTTGCGTCCGCCTTCGCCACGGGCCTCGCTTTCGGCCTTGGCATCGCGCGGTCCGCCATCGGTGGCCTCGCTCTCGGCCGGCTCGTTCTCGGCATCACGCGCCTCGGCCTCGGCCGCGGCATCCAGGGCCTCGTCGTCGATATCGGACAGGACGGGCTCGGCCTTGATGACGCTCGGGACGACACGGTCCTCGTTGCCGATGAACTCGCCGCGCTCGACTTCGAAGTATCGGGTGCCGAGCAGCGCCGCGTCGGTTGCGATCGTGATGGCCACGTTGAAGCGCGCCTCGAGCTCGGCGAGATGGGCGCGCTTCTGGTTGAGCACATAGAGCGCGACCTCCGGACGGGTCCGGACGTTCAGGTTGTGGGCGGCGCTCTTGATCAGCGTCTCCTCCAGCGCGCGCAGGATCTGCAGCGAGACCGAGGAGGTCGAGCGCATCATGCCGGCGCCGGCGCAATGCGGGCAGGGCACGGAGGAGCTCTCGAGAACGCCGGTGCGGATGCGCTGGCGCGACATCTCGAGCAGGCCGAAGGCCGAGATGCGACCGACCTGGATGCGGGCGCGGTCGTCCTTGAGGCAGTCCTTGAGCTTCTTCTCGACGGAGCGGTTGTTGCGGTTCTCCTCCATGTCGATGAAATCGATCACGATGAGGCCGGCAAGGTCGCGCAGGCGCAACTGGCGGGAGATTTCCTCCGCCGCTTCGAGATTGGTCTTGAGGGCGGTGTCCTCGATATTGTGCTCGCGGGTCGAACGGCCCGAATTGATGTCGATCGCGACCAGCGCCTCGGTCTGATTGATGACGATATAGCCGCCGGATTTCAGCGTGACGGTGTTGGAGAACATCGCATCGAGCTGGCTCTCGATGCCGAAGGAGGCGAAGAGCGGCGTCTGCTCGCGATAGGCCTTCACGCTCTTGGCATGGCTCGGCATGAGCATGCGCATGAAGTCCTTGGCCTCGCGATAGGCCTCCTCGCCCGCGACGTGAACCTCGTCGATATCCTTGTTGTAGAGGTCGCGGATCGAACGCTTGACGAGGTTGCCCTCCTCATAGACCAGCGCCGGCGCGACCGAGGCGAGGGTGAGTTCGCGCACGCTCTCCCACATCCGCATCAGATACTCGTAGTCGCGCTTGATCTCGACCTTGGTGCGCGAGGCGCCCGCCGTGCGCAGAATCAGGCCCATCCCCTCGGGAACCTCGAGTTCCTGGGCGATCTCCTTGAGGCGCTTGCGGTCCTCCGTGTTGGTGATCTTGCGCGAGATGCCGCCGCCCTTGCCGGTGTTGGGCATCAGCACGGAATAGCGGCCGGCGAGCGACAGATAGGTGGTGAGTGCGGCGCCCTTGTTGCCGCGCTCCTCCTTGACGACCTGCACCAGGATGATCTGCCGGCGCTTGATCACCTCCTGGATCTTGTACTGGCGACGCGACTGGCGCTGGGGGCGCTCGGGCATGTCGTCGAGGGCGTCACCGCCGCCGAGCTGCTCGGGCTGCTCCTCGGACTCATCGCCATTCTCGTCGGAATCGTCCGCCTCGTCGCCGTCGGGCGTCCGGGTCTCGCGTGCCTCGGCGGCGGAAGCGACGTCGGCCTCCGCCCCTTCGGACGTGACCTGCTCTGCAGACACGACCGTTTCGAAGGTCAGAGGCGCAGCATTCTCGACCACGGCCTCGTCGGTCGATTCGGCGACGGCCGGAGCGAAGGATTCGCCGAAGGCGGGCGCGCCCTCGTTGACCATCGCGGCTTCCTTGCCGTCGGTCTCGACCGCGCCATTCGCGTCGATCTCGGCCGTTACGGTTTCGTCGGCGGCGGCCTTCTTGGCCCGGCCGTCACGCTCTCCCCGGCGCCCGCGGTCGCGGCGCCCGCGCTTCTCGCGCTTCTCCTCGTCGCGCTCTTCCTCGCGGTCCTCACGGGCTTCGTCGGCCAGCAGGGCCTGACGGTCGGCGACCGGGATCTGGTAATAGTCGGGGTGAATCTCGGAGAAGGCGAGGAAGCCGTGGCGGTTTCCGCCATATTCGACGAAGGCGGCCTGAAGCGAAGGCTCCACGCGCGTGACCTTGGCGAGGTAGATGTTGCCGCGGAGCGGCTTGCGGCTTGCGGCCTCGAAGTCAAACTCCTCGATACGCGATCCGCGGACGACCACGACCCGGGTCTCTTCCGGGTGAGTGGCGTCGATTAGCATTTTGTTGGCCATCGGGATTTTCCATGGGCGCGGCCGCCAGCGATACCCGCCGGGCTGCGGACAACGATCCGCTGCAGCGGGCAGGGGCGCCGCGCAAAGGCCGGCGAGCGCCGGCATGTTGCAGGAGGGAGGATTCGATCGAGACAGAAAGGGGGCTCGGGCAAGCCGGCCGGGGCGGAAGCCCGGCGCAGTCCCGCAGGTAGCGACGATTCACCGATAATCTATGCGGCGTCGAGTGCCCCGACATCTGTCCTGACCTGCGGCACGACTGTCCAACAAGACGAGCCGCTCCGCGTTGCACGCTCGCGCGACCTGGCCTGGCGCTGAAACTCTGGCGCTGGGCTCCGGCCGTCTGCGGACGATCCGTTGTGGTTGTCTCCCGCCGGCGACCCCGAAGAATCGGCCGGCCAGCATGCCCCGGACGCCGACGGATCCTCGGATCCGGATGCGCACCATGGGCCGCTTTGCGAAGCAACCATTTCCATTACAGACAGGTGACAGTGATTTGCAAGCTACATCGCGTCGGCATCGCTCGGGCGGTCATCGTGCCGGTTTTCCTGTCGATGGAGGCGTGGTAACCGGCCGTTAGGATTTCGCGCTGCAATGGTTAAGTCTTGGTAATATTTTTCGGGATGATTGGGGTGAGGCGTCCGAAGACACGCGCTGATCGCGGCTCCCGCTTTTGCGGCGCGTTGCGGAAGGGTTGCCTGGTGCTCGGCTTCGTCTTGGGCCTCGCCGGTGCGGCCACGGCGCAGGGCAACGGCCGATCCCAGAACGACCTGCCGGTCGCGACCGATGCCCGGCTGGAGCAGTCCGGCGACACGGTGCGCCTGACCATGGCGCTGTCGCGCCCGCTCGAGGTTTCTGCCTCGGTGATGGCCGGCCCGGACCGCGTCGTTATCGACATGCCTTCGACCAATTTCCAGGTCCAGCCGGCGGCCGCGCGCAAGAGCGCCGGCTTCGTCGGCGCCTTCCGCTTCGGCCTGTTCACCGCCGACAAGGCGCGGATCATCATTGACCTCACGCATCCCGCCATCGTTGCGAAGGCCGAATCGCGCCCGATGCGCGGCGGTTTCGGCGAACTCGTCATCGAACTGCGTCGGGCGACACGGGCTGAGTTCCAAGCCGCTGTCGCGAAGACGCCGCCCGACGCCGATGCCGCAACCGCGGTTCCGGTGCCGCCCAAGCCGGCGGGCGAGACCCGCCAGACCGTCGTGATCGACCCCGGCCATGGCGGCATCGACCCTGGTGCTGTGGTGGCATCGATCACTGAAAAATCCGTCGTGCTCGCCTTCGGGACGACGCTGAAGGAAGAGCTCGAGCAGAGCGGGCGATACCGCGTACTGATGACGCGCGACGATGACCGCTTCGTCCCGCTGGCCGAGCGCGTCGGCATTGCCCGGGCGGCCGGGGCCGACCTCTTCATCTCGATCCATGCCGATTCGCTTACGCAGGCGCAGGAGGTTCGCGGTGCAACGGTCTACACCGGCTCCGAGCGCGCCACTGACGCCGAGGCTGCAAGGCTCGCGGCAAAGGAAAACCAGGCCGACGCGGTGGCAGGGCTCGACGCCAGTGAGGACACGCAGGACGTCGCCGGCATCCTGATGGATCTCGCCAAGCGCGAGACGCGGACCTTCTCCGCCGTGTTCGCGCGCAATCTGGTCGAAAAGCTCGGTGGCTCGGTGAAGATGCACAAGGTGCCGCTGCGTTCGGCCGGTTTCCGCGTGCTCAGCGCGCCGGACGTGCCCTCGGTGCTGATCGAGCTCGGCTACATGTCGAGCCCAAAGGACGCGGAGCTGCTCAATTCGGCCGAGTGGCGCACCAAGGCGGTCGCCGCCGTCGCGACAGCGGTGGATGGCTATTTCAGCGCGGCCCGAGCCCCTGTCGGGAAGGCGGCAGCCAATCAGCGCTGAACGCACAGCCTTGGCAGCAGGGTTACGCGAATGTGGTTCCAAGGCCACGGTTCCGCCACGTCCGTCATGCTATAGACGTGATTTGCGAAACGCCGCTTTGAGGGGTAACCGGGCGGTAACGGCAAGGGCCAGGGCCTGAAATGCGCTTTATCCTGAGAATGTTCGGGTGGTTGTTCGCCGCCGGCACGATCGTCTTCGTGGTCGGGGCTGTCGCCGCGGGCGGGTTGATCTGGCACTACTCCAAGGACCTGCCGGACTACGCGCAGCTGCGCAACTACGAGCCGCCGGTGATGACCCGCGTCCATGCGGGCGATGGCTCGCTGATCGCCGAGTTCGCCCGCGAGCGCCGGCTCTACCTGCCGATCCAGGCCGTGCCGAAGCTTGTCGTCGACGCCTATCTCTCGGCCGAGGACAAGAATTTCTACAGGCATATGGGCGTCGATCCCGAGGGCCTCGCCCGCGCCGCGATCTCCAATTTCCGCAATCGTGGCTCGGGCCGACGGCCGCAGGGCGCCTCCACCATCACCCAGCAGGTCGCGAAGAACTTCCTGGTCGGCTCCGAGCAGAGCCTGGAGCGCAAGATTCGCGAGGCGCTCGTCGCGGTTCGGCTGGAATCGGCTTATTCTAAGGACAAGATTCTCGAGCTTTACCTGAACGAGATTTATCTCGGCGCGCCGGCGCCCGGGCAGGGCAGCTATGGCATCGCGGCCGCCGCGCTCAATTATTTCGGCAAGTCGGTACACGAACTGAACCTTCAGGAGGCCGCCTACCTGGCGGCCCTGCCGAAGGCGCCGACCGACCTCCATCCTTTCCGCAATCGCGAGCGCGCCATCGAGCGCCGCAACTACGTCATCGACCGCATGGTCGAGAACGGCCTTGTCACGCGCGCCGCCGGCGATGCGGCCAAGAACCAGCCGCTCGGCGTTAATCCGCGCACCGTCTCGCCGAACAACATCGCCGCCGGCTATTTCGCGGAGGAGATTCGCCGCGAGCTACAGGATCGCTACGGCGAGAAGAAGCTGCTCGAAGGCGGGCTTTCGGTGCGCGCGACCGTCGACCCGAAGATGCAGCTGATGGCACGCAAGGCGCTCGTCGACGGGCTGGTGCGCTTCGACGAGGCGCGCGGCTGGCGCGGCGCTATTCAAAAGCTCGACCTCGGCGCGCGCGATTGGGGCCTCACTCTCGGTGAGTTGCCGGTCCTAGGCGACGTCGCCCCCTGGCGGCTCGCCGTCGTGCTTGAGGTCAGCGGCGACAGCGCCCGTCTCGGCCTGCACCCACTGCGCGAGAATTCCGGGCATCTGAAGACCGACCGCGACACGGTCACGCTGGGCGGCGAAGGCATCAAGTGGACCCGTCGAGCCCGCGTCTCGCAGGCGGTTTCGGTCGGCGACGTCGTCTATGTCGAGCCGATGGACAATCGCCCCGGCCAGGTCCGGCTGCGCCAGTTGCCCGAGGTCAACGGGGCCATCACCGTGATGGATCCGTTCTCCGGGCGTGTGCTCGCCATGGTCGGCGGATTCAGCCACGACCAGTCGGAATTCAACCGCGCGACGCAGGCGCTGCGCCAGCCGGGCTCGTCCTTCAAGCCCTTCGTCTATGCGACCGCGCTCGACAACGGC
Source organism: Allobosea sp. Root381 (assembly GCF_001429395.1). Lineage (GTDB taxonomy): Bacteria > Pseudomonadota > Alphaproteobacteria > Rhizobiales > Beijerinckiaceae > Allobosea. Next base: position 64,955 of record NZ_LMJT01000007.1, read on the forward strand.
TACACGCCGTCCAGCATTATCTTGGATGCTCCGATCGAGATCGACCAGGGCGGTGGGCTCGGCGTCTGGGCTCCCAGCAACTACGACGGCAAGTCGACCGGGCCGCGCACCCTGCGCTACGGCATCCAGTTCTCGAAGAACCTGATGACCGTGCGCCTCGCCAAGGATGTCGGCATGCCGCTGATCGCGGAATATGCCCGCCGCTTCGGCGTCTATGACGACATGCTGCCGGTGCTCTCGATGTCGCTCGGTGCCGGCGAGACCACGGTCATGCGGATGACGGCCGGCTATTCCATGTTGGTCAACGGCGGCAAGCGAATCCGCCCGACGCTGATCGACCGCATCCAGGATCGCTTTGGCTCGACCATCTTCCGGCACGACCAGCGCGTTTGCGAGGGGTGCGTCGCCGAGAAATGGTCCGACCAGCGCGAGCCGCGCCTGATCGACAACCGCGACCAGGTGATCGACCCGCTGACCGCCTACCAGATGGTCTCGGTCATGGAAGGCGTGGTCAACGCCGGCACGGCGACCGTGGTCAAGTCCGTCGGCAAGCCGCTCGCCGGCAAGACGGGAACGACCAACGATGCCAAGGACGTGTGGTTCGTCGGCTTCTCGCCGGACCTCGCGGTCGGCGTTTATATGGGCTTCGACAAGCCGAAGTCACTCGGCACCTCGGCGACGGCGGGCCAATACGCCGCGCCGATCTTCCGCGACTTTATGATGGCGGCCCTCAAGGACAAGCCTGCAACCCCGTTCCGCGTTCCGGCCGGTATCAAGCTGATCCGGGTCGACCCCAGGACCGGCATGCGCTCGGGCGGCGAGGGCGGCATCCTCGAGGCCTTCAAGCCAGGCACGGCGCCGCCGGACAGCTACTCCGTCATCGGCGCCGCCGGCGATGGCTCGGCCCCGTTCAGCGTGGCGCCGGGCGGCGGGCGCGGCGTCGGCTCCGGTACGGGCGGATTGTACTAACAGACCTGTCCGTCATGGTGGGGCTTGTCCCGACCATCCACGTCTTCGCTCGTCGGGACCTGTGCTCAGGATGTGGATGCTCGCCAAAAGGTCGAGCATGACGGGTGAGTTCGTCATGCCGTTTACAGCGGCTCCGTTCAGCCCTATCCCAACCCTTCGTTTTCCATCCAAGGCCTTTTGCATGCGCCCAGAGATCCAGACGCAACACGACAACGCCAAGCAGTCGATCGGACTGCTGAGGAGGCATCTTTGACTGGGATGTCGCTCAACGCCGCCTCGCGGAACTGAACGCCCTCTCCGAAGGCCCCGATTTCTGGAACGATGCCGACGCCGCGCAGAAGCTGATGCGTGAACGCACCTCTCTGGAGACCCAGATCGAGGGCATCACCAAGCTCGAGCGCGACCTCGACGATGCGCTGACGCTGATCGAACTCGGCGAGATGGAGGATGACGCCGCCTCGATCACCGAAGGCGAGCAGGCGATCAAGGCCGTCGAGGTCGAAGCGGCGCGGCTGCAGGTCGAAACCCTGCTGTCCGGCGAGGCCGACATGCTCGACACCTACATCGAGATCCATCCCGGCGCCGGCGGCACGGAAAGCCAGGATTGGGCCGAGATGCTGCTGCGCATGTATCGGCGCTGGGGCGAGCGGCGGAAGTTCAAGGTCGAGACGCTCGAATACCAGGATGGTGACACGGCCGGCATCAAGTCGGCGACGCTGCAGTTCAAGGGTCACAACGCCTATGGATGGCTGAAGACGGAAAGCGGCGTGCACCGGCTGGTGCGCATCTCGCCGTTTGATTCAAATGCTCGCCGCCAGACCTCGTTTGCGTCGGTCTGGGTCTATCCGGTCGTCGATGACCGCATCGTCATTGAGATCAACGAGTCGGATTGCCGGATCGACACCTACCGGGCTCAGGGCGCTGGTGGGCAGCACATCAACACGACCGATTCTGCAGTGCGCATCACCCATATCCCGACGGGAATCGCGGTGTCGTGCCAGCAGGAGCGTTCGCAGCACAAGAACCGTGCCAAGGCCTGGGACATGCTGCGCGCACGCCTCTATGAGGTCGAGCTGAAGAAGCAGGAAGAGAAGGCGAATGCCGAGCAGGCCTCCAAGACCGATATCGGCTGGGGCCACCAGATCCGCTCTTACGTGCTGCAGCCCTATCAGCTGGTGAAGGATCTGCGGACGGGGGTCAGCTCGACCGACCCCTCCGAGGTGCTGGATGGAGCGCTCGATCCGTTCATGGAGGCCTCCCTGGCCCAGCGGGTCTACGGCACGGAAGTCGAGGTCGAGGATATCGATTAGAGAGTGCTCTGATTTCGTGCGGAACCGTGCCGTCATCCCGGGGTTGCTTCGCAGGCTGTCAGGGATGATGGCGTGTTTTCGAGAGAACCCAGCATGCTTTGGGGCATCGGCGGATACCGCCATCCGAGGTGGCGACGAAGCCATCCAGCGCCGCCGGGTGAATACCAAATCGCCGCGTCAACAGCGGCCGTGTTGTTGACGCGGGCTTCGATGCCAGCCTAGCTGACCTTCTGGTCTTGCCCTATGGCAGCTTGCCCGCAGCCGGTTGAACAAGCGGCGGCTGCCTCTGTTTGACAAGCGCGCACAGCCGGATCCGCGAAAGGCCTGGAAATGACCCTGCAACGCCAAATCGGCTTCTGGCTGGCCTCGCTGGTCGTCTTCGTCCTGCTGCTCCTTCTGCTGCGCGATGTGCTGCTGCCGTTCGTCGCCGCGTTGGCGCTCGCCTATCTGCTCGATCCGCTGGCCGACCGGCTGGAGAAGGCGGGAATGAGCCGGCTCGCAGCGACGATCGCGATTCTCTTCGTCTTCCTGCTGGTCTTCGTGCTGGCCCTCGTCCTGCTGGCGCCGTTGCTCGGGCAGCAGCTCGCGGGCCTCGTGGCACGGTTGCCGGCCGATGCGGCCAAGCTTCAAGCACTGGTGATCGAGCAGGGCGGCCCCTGGATCGAGCGCTTCGGTGGCACCAAGCTGACGGAGGAGGCGCAGAACTCGCTCGGCAATCTCGTCGGCGAAGCGACCAAATGGGTCGGCGGGCTGCTTCAGTCGCTCTGGACCGGCGGCACGGCGATCATCGGCGTGTTCTCGCTTCTGGTCCTGACACCGGTCATCGCCTTCTATCTCCTGATCGACTGGGACAGGATGTGTTCCACGGTCGATAGCTGGCTACCGCTCGAGCACCGCGAGACGATCCGCGGATTGCTGCGCGAGATGGACGTCGCGATTGCCGGCTTCCTGCGCGGGCAGGCATTGGTCTGCCTGCTGCTGGGTCTTTTCTATGCGGTGGGCCTGAGCCTGCTCGGCGTCAATTTCGGCGCCCTGATCGGCATCATCTCGGGCTTCCTCTCCTTCATCCCCTATGTCGGCTCGCTGACGGGCCTGGTGCTTTCGGTCGGCGTCGCCATCGTCCAGTTCTGGCCGGAATGGACCTGGCCGCTGGCCACGCTCGCCGTCTTCGCGGCGGGGCAGTTCCTCGAAGGCAATATCTTCCAGCCGAAATTCGTCGGCGATTCGATCGGCGTGCACCCCGTCTGGCTGATGTTCGCGCTGCTTGCCTTCGGCTCGCTGTTCGGCTTCGTCGGGCTCCTGCTGGCGGTGCCGCTGGCGGCCGTCATCGGCGTGCTCTGCCGATTTGCGCTCCGACAATATCTGGCAAGCAACATTTATCATGGCGGCGATGCCACGCGCGCCGCGGAGGTACAGGCACGGATCGATTCCGATGGCTGAGCTGCAGGGCCGCCCTCGTCAGCTCGCCTTGGACCTGCCAATCGATAGCCGCTACGGCGTCGAGGATTTTCTTGTCGGTCCCTCGAATGAGGCGGCCTATGGCCTCGTCGAAGCCTGGCCGGCCTGGCCGGACGCCTGGCTGCGGCTCGTCGGCCCCGAAGGCGCCGGCAAGACCCATCTCGCCGCGATCTGGGCCAAGGCCGCCCATGCCTGGACCGTGCAGGCCTCCGAAGTCGTGGACGCCAATGTCCCGCATCTGGTTTCGGGCGGGGCATTGGTCGTCGAGGATTGCGACCGCGGCCTGAGCGACGAGGCCGCCCTCTTCCACCTGATGAACGCGGTGAAGGCGCGTGGCGGCTTCCTGCTGCTGACGGCGCGCGAGGCGCCGGACCGCTGGGGACTGCGCGTCCCGGACCTGCTGTCCCGGCTTCGGCTTGCGCCCCAGGCGACGATCGAGCCGCCGGACGACGCGCTGCTGCGGGCCGTGCTGGTGAAGCTCTTCATCGACCGTCAGCTCGTCGTCGATACGGGCATCATCGACGCGTTGGTGCTGCGGATGGAGCGCTCCTTTGCCGCCGCACGGGCTCTCGTCGACGCGCTCGACCGCTTGTCGCTCGAGCGCGGGCGCCGCGTCACGAGGGCGCTCGCAACCGAGGTGCTGGCCGGGCTCGTTGCGGAAGAGTAAGGCGCTGCCCGGATCGGGGTGGCAGTCCGGCCGGAAATGATGTGTCCTGCGTCATCGAACCGTCACGCTAGGATGGCTCAAGACCCTGCAAAGGGAGACCGACGTGGCCAGAGCAGCAACCGGAACGAGAGCCAAGAGCATGAACTCGCAGCAGAGCGCCATCGAGGCCGTGGAAGCCGTTCCCGCCGACGGAACCGTCCCGTTGCGGCAGCTGCCCGACCGCTTCATGAACCGCGAGCTGTCCTGGCTGCAGTTCAATCGCCGGGTGATGGAGGAGGCTTCCAACCGCAATCACCCGCTGCTGGAGCAACTGCGCTTCCTGTCGATCTCGGCCGCCAACCTGGACGAGTTCTTCATGGTGCGGGTGTCGGGACTGCGCGAACAGCTCAAGGCCGGCGTCGTTACCCCAAGCCAGGATGGCCTGACCCCGGCCGAGCAGCTCGGCCAGATCGGCCGGGCGGTCGCAGCGCTGACCGACGATCAGCAGGCTCGCTGGAGCGAGCTCAAGCACGATCTTCACGCGAATCGGCTCCATCTTCTCGGCCCGGGCGACATCGGCGCGCAGGAACGCGTCTGGCTGGAGGATTACTTCCTCAACTACGTCTTTCCGGTGCTGACGCCGCTGGCCATCGATCCGGCGCACCCCTTTCCCTTCATCCCCAATCTCGGTTTCACCGTAGCGCTGGCGCTCGAGCGCATCAGCGACGGCCGCCAGCTCGATGCGCTGATCCGGGTGCCGAGCAAGATGGATCGCTTCATCGAGCTGCCTGATCTCGCGCGCGAGGGCCTGCGCCGCTTCATCACGCTCGAGGATGCGGTCTCGCTCTTCATCGCCAAGCTGTTCCCGGGCTACGACGTCAAGGGCACCGGATCCTTCCGCGTCATCCGCGATACTGATCTCGACATCGAGGAGGAGGCGGAGGACCTGGTGCGCGTCTTCGAGACGATGCTCAAGCTACGTCGGCTCGGCGTCGTCATCCGTCTCGAGATCAGCAGCGGCATGCCGGCGCATCTGCGCAAGATGATCGTGCGCGAGCTCAAGGTCGACGAGGACGAGGTCGTTGCCGTCGACGGCATGATCGGCCTGAACGAACTCGCCCAGCTCGTCGGCGTCGACCGGCCGGACCTGAAGTTCAAGCCCTACAACGCCCGCTTCCCCGAGCGGATCCGCGAGCATGGCGGCGACTGCTTCGCGGCGATCCGCCAGAAGGACCTGTTGGTCCATCACCCCTACGAGTCCTTCGACGTCGTCGTGCAGTTCCTGCAGCAGGCGGCGCGCGATCCCAGCGTCGTCGCGATCAAGCAGACGCTCTACCGGACCTCGTCCAACTCGCCGATCGTCAAGGCGCTGACCGAGGCGGCGGAGGCCGGCAAGTCGGTGACGGCGCTGGTCGAACTCAAGGCGCGCTTCGACGAGGAGGCGAACATCCGCTGGGCCAAGGAGATGGAGCGCGCCGGCGTCCAGGTCGTCTACGGCTTCATCGAGCTCAAGACCCATGCCAAGCTTTCGCTGGTGGTCCGGCGCGAGGCGGGGCAGCTGACGAGCTATTGCCATATCGCGACCGGCAACTACCACCCGATCACGGCGCGCATCTATACGGACGTCTCGTTCTTCACGGCGGATCCGGTGATGTCGCAGGACGTCGCCCGCGTCTTCAACTTCATCACCGGCTATGCCGAGCCGGCGGAACTCGAGCTGATGTCGGTCTCGCCATCCGGGCTGAAGCAGCGCCTGCTCGCCGACATCGCCGAGGAGGTCGCGCATGTCAGGGCGGGCCGGAAGGGCGCGATCTGGGGCAAGTGCAACTCGCTGGTCGACCCCGAGATCATCGACGCGCTCTATGATGCGAGCCAGGCCGGCGTCGAGATCGATTTCGTCGTTCGCGGCATCTGTTGCCTGCGGCCGGGCATTCCGGGGCTTTCCGAGAACATCCGGGTCAAGTCGATCATCGGGCGCTTCCTCGAACACACCCGCGTCTATGCCTTCGGCGCCGGCCATGGGATGCCGTCGCCCAAGGCGAAGCTCTACATCTCGTCTGCGGATCTGATGCCGCGTAATCTCGACCGCCGCGTCGAGGCGCTGACGCCGATCCTGAACCCGACGGTGCACCAGCAACTGCTCGAGCAGATCATGCTGGCGAACTTCCTCGACAACGAACAGAGCTGGACGATCTTGCCCGATGGCGGCTCCCGACGCATTGTCCCGGCGCCGAACGAAGAGTCGTTCAACGCCCACAAATATTTCATGACGAACCCGAGTCTGTCAGGACGTGGAAAATCACTCTCCAATTCAAGCCCCCGGTCTCTTTCACGGCGAGGCAGCCGCAAGGGCTGAGGTCCTGAACGCGCCTGGCCGCCTCGGGCTGGGCGACGGCTCGCTGGCGATCGTCGATATCGGTTCGAACTCCGTCCGGCTCGTTGTCTACGAGATGGTCGCGCGAGCGCCGGCGCAGGTCTTCAACGAGAAGGAGATGGCCGGGCTCGGGCGCCAGGTCGCCAGCACGGGCCGGCTGGCGACGGATGCGATGGAGAAGGCTGTCGCGGCACTGATGCGCTTCCGCATCCTGTGCGAGGCCATGAATGTCGGCGCCATCCGGGTGATCGCCACCGCCGCGGCACGGTATGCGAGCAACGGCCCGGAGTTCATTGCACGCGCCGAGGAGGCGATCGGTCAGCCGATCGAGCTGATCTCGGGCGATCGCGAGGCTGAACTGTCCGGGCTGGGCATCCTCTCGGGTTTCGACAATCCGGACGGCGTCGTCGGCGACCTCGGCGGCGGCAGCCTCGAGCTGATCTCGGTTGCCGGGGGCAAGACGGGGCGGGGGGCGAGCGTACCGCTCGGCGGCCTCGCCCTCCTCGATCGCTCGAAGAATTCGCTCAGGCAGGCCGAGAAGATCGTCAAGGACGAGCTGGACAAACTGCCTCAGGTCGCGGCGATGCGGGGGCGGGATTTCTACGCCGTCGGCGGAACCTGGCGGGCGCTCGCGACCCTCCACCAGCATCAGGTGAACTACCCGCTCAACGTGATGCACGGTTATGCGCTGTCGGCGCGCGATGTCGCCGATTTCGTCAAGCTGGTGGAGAAGGCGGACCTGACGGGGCTCGACTCGATCGACTCGGTGTCGTCGGCCCGGCGCCCGCTGCTCGCCTATGGGGCACTGGTCCTCGACGAGTTGATCAAGCGCGGCAGGCCGCGCTCCATCATCATCTCGGCGCAAGGGGTGCGCGAAGGCCTGCTGCACGAGCAGCTTTCGCCGGCGGAACGCGCCGCCGATCCGCTGTTGCGCTCGGCCCGAGACTACAACCATCTGCGGGCGCGCGATCCGCGCCACGCCGACGATCTCATCGCCTGGAGCCGCACCATTCTGGAGTCGGCGGGCCTGCCGACGCACGGCCTTTCCGAACGGATGATCGAGGCGGTCTGCCTGCTTTCCGACATCGGCTGGCGCGCCCACCCCGACTATCGCGGCGAGCAGAGCATGAACGTCATCGCCCACGCCTATTTCACCGGGGTCGATCATGTCGAGCGGGCTTTCCTGGCACTGTCGATCTTTCACCGCTATGCCGGGTTGAAGTCATCGTCGGCAGCGGCTGCCGCCTTGCGCTCCCTGCTTCCGCCGCCGATCCTCGAACGGGCGCTGCTGCTGGCCGCGATCTTCCGCGTTGCCTATCTGCTCTCGGCTGGAATGGCGGGCCTGCTGCCGCGCATGCAGGCATCCTGCGTCGACGGCCGGCTGGTCCTCCGTTTGCCGGAGGATTTGCGCCAGCTCGCGAGCGAACGCGTCATCGGCCGGCTGAAGCAGCTCGCCAAACTGCTCGGACGCGAGCACGAGATCGCCCGGCTCTGAAGGTTCTCGAAGGCGGCCGATTTTGCGCCGAGCCGCAGCATCAGTCCGGGCTTGATCCGGATCGACCGACGGGCGCTCAGGCCTATGTAAGTCGCGGCTTCAGCGGACGCCTGCTGAGTTAAGTCAACTGATGGTGGGCGTGATCCGAGAGGCAGCGCGGCCCTGCGGGATCAGCCCACGACGACCCGGCCGCGCATGACGCGAAGGCCGAGTTCGCCGCTCTTGAGCGCCAGCGCCTTCTCGCCGAAGACGCCACGGCGCCAGCCCTGCAGGGCGGGAACATCGGCCTCGTCATCGGCCGCGATGGCCTCGAGGTCATCGGTCGAAGCGATGATCTTCGGCGCGACGCGCTCGGCTTCCGCGACGGCCTTGAGCAGCACCTTGAGCAGATCGAGCACGGCACCGTTGCCGCCGCGCCCGCGGTCCCGCTCCAGCCGGGGCAGGGTCTTCGGGTCCAGTGCCAGCCCGCGCTCGATCGCGGCCAGAACCTCGCCGCCGGAGCGCGAGCGCTCGAAGCCATTGGGCACCGAGCGGAGCTCCGCCAGCGCCTCGACCGAACGCGGCGCGCGCTGGACGATGTCCATGAGCGCATCATCCTTGAGCACCCGCTGGCGCGGCACGTCGCGCGTCTGCGCCTCCCGCTCGCGCCAGGCGGCGAGCTCCATGAGCACGGCGATTTCCCTGGGCTTGCGGAGGCGGCCCTTGAGCCGCTGCCAGGCGTTCTCCGGCTTGACCTCATAGGTTCCGGGCGAGGTCAGAACTGCCATCTCCTCGGCGACCCAGCTCTCGCGGCCAGTGCCTCCGAGATCGGCTTTCAGCGCTAGATAGACGTCGCGCAGATGGGTGACGTCGGCCTCGGCATAGGTGAGCTGCGCCTCGTTGAGGGGCCGGCGCGACCAGTCGGTGAAGCGCGACGACTTGTCGATCCGCGCCTTGGCGAAGTCGTTGGCGAGTTGCTCGTAGCCAACCGAGTCGCCGTAGCCGCAGACCATGGCGGCGACCTGCGTGTCGAAGAGCGGCGTCGGGATCAGCCTGCCGATCATCCAGACGATCTCGAGATCCTGCCGCGCGGCGTGGAAGACCTTGACCACGGCGGGGTTGCCCATCAGCGCCAGGAAGGGCGCCAGGTCGAGCTCGGGGGCCAGCGGATCGACCAGGACGGCCTCCTCGGGCGAGGCGAGCTGGATCAGGCAGAGCTTCGGGTAATAGGTCGTCTCCCGCAGGAACTCGGTGTCCACGGTGACGAAGGGGTGCTCGGCCAGCCGGGCGCAGGCATCGGCAAGGTCGGCGGTGGTGGCGATCAGGTTCATGAGGCGCTCATAGCAGAGTGAACATCGCCATGTCGCGGGCGTTCTTGACATTCGGGCCGCCCGCGTGTGCTTACGCGAAAGATTGCCTGCGCGACCAAGCTCGCTAGAGCGTCCTTGCGTCCGAACGATTTCCGAAGAGAGCAGCTCCGTGACCCTGCATCGCTACCGTTCCCACACCTGCGGCGCCCTCCGCGACAGCGACATCGGTTCGCAGGCCCGCCTCTCGGGCTGGTGCCATCGCATCCGCGACCATGGCGGCCTGCTGTTCATCGACCTTCGCGACCATTACGGCATGACGCAGGTCGTGATCGACCCGGATTCGCCGGCCTTCGCCACGGCCGAGACGCTGCGCTCCGAATGGGTCGTGCGCATCGACGGCAAGGTCAAGGCGCGCCTCGCCGGCACCGAGAACGCCAACTTGCCGACCGGCGCGGTCGAGGTCTTCGCGACCGCGATCGAGGTTCTGGGCGCGGCCGGCGAGCTGCCACTGCCGGTCTTCGGCGACCTCGAATATCCTGAGGACACGCGGCTGAAGTATCGCTTCCTCGATCTGCGCCGCGAGAAGCTGCACAACAACATCATGCTCCGCACCAAGGTCATCGACTCGATGCGCCAGCGCATGAAGGATTCCGGCTTCTCCGAGTTCCAGACGCCGATCCTGACGGCTTCCTCGCCGGAAGGCGCACGCGATTTCCTTGTGCCGAGCCGGCTGCATCCGGGCAAGTTCTACGCGCTGCCGCAGGCGCCGCAGCAGTACAAGCAGCTGCTGATGATGGCGGGCTTCGACCGCTATTTCCAGATCGCACCCTGCTTCCGCGACGAGGATCCGCGCGCCGACCGCCTTCCGGGCGAGTTCTATCAGCTCGACGTCGAGATGAGTTTCATTGAGCAGGAGGACGTGTTCGCCACGATGGAGCCGGTGATCACCGGTATCTTCGAGGAGTTTGGCAACGGCAAGTCAGTCACGAAGGGCTGGCCGCGCATTCCCTACGCCGAGGCGATCGCGAAATACGGCTCCGACAAGCCAGACCTGCGCAACCCGCTGGTTATGCAGGACATCTCCGAGCATTTCCGTGGTTCCGGCTTCAAGGTCTTCTCCCGCATCCTCGAGGGCGAGAAGAACCGCGTCTGGGCGATTCCGGGACCGAAGGGTGGAAGCCGCGCTTTCTGCGACCGGATGAACTCCTGGGCGCAGGGCGAAGGCCAGCCGGGCCTCGGCTATCTGATGATCAAGGAGGACGGCGAAGGGCAGGGGCCGATCGCCAACAACATCGGCCCCGAGCGCGTCGCCGCGATCGTCAAGCAGATGGGCCTGAAGCCGGGTGACGCCTGCTTCTTCGCCGCCGGCGACCCGGACAAGTTCTACAAATTCGCTGGTCTCGCCCGGAACAAGGTCGGCCAGGAACTCGGGCTGATCGACGAGAACGCTTACGCTTTCGCCTGGATCGTCGATTTTCCGATGTTCGAGTACAACGAGGACGAGAAGAAGGTCGATTTCTCGCACAACCCCTTCTCGATGCCGCAGGGCGGGCTGAAGGCGCTCAACGAGGAAGACCCGCTCTCGCTCAAGGCCTTCCAGTACGACATCGCCTGCAACGGCTTCGAGCTCGCCTCTGGCGGCATCCGCAACCACAAGCCGGAAGCGATGGTGAAAGCCTTCGAGATCGCCGGCTATGGCGAAGAGACGGTGATCGAGCGCTTCGGCGGGATGTATCGCGCCTTCCAGTACGGCGCGCCGCCGCATGGCGGCATGGCGGCAGGCATCGACCGCATCATCATGCTGCTGGCCGGCGCGACGAACCTGCGCGAGGTCGCGCTGTTCCCGATGAACCAGCAGGCTGTCGATCTCCTGATGGGCGCCCCCGCGGAGGCGTCTCCGAAGCAGCTTCGGGAAGCACATCTGCGCATCAACGCTCCGGAAAAGAACGGCTGATCTGACGATGCCTGGCCTACCCGTCCTGCGGGCGCTCGCGCTCGTCTCTGCCGTGGCGGTTCCGCTCGGCGCCTGCGTCTCCGGCCCCGCCAATCCGAGTGCGGGGCGTGCTTCGGAACTGGCGAATCTGGTCTCGCGCTCTGTCGCCTGCCGGGCCGGGGCTCCGCGCGCCAGCACGCTGGAGCGCTTCATCGCCTCCGAGCGCGCGCGGGGTGCGACGCCGGAGCAGCTCGCAAGCGCCCGCGCGACCTATGTCACGATCTCAGAGGCCGAAACGATCAACCACGGCATCAAGCCGCAGGCGTGCGATCCCGAGGAACGCGCGACCATCAAGGCGAAGATGGTGCCGATCCGCGCCGGCGATTTCAGCGCTCTCTAAGCAACGCCACCAAGCCGATGCCCGCGCCAAGGCTGTTCCTTTCCTTGCCGATCTTGCTCGGGTTGGCGGCCTGCACGACAGCCGGTCCGACACCGGGCACACCTGAATTCGCGGCAGCGCGGGTCTCTCGCGCCTATGATTGCGGACTGCGGGTCGACCGGGTCCATGTGATGGCAGGACTTGGGCGTGAGGAACGCCAGCGCTTTGCGGCAGCCAATGCCGCCTTCGCCGTCAAATCCTACAAAGCACCTCGCGCCTGCAGCGCTGAAGAACGCTGGTCGGTGCAGCGCGAAGTCGGCGCGCTAGGCCGGCGTTGAATTTCGCTTGCGTCCCGCGCGTCATCGCGGCCACAAGGCGCCGATGCCGACCGCCAGCCCGATCACCGCTATCGTTGTCGCCTATGACAGTGCCGAGGTCCTGCCGGACTGCCTTTCGGCGCTGGCGGTGGAAGGTATTCCCGCGATCGTGGTCGACAATGCGAGCGAGGATGGCAGCGCCGAGGTCGCGCGGGCGCATGGCGCGACTGTCATCCGCAATCCGCGCAACGAGGGCTATGGCCGCGCTAACAACATCGGCGTGGCTGCAAGCCACTCGCCCTATGTCCTGATCGTCAATCCCGATGTCGAGATCCGGCCCGGCGCTGGTGCGAAACTACTGGCCGCGGCCGGGCGCTATCGCGATGCCGGGATGCTGGCGCCGCGCATCGTCGAACCGTCGGGCAGGGTCTTCCTGCAGCCGCGCTCGCTGCTCTCGCCGCCGCATCTCAACCGCTCGGGCGCCATGCCGATCCCGGAGGGAGACTCCTGCCTGCCGTTCCTTTCCGGCGCCTGCCTGCTGATCCCCCGGGAACTGTTCATCTCTCTCGGCGGCTTCGATCCGCGGATTTTCCTGTTCTACGAAGATGACGATCTCTGCCGGCGCATGCGCGATGCAGGGCACGCACTCGTACATGTCCACGAAGCGGAGGCAGGGCATGGGCGCGGCCGTTCCAGCGCGCCGTCGCCCGAGCGACGCTTCAAGGCACGCTGGCATCTCGCTTGGTCCGAAGGTTATGTCGCCGGAAAATACGGCTTGCGGCCGCCGTCGATCATCAGAATGTTCGAGAATGCCGCAAAGGCAGTGGGTTACGGCCTGTTGTTCAGGCGCGAGAAGATGTTTGCCCATGCCGGCTCCTGCGCCGGCGGGTTGGCCTGGCGCCGAGGTCGGTCGGCGATTTCACGCGAGGGCTTGGAGGCATTGCCCTGAGCAACCCCGCGCTGGCGCTCAAGCATCGCCCGTTGTGTGCCTCCTAGCCGCCGCCACCAGATCGTCGACGCGCTCGGACATCAGGAGCGGCATCAGTTCGTTCACGGTCATGGGCGGCAGTTCCCACCAGCGACTGGCGAGAAGCGCCGCGATCTTCTCCTCGTCGAAGCGCAGCTTGAGCACCCTGGCAGGATTGCCGCCGACGACGGAATAGGGCGGCACGTCGCGGCTGACGACGGCACGGGCAGCGACAACCGCGCCAGTGCCGATGGTGACGCCGGAGAGCACCATGCATTGCGAGCCGAGCCAGACGTCATGGCCGATTCGGACGTCGCCACGCGTTGTATGGCTGCCCTCGATGCCGGCAGCCGCCGGCCAGAGATCAGGCATTTCCGGAAACGGATAGGTCGTAGCCCAATCGGTGCGATGATTGCCGCCGAGCAAGATCTCGACCCCGTCGGCAATCGATCCGTAACGGCCGATGCTGAGCTTCGCGCCGCTCTCGGGAAAGCGCACCTTGGGCCGGCCATAGGTCCAGGCGCCGACCGCGACCTGGCCGTGCCGCCTCGCGATTAGCTTGGCGAGGTGCAGCCGCGTCTGGTTGTAGGGGTTGATGCGCTTGCGCAGGAAGCCCCGCGCCACGGGCGCAAGGCCCGCCCACCATGCGACCAACGGCCCCGGCCGCCAATCGGCGTCCTCTGCCGGCAAGGCGCCGGCCGGGTCGGGCGCGTGACTCACTGCGCTGTAGCCTTGACGTCGATCTTCTCAAGGATCTCGGTCGGGTCGGTGATCGTGATCACGTCGGCGAGGCCGAGCCCGCTGGCCGATTTGGCGCTTGCCTCGACCGTCAGCGTACCCGGCTTGGCGGCGAAACGCGACACCGCAGCCGTAAGCGCCTTGGCGGCATCGGACGGTCCGAGGATCGCGGAGAGGCCAAGGCTGGCGATCATCGCATATTGCTGCCGCATTTCCTCCGGCTTGCGACCCGCCTTACGCGCCTCGTTCGCGATCAGCTTCTCGACCAGACCGAAATTCTCGAGCTTCGCGTTGAGGCCACGCGCGGTCGCGCCCAGCGCTGCGACCTGGGCGAGGGCGGTGTCGCTCGAGAACAGGTCCTTCGTCACGTTGCCGAGCGTCGCCGAGGCCTCGAGGCGCGCCAGGTTCGCGCCGCCGATGGAGATCTGGCGAATGGCGAGTTCGTTGCGCGCCGCCTCCCAGGCAAGGTCGAGCTTTGCCGACAGATCGAGCGAGCGGATGCCCATCGCGATCATGTCGCGGGCCGCCGGGTTGCCGCTACCCTCCGTGATGGGTGTCACCAGCTTGTCGATGGTCAGGGCGAGGCTCGTCGGGATGCCGTTGAGCTGTTCGCCGGCCGTCAGTTCGAAGGTGCCGAGGCTGATCTTGATCGGCTGCCCGGTAGGCAGGACCGGCGGCGCATCGACGGAGAGGCCGGCCAGCCGGATCGTGCCGATTGTCGGGACATAGCGGCGCCAGTCGATGTCCGTCAGCTCGGCCTCGGGCTTGGTGAGATCCTCTTGAAGCGCCTTCAGCATGGAGCCGAAGGAGAAGCCGGAGGAACTGATCGAATCGATCGTGCCCTTGGCGCCGGCGCCGGAGAACTGCATGCCTTCGATGGCGACGCCGGATTTCGCCGGCGTGTCCTCGCCATAGGCGATGCGCGCCATCTTCAGGTCGACGTTCTGCGGCCCTGCCGCTTTCTGATTGGGCTTCGTCGCATCGGGCGGCACCGGCAGCGTCATCGCGATATCGCGCATTTCGCCGCTGCCGTAATCGACCGTCTCGAACAGGGAGAGAATCGACAGCCCAAGACGCTTCGAAGCCTCCTTTTCAGCCGGACTCATCTCGGCCTTGGGGTCGGCGATCGACGTGTCGAGCTTGTCGGCTTCGCTGAGGAGTTGCGCCACGACCTCGCCGAGCGGCGTCGGGCCGGGCTTCGCCGCCAGGGCTCGCGCGCTTGTCCGGCCGACCGCGATCTTGCCGCGCGGGCCCATGTCGAACGCCTGCGCCCCCTGGTCCAGGCGCCCGAGAAGCACGGTCATCGGAGCGTCGGCTCCGGCTTCAGCCTTCTCCGTGAAGATCCGCGCAGTCTGGCGCAGGTCAAAGTCCTCGAAACTGCTCTGGGCGATGGTGCCGTTCATCGGCCCCGAGCCGCCCACCGCCTTGAACGTTCCGCTCGGCGCCTCGGCCCGGCCGATCTTGCCATCGCGGATGTTGCTGAAGCGGATGTCGCGATAGGTCGTGATCTGTTTGTCGCTGCCGAAGGTCAGCTCATAGGAGAGCTGCGGCGCGGTGATCTCGGCGGCGGTGAGCCGGCCCATGCGCTGGGCGGCGCTTTCGCCGCTGGAGGCGTTGAACAGGGCAAGAAAAGCCTCGCGGTCGAGCGGCGAACCCTTCACCGCCGCTTGCGGCGCGGTGACGACGAGCGGGCCGAATTCGATGCGCAGATTGTCGATCTGAAAATCCGCCGCCAGTGCAGGCTGCGCCAGCACAAGTGCCGAGAGGGCGATAGCGGCTCGCAGCGTGAAGCGAGAGCGCGGAGCAGTCATGACGGTCTCCTGATTTGCGGCCGCGACCCTGCCGCAAGCGGCCCGGGAAGGAAAGACGACAACGACCGAGAGGCTGACGAAATGCTTGACCGGGGCGCCGGATTGCCGGGTATCTGTGCTGCGCCCGACGCGTATCTGTCGAAGAAGCGCCATATCCGCCGTCATAGGATCGGAGGATGCAACGCCATGGAGCCGAAGCCGATGCAGGCCAAGACCCGATTCCTCGCAGCCGGCCTCGCCGCGGCCATGTTCGCGCTCGCCGGCGCACTTGCCGCACCGTCGTCACCGGCTATGGCGCAGGCTTCTGCGGGGCAGGCTGTCTCCGCGCTCGAATCGCTTTCGATTGTCAGCGGCGACAAGCGCCATGCCTTCCAGGTCGAAGTGATGCGCACGCCGGAACAGCGGGCGAGGGGGCTGATGCATCGACGTTACCTGCCGGCCGACCGGGGCATGCTGTTCGATTTCGAGCGCGTGGAGCCGGTCGCGATGTGGATGGAGAACACCTTCATCCCGCTCGACATGCTTTTCATCCGCGCGGACGGCACAATCGCCCGCATCGCCGAGAACACCGAGCCGTTGTCCCGGCGCACTATTCCTTCCGGCGAGCCGGTGCTGTCGGTGCTCGAGATCAATGGCGGCGTCAGCCGGACCCTCGGGATCAAGGCAGGCGACCGCATCGAGCACGCGCTGTTTAAGCGCTGAGCGCTGGCGCCGGCGGCTGTTCCACCGGGCAGGGCCGGGTGATGGCGATACTGGTTCCCAAAGCGGTCGCGTGGTGCTATGCGGTTGCCCGTCGCAGCAGGTCCGGAAGACTGGCTGTGGTGGTTTCGCGAGTAATTCGATATACTTGCGTTCCGTCGGGGTATAGCGCAGCCCGGTAGCGCATCTGCTTTGGGAGCAGAGGGTCCCAGGTTCGAATCCTGGTGCCCCGACCATTCCGGGCGTCTCGCGGGTTTCGCATGTGCGGGCCGGTACGAAAGAGGCGCAACGAGGTAACAGCCAGGTTTCAGGTAGGAGCCGAGCGAGAGACATGAGCGCACGCATCTATCGCCCGGCCCGCACGGCCATGCAGTCAGGCACCGCCAAGACCGAGCGCTGGCTCCTGGAATACGAGCCCGAGCAGCCGCGCCAGATTGAACCGCTCATGGGCTGGACGTCGTCCGGCGACATGAAGAGCCAGCTCAAGCTCTGGTTCGACAGCGAGGCCGAGGCGGTCGCCTACGCAACGCGCAACGGCATTCCCTATCGCGTCGAGCAGCCCAAGGAGCCCGTGCGGCGTTCGATGGCCTATTCCGACAATTTCAAGTTCTCCCGTGTCGGTCAGTGGACGCATTAGTAAAAGAGTTGAGCCTGATGCCGTCCGAAAAACAGTTTCCACTTTTCGGCATCATGCTCTGAGCAGCCGACCGCGGAGGCTTTCGCCTTCGCCTTCGGGCCCGTAGCTCAGCTGGATAGAGCAGCAGCCTTCTAAGCTGCTGGTCGCAGGTTCGAATCCTGCCGGGCTCGCCATTTTTCTTCTCTGCGGTTGGGGCGTGCTAGGCCTCTTCGGTTGGCAGCGGCAGTGCCACAAGCGCCGTCGGCGCCGAGCTCTCGGTCCTCGCCGTTCCATCTGCGCCGCCGACCATAGCGGCGGCGAAGCATCAGGCTAGCAACGCCGCCGCGAGCTGTGATGTCGGGCTTCCGCTTGCCGCGACGCAGCATGCGGCGTAAACCGCGCCGGCAGCCGTTTCGGCGGCTTCGCCTTGATCACGCCCGAAAGGCCCGTCATCGCGGCGCCGGTTTTCGGGAATAGCCGGTCCCCCATTTCCGGCCTTCAGGACAGGCGCGGCCGGGCCGGGCCTTGAGGATGCATAATGCCGTCGCTCAGCCCCGCGCTTGACCGCCTCGCAGCTCTGGCTTCCGCCAGCCATGCCCGCGCCTGCGCGCTGCTCGTCCTGCTGTCTCTCGCCGCCTTCCTGCCGGGCTTCCACACATTGCAGCCGCTCGATCGCGACGAGCCCCGCTT
Source organism: Allobosea sp. Root381 (assembly GCF_001429395.1). Taxonomy (GTDB): domain Bacteria; phylum Pseudomonadota; class Alphaproteobacteria; order Rhizobiales; family Beijerinckiaceae; genus Allobosea. Next base: position 82,646 of record NZ_LMJT01000007.1, read on the forward strand.
CGCCCAGGCGAGCAAGCAGATGCTGGAGACGCACGACTTCGTCGATATCCGCTTCCAAGACGAGGCGCGGCACAAGAAGCCGGTCGGAATCTACTGGCTTCAGAGCGCGACGGTAGCCGCAGGCGAAGTGCTAGGCGTGCCGGAGGCGCGCACGCAGATCTGGCTCTATCGCATCCCCTCGCTGGTCGGCGCGATCGCGACCGTGCTGTTGAGCTACTGGGCGCTGCTGGCCTTCGTCGGCCCCCGTCAGGCCCTTCTCGGCGCCGCGTTGATGGCCGGCGCTGTCCTTCTCGGCGTCGAGGCGCGGATCGCCAAGACCGATGCGCTGCTCGCCGCCTGCGCCGTCGCGACGATGGGAGCTCTGGCAAGGACCTGGCTCGACTGGACCCGTTCGCTCGCCTTCGTGCCGAGTTCGCGCAACTGGCTCGTCTTCTGGGGAGCGACCGCGCTCGGCCTGCTGCTCAAGGGCCCGATCGTTCCGATGGTCTGGGGCCTCGCCATTCTCGTGCTGAGCGTCCGCGAGCGCAGCTTCCGCTGGCTGGCGCCGCTGCGCTTCGGCCGGGGCCTGCTGCTTTGCCTGATCGTCGTGCTGCCCTGGTTCGTCGCGATCATGATGAAGAGCGGTGGCAGCTTTCTCGCCGACAGCGTCGGGCAGGACATGCTCGGCAAGGTCGCCGAGGGGCAGGAGAAGCATTGGGGTCCGCCCGGCCTCTACATGCTGATCTTCTTCGGCACCTACTGGCCGGCGGCTGCCTTCGCCGCGATGGCCGTGCCGTTCGCCTGGGTACGGCGGCGCGAGCCCCAGGTGCTCTTCCTGCTTGCCTGGATCGTCCCCTCCTGGCTCGTCTTCGAGGCGGTGCCGACCAAGCTGCCGCATTACGTGCTGCCGCTCTATCCTGCCGTGACCGCCCTTCTCATGCTCGCGCTGGTGAATGGCGGCATCGACCGCTTCCGCCGTGGGGCTGTGGCGACGGCGCTGCTGGTGATGCTGGTGCCGCTCGCTCTGATCCTGGTCATCGTCGGGGCGAACTGGACGCTCGACGGCACTTTGCCCTATAGCGCGCTGCCCTTCCTGCTGCTGACGCTCATCGTCGGCGCCGGCGTCGTCTCGGCCTTCCGCCGCAGCGATTTCGAAGGGGCGCTCTGGCGCTGCGTGCTGGCGAGCCTGCTGCTCGGCATCGGCGTCTACGGGTTCGCGATCGAGAGCCTGCGCTCGTTGAAGCTGTCGCCCCGGCTGGCAGAGGCGGCGCGCTCGGTCGGCTGTACCGATCCGGCCGTGATGACGGTCGGCTATCGCGAGCCGAGCCTGGTCTTTCTGACGGGCACAAACCTCGCGATGGGGAACGACGGTGCGGCTGCCGCCGCGTTTCTGGCCGAGCCCGGCTGCCGCATCGCCTTCGTCGAGGCGCGTCACGCGGCCGGGTTCCAGAACGCCATCGCCCAATCGGGGCTGGCACCGCGGCAGTTCACCATGATCCGCGGCTTCAACCTGAATGGCGGTCGACGACTCGAAATGGCGGTCTATGCCCGCCCATGAGGCCGAAACCCGAAGTTCCTTGCCCTGCTGGCCTTCCTGACGCAGGTTGCGGGCCGTTTTGCCGGAAGATGCTCCGTTGACCGATCCGTCCTCTCCGCCCGAACCATCCTCCTCCACGCCTGTGATCAGCGTCGTCGTGCCCGTGCGCAACGAGGTCGGCAATGTCGGGCCGCTGCTGGCGGACATCGAGAAGGCCTGCGAACCGCTCGGCGCCTTCGAAGTGGTCTACGTCAATGACGGCTCGAGCGACGGCACCGCCGCGGCGCTGGCGGAACTAGAAGCGAGCCGGCCCTGGCTTCGCATCGTCACGCATGCGCAATCCTGCGGGCAGAGCGCGGCCGTCCGCAGCGGCGTGCGTCAGGCCCGCTCGGCCGTCGTCGCCACGCTGGATGGCGACGGTCAGAACGACCCCGCATTCCTCCCGGCGATGCTTGCGGCGCTCCAGAAGGCCGGCGCGCAGGTCGGGCTGGTGCAGGGCCAGCGTGTCGGGCGCAAGGATACCGGCTTCAAGAAGCTGCAGTCGCGTATCGCCAACGGCGTCCGTGGCTGGCTGCTCAAGGACAGCACGCGCGACACCGGCTGCGGGCTGAAATGCTTCCGGCGCGAGGCCTATCTCGCGCTGCCCTATTTCGACGCGTTGCACCGCTTCATGCCGGCGCTGATGGTGCGCGAAGGCTACATCGTCGAGCATGTCGACGTCAGGGACCGGCCGCGACACAGCGGCGTCTCGAATTACGGCTTCTTCGACCGGCTCTGGGTCGGCATCATGGATCTCATCGGGGTGTGGTGGCTGATCCGTCGCCGCCAGCGTATTCCCCAGATCATCAAGGAGACGCGCTGATGCTCGTCGATCTCCAGAACATGATCGGAGACTATTTCCACGAGGTGTTCGTCAACAACATCGACTGGTGGGTTCTCCTCGGCGTCGTCGCGCAGGGCCTCTTCACCATGCGCTTCGTGGTGCAGTGGCTGGCGAGCGAAAAGGCGCAGCGCTCTGTCGTGCCGATGACGTTCTGGTGGTTCTCGATCGGTGGGGGGGCGCTGCTGCTCGTCTATGCGCTCTATCGGCGCGACCCCGTCTTCATCGTGGGACAGGGCTTCGGCCTGTTCGTCTATCTGCGCAACCTGCAATTCGTGCTGCGCGCCCGTGCCCGGGGCGAGGACACCAACGCCGGGCCGGGCTGAAGCCCGGCGCCGGCGATGGCCGTTCAGGTCGTAGCGCGCAGCCGCGCGAAGCCGGCGTCGAGATCCGCCTTGAGGTCCTCAAGGTCTTCGAGGCCGATATGGATGCGGATCGTCGGTCCCTTGAAGCCCGGCTTCGTGGCCGTGCGATAGGCGCGGCAATCGAAGGGCAGGACGAGGCTCTCATAGCCGCCCCAGGACGCGCCCATCCCGAACAGCGTCAGGCCGTCGAGCATCGCAGCCACCGCGTCCATCGACACCGGGGCGAGTTCGATGGCGAAAAGCGACGAGGCGCCGGTGAAGTCGCGCTTCCAGATCGCGTGCCCGGGATCGTCCGGGAGGGCGGGGTGGAGCACGCGGGCGACCTCGGGTCGCGCCGCCAGCCATTGCGCCATGGCGATCCCGGCCGGCATCTGCTCCTTGAGGCGGATGGCCATGGTGCGCATGCCGCGGAGCGTCAGGAAGGCGTCCTCCGGCGCGATGATGATGCCGAGCTGTTCCCAGCTCGCGCGCAGCTGCGCGTAGAGCTCTGGCGTCCGCGCCGAGACGGTGCCGATCAGCACGTCCGAATGGCCGGCATAATACTTTGTGCCGGCTTGCACCGAGATATCGACGCCGAATCTGTGGCTGTCGAAGAACAGCGGCGTCGCCCAGGTGTTGTCCATCATCACCAGGATGTCGCGGGCATGGGCGGCGGCGACGATCGCCGGAATGTCCTGCATCTCGAAGGTCTGGGAGCCGGGCGCCTCGGTCCACACGGCCTTCGTGTTCGGCTTGAACAGGCTTTCGATATCGGCGCCGAGGCCGGGATCGAAATAGCTCGTCTCGATTCCCATGCGCTTCAGCATGGTCTCACAGAAATGGCGCGTCGGACGATAGACGCTGTCCGTCACCAGGACGTGATCGCCTGCGGAAAGATGCGCCAGGAAGGGCAGGGTGCAGGCCAGGAGGCCGGACGGCGTGACGACGGTGCCGGCGCCGCCCTCGATCGTATTGGCTGCCGCGACCAGCGCGTCGATCGTAGGATTCCCTTGCGTGCCATAGGTATAGCGCGCCTTGCGGGCCAGAAAGTCCTCGGTCGAGGGGTAGACCACCGTGGAGCCGCGCACGATCGGCGGATTGACGAAGCCGTAGCTGTCGGCGGGGTCGCGCCCGGCCATGACGAGACGGGTTCTTTCGCGAAGGCGCGCGAAGTCGGAAGGAGGCAGCTTTTTCATTGAACCGGGATCGCGAGGGCGTTTGCGGGGGATGCGGTCAGGCTTGACCACCCCCACAAACTCGCATGTGATGTATGCAGCGAACAAGGGGCGGCGCCGGCGGGGACCCTTGCTTGACGCTCATGCGGGGCTCTGGCAATCGACGAATGGGACGTCGCTAATTTCCTGTGCAATCGGGTGGGCTCAAGATCCGCCGGCGACGAGACCGACGACGGCCTGCTGGCCGAGGCGAGCAGGAGACCTTAATGGGAGAGAGTTCGATGAAAAAGTTCATGGCAGCCGCGATCGCTGGGCTCGGCCTCGCGTTCTCGGCTTCGGCGGTTTCCGCACAGACGCCGACGACGCTGGCGCAGGTCAAGCAGCGCAACATCCTCAACTGTGGCTCGAACACCGGCCTCGCCGGCTTCGGCGTGCCGGACGCCCAGGGCAATTGGCAGGGCCTCGATGTCGAGTACTGCCGCGCGATCGCCGCCGCGATCTTCAACGATCCGGCCAAGGTCAAGTTCATCCCGCTTTCGGCGAAAGACCGCTTCACCGCCCTGCAGTCGGGCGAGGTCGACGTGCTGGTCCGCAACTCGACCTGGACGATGACGCGCGACGCTTCGCTCGGGCTGCTCTTCACCGGCGTCAACTACTATGACGGCCAGGGCTTCATGGTCCGCAAGAAGCTCGGCGTCACCTCGGCGCTGCAGCTTTCGGGCGCCTCGGTCTGCACCCAGCAGGGCACCACGACCGAGCTCAACCTCGCCGACTATTTCCGGGCCAATAACCTGAAGTACGAGGTCGTCGCCTTCGCCTCGTCCGACGAGACGGTCAAGGCCTACGACGCCGGCCGCTGCGATGCCTTCACCACCGACGCGTCCGGCCTCTATGCCGAGCGTCTCAAGCTGACGGCTCCCGACGAGCACATCGTGCTGCCCGAGATCATCTCGAAGGAGCCGCTCGGCCCCTCGGTCCGCAACAACGATCCGCAGTGGTTCAACCTGGTCAAGTGGGTCCACTTCGCCATGCTGAACGCCGAGGAACTCGGCGTGACCAAGGCCAATGTCGACGAGATGCTGAAGTCGCCGAATCCGGAGATCAAGCGCCTGCTCGGCACCGAAGGCAAGTTCGGCGAGACCATCGGCCTGACCACCGACTGGGCTGTCCGTATCATCAAGCACGTCGGTAATTACGGCGAGTCGTTCGAGAAGAACGTCGGCAGCGGTTCGCTGCTGAAGATCGCGCGCGGCCAGAACGCGCTCTGGACCAAGGGCGGTCTGCAATACGCCCCGCCGGTGCGCTGAGTTACCGACCGGGCGTCGCGAGAGCGGCGCCCGGTCTTTTTCCGGGGATGGGCCGTGTATCGGCCCAAAGGAGGGCTTGCCAGGCCGGGGGGCTTGGTCCGGGACTTGCTAGGCAATCGAGAACGGGCAGGAACCCGTTCCGCCAACAGGGGAACCAGGCATGCATAAGATTTTCGCTGCGGCGCTCGTCGCCGCCGTCACGACCGTATGCGCGGGGGGCGCGCAGGCACAGACCGGGCTGTTGGCCCAGATCAAGGCCAGGGGCAACCTGATTTGCGGCGTCGGCCCCGGCCTCGCCGGATTCGGCATTCCCGACGCCCAAGGCAACTGGAGCGGGCTCGATGTCGACCTCTGCCGCGCGATCTCGGCCGCGGTCTTCAACGACCCCAGCAAGGTCAAATACATCCCGCTCTCCTCGAAGGATCGCTTCACCGCCCTTCAATCCGGCGAGGTCGACCTGCTCTCGCGCAACACCACCTGGACAATGTCGCGCGACACCTCGCTCGGCCTGAACTTCGCTGGCGTGAATTACTATGACGGCCAGGGCTTCCTCGTTCGCAAGAAGCTCGGCGTCGATTCCGCGCTGAAGTTGGCCGGTGCCTCGGTCTGCACCCAGCAGGGCACCACGACCGAGCTCAACCTCGCCGACTACTTCCGCGCCAACAACATGAAGTACGAAGTCGTCGCCTTCGGCACCGCCGACGAGACGATCAAGGCCTATGAATCCGGCCGTTGCGATGCCTTCACGACCGATGCCTCGGGCCTTTACGCCGAGCGCCTGAAGCTCTCGGTTCCGGCCGATCACATCGTGCTGCCCGAGATCATCTCGAAGGAGCCGCTCGGCCCCGTCGTGCGCCATGGCGACGACAACTGGCTCGACGTCGTGAAATGGACCCACAACGCCATGCTGAACGCCGAGGAACTCGGCATCACCAAGGCGAATGCCGACGAGATGCTGAAATCCGACAACCCGGAGATCAAGCGGCTGGTCGGCACCGAGGGCAAGTTCGGCGAGGCGATCGGCCTGCCCAACGACTGGGCCTACCGGATCGTCAAGCATGTCGGGAACTACGGCGAGTCGTTCGAGAAGAACGTCGGTAGCAACTCGCTGCTGAAGATCGCACGCGGCCAGAACGCGCTCTGGACCAAGGGCGGGCTGCAATACGCCCCGCCGATCCGCTGACAGGGCGGCGCGGCGCGCGAGCACCGCGCCGTCGCAAAGAACGGCACGGACAACAGACGACCGGCGACGGCATTTCAGGCCGTCGTCGGATCGCCGGCCGCAACATCCGATAAAGGGGCCTAACAGGTGTCGACCATTCCGATCGAGACGGCAAAACCGGGCAGGGGCTCGCTGTTCTATGACCCGAGGATCAGAGGCTATGTCTACCAGATCCTCCTGATCGCGGTCGTCGGTTTCCTGATCTGGTCAGCGGCGTCGAACGCGATCGAGAATCTGCGCGCGCAGAAGATCGCCTCGGGCCTAGGCTTCTGGAACAACGCGGCAGGCTTCGACGTCAACCAGAAGCTCATTCCGTTCAGCGCCTCCGGCTCCACCTACGGCCAGGCCTTCTATGTCGGGCTGCTCAACACGCTGCTCGTGGCCTCGATTGGCATCGTGCTGTCGACGTTCCTCGGATTCTTCGTCGGCGTCGCCAGGCTCTCCCATAACTGGGTGCTGGCGAAACTCGCGATGATCTATGTCGAGGTCATCCGCAACTTGCCGCTGCTGCTGCAGCTCTTCTTCTGGTACAATGCGGTGCTGAAGCCGCTTCCGGATGCGCGCAACTCGATCGAGTTGCCTGGCAGCATCTTCCTGAATAATCGCGGCCTGATCCTGCCGAATCCGCAATTCGCGCCCGCTTTCCAGGCCGTGGTGATTGCCTTTTTCATCGCCGTCGTCGCCGCGATCGTTATTTACCGCTGGTCCAAGAAGCAGCAGGCACGCACCGGCCGGCAATACCCCAACGGCCTGATCACGTTCGGCCTGATCATCGGCGCTCCCCTGCTGGTCTATTTCGCCGCCGGGCAGCCGCTTTCCTTCGACCTGCCCCAGCAGGGCCGCTTCAACCTTACCGGCGGCCTGCAGATCTTCCCGGAATTCGTGGCGCTCCTGATCGGCCTGACGACCTATACGGCCGGCTTCATCGCCGAGGTGGTGCGCGCCGGAATCCTGGCCGTCTCAAGAGGCCAGACGGAGGCCGCCTATGCGCTGGGCCTGCGCCCGGGGCCGACGCTGAAGCTCGTCGTGATCCCGCAGGCAATGCGCGTGATCATCCCGCCGCTGACCTCGAACTACCTCAACCTGACCAAGAACTCGTCGCTCGCTGTGGCGATCGGCTATCCCGACCTGGTCCAGGTCTTCACCGGGACCGTGCTGAACCAGACGGGGCAGGCGGTCGAGGTCGTGGCCATCACCATGGCGGTCTATCTGACTATCTCGCTCGTGACGTCGCTGTTCATGAACATCTACAACAAGCGCATGGCGCTGGTGGAACGGTGAGGGCGCAGGCATGACCGACGCAACACTCGAAAACGCACGCTACGCTTTCGTCCGCAGGGAAACGCTGGAGCAGGAGGCCGCGCCGCTCACCGTCGCCGGGCCTCTGGCCTGGATCCGGAACAACCTGTTCTCCAGCCCGCTCAACGCGCTGCTGACGCTGGCTTGCCTCTATGTCGTGGTGACCAGCGTACCGAGCCTGGTCCAGTTCTACTTCATCGACGCAGTCTGGAGCGGCACCAACCGCGATGCGTGCCTTGCGGACAAGGTCGGGCGGCCGGTCGGCGCCTGCTGGGCCTATATCGCAGACCGCTTCCAGTATTTCATCTACGGCTCCTATCCGATCCAGCAGCGCTGGCGCGTCAACATCGTCTTCGCGATGTTCGCGCTCGGCGTGGTCTGGCTGCTGTGGGAGCGGGCGCCGCTGAAGAAGGTCGGCGCTTTCTTCTTCTTCGTGCTGCTGCCGATTGGCGCCTATGTCCTGCTGCTCGGCGGCGACAATGCCGAGAGCTTCCTGCGCTTCCTGATCCTGCTGACCTTCGGGCTGGCGCTGCTCTATCTCATCCTGTCTTTCGTGCCGTCGCTGGCGCGATTCTGGGTCGGACCGGCCCTGCTGGCGGTCGAGAAGGCCGCGCCGCCATGGCAGCGCTTCCACCGGCCCAAGCGCCTGATCCTGCTCGCCATGGTAGTCTTCGGACTGATCGCAATGCTGGCGAACTCGGCCGGCCTGCCACGCGTCGATACCGGCCTGTGGGGCGGCATGATGGTGACCTTCCTGATCGCGGCGGTCGGCATCGTCTTCTCGCTGCCGCTCGGCGTGATCCTGGCGCTGGGGCGCCGCTCGAAACTGCCGGCGATCCAACTGCTCTCGGTTATCTTCATCGAGTTCGTGCGCGGCGTGCCGCTGATCACCGTGCTGTTCATGGCCAACACCATGCTGCCGCTCTTCGTGCCGCAGGAGTATTCGCCGGACCGGCTTCTGCGGCCGCTGATCGGCGTCGCGCTGTTCGCCGCCGCTTATATGGCCGAGGTCATCCGCGGCGGCCTGCAGGCGATCCCCAAGGGCCAGTACGAAGGCGCGATGTCACTCGGCCTCGGCTACTGGCAGATGATGCGGCTGATCATCCTGCCGCAGGCTCTGCGGATCGTGATCCCGGGCATCGTCAACACCTTCATCGGGCTGTTCAAGGATACGACGCTGGTCACCATCGTCGGCATCTTCGACTTCCTGAGGACAATCGAGGCAACCCTGGTCGATCCGACCTGGGCCACGCCGACCACCCGCGCGACGGGCTATGCCTTCGCCGCAATCTTCTATTTCCTGTGCTGCTGGGGCATGTCGCGCTACTCGATCGCCGTCGAGAAGCGTCTTGCCGCCGGCCAGAAACGCTGAGGGAACCACCATCATGGCAATGGCAGAGATGAAGACGACCGATTCCCGTCCCGCAGCCCTGAAGGCGACCTCCCTCAACACTGAAACGGCGGTCGAGATGGTCGGCGTCAACAAGTGGTATGGCGAGTTCCATGTGCTGCGCGACATCAACATCAAGGTCTCGCGCGGCGAGAAGCTCGTGATCTGCGGGCCGTCCGGCTCGGGCAAATCCACGATGATCCGCTGCATCAACCGGCTGGAGGAACACCAGAAGGGCCAGATCATCGTCGACGGCACGGAACTCACCAACGACCTCAAGAAGATCGACGAGATCCGCCGCGACGTCGGCATGGTCTTCCAGCACTTCAATCTGTTCCCGCATCTGACGATCCTCGAGAACCTGACGCTGGCGCCGATCTGGGTGAAGAAGCTGCCCAAGAAGGACGCCGAGGAGATCGCGATGCACTACCTCAAGCGCGTCAAGATCCCCGAGCAGGCGGCGAAATACCCGGGCCAGCTCTCCGGCGGCCAGCAGCAGCGCGTCGCCATCGCCCGCTCGCTCTGCATGAGCCCGAAGATCATGCTGTTCGACGAGCCGACCTCGGCGCTCGACCCCGAAATGGTCAAGGAGGTGCTCGACACCATGGTCTCGCTGGCGGAGGAGGGCATGACCATGCTCTGCGTCACCCACGAAATGGGTTTTGCCCGCCAGGTCGCCGACCGCGTCATCTTCATGGATGCCGGGCAGATCGTCGAGTCGAACGAACCCAACGAGTTCTTCAAAAACCCCCAGCACGAGCGAACCAAGCTCTTCCTCAGCCAGATTCTGCACTGAGGCGGATAGGCTCGGCCTCGGCTTTGGAAAGCAAAGCTCCAGACCGCACAGGCCCGTCCAACCAAAAACACGGTAGCGCGCCGGGCAATTCCGGCGCGCTACATTATTGATATGATGTGCTGTTCTGGTATTGCCGAAGACGTTTCGGCGATCGTGATGGTGGCAATCGCGGAACAATGACCTGCCACGGCCGTTGTCCTCCCCAATTGGAGGAACCAATCATGAAACGCCTGATGCCGGCTCTTCTTGCTGCTCTCATAACGACGAGCGGCGCTGCCTATGCCCAATCGATCAATATAGGTCCGGGTGGGGTCCAGGTCGATCCCCGCTCGCCCCGCGAGCGGGCCGTAGACCGCGAAATTCGCCGCGAGGATCGTTACCGTGAGCGTGAGCGCTATCAGCGGGTACGTGATCGGGGCGATTGCCGCACCGTCACGACAATCCGCGAGACGCGCCGCGGCGAGGTCCGTCGCACCGAGCGCGTCTGCGACTAAGACCGGCCTGGAATAGCAAAAAGCCCATCCTGCGACCCGCAGGGTGGGCTTTTCACGTCTCGATCATGACGGCGAGACGAGCCCGCTATCTGCCGTCGCGTGCCTTGACCGCCGTGTCAGGAAAGTCGCTGAACAGGCCATCGATACCCAAGGCGAGATAGGCCTTGTACTCGGCCGCAGGGTCGCCCTTGAAATCGGAGGCGAGCCGCTTCGGCTCGTTCCGGAAGGTCCAGCTATGGACCTGCAGCCCAACCGCATGGGCGTTCTTCACCACATCGGTCGGTGGCAGCAGCACGCGGTCGCGCTCGTCGATCACGCCATCCTTGTTGAGATCCTGCGGCTTGCCGTCCGCACCGATGACCTGTTTTGCCGACATCAGATAGCGCTTCCAGGGAGCGACGCCATCGGCATAGGTCGCGATCTCCTTGAGGCCTTCGGGCGTCACAAGGTCCTTGAACGTGCGCTTGTCGCCCGTCACGACGAAGTCATACGGCTTGTCGAAGGGAGCGGCGAGGATGATGCCGCCATCCTGGTCGACGCCATCGGCATCGACCAGCTGGAAAAGCCGAACCTGGGTCTTGCCGCGCAGATAACGGAGATTGGCGGCCTCAAAGCTCTGGATGATCACCGGCGAGGATTTCTCGGTCCAGCCGGCAGCCTTGAGCGCATCGAGCAGACGGTCCTCGAGCGGCAGCCCGATCGCAGCATGGAAGATCGGGTGCTTGGTTTCGGGATAGACGCCGATCGTGCGACCGAGGCGAGCGCCCTCCGATTTGGCGAGATCGATGATCTCCTGGAAGGTCGGGATCTGGTATTTGCCGTTATGCGACTGGTCGCGGTCGGCGAAGGCCTGCTTGGCGCGCAGCGTCTTGATCTCGGCGAGGGTGAAGTCGCCGGCGAACCAGTCGTTGGTATCGACGCCATCGAGCTTGCGGGTGGTCTTGCGGCTGGCGAATTCGGGGCGGTTCGCCACATCGGTCGTGCCGCTCATGATCGGCTCGTGGCGGGCAACCAGGACCCCATCCTTCGTCGCGACCAGATCCGGCTCGATGAAGTCGGCGCCCTGTTCGATCGCGAGCTTGTAGGCCTCGAGCGTGTGCTCCGGCAGGTAGCCGCTGGCGCCGCGATGGCCGACGATCAGCGGCTTCTGCCCGGAGAGTGGCGGCGTAGCGGTCTGGGAGTTGGCTGGCTGGGTGACCGCGGTTGCCAGGCCGAGGCAGGCGGCAATGCCGGCGGCAAGCAAGGTCTTCGTCATCATCGTTGCGATCCTTTGCTCGCGTCGTTTCGGACGCAATCCTGGTCAGGTGATGTGACAGGCGGTTGAAGCCCTGCTGCCCGCAGATCGCGGGCAGCAGGTGTTATTTCAGCGGCGCGGGCTGTTCTCGAGCGTGGTCTTGGCGTCGAGGCGCTTTGCGGGCGGCGGCGTCAGGTCGGGCTGCTGGGCGGCGCAGGCACCGAGCGCGAGCAAAAAGAGGCCGGCGATGGAAAGGCGGGCAAGCTTGGTCATGGGAGGGGCGCGTCCTGTTGTCGTGATCGCCGCGTCCCCGAAGGAACGGCGAAACGCCTTGCGCTTCCGGCCAAAACGGTGAATCGCTCCTCGCTGACGATCCGAGGCGCCGACTCCGATCCGGCCGGGCAAAGCGCCTGCCGAGGTGACGTAGCGAAACGGGTCTTCTGCCTCTGCGGCGTCGGCGTCAAGCCTTCCGCCTCAATCGACAATTAGACGATATTGAACGTTCTCGACCAATCGAAGGCCGCCATGACCCCTGCCGCCCGCATCAGCGCCGCCATCGAAGTGCTGGACGACATTATCCAGCGTCGCCGCCCGGCTTCCGACGCGCTCAAGGACTGGGGTCTCTCGCGCCGGTTCGCCGGCTCGAAGGACCGCGCCGCCATTGCCTCGCTCGTCTATGACGCGCTGCGCCGCAAGGCGTCGTCGGGTTATGCGATGGCTTCAGAGGAGTCGCGCGCGCTCGTCCTCGGCATGCTGGCGGGGTTGCGCAGGCTGCCGCTGCCCGAGATCGCCCCACTGTTCTCGGGCGAGAACCATGCGCCGGCGCCCCTCAGCTCCGACGAGACCGCGCTCCTGACCGCGTTCTCCTGCGATGGCGCGCCAGACTGGGTGCGGGCCGACGTGCCGGAATGGCTCTGGTCGTCCTTCCAGGCGAGCTTCGGCGAGGCGGCGATCGCCGAGGGCGAGGCGCTGGCGGAGCGCGCACCGATCGATCTTCGCGTCAACCGCCTCAAGGCCAGCCGCGATGCCGTGCTCACGGACCTCGCTCACTTTCAGCCTGAGCCGGGCCCCTGGTCGCCCGACGCGCTGCGCTTCCATGCCGGCCATGACGGGCGCGGCCCCTCGCTCCAGGCGGAACCTGGCTTCTTCGCCGGCGCTTTCGAGATCCAGGACGAAGGCTCGCAGCTGGTCACGCTGCTCGCCGGGGCGCAACCCGGCCAGACCGTGATCGATCTCTGTGCCGGGGCAGGGGGCAAGACGCTGGCGCTTGCCGCGCTGATGGCCAACCGCGGTAGCCTCTACGCTACGGACCTCGACAGCCGCAGGCTCGCGCCCTTGCACGAGCGGCTGGCGCGTTCCGGCGCCGGCATGGTCGAAATCCGCATTCCGCGGTCGCGTGGCCATGAGCCGCTGGCCGATGTCGAGGGCCAGGCCGATCTCGTGCTCGTCGATGCGCCCTGCACCGGTTCCGGGACCTGGCGGCGCAATCCGGATGCGAAATGGCGCGTGCGGCCGGGCGCTCTCGCCGAACGCATCAAGGACCAGGCCGAGGTCCTCGCCCGCGCCGCGCGGCTCGTACGCCCCGGTGGCCGGATTGCCTATATCACCTGCTCGGTGCTGCCGGAGGAGAACGACGACGCCGTCCGTGCCTTCCTCGGTCGCCAGCCGGAGTTCGCGCCGGTCGCCCCGATCGACGTCCTCAAGGGGGCCGAGAGCGACCTCTCTCTGCTCGCGCGCTTCGCGACCGGGCATGGCCTGCAGCTGTCGCCGCGGCGGACCGGCACGGACGGGTTCTATCTGGCCTGCCTGCAGCGCGGAGGCTGAGTCGCCGGCAGGCGTTGCGCGCGCCCCTGCGATCCATTAACGGGACGCGATGACGAGCGCTCAGCCCCACCACGACTCCATCCTCATCATCGATTTCGGCTCGCAGGTGACGCAGCTGATCGCGCGGCGTATCCGCGAGATTGGCGTCTACTGCGAGATCGCCCCTTTCCAATCAGCGGGCGAGGCATTCGCGAGGCTGGAGCCGAAGGGGGTGATCTTCTCGGGCGGCCCCGCTTCTGTGCCGGATGAGGGCAGCCCCCGCGCTCCAGCGGCCGTCTTCGCCGCCAATATCCCGCTGATGGGCATCTGCTATGGCCAGCAGACTATGGCGCACCAGCTCGGCGGCAAGGTCGAGGGCGGCCACGCTGCCGAGTTTGGCCGCGCCGACGTCGAGATCGTTGCGCCCTCGGCGCTTTTCGCCGGTGTCTGGGAGAAGGGGGCACGCTATCCGGTTTGGATGAGCCATGGCGACCGCGTCACCCAATTGCCCGAGGGCTTCTCGGTCAAGGCGACCTCGGAGAACGCGCCCTTCGCGGTGGCGAGCGACGAGGAGCGGCGCTTCTACTCGACCATGTTCCACCCCGAGGTGGTACACACGCCCGACGGCGGCAAGCTGCTGCGCAACTTCGTCGTCGAGATCTGCGGCTGCAAGCCGGACTGGAGCATGTCGGCCTATCGCGCCGAGATGCAGAAGAAGATCCGCGACCAGGTCGGCACCGGCCGCGTGATCTGCGGACTCTCCGGCGGCGTCGACTCGGCCGTCGCGGCCGTGCTGATCCATGAGGCTATCGGCGAGCAGCTCACCTGCGTCTTCGTCGATCACGGCCTGCTGCGGCTGGGCGAGGCCGAACAGGTCGTCACGCTCTTCCGTGATCACTATAATATCCCGCTTGTACATGTTGAGGCCGAAGAGCTTTTCCTCTCCGAACTCGCCAAATGCGGCGCCGATCCGGAAGCCAAGCGCAAGACCATCGGCCGGCTCTTCATCGATGTCTTCGATGCCGAGGCCGCCAAGATCGGCGGTGCCGATTTCCTGGCGCAGGGCACGCTTTATCCTGACGTGATCGAGAGCGTGTCCTTCAGCGGCGGCCCTTCGGTGACGATCAAGAGCCACCATAATGTCGGAGGCCTGCCCGAGCGCATGAAGATGAAGCTCGTCGAGCCGCTGCGTGAGCTCTTCAAGGACGAGGTCCGCGTGCTCGGCCGCGAACTCGGCCTGCCCGAGGCCTTCGTCGGCCGCCATCCCTTCCCGGGGCCCGGCCTTGCCATCCGCTGCCCCGGCGAGATTACCAAGGAGAAGCTCGACATCCTGCGCAAGGCGGATGCGATCTATCTCGACGAGATCCGCAAGGCCGGGCTCTACGACGTGATCTGGCAGGCCTTCGCCGTGCTTCTGCCGGTGCGCACCGTCGGCGTGATGGGCGATTACCGCACCTATGACCATGTCTGCGCGCTGCGCGCCGTGACCTCAGTCGACGGCATGACAGCGGACTTCTATCCTTTCGATATGAATTTCCTCGGCCGCGCCGCGACTCGGATCATCAACGAGGTCAAAGGCATCAACCGGGTCGTCTACGACGTGACTAGCAAACCGCCCGGCACGATCGAGTGGGAGTGATCCTGCGTTCCGACTGAGAAGTCGTTGAGATCGAAAGCGTTTTCTCGATAGTGGCAAAGGGCGGGCCGAACTGATCGGACCGCCCTTTGCGCTTCGCGATGGGTGATACGCGATCGGAAGCAGGGCGGCCGGACACATCTCATCGGCGAGTAACGATGGAATTGGCGGAAGGGGTGGGATTCGAACCCACGGTGGGCTTGCACCCACGGCGGTTTTCAAGACCGCTGCCTTAAACCACTCGGCCACCCTTCCAGTTCCGCAGTCAATGCCGTTCACCGAACCGTTTGGCAAGCGGTCGAAGCAAGATGCGCGGGTGGAACGGTCACTCCAAGAATACAAAATCAAACCGGTGACCCTGCGCCCACGCAGCTTCGAGCCGAAGTTGCCGCGATGTCACGGTTCCCTACAAAATGGCCGAGACCTCGCCCGGCTTGACAGTTGCCGCATTTCCGACACCTTTGTGCCCGCTCAACGGCAGGCGGGATAGCCCGTCGGCGCTGTCGCGGCTCGCGTGGCGTTGACGATCCCTTAATTGAATCGGCCGAAAACTCTGGCTTCGCCGCTTGCGGCTTGGCCGGCATATGAGTTTTTGGCCCTGAAGACGGAATTGACGGCATGATAGGCTATCGCCCTTCGGCATCGGAAACCCCTTCCGCAGCGACCGATCCCGGCGGCCTTGATTTGCCCTCTCGTAGCCTTTCCAGCCGCGTGCTGCGCCTCGGTTGCGTCGCGCTCGCCGGTGTATTCCTCGCCAATTGCGCAAATGACCAGGTCGCGCGTCGTGGCAAGTCGAAGGAAATCGGCGCCTTCCCGTCTTCCAAATATGGCCCCGCCAGCCCCCGCGTCGTCGCCGATGGCCAGGATGTGCCGAAGGGCGGCGGCCGTCAGCTCATCGGCAAGAGCTATTCCGTTGCCGGTAAGCGTTACACGCCCTACGACAAGCCGGTCGGCTATACCCGCGTCGGTACGGCCTCCTGGTATGGCGAGGCCTTCCATGGCCGCCGCACCGCCAATGGCGAAATCTATGACCGCCACGGTATCAGCGCGGCGCATCCGACGATGCCGCTTCCGGCCTATGCGCGTGTCACCAACACGCTGAACCAGCGCTCGATCATCGTGCGCGTCAACGATCGCGGGCCCTATCATGGCGGCCGCGTCATGGACGTCTCGCAGAAGACCGCCGAGGCCCTGGCCTTCCGGCATCTCGGCACCGCGCGCATCAAGCTCGAATATCTCGGCCAGGCATCGCTGGCCGGCTCCGACGACAACCTGCTGCTGGCGACGCTGCGCACCGACGGCCAGCCGGCCGCGATCCCCGGCACCAGCGCCCGCACCATGGTCGCCAGCTCGTCCGCGGTCGGTGCCGGACGGTCGCGCAGCGCCGATCTCGACGAGCCCCAGCCGGAGCCGGTCGTCGAGACGCCTGTGTCGCGCCCCGCCGCACAGAGTTATGCTACGGCCTCCGCTGCGCGCGCCTACGCGCCGCAAGGCTATTCGGCTGCGTCGGTCGAAACCGTCAGGACGATCTCGCCGGCTGCGCCGATCGCCGCCTCTCTTGTTTCGACTGCTCCTTCCGGTGGCGTTCCGGTGGCCGCGCCGCTGCCGCCGAGCCGGCCCTTCGATCTCGGCGGAAGCGCGAGGGGCGCGCGGCCACTCGTGGTTCCCGCGGTTACGCGCGCTGCCCTGCCGCCGCATCGGACCAGCGTCGCAAGCCTGTTCGCCGCGCCGGAACGCGCGCCGGCGGAGCGCTTCTCGTCGTCGCATCCGCTCAATCGCAACCTCGTGCCGCAGCCGCTGCAGCCCTTGTCGCGGAATTGATCCGACCGAGCCTTGACCGGGCACGCCCGGCTCTGTTTGAGATCGGGCATGGGTGCTTTCGGCCAGACTTCTGACAATCGCGGCATCGAGGCGGCGCCGCGCCGCCGCCGGGTGACAGCAGTGGCTCTGCGCCTTGCCGCGGTTTTTGCTCTGGCAACGACGCTCACGGCACCGGCCGCCAAAGCCCAGGGCTTCCAGTCGCCGGCACCGTTCGCCATTCTCCTCGATTCGAGCAGCGGGACCGTGCTCTACGAGAAGGCCGCCGACGAGCTGATGGCGCCGGCCAGCATGGCCAAGATCGCCACCGCACTGGTGGCCTTCGAGGAGATTGCGCAGGGCAGGCTGACGCTCGACAGCGAGATCGGCATTTCCGAGAATGCCTGGCGCAAGGGCGGCGGAGTCTCAGGCGGCTCGACGATGTTCGCCCAGCTCAACAGCCGGGTGAAGCTGTCGGACATCCTCCAAGGGATCATCGTCCAGTCCGGCAACGACGCCTCGATTGCGCTGGCCGAGGCAGTCGCCGGCGATGAGGTCACCTTTGCGCGGATCATGACGGAGCGGGTGAGGGCGCTCGGCCTGACGAAGTCGGTCTTTCGCAACGCGACCGGGATGGGCGACCCGCAGCAGAAGGTTACCGCGCGCGAACTGGCGCTGCTCTCGGACCACATCGTCAAGACCTTTCCCGACCACTACAAGATGTTCGGGCAGCGCGAGTTTACCTGGAACAAGATCCGCCAGCAGAACCGCAATCCACTGCTGGCAATGGGCATCGGCGCAGACGGGCTGAAGACCGGTAACATTGAGGAATCAGGCTACGGGCTTGCCGGCTCGGCGGTCCAGAACGGCCAGCGCCTGATCGTCGTCGTCAACGGGCTCAAGACGGCACGCGACCGCGCCAACGAAGCCCGCAAGCTCATCGAATGGGGTTTTCGTGCCTTCGAGCCGCGCCGCATTTTCGAGGCGGGCGAGATTGTGGGAGAGGCCAGCGTTTTTGGCGGCGAGAAGGGACGCGTCGGGCTCAAAGCCGGTGGGCCGGTGAGCCTGCTTCTCCCGCGCGGCAGCACGGAGCGCCTGAACGCCCGCATCGTCTATCGCGGGCCGCTGACGGTTCCGCTCCAGGAGGGCGCCGAGGTCGCCCGGCTGCTGGTGATGCGCGGCGAGGTCAAGACGCTGGACATTCCGCTCTATGCGGCCGAGACCGTCAATGCCGGCAGCTTGCAGAGCCGCGCGCTCGACGCGTTGATGGAGGCCGCTACGGGCTGGGTCCGCAAGGCCCTCGGCCGCAGTTGAGAACGATCGTGGCTACAGGACGTTTCATCACGCTCGAAGGCGGGGAGGGTGCGGGTAAGTCGACCCTGGCGCGTGGCCTGGCGCAACGCGCCGAGGCGTTGGGGTTGCGCGTGAAGGTCACCCGCGAGCCCGGCGGCTCGCCCAAGGCCGAGGCGATCCGCGAGGCCATTCTGTCCGGTCAGGTGAAGGAGCATGGCCCCTTCGCCGAGGCGCTGATGTTCTCGGCGGCGCGTATCGACCATATCGACCGGGTTATTCGGCCGGCGCTGCAGCGGGGCGAATGGGTGATCTGCGATCGCTTCATCGATTCCACGCGGGTCTATCAGGGCACCCTCGGCCGCATCGAGCCCGGGCTGCTGGCGGAGCTCGAAGCCGTTACCATCGACGGGTTGATGCCGGACCTGACCTTGATTCTCGATCTCGATCCGGAGGTGGGGCTTGCTCGCGCGGCCCGGCGGCGCGCGCCGGGCGAGGGCACCGATCGCTTCGAAAGCGAGACATTGGCGTTCCATCGCAAGCTCAGGAAGGCCTATCTCGCGGTCGCGGAAGGCGAGCCGCAGCGCTGCGTCGTGCTCGATGCCGGGCAGCCGCCCGCCTTGCTGGCGCAGGCGGCCTGGAACGCGATCCGTGATCGCCTGCCGGCGCCGCAACTGGCCTGAGGCAGCAGCGCGGCTGCGTCCGACTTGTCCGGCGCCGCGACCGAGTTCAAACAGGGCTGCGCC
This sequence comes from Allobosea sp. Root381, assembly GCF_001429395.1. Classification (GTDB taxonomy): domain Bacteria; phylum Pseudomonadota; class Alphaproteobacteria; order Rhizobiales; family Beijerinckiaceae; genus Allobosea. The sequence goes on from NZ_LMJT01000007.1 coordinate 101,575, forward strand.
GACAGCGAGACGAAAGACCAGCCATGCTCCCGACCAGCGACGAACCCGACCGCCTGCCGAGCGCGCCGCATCCGCGCGAGACGTTGGCGCTGATCGGGCATGAGGCGCAGGAGAGGGCGTTCCTCGACGCGCTGGCCTCGGGCCGGATGCACCATGCCTGGCTGCTCGGCGGGCCGGAGGGCATCGGCAAGGCGAGCTTCGCCTATCGTGCGGCGCGTTTCGTTCTGGCGGCTGGGGACCCTGCGCAGCGTGCGGCGGGCGCGGCCTCTCTCGCCATGCCGGAAAACGACCCGGCGACGCGACGGGTGATGGCGCAATCCCACCCCGACCTGCATCTCCTGCGCCGTATCCAGAAGCCGGACGGCAAGAGCTATACCAGCAATATCCCGGTCGATGCCGTCCGGCGCGTGCTGGACCGTTTCGGAGCAAGCGCGGCCGAGGGCGGCTGGCGCGTCTGCATCGTCGATTCGGCCGAGGACATGGACCGTTCCGCCGCAAACGCCCTGCTCAAGCTGCTGGAGGAACCGCCGCCGCGCGCGCTGTTCCTGATCGTGGCGCATGCGCCCGGCCGCATGCTGCCGACGATCCGTTCGCGCTGCCGGCTGATGTCCTTCGGCACGCTCGGCGAAGCGCAGGTGGCGCAGGCCGGGCAGATCGCGCTCGAGCGGATGGGCGGGCCTTATGATGAAGCCGCCCTGATCCGTGCCGCGCATCTCGCGGAAGGCTCGGTGAAGCGCGCCTTGACCTATGTCGATCCCGAGACGCTGGCGCTGGTCGAGGCGGTGCGCGCGCGGCTTGACGCGCTGCCGGGCCTCGACCTCACTGCGCTGATGGCGCTGGCCGAGGATGTCGCGGGCAAGGCTGGCGAGAGCGACTTCGCGATCATGATCGAAACCGTGCAGGGCTGGCTTTCCGACCATCTCCACGCGCATGCTGCGGCGCAACCGGCGCGTCTTGCACCACTCGCGGAGGTATGGGACAAGCTGGGACACGCGGCCCGCGACGTTGAGACCTATAATCTCGACCGCCGGCCGCTGGTGATGACCATGTTTCATGATCTGTCGGATGCGGTTGCCCGCTCGCGCGCAGCGTGAAGCGAAATTCCGGATCGACCATGGCCACGGCCCCGAAATTCTACCTGACGACCGCGATTCACTACACCAATGGGCCGCCGCATATCGGCCACGCCTATGAGATGGTGGCGTCAGATGCGATCGCGCGCTTCAAGCGCCTTGACGGCTACGACGTCTTCGCGATGACGGGCACGGATGAGCACGGCCAGAAGGTGGCGCGCACCGCCGGGCAGAACGGGCTTTCACCGAAGGATTTCGTCGACGGCATCGCCGCGCGCTTCCAGCAGATGGAAGAGCGGCTCGGCTGCTCCTTCGACCGCTTCATTCGCACGACTGATCCAGACCATGTGCCATCGACCCATGAGCTTTGGCGGCGCATGGAGGCCAATGGCGACATCTATCTCGCCAAATATGCGGGCTGGTATTCGATCCGCGACGAGGCTTTCTATGGCGAGGAGGAGACGACGCTCCAGCCCGACGGTACGCGCCTGGGTGGGCAGGGCACACCGGTCGAATGGGTCGAGGAGGAGAGTTTTTTCTTCCGGCTCAAATCCTATCAGGACAAGCTCCTGAAGCTCTATGAGGAGGTGCCGGACTTCATCTCGCCGCAGACCCGCAGGAACGAGATCGTCTCCTTCGTCAAGGGCGGGCTGGAAGACCTCTCGATCAGCCGCACCACCTTCGACTGGGGTCTGCCGGTGCCGGGCGACCCGAAGCATGTGATGTATGTCTGGGTCGATGCCCTGAACAACTACCTGACCGGGACGGGCTTTCCCGATCCGGCGAACCCACGCGCGCATTACTGGCCGGCCGACGTCCACGTCATCGGCAAGGACATCGTGCGGTTCCACACCGTCTACTGGCCGGCCTTCCTGATGTCGGCCGGCTTGCCCCTGCCCAAGCGCGTCTTCGGCCACGGATTCCTGCTCTCCAAGGGCGAGAAGATGTCGAAGTCGCTCGGCAACGTCGTCGATCCCTTCGAGCTTGCCGACGTCTACGGCGTCGACCAGCTGCGCTATTTCTTCCTGCGCGAGGTCTCCTTCGGCCAGGACGGCAACTACAGCCACGAGGCGATCGTCGGCCGGATCAATGCCGACCTCGCCAACGACCTCGGCAACCTCGCGCAGCGCTCGCTGTCGATGATCGCGAAGAACTGCGAGGGCAGGGTGCCTGCGCGCGGAGCGCTGACGGAAGCCGACAGCGCCATGCTCGCTCTTGCCGACGGAGCGCTCGAAAAGGCCCGCGGGGCGATGCAGGATTTTGCGCTCCACACTGTACTGGCCGACATCTGGGCCGTGGTGGCCGAAGCCAATCGCTATTTTGCGGCCAACGAGCCTTGGCGCCTCTCCAAGAGCGATCCGGCCCGGCGCGACACCGTGCTCTATGTCACGGCCGAGGTGCTGCGGCAGGTCGTGATCCTCGTCCAGCCCGTGATGCCAACCTCGGCGGCGCGCCTGCTCGACCTGCTCGGCGTCGCGGCCGGCGCCCGCAGCTTCGCCTCGCTCGGTGCGGCCGGTCGCCTTGCGCCCGGCACGCCGCTGCCGGCGCCGAGCGGCATCTTCCCGCGCTATGTCGAGCCGGAAGGCGGCGAGGGCGCCTGATGCTGATCGACACGCATTGCCATCTCGATTTCCCTGACTTCGCCGACGAACTCGAGTCTTATGTGGCGCGGGCCGAAGCAGCCGGTGTCAACCGCATGGTCACGATCTCGACGCGGGTTGCGCGCTTCCAGACCTATGCGGCCATCGCCGAGCGCTTTGCCTCCGTCTGGTGCACCGTCGGCACGCACCCCCATGGCGCCCATGAGGAGCTGGACGTCACCGCCGAGCAACTCGCCGATCTCTCGCGCCATCCGCGCTGCGTCGCCATCGGTGAGGCGGGGCTCGACTATCACTATGACAAGAGCCCCCGCGAGGCGCAGGCGCAGGGGCTGCGCACCCATATCGCGGCAGCCCGCATGACTCAGCTGCCGCTCGTCATCCACGCTCGTCAGGCCGATGACGACATGATCGCGATCCTGCGCGAGGAGACCGGGAAGGGCGCCTTCCCGGCGATCCTGCATTGCTTCACGGCCGGCGAGGCCTTGGCCATGGCCGGCGTCGAGCTCGGCTTCTATGTCTCGTTTTCCGGAATCCTGACATTCAAGACCTCGGAGGATCTGCGCCGGATCGCTCGGCTCGTGCCCCGCGATCGCCTGCTGGTCGAGACCGATGCGCCCTATCTCGCCCCGGTTCCGTTCCGGGGCAAGCGCAACGAACCCGCCTATGTCGTTGAAACGGCTAAAGTTCTTGGTGACGCCATTGGTATTTCCTTCAATGAGATCGCAAGCCTGACCAGCGAGAATGCCCGCCGCTGCTACTGGAAGATGGATCAGGTCGCGCCTGTGGCGCAGGTCGCCTGAGGCGGCCCGGAGATGGCTCAGATACTGACGATCCTCGGTTGCGGCTCCTCGGGTGGCGTGCCCAAGCCGGGCAGCGGCTGGGGCGCCTGCGACCCGGCCGAGCCGAAGAATCGTCGCAGGCGCTGCTCCATCCTGGTCGAGCGCGCGGGGCCCGGCGGCACGACGCGGTTGCTCGTCGACACTTCGCCGGATCTGCGCGAGCAACTGCTCGATGCCGATGTCTCGGACCTCGACGCGGTATTGTTCAGCCACGACCATGCCGACCACACGCATGGGATCGACGATCTGCGCGCGCTCGTGCTGCACAACCGCAGGCGTGTCCCGGTCTATGCCGATGCCGCCACGGCGCAGTCCCTGGCTGCGCGCTTCGCTTATCTCTTCGAGACCCCGGCGGGCAGCCTCTATCCGCCGATCCTCGACATGCTGCCGCTGGAAGATGGAAAGCCCATCACCGTCCAGGGGGCCGGCGGCGAGATCGCCGTGCTGCCCATCGCCGTCGAGCACGGGCCGAACTATCAGGCACTGGGCTTCCGTTTTGGCCGCCTTGGCTATGTGCCCGACGTCAGCCTGATTCCGCCTTCGGCCAAGGCGGCGCTCATCGGGCTCGACATCCTGATCCTCGACTGCCTGCGCGAAACGCCGCATCCGAGTCATTTCACCTTGGACCAGGCACTGGCCGCGGTCGTTGAGTTGAAGCCAAAGCGCACGATCCTGACCGACCTGCATGCCGATCTTGATTATAACCGTCTTCGCAACATGTTGCCCCCGGACATTGAGGTCGCATTCGATGGCATGCGCGTCTCGTTCGACGCCGGCGCAGACAATGCGATCCGGGCTGCAGCATCTATTTCAGTTCCATAATATGTCTTATGCGAATCGCGGATTGGGCCGTCTGCTCGGGCGACGAGCAGCCTGAGCTAGGCCGGCGCTCGCCCGGGCAATGGCCCTGCCCGGTGCGCAGCGAGCGACCTGGCGAACGATAGCGCGAGCATGGTGAGCGCGAACAGGAACATGCCGGGCACGATCGCGAGCCAAGGTGCGCGCGCGAAATACGGCCTCGCCTCGGCGATCATCGCGCCCCATTCCGGGGTCGGCGGCTGAATGCCGATGCCCAGGAAGCCGAGCGCGGCGATGTTCAGGATGCTGTGGCCAAACTGCAAGGCAGCCAGCCCCGCAAGAAGCGGCAGGACCTGCGGGACGATGTGGCGGATAAGGACATAGGAGGAACCGCCGCCGGCAGCGCGTGCGGCCGTGACGAACTCACGCTCACGCAGCGAGAAGGCCGCGGCGCGCGCGATCCGGGCATATTTCACCCAGCCGGTCAGGCCGAGCGCCAGAACCAGCGGCAGTGCGCCACCGCTCAGATGCACGGCGAAGATCAGCGCGATCACGATCTGAGGCAGCGCTGTCAACACGTCCATGACCAAGGACAGCGCCTGGTCGACCCGCCCTGACAACTCCGCGGCGACAAGGCCGGTCGCAAGCCCCAGCACGAAGGACAGAGCGACAATCGCGGATGACAGGCCCACATCGATCAGGAAGCCATGCGCGATCCGCGCGAGAATATCGCGCCCGAGTTGGTCGGTACCGAGTGGAAATGCCCAGCCCGGTGGCTGAAGGCTGTTGCGCAGGGAAGCCTCGATCGGGTCAAGCGTCAATCCGTAGGCGATCGGGAGCGCCAGCAGGACGACCAGCGCGGGCCTCGCCGCGGACAGGTGGCGAAGACGCGTCACGCCCGCCCTCTTCCCAGCCGGATGCGCGGATCGAGCCGGGCCACAACCAGGTCCGCGATCAGGTTGGCCAAAGCCACGGCGAGCGCGATCACGGCAATCGCGCCGAGGAATGCGGGGCCGTCATGGCTGTCGAGCGCGTCCATGAGATAAGCGCCGAGGCCGGGTATCGTGAACAACCGCTCGACCACCACAACGCCGCCGATGAGGAAGGCGAACTGGAGAGCGAGATAAGGGATGAACGGCACGAGCGCATTCGGCAGCGCGTGCCGGGCGAAGACGGCGTGCTCGTCCAGCCCCTTGGCCCGCGCGGTCGCAATATGCGGCGCGGCATAGGCTTCGTTGAGAGCGTCGTCGAGCAGGATGACGTTGAAGCCGAACTGGCCCAGCGCAAGCACCGTAACCGGCAGGACGAGATGGGCCCAGCTCGAGAAGCCCGAGACCGGCAGCCAGTCGAGCTTCAACGCGAACAGGATCACCAGTACCACGCCGAGGTAGAAGGACGGCAGCGCAATCGTGCCGATTGCGAACGTATCGATGACTGCGGCCACCCTTCCGCTCCGGGCTCGGCGCTTCAGCGCCACCGATGCGAAGGTCAGGGCGAGCGCTGACAGCGTCGCAAGAGCGGCAAGCGGCAGTGTGGCGGAGAGCCGCCAGCACAACTCGGTCAGGACCGGCCGCCCGGTGCGGATCGAGACGCCGAGATCGCCGGTCAGCGCTCCGGAGAGCCATCGCCCATATTGCAGCAGGATCGGAGCATCGAGCCCATACCGTTCGGCGATCCGCGCAACGTCGGCGCTGGAGACCGTGGCCGCCTGGTCCTGAACGAAGATGCGGGTGAGGATCGCCCTCGCCGGCTCGCCAGGTACCAGACGCAGCAGCACATAGGTCAGCAAGGTCGCGGCCAGCACGGTTACGAGGGCAAGCATCAGGCGCCGCAGCACATAGGCGGCCATCGGATAAGCTCCTCAGGGCTCGATCGCCATCCGCGGATCGAGCATGTAGTCATGGGCGATCGGGTTGAAGGCGTAGTTGGTGATGCTCGGCTTCATCACGACGTTGACGCCGTAATGAGCGATGGTCAGGCAGGGTTCTTCCTCCGCGACGATGCGCTGCACGAGATCATAGGCCCGCTTGCGCTCCGCTTCGTCGCGCGACGTGATCGCTGTCTCCAGCGCCGCGTCGACCTGCGCATTGGCATAGCCCCAGCTATTGGTCGCTCCCTTGGAATGGTAGGTCTGGCGCAGGTAGAAATCGGGATCGGGATACACCGCCGAGGCGAGCGCGGCGAGCCGCGCATCGCCCGGCTTCATCTCCTTGGCGATGGCCGCAAAGGTCGTGACCTTGATGTCGACCGCCACCCCGAGCTTGCGAAGCTGGCTCTGGATCGCGCTCGCGATCGGTACGAGTCCGGGGCGCTGCGGATAGGTGTAGAGCGTGAAGGAGAGCGGCTCGCCATCCTTGGCCATGGCGCCCCCCTGCCCTGGCGCGTAGCCGGCTTCCGCGAGCAGCTTCCTGGCGGCGGCGAGATCGCTCTTCGGCACGACGATCGAAGCATCGGCGAAAGCCATGGTGTCGGGAAATGGCGCGATGCCGGGGCGGCCCATGCCGAACAGGACATATTGCGCAATCTCCTCGCGGTCGATCGCGAGCGAGAGAGCCTTGCGGACGCGGCGGTCCGAGAAGGGCGTGTCCGTCAGGCGCCCAAAGTTCAGGACATAGTTGCGGGCCGTCACGTTTCGCGAGACCGCAAAACCCTTGGCTGCCAGCATGTCGAGGTCGCCATAGGGAACCTCGGCGGTGAAATCGATGCTGCCCTTCTGCAATTCGAGCGAGCGCGTCGTCGGGTCGGGAATGCCACGGAAGGTGACCGCCGGGATCGCCGCCTTCTCCCCCCAGTAGCCGTCGAAGCGTTCGACGGAAAAACTGTGTGCTGCCGGCTGCCAGCTTGTCACCTTGAACGGGCCGGTGCCGATCGGCCGCTCGATCGTGCCGTCGGCCAGCTTGGGCGAGGCGGGCGAGACGATGGCTGCGCTGGCATAGACCAGCGCAGCCGGCAATGCCGGAAACGAATCTGATGTGGTGATCTCGACGGTGCCGGCGTCTCGCGCCCTGAGCGCGGCGATCTTGGTATAGCTTCTGACCGTTCCACCGCGCTGAAGCGCAGCCGAGAGACTGGCCACCACCGCCTCGGCGGTCAGCGGCGAGCCATCATGGAACTTCACGCCGCTGCGCAGTTTGAAGGCCCAGATCGTCTCGCTCTCGCGCGTCCAGGAGCTGGCGAGCCCCGGTGCCAACGTGACGTCGGGCTTGCCCGCCACCAGCGTCTCGGTGACCATGGCCTTCTCCTTCATCAGGGTGCCATCCTGTGTCGGATCGAGCGTCGGGATCTCCCAGATCTCGGCAACGCGCAGGGGTCTTTCCTGCGCAAGCGCTGCGGAGGCCGCCATCGCGGCCAAGAAAACGATAGCGAAGGGACGGAACGAAGGGCGCAGCATCGCCGGGTCTCAGTATGAGTTTTAGATCAGAAACTCATACGACATCTCGAGTCGTCTGTACCGCTCAAATGTCGGGCAGCGATGCCCCGCTCGTAGCGCCGCGCAGCGTCAGTCGTCGTGGCTGTGGGGATCGTCGTGGGCCTGGCCGGGCGCACCCGGCAGGAGGTGCAGATTTCCGTGGCGGACGCCGCGCTGGCTGATGACGCCATCGGCGAAGGCGCGAACATCGCCGCTCGTGCCTCGCAGCACGGCAACCTCGAGGCATTCGTGCCGGTCGAGATGAACATGGAGCGTCGCAACCGAGAGATCGTGGTGGTCGTGCTGGCGATTCGTCAGTCGCCGCGCCAGATCGCGCGTCTCGTGATCGTAAACATAGGAGAGCGTCGCGACGCAGGGTGTGTCGGGCGATGCGCCGATCTCGGCCTTGGCGGCCTCGCGCAGCATGTCGCGCACGGCCTCGGAACGGCTGCCATAGCCCTTCGCAGCGCTCAGGCGGTCGATGAAGGCGAGCAGATCGGCGTCGATCGTGATCGTGATGCGTTCCATGGCCGCCTTCATCCGCGAGATCGTTGGAGCGGGTACGGGCTTAGAAGGTTTGGCGTCCGCCGGAAAGACGGAACGCGATCACCGAACAGCGGCGGTTTAGGCTGCCGCGCCGACCTTGCGCGCCAGGACGAACAGCGCGAGCGCTGCCGCTCCCGAGCAGGCGATCAACAGCAGCAGGCTGGGCCCCTGCCCCGCGCGTTCGACGAGAACCGCGAAAGCGAGCGGCGCGGCCGCCCTGATGACCAGGCCCGGCGCCGAGAGCTTGCCCAGCATCGCGCCATAACCGGCCGGGCCGAAGAGCTGCAGCGGCACGGTTCCCCGCACGATCGAGCCCAGCCCCATGCTGACGCCATAGGCGATGGCAAACAGCCCGGCGAGTGTCGCTGCTGGGCCTCCGGCAAGCAAGAGAGCGAAGCCCAGCGGCATCAGCAGTGCCGAGGTCCAGGCCGTGGTCACCGGCTGCAACGAGGTGCCGAACAGCATCTCTATCAGCCGTCCCGCCACCTGGGACGGCCCGACCATGGCGCCGATGGCGACCGCGGCGGCAGCGCTCAGACCCAGCCCCTGAAGCAAGGTCAGCAGATGGACCGACATCGCCGAGACGACGAAACCCTGCAGCGAAAAGGCCAGCGCGAGCAGCAGAAACGCAATGCGCCGCGCATCGCCCTGGAGATAGCCGCCGGCATCAGCGTGGCCAGCCGGCCCGGCCTGCGCGGCATGGGCCGGCGAACGAACGCGCCCCGGCAACAGGAGCAGATGCAGCGGCAGGCACAAGACGAAGTGGAGCAGTGCGTAAAGCCGGTAGATCTCGCGCCAGTCGAACTGCCCGAGCAGCATCGTGGTCAGCGGCCAGAACAGCGTCGATGCGAAGCCGCCGATCAGGGTCAGCTGGCTGATGGAGCGACGAGCTTTGGACCCTTTGGCCTGCGTCAGCGCCGCGAAGGCCGCGTCGTAGAGAACCATGGTCGCGACGGCTTCGAGGACGATCATCGCCGCGAAATAGCTCATGGGCCCCCTCGCCTCGGCCAGCGCCAGGACAGACAGGCCGGCCAGCGCCGAGCCGATGCTCATGATCAGGCGCGTTCCGTAAAGGTCGATCAGACGCCCAACCACGGGGGCGACCAGGCCGCCCGCCAGGAGCCCCGCCGCGAATCCGCCATAGGTCCATTCCGGCGCCCAGCCGAAGCTGGCGGTCATCTGCGGCGCGAGCACTGCGAAGGCGTAGTAAAGGGTGCCGTAGCCGATCACCTGGGTCAGGCCCAGTCCGACGATCAGGGCGAGGCCGCTTGCGTCCGCTGATGCGGGCGTCGGACTGGAGGGGTTGGGCATCAGGCTTCGACGACCTCGCGAGCGCCGCCGACATCGCTGCAGTCAGGCGCTCATCGGGGTGTAGAAGCCGCACGCAAAGGCGGCAAGCGCGCCTGCAACATGGCGGGGCTTCAGCCGCTGCGACGATAGGCATGGTAGCGGCCGGGCGGGACGCCCTCCGGCAGGGCGACAGCGGCCAGTGCCGGGTGTTGAAGCTCCCAACCGCTGAGCACCAGCGCATAGGGCGCGGCAAGAGCTGCGACATGGCCGGGCAGCCAGGCAAACAGCAGGCGATCGCGCTCGGGCACGCCTGTGGTCACGTCGACATGGATCAGCACGGCGCTGCGGCCATGCCGCGCCGCGAATTCCGGCAGCGTCACCGCCATGTCTCCCTCGATCAGCATCGCCGCGGGCGGCATCGAACGCGGATTGGCGCTGACCTTGCGCTCGAAGACGTGGATATCGCGCCCGGGCAGGATTTCACGAAGATGGTCGTAGGTGCGACCATTGCCGAGGCCGAGCTCGAGCACCCGGCCGGGGCGCCGGGCGATCTCCGCCGCTGCCCAGTTCAGCATGCGGCGCTGGGCCTCGAGGCGGCGGATGAAACTGTCGAGCCGGCTCATGCCAATTCCGCTCCTGACAGGCTTTCCAAGACGAGACTCCGCATAGCAGCCTGGTGGCCGGCACGACACCCTCCGAACGTCATGCTTGTCAGGACGATCGGCGGATGCCCTAATCCGCAACAATCGACGACCTCGCCGCTTCGGTGGGGCACCAGCGGCCGCGAAGAGCCGCGCGAGAGATGATCCCAGGGGAGGTATCTGTCATCATGAAAACGTCTCGTATCCTTGTCACGCTCGTCGCGGCGGCAGGGCTCAGCTTCGCTGCGGCCGGCGCCGCCCAGGCCCAGGGGCAAGCGTCGAACTGGCCGCAAAGGCCGATCACCTTCATCGTGCCCTTCCCGGCTGGCGGCGGCACCGACGCCTTCGCCCGTCCGCTCGCGGCCCAGCTCGACCAGCAGCTCGGCCAGCGTATCGTGATCGAAAATCGCGGCGGGGCCGGCGGAACGGTCGGCGCCTCGGCTGCCGCCAAGCTCGCTCCGGACGGATACGGCTTCTTCGTCGGCGCGGCGCATCACGCCATCGCCCCGGCGCTCTATCCGAAGCTCGACTACAACATCCAGACGGACTTCATCCCGATTGCGGTGATCGCGCAGCCGCCGCAGGTCATTGTCGTCCACCCCAAGGTTCAGGCCAAGACCGTCGCGGAGCTGATTGCCTTCGCCAAGGCAAATCCGGACAAGCTGAACTACGCCTCGGCCGGGAACGGCACGACCCATCACCTCGCCGGCGAGCTGTTCAAGCTGCAGACCAAGACCAGCCTGACGCATGTCCCCTATCGCGGCGCCGGCCCGGCGCTGCAGGACATCGTGGCCGGCCAGGTCGACGTGCTGTTCGACGGTCTCGGCTCCTCCGCGCCGCAGATCCAGAGCGGCACCCTGCGCGGGCTCGCGGTCGCTGCCGCCACTCGTTCGGAGGCGATCCCGGATGTGCCGACCGCGAAGGAAGCGGGGCTCGAAGGCTACGAGGTCGCGACCTGGTACGCACTCTGGGCGCCGAAGGGCACGCCGGCCGAAATCGTCAGCCGCATGCGCGCGGAGGTCGCCAAGGCGTTGCAGTCGCCGGTGGTGACGGAGGCCTGGAAGAAAAACGGTTCGCCGATCCCGACGCTGGCGGGCGAAGAGTTCGGCAAATTCGTCACCTCCGAGGTCGCACGCTGGGGCACGGTCGTGAAGGACGCGCAGGTCAAGCTTGAGTGATCCGGGGCGACTGCAGGTCGTTCCCGCTCAAAGGCCCATCGGCTCTTCATCGCCCGCGCCGTCGATCACGGCGCGGGCGATTGTCATCGTGAAGCCCGCTCGCGCGAGAGCGGCCAGATCCTTCTGCCGGTCTCCGACCCGATCGCTGTGGTTCCACGGCCCGATCCGCTTGCGACGGGCCGTCTTTCGCGCCGCGGCCAGTTCATCCTCATCGTTGCTGTCGCTCGCGCGAGCCGCAAGGTCGCGCGCAACGCCTTTCGCTGCGAGGCTGGCCGCAATGGCGCGCGAGGATCGCCCGCGGCGCTGCAGGCTCGCGGCCCGTGCCTCTGCGAAACGCTGATCGTCGACGAGCCCCGATGCGACGCAGCGCGCGACGACATCGTCCAGCACCGTGCTGAAGGCGGCGGGCTCCTGCCCGTGATGACGGCAGCTCAGCGCGACCTTGCGCGCCAGCACGCGTCGTAGCTGCGCGGTCGGCGCGGCATAGCGTTCGAGGTAGTGCAGAGCCGCGCGCTGCAGATAATCGGCGGTGATGCGCCGTGGAGCGCGGCGCCCGGGCCGGTCCGCGGTCGGGCGCTTCTCGTCGAAATCCATCAATCGCTGCCCGGTCTCGCGCGGCCAGCCTTGACCGACGAGCGTCGGTCCTTGGAAGCGAGCCTACGCTCCTTCGAGGCTTTGGTCGGCTTCGTCGGTCGACGCTTCTGCGGTGGGATGGAGGCTTCGCGGATCATCTCCAGCAGGCGTTCGAGCGCTTCCTCGCGGTTGCGCTTCTGGCTGCGCTGTCCCTGCGCTACGATGACGATCACGCCGTCCTGCGTCAGGCGGCTGCCGGCGAGCTTCATCAGCCGGATCGCGACGTCGTTCGGCAACGCGCGCGAGCGCCTCGCGTCGAATTTGAGCTGGACCGCGCTGGAGACCTTGTTGACGTGCTGGCCGCCCGGCCCGGAGGCGCGCACGAAGCTTTCCTCGATCTCGCTCTCGTCGATGGCGATGGACGGCGTCACTTGAATCATGGGAGGAACCCTAGCTCATCTAAAGGAGACTTTCAGCGTTGAAGCGCTCCAAGGACATTGCCCGGCTGCTCGAGATCATGGCGGCGCTGCGGACGCCCGGAACCGGCTGCCCCTGGGACCTCGAGCAGGATTTCGCGTCGATCGCCCCCTATACGATCGAGGAAGCCTATGAGGTGGCGGACGCGATCACGCGCGGCGACCGACTCGACCTCAAGGACGAGCTCGGCGATCTCCTCCTACAGGTCGTGTTTCATGCGCAGATGGCCGAGGAAGAAGGCGCCTTCGCCTTCCCGGATGTCGTCGAGGCGATCACCGCCAAGCTGATCCGACGCCACCCTCACGTCTTCGGTGATGCGCGCGACCTGTCGCCGGCCGAGGTCAAGGTGCTCTGGCATCGGATCAAGGCGCAGGAGAAGTCGCAGAAGGCGGCGGAGCGCGAGGCAGCGGGCCTGCCGGAACAGCAGGAGGAGAAGGGCGTCCTGGCCGGGGTTCCGCACGGGCTGCCCGCCCTCACCCGAGCCTGGAAGCTTCAGGCCCGGGCCTCGACCGTCGGCTTCGACTGGAACGACGCCCGACTGGTGCTCGACAAGATCCGGGAGGAGACCGCCGAGATCGACGAGGCGCTGGTCTCCGGCGACAAGGCGGCCGTGGCCGAGGAGATCGGCGATCTCCTCTTCGTCGTCGCCAACCTTGCCCGCCATGTCGATGCCGATCCGGAAGGTTGTCTTCAAGCAGCAAATGCCAAATTCGAGCGCCGCTTCAAAGGGATCGAGAGAATTCTGGAGGAACAGGGAAAAGTGGCGGCCGATACGGATCTGGCGGAGCTCGAGGCGCTCTGGCAGAGGGTGAAGCGCGGCGAGAAGAGCGGCGCCTGAGGCGGCAAGCCAGCTGCACCATCCCCGCGGCGATGCTGGTTCAGGTCTTGCTTTCGTCCTATCGTATCGCTAGCGGGCGCATTATGGCCGCGACGGGCCGGCTTTGCGCACGCACAAGCCGGTGAAGCGGGCGTGAAGAACGAAACACACAGATGCAGACGCAATGACGCAGCGGCGACCCGAGACGACCAGCTCCCGCCGTATCGAACGGCTTGCGACATTGCCGCTGTTCCACAAGCTGGAGGGGCGCAAGGTCGTGCTCGCCGGCAATGGCGACGGTGCGCTCTGGAAGGCGGAACTGCTGGCCGCAGCCGGCGCGGAGCTGCAGGTCTTCGCCGGGTCGGACGGGGCTGCGTTCCACGATCTGGCCCGGCAGGAGAGCGGCGACCGGATCTTCGTCCATGCGCGCAAATGGCAGCCGGATGACTTGCAGGATGCGACGCTCGCCATCGGCGATATCGCCGATGAGGCGGAGAGACGCGCCTTCGTCGCGGCCGCGCGGCAGGCCCGCGCTCCTGTCAACATCGTCGACAAGCCGGATCTCTGTGATTTCGCCTTCGGCTCGCTGGTCAACCGCTCGCCGCTGATCGTTGCGATCTCGACCGATGGGGCTTCTCCGGTCTTCGGACAGACTATCCGTGCCAGGATCGAGATGCTGCTGCCGGCCGGGCTCAAGGCCTGGGCGCAGGCGGCGAAGGATTGGCGGCCGGCCGTGCAGGCGCGCGAACTGCCCTTTGCGCTGAGACGTGCCTTTTGGGAACTCTTCGCAGGCAAGGCAATGGCGGAGTCCGAACGCAGCCCGCTGGAGAAGGACAGGTCCGCCCTCTTCGCGGCACTCGACCGGCTCGAGGCGAACGAGGACGGCACCGGCCGCGTCAGCCTCGTCGGCGCGGGCCCGGGCGATCCGGACCTGCTGACACTGAAGGCGATCCGAGCGCTGCAGAGCGCCGACATCATCCTCTATGACGACCTGGTCTCGCCGGGCGTGCTGGAACTCGCGCGCCGTGAGGCCAGGCGCATGATGGTCGGCAAGACGGGCTATGGCCCCTCGGTCAAGCAGAGCGAGATCAACGCGCTGATCGTATCGCTGGCCAGCCAGGGCAAGCATGTCGTACGGCTGAAGGGCGGCGACCCCGGCATCTTCGGGCGCGCCGGCGAGGAGATCGCGGCCTGCGAGGCCGCCGGCATTCCCGTGGTGATCGTGCCCGGCATTTCGGCCGCCCAGGGGGCGGCGGCGGCGCTCGGCGTGTCGCTGACCCATCGCGACCATGCGCGCCGGCTGCAATTCGTGACCGGCCACGCCCGCAGCGGCGAACTGCCCGAGGATTTGGATTGGAAGGCCATGGCCGATCCGTTCGCCACGACCGTGATCTACATGGCACGCGCCACCCTCCCCGGCTTCCGGGACCGCGCGCTCGCAGCGGGGCTCGATCCGGCGACGCCTGCCGTCGCCGTGCAATCCGCGACACGGCCGGACGAGACCCGCGTCGCCGCAACCATCGCCGCGCTGCCGGAACGGCTGAGCGAGCTACCCAAAGGCGGGCCGGTGCTGGTGATGGTCGGCCATGCTTTAGGCCGGGCGCTGCGCGAATCCGACACCATCGAGGATCGCCGCCGTGCCTGAAAACCCGTCCGCCGCCCGCACGGCTCGCCTCATTCCGTCCAAGCGACTATGCAATTGGGTGAATCGCTAGCGGGAGACGAACCATGAAGGCGCGTGCAAGGTGGGTCGAGGGCATGGCCTTCATGGGCGAGGCCGGTAGCGGCCATGCCGTCATGATGGACGGCGCCCCCGAATATGGCGGGCGCAATATCGGCATCCGGCCGATGGAGATGCTGCTGATCGGACTTGCCGGTTGCACCGGCTTCGATGTCGTGCAGATTCTGAAGAAGGGGCGCGAGCCCGTCACGGGCTGCGATGTGGAGGTCGAGGCCGAGCGCGCCACCGAGGACCCCAAGGTCTTCACCAGGATCCATCTGAACTACCGTATCAGCGGTCCGGGCCTCTCGCCGGCCAAGGCGGAACGGGCTGTCACATTGTCGAAGGAAAAATACTGCTCGGCTTCGATCATGCTCGGCGCCACCGCCGAGATCTCCTACGCGATCGACATCGTCGATGAACTGAAGAAGGTAGCAGCCGAATGAGCGATACCGCATTCTCCGGACTGATCAGCCCCGAGACGCTTCAGGCGCGGCTCGGCGAAAGCAATCTCGTGGTGATCGACATCCGCTCCGAGGGTAACGGCAGGGCCGCCTTCGAGACCGGGCATGTGCCGGGCGCCGTGCATTCCGACTATGCCGTCGATGGCTGGCGCGCGAACGTCGGCAATGCTCCAGGCCTGCTGCCGTCGCTGAGCCATCTCGCCGCTCTGGTCGGCCGGCTCGGAATCAAGCCGCATGACGACGTCGTCATCGTACCGGCCGGTGTCAATGCGAGCGATCTCGCCGCTGCCGCCAGAGTGTACTGGACGTTGAAGACGATCGGCCATGGCCAGCAGGCGATCCTCGATGGCGGCTACAAGGCCTGGGCGGATAGCGCGCGGCCCGTCGAAACCGGACCGTCCTCCCCCACTCCGGCTGCCCCCTACCCCGTCGTAATGCAGCAGAATCTGCGCAGCACCAGCGACGCGACCCTCGTCGCCTCCCGCAGCAAGCTCGCGACGCTGGTCGATGCACGCTCCGCGAGCTATTTCGAAGGCCGCGAGAAGGCGCCCGAGGCGACGCGGGCAGGCCGTATCCCAGGCGCCGTCTCGCGTGATTATGCCGGGGCCTTCGACGCCGGGACCGGCCGCCTGAGGCCGCATGGCGAACTCGTCACGCTCTATGGCGGTGTCCCGAAAGGCCCGGTGATCTCCTACTGCAACACCGGCCATACGGCGGCGCTGAACTGGTTTGTCCTCTCTGAGGTTCTCGGGCGGGACGAGACCGCGCTCTATGACGGCTCCATGACGGACTGGACGCAGGATCCCGACCGGCCGGTGGCGACCGGAGCGGCCTGACGGCCGGTTTCTCCTCACGGCATTTGCCAAACAGGCTGAAACCGTTCAAAGGAGGCGCGCGCGAGCCATGCCGCGCCGCCTCCTTTTGCAGATTTGCCGAGTTGCCCGCCGATGAATGCCGTCGCGCCGAAGATTTCTTTTGTTTCGCTGGGCTGCCCCAAGGCCCTTGTGGACTCCGAGCGCATCATCACCTCGCTGCGCTCCGAGGGCTATGAGCTGAGCAAGAGCCATGCGGGCTCGGACCTCGTCATCGTCAACACCTGCGGCTTCCTCGACAGCGCCAAGGCGGAATCGCTGGAGGCGATCGGCGCCGCCATGGCCGAGAACGGCAAGGTCATCGTCACCGGCTGCATGGGCGCCGAGCCCGAGCAGATCCGAGACGTCTTCCCGAACGTGCTCGCGATCACCGGGCCGCAGGCTTATGAGAGCGTTGTCTCAGCCGTGCATCAGGCCGTACCGCCCCGGCACGATCCCTTCATCGACCTCGTGCCCGATCAGGGCATCAAGCTCACGCCGCGCCATTACGCTTACCTCAAGATTTCAGAAGGTTGCAACAATCGCTGCACCTTCTGCATTATTCCGAAGCTGCGCGGCGACCTGGTTTCCAGGCCGATCGGCGACGTTCTTCGCGAGGCCGAGAAGCTCGCCAAGGCCGGCGTCAAGGAACTGCTGGTCATTTCGCAGGATACCAGCGCCTACGGCCTGGACATCAAATACGCTCCATCGATGTGGAAGGACCGCGAGGTCCGCTCGCGCTTCTTCGAGCTCGCCCGCGAACTTGGCCAGATGGGGATGTGGGTGCGGATGCACTATGTCTATCCCTATCCGCATGTCGACGAGGTCATCCCGCTGATGCAGGAGGGGCTGATCCTGCCCTATCTCGACATCCCCTTCCAGCACGCCTCTCCCAACGTCCTCAAGGCGATGAAGCGCCCGGCCCATCAGGACCGGACGCTCGACCGGCTGCGGAAATGGCGCGAGATCTGCCCCGACCTCGCCATCCGCTCGACCTTCATCGTCGGCTTCCCCGGTGAGACCGAGGAGGACATGCAGATCCTGCTGGATTGGCTGAAGGAAGCGAAGCTTGAGCGCGTCGGCGCCTTCAAATACGAGCCGGTCAAGGGCGCGCCGGCCAACGATCTCGGCCTGACCCTCGTTCCGGAAGAGGAAAAGGAAGCGCGCTGGCACCGTTTCATGAAGGCCCAGGCCGAGATCTCGACCCGCATCGTCCGGAACCGCGTCGGCAAGCGCATCCAGGTCATCATCGACGAGGCCGGGCCGACCGTCGCCAAGGGCCGCTCGAAATGGGACGCACCGGAGATCGACGGCAGCGTCTACGTCGCGAGCCGCAGGCCACTGCGCCCGGGCGACATCGTCAGCGTCAAGATCGAGCGCGCCGACGCCTATGACCTTCACGGCGTCGCGGTCTGAACCTCCGGCTTCTCGATCAGCTTCAGAAGAACTGGCAGATGCGGCGGATCGACTTGCCGTTGCGGTCGCGCGCGGCCGGAGCCTGGTCACCACAGCCGACCTGAGCCGCGGTCTCTGCATGCACCGCCGCATGGTCCGTCTTCGGCGGCGTGTCACAAGCCTTGGCGCCGCAATCGGCAAGGGCACGGCGCGGCTCGACCATGCGGGAGAGACGGGCCTTGCCTGCGTCCGGTAGTGCGACGGCGGCGAGGGCCGGCAACTGGGCGGGGAGCGCAACACGCCCCTGACTGCCGCTCTGCTGCGCCAGCCCGACGGTCACGATGGTCAGCGAAGAGAGAACGAGGCCGGCGATCCGAAGATGGCGAAACATTGAGGCGGGTCCGAATGAAGATCAGCGAGCGCTGACAGCCATTCGTCGCGGCGGCCCGCCGCCCGGTTCAACATCCGGATGCGGGATCGTTCAGGCGGTCCGCCGCGGCGGAAACAGCCTGCGGCCCAACCACCAGCCGAAGCGCTGCGCCAGCATGGCGAGCGCGATGACATAGCCGATCAGTGCCAGCATCCAGCCGACGGCACTGAGGCTGAGCGCTCCGAGCACGAGCGCTCCGCGGCCGAGCACCTTCAGGATGCCGCGCGTGATCGAGCCCTTGGCCGCGCCGAGCTTCGCCGCCTTGCCGATGTCGCCGGCATCGTCAGCCAGACCGAGGACCTGGCGCAGGCCGCGCTGGCCGGTGCGCGCATAGACCGTCCCCGCATCCTGGCCGAGCGAGGCGAAGCGCGCCATCGCAGCGGGTTTCACGATACCGCCCGCGGCGACACGCGCGGCCGCGATATCGAAGCGAGACGCTGCGGCAAGGCTCGCCCTAAGCGCGGGCTGGTCGATGGCACCGGCGGCGGCACGGGTCAGGTTTGCGGTCAGCGCGGGAGACAAGAGCTTTGCCTTGCTCGCAGCCTTGACGGCGCTGAGCCCGTTGCGCGCCGGCAGAGCTCCGCCGAAGCTCGCCCATGTCGCTGCGCTGATCGCGAGCCCGGCAGCGGCGATGGCAAGAACCGTCGCATCGGCGCTCTCTCCGCCGAGCCATTTGCGACCTTCGAGAGCGAGATCGCGGACATCGCCATAGCCCGTGATGTCGCCGACGAGCGCGCCCGCAAAGGCTGCGCCGCTCTCGCGATCTCCGGCAACGAAACCATGGCCGAAATCGGCAACGGCCTGCACCATGGCGCCGTCCTTGAGCGCTTGCAGCTCGCTTCGGCGTGCCATCGGCACCGCAATGCCGCGCTCGCTCGCCAGGGCGATCAGGCTGTCGGCAAGTTCAGTATCGCGCGCGGCGATTGCGCCGGCCATTTCCGCATCGATACGCTCAGTGGACAGGGCGTCGCGGAGACGCAGATCAGACAGCGCCACGGGATCATCTGCCGCGGCCAGCAGCTCCCAATGCTGCCAGCCGGGCGGCAGGACAAGCGTGCCCATTGCCGCGAGACCGAGCACCAGCCCGAACGCCAGCGAAACCCTCTTCATCCCGACGCGACGCTCCCGACCCGCTCCCGCCCGGCGCATTGCCGGACGCAAGCTATGTCTAGCAGCCGATTTGGGCGAGATTTCCGCTGTCGGCACGGAAGCTCAGGGAATCAGGACTGTCGATCCCGTGGTGCCGCGCCCTTCCAGCGCCCGGTGGGCATTGGCGGCGTCGGCCAGCGCGAAGCGCGCATTGACCGGCACCACGACCTTGCCGGAGGTCACCGCGCCGAACAGGTTCTTCGCCATCTCGACCATGGTCTCGCGCATGGCAATATGGGTGAAGAGCGTCGGGCGCGTCACATAGAGCGAGCCCTTGGGACCGAGCAGGCCGAGATTGAACGGCTCGACTGGGCCCGACGCGTTACCGAAGCTCGCCATCACGCCGAAGGGCCGCAGGCAGTCGAGCGAAGGCAGGAAGGTATCCTTGCCGACGCCGTCATAGACCACGGCGCAGAGCTTGCCGCCGGTGATCTCCTTCACGCGGGCGACGAAATCCTCCTCGCGATAGAGGATGACGTGATCCGCCCCATGCGCCTTGGCGAGGTCGGCCTTGTCCTTGCTGCCGGCCGTGCCGATCACGGTCGCGCCCAGCGCCTTGCCCCATTGGCAGAGGATGAGCCCCGTGCCGCCGGCAGCGGCATGGACCAGGATGGTGTCACCCGGCTTCACCGCGTAGGTGCGATGCAGCAGATATTCCGCCGTCATGCCCTTCAGCATCATGCTGGCGGCGGCCTCGTAGGAGACCGCCGCCGGCAGCGACACCGTGGAGTTGACGGCGACGTTCCGCTCCTCGGCATAGGAACCGAGCGTCGCGACATAGGCGACGCGGTCGCCCGGCTTGAACTCTGTTACGTTGGGGCCGACGGCGAGCACCTCGCCCGCTGCCTCATTGCCCGGCACGAAGGGCAGCTGCGGCGCGGCATAGAGGCCGGTGCGGAAATAGGTATCGATGAAGTTCAGGCCGATCGCATGGTTGCGGACCCGCAATTCGCCGGGCCCGGGCGCCGGTAACGTGATGTCTTCGAGCTGAAGAACTTCCGGCCCGCCGGTCTTATGGATGCGGATCGCCTTGACCATGTCTCGATCTCCCTGATGTCGTGGCAGGACCATAAGGCGTTGCCGCCTGCACGCAACGGTCTGGCCGCGCAGCCAGGGCATCCCGTCCCTGCGATGGCGGCCCACTCGGCCCGCCCCTCTGCGGCGCTCCGGCCTGTGGCCAAGGTCGGCGTCTTCGGCTAGCGAGGAGGCATGAAGCCAAGCGATGAAATCCAAGTCGATATCGCCATCGTCGGCGCCGGCGCCGTCGGGCTCGCCGCCGCGCTGACGCTCGCCAAGGCCGGGCGCAGCGTCGCCGTGATCGGCCCGATGCACGCGCCGCGCGACGGGCGCACGGTCGCACTTCTCGACGGCTCCTGGCGGCTTCTCGCCGAGCTCGGCCTGACGGAGGCCCTTGCCGACAGGACCGCGCCGCTGGCGGTGATGCGCCTCGTCGACGACACCGGCAGCCTGTTTCGCCAGCCGCCCGTCGAGTTCCGCGCCTCCGAAGTCGGCCTCGATGCCTTCGGTTGGAATGTCGAGAACGCCGAGCTCGTCGAGACCCTCACGGAGAGGCTTCGGGACAACGCCGCGATCCGGCATATGCCCGGTTTCGTCGCCGAGATCGCAGCCGACGAGACGGGCGTGACGCTGTCCGGCGAAGGCCTGCCGCCTGTTCGGGCGCGGCTCGTGATCGGCGCCGACGGCCGGCAGTCGCGCGTGCGCGCCGCCGCCGGAATCGCGGCACGGGACTGGCGCTATCCGCAGACCGCGCTGACCGCGATTCTCGCGCACAGCAGAGACCATCGCGAGACCTCGACGGAGTTCCATACCCGCAAGGGGCCGTTCACGCTGGTCCCCCTGCCCGGCCGGCGCTCCTCGCTGGTCTGGCTGCTCGACCCGGCCGATGCCGATGCCGTCGCGGCGCTGGACGACGCTGCCTTCGCGCGCCGCGTCGAGACCCAGGCGCATTCGCTGCTCGGCGCGATGCGGCTCGACGGGCCGCGCGGGCGGGTTCCGATGGGCGGGCTCTCCGTGGAGCGCTTCGGCGCCGGGCGCATGGCGCTGGTCGGCGAGGCGGCGCATGTCTTCCCGCCGATCGGGGCGCAGGGCCTGAACCTCGGGCTGCGCGACGTGATGGCGCTGCACGATGCGCTCGCGGACCACTCAGACCCCGGCACGGCCTCTGCGGTCGAGGCTTATGACCGGTCTCGGAGGGCCGATGTGCGCCTGCGCACCGGTGCGGTCGATGCGTTGAACCGGACCCTGCTCACGGATATGCTGCCGGCCGACCTGCTGCGCGGCGCAGGGCTGTTTGCGCTTTCGCGGCTCGGACCGTTGCGGCGCCTCGTCATGCGCCAGGGCCTCGCGGGCGGGATGCGCGGCTGAGACGAAGGCCGCGAAGGGGGCGAGATCAGCTCTCGCTGCTCAGTTCTCGCTCCGTATCAGCACCGCTGGCCGCGACTTTCCGCAGCCGCAGCGCCTTGTCGCGAAACACCGGAGCAAGCGGCAGCGGGGTCGAAACCAGCCGGCGCCCGCCCGGCTCCTCGGCCTGGGCGTCGAAAAGACCGCGCGCGGTGAGGTGTGGATCGGCCAGCGCTTCCTGCAGCGTGCGGACGACCGTGCAGCAGCAATCGCGCGGCTCGAGATGCTCGCGCCAATGGGCGGCCGGCTCACTCGCAACGATGTCTGCAATCGCTGAGCGCGTCGCTTCGGGATCGTGGCTGTCGTCGCGAAGCGGGGGCTCCAATGCGATCGCGTCGCAAAAAATTTCCCAGAACTTCGGCTCCAGCGCGCCGACGGCAAGGAACCAGCCATCGGCCGTCGCGTAGAGGCCGTAGCGGGGGCTCGCACCCGTCAGGAGGCCCTCCCCGCCTTCGGGATAGCGGCCCGTGACCTGGCCCCGCGCCAACCCATACCAAGCGAAAGTCGGCATCGCATCGGCCATCGCGATGTCGAGATGAAAGCCCTGCCCGTTACGCTCGCGCTGGCGCAGTGCCAGAAGGATGTTGAGCACCGCCGGCATCGTACCGCCCGCGATGTCGGCCACGAGCGGCGGCGGCAGCGGGGGTGGAGCGCCGCACTTCAGCGACTGGCCGAGCAACCCGCCGATTGCCTGGTAATTGATGTCATGCCCGGCCTCGCCGGCACGCGGTCCGGACTGACCATAACCGCTGATCGAGCAATAGATCAGCCGCGGATTGATCAGCGACAGCGCCTCGAAACCAAAGCCGAGCCGCTCCATCACGCCCGGCCGAAATTGTTCGATCAGGATGTCGGCCGTCTCGATCAGTGGCGTGAGCCGCGCCAGTGCATCCGGTGCCTTGAGGTCGATCTCGACGCTGGCCTTGCCACGGTTCAGCGCGGCATAGGGGGCCGAGGTTTCGCCGAAGCGGGGCGGAAAGCGACGCATCTCCTCGCCACCCGGCCGCTCGATCTTGATCACGCGGGCGCCGGCCTCTGCCAGGAAAAGGCTGGCGAGCGGACCCGGCAGGAGGGTTGAGAAATCGAGAACCGTGAGGTCGTCAAGCGGCAGCATCGGCATCCCGGCATGGTGCCGGCGTGCCGGCGGTCAGGGAAAGAGATCGGCCGCCATCCTGCCCGTCTTCACCAGCCACAGGAAGCCCGTCAGCGTCACGATCGAGGCAATGGTCCCGATCAGGATGCAGGCAGAGGCGCGCTCGATGCCGACGCGATACTGCGTCGAGATCACGAAGATGTTGAGCGCGGGCGGCAGCGCCGCCATGATGACGGCGGTGAAGATCCAGATGTCGGGAAAATCCCCGATGGCCGACAGCACCACCCAGACCAGCAGCGGATGCAGCACGAGCTTGATCGCCACGAGGGCGGGCACCTCGGCCGGCAGCCGCTTCATCGGCCTCAGCGCGACGGTGACGCCGAGCAGGAACAGCGCACAGGGTGCCGCTGCCTGGGACAGCCACAGCGTCATCTTGTCGAGCGCCGAAGGCAGTTCGAAATGCGTCGCCGAGGCGAGCACGCCGAGCAGCGTCGCGACGTTGAAAGGGTGCGTCGCAACCTGCCAGGCGACCCGGCGCACGGTCGCGAGCGGGCTCTTCTTCTCGACGCCCGCCAACGCCATCAGGAACGGCACGAGCGAGAACAGCAGCACGCTGTCGAAGACGAAGATCAGCACGAGGGGCGCGCTGGCGGCGGGGCCGAGCGCGGCCAGCAGCAGTGGCGGCCCCATATAGCCGATGTTCGAATAGGAGCCGGCAACCCCCTGCATCACCGCCTGCGGCAGGTCGCCGCGTGTCGCGCGCAGGCCGATCGCCAAAGACAATGCGAAGACCAGGAAGGTCGAGAAAGTGGTCGCGAGGATGAAGCGGCCATTGGCAAGCTCGGTCACCGGCTTGTCGGCGATCAACCGGTAGAACAGCGGCGGCAGCGCCACGTAGATCAGGAAGAACTGCAGCCAGGCCAGCCCCTCGGCCGGCAGGCGCTTGTAGCGCCCGATCGCGTAGCCAAGCAGGATCAGGCCGAAGAAGGGCGCGACGAGATTGGCGATGTTCGCAAGGTCGGCCATACGCGGGACGGTCTCGGCAATGGCGCCGATCCGGGCCGGATCGGCTGGCGATGCCGCTGTTTAACCCGTGGCCTCGGGTACACAAGGCGCATCCGCGCCATGGCGGCAGGCAGTGAGCGAAGAGCCAACACAACAATTAGGAATAAATACCCGGAATATTATCCCAGGCAATAATTCCCATTTCGCTCCCCACCCACCGAATGAACGATGGACGCCGCAGGAGGGCTCGGCCAGAATTGTCGCAACGCAGCATGGAGTTCCCTGCATGACCGCCAAGACGCCGCGGCAGTTCTTCCGCCCCCTTGCGATCGGCGCGCCGGAACCCTTTCGCGAGCTGCCGCTGAAGCTGGAGCGGATGATCCATTTCGTGCCGCCGCATCTGGAGAAGGTGCGCGCCAAGGTCGGCGACCTCGCCGGCCAGGTCGACATCGTGCTCGGCAATCTCGAGGACGCCATTCCGGTGGAGGCCAAGCAGGCGGCCCGCGACGGCTTCATCGCCATGGGCAAGGCGGTCGATTTCGGCAGGACGGGCCTGTGGGCGCGCGTGAATGCGCTGAACTCCCCCTGGTTCCTCGACGACATCACCGCGATCATGGCCGAAATCGGCGACAAGCTCGACGTGGTCATGGTGCCGAAGGTCGAGGGGCCCTGGGACATTCATTATATCGACCAGCTGCTGGCGCAGTTCGAGGCGCGGCACCAGCTGCGCAAGCCGATCCTGATCCATGCGATCCTCGAAACGGCGGAGGGCGTGAAGAACGTCGAGACGATCGCCACCGCCTCGCCGCGCATGCACGGGATGAGCCTGGGGCCCGCCGATCTTGCCGCGTCGCGCGCGATGAAGACGACGCGCGTCGGCGGCGGACACCCCGAATACAAGGTCATCGCCGATCCCTCTTCCGACGGCACAGCGCGTGCTGTCGCCCAGCAGGACCTCTGGCACTACACGCTGGCGAAAATGGTCGATGCCTGCGCAGCGGCGGGCATCAAACCCTTCTATGGCCCCTTCGGAGACTTCTCGGACGGCGATGCCTGCGAGGCTCAGTTCCGCAACGCCTTCCTCCTGGGCTGCGCCGGCGCCTGGACGCTGCATCCTTCGCAGATCGGCATCGCCAAGCGGGTGTTCAGCCCCGACCCCGCCGAAGTCACCTTCGCAAAGCGCATCCTCGAGGCGATGCCCGACGGATCGGGCGCCGTGATGATCGACGGCAAGATGCAGGACGACGCCACGTGGAAGCAGGCCAAGGTCATCATCGACTTGGCACGGCAGGTCGCAGCCCGTGATCCGGATCTGGCGGAGCGCTACGGGATGTGATCGGCCGTGAGCCCCGGATGGTTGCACTCGACGCATTTGCGACGCAATTGTCACGCAAGCGCGGGGCATCATCCTCCCTTGCAAACCAACATCCAGGACACGGACCACGCACTCATGGAAGCACGTTCCGCCAAATTCAGGATCGGGCAGGTCGTCAAACACCGCGTCTACCCGTTCCGGGGCGTGATCTTCGACGTCGATCCGGTCTTCGCCAATACGGAGGAGTGGTGGCTCGCGATCCCCGAGCATCTGCGCCCATCGAAGGACCAGCCCTTCTATCACCTCTTCGCCGAGAACGATGAGACGGAATACGTCGCCTATGTCTCGGAGCAGAACCTTGTCGTCGACGAGTCCGGCCGGCCGGTCCGGCATCCGCAGGCGAAGGAGTTCTTCCGGCGCGACCGCAAGGGCCGCTACACGATCGACCGCACCGGCCTGAACTGATCCGGCCGGCCGGACGCCCTACCGCCAGCGGCTGCATCGCGAAAACAAAAAGGCCGCCCTTTCGGGCGGCCTGATTTTTTGCGCGGGCGCCCGATCAGGGCTTGGGCGGAATGGTGGGAGCGGCGCCCGGCGCAGGAGCCGCACCGTTCGGCAGTGCCGGCGCACCCGGAGCGGCGTTGGCACCGCCACCGCCAAGGCGCTGGCGCAGCTCTTCCTGGCGCTTGGCAAGCTCGTCCTGAAGCTGCTTCTGCTGATCTTCGAGAACCTTCGGATCGATCGCGGGGCCGTCGAAACCCTTGGCGAAGTCGGCCATCGGGATGGCGAAGGAGACCTCGCGGCCGCCCTGGTTCTGGACACTGACGCTCAGCGTGGTGCCCTTCTTCATCGCGTTGATGAAGTCCTCCTTGACCTGCGCCTCGGCAAAGCAGCCGTTCGGGAAGCAGATCGCGAAGCGGCCGGAGGTCGGCTGTGCGGTATCGACGCCGAAGCGGATGCCCGGCTGCAGCAGCAGCCCGAGCGGCATCAGGAAGCGCACGATCTTGTTGGCGTCGCCCTTGACGTCATAGATCGCTACCGCGAGCACGGGCTGGCCCTGATCCGAGACGAAATCGCGCGTGGTATAGCAGATTTCCTTTTTGGCGGCCTCGTCCTTGCCGCAGACCTTGGTCCAGGAGGTCTGGGAAGGCTCGGGCTTGACCTGGACGACGGTCGGGCCGGTCCCGGCCTGGCCGGCGGGCGCCTGTGCGGGGGCGGCGGGCTGAGCGCCCCGCGGCGCCGCTGGGCGCTGCTGCGGCTGCTGCGCGAAAGACGCCATCGGGGCTAGGCCGATCGCCGCGCTGAGGGCAATGCTCAGGGCACGTGTGGACAGGCGAAACGAAGCGGACATTGATCTTTCCTTATCAGGCGAATTCGGGATCACGACTTCGCAAGCCGCGCGCGTCACCACCGACAGCCCCATCGCATATCAGCGCCGGCCATCGCAAGCCGTGCACATCAGCGTCGATTGAGGCGTTTGAATGACACCTTGGCTCGGCTTTAGCGAGTTCCGTTACGGGATTCCAGCCCGATTAGCTGCGCGACGGTCGCTCCGGCATGTTATTCTGGCCGCCGAGAATCAGGTTGAACGATGCATGTGCTTCAAGCGGCCAGGGCGGCGTCACGCGCCGCGGCCGGGACGATCTTTGCGATATCGGCGCTTATCCTCGCGATGGGCCTGCCTACGCACGCCGATTCGCCGAAGCCGGATACGGCGGTCACCGACCATGCCATCGCCATGCATGGCAAGCCCGCCCTGCCCCGCGGCTTCACGCATCTGCCCTATGCCGATCCCGATGCGGCCAAGGGCGGGCGCATCGGGATCGGCATGCAGGGCACATTCGACAGCCTGAATCCGCTGGTGGTGCTCGGCGTCGCGCCGGATGCCGTGCCGCGCTATGTCCAGCAGAGCCTGCTGTTCCGCTCTGCCGACGAGCCCTTCACCTCCTACGGGCTGCTCGCCTCCCGCGTCGAACTCAACGACGAGCGGACGCGGCTGGCCTTCGAGATCGACGAGCGTGCCACCTTTTCGGACGGCACGCCGGTAACGGCCGAGGACGTGCTCTTCACCTTCGAGATGCTGAAGACCAAGGGCAAGCCCTTCCACCGCTCCAGCCTCGGGCGTGTGACCAAGGCCGAGGCGCCCTCCCCGCGCCGCGTCGAGTTCGAGCTTGGCGACGGCTCGAACCGCGAACTGCCGCTGGTGATCGGCGCGATGCCGATCTTCGCCAAGCACGCCACCGACCCCGAGACCTTCGGGGAGACCAGCTTCAAGGCGGCTCTGGGGTCGGGTCCCTATGTGGTCAGCGAGGTGTCGCCGGGTTCCAGCCTGACGCTGAAGCGGCGCGCCGATTTCTGGGCCAAGGATCACCCGCTGACGCGCGGCCTCTTCAATGCCGACGAGATCCGCTACGATTTCTACCGCGACGCCAATGCGCTGTTCGAGGCCTTCAAGGCCGGGCTCTATGACGTCAGGCTCGAGGGCGACCCGACACGCTGGATGACCGGCTACGATGTGCCGGCGGTGCGCGACGGGCGAATCCTGCGCGAGACACTCCATTTCGACACGCCCAAGGGCATGACCGGGCTGGTCTTCAACACGCGCCGCCCGATCTTCGCTGATGTGCGCGTGCGCGAGGCGCTCGGCATCATGTTCGATTTCGAGTGGGTCAACCGCAACCTGTTCCACGGCGTCTATCGACGGGCGGGCAGCTTCTTCTCGGATTCGGATCTCTCGGCGCTCGGCGTGCCGGCGGATGCGCGCGAGAAGGCGCTGCTGGCGGGTTTCCCCGGCGCCGTACGCGAGGATATCCTGGCGGGCACATGGGCGCCCTCGTCGACGGACGGTTCCGGCCGCGACCGCGACCAGGCGCGACGCGCGCTCGATCTGCTCAACCGGGCCGGCTACGGCATGGTGGATGGCGTGCTCCGCAGTATGAAGGGCGGCGATCCGCTCGCCTTCGAGATCACCGTAACCAGCCGCCCGCAGGAGCGGCTTGCCCTCAACTACGCCCAGTCTCTCCAGCGCCTCGGCATCCAGGTCTCGGTCCGGCTGATCGACGACGTGCAGTACTGGCGCCGGCTCTCCGCCTTCGATTTCGACATGATCCAGTGGACCTGGCCGGCCTCCGCCTCTCCGGGCAACGAGCAGATCGGGCGCTGGGGCTCCGCCAATGCGGGGCGCAAGGGGGCGCTGAACTATGCCGGCGTCGCATCGCCTGCGGTCGATGCGACGCTGCGGGCCCTGCTAGGCGCCCGCGAGCGCGAGGATTTCGTGGCCGCCGTGCGGACGCTCGACCGGCTCCTGCTCTCGGGCTTCTATGTGGTTCCGCTCTACTATCTGCCCGACACCTGGCTGGCGCATGGCCGCGACGTCGTCCTACCGGCGCGCAAACCGACCTATTTCTACTCCCAAGAAGTGCTGGCGCGCCTCCCGGCGCCCCCGGCCCCCGCCAACTGAAGGTGCTCATCGATGCGGGCCGAACAGGACGAAGCCGCCGCCCTGCTCGATGGCCTGCATTTCGATACGCTGTTGCAGGCACTTGCGGATAGTCGCGGTTACGATACGGCACTTCGCGATCCGCCGGGGCGGCAGGGCTGGAGCGATGTCATTCCGGGCTCCCTGAGCTTCGGGCAGCTCGATACCAGGGTCGATCAGCTCGCCCGGCTGCTCTCGATCAACCGGGCCCAGCCCGGCGCCTGCGTCGCGATCCTGGCCCCGCTCGGCCCGGAGGCGGTCGTCTCCGTCCTTGCCGCCTTGCGGGCGGGGCTCTCGCCGCTGCTCCTGCCCCTGCACGGCAACGAGCTCGAACTTCTGCGGCTGATCGAGGCGGCGGATGCGGTGATGGCGGTCGGCGTCGGCCGTGTCGGCACGATGCGGCCGCTCCTGATGCTGCGGGAGTTGGCCGTGCGCGCCTTCGGCACCCGTTTCGTCGGCGGGTTCGGTGCGCAGGTTCCCGACGGCATCGCGCCGGTCGACCTGCTGATGGCGAGCGCCACCCTGCATCCCCTGACGGAGACGAAGCAGCGCATTTCGATTCAGGTGGTCGATGCGGTGACGCTCGACGGCCCGTTTCCCGTTTCCGAGCGCGAGGTACTCGGCAAGGCGCTCGAGATCTCGCGCCTGCTCAAACCGACTGCGTCTTCCCGCATCGTGACTGCGCTGGTGAGCGGCGACCTTGCGGCGCTGGCGAGCGGCCCTGCCATGGCGCTGCTGGCCGGTGTGGAGTTGCTGCCACTCGGCCTGTTCAGCCTCGGCGATCTGCAGGCCTGTCTGGAGGGCGGCCGCGACGTCCATCTCGTTCTTCCCGGAGCGATGGAGCCGGCGCTGGCTCATTCGCGGCTGGCGGACCATCCGGCGCTGGCGAGCCTCGTCTTCGTGCATCGCCCGGCCAAATGCCGCAACCTGCCCGCGATCGACCGGCAGGACATCGCGATCGTCGATATCGACGTGGCAAGCGCGGCGGAGATCGCGATCAGCCGTCGCTGAGGCATCGAGCGCCTGGAGAGCGCCGCGCCGTTCAGGCCGCCTCCGGTCCTGAACGGCCGGCCTCGGCGGGCTGGAACGCGTCGGCGGCGCAGAGCAGGAAGTCGGCGATCATCGGCGTGCGTCGTCTTTCGCCGAGGCAGATGACATACTCGTTGATGGCGATGCGGGCGTCCTGAAGCGGCAGGTAGCGCAGCCGGGAATCGAAGCCGAATTCGAGATCGGCGATCACGCCGAGGCCGAAGCCGGCGGCAACGGTCTCGCGGACGCCGTCCCGCGTCGAGACCTCGATGACCTCCCCCAGCGTAACGCCATTGGCGGCCAGGTTCTGTTCGAAGACCTCGCGCGTCCGGGAGCCGCGCTCGCGCAGCACGAAGGGCAGCCCCTGCAGTTCACGCACCGTCACCGAGCGCCGCTGCGCCCACGGATGATCCTTCGGAAGGAAGATGCCGACCTTCATGCTGGTCAGGGGCTGGACGTGGAAGCGGCTGTCCCGGGGCATCTGCGCGGTGATGCCGACATCCGCCCGGTACTGGACGATTTGCTCGATCACGCTGTCGGAGTTCTGCAACTGGATCGAGAACACCAGCTTGGGCCGCCGCCGGCGCAGCGCGCCGAGGATAGGCAGCGAATGCACCGTTCCGTCCGAGGCGAGGCGCAACCGGCCGCCCTCGGCCTTGCGGCTCTTGAGCATGCGCCCTGCTTCCGAGAGCGCCGTGAACAGGCGCGCGGTGACCAGGAACAGCGCCTCGCCATCCGCCGTCAGCGTCGCGCCGCGCGGGCCGCGCTCGAACAGCACGACGCCCGAGATAGCCTCGAGCTGGCGGACCTGGCCCGACAGCGTCGACTGGCTGACCGACATCTCGCGAGCGGCCTGGGAATATCCTCCTGCCGTCGCGACGAAATGGAAGGCCCGAAGCTGCGTGACCGATGCCATGCTCTCAACTCACGCCGTTGAGCCCGGACCTCTAGCGAGGGCTCAATGCGGATTTGTGACAGCGCCGCAGGTCGATTTGCCGGCACAGCAATTCGCGACAATCCGATGCGGGGTATCGGAACTTTCGATGGCTCCTGCCGGCGCGATTTCAACGATCCGTCACATCGGGTTCCTACCCGTCTTCACCGAAGTTTCACCACGTTCGGCCGCTCCGCGATCGAACATGCCGATGTCTCGGCCCAAGCACAGGCGAGCCCCATGACGACGATCAGCAACTCCATTCTCGACTATATTGCGAAGCGTGGCGCGGAAGACCGCGTGATCGACCTCGGCACGGTCTTCTCCGGCACCGGGCTCACCTATTCCGTGGCCAGCAGCAACCCGAGCATCGCCGCCGTCGCGATCGAGGACGGCAAGCTCGTCATCGATTACACCGATGCGCTCGGCTACACCGATCTCGTGATCACGGCGACCGACGCCAACGGCCAGAGCGTCACCGACAATGTCCGCGTCCGCGTCGCCGGCGAAAACGCCTATACCATCGCGGTCCTGCCCGACACGCAGGACTACACCAACGCTGCCCGCGTCGACATCTTCAAGAACATGACCAGCTGGCTGGTGGACAACAAGGACAGCCTCGAGCTGCAGTTCGTCATCCATGTCGGCGACATCACCACCAACAACAGCGACGCCAGCCACTGGCCCTTCGCCGAAGAGGCGCTGCGCATCCTCGACGGCAAGATCCCCTATTCGTTGCTGCCCGGCAACCACGACCAGAACACCGGCAACGCCGCCAACCACTCGACTAACCCGCTCGACATCCGTTTCTCCCCGGATAAGCAGGCGGCGACCAATCCCGGCACCTTCGGCGGCGTCTATGACATGGAGCCGAACCGCAGCGCCAACAACTACCACACCTTCACCGCGCCGGACGGCACCAAATGGCTGGTGCTGAGCCTCGAATTCGGGCCGCGCGACGACGTGCTGCGTTGGGCCGGCGAAGTCATCGAGGGCCATCTCGACCACCGCGTCATCTTGGCCAACCACTCCTACATGACCTGGGCCGGCCGCCACGACGCCACCGGCGCGCCGCTCTATGACGAGGGCACTGGCTACGACTACGGCATCGGCAACAGCGTGCATGGCGCCAATGACGGCGAGACCATGTATCGCGAGCTGATCCAGAAGTACCCGAATGTGACCTTCACCTTCTCGGGCCACATCTTCGGCGACGGCGCCGAGACGCTGGTGAGCTATGACCAGTTCGGCAACCCGGTCCACCAGATGCTGGTGAACTACCAGAACGGCGTCGCGAGAGAGATCACCAGCGATGCGGGTGCCGGCTCCGGCAGCAATGGCGGCAACGGCGCGATCCGCCTGCTGACGATCGATCCCGACAACAACGCCGTCTACACCTCGACCTACTTCACCGAGCTCGACGACTATCTCGATACGCCGCGCGGCGACGGCGAACTCGATCGCGACGGCCTGACCGGCGAGTATCGCGGCCATGAGGAGACCTTCTCCGACATCGACATGGGCACGCCCGACGTGCCGGCGATCGCCAAGGCCGGCAACGACCAGTTCGTGACCGCCGAGTCTGGGCAGGACAAGGCCTCCGTCACCCTCGATGGCGACTGGACCCTCAACCCGAACAACGATGCCAGCCTGTCCTATGTCTGGACCGACCGCGACGGCAACGTCGTCGCCGAAGGCGCAACGCCGACACTGCAGCTCGACGCCGGCCAGTATCAACTGACGCTAACGGTAAGCGACAGCGCCGGACGGGTCTCGACCGACGAGGTCCGCATCGTCGTCTCGAACGAGAGCACCCTCCTCGTCGACAACTTCAACGACGGCGACGCCGCCGGCTGGGGCATCGAGGGCCAGCTCCTGAGCGTGACCACCGGCACGGCCGCCAGCTACGGCATTCCCGGCCTGCCGTTAGACACCGCTCCGGTCGAGCCCGTGACCGACGACTATGCCTTCGTACCGAAGGCGAATGCGAGCCAGGGCCTGAAGATCGCCCCTACCTTCCAGCTCCCTGAAGGCAAGACGACCTTCGGCTCCTATTCGGTCGTGTTCGACCTCTATGTGCCGCTCGCCGGCTCCAGCAACTATACCGGCCTGCTTCAAATCGACGGAGGCGCAACCGTTGCCGACGCCGAGATGTTCCTGCGCAAGAGCGGCCAGACGGCTGGGATCGGCACCCTCCAGAGCTACACCGGCAGCTTCAGCTTCGATGCCTGGCATCGCGTCGCCATCACCTTCTCGCAGAACGAGGATGGCTCGGTCGTGATCGGGAAGTACATCGACGGCGTGCTTGCCGGCAACCAGACGGTCGCCGGCAACGCCGCTGCCCGCTACCAGCTCGACCCGGTCAAGGGCCTCAAGCTGCTGGCCGATAACGACGGCGAGACCAGCAATGCCTACATCTCCAGCGCGCTGGTGACCGACAAGGTCTTCACTGCCGCCGAGATCGCCGAGCTGGGCGGCGCCAAGGCCGGCGGCATCGTCGCGACGGCACCGAGCCAGAACTCCGTCCAGTTCGAGTTCGATGCCGGCATTGCCGCGCCGACTTTCGGCCAGGGTAACCTGACGATCGAGGGCGGCCAGGCCGTGAGCTACGACTCGCAGCAGGACTTCGCGATCCCGGCCCTGCCGGTTCCGGCGACCGGCGGCGAGAACGGCTCCGGGAACGATGGCGTGACCTTCGTTCCGAAGCTGGCGGCCACACAGGCACTGACCCTGACGCCGTCCTCGCCACTGCCCACCGGCGTCTATGTCGTGTCGAGCTATACCATGGCCTTCGACATCCTAGTCCCGGCGGCCGGCGTCACCGGGTTCGTGTCGCTGTTCCAGACCGACACCGCCAACAGCAGCGACGCCGATTTCTTCATCCGCAACAACAATAACGGTACCGGCGGCATCGGCATCGGCGGCGTCTATCCCGGCGCCTTCAAGTTCGACGAGTGGCAGCGCGTCGTGGTCAAGATCGAGAGCGCATCCGACGGTTCGGCCGTGATGTCCAAGTATATCGACGGCGTGAAGGTCGGCACCCAGAACGTCGACGCCAGCCGCTATCAGATCGATCTCGCCAAGGGCGTGCTGCTGTTCTCCGACGAGGACGGCGAGACAGCCAATCTCTACGTCTCGAGCTATCTCTTCACCGACAAGCTCTACACCGACGCCGAGATCGCGGCTCTGGGCGGCGTCAAGGCCGGCGGCATCGTCGATACGCAACCGACCCCTTATTCGGTGCAGATCGACTTCAGCAAGCCCGGCATGGAGGACGAGTGGGGCAACTCCTCGGTCGTCGCCGGCCAGGTCGGCACCAGCGTCGGCGGCTTCATCGTCAAGGGCACTGCCAACTCGCGCGACACCGTTGCCGAGGAACAGGACGCGCTCGAGGGCCGCGTCTACGAGCAGACGGACGGCGCCAACAAGCTGCTGCTCTGGGCCGACACCGCGGCGAAATCCTGGTCGAATTACGAGTTCGAGGCGACGCTGAAGGCCACCGACAATGACGGCATCGGCGTGGTGTTCTACTACAAGGACGCGGCGAACTTTTATCGCGTCGTCCTCGATGGCGAGACCAACACCCGCTCGCTGATCAAGGTCCAGGACGGCGTCGAGACCGTACTCGCCCGCGAATCCGGCGGCACGCCCTGGAGCCGCGACTTCCAGCTCAAGGTGGTCGTGGTCGGCGACACCGTCAGCGTCTTCGTCGACGGCACCAGTCTGTTCGGCGAAATCGCGGTCGCCTCGCCGCTCATGGGCGGCACGGTCGGCCTCTACTCCAACAACCAGCGCAGCTCGCAGTTCGACAACGTCACCGTCAACAAGGTGACGCTGACGGCCCATGCAGGCGACGACCTGCGCCCGGTCGATGCCGACGGCAATGGCCGCATCCTGTTCGAACTCGACGGCAAGGGCAGCTACGGCCTCGGCGAGATCGTCAGCTTTGTCTGGACCGACGCCGAGGGCAACATTGTCGCGCAAGGCGAGACCGCGCAGGTCGAACTCGACGCGGTAAAGCAGGTGCTGACGCTGACCGTTACCGACGCCAGCGGCAAGACCGCGACCGACAAGGTCACGATCGATGCGATTTCCAAGGAGCGCGTGCTGCTCTCCGAAGGTTTTGGCGGCGGCGACTTCGCCGGCTGGACGATCGTCGACGAGGGCGAGATGGGCGGCGTCGGCCCGGACGGGACCGCTTCGCAGTGGGAGCTGCGCGACGGCGCCCTGGTGCAGCTCTCGGATCTCAAGAGCCGGCAGCTGACCTGGAGCGGTGCCTCCAACTCCGACCCGTGGAAGACCGGCTGGAGCCCGCTCGGCGACGGCGTGAACGTGCTTCGCAAGGGCACCTACGCGCTCTACAACGACGATGCGGCGAAGGAATGGACCGACTATGCGGTGCAGGCGACGATCAAGTCGCCCGACAACGGCGCGCTAGGCCTGCTGTTCTACTACCAGGACGCGAACAACTACTACAAGCTCGAGCTCGACGCGAACGGTGACTACGATCGCAGCCCCGGCAACGGCGCTGGTAGCCTGTTCCAGCTCATCCAGGTCAAGGACGGCGTCGAGAAATACCTCAACCAGTATCCGGCCAAGTACACCCCCGGCCAGGCCTTTGACCTGCGCGTCGAGGTCAAGGACGGCAAGATCCAGGCCTATGTCAACGGCCTGGCACTCTTCGCCTATGCGATCGAGGACCATGCGCAGAGCAAGGGTACGGTCGGCCTGTTCTCCTGGGACAGCGCCGGCGTCTCCTTCGACAACGTGCTGGTCTATGACCTCTCCAGCGAGAGCGTCCTGCCTCCGGGCGGGCCGATCGCCGGCACACCCGGCGACAACGAGATCGCCGGCACGGCCGGCGACGACGTGATCCTCGCCGGCGATGGCGACGATYTCGTGCTGGCGGGGGCCGGCAACGACATTGTCGAGGGCGGCGAMGGCGACGACGAGCTCCACGGCGAGGCCGGCGACGACCTGCTCGAGGGCGGTGCCGGTGACGACGMGCTGTTCGGCGGCGCGGGCGACGACGTGCTCAAGGGTGGCGTCGGCGACGACCTGCTCGATGGCGGCGACGGCGTCGATACGGC
The DNA here is from genome assembly GCF_001429395.1 of Allobosea sp. Root381. Lineage (GTDB taxonomy): Bacteria > Pseudomonadota > Alphaproteobacteria > Rhizobiales > Beijerinckiaceae > Allobosea. The sequence goes on from NZ_LMJT01000007.1 coordinate 137,191, forward strand.
CGATTATTCCGACGACACGGCCGGCGTCACCGTCGACCTGTCGGCCGGCACGGCCTCGGGCGACGAGGCCGGCGACGACGAGCTCATCTCGATCGAGAACGTCATCGGCGGCGCCGGCAACGACATCCTGATCGGCGATGACGGCGACAACCGCCTGGTCGGCGGCGCCGGCGACGACGTGATCCGGGCCGGCGGCGGCGACGACATCATCGTCGCGGGTCCGGGCAACGACGTGATCGACGGCGGCGA
>NZ_LMJT01000008.1 GCF_001429395.1 Allobosea sp. Root381
CCTGCCGCAGCTTCGCGACGATCTCTTCAGGCTTGTGCTTCTTCTGCGGCATCGCGGGCATCCTCCAAAGGCTCAAAAAGCCTACTTCAGGGAGGGCCACTTTTCAGGGGGCAGGCCAACTGCAGCCGCCGTGCTTGTCATCGCGTTGATGCCGCGGAAAACTCATTCATCGAACGTCGCGTGCGTAGCGCTTTATGCAGCCGCATTGCCGATGTTCTATCATTTTGAGTTTTCCGACGACGCGCCAAACTATTGGGGTCTGACAGACAGCTTCCTGGCCGGTATCTCTGCGCTGGCATGCGCGACGGCAATCCTGGGTGCGACGAGGCCGTCATGGGGCTGGACAGTGCTGTCCGCGCTTTTGGCTGGACTCGCCTTCCTGACCAAGCCGGCCGGCCTGCTCGTCATGGCGGCGGTGATCGGAACGTGGTTCATATTCGCGATTGCGACGGGTTGGGCGGCACGACCGAGATCGCGTGGTCCGCTCGCCGATTGGCGAACCTTATGCACCGGAGCGATCGCCTTCGCCCTGGTATGCGGGCCTATAGTCCTGGCTGGTTTCCGCTCAAGCTATTTCTCGATTGAGAACTTTGCATACGCAGATCGCGCGCTCACGGTCTTGGCGGAAGATTGGGTAGCGGATCTCTCGATATCCACGGCCCGGATGGTCCAGACGAGCTTGGGTTTCGGCTCAATCCTCGCGCTCGCTGCCTCCATTATAGCCGGGGTGCATTGGCTGCGGACAGCGACCGGAGAGTCGGCACGCACGGAGCGGGCATTGATTGTCGCCTGTCTACTCGCGGTTGCCATGCATATGGCTGCCGGGTTGTGGTTCTTTGCCATCAAGATGGGCGGCTCGCAGATACGCTATTTCTACCCGTTCGCCCTGATGACGATGGTCTGTATTATTCCGGTGGTTTTTGGTTATCTCAATGCTGCGTCGTTCAAGAAGCAGAACATCGCACGAGCCATTCTGCTCATACTTCCCCTAAATCTTACGATCCTTTTGGCTCAGTCGAACCCACCACCGGAGTGGCAACGGTTATCCGGCGTCAATCTCGGGGTGCGCGGCACTGTTAGTCCAGAGCTGTTGCTAGGGCGTCGGATGCTCGCAACGGTAAGACAGCACGGATCGAGCGGGAAGCCCCACTCCGTTTATTTCGCCGGCTTCGGTGAACGGGCAGAGATAGACGGTCTCTGGGATTTCGAGCACCGCTCTCACCCGAAACTCCCCAATATCACAACGAGCGGCCCGATCGACTGGCAGCGATCAAGTACATTCAGGATATCAGAGATTACCGGTGCTGATTTTATCCTATTTCCGCCCGTTCGGGATCAGCGTGAACGTTCGCGGCGCCTTAGCGTATCCTCCGTCGAGGGCTACTCGGCTGAGCAGACCTTCTTCGAAGCCTGGTTCTCGCAGCTCGATGAAACGGCTGGCGTTCAAGTCTTCGGCGAGACCGACCATATTCGCGCGCTACGGGTAGTCGATCGGGATCGGCTGGGAGCCGCGCTTGACGCATTGAAGCGCAGTCGACATTGGGGCGCGACGTTTACGGCTGCAAACCCGCAGCTTTGGTGGAGCGAGGACGAGGTGTCCAAGCAATCTACTGTGCAGGGAACCGCTGCATCCGGCATCAGGTTTGGCGGATTATTTAGAATCGCTGCACTCTCGCTCAAGCGTGAGGGGAACAATGTCAATATCGAATTGTGGTGGGACAAGAATAAGGTTGCTCCACTAGGCAACTGGTTCTTCTTTGCCCACCTAGTCGACCTCCAGGGAACGATCGTATTGAACACGAGCATTCCGCTGACGGACAACAACAGCTACACAATTGAAGCGCCGTTACGGTTCGATGCTCTTTCGATGAAGGTCCCGACAGGGACAGCGGCAAAGGGGGTAGCATTCGGGATCTATCGCGCAGAGGCGGGCCGAGCGGATATGGTGCCTGCCGACAGCGGCAACCGGGACTGGAACGATCATCGGGTCGTGGTTCCGCTACCGTGACTTCGGCGCGCTAAATCCAGCATTGCCAACTATTCCCCGATCCAGAAACGAAACAACCGGTGTTATTGGGATAGATTCCTGTATCGCGAAAATCTGGCGCCTGCAGGTTGGCGGCGATCGGGTTAGGCTGGAATGAGATCGTCCGAGGGGTGATCACGGTCCTAGCAGTGTTGAAGCCAGTTATATTGAGACGGCGACCGTTCAAGCGCGTAATCCGGTCGTGGCGGTAGTCGGCGAGTAGGCCGACATAGCAGACGCTTCCGATCGGCGTTGGTCGCAGATCTTCGATAATCGAAGCGATCGGGTTTGCGATCGACCCGACGTTGTTGTCGTTTCCCGTCGCCTGGTTGACGGAGAAGGCCGTCAGCGCCCCAGGACTTCGAAGGCTCGCGGATCACCACGGTCGACGAGCAGCCGCCGCCCTCACCCGTCTAGGTGTCGCGCAGCACGATCGAAATCGGGCCCTGGCTGCCCATCCGCATCCGTTTCACCTTCTGCTGAAGGTGCTGGTTCATTGCCGAGTTCGGCTAAAGCTTGATCGTGATGGCCGTGGTCTGGTCCGCAGTGATCGAGACGACCGAAGCTCTGTCGGCGCCGGTGAGTGCCGAACCGAGATCGGTCGAGCGCTCCACGAGGACGGCGTCATCGCCTTCCGACCATCCGATGACCTGGCGGCCATCGATCGTCAGGGCGACGTTCAGGAAGCCGTAGAGGGTCAGCGGGGCGCAACTCACGGTCATAGCCGCGCCTCCTTAGAAGCGCATGATGATGGAGGCGGAGCCGTAGTGGAACGCGCCTGCATATCGGAAATCGACCCGGATATCGGGAGCGATGCGGTTGCACCGCTGCGAGGCGGGGATGTTCTCCACGAGGTCGACCCTGATTTGATACTCGGAGACGAACTCCTCGCCGTCGGCCGGCAGGTCAGTCGCAACGACACCCGCCGCGACGCCGCGCTGCATGAAGGTATCGACAGCGTTCGTCAGGATGCCGGCGCCCGGGTTCGTGTAGGGAATGCGGGGATTGTTCGCGAGCGCGGAGAGCATGGACTCCTGCGTCTGCGCCACGATCCAGTCACCGACGTGGATCTCGTCGATGAATGCCCCCGAGCCGACCGAGGCCTCGACGACCATGTCGAGGTCGCCGACGTTCACGCAGCAGTTCTTGTAGTGGCCCTGCGCCGGGTTCAGGCCAAGGCCAGGAACGAAGCCAGTGATCGCCTGGACGACCGCCGAATTCTTGTTGAATGCGGTGATCCCGGCCAGCTTCTTGAACGTGAGGGTGTAGGCGTTGCCGCTGTTGATATCGCCGCGCTGCGCGGCCCGCAGGTTGCCGCGGTCCAGATCGCCGGTCGAGGCGTAGGCCAGCATCGCGAGAGCGCCATAGAGCATCGCGTCCGTGCGATAGAACACGAACGACCGATTGTAGCCCTTCGATTGGACATAGACAGCAATCGAGCCGCCGAACTGCGGCGAGTGGCGGTGTGGGTGCCGCTCTGCATGCCGGTCGTGGTCACGGCCGAGCCGCCGGGCGTCGTCGCGAGCTGGAAGGTGTTCGTCGCCTGGTTGATTAGGTAATAGGTCATCCCGGCGGTCAGGCCGGTCGGTAGCGCGCCCGAGGTGGTGAGCACCACCTGATCGCCATTCTGAAGGCTGTGAGCGTCCCATGTGACGACGCCGGGCGCCGCGCCCGATGCACGACAAGCGATCGTCCAAGGGCGAGGTTGTCCGGCTTTGCAAGCGGGCCTGGCGCATCGGCTAAGGGCCTGTCGGCCTGCATGGCGACCGCTTGGGACAGCCAGCTCTCGCCGATCGATCTGCGCTCCCTTACGATCGGTCAGAGCGCCGACGACGTCCAGGGCGCCATCTTCTCGCTCGCACGCCCCAAGACAGGCCGGGCGGCAGCGGCTTCGCTGGGCAAGCGCGGCATGGACGCTCGATTCCTACATCGCCAGCCTCGGCTTCGACCTCTTGCCGAACGCGCCGATCTTCCGGACACGCGGCTCTGGCACGACGAAGAAGGGCGGCAAGCCGCAGAAGCCGGCGCCCTACTCCGAGAACAAGCTCGCCGAAGACTTCCAGACGATCCGGGCCGCGGAGTTCGGATTGGTTGAGGACCCGGAAGCTTTCGGACATGCGCCGGTCGGGCACGGTCGAGGCTACTGCAGGCGGTGCCGATGTTCAGGCGGTGTCGACCAAGATGGCCAATACGCTCGCCGCATCGACCCGACTCCAGAAGACCTGCAACCCGGTCCCCAGTCACGGTGCGCGAGATGGATGCGATCCGACGAGAGGGCCGACCGAAGCTCAGGCAGAACAAGCCCGGTCAGAAATTGTAACGGGCCGGCCAACCATTTGTGGCGGGATACCGAGAATGACATCTATGTCATTGATTTATATGGCGCGGGCGACGGGGCTCGAACCCGCGACCTCCGGCGTGACAGGCCGGCACTCTAACCAACTGAGCTACGCCCGCGCAGGGCGGCTGAGGCGCGGTGGCCGTCAGCGAGGTGTGGATTATGGCCCCCGGCCGGAAGTGTCAAGCGCGAGTATCGAACAAAGCGAGTCGGTGGGAAAATATCTCTCCGCGACCGCAGAGCCGAGCGGCCGCGCGACCTTATTCCGGTGATGCCAGACAGGGGTCCAACAGCACATGACGGCGGTCCTGGCGGTTATATCCGCCCCTGAGCACGACCTTGTCGCCCTGCTTCAACTCATTCGCACTGTAGGTCACGCAGAGCACCCGGACGCCCGGATCAGAACAGATTCCGACATACCAGAGCGCGCCATCCGTCCGAATCAAGGTCACGCTGCCGGCGATGGCCATGTCGACACGCGAATCTTCGGGGACCGAATCCGGTAGCTGCGCCGCGATATCCTCGCAACTCGCCGGCCGGCCCGGCTGCTCGGGTTGCGAGAAGGCCGGGCGATCGACAAAGAAGGAATCGGGCAGCAGCGTCTGCGCCGTCACCGACATCGCTCCGGCAATCGCCGACAGCGCCACCGCGATCGCAGCGCGAATAGCGAAACGGGCAGGGTGAGATCGCTGAGCCATGCGACGCAGCCTGCGCGGGATCATGGCGAAATTACCAGTCGACGCCCCGGTCGCGCATAAGCTGCTGACAGTGCGAACCGAATTCGCAGCCGAAGCGGCTTGGAAGCCGGCACATGGATCGGGTCTTGGAAGGCACTCTGCCCGGACAGCGCATCACCGGGCCAGTGGTGGTGGGCGGTGACGGGCTCGAACCGCCGACCCTCTCCGTGTAAAGGAGACGCTCTACCAACTGAGCTAACCGCCCCTGCCGCGTGGGTTTAAGGCCTGCGGGCCGCCTCATCAAGCGGGCAAGCACGCCCCTCTCCCGATATCGCCTGCTTCCACAACAGAAAACCGCCGGCGAGAAGCGCCGGCGGTCTGCCGTTCTTGCTATCCAGGCCTCTCGAGGCCGCTCAGTGGGCGACGAGGCCCGAGGCATCCTCTTCGGTTCCCTTGGCAGGGATCGCCTTGAGATCCTCCTCCCAGACGATCGGAACCGGCTGGCGCGTCAGGGCATGCTCGAGCACCTGCTCCATCCGCGAGACGGGAACGATCTCCATCCCCTCCTTCACGGACTTCGGCAGATCGACCAGATCCTTGGCGTTCTCCTCCGGGATCAGCACCTTCTTGATGCCGCCCCGCAGCGCTGCCAGGAGCTTCTCCTTCAGCCCGCCGATCGGCAGCACCCTGCCCCGCAGCGTGACCTCGCCGGTCATGGCGACGTCCCGGTTGGTCGGGATGCCGGTCAGGACCGAGACGATCGAGGTCGCCATCGCAATGCCGGCGGAGGGGCCGTCCTTCGGGGTCGCCCCCTCGGGAACGTGGACGTGGATGTCGCGCCGATCGAACAAGGGCGGCTCGATGCCGTAATCGACGGCCCGCGAGCGGACATAGGATGCCGCCGCCGAGATCGATTCCTTCATCACGTCCTTCAGATTGCCGGTGACGGTCATCCTGCCCTTGCCGGGCATCATCACGCCTTCGATCGTCAGCAGCTCGCCGCCGACCTCGGTCCAGGCCAGCCCGGTGACGACACCGACCTGATCCTCGGTCTCGGCCATGCCGTAGCGATAGCGCGGCGGGCCGAGATACTCCTCGAGCAGATCGTCGGTGACGAGGACCTTCTTCTTCTTGGTCAACACGATGTCCTTCACCGCCTTGCGGACGGTGTTGGAGAGCTCGCGCTCGAGATTGCGGACGCCCGCCTCCCGCGTGTAGCGGCGGACCAGCGTCTGCAGCGTATCGTCGCCGATCGCCCATTCCTTGGATTCGAGGCCGTGCTTCTTGATCGCATTCGGGATCAGGTGACGCCTTGCGATCTCGGTCTTCTCATCCTCGGTGTAGCCGGCGATGCGGATCACCTCCATCCGGTCCAGCAGGGCCGGCGGAATGTTCAGCGTGTTCGCCGTCGTCACGAACATGACGTTCGAGAGATCGTAGTCGACCTCGAGGTAATGGTCGTTGAAGGTGCCGTTCTGCTCTGGATCCAGAACCTCGAGCAGGGCCGCCGAGGGATCACCGCGGAAGTCCTGGCCCATCTTGTCGATCTCGTCGAGCAGGATGAGCGGGTTGGCGGTCTTGGCCTTCTTCATCGACTGGATGATCTTGCCGGGCATCGAGCCGATATAGGTGCGGCGGTGACCGCGGATCTCGGCCTCGTCACGCACGCCGCCGAGCGACATGCGCACGAACTCACGGCCGGTCGCCTTGGCGATCGACTTGCCGAGCGAGGTCTTGCCGACGCCCGGAGGGCCGACGAGGCACAGGATCGGGCCGGCGAGCCGGTTGGTACGCTGCTGCACAGCCAGATACTCGACGATGCGATCCTTGACCTTGTCCAGGCCGAAGTGATCGTCGTCCAGCACCGCCTGCGCGGCAGCCAGATCCTTCTTGATCTTCGACTTCTTGCCCCACGGGATGCCGAGCATCCAGTCGAGGTAGTTGCGCACGACCGTCGCCTCCGCCGACATCGGCGACATCTGGCGCAGCTTCTTCATCTCCGCGACGGCCTTGTCACGGGCCTCCTTGGAGAGCTTGGTGCGGGCGATGCGCTCCTCCAGCTCGGCCAGCTCGTCGCGGCCTTCCTCGCCGTCGCCGAGCTCCTTCTGGATCGCCTTCATCTGCTCGTTGAGATAGTACTCGCGCTGGGTCTTCTCCATCTGGCGCTTGACGCGCGAGCGGATGCGCTTCTCGACCTGGAGCACGGACATCTCGCTTTCCATCAGCGAGAGCACCTTCTCCAACCGGTGCGCGACATGCGTGATCTCGAGCACGGACTGGCGATCCGCGATCTTGACGGCGAGATGCGAGGCCACCGTGTCGGCGAGCTTGGAGGGCTCCTCGATCTGCGAGACCGCGGCGACGATCTCCGGCGAGATCTTCTTGTTGAGCTTCACATAGCTCTCGAACTCGCTGACGACCGAGCGTCCGAGCGCCTCGACCTCGACCTTCTTGCCGTCTTCCTCGGCAAGGCCCGAGGCCTCCGCCTGGTAGAAGGCGTCGTCGGCAATATAGGTCGTGGCCTTGGCGCGGCCGACTCCCTCGACCAGCACCTTCACCGTCGAATCGGGCAGCTTCAGCAGCTGAAGCACGCGGGCCAGCGTGCCAATCTCATAAATGTCCTTGGTCTGCGGATCATCGTCCCCGGCGTTCTTCTGCGTCGCGAGCAGGATCAGCCCATCGGTCTTGACGACCTCTTCGAGGGCGCGGATCGACTTCTCGCGGCCGACGAACAGCGGCACGATCATGTGGGGGAAAACGACGATGTCGCGCAGAGGCAGGACCGGATAGGTACCGGTCTCACCGGAAACGAAAGGAGCGCGGGGCGCCGAGCCAGTCATGACTTTTCCTTTGTGGTTGCGCCCGGCGTCACCCCAAGATGGGCGTAAGCGTCGGACGTAAGCGGGCAGAGCGACCATTCACCCCGTCCGCCCCCGCGCATCGCACCCTCGACAGGCATGCGACTCTCGCGAGTAAAGCTAACGTGGCGATTTCCTCGCCGGCTTTCAAGCGATGCAGTGCCGCTGGCCACCGGAAGTTTGCAGCGCAGCAGAATTCATTGGCGGAGATCAGCTCAGTTCTTCATCCGCCGGGCGAGCTTGGGAGCGCACCTTCGCCAAGACACCACGAAAAAGCGGCAAGCAAAGGGCAGGATCGGCATACGAAAACGCGCGCCGAAGGGCGCGCGTTTCTGGATTCGACACCCATGTCTTGTGAGCATCGGCACCGCCCGGACTGAGGCGCTGCCGACATCTTCAAAACCGCCTCACGCCGAGGCGGATTTCGCCTCGTCCTCGCGCTCCGAATAGATGAAGAGCGGGCGGGCCTTGGACTCGACAGCCTCCGGACCGATCACCACCTGCTCGACGCCCTCGAGGCCGGGCAGCTCGTACATGGTCTCGAGCAGGATGCCCTCCATGATCGAGCGCAGGCCGCGCGCGCCAGTCTTGCGCTCGATGGCCTTGCGCGCGATCAGCGCAACCGCCTCGTCGGTAAAGGTGAGCTCGGTGTCCTCCATCTCGAACAGGCGCTGATACTGCTTGACCAGCGCGTTCTTCGGCTCGGTCAGGATGGTCTTCAGCGCCGCCTCGTCGAGATCCTCCAGCGTCGCCAGCACCGGCAGGCGGCCGACGAATTCCGGGATCAGGCCGAACTTCAGCAGATCCTCGGGCTCGACCTCGCGGAAGATCGCGCCGGTGCGGCGGTCATCGGGCGCCTTGACGGTCGCGCCGAAGCCGATCGACGTGCCCTTGCCGCGGCTCGATATGATCTTGTCCAGGCCGGCGAAGGCTCCGCCGCAGATGAAGAGGATGTTGGTGGTATCGACCTGCAGGAATTCCTGCTGCGGATGCTTGCGCCCGCCCTGCGGCGGCACGGAGGCGACGGTGCCTTCCATGATCTTCAGCAGAGCCTGCTGGACGCCCTCGCCCGAGACATCCCGCGTGATCGAGGGATTGTCGGACTTGCGGCTGATCTTGTCGATCTCGTCGATATAGACGATACCGCGCTGCGCCCGCTCGACATTGTAGTCGGAGGCCTGGAGCAGCTTGAGGATGATGTTCTCGACGTCCTCGCCGACATAGCCGGCTTCGGTCAGCGTCGTCGCATCCGCCATCGTGAAGGGCACGTCGAGGATGCGGGCGAGCGTCTGCGCGAGCAGCGTCTTGCCCGAGCCCGTCGGCCCGATCAGCAGGATGTTCGACTTCGCCAGTTCGACGTCGTTGTGCTTCGTCGCGTGCGAGAGCCGCTTGTAATGGTTGTGGACCGCGACGGAGAGGACCTTCTTCGCATGCTCCTGGCCGATGACGTAGTCGTCGAGGACCTTGCGGATCTCCTTCGGCGTCGGCACCCCGTCCTTCGACTTCACCAGCGCGGACTTCGATTCCTCGCGGATGATGTCCATGCAGAGCTCGACGCACTCGTCGCAGATGAACACGGTCGGGCCCGCAATGAGCTTGCGAACCTCATGCTGGCTCTTGCCGCAGAAGGAGCAGTAGAGCGTGCTCTTCGAATCGCCGCCGCTGACCTTACTCATCGTCCATCTCCATTCTAGGAGCCGGAGACCACACCAGCCGAGGCGGATGCAACCGTCGTCTCTTCATCATAATAGGTGCCCAGTTCACGATCATCAGGTTAACGCCCCGTTCCGGCACGTCCTGGATCGAGCGTGATCCACAACCGGATCATGCCGGGGCACCTGGGATCGATCCCTGAGCCCACCCTCGCCCCCATGCAATCATGAGGCCGGGTCACATGCAATATGTACACGAACCGGCGCGCCGCCAACCCATAGGCGGCGCGCCAGCACGTCGCAGGGGCTCAGGCCGCCTCGTCCGCACGCTTGTCGATGACCTTGTCGATCAGGCCGAACTCGCGCGCCGCGTCGGCAGTCATGAAATTGTCGCGCTCCAGCGCAGCCTCGATCTCGGCGTAGGAACGACCGGTGTGGTTGACGTAGATCTCGTTCAGCCGGCGCTTCAGGCTCTCTACCTCCTTGGCGTGGATCAGGATGTCGGTGACCTGGCCCTGATAGCCGCCGGAGGGCTGGTGCACCATGATGCGGGCGTTCGGCAGCGCGAAGCGCATGTCCTTGGCGCCGGCGGTCAGCAGCAGCGAACCCATCGACGCCGCCTGTCCGACGCACAAGGTCGTGACCGGGCAGCGGATGAACTGCATCGTGTCGTAGATCGAGAGGCCCGACGTCACCACGCCGCCGGGCGAGTTGATGTAGAAGGAGATTTCCTTCTTGGGATTCTCGGCTTCGAGGAACAGCAGCTGCGCCACGATCAGCGACGCGGAATAGTCCTCGACCGGCCCGGTCAGAAAGATGATGCGCTCGCGCAACAGGCGCGAATAGATGTCGAAGGCGCGTTCGCCGCGGCTCGACTGCTCGACCACCATCGGGACGAGATTGTTGTAGGTCTCGATCGGATCGCGCAGCATGGACATATCCTTGAGTGGCAGAAGCCGGATTGGAGCCGGCGAATCGTGGCTGTCTTGAGGAGACACCCACATAAGCACGGCAAATGCGACTGAAAAGGGAAACGCCGCCCGGCACGGGGCCCGGCGGCGCGAATCTTAGGGATTAAGGTTTCCGCTCCGCTCAGGCGGAGGCGTCGTCAGCCGCAGCCTCTTCCGCCTTGTCAGCCTTCTTCGCCTTCTTGGCGGCAGCCTTCTTCGGCTTCGCCTCGGCGGTCTCTTCCGCATCCTCGTCAGCGTAGAGCGCCTCGCGGGACACGGTCTGATCCTCGACCTTCACCTGGCCGAGCAGATGATCGACGACCTTCTCCTCGAAGATCGGGGCGCGGATCTCGGCGAGAGCCTGAGGGTTCTTGCGGTAGAACTCCCAGACCTGCTTCTCCTGGCCCGGGAACTGGCGGGCGCGCTCGATCAGCGCCTGTGTGACCTCCTCATCCGAGATCTGGACCTTGGCCTGCTCGCCGATTTCGGCCAGCACGAGGCCGAGGCGCACGCGACGCTCGGCAATTTTGCGGTAGTCCGCCTTAGCTGCCTCCTCGGTCGTGTTCTCATCCTCGAAGGACTTCTTGGCTTCCTTCATGTCCGCCTCGACCTGGCTCCAGACACTGGCGAACTCCTGCTCGACCAGCGTCGGCGGCAGCTCGAAGGTGTACTTGCCGTCGAGCGCGTCGAGCAGGGCTTTCTTGAGCTTGCGGCGCGAGTGCTGGGCGAAGTCACGGCCGATCTGCTCGCGGACCGCGGTCTTCAGCGCGTCGAGCGACTCAAGGCCGAAGGACTTGGCGAGTTCGTCGTCGATCTTGACGGCTTCCGGGGCCTGAACCTCGGTGACCGTGACTTCGAACTCGGCCGGCTTGCCGGCGAGTTGCTCGGCGGCGTAGTTCTCCGGGAAAGTGACCTTGACGGTGCGGGTCTCGCCCGCCTTGGCGCCCTCGAGCTGCTCCTCGAAGCCCGGGATGAACTGGCCGGCGCCGAGATCAAGCGGGATGCCCTCGCCCGTGCCGCCGTCGAAGGGCTTGCCCTCTAGCGTGCCGACGAACGAGATCAGCAGGCGGTCGCCCTTGTCGGCCTTGGCCTTCTCGCCCTTGTTGGAGAAGCTGCGGTTGGAGCCGGCCATGCGATCGAGCGCGGCATCGACATCGGCGTCAGGAACCTCGGCGACCGGCTTCACAAGCGCCACGTCCGACAGGTCGGCGAGCTCGATCTTGGGCAGCACCTCGAGCGCGACGGTGAAGGCGAGATCGCCCTTGGCCTCCATCGCGGCCTCGATCTCGTCCTTGTTCTCGGGGAAGCGGATCTGCGGCTCGAAGGCGAGCTTCAGGCCGTTATCGGTGACGATCTTCTGGTTCGCCTCGTTGACCGCGTTCTGCACGACATCGGCCATGACCGAGCGGCCGTAGAGCCGGCGCAGATGGCCGACCGGCACCTTGCCCGGGCGGAAGCCGTTGATCTTGGCCTTGCCCTGAAGGCCCTGGAGACCATCATCAAGCCGGGTTTTGAGGTCGGCGGCGTTCAGCACCACCTGAAATTCGCGCTTGAGGCCCTGCGAGAGGGTTTCGGTCACGTTCATCGTTTTCGATCCGCCAACAGCTCGTTACTTCAATGTCCAAAGCGCGACGCCGGATGACCGCCGCCGCGCTCGCGAAAAGCAATTCGATGGTGCGGGCGGAGGGACTCGAACCCCCACGACTTTCGCCGCTGGTACCTAAAACCAGTGCGTCTACCAATTCCGCCACGCCCGCCGGCCCGATAGCGCTGCGCGCGAGCAAACGCAGCGCGGCCATCATTGGGCGCCGGTGCTATACGCATTTCGCGCGGGCCATGCAGCAAAAAAATGACGGTTCTGCAAAAGACGCGGCTCGAAGCGCTGCCGCATCCACCTCGCGCCCCCTCGCCATCGGCCGCCGCCGTCGCTATGCCGGTCGCCATGAGCGATCGAGCAGAGCACCCTGCCCTCCCGACCCGCCGCGCCGCCCTGCTCGGCCTTGGCGCCGCGGCGCTGCCGGGCTTTACCGGGCGGGCCGCGGCCCAGACCGCCGCTGCAACGGGCGCCGGCACGGCCACGCCCGTCGAGCGGACGTTGACTGCAGGGCTCGCCAAGGCGCGGCTGCGGCCCGCACCAGCCGTGGACACCGAAATCTGGGCTTTCGACGGCACCACGCCGGGCCCCGCCCTTCGAATCAGGCAGGGCGAGAGCCTGCACCTGACTGTCGCGAACAGGACGGCAAGCCCGCTCGCGCTGCACTGGCAGGGCTTGCGCGGCGAGGCGTCAATGGATGGCGTCGGTGGCTTCGCCCAGGCCCCGATCGCTCCGGGCGAAAACTTCGAATATCGGCTGCGCCCCGCCGATTCCGGCACGATCCTGTACCGCCCCCTCGTCATCGGCGGTTCCTCCGAGCCGGCCGGGCGCGGGCTGTCCGGCCTGCTGATCGTCGAGGAACCGGACCCGCCGCCGGTCGATCTCGACCTGCCGGTTCTGGTCTCAGACTGGCTGCTGGGCGACGACAATGCGCTCCAACCCTTCGCCGATTCGAGCCTGGACGGCGCAGGCGCCGGGCGTCTCGGCAGCTGGATCACGGTCAATGGCGGCGCGCCGCCGCAGCGCGTGCCGGTCGCGCCGGGCGCGCGGGTCAGGCTCCGGCTGGCCAATGCCTGCAATGCGCGGATCATGCGGCTGCGCTTCGACGGCATCAAGGCCGTGGTCATCGCCGTCGACGGGCAGCCGACCGAATCCTTCGAGCCGGTGCGCGCGCAGCTGCCCTTCGCGCCCGGCACGCGCTACGACCTGCTGGTCGACATGCCTGCCGAGGCCGGCGCCACCGCTGTCGTCACAGCTCTGGTCGGCCCAGGCGTGCCTCTCGTCCGCCTCGTGGCGGAGGGGAAGCCGAAAGAACCGTCAACAGCCGCAATGGAGCTGAAGGCCAACCCGACGCTCCCCGCGGCGGTGCGCCTGCAGGATGCCCAGCGCCCTCAGATCGTGATCGAGGGCGGCGCGAAGGTCTCGGCCGACTACAAGCTCGACATGACCAACATCGATCCGGCCCGCCCCTGGCGCATCAACGGCAGCGTCGGCGATGCCGCCGGCAAACCGTTGTTCAGCGTCAAGCGCGGCACGCCGGTCGTGCTGGCGATCGAGAACAAGACCGCCTTCGTGCAGCCGCTCCATGTGCATGGCCATGCCTTTCGCCTGCTGCACCCGCTCGACGATGGCTGGGAGGCCTATTTCCTGGACACGGTGCAGGTTCCCGACGGCAAGCGGCTCCACATCGCCTTCATCGCCGAGAATCCGGGGCGCTGGCTGGTCTCTTCGACCGTGCTGGAGCGGTTCGACCGGGGGCTGTGGACCTGGTTCGAGGTGACGTGAACGGCCGGGCCGCAATGCGCTGGCTGATGGCGGCATTCTATCTCGCCGCCGGCGCGCTGCATCTGCTCTCCCCCGACGCCTTCCTGCCGATCGTGCCGGGCTGGGTGCCGGAGCCACGCCTGACGATTCTGGCGACAGGCGTTGCAGAGATTCTCGGCGCAATCGGTCTTCTCGTCCCGCGGCTGCGCAAGGCGGCCGGGATCGGCCTCGCGCTCTATGCGCTTTGCGTCCTGCCGGCCAACATCAAGCATGCCGTCGATGGCATCGCGATCCCGCAGCTTCCCGCCTCTTGGTGGTACCACGGGCCACGCCTGGCCTTTCAGCCGGTGCTGATCTGGTGGGCGCTCTATGCCGGCACCGTGATCGACTGGCCCTGGTCAGGCAAGCCACGCCGCGACTGAGGCCCTCAGGCGAGCCCGAGGCGCGTCAGCACCTCGGACTCGATCGCATCCTTCGACGCCTCGACTGACACCACGAGCGGCCGCTCGTCCGCGCCCGGCTCCTCAAGCGCGGCGAACTGGCTGTCGAGCAGCGCCGTCGGCATGAAATGATGCTGGCGCTGGGCCATGCGTTGGCCGATCAGCTCGCGCGAGCCCTTGAGATAGACCAGCGCCACGTCCGGCCTATCGCCGATGATGACGCGGCGATAGGCGCGCTTCAGCGCCGAGCAGGTGACGATGCCGTTGCCGCCCGAAGCCCGCAGGTCGTCGATCCAGGCGGCGATCGCCGCAAGCCAAGGCTTGCGGTCCTCGTCGTTCAGCGGCGCCCCGCCCGCCATCTTGGCCACGTTCTCTGGCGGGTGAAAGGAATCGGCATCGCGAAAGGGCCAGCCCAACTGCGCAGCCAGTCGCTCGCCGAGCGAGGTCTTGCCGGAGCTTGCGACGCCCATGACCACGATGACGGCCGGCTTAGCCGAGACACTTGAAACCATCATCCCGGTTCAACCGTGCTTCTTCGGCTCGACGTGCCCGCCGAAACCGGCGCGCATCGCGGACAGCACCTTCTCACCGAAGGTATGGTCGACGCGAGAGCGGAAGCGCGCGAACAGCGCAGAGGTCAGCACCTCGGCCGGGGTTGCGGTTTCGACGGCCGCATCCACGGTCCAGCGGCCCTCGCCCGAATCCGAGACATTGCCGGAATAGGAGGAGAGGTTCTCGTCGGCCGCCAGCGCCTCGGCGGAAAGGTCCAGCAGCCAGGAGGTCACGACCGAGCCACGCCGCCAGACTTCGGAGATCTCGGCGGTGTCGAACTCGAATCCGTATTCCGGCGGCAGCCCCTCCTTGGCGGAGGCATTGCGCAGCAGGTCGAAGCCCTCGGCGAAGGCCTGCATCATCCCGTACTCGATGCCGTTATGAACCATCTTGACGAAATGGCCGGAGCCGACCGGCCCGCAATGCAGGTAGCCCTCTTCGCTCGTCGGGTTGCGTCCCTCGCGATGCCTGGTCGGCTCGATCGAGCCCTTGCCCGGCGCCAGCGCCTTAAAGATCGGCTCCAGCCGGTCGAAGGCCTGCTTGTCGCCGCCGATCATCAGACAGTAGCCGCGATCCAGCCCATGGACGCCACCGGAGGTGCCGACATCCATGTAATGCAGGCCCTTCGCGGCGAGTTCCCGGCCGCGGCGGACATCGTCCTTCCAGAAGGCGTTGCCGCCATCGATCAACGTGTCGCCGGGGGCCAGAAGCCCCGCCAGCTCCGTGAGAGTCGACTCGGTGATCTTGCCTGCCGGCAGCATGACCCAGATCGCGCAGGGCGCCTTGAGCTTGCCGACCAGGTTCTTGAGATCGCTGGCGACGATCGCGCCATCGGCGGCGAGCGTCTGCCCCGGTTTCGGGTCGCGGTCATAGACCACGCATTCATGGCCGGCGCGCATGAGGCGGCGGACGATATTGCCGCCCATCCGGCCGAGGCCGATCACTCCGAGTTGCATTGGCGCATCTCCCGCTTAGCCGACGGATGATCCCGCCAAGTCGTTGACGGGGGTTCTCGCATCCTCACCAGTGTAACGACAAGCCGCGAGAATGCAGCCATTGCGCATTCGGTGCCCTCCGGAGCGATCGATCACCGTAGCAGCCCGAACGAGCCGGTTGACAGGAGATATATGCGCCAATATGCATATTCATCATGATGAATATTGATGCATTCGAAGCGCTCGCTGACCCCACACGACGCCGAATCGTGGCGACGCTGCGGGGCGGCGAACAGCAGGTGAACGATATCGTGCGGCAGGCGGGCATCCACCAGTCGGGCGTCTCGCGGCATCTGCGGATTCTCCACGAGTCCGGCTTTGTCTCGGTGCGACCGGAGGGCCAGCGCCGCCTCTACACCCTGCGGCCGGAGCCGTTTCGGGCGATCGACGGATGGCTCGAGGATTATCGCCGGCTGTGGGAAGAGCGGCTCGACCGCTTCGCCAACGCGATCGAGCCACAAGGCAAGGGCGGCAAGGCCGCCTCGAAGGAGGAAAGCGAATGAATGGCATCAGTGCGGCGACCGGAGCCTCGGAACAGGCCCCGGTCGTGATCGAGCGCAGCTACGACGCCAGGGTCGAGGACCTCTGGGCGCTGTGGACGACGAAGGACGGCTTCGAATCCTGGTGGGGACCAGTTGGGTTCCGGGTCGAGGTCAAAGCTCTCGAAGCGCGCCGCGGCGGGGCGCTCGACTACGAGATGATCGCCGACGCGCCGGAGGCAATCGCGGCGATGAAGCGCATGGGGCAGCCGCTCACCCACCGCACGCGTGGAATGTATTCGGAGTTCGAGCCGCATGAGCGGCTGACCCTCGTCCATGTGATCGACTTCGTTCCCGGCTCGGGGGTCTATCAGAGCCTGATCGACGTCAGTTTCGGCACGGCGGAGGGCAAGGCGCGGATGACCGTCTCGCTCCACCCTCATCCTGATCCGCACTGGACCAGGATGACCGCGCAGGGCTTCGGCAGCCAGCTCACCAAGTTGGACGAGCGCTTCGGCTGGAGCGGCGGCTGAAGCAACTCCAGCCTCAAACCTGGATCAGCCGTTGCACCTGCCTGGCGTCGAGGTCCTGCATCGGCCCCGACAGCACCACCTCGCCGCGGTCCATCACGAACATCGTGTCGGCGAGTTCCTGGGCGAAATCGAAATACTGCTCGACGAGGACGATCGCCATGTCGCCCTTCTGGCGCAGATAGTCGATGGCGCGGCCGATATCCTTGATGATCGAGGGCTGGATGCCCTCTGTCGGCTCGTCGAGCACCAGCAATTTGGGTCGGGTGACCAGCGCCCGCGCGATCGCGAGCTGCTGCTGCTGGCCACCCGAGAGGTCTCCGCCGCGTCGGCCCAGCATGGACTTGAGCACGGGGAACAGGTCGAACAGTTCGGCCGGCACGTAGCGCTCCTTGCGGGGCAAGGGCGCGTAGCCGGTCTCGAGGTTTTCCTTCACCGTCAGCAGCGGGAAGACCTCGCGCCCCTGCGGCACGAAGCCGATCCCCGCACGGGCGCGATCCTCCGTGCGCAGCGTCGAGATGTCCTGCCCGCCGAACGAGATGCTGCCCCCGCTGATCGGCTGCTGGCCGACGATGGCGCGCATCAGCGAGGTCTTGCCGACGCCGTTGCGGCCCATCACGCAGGTGACCTTGCCGGGCTCGGCCGTGATCGAGACCCGGCGCAGCGCCTGGGCTGCGCCGTAATGGAGATCGATGGCGTCGACGCTCAGCATGAACTGGTCCTGCACTGCCCGTCATTGCGAGGAGCGAAGCGACGAAGCAATCCAGACGCGGCCGCGCTCGACGTCCCCCTGGATTGCTTCGCTGTGCTCGCAATGACGGCATGTTCCAAGAGTGTCATCGCTCACCGCCCCAGATAGACTTCGACGACGCGCTCATTGGCGCTGACCTGGTCGAGCGGGCCTTCGGCCAGCACCGCCCCCTCATGCAGCACCGTGACCTTCACTCCGAGTTCGCGGATGAAGCCCATGTCGTGCTCGACGACGATCACCGAATGATCCCTGGCGATGTCCTTGAGGAGGATCGCGGTCTGCGCGGTCTCGCCGTCGGTCATGCCGGCGGCGGGCTCGTCGACCAGCAGGAGCTTGGGGTCCTGCGCCAGCAGCATGCCGATCTCGAGCCACTGCTTCTGGCCGTGCGAGAGCGAGCCGGCGACCCGGTCTCGCGCATCGCCCAGCTTGATGATGCCGAGGATGTCGTCGATGCGCTTCGCTTGAGCGGCCGCCGTCTTCCAGAACAGGGTCTTGGCCACCGAACGCGGCGCCTTCAGCGCCAGCAGGATATTGTCCTCGATGGTGTGGAAGTCGAAGACCGTCGGCTTCTGGAACTTGCGGCCTATGCCGAGATTGGCGATCGCGGCCTCGTCGAGCCTGGTCAGATCGATCGAGCCGCCGAACATCACCGTGCCGACATCGGGCTTGGTCTTGCCGGTGATGATGTCCATCATCGTTGTCTTGCCGGCGCCGTTGGGGCCGATGATCGCGCGCATCTCGCCCGGCTCGATGGTCAAAGACAGGCCGCGGATGGCCTTGAAACCGTCGAAGGTGACGCTGACACCGTCGAGATAGAGTAGCGAGGAGGTGAGCTGGCCGGGCACGGAAGCGTTCATCGCCGTCACTCCGCCGGGGCCGGTTCGGGGGCTGCGACAGGCGCGGGCTTGCGGCGCTTCTCCCAGAGCTGCTGCGCCGTTCCCAGAATGCCCTTGGGCATGAAGAGCGTTACGAAGACGAAGAGCGCGCCGAGCGCGAAGAGCCAGTAAGGCGCCATGAAGCCCGAGGTGAACACCGTCTTGGCGTAGTTGACGACGACCGCGCCGAGCGCAGCTCCAACCAGTGTGCCGCGCCCGCCGACAGCCACCCAGATCACCGTCTCGATCGAGTTGGCGGGTGCGAATTCGCTGGGGTTGATGATGCCGACCTGCGGCACATAGAGCGCGCCCGCCACCCCCGCCATGCAGGCTGAAACGGTGAACACAAAGAGCTTGAACCGGTCGACCCGGTAGCCGAGGAAGCGCGTGCGGGACTCGGCATCGCGGATCGCGATCACGACCTTGCCGAGCTTCGAGACGACGATGCTGCGGGCCACCAGAAAGCCGGCGATCAGCATGACGCAGGTCGCGAAAAACAGAGCAGCACGAGTCGCTTGCGCCTGGACGTTGAAGCCGAGGATGTCCTTGAAATCGGTCAGGCCGTTATTGCCGCCGAAACCCATGTCGTTGCGGAAGAAGGCGAGCAGCAGCGCGTAGGTCAGCGCCTGGGTGATGATCGAGAGATAGACGCCGGTGACTCTGCTGCGGAACGCGAACCAGCCGAAGACGAAGGCAAGAAGGCCGGGCGCCAGCAGCACCATCAGCATGGCGAAGGGGAAGGACGAGAAGCCCCACCAGTACCAGGGCAGCTCCTGCCAATTCAGGAACACCATGAAATCAGGCAGAACCGGGTTGCCATAAGTCCCGCGCGAGCCGATCTGGCGCATAAGATACATGCCCATCGCATAGCCGCCGAGCGCGAAGAAGGCGCCGTGGCCGAGCGAGAGGATGCCGCAATAGCCCCAGACGAGGTCGAGCGAAATCGCGAGCAGGGCGTAGCAGAGATACTTGCCCCAGAGCGACATGGTCGAGGTCGGCACATGGAAGGGCGAGCCTGCCGGCAGCAGCAGGTTGAGCAGCGGCACGAGGATCGCGATCGCGGCCACGACGACGAGGAACACGCCGCCGCGCTTGTCCATGTCCTGGAGGAGGAAGCGCGTGATCATGCTTCCACCGCCCTGCCCTTGAGCGCGAACAAGCCGCGCGGGCGCTTCTGGATGAACAGGATGATGAAGACCAGCAGCGCGATCTTGCCGAGAACCGCGCCGGCATAGGGCTCGAGTAGTTTGTTGGCGACGCCGAGCGTCATCGCGGCGACCAGCGTGCCCCAGAGATTGCCGACGCCGCCGAAGACCACGACCATGAACGAGTCGATGATGTAGCTCTGGCCGAGATTGGGGCTGACATTGTCGATCTGCGAGAGCGCGACACCGGCGAGCCCCGCGACACCGGAGCCCAGCCCGAAGGTCAGCGCATCGACGCGGCCGGTGCGGATGCCCATCGCCGCGGCCATGCGCCGATTCTGCGTCACTGCGCGCATCTGGAGGCCAATCGGCGTGAGCTTCAGGATCGCCAGCAGCGTCGCGAAGACCAAGGCCGCAAAGACGATGATCCAGAGTCGGTTATAGGTAATCGCTAAACCACCGAGTTCGAAGGCACCCGACATGAAGTTCGGCGCGCCGACCTCGCGATTGGTCGGGCCGAAGGCGGTCCGGACCGCCTGCTGCAGGATCAGGCTGATGCCCCAGGTCGCGAGCAGCGTCTCGAGCGGGCGGCCATAGAGAAATCGGATCACGCCGCGCTCGATGGCGATGCCGACCAGCCCCGCGACCGCGAAGGCGAGCGGCACCGCGATCATCAGGGAATAGTCGAACAGGCCGGGCGCGCTGGTGCGGATGACCTCCTGCACGATGAAGGTGGTGTAGGCGCCGATCATCACCATCTCGCCATGGGCCATGTTGATGACGCCCATGACGCCGAAGGTGATCGCGAGGCCGATCGCCGCCAGCAGCAGCACCGAGCCGAGCGAGAGGCCGTACCAGAGGTTCTGGCCGGCGCGCCACAATGCGAGCTTGCCTTCGATGGCGGAGATGGCGCGGGTTTGCGCCTCCTTCAGCTCCTGCGAGGAATCCGCCGGCAGCGATCGCAGCGTCGCCAGCGCATCCTGGTCGCCGCGCTCGCTCAGCACGTCGATGGCGGCGATCTTGTCTAGCGCCACGGCATCGGGTTTGGCGATGAGGATCGCGGCCTGCGCCTGGCGCAGCGCCGTCCTGGCGCGGGCGTCGGTTTCCTTGGCGATGGCGCTCTCGAGGACCGGCAGCAGCGAGGCGTCGCGTGACTTGAAGACTGCCTCGGCGGCAGCGATGCGCTTGCCGGCGTCGGGATTGAGCAGGCCGAGGCCGCCGAGGGCCGCCTGAATGTTGCGGCGAACGCCGTTGTTGAGCCGTACCGGACTGAGCCCGGTGGGCTCGGCCGGAAGAGCCGCGCCCGTCCGGGCGTCGAGCCATTTGCCGTCCGCGGTCTTCACGACCACGGCCTCGCCCCCGGCCAGCAGCCGGCCATCGGCCAAAGCCTCGATGATCGTCGCGGCCTGCGGATGGGCGTTCGCGATCAGAAGCTCGATGGCACGGTTGGTATCGGAAAAGCTGTCGGCACCGAGCCTGGTGAAGGCCTCGTCGGCGGTCTGCCCCGCCGATACGCTCGGCTGGAGCGCGAGCAACGTCGCGAGCGCGATCAGGCGCAGAAGGCTGGACAGAATTCGCATGGATCCGCTTCGGTTTCGGGACTTCGCCCTGCCGCGGTGGTCGCCGCGCCCCCGGCGCATGGCCGAGGGCGCAGTCGCAATGTGAAGGACGGCCGCGCTCTATGGGCCCGTGCCGTCCCTCCCCCTCAACCCCTTAAGCGCCGCCGCACTTGCCGGTCTTGACGTTGAAGTTGCCGCACTTCTTTTCGACCCAGTCGCCGACCAGATCCTTCGAACCATCGAGTTCCTTCGACCAGGCGTCACCCGCGACGAGGCCGGTCTTGGAGACCACGTCGAACTGGCCGTCGGCCTTGATCTCGCCGATCAGGACGGGCTTGGTGATGTGGTGGTTCGGGAGCATCTTGGAGATGCCGCCGGTCAGGTTCGGCGCCTCGATGCCGGGCAGCGCGTCGATGACCTTGTCCGGCTCGAAGCTCTTGGCCTTCTCGACCGCCTTCACCCACATGGCGAAGCCGATGACATGGGCCTCCATCGGATCGTTGGTGACGGCCTTGTCGTTCTTCTTGAAGGCCTTCCACTGCTTGATGAAGGCGTCGTTCTCAGGCGTCTTGACCGACTGGAAGTAGTTCCATGCGGCGAGATGGCCGACCAGCGGCTTGGTGTCGATGCCGGCAAGCTCCTCCTCGCCGACCGAGAAGGCGACAACAGGAATGTCGGTCGCCTTGATGCCCTGGTTGCCAAGCTCCTTGTAGAACGGCACGTTGGCGTCGCCGTTGATGGTCGAGACCACGGCTGTCTTCTTGCCCGCGGTGCCGAACTTCTTGATGTCGGAGACGATCGTCTGCCAGTCGGAATGGCCGAACGGCGTGTAGTTGATCAGGATGTCTTCCTTGGCGACGCCCTTGGACAGCAGATAGGCCTCGAGGATCTTGTTGGTCGTGCGCGGATAGACATAGTCGGTGCCGGCGAGCACCCAGCGCTGGACCTTCTCCTCCTTGGCGAGATAGTCGACCGCCGGAATGGCCTGCTGGTTCGGCGCGGCGCCGGTGTAGAAGACGTTGCGCTCGCTCTCCTCGCCCTCGTACTGGACGGGGTAGAACAGGATCGAATTCAATTCCTTGAAGACGGGCAGCACAGATTTGCGCGAGACCGAGGTCCAACAGCCGAAGACGGCCGCGACCTTGTCCTTGGTGATCAGCTCGCGCGCCTTCTCGGCGAAGAGCGGCCAGTTCGAGGCGGGGTCGACCACGACCGCCTCGAGCTTCTTGCCGAGGACGCCGCCCTTCTTGTTCTGCTCCTCGATGAGCATGAGCATGACGTCCTTCAGGGTCGTCTCGGAGATCGCCATGGTGCCCGAGAGCGAGTGAAGGATGCCGACCTTGATCGTCTCCTGCGCGGCGGCAGGCAGATACGATCCGAGCATGGTGGCGCCCGCGAGCGCGGCGCCCAGAATAACGCGACATGTGGTGTTCACGGACAACTCCCGAACCTTCCCCGGTTGGCCGCGCCCTGTCCGGGCGTCGGCGGGCCTCCCCGGCCCGGATGGGATGGTTCGCAAAGCATGTGCCAACCGCAGGAGCAGCGCATGGGAAGCCCGCAAATCTCTGCCGCACAGCGCGATGAAGCGACATTTCCTGCGGAAGAGGCGGCTCGGAACGCAAAATATTGCAATAGAAAGTGAAATTGCTCATTCCATAGGCAGAACTTCTGCCTACTGAATGCGCAGCCTGCCCGATGGGCACAGTTCCGCCTTGCCGGCTTAGATTCCGGTAGTGGAGGACAGCGCATTTTTTGACATTTACCCGATGCCAAGAATCACCCTAGCCTGACCCTGTCGGTAACAACTGAAAGGAGGTGATCCAGTGTCTCATTGTCATCAACCGCTGGTTCAGAGCGGGTGGAGCGGGTCTCTCTCGATCTTGAGGTCTTGTTCCGCGTGAGCTTTTGAACCTTCAGGCCCGGTTACCGGGGCTGCGGTTCGACAATGGAAGGGCTGCCCGAAAGGGTGGCCCTTCTTTCGTTGCGGGACATGCATTCGGCGGCGCTTCTGGTATCTCGGCAGTGCGCATGCCACATCAGGGGCATGATCCAGAATTCCAGCCTCTCCGAGAGCAACCGCGTTGTCCGTGCCTGAACCCAGCCGCGAGGCGATACTCAATTTCATCGAGTCCGAGCGCGAGGCCGGCCGCGAGGTCGGCCGGCGCGAGATCGCGAAGGCCTTCGGCCTTTCGGGCGGCGGCAAGATCTGGCTGAAGCGCCTTCTCAAGGATCTGGAGGAAGAAGGCGAGACCGGCGGTGACGGCGTCGCGCGGCCGGTGCATCCGCGCGGGGCGCTGCCGCCTGTCCTGCTGTCCGAGATCAAGGGCAAGGACCGCGATGGCGACCTGACCGCCGCGCCGCTGGAATGGGACGAGGCCGAGCAGGGGCCGGCGCCGCGCATCCTGATCGAGCGTCCGCGCGAGGGCCGCCGCACGCATAAGGCAGCGGCACCGGCGCCCGGCCCCGGTGATCAGGTCCTGCTGAAGCTGACACGGCTCAAGGGCGTCGAGGGCTTCGCCTATTCCGGCCGCGTCCTGAAGGTGATGGGCAAGGGCAAGGCGCAGGTGCTCGGCATCTTCCGCGCCCTGCCCGACGGTTCCGGGCGGCTTGTGCCTATCGACAAGAAGGCGCAGGGTCGCGAGGCGCTGATCCCCAAGGGCCGCACCGGCGAGGCCGAGGACGGCGACCTGGTCTCGGTCAGCATGCGCCGTGAAAGCCGCTTCGGTCCGCCCGAGGCGCAGGTGCGCGAGCGGCTGGGCTCGATCAAGTCCGAGCGCGCGGTCAGCCTGATCGCGATCCACGCGCATGGCATTCCGCACGAATTCCCGCCGGCAGCGCTGAAGGAGGCGGATGACGCGCCACTGGCGAACCTCCAAGGACGCGAGGATTGGCGCGCCTTGCCGCTGGTCACCATCGACCCGGCCGACGCCAAGGACCATGACGACGCGGTCCATGCCGCGCCGGACGACGCCCCCGACAATCCCGGTGGCCATATCGTCACCGTCGCGATCGCCGATGTCGCCGCTTATGTCCGCCCGGGCTCGGCGCTGGACCGCGAGGCGCTGGAGCGCGGCAATTCGGTCTATTTCCCCGATGGCGTCGTGCCGATGCTGCCCGAGCGCATCTCGAACGACCTGTGCTCGCTGCGCGAGGGCGAGGACCGGCCGGCGCTGGCGGTCCGGCTCGTGCTCAAGGCCGACGGCTCGAAGAAGAGCCATTCCTTCCACCGCATCCTCATGCGTTCGGCCGCAAAGCTCTCCTACAGCCAAGCGCAGGACGCGATCGACGGCAAGCCGGACGACAAGGCCGGCCCGGTCCGCGAATCGATCCTGATGCCGCTCTGGGCGGCCTATGGCGTCGCGGCGCGAGCCCGCGACGCGCGCCAACCGCTGGATCTCGACCTGCCGGAGCGCAAGCTCGTGCTGAAGCCGGACGGTTCGGTCGATCGTGTCATCGTCCCCGAGCGGCTGGCAGCGCACCGGCTGATCGAGGAGTTCATGATCCTCGCCAACGTCGCCGCCGCCGAGACGCTGGAGAAGGCCGGCAGCCAGCTGATCTATCGCTGCCATGACGAGCCCTCGCTTGAGAAGATGCGGGCTCTTGGCGAGGTTCTGGCCTCGATCGGTATCAAACTGCCGAAGGATGCCGCGCTGCGGCCGGTGCTGTTCAACCGCATCCTCAAGATGATCAAGGGCTCGGAGAACGAGACCCTGATGAACGAAGTGGTTTTGCGGACCCAGGCGCAGGCCGAGTATGTCGCCGAGAATTACGGGCATTTCGGGCTGAACTTACGCCGCTACGCGCATTTCACCTCGCCGATCCGTCGCTATGCCGACCTGATCGTGCATCGGGCGCTGATCACAGCCCTGAAGCTGGGCGATGACGGGCTGGCGAAGGGCACGACACTGGAAGCGCTGCGCGAGGTCGCGACGCGCATCTCGGCGGCCGAGCGACGCGCCATGGCGGCCGAGCGCGAGACCACGGACCGGCTGATCGCGCATTTCCTCGCCGACCAGATCGGCGCTTCCTTCGACGGACGCATCGGCGGGGTCAATCGCGCCGGCCTCTTCGTCAAGCTCGACGGCACGGGCGCCGACGGCTTCGTCCCCGCCTCGACCCTGGGTGCGGATTACTATCGATATGACGAGGCGGCGCATGCCCTGATCGGCGAGCGCACCGGCGAGAGCTTCCGGCTCGGTGACCGGGTCCATGTCAAGCTGGTCGAGGCGGCGCCCGTCGCGGGCGCGCTGCGCTTCGAGCTGCTCTCGGAAGGACGCCAGGGCATGCCGGGTCCCGGCGGGCGGCGGGGCCGCTTCCCATCTCCCGGGCGTGGCCGCTCCGGCTCCACCTTCGGCGCAAGCCGCAGTCCGGCGCCCGCCAAGCCAGGGCGCGGCAAATCGGGCAAGCCGAAATCCGGCAAGAGGCGGTGATGGCAGTTCAGATCCACAGTTCCGCCGGCGCTCCCGCGGCACGCGATTGGCGCAGGGCGATCGGCAACGGCCTGCGCTGCCGCTGCCCCGCCTGCGGCAAGGGCTGGCTGTTCCGCGGCTTCCTGAAACCGGTCGATGCCTGTGCCGCCTGCGGCGAGCCGCTCCACCACCAGCGCGCCGACGACCTGCCGCCCTATGTCGTCATCACCATCGTCGGCCATATCGTGGTGGGCGGCGTGCTGCTGGCGGAAAAATACAGCGACTGGTCGATGGGGCTGCAGATGCTGCTCTGGCCCGCGCTGACCGTGATCCTCTCGCTCGTGCTGATGCAACCCGTGAAGGGCGGCGTCATCGGCCTGCAATGGGCCGTGCGGATGCACGGCTTCGGCGGAGAGCCGCCCTCGCCCGAGCGCCAACCCCTGCCAGCACCGGTCCAGCAATCATGAACGACCATGCGGTTACCCTCACCCAGGCCGAGCGCATCCGCGTCGCGAGCAATATCCGCCCCAAGGATGCCGCGACGATGATGATTCTCGATCGCAGCGGCGCGAGCCCACGCATCCTGATGGGCAAGCGCCACCCCGGCCACAAGTTCATGCCCGGGAAATACGTGTTCCCCGGCGGCCGCGTCGATCCGGGCGACCGGCACATGGCGGCGACGGGCGCGCTTGCGCAAATCTGCGAGGGCAGGCTCTGCAAGCGCACGGTGCGGCCGACCTCCTCCAAGGCCCGGGCGCTGGCGCTGGCGGCGATCCGCGAGACCTTCGAGGAGACCGGCCTGCTCTTCGGCTCGGCCGAATTCGGCGCGCCCGAGCGCCCGCCGGCCGGCAGCTGGAGCGACTTCGCCGGCCAGGGCGTCTTCCCCGATTTAGGAGCCGTCTCCTTCGTCGCCCGCGCCATCACGCCGCCGCGGCGGCCGAAGCGCTTCGACACCCGTTTCTTCACGATCGACGCCTCGGCCGTGGCGAAGCGCATCGAGAACGTCGTCGGCCCCGATTCGGAGCTGATCGACCTCGTCTGGGTCGATTTCGAGGAAGCCAAGCTGCTCGACCTGCCAACCATCACACAGGTGATCATACAGGAGGTCGAGGCCCGTATCGAAGGTGGATTCGCGCCCTATCTGCCCGTTCCGTTCTTCTGGGAGAAGAACGGCAGCTTCGTGCGCGAGGAGCTGTAAGGGCGGCCGCGGCGCGAAATCGCTCCCGCCGCGGCTTTCACCTTGACTTCGGCCGGCCTTTACGGCATTCCGACGCCCGACGGTTTGCCGGGTCTGCCCGGCCATTATCATTTCCCGTGGGCCTCACCGCCCCGCATGGTTCGAGGATATCCCCATGGCCAAGGCCGTGACCATCAAGATCAAGCTGCTTTCGACCGCCGACACCGGCTTCTTCTACGTGACGAAGAAGAACTCGCGCACGATGACGGAGAAGATGTCGAAGAAGAAGTACGACCCCGTCGCGCGCAAG
This sequence comes from Allobosea sp. Root381, assembly GCF_001429395.1. GTDB lineage: Bacteria > Pseudomonadota > Alphaproteobacteria > Rhizobiales > Beijerinckiaceae > Allobosea. Next base: position 27,082 of record NZ_LMJT01000008.1, read on the forward strand.
CACGTCGAGTTCAAGGAAACCAAGATCAAGTGAGGCCGATTGGCCTAAACGCTTGATTTTGCATCGAAAAGAACCGCCCCTCGCAGGGCGGTTTTTTCGTTAGGGTCACAGTGGGAACACGAGAAAACCGCTCTGCCGGAGCCAAAATCATCCGGACATTGCGCAGTGCGAAACTCTGGACCAAGCCTGTTCTTCACTGGTCAAGGCTCGCGTTCCGACGGCGACGGTCGACCGATTTTCGCCGCTCTTTCTTACGGTCACCTCAATTTGGCGAACTGTTAACACCCCCAGCGGCCCGTTGGTCGTCACCTCCATGAATAGGCGTATTGTCTCCGTTCCTCGAAGATCAACCATCCGGATCTGGTTCGGCCAAACCCTATCGAGTGCGTCGAAGGCGCATGCTCCGAACTTCGCATAGTCGACATCGACTTGCCGGACGAGACCAGGCGTTCCCTCTGGAACAGTCGAGCATGCCGCTAAGCCCATCACCGGCAACGCGCCGACAATCGCCTGTCGGATAAGATTCCATTTCATATCTTGATCCTCACCCCTGCCCCACCCGCGCGGCATGCTTCACCTTCGGCGATAAAATCAACGCCCACCGCTTCCAACGCGGTGCGGAGCGCCCCCAAGGTGATCTCCCGTGGCTGGCGCGCGCCGCGTTCGAAATCCACGATCGTCCGCAAACTGACTTTCGAAGCCTCCGCCAGTCGCTCACGCGACCAATCGAGCATAGCCCGGGCGGCACGGCATTGTGCTGCAGTCAGCATGGTACGGTCCCTAGTTGCACTTTTTATGTTGACATACATCGAGCGAAGTCGCACGTTATATGCGTACTTAACCTTAACGGATCGAGAGGCGCAACATGACGACGAGCACCGACTCGGCGGCCGCGACCGGCTTGCCCAGGACTCGGAAGGCAGCACAGGCTGAGCTCGAGCGCCTCATGGCCGAGCGCGGCTGCGTCACACATGAGCTGCTCGGTAAGGCAGGCTACCGGCTATCTCGGCATGGGGTCTATTTGCCACCGGCAAAGCCGCGGCTTGTGCACATTGTCGGTTGAGGGACCGATGGCAACCTGGTGTGAGGCCTTCGCCGGGCTCTGGCGGCTACAGCGGCTGCTCTGGACGATCCGCGCGCTTCGGGTGAAGCTAGTGCTGCTGCGGGCGCAGCGGCGGCTATGGAGGCAGGAATGGGCGACGAGAGGCCGAAGGTCGAGAAGTGGGTCGTGAATGGCTATTGGATCTTCCGGATTGAAAATGGCCCCTTCAATGTTTCCAACCATGATCGCGACGTCGCGGGGCCTTTCGAGACGTTCGACGAAGCGACGGAAGCGGCTGAAAATTTGCCTACAGGCACCTGCCGATAGTCGCAGTGGGTCCTGAGGCCCGACGATAGCCCCGCAGCACCAGTACGAGAGTGGCGAATGACCGGCAAGTTGCTGACGATGGGGCAACTCGCGGAGCATCTCTCCGTGTCGCAGCGCCATATCCGCAACCTGATGAAGGAGGGCGCGATCGTGGGGATCAATGTCGGCACCCATGGGAGACCATCCTGGCGCTTTGATCAGCAGGAGGTGCAAGCCTTCCTGCAGCGGCGCAGGATCATCGCGCCTCAACCGAAGCCGCTGCGATCGTCGGTGAAAGCAGCGCCCCCGTTCGAATTCGAGGTGATCGACTTCCACCAGCGCCATTTGGACACCCTCTCAGCGAAGGCTGCAGCCCGAGAGAAGGCGAAGGCACAGAAGGAGGCCGATCGAGCGCGGCGCCGTCCCAAGCGGCGCGCTCCCGAGCCTGAGGGAGCATAAGCCCACGCTCTGACCGCCGAAGGACGGCCCGCTTCAGTGGACCGTAGCGAGATCGTCGTCGTCTGGCTCGATGAGCTTCGCCAGGCCCAGCTCTTCCAGCCCTTCAGTGAAATCGGCGAAGGCCGCTGCGTCTGTTGCGAACTGCTCTTGCCAGACGATTGAGCCTCCCTCCGCGTCAACGAGCTCAAGCGTCCAGCCTTCGGTTCCATCGAGTTGATAGATCTCGATCTGCACGGTGATGCCATCGGCCGTGAAGCTCTGGCTGAGGGGCGAACGCTTGATGTCTGGGTGATCGGTCATCCCGAACCGTAGCCGCCGGGAGCAGCTCGCTCAACCCGCTGAGGCGATAGAGCGCGTCCTAGGCCGGATCGACCCACTTGCCGAGCCCGGTCAAGATCTGCGCTGCGGCCTCGTCTGCGAGCCGGCTTTCCTCAGCTATTTCCTCGGCGTTCTGCGCTCGAAACTCGATCGACATTCGATAAAGCAGCCGCCCGTTCATGTCCGCGACTGTCCCGGCGAAGGCCACATGCGAACCGTCGGGCATTTTCTCGCGCAGCGCATCCGCGAGCCCGATCTGAATATCGTCGGTAGCAGCCTTCTGGCTGGGGAAGTCGTTTATTTCCTCCTGCACGTCCCCGTCGACGTCGGTGGTGATCTTGTAGCTAGGCAAGGCGGCTCCTCCATCGCCGCTGGTAACCACATGAGCCGGCAGGCGGTTCCTGAAGCTGCGCTGCTTGCCTGCCCTCCGCCCTCGTGCATCATGGCGCCGGGGATGGGGGCGTATGATGAAAGAGAGCACGTATCTCGTTCGGATCGGGCGAGTGTGCTGGTGGGGTGCGCTGGCCTTCACGGGAGGCATGGCGACCCTTGGCGTCGTGGTTGCTGCACAGGCAATGATGGGTAGGTATGGCTACGTCGACGATCTCGTCGGCGGGTCCATTCTCTGCGCAGTCGTGCTGCTGTCCGGACGGGGCCTGCGCTATGTCCTGGCAAACGAGTAGCGAAAAGCCGCGCCAGGCGCCGCCTCGCTGACCGCAGGAGCGAGCAATCCAATGACACGCAAGGGCGAACCGCTTCTTCATCCCGATGACGCTCAGCGCCGGCCTACGCCACGCCGCGGTCTGTCGCTCGCGGAGTCGGCCGACTACATCGGTGTGTCCGTCACCAAGTTCCTCGAGATGACCGCGGACGGCCGTATGCCGAAGCCGAAGGAGATCGACCGCCGGCGGGTCTATGACATCCGCATGCTGGACCGAGCCTTCGACGCACTGCCTGGCGGCGAGTTCGACGAGGAGGAGATCGCGATGCGGCCGCGGCGCGAGGTGATCCTGTGACGGGTGTCGAGCGCGAGGGGAATTATGCTGAAGCTTGAGACGACAGCCGACCTTCAGGCCGTGATCGACGGCGGAATAGGCGAGAGCCTGCATCTGGACTTCAAGCGCGGCGACGCCCTGGCCAAGTCGGATGGCAAGAAGCGCGAGATGGCGAAGGATGTCTCCGCTATGGCAAACTCCGATGGCGGCCAGATCATTTATGGGATCGATGAGGACGGCGCCGGCAACGCGACGAGCTGGGCCCCGCCAGCTGACCGTTCGATAAACGCGGACTGGATCGGCCAAGTTCTCGATCAGAACGTCAGCCCTAGGATCGAAGGACTGCGTATCAGAGAAATCCCCGCGCCTGGCAGCGGCTTGGCTTTCGTCGTCGCCGCTCCTCGAGCGATCACCCGTGCTCCGCACCAGGCTTCGGATAAGCGCTACTATCGACGCCACGAGCGCGAATCCGTGCCCATGTACGATTACGAGGTCAGGGAGGCGATGCGGCGCCTTCAAGATCCTCAGCTGTATTGCCGCTTCAGCTTAGGCATCGCGCATCCGGGGCTAATGAACAATGGCCGCGAGGGGCTTCAGATTGCCTGTCACATCGGCAACCGGTCGTCAGTTCCAGCGCTATATGTAAGCCTCTCAATTTTCGTCGATGCGCGGCTTGCAAAGGAGCAGTTCGTCGACTGGCAAGACTTCCTGGCTAAAAAGCAGACGCTTCCTTCAGGCCAAGAGGTACACCGCTTCAAGCGAGAGTTCTGCGCGCCGCGCGACTTTCCGGTATTTCGAGAATCACGGATCGAGATCAAATCTGCCGGATTTCTTTATCCTTCTTGGATGACCCCCGACGACGAAATCATTCTGGGTTATTCATTGGCTTGCCCTGGCTTTCAGATCGAAGACTATCAAGTCGCACACCGTCAGAATGGCCGTTTCGAATTCCAAGCGGCGGTGAGCTAATTCACGAGCGCGGGGAGGTCTTACTCGCGCGAAAAAATGCAGTTGGCAACGGGGGGAATTATGAACGTCGAGAAGGTCTTCACGCCAAATGATACGCCGACGATTACATATGTTGACCGAGCAGAGCATCAACTTCAGCAGACGCTTTCTGATTATTATAAGATACCGAATGTTATTGTTTCCGTTTCGGGCCCCTCAAAATCAGGAAAGACGGTTCTAATCAAGAAGGTTGTCAATGAGGAGTCGCTTATAACTATCTCAGGCTCCGGTATTGAGAGCGGCGATAACATCTGGGATCGCGTCCTGAATTGGATGGGAGCGCCGAGCGAGACAACGAGTAGCACCACCAAGGGCTTTGAAGTCGGAGGCGAGGTCGAAGGGTCAGGTGGAATCAAGCTACCGTTTATCGCTGACTTCGAAGCGAAGGCCCAGCTTTCCGGAACTCATTCCCGCGAGAAGGAAACAGGCAAGACTTTTGGACGCTCCGGTCTGGAGCAGGTCGCGCGTGAGATTGCCGGAAGTGACTACGTTGTCTTTATCGACGATTTTCACTATATTCGCCCAGAAATTCAGGAAGAAGTTGGAAAGCAGCTAAAGTCTGCTGCGGAGAGAGGCATTAAGATATTCACGGCCTCCGTTCCACATCGATCAGATGACGTTGTTAGAAGTAACCCAGAGCTTCGTGGGCGTGTTGCAGCGCTTGATATTGGATACTGGTCTCAAAATGAACTTGCGCTGATTTCGCGTCGAGGCTTCCACGAACTAAACATCGACCTTTCGCCTGAGATCGAGCGTACGTTCGCGACAGAGGCCGCCGGCTCTCCTCAGTTAATGCAAAGCATCTGCCTTAATCTCTGCTATTCTCTAAACATTCGATCAAAATTGGACAAGCACGAACGATTTGATGTCTCCCCGGGCGTCCAATCAGAAACATTACGGCGAACCTCTGCATTCACAAATTTTGCAAAGATGTTAAGTGCTCTACACCAAGGAGCAAAGACTCGGGGAACAGAGAGAAAAATCCACTCTTTAATCGATGGAACAAACGGAGATGTATATAGAGCGATACTGTTAGGCCTAAAGCAAAATCCCACGGGATTGGCTTTCACATACGACAACATCCTTGATCGTGTGCGTGCGGTTTGCACTGTCGATGCTCCAGTTGGATCTAGCATCAATTCGGCACTGGAGCAGATGGCTATCATCGCAAATGAGATTCAACCGGCAGCTAGCCCACTGTCATGGCAAGAGGACGTGCTCGACATCGCCGACCCGTACCTACTTTTCTATTTGCGGTGTTCGAACAAGCTCCAGGAGCTGGGAGCATGAGTGTAAGCATGACGTTGTCATGTGCGACCTCCGGATCATGCTGAATCTAGGCGGAAGCCTCGGTTGTGAGGATGCCCGGCGCCTGTTGTTCAGTGCAGCCCCTTCGTCTTCACCCGGCGCGCTGCACGCTTCGTCTTCCGCTCCGGCGGTGACGGCTCCGCAGGGGCCGGAGCCACCGCGGCGAGCCGCATGTCGAGGGCGATCTCCGCGACGGCCTCGGCGAAGCGCCGATTGACGTGCTCGCCATAGACGGCGAGCGCATCGGGGCCGGCGCCCTCCGACTGGAGCTGCCTCATTCTCTCCATGATGAGACGCAGCCGTTCCACTTCGAACAGCGCGACGACCACCGGCTCAGCGCCGATGCCGTTCTCCATCATCGCGCGGGCATGGCCGGCCCCCTCGAGCCGGCCGAGCGTGGCGAAATCGGCGACATCCATCATGCGGGCCATCCCATCGCCGGCAGCTCGTCCACGATCTCCGCGACCGTGGGCTGTTCGCGCTCCCCTGCCTCGACGGCAGCAAGCTCGGTGTACGCATGTGCCCACACTGCATCGCGCCAGGCGACGAACGCGGTGGCCTCCGCAGCCCATGCCGTGTTCGTCGATCCTAGATAGGAAGCGCAGGTGACGCCGCTGTCGTAGTTGCGCTGTCGGGCGGTGGTATCGATGTGCGCCTGTATCGCGCGGCGGTAGTCGTCGACGGTCAGCGGCGGCGGCCCTGGAATCGGGCCAAGCTCTTCATCGGAAACCTCGACGATTTCATCATTCTGCCAAATCAAGGGCATCAGCACCCCTCCACGACAATGCGCGTACCAACGCCGTAGAGGCCGCCGACGACGCTTGGTAGCAACTGGATGTGGGTGACAGCGCCCGCGGCGGCCAGAAAAGTGCTCAGGGCCGCGGCGGTATGGTTCGCGCCATCGTAAGACGACGAGCGCATCTGCAGGAAGCCGTTCTTGACGGCGGACCCCTGTCGGAAAAAGGCCTCCACGGCGCCCCCGACCGTTGGAAAGGCCGTGTCCATCGTCCAGCAGAAGTACCCGAACGTCGTCGTGGTCGCCGCGATCGGCGTGACGATCCCGCCCCCGTCGACGGAACCCATGTAGAGGTAATCGCTGCCCGCCAGCCAGGTTGACCCGCCGTCCTTGCTGACGCGGAAAATAGAAGCGAAGTCGTTCCCGTTTGGCGTGATCTCCCCGTCGATCCGGTAAAGACCGAAGCCTCCTGTAAGCGGAATGGTGATGGCGGAAACGGCAGACCCGGCTACGGTGCTATCGTAGACAGTCACCCACTTCTGCCCGGTGATGGTTCGGACGTCAGAGCCTGTGCCGTCCTCCGGATCGCCCTCCCCGGTCCCGGCCTTGCGAAGCTTGACCGTGCCCGCCGCCATATTGGTTAGCTTGTCGTTGGTGATGGCGTCGCCGGCGACCGTCCAGGTCGTGCTGCTCCAGTCGTACTCGATTCTAAACATGTCGTTCGCGCTCCCTTATGCGAATATTTCGGGGGAAGGAGAAACAAATTGGCCAACCTGGTCTGGCCATCTTCTGAGTATTTTTGTCGTTATACCGTCCGATGTGACTGTCGTTGCCTGAATAAAACCTGCGATGCCTGTGACTTCCACTCCCGAGGGCGTAAACCCGCGCAGTTGTCGCTGGCATTCGGCAATAGCGATGCCGAGTTCTTCGATTGAATTGGTCGGGTGTGCGGCAAGGCGCTGCCTAAAGCGTCCGTCACGTGGCAAAACCATGTCGCCCACCTGCTGCAAGGCCCAGGCGGGTGCCTCCACCCCGTGAACGGCAAGCTGCAGGTTGCGGGATGATATGCCGTAACTTTCGGGCCGCGCCCGTGCGGACGACCAGCCGCAGATCCAGAGCTCGAATTCCCCGGCATCGGCCGCGGCGATTGCTTCGGCGTGGCGTTCGTATTGACTGACGAATAGCGCACGCACCCCCGCGATCATTTCGTCGAAGGTTGAAAAGTGATGGCTGATTGCGGTGACGATCTTTTGCATGAACCAGTAGGACCCACGGGAGGAAAACACGGCGCCCAGGTGCGGGACGGGGTGCGCTTTATGCAGAAGCGCCGTGACTGAGCCGTCTGCCGCAAACAGACCGGCGTCGGTGAACATGTGCACGGCATTCGACCCGTGGACGATATTGACGACTGACATGATCAGCCCCGCAGCTGCCGGCCGGTGCTGACGGCGCGCATCGCCGTGCTCATCGAGCCCTGGCCGCGAACCATTTTCTGGGCCATGCGACCTTCGATTGCGTCGATGATGACCTCCAGAGAGCCGTCCTCTTTCTGGTGCGTCTCGACCTGTGCCGGGGTGTTGTTGGTCACATTGACGACCATCTTCGGCGCGGCCGCGTTGGCGTTCGCCGCAGGCTGGTGCGCGTAAGGTGTCGGGCTGACGTAGCCGCCGCCAGCATAACCCGGCAGGCTGCCACGGTGCATCGAATCCAGATTGCCGAGACCGATCCGGTTCACCGACGCCGCGGAGAAGACATATTCGCCGCGATGCACGATGCCGGCGGGGGTGTTCCTGCCGCCCGCGCCGGTGAACCCGCCAGATGCGAACCCGGGCCCATAAAGGCCCCCCGCCCCGCGCGAGAAGTCTGTTGCGGAACCCCCGCCCCCGCCAAACGCGCCCATCAGCGACGAGAAGAACCCGCCGTTTCCGAAGAGCCCCATGGCATTATTGCCGAAGGCCTTCCCGAAGAGGTCGTTCATCGCCATGTCCATCAGCTTGCTGGCGACCTTGTCGAGCGCGTTCGTCAGGAGCTCCGCGCCGGATGCGCCGGCACGCAAATCGGAATAGAGCCCGCGGCCGATATCGCGCCCTAGGTCGCCTATCGACCGAAGTGCCTCCTGGCTGGCGCGAAGTTCCTCCTGCTGGCGTACGAGCGCGCCATAGCCGGCGGCGGTCCGGTCGATCTGAGCCTGCAAGCCCGGCCCGATCGCGACGCCCTCGCGCTGAAGCGCGTTGATCAATTCCTGCTGCTTTGCGGCCTTCGCGATCTCCTCGACACTCTCGCCCCATGCCTGTCGCTGCAGACCGAGCAGCTCGAACTGCCGCTGCAGCTCCCGGTTCGCCGAGCCGACGACGCCCTCGATCGCGTTGAGGTCGCGGGAGGCGTATTCGTTGCGGCGGATTTCGTCCGCAGCCGATCCGCCGCCGGCGCCCGACCGTCCGCGGCCGCCGACGGGCTCGGCGTGCCAGGGTTCGGGATTGCGGGCGCGGTTGGCGATCGGGAAGTTGATGCCGAACTTCGCGGCCTCGGCTCGGACCCACGCCGGCAGCTGCCCGGAGCCGTTGTAGGCCAGATCCGCAGCGAGGCCGCGCTCGTGCTGGGACCGCCCGGGAGGCGCCGCCAGGTGCGGCTTCTCGGCGTAAAGCCTGGCCTGCTGCTCGTAGGTCCGAAAGCCGGACGTGATGGTTAGACCGGGGACAGCTTCACGGAGCTTCCGCAGGCTCTCGGCAAAAGCCGCATCTAACCCGTTCGCCGCGGCGGTGGCAGCAGGCATGGCGGGATTGACGCCACCGAACCGCTCGACGTTGTCGCGATACCGCTGCTCAATCTCCAAGCGCGACCGCTCGGCCGGACTACGGCCCGCCAGCGCCAGTTGATCACGCGAGGTGCGCAGAGCGTCCTGCGCGTCGCGATTGGCCTGCGCCTGGATCTCGGCAACGCGACGCTGAATCGCGATCTCGCGCTCGGCTGCGCTGATCTTCTCTCCCGAAAGCCGGAGCGTCTCGCGCTGCACCTCGATCGCGGTGCGCTCAGCAAGGGTCCGGGCATTGATGGCGCGGATGGTGAGCTCGTGTGTCTGGCGCTCCCGCTCGGCGTTCGGCAGCATCGTCGCCATAGCGCCGTTGACCCGATCGAGGGAGCGCGCCCAGGCATCATAGTCGCCGGCGCGGGGATTGAGCCGCATCGCCTCCTCAAGGCGGCTCCGATCCGCCGTGAGTTCGCGCAGCGCGGTGCCATACGTGTCCATGCGATCCGAGATCGCGGAGCCGCGGCGGCTCGCGTTCGCCGCTCGAGCGACCCGGGCGTCGATCTCGGCGCGCTGGCGCTCAAGCTCGACCACGGCGCCAAGCTTCGCTATCTCCGCATCGAGGCCGGCCAGGTGCTGCTGTGCTCGACCGGTCCGCGTCGGGAGCGCGGCGAAGCGGTCCCGCTGGGCCTGCAAGGCCGCCAGCTGCTGCTCCGCCGTCGCGCTGCCAGCCAGGAAGCGGCCGAGAGCATCATCGGCATCCGAAACCGACCGCTTCACGCCGTCCCATGCACGGGCGAACAAGCCGACACGGTCCGTCGAGCCCTCAACCTGCTGCCGGAAGCTCTCCAGCAGCGTGACCTGAGCGCCGAGCATGTTGCCAGCAGCCTGTTGCTCCCGAATCCACCGCTGCGCCGCCGAGTTGAGCCCGCCCAGTTTCTCGGCGAGGAGCTCCGCGCCCTTCGCTGGATCAGCGAAGGCGTTCGCCAGCTCCGTAGCGGCCTCGCCGGTCCCAAGCCCGGAGAACGCGCCGTATTGTTTGGTGAAGTCGAGCAGGCCAGGGAGCCGGCCCGGATCAATTCGACCCGTCCCCGCATAGGCCGCCGCGATCTCCCGCGCCGATGCGACGCTGACGCGGGCTGCGCCGGCCTGAGCATCAGCAAGGCGATTGATCTGCGCCAGCGTGATGCCGGAGGCCGCGCCGACACCGCGCAGCGCCTGCTCGACGTCGCGCTGGCCGGATGCATAGCCCGCCGCCGCGGTGACGCCCCACGCGCCTAGCCCGGCGCCTGCCGTGGCAACTCCCGCACCCGATAAAGCGAACCGTGCGGCACCGCTCGCCATCTGCGCGAAGAAGCCCCGCATAGTCCCGGACGTCGACATGAAGATGTCGGCGACCTGCGCGCCTTGGCTGGACAGGATGGCGAACGGGCTTTGACCCATCGCGGCCATCGTCGCGACGTCCTGCATCTGGCGGCCAAAGTTGATCATCTCATGCCGGGCCAGGCCGGTTGATCTGGTCAGGTTGTCGTTGGCGGTGACCGCCGTCTTGCCGACCGTCGTCGCATATGTGGTCGCCGCTGCGCTGTTGGCGCTGTAGCGCTGCGTCGCGGCATCCATGAGCTGCATGCGACGCGTCTCGGTGACGAGCCCTTGATCATAAGCGCGCTGCAGATCACGCTCGACCCGACCGATCTTCTCCTGCGCACGGTACTGATCGTCCAAGCTGCGCTGCACGCGATTGTAGGCGGCCTGAGCCGACAGCTGCCGACGCTCCAGCCGCTCGGTGGAGGTCGCGGCGGAATCACTGCCCCGAGCAACAGCCGAATAGGCGTCCTCGACGGTCTTCATTTTGGCTGTGAGCTGATCCAGCCCCTCGGCGACGCCCTTAACCCGGACGACGCGGACGACTTCGTTTCCGGACATTATGCGGCTCCGATCAACATAAGGTCTTTGGCGAGGCGCCTGCACGTCCCCGCGGCACGATCGACGGCGGCGGCAAGCGCGATCCGGTCCTTCAGGAAGAAGACGCTATCGGCCTGCTCTTCCCGCTCGACGCGTTGGAGCTCTGCGAGCCGGGACCGGGCCGCGAGGTAGTCGACAACGATGTCGCTCTCGATCGCTGCAACTGGCCTCCCAGCAGCCCGGCGAAGTTCGCAAACGCGCCTAAACGCGCTCTTTTCCGACCTCGACAGACCACGAGGCGGAGCTGGGTCGCGGTCCGCTGCCGATGAATCCTCCGATATCTGCGGCATTCTCGGCATCACTCATCCTTCAGCATCGGCTAAAAATCGCCGGGAACGGCCTTCCGCTGTCCATAAAATCGGCGGTCTCCAGGGCTAAAAACGTTCTGGAATTTCCGGGGACCGACAATTTTTTCTGCGAACGAGACCTAATGCGGTGGACTTTCCTTCGACCCGTTTCTGGACGTCGATGCCCCCCCGTCACCCGGCCGCCGCTCGCCTCGTCCCGGCTCTGCCTTGAACCAAGGAGCGGCCGGCTGCCCCATGAAGGCGCGTACGCTGAGGATGGCTTCGACACGCCAATGCTGGGCCATTGCGCTGACCCTGCGCCGGGCTTCGTTGACGACGTGACCCGGCAGGCCCGGCGACAGCATCTCGTCGAGCAGGTCAGCGGCGTAGCGGTCGACCGCGGCAACAACCATGGCTTCGGCCTCAGCGATGGGCGTGGTGATTTGCATGGATCAACCTCCTTCGACGGCGAGCCGCAGGACGCAGGCGGGGGCGGCGTCGCGCCAGCGCTTCAACTCCGCGCGGGTCTTAGCCATGGCGGCGGCGCGCTCCGTCTTGCTGGCGCCGGCTATGTCGAGCTGACGGGATTTGCGGCGCAGCGCTTCCTGGACCATCGCATCGAGCTTGGTCTCCATTGCCTCGATGGTCATGGTCGAGCGTCCTTCCCATCCTTGCCGCGCTTGATCGCGAGCTGCCACGCGGTGGGCGTGCCCGGCGCCTCGCCTTCCTTCGCCTCGCGAAGGGCGATCCAACCGGAGCCTTCGAAGGTGACGAGCGCGCCCTTCCGATAAGTGACGCCGGACCGCTGCCAGACGCCGCAGTATAAGATCCCACCGGCCTCGAGCTCGGCCACCCTGGCGCTGAGGGCGTCGAGCTTCCTGCCGCTCGGCGTGGTGTCGCGCTTCGCCAACGCCATCTCGAGATCAGCGCAGCGCTGTTCCAACGCATTGATGCGGTCGACGGCCCAAGCGGTGCGGACATGGTCGATCGCCGATAGCTCGACCAGCATCTCGGTGGCGGCCCCGGCTTTGCGGAGCATTCCCAGCCACGCGCTGATCTTGGCCGTTGTCGAGCGGAAGAGCTTGCTGCGTTGCTCCTTCGGCAGAGCGGAGGGATAGTCGGGGACGTCCGGGAAGTCTCCCTCTGGCAAGGGCGCTTGCTTGACGGCTCGCGCGGCCGGCTCTGGCACGGCTTCCGCCGGTTTCGGCTTGCCGAAGTCCTCCGGAAGGCCGGCGGTCAGGTTGGCCTGACGGGCCTCCAAGTCGTGAACCTGGCGCCAGAGCTCTTTCGCGGCCCGGTCGTGGGAGTTCGCCAAGGTGAGGTTGAGGCCCGCCGCATAGGCCGCCGCGTCGCTCTTCCGGGCGCGTGTCCGGAGGTCCGTAACTTGGTCGCGGATTTCGATGAGGCGGGCAGCTGTCATGACGCAGCGCCTCCCCAGTTGACGCCCGACAAGATCGCGACCGCGTTCGAGCGATAGCGCTCCAGCCCGAATGTCATGGTGGCAAGGATGCCGGTGCTGTTGGTCTGCCAAAGACTGACGAGCTCGGCAGCGACGTTCTCGGGATCGTCCCGCATCGCGACCGCGGCCTGCCCCGACGAACGGATGGTGATGTTCTCGATCTCTCCGACGAGCCCGCCGGCGTCGATCAACATCACCGTGCCGGGCGCGACGGCGTCAGAAACGAGCGCGGGCAGTCCGAGGATTTCGCCGCCTCGAGGGGTCATCTCGGGGAACGCCAGGGCGCCGGCGAGACTCGTCATCGTGGCGGCGGCATTCGCGACACCGGGGGGCATCGCCCAGTAGAGCGCAGGGCTTGCGCCGGTGACGTTGACCACGTCGAGCAGAGTGCGCAGATCGACGAGCGCGGCCTCGGCGTCCGTGCCGGTCGCGGCGATCGGCGAGACCCCAGATCCAGCGATGCTGATGAACTGGCCGTCAGCCGCTGCGGCGGCGCCCTTGCGCAACTCGCCCTCGATCAGCATCAGCGCCGCTGGCGAGGTTCCGACGATAGCCTCCTGGCTGAGTACGACGAGCGCCATAGCCTTTTGCGGAGCTAGCGATCGTGATGCCAGCGTGATCCTGCTGACTGGGGTCGGCGCGCCCTCCGAAACGATGGTGCCGGTGATGTTGGCTGTGACTGCTCGGATCGGCCTGCGGAGCGGGGCTCGCGCCATGCCATTGTCGAGGAGATGCGCGAAGATGGATCGGGATCGCAGCGACGCGAGAAACGTCGCCGAGACCTGAGCATAGGGGCCGAGGTCCTCGATCGTGGTCGCACCGACAGCGGCCTTAATCATCGAGACGAGAGCCGGCGAGGCGCCGAGGCCTTCAGCGATCGCGCTGGCAGAACCACCGCCCGCCGCCGTCTTCGCGGTGACCATGGCGAACATCGCGAGGTCGGAGATTCCGCGGGTCTGCTGAGCCTCTCGGTCGCGGACCATGCGGCTCGTCAGGTCAGACAGTCGTTGCAAGGGCGTCGTCCTCCGTGTTGGAAGACGATGGCGTCGGCGTGATGCGGCAAACAATGCGGTTGGCGGGTTTGGCGATCAAACCAGCAGTTTTTCGACCTTCCAGACACGCCCGGTGCGCTCTTCCGACATGGATTCTACGCGGTATCCGGCGATCGGAGCGGCGGCCAGCTTGGCGAGTTTCTTTCCCAAACCTCGGGCGCTGACACGTCCGCAGGCGCCTTCGATCGCGCCCAAGAGGGCCGGCTCGGCTTGCTCTCCGTGTCGAATCAGCTCGCGGACGGTGAACGGCAAGCCATTGGTGTGCTCGCCGATCGCGCTGACGAGGCGATGCGCCGGCGGCACGGCGAAACCTGCCTGATCAAGCCGATCCAGCCGAGCGTTCACGGCGCGCAGTTCGGCCAGGATGAGCAGCGCGACATCATCGCCCATCACGGCCTCCGACCTGCTCGAACACAGCCGGCGCACCAAGCGACGCGATCAGCATGGCCGTGCGGAACTCGGTGAGCTCGGCGACAAAGGCGGCCGTGGTCACGCTGGCGCAGGCCTCTCGCGTGCGGCCGGCGATCACCCACGCGAACGGTCCAGGCAGCGGATAGGGCTTGCACCAGAGCACAGCCGTGCTGCCTTCGGTGGTGCGGACGAGGTGCCAACCAGGTTCGAAGGCGGCGCTCATCGGCGAGCTACCTCGAGCGGCCCGCCGGTGTAGCTGCCGGGGCTGGCCGGGTGGATCGCCGGGAAGCGCAGGATCGGCGCGGGCGGGATCCGCCTCTCCATTCGAGCAACGGCTATGTCGTAGTGGCGGAGCGGATGCAGTCGCTCATACCGTGGCAGCGTCTCGCGACGTGCTCGGAAATCGACAACCGTCTGAGGTCGATCCGCCCAGGCGAAAAGGTCGGTGGGAATGTCGTTCATGCCGACGCCCTCCGCTCGATCGCGGCGAGCGCCAACCTGCGAGCGTTGTCGATCTCGGCACCGATCGACGACGCGCCGAATTTCGATGAACGATCCAGCAGCATCGTCAGCAGCGCCGCCGGCACATTGTCCGCCAGACAACGCCCCTCTTCAATGTCGCCAGCGCCAAGCCGAGACAGGAAGTTTCGAGGGATCACCACACCATCAGGATCGACGTCATCCCCCTGGAGATATCTGGATTCCTCGGCAGCCCTATATGAGGGTGTTTCTGTTGAGGGTGTAATGAAGGTGTACGGGGCCACCTGCATGGCCGACTGTCGGCTATCCACATGGCCGACTACTCCGTCACCCACATGGCCGACTACATCGTCCGGCAGTCGGCTATCTGTATGGCCGACTACAGCCTTCCGAGCGCGCCACGCCAAGGTGGTTCGGCGTCTCTTCTGGATGCGTTCGGCGCGAAGGTCCTCTAGCCCGTTCATCAGCGCCATACCCGCGCTGAGGTCGATGGTGTATTCCGTCGCTCGGTTGCCGGATCCGGGCTCAATCTTCCAGTACCCGAGCTGCTGAAGATGGCGCCTGTTCGCCTTGCAGGTCGAGCGGCCGCCGCAGCTCTTAACCTCCGCCATGATCGTCTCGTCACCGATGACGGCAACGCCAGTCCGTTCGTTCATCGCCCGCAGAACTCGGACGAACATCCTGAACTGGCCATCCGTGACACGACGATCGGCGCATATGCGGTGCTGGAGATCGAGCTTCCGGGAGGTGAACGACTTCGAGGGCGTGTCTTTCACAGTGCGCCCTCCAGCGAGGACAGCCGGCGGCCGATCAGCGCGACAAGCAGCTCGACCTCGGCAGGCTCGCGCTCCTGCAAAGCAGCCTGCTCGCGGATGGTGTCCGGCCGCGGCTGCAGTCCCAGGGCGCGGATTGTGCCGATCGTCGCGTCGACGTTCGCCAGCGTGTCGTGGTCAGCGAGGAGCCCGTCGAGCTCTGCGGGGGAGAATGAGGAGGCCATGCGCGTGCCACCTCACGCTGCCGTAGCCTGGCGCGACGAGAGCCACGCCTCGACCTCTGACTGCTTCCAACCCGTGGCGTGGTCGGTGATCTTCACCGAGGCAGGGAACTTCCCAGCGCGGATGAGGCGCCAGACGGTGGTTCGGCTTAGGCCGGTCGCGCTGTGCACGTCCGGCCAGCGGAGGATCTTGTCATTGAGCATTTCGGGCCGCTCCTGTGTTTCGAACGGCAACAGAAATGTGCAGAGATTTTCACCGTGTCATTCGACTTCTGAGGGGGCCCCAAAGGTCAACTTTTCGGCTTCCGCGGTAATAAATGCCTCATGGGCATCAAGAACCTGCTTCTTAGCGGCGCCGAAATTGCTTGCCTCGATAGCGAATTCCCAAGCGAAAAATGCGTAAGTTGGATCAGGCTTATGCCCACGCCCAATCCGACGGGCAGCGCTCTTACCAAGGGCAAGCCTCTGCTCACGATCGGACGGCCGAGTGCGAGACCACCGGCCATCCTCGCCGACAATGTCGCTGCTCGCTATAAACGCGAGGAAATCGAGAGGTACGTCACTACCCAGAATGCCGGAGAGAACTCTAAGTTCGGCAGCGAAAGCAGAGAACCGGACTGGATGGGCGAGCTGCTTTCGCTTTTGGTCGGCACGCCGCCGATCGAGCATCCAGTGGTTTTTCGCCAGCTGTTCAGCTCGCCACTCGTTCCACATTGCTTCGTAATAGCGAGACGTCCCAGCCTTGGGAGGCTTACGCGTTTCCATCGTCAGCGCCCCCGCAGCGCGACGACATTATCAGGTACCGGCCGCTCGGTTAGCACCGCAGCTATGCACTGATCCAGCGCCTCCAGCGCCCGCTTCTTCTGCGGCAGGAAGTCGTGTCGATCATAGGTGCTGCCTGTGACCGTGGCCTTGATGGTCGAGCCGTGGTTGAGGACATAGGCGATCGTCAGCCGATCTATCTCCAATCGCGACATGATCGTCGCCGCGGTCCTGCGGAGGTCGTGCGGCGTCGCGGGCCCCTTCAGCACGCTCCGGGTGCGCTCAAATGCCTTTGCGAGATCCTGGCTGGTCGGTGCATTTCCCTTCGTGGTGGAGAATATGTGCCCTGACCGCTTGCCCTCGCAAAGACGCGAGACGATCGCCAAGGCCTCGCCGACGAGCGGCAGAACATGAGCCGCTTTCGTCTTCACCCGCTCCGCTGGAATACGCCACAGTGCTTTGTCGAGGTCGATTTCCTCCCGCGACATCCCTGCGACCTCTCCCGGCCGCGCGCCCAGCAAGAGCACTAAGCGAACGAGATCCGCATAGCGCGGCGCCGTCTCGTTAAGGCCGGCCCACAGCGCGCGAATCTCCTCGTCGTCGAGATGGCGCTCCTTGGCTTTCTCAGTGCCCCGCTTCTTCAGACCTCGGACCGGATTGTCCTTCGCGAGCCCTTCCGACACCGCCCAGGAGAAGACCGAGCTCATCACCGACATGACTCGGTTTGCAACAATCGGAGCACGTTTCGCGACGTCGTCGAGCAGCACCCCGACTTCTGGGCGCGTGATCTCGTCCACACGTCGGTCGCGGAGTGTCGGGAGCACGTCCTTATCTAGAAGCTGCTGATACTCGCGGGCGGATCGGATCTTCGTCCCGTGGTTGGACATATATCGCTCCACGAGCTTCTCGAAGGTCAGGGCGTCGCGCCGCACCTTAGCCTCGAGCACAGGGTCGCCGCCGTCCTGCACTCGCCGGCGAAGCGCCAGTGCCTTATCGCGGGCGTCCGCCAACGCCCACGCCGGATAGTCGCCGATCGTGTATCGCTTCTGCCGCGTCTCACCTTTCGGCCGATAGATGAAGCTCCACGACTTTGTGGTGGGGCTCACCCGCAGGCATAACCCTCGGGCCTTCGCGTCATAGATCACGAGGCGCTGACCGGGCCCTGCCTTGAGCCCGCGAACCTCGACGTCGGTAAGTGAGCGTCCAGCCAAGTTTGAACTCCGATCACCCTCGCCGGATCACCTCCGGGTCACAGAGAATCGGTACTGCATGAAACGATATGGCGCAATATGGAACACAAATTTCTCTGTGTTCGCAGCGCCTTGAGTTGTTCAATTCGTTTCTAGCGTTTTCAGGCTTTTGCGCCGGGAAAGTTACCAAGATCAAGTGAGGCGATAACGCCCGATTTTTGGTTTTGAGTTGAGAAAGACCGCCCGCTCGCCGGGCGGTTTTTTCGTTTGGGGTGAAGCTGCAGCCCGTCAGGGCTCGTTCGTTTCGAAGCGAGAGCAGAACTGTCATGAAGCTCGTGGCGGCGAGCGACATGCTCCTCGCCCATCTCGATCCGCATTGAACCTAACCGGACGCGCCGCGTTCTTTCCAGCGCGCAACGGTTACCTACGACCTGGCCCTGCCGACTTCGGCAGGGCCTTTTTCGTGCAGTGCCAAGCATGAAGCCCTTGAGCAGGGCGGCGCCAGCGCAGAGGGCTTCTGTCGGCCAGCCACGTTTTTGGCGGTGATGCGGCGGAACCTGGGCGGTGCCTTCGCGGTTGAATGGAGCAAATCCAACCGCAGGAGGCGACAATGGGAATTCTCGAAATCAGCATCGTCATGGCCTGCGCTTCGGCGATCGGCTTCTACATCGCGGACGATCAGGGGTGACGGCACGGCCTGCAACAGCCGAATGAGCGTCTGGCCGACAGGCCCGACGTCTCAACGGAGCTGAAGCAAGCCGCCTCGACAGAGGCTGATGCAGCGCTGAGATCAGGCGGCGCGCTGGGCGACGTCTTCCAGATAGAAGCGCTGGAAAGCGCCCATCACCGCCGCGACCATGTCGCGCGAGACATGGAGCTGGTCCTCCTCATAGGCCAGAGCGCGCGGCGAGTTCATCACCATCTCGTAGCTCGGGAAATAGTCGACATAGTCGAAGCGGCGATAGAGTTCCTCGGTCACGGCGCGCAGCACCGATTTCGAGCCGCTGTTGGCGACGATCACATCCGCATCCTTGAAGGTCGCGCCCAGCGGCACCGGCGAGACGGTGACGATGAAGCGCATGTCGGCGCGGCAATGCGTGCGGATCAGCTCGATGATCTCGAGCATGTCGGTCAGCGTCGCGTCATAGCCGTAATCGACGAAGCGGAAGCGCTCCGGCATGCGCGCCAGCCAGTTGACGCCCGGATGGACGTTCATCGCGAGGCCGGTCTGCGAATCCAGCCAGGTCTCGGTCAGCCCCAGCGTGAAGAAGCAGATCCGCGCATCCTTGATCCGCGCGCTGGCGGCGGCAAGCCGCTCGCGATTGGCGAAGGCGCGCTCGCGCGGCAGCAGCCGCAGGCCGCTGGCATGGGGATCGAACCACTGATCGGGGGCAAGCTCGACCATGCCCTCGTCCGGGTAGCTCTCGTTCAGCAGCACGCGCTTGAGCTCGTGGTTCATCGAGCGGACCGAGTATTTGTTGAGCGCGCCGCGGCTGAGTTCGCCAGCCGCCGCGCCGCCGCCGCGCTGGGTGGCGTCGCTCCAGCTGTCGAAATCCTCCGCCGGTGCGCCATGCCCCTTCAGCACCAGCGGCAGGCCGCGCGACATCAGGACGTTCTCGACGCTGCGCGCGAAGCAGGAGCCCATCGTGAAGATCGGCCAGGACGGGTCGATGGCGAATTTCGGCTTGTGATCAAGGTTCAGGAAGCTGCCGGTCGTCAGCCGGTCCCTGGCCATCCGGTCGGGCTTCCCGGAAACCCAGCCTCGCACCGGATTACCGCGCATGATGGAGAGCGCTGTGCCTGCGTCGTATTCGATCCGCATCGTCGACTCCTGCCTCCAGGGCCGCCGGCGTCACGACGCCGGGCCCGCCTCGATAAAAAAATTGTGCTGAAGGCCCCGATAGCGGCGGCGCCTCCGCGATCTCACATCCGGTGGGGCGCGCCGTTGCGCTCGAGGAAGATTCGCATGCGGTCGTAGGACTGGGCGTAGGTCTTCGCGAGCGCGTTCAGGGCCCCCTCCTGATAGACCGCGCGCCAACCGCCTTCCGCCAGCGCAGCCTCCGGAACCACGGGCACGTTCAGCGTCTCGGCCAATTCCTGGCTGCGGGTGTCGTAGGCGACCAGAACGCCCGGGACGCCATGCGCGATCGCCGGCAGCACGCCGTGGACGCGATAGCCGACGGCGAGATCCAGCCCTTGCGAGAAGCGGTCGTAGCTCTCGACCTCGAAGAAGCTGAACAGCTGCTTCTCATAGATCCGGCGCATCACGGCATCGTCGGGGCCACTCCACCAGCCTGTCCTGACGAATTCGGCGACCGCCTTTTCCTTGGCCGCCGGGTCGCGCAGGAAGAAGGCCTTCTCCTCCTGCTCGCCATGCGCCGACATCACCATGTCGCTCTGCTCGTCGACCTTGAGCAGGGCTGCCTTCTGGTTACGCAAATAGGCCTGCGGATCGGCCGTGTAGGTGTGGTCCTGCTCGCGCCGCAGGCTGAAGGCGACCTTGCGGATGTCGCGCTGGTCCGGCACGCGGATCTTCAGATCGCGGTTGCGGGTCCGGAACATCGTCGGGCAGCCGACGACCTCGACATTGCGGATGCCGTTCTGGCGCAGCGTCTCGGCGCTGAAGGCGCCGCGCACGCCGATGGCGGCGCTGCGGTCGGCGACGATCGACCAGAAGCGTCTCGAGGTGTCGGAAAGCTTGATCGAGCTCTTCCGGGTGCTCGCCTGCGCCCCGACGCCGATCGCATAGACCGGGATCTTGACCTTCTCCAGTACCTCGATGGCGCGGAACCACTCCATCGTCTCGTGGATGAAGTTCGAGCCGCGCACGATGGCGAAGTCGAAATCGCTCGCATAGCGCTCGATGTCGGCCTCGGTCGGGTTCATGATCTTCATCGGCTCAAGATGGACGTAGTCCAGGAGCTTCAGCGTCGAATCGTAGACGATCATGTCGCCGATGTTGAAATAGTCGGCGAGCAGCTTCTCCATCGGCGCGCGATACCAGCGTACGCAATCATGCTGGTAGACCTCGCCGGCCGGATAAATCACGAGGCCGCGCAGCTTCGCGCCGGCCTTGAGGGGGCGCAGGTTGGAGCCCGGAGCCAGCGTGCCGGTCGCCGCATCGAGGACCGCCAGCGAGCGCGGGCGGCCGTTGGGCAGCTGCGGCAGCGGTATCGTCAGCTCCGCCTCGACGGCATCACCCGAGACGAGAGCGGCAGGCCGGATCGTGGCGTAGTCCTGGCCGTCGAGCCGCACCGTCAGGGCCGGCCATTCCGCGCCGGGGCGGCGCGTCACCGCCACCACCAGCAGGTTCGTCGTGGCGCGGACGATCTTGATGGCGGGGACGGCCGCAGCCGCGATTTCGGCATTGAGCACGGGGGCGTTCATGGCGTCTCCTTCACGATCCGCAGCTTGATGCGGACGAGGTCCCGGTCCGGCCCGATCCTGCAGCCGTTGACGCGTATCTTCGTCATGAACAGGAAGGCCTCGTCGCCGGTGGTTTCGAAATTTCGGGAGCTCGAGTCTGGATCGGCGACGGCTCCGTAGGCGTAGCGATAGGGGTCGGCGCAGTCCTTGCTCCACATCGTCGGGTGGGTCAGCAGCGTCTCCAGCGGCGACCAGTTCCGCAGGTCGTTCGACCAGCTATAGGCGACGCGCCCGCCCTCGACGTTCCGGCGCGGATCGGGCCCGAGATGGAACACAGCGAGCCAGCGCCCGCTCGGCTCGTGCCGCGTCACCGAGCCGACCGTGGTCGGCAGGTTCTTCAGCGGCTGGCAGGGCTTGGCCGTCGAGACATCGCCACGATAGGGATCGACCGCAGGAAGGGTGAAATCCGTGCCGTCGAAGCCTCGCCACGAGGTGTGATCCGCGAGATCGGTCGTCCGGTAGAGGCAGACGCCCCGCTTCTGCTCCTCGCCGCCGGTGGTCGCGATCAGTGCGTACCAGGCGCCGTCATGCTGGACGATGTTGGAAGGGTTGAAGAAGCCGCGATGGCGCCCCTGCCCCACCTCCTGCCGGAAGGCCGGCGCCGCGACGACCGACGGAGGCTGGTCGGCCGTGAAGCTCTGGCCGCCATCATGCGAGCTCGCCGCTGTGACGACGTTGTACCAGCACTTCATCGCCTCCTTGAAACGGCAGGCGCCGGGATGCTTGTCGGCATGATACTCGTCATGCATCAGCGCGAAGACATCGCGGCCATTCGGCGTCCAGGTCGCGGCGATCCAGCTGAAATCGCTGAAGGCGCTCGGATCGGGGTCGTTCTTGGCCTGGAACGAGACCGCGCAGCTGGTCTTGATCCGATCCAGCCCCGCTCCGAGCATGGCCCGGTTGCGGTGGTGGCTGGCGAAGGCGACGACCTCGCCCGCCTCGTTGCGGAAGGCGCGCAACGGCGCGTCGGGGATATGCCATTGCTCGCAGCGCTCGCGCGACCAGGCGAAGACGGTTTCCTCCTGCGCGCCCGGGACCAGCTCCACGCGATAGCGCGCTGGCTCGGCCGCGGCCGGCCACGCCAGAGCGAGCAACGCCGCGATCGCAGCCGCAGGCTGCCAGCGCAGGGCGCGGATGCGGGCCACGCTCACGCGACCCGTCGCTCCGGCGCGGCGGCGGGCGCCGGCCGGGCCTGCATCTTGTTGGCGACCTTGTTCTCGGCCAAGAAGTCGCGCATCGCGACGTAGGTCTGCGCATAGGCCGCGTTGAAGCGGTCGAAGCGGGATTGTTCCCAGTAGTCCTCCAGCCGGAAATCCTTGCCGGAGAAGACGTCGACGCTCGGGATCCTGAAGGTCTCGGCGAACTCGACCGTGCGGCTGTCATAGGTGAAGTAGATCGACGGGGTGCCGTTCGCCAGCGCCATCAGATTGCCGTGCAGCCGGTAGCCGAGCACCAGGTCGAGCCGGCGGACGAGCTTCTCGTATTCCGCGACGACGTCGGAATAGAACATCCGGCTCTGGTAGAGCGCCTCGACCTGCTCATCGAGGAACCACTCGCGCGCCCAGAAATTATCGCGCAGCGCCGCCATGGCCTGCGCCTTCTGCTCCGGCGTGCCCAGGGCCAGCTTCTTCTCTTCCGCCTCGCCCTGCGACATCAGCGTCGCGTCGAAGTGATCGGCCATCGCCTTGACGAGGTCGCGATGGAAATTCAGGTAGCGCTCGATGTCCTGGGCATAGGAATCCGAGACCTCGCGCCGCAGCGTGACGCCGACCGTCTTGATTTGGTCGAGCGGCGGCAAGGTGATCCGCAGATCGGGCTTGTTCGCGCGGAAAGCCGTCGGGCAGCCGATGATCCGGACGTTCTTGATGCCTAGGCCATGCATCACTTCGGCCGAATAGGACCCGCGAACGCCCATCGAAGTGGTCGAGTCCGCGATCAGCCGCATCACCGTCTTGGTGTCGTCGCTGAGCTGAAGGCCGCCGCTCACGGGCGCCTGCGCGCCGATGCCGAAGGCGAGCACCGGGATCTTGAGCCGGCGGAGGACTTCGGAGGTTCGCTCCCAATCCATCTCGGCATGGACGTAGTTCGAGCCGCGCAGGAAGACGTAGTCGAACTCGGCATTGAAGCGATCGATCGCCGCCCGATCGACACGGTCGATCGGCAGCGCCTCGATATGGTCGAAGTTGAGCAGCTTCAGCGACGAGTCGAAGACGAAGGCGTCGCCGATGTTGTGATAGTGGTCGATATGGCTCGCCAGGTTCAGGTAGTCGTACCAGCGCACATTGTCGTGGTCGTAGACCTCCCCTGACGGGCTGATGACGAGGATGCGGGTCATTGGGTTTCTCCCCTCTTTGGTCCGCTTGCGTCAGGCGATCATCGGTGTC
The DNA here is from genome assembly GCF_001429395.1 of Allobosea sp. Root381. Taxonomy (GTDB): domain Bacteria; phylum Pseudomonadota; class Alphaproteobacteria; order Rhizobiales; family Beijerinckiaceae; genus Allobosea. Next base: position 50,410 of record NZ_LMJT01000008.1, read on the forward strand.
GCCGCGCGGCCTTCAGGCATCGGCATGCCGCGGCCAGCGATGAGCTGCTGGTAGAGCTCGACATGTCTGGCCGCGCAGTCGACATGATTGAGCGGCTGCTTGATCCCGGCGCGCAGCCGGTCCCAAAGTTTCGGTTCGGTCAGCGCCCGAACCATGCAATCGACGAGATCCTCCGGGCTGCCGGAGCGGAAATGCAGGCCATCGACCTCGTCGGTGATCTTCTCGGCCATGCCCCCAAGATTGCTCGAGAGGATCGGGCGGCCGTGGAAGAATGCCTCCTGGATCACGATGGGCGAATTCTCCCACCAGACTGAGGGCATCACGACCCAGTCAACCGAGCGCATCAGGTTCGGCATCTCGTGGTTCTGGAAGGCGCCGCAGAAGCGCACGCGCCGGCCGGCGGCCTCGACGAGCTTGGCGAACTTGTCCTGATAGGCCTGGGGCTGGCGCTCCAGATTGCCGCCATAGACCAGCAGGATCGAGTCCTCGCCCCAGACCGAGTCGGGGATGCGCGTCACCGCGTCGATCAGCACGTCGGCGCCCTTGTAGGGCGTGAGCTGGCCGAAATAGGCGAAGCGCGAGCGACGCGGCGCAGGCTCCTCTGCGACCGGCTCCGGCAAGGTGCGCGGCGGCGCCACGGACGCGACGTCGAGGCCGTTCTCAATGACCGAGAAGCGCTGGGGCTCCAGCCCCCAGTCCTGATAGCGGTCGGCGAGGAACTGGCTCGGCGAGACGAAGTGGTCGGCTAAGCCCAGAATGCCCTTGATGAAGTTCTCCCGCGCCAGGAAGCGGGCCGGCGAGATGTCCGGAAAGCAGCCATTGCATTCGGCCGGCGAGGCCCGGTAGCAGAGCTTGAAGGCCCCCGTCTTCACCATCTGGCCGTGATGGTGGCAGATGCTGAGATATTCGTGGAAGGTCACGACGATCGTCGCGTCGGGCAGCGCGTCGCGCGCCGCGAACAGGCATTCCAGGCCGAGCCCGATGAAATGGTGGAAATGCACCACGTCGGGCTTCAGGTCGCGCAGCACCCGGACGAAATCGCGTTCGATCTCCTCCGTCGCGCGATTGGAGATCAGGAAGTGGTCGTAGTCTTCTGCGTAATAGAGGAACTCGCCGCCGAGCTGGCGCATGCTCATCAGCGCGGTCCCGCCATGGCGGGGCGTCGGCGCGCCGACCCGCGCGAGGTAGTGCGTATCGACGCCCTCGCAGGCGCGCAGGCCCTTGTGCAGGTTGTAGGAAGCGACCTCCGCCCCGCCGAGCGAGAGGGAGGGATGGGCATGGGATACGACAAGAACCCGCATGGTCATCCTTTCATGTTCGAGATGGCGAGCGCCCAGCGGCGATCGAAGCTTTTGCGGTCGGCGAGTTGCGCCAGGGCGCCGATATGGGGCCGCGCCATCTCTCCGTCGTCGGAGACATAGAGCTCGACCTCCGGGACCCAGAGCGAAGGCGCGCCGGCCATGCGCAGCTTGAGGCAGAGATCGAGCCCCTTCTCGCCGGTGGTGAAGTAGTTGCGCGCGAAGCCGCCGGCCTCGATGAAGGCGGCGCGCGACAGCACGCAGCATTCGGTGGCGCCGGCCGCGACCTCCATCGGCCCGAGGCTGCCGATCGCCTCCAGCGGATAGCCGACGAAGCGGTTGTGGACGTGCCTGTCAGCGCCCTCGCCTTCGAGCCAGGCGCCGGCCCAGCGGATGGAATCGTCCTCGAAGAGCAGCGTCGGGCTGGCGATGCACTTGCCGCCGCGGGCCCGGAAGGCGCGCTCCAGCCTGCCGAGCCAGCCGGTCTGGCGGATCTGCGCGGCTCCGGAGAGCATTGCCACAGTCTCGAAGCGGCAGGCCCTTATGCCCGCCTCCAGCGCGTCGCAGCTGTCCTCGATGCCCTCGACCAACGCCAGCCGGATCGAAAGGCCGTAGAAGCGCGCGAGCCGCCGCACCTCCGCGCCGATGCGGTCGAAGCCCTCGCCCGGTGCCGCGATCACGATCGGGACCGCCCGAATCTCGGGATCGATCGCCGCGAGTGCGAACAGGCAGGAGAGCTCGCGGGGCCGGTGGTCGAGGCCGATGACGAGACCAATCGGAGCCTCCGCATCGAAAGCGCCGACATCGAACGTCTCGATAATCCGCGGCGGGGCGATCTCGGCAGCCTGGAGCGCGGGGGCGACCTGGTTCTCCACTACGCTGGTCGCGGTCGAGGAGCGCGGGTCGAGCAGGCCGAAGATGCGCTCGAGCGAGCGACGGGCCTGGCCGCGCCCCGGGGATAGCGGCAGGAAGGCCGGGCCGGAGCCCTGCACCTCGAACTCGATGTAGAGCGGCTCGCCCGGCTCGGGGATCAGCTTCGGGGCGAAGACGATGAAGCCGTGGCTGGTGCGCCGCGAGGCCAAGGCGGGCCCGAATTGCGGGTCCTCCATGAAGGCGCTGGTGACGTCGGGGCGGTTGACGCGCGTCCAGTTGCGGTCGATCTCGCAGGATTGCGAGCCGGAACGGAGCGTGGCGCCCGTGACCTTGCGATCGGGGTCGAAGAGCCAGCCAATGATCAGGACACCGGCGCTCTCGATCACCGTCGCATCGTCGATGCCGGCCCGCACGGGTACGTCGAGCAGGCAGACCGTGTCGCGGCCGTCGAAGCGCTGCGAGGCCTTCTGCAGCTTCTCCGCGGTCGCCTGCGGTGCCGCCCCGCGCTTCAAGCCTTCGCGCAAATGGCCCGGGACCGTGATCGGTTCGAGCAGGACATAGCGTTCATAGACCTCGAGCGCCCGCCAGCCGTCATTGGCCCGGAAGAACAGCCGCTCGATCTCGCCGGGATGGCTGGCGCCGCAATCCTCCAGCATGCCAAAGAAGCCGCGGGCGCCCTCGCCGAGATCGTCACGCTCGAAGGTGCCGGCTTCGAGGACGGCCGGCGAAAGCCCGCCATGGGCGATCAGCATAGCCGTCTGGCCGGCTGCAAAGTTGGAACTCCAGCCTTGCAGGAAGATGCTCTCGTCCTGCTTGCCCATCACCTCGACGAAGCCACCGGGCTTGGCGACGGACTGGAGCAGCATGCCGACCGCGCGCAGCCGCCGGGGGTTGGCCTTCCCGGCGAGCAGCACCTCGATCAGGCCGTCGACCACATTGGGAAAGGCCTGCCCGGCCTCCTCGGCAAGGTTCGCGAGGAACGCCTGCAAGGGCAGCGGCTTCGGCGCCAGGAGCAGCCGCAGGGGCCGGCCCGGCCTGCCGAGCAGGATGGCTCCCGAGCCGGCGCGCTCGACCGGCGGAGCGGGCGCCAGGCATAGGAACCCGACGGCGGCGGCCTCCTCGGCATGAGCCCGCCGCCAGCTCAGCGGCATCGTCTCGATCTTGCTGCGCGGGTTTCCGTCGACCGCGATCGGCACCTTGCCGGGCATCGCGTCGCAGGCGCCCATGATCAGGATCGCGTTCTCGCCGAGCGGCGTCCATGGCACGGTCGGCGCGGCGACGCGCGTCAGCTCGGGAATGGCAACCTCTCTGATTCCGGCATTGGCTAGGCTGATCTGGTTCATCATCTCACCTGTGCATCAGCATCACGGCGAGCGTGACGAAGGACAGCACGGCCGCCAGGCCAGAGAGGAAGCCGAGGATCACCGTGACCTGGCGCAGGGGCGCACGCGCCTCCTTGCGGATCACGACGAGGCGCTCGTCGAAGCTGCGCAGCGTCGAGTCGAAACGCAGCTGGAAAACGTCGATTTCGGAAAGCGCCTTGGCGATGCGATCTTCGCGGTCGTCCTCGGCGGGGTTGCCTGCGGGCGCGGCCGTGCCCTCGTCGAGCCGCCTCATCACAGCGTCGAGCTTGTCGCCGAGCTCCTTCTGGGCGAGCTGCATGCGGCGGTTGAGCACCATCAGCGCCTCGACCCGGTCGAAGAAGCGCGCCAGCGGCACCGCGATCGCAGCCTCGGCGGCAAGCTCCGCCTGAGCCGGCAGCCGCAGCACATGCTCGACCCCCGTGCTCGGCGACACGCCGACGATGGTGAGCTGGTCGCGCACGGCGCTGACGGCATCGTCGAGTTCCAGCGCGAAGGCGTGGCGCCCGTCGCCGATGCCGTTGCGGCGCAGGTCGATGCGGCTCTGGTCGGCGATGCCTTCCATCAGCACGGTGCCGTCACGCACCAGCTTCACGACGAGTCGCTCCTCGGGGCGGGCCTCGTCCCAGATCCAGCCATGCAGGCGGTTGCCGTCGAGCGCGTCGACGCGCCCGTTCAGCCGCGCCGGCGTGACGTTCGGCAGACGGGCTTCTTCCTGGTTCTGTGCCATCGTCATGCTGCCACCGGAAGTTTGAGTTGGTCGAACAGGGCGAGATGGGCCTGGGCGCAATCGGCAAGCGTCGGCTGCGGGGCGATGCCCTCGACCAGCCGTGGCCAGAGCTCCTCGTCCTCGCAGGCGCGCCGGAGCGTGGCGGCGAGATGCGAGACGTCGCCCGGGCGCACATGCAGCCCGTCGACGCCGTCCCGCACCATCTCGGCCATGCCGCCGATGCCGCTAACGATCAGGGGCCGCCGGTTGTGGAAGGCCTCCTGGATGACGAGCGGCGCATTCTCCCACCAGATCGAGGGCATGACGGCCCAGTCGATCTCCGCCATCAGCTCGGGGACTTCCTCGCGCCGATACGGACCGCAATGGGTGACGGTGCCGCCGGCGGTCGCAAGCGCCAATTCGAGCGCGCCGGTGAAACTTTCGGCCTGGAACGGCGCGCCGCCATGGATGCGCAGCTCGAAATCGGTCTCGCCGCCGACCCGCAAAGCCGCGACGGCCTGCAGCAGCGGCAGGATGCCCTTCCACGGATTGAGATTGCCGAAATAACCGAAGCGATTGCGGCGACCCTCCGTCGGCCGGTGCACGGCCGGCGCGGGCTGCGGCCGCGCATTTGCGATGACCTCGATCTTGTCGCCGGGCAGGCCCCATTCGACATAGCGCTGCCGCAGGAAGCGGCTCGGCGCGATGAAGCGGTCGACGGCGGCGAGATGCGTCTTCAGGAAGCGCTCGCGCAGCAGGAAGCGATCAGCCCCGATCTCGGGGAAGCAGCCGTGGCACTTCGCCGGCGAGCTGCCCGTGCAGCGCTGCTTGTCGGTCGGGCGGACCATCAGCCCGTCATGATGGCAGATCGGGTAATAGTCGTGCAGCGTCATGGCGATCGTCGCCTCGGGCAGCACCCGGCGGATCAGCATCAGGAACTCGGCGCCGATCAGCATCAGGTGATGGATGTGGACCACATCCGGCCTGAACTCGCGCAGCAGCGTCCCAAGATCCTGCAAGGTGCCGTAATGGTCGATCTGGCTGAGATAGAAGCGGTCGAAATGGCCGCTCCAGAGCAGCAGGTCGCCGCCCTCCCCGGTCGCCTGGAAGGCCGTGCCGGGATGGGGCTGGCGGTGGATCGCGTTGGTCGCGCCCAGGAACAGCACCTCGCTGCCCTCCTCGCGATAGGCGGCGGCGAGGTCGTGCGCGAATATCTCCGTTCCGCCCGGATGGAGATCCGGGTGGTTGTGCGCGACGACGAGGATGCGCCGGCTCATCGGCCTCCCTCCCCCTTGGTCGCGAGCAGGAGGTCCTGATAGTGCTCGGCCTCGATGCCTCGCCAATGGCCGCGGCTCAACGTCTCGACCGCAAGCCCGGCATCCCTGGCCGCCTCGACCAGGAAGGCTTCGTCGACGCCGGCAGCCGCAAGGGGCGCCTCCTCGATGGCGTACCAACCCGGCCCCTCGCGCCAGCGCTGGAAGCGCAGCCGCTCCTGCCCCGTGCTGCGGCCGTCGATGGCGAAGGCGGTCAGGAACAGCCGGCCGCCCGGCGCGAGCAGGCGCGAGACTTCCTTGAGGTAGACCACGATCTCGTCAGGCGGCAGATGCGTCGCCACCGAGACCATCGAGATGAAGTCGAAGCTGCCGTCGGCGAAGCCGAACTGCACCTGGTTCCCCGGCAGCGAGCCTTCCGGGTTGTAGAGCGGGTGGGCAATGTCGAGCCGCTGGAAGCGAAAGTTCGGATAGGCAGGCGTGATCGTCTGCGTGCACCAGACGATGCCTTCCAGCACCGGGTCGACGCCGTCGTAGCTGGCGTTTTCCGAATCCAGATACTGCGTCAGCGGAACGGCCATGCGGCCGATGCCGCAACCGATGTCGAGCATGCGGTGATGCCGCTTCAGCCTGCCCAGCCGGACGAAATGGCCGAGGAACTCCGCGCCGATGGCGCGGTAGTCGCCGTCGCCGACGTAGATGCTGTCCGGCGGCGGATGCGGCATGAAGCGATTGTTCTGCACGGATTCCGCCAGCCGACCGAGCTCGACCGCCTCCGTCGGTGACATCCAGCCCGGCTCGGGCAGGATCTGTTTCAAGGCCAGTGTGGCAGTCATGCTGCGGTTGCCCTCCGGAGATTGGCGCGCGGTCGGATTTCGGGCTCGGGCTTCGCGATCTGCAGTCCGCCCCGGTCCATTTCAGCCATCAGGCGCTCGATCTCGCCGTCCCAGCGGCGGGTCTGGAGCCAGGCATTGTGCTGGGAGGCGACGCCGCGCGTGTAATCGGCGCTGCGGCTGATCGACTGGCGCTCGAGATGGTAGAGCGCGACATCGGGCACGTAGAGGATGTCGAGCCCGGCGCGGCGGATGCGAAGGCAGAGGTCGCTGTCCTCGTAGTCGCCGATGACGAAGCCGTCGTCGAAGCCGCCGAGATCCCGGAAGATCGCGCGCTTCATGACCACGCAGGCGCCCGTGATGCCCGGGACGGCGCGCTCGACATTGGCCGGCGCGTAGCGGCCGGGCATGCCCTTGAAATAGTGATGGTTCAGCCAGACGCCCTTGGAATCGCGCTGGAAAAACAGGCCGGCATGCTGCAGCGAGCCATCGTCGTAGAGCAGCTTGGGGCCGACTGCGCCAATCCTGCCGCGGCGATCGAGGCGCCGGGCGAGCGCCGGCAGCCAGCCGTCGCCGGCCGGAATGACATCTGAATTGACGAGCGCCAGAACATCGCCGCGAGCCGCCTCGGCGCCGGCGTTGCACGCGGCGGAGAAGCCGCCATTGCGCCCCATCACGACCAGCTTGATCGGCAGGCCATAGGCGAGGTGCAGGCCGCCGATGAGATGCGCGACCTCGGCCTCGTGCTCGGGCGAGTCGAGAACATAGATCAACTCGGCATTGCCAGCGAACCAGCCATCGCCGGCAAAAGCCGCGACCTGAACGCGCAGGAACTCGTAGACCTTGTACAGTGGTATGACGACCGAAACGGCGGGGCTCGCAGGCGGGTCGCCGAAGAGCTTGATCGCTGGCTCCGGCAGGCTTGCGCGCAAAGTCTCCTGGCAGGCAGCAAGCACCGGCGCGAGCGTGCGCTCCAGCATCGACGCAGTCAGGTGCTGGGGCGGAATCGCCGCCAGTGCCCGGGCGCGGATGCTGGCTGGATCATGCGGCTGGAGCGCCGGCCGCAGGAACAGCGAGGTGCCGGATTTCAGCCTGATCTCGCAGCGCGGCTGCAGGACCGGCGCCCCCTTGGCGAAACCCGGAACGAGCGCGGCGAACCGCGTCGCGGCAAGCCGATCGACGCCGTTCGCACCGGGCAGGACGGCGGAGAAGCGTTCCATCCGGTCGAGGATGGGCGTAGGCGCGCCGTCGCCGCGGTGGAGCAGGACCTGCTCGACCATGCCGTCAGGGTCGCGATACCAGCCGCCGAGCAGGAGGCCTGACGCATTGCAAAGGGCAAGATCGAGTTCGGCCGAGGGCAGATCATCGTTGCGCCGCACATTCTGCGCTGCGAGCGGCAGGCGGCGCTGCATCTCGATCGCAAGCAGGCGGCCCTGCTCGGAGAGGCCGGAGAGCTGCTCGACCAGCCAGCTGCGCAGGCCGTCGCGCCCGCTCGCCTTGCCCGCCCACCAGCGGCCGAGCGAGGGCGCGGCCTGCCGGACGGGGATGACGCGGACGAGGAAGCTTGTTTCCGTCTGCACGAGCAGCAGGACGGAACCGCTCGCCGGAGCTTCGTCGGCAACGAGATGAAGCTGCTGGCGCCCGGCGCGGTCGGCCGGAGCCAGCCGGGCGGCTTCGGACACACGGCTCAGGCCTGCACCATCGATGCGATAGATCGCCCTGATCGTGGCCCGCGGCCCGGGCAGAGCCGTCTCGAGCAGGACCTTGCCTTCCACCAGCCTGGCGACCGGGAGGGCCGGCTCCGGCTTGGGCGAGAGCGTGAGGAGGAACTGACGCAGAAAAGACAGGTAGACCGCGGTCCCTGTCATGCCGAACATCGTCGGCCAGGAGCCGGAGAGAGCGGCGGCGAGCGTGAGACGGGCCCGCGGGCCGAGATCGGCCAGGAGCTCGGCCGGATCGGCCATCTCGTGGATCAGGACCGGATCGAAGTTCGCCGTGACCGCGTTTGCGACGTGGTGATCCGAGAAGGTCGCCTCCACGCCGTCATGGCCGGCATAGCGAAAGGCCGTAGCGACCCGCCGGCGCCCGTCCTTGAGCTCCAGCAGGATCGACGCCGATGGCAGGCGGCGCCCGCCGCTCGACAGCGAGATCGCCGGGCGGCCGAATGGCGAGGGCGCATCGAGCGTCCAGCACAGCAGATAGACCGACCCGCTGAGCCGATAGAGAGCGAGATTCATCGATGCGGTGTCCGCTGCAGGAACGGGCGCGGGCGTGAGCATGGGGGGGCAAATCCGAGTGGGAAGGGTGCGACGCCGGCCGGAACGGCCGGCGTCGCTGTCTCGTCACGCAACCGTGAAGTAGTTGCTCGGATCGCTCTGGACGTCTTCCGCCGTCACGCCGACCAGCGTCAGCGTGTCGCCGTTGCCGAGGTCGACCACGGCATTGCCGCCGACAGTCGTGGTACGCGCCGCGACATCCTCGGCCGAGGCCACGCCCGTGCCGTTGATGTCCGAGGTGATCTGCAGCATGTCGGAGCCCGCCTCGAAATCGAGCACCAGATCGTTGCCGCCGCCGCCGGTGAAGGCGAACACATCGTTGCCGGCACCGCCGATCAGGACATCGTCGCCGGCACCGCCGAACAGCAGATCGTCGCCTGCGCCACCCTGGAGGACGTCGTCGCCTGCGCCACCCTGGAGGATGTCGTCGCCAGCGCCACCCTGGAGGATGTCGTTGCCGTCACCGCCCTGAAGGATGTCGTCACCGGCGCCACCCTGCAGGATGTCGTTACCGGCACCACCCTGGAGGATATCGTCACCCGCGCCGCCCTGAAGCGTGTCGTTGCCCCCGCCGCCCTGAAGCAGGTCGGCTCCGGCACCGCCCTGCAGGACGTCGTTGCCCTCCCCGCCGAACAGCACGTCATCGCCTGCGCCGCCCTGGAGGAGGTCATCCCCGGCGCCGCCGAAGAGGACGTCGTCGCCCTGTCCACCGAACAGGTTGTCGTCGCCGTCTTCGCCAAACAGCAGGTCGTCACCCTGCCCGCCGAACACCGTGTCATCCCCATCGCCGGCGCGGACGACGTCGTCCCCGGCGCCGGCATTGATGACATCGCTGAATCGACTGCCAATCAAGAAATCGTCGAACGCACTGCCTTCGATCGTGGCCATCGTCACCTCCTCGGCGATTGGAAAGCGCCCCTGGCGCACGGAAACAAATCCGCGCAGGCCGGAATTGGCGCCAATTGGCAGCGAACACCATGTCCGCCACCATCAACGACTGGGAGCCTAGCCATTATATGCAGCGCAGCAAGAGTTTTATTTTGACATTTTCATGATGAAATGAGGCTTTATACGATATTACCGCGGAAAGATTTCAGTAATACGCCTTATTTACTTCGGAATTCGAAATATAATTCGCCCCAACATTGTGCACATGCACACAAATATCCGATCAAGCGCCTCAATCCTCGCGGAATGCGCGATTGAAGCTGTCCTTGAACGGTGAGAGCAGATAGTCGATCGCCCGCCGCGAGCCATTCACGATCAACACCTCCGCGGCCATGCCGGCCTGGAGGGTGAGCCTCTTTTCCGCGAGGCTCTCGGGGCTGATCTCGGCGCGCACGATGAAATAGGCCGCGCCGGTCTTCTCATCGACAAGCTGATCGGGCGCGACATAGCTGACCTTGCCAACCAGCGGCGGCAGGAGCCTGCTGTTGAAGGCCGTCAGCCGAATCCGGGTTTCCGATCCTGTCCGCACGGCATCGATGTCGCGCGGATCGACCCTCGCTTCGACGATAAGGGGCTCGTTCTCCGGCACGATATCGAGAATCGCCTCCCCTGCCGCAATGGCGCTGCCAGCGGTGCGCATCCTGATATTGGCGATGATGCCTTCCTGGGGCGAGGTCACGACGAGTCGCCGCAGCACGTCCTGCGCCTGTACTATGCGCTCGGTCACCTCCGAGAGCTGGAGCTGTGCCTCCTGCAGTTCCTTGGCGATCTCGCTCTGGTGCTCCAGCCCGATCGACAGTATCTCCAGATTGGCGCCGGCTACCGCCTGCTCGGCCTTGGCCTTGTGGGCAGCAGCTTCGCCACCACGGCCGATGAGTTCGCTCTGCTTGGTCTGAAGCTCGACGAGCTGGCTGCGCTTGGCGTAGCGCTTCTCGTAGAGATCGGCCATTATGCGGGTCTCTTCGTCGATCAGGCTACGCTGGAAGCGATTTGCATCGATCTGGGCCTTCAAGGCCTCGGATTCGGCCTGATGCTGCTCGATGACGCGCTGCTGGATCTCGATCTTCCCCTTATGAACCTGCGCGCGGGCCCGGAAGAGCGCGCGTTCGGCCGTGACCACCTCGCGCGCGATCACGTTCCCCGCAGTGTCGATCGTGTCCGGGAACGTGATCGTGGTGGCAGCGGTCTGCTCGGCCCGCAGCCGCGCGAGCTTAGCTTCCAGGCCGATGCGCTTGGCTTCGAGGTGCTGCAGTTCGGCCCGCTGGCGTGCATCCTCCAGCAGCAGCAGCGGATCGCCCCGGGCGACGCGCTCGCCTTCCAGCTTGACGAGGCTCTTGAGAATGCCGCCTTCGAGATGGCTTACCGTCTTGCGCTGGCTGTCGACCACGACCGTGCCCGCAGCCACAGCTGCATTGTCGAGATGGGCAGTCACGGCCCAGGCGCCGAACCCGCCGAAGCCGACCCCGATGACGCAGACGCCCGCCAGGATCAGGTTGCGCAAGGACGGAACGCGCTCGTCCGAGGGCTCGGCCTCCAGGTCGAGGACCGGATTGGATTTCGGTAGCTTGAGCATCGGCAGGCGCGTCATCGCGTCACCTCGCGAATGGGACCGGGACGAGGCGCTGGCGGAACGATAGTCGGCTCATTGGCAGGCTCGACCTCGACCAACCCGCCGGGCGTGATCATCCCCGCGATCGCCGAGCGCGGCCCGAATTGACTGATCCGGCCCTCGCGCAGCACCAGGATCTTGTCGACGACCTGCATCACGGAGGGCCGATGCGCGATCAGCACGACGATCGCACCGGTCGCGCGCGCCGCGTTGATGGCACGGATCAGGCTCTGCTCGCCCTCGGCATCGAGGTTCGCATTGGGCTCGTCGAGCACGATCAGCCGTGGCGAGCCATAGAGCGCCCGCGCCAGGCCGATGCGCTGCCGCTGACCGCCGGAGAGCTTGAAGTCGCTGTCGGCGACATTCGTGTCGTAGCCCAGCGGCAAGCGCCCGATCAGTTCGTGGACGCCTGCCAGCCGCGCCGCCTCGAGGATCGCGACAGGGTCCGGCTGGCGCATGCGGGCGATGTTCTCGGCGATCGTGCCATTCAGCAGCGAGACCGATTGCGGCAGATAGCCAACCATCTCGCCGAAGGAGCTGCGCTCCCAGAGATACACGTTGTGCCCGTCGAGATAGATACCGCCGACATTGGGCTTGAGCACGCCGACGAGCAGCCGCGCCAGGGTGGACTTCCCCGCCCCCGACGGCCCGACGACGCCGAGAACCTCGCCCGGCGAAAGGTTGAACGAAATGCTCTTGATCACCGTCTGCTCGGCGCCCTGCGGCGCGAACACGGCGCGGTCGATCACCAACTCGCCCTGCGTGCGCGGGGTCGGCACGGTCTGGCGCTGCGATGCGCGCGACTGCAGCAGATCGCGCACGCGCTTCCAGGCCTGAGCGGCCAATATCCATTGCCGCCAATCCGTGATCATCGAATCGAACGGCGCCAGAAGGCGCCCGAGCAGGATGCTGGCGGCGATCAGGGTGCCATGGGAGACCTCGTTCTGGATGATCAGGACGGCGCCGGTGGCATAGATCGCCAGCTGCATCGTCATGCGCGAGGACCGCGTCAGCGCCGCGATGAACTTTCCGCGCCGCGTCCCGAGATCGAGATGCTCGATCATCGCCAACTGCTGCGCCCGCCACCGCGTCGCCAGCGCCGGGAGCATGCCCATCGCCTCGATCGTCTCGGCGTGACGCAGGCTGGCGCCGACCTCGTTGATGCTGGCCGCGCCCTCCTCGTTCGCTTCCTTCAGCACGCGCCGCGTCAGCACGTCGGCAATCACGCCCAGCACGATCAGGATGACGAGGGAGACGATGCCGACCAGCCCGTAGACGGGATGGAAAGCGAAGAGCACCGCCAGAAAGATCGGCGACCAGGCTGCTTCGAGGGGGGTCGCGATCGCGGAACTGGCGATGAAATAGCGGATGTCGTTGAGATCGCGGATCGCCTGGGTGGCCTGGCCGGAGCCCTGCTCCAGCGAGTTCGTGACGGCCGCCTGCAGTGCCGGAAGATTGAGCCGCCGCGCGAAAATGCTGGCCATCGTCTGGAAGGTCAGCGACCGGATGAACTCGATGACCCCGTAGACCGCGAGCGCGCCGACGGCGATGACCAGCAGCATGGTGAGGGTATCATAGCTGCGGCTGACGATGACCCGATCCTGAACCTGCAGCATGAACAGCGGCACCGTCAGGAGCAGGATATTCACGCAGAAGCTCAGCAGAGCCGCGTAGGAGAGGCCTCCGATAAAGGAGCGCTGCAGACTACGGATCAGCGCATCGGAGGGCGGGCTCACAGCCTTCATTCACGGGTCTCCCGAGTGAAAATCACCGTGGCTATTGACGGTAGGGAGCGCCGACGCCTTCGACCTTAGATCGAATAGAAAAATCGCCGCGCAATTCAGGTGATTGTTCGGTCAGCATAGACCATCGTATTGCATGAGTAAAATCGTAAATTAAGGCGAAAATTTGCGACATTTTGAATTTTGAAACATTTTATGTCTATATTCTCTTTGATAAATTCTTATTCTGTGTAAATAGAACGTGGCATGTGCTTTGCGTATAGGCTATTCGGTCAAGAGCATCAGCATTTGAGGGCGGATTGCCCATTTCGATAGCGAGCGGAGCAGGGAATGCATTCCAAACCGCAGATCAGCGATTATTATGTGGGCGGCATCGTGAGCGACCACCGCAAGGAGGTACAGACGCGAGACTTCATCGATCCAGGGTCGACGCGCAGCCTGGTGTCTCAGCTGGACCTGGCGAGGCTGGTCGAAAGGACGAGCCGCCGCTTTCTCGACTATCTCCGGCTGGAACTGACCAAGCTCGGCGTCGACGACATATCGCCATCGCAGGTGATGGTGCTGCTGGCTGTCGGACCGGGAGAGATCGCCGTGCGCGATCTGCTCGACCGTGGGCATTATGCCGGGTCCAACGCGTCCTACAACCTCAAGCAGCTGGTGGAGAGCGGCTATCTCGAGCGTGGCGCATCGCCCCGGGACCGGCGCCTCGCCCGGATATCGCTCGCGCCGAAAGGGCAGCTGCTCTGCGAGCGGCTGCGCATGCTCGACGAGACCAACCCCTTCGGCCAGGGCGTCGATCCGGAGCTGGAGGCGAACCTCCAGACCACGCACGATACCCTGCGCCGCCTGGAGCAATGGTGGAGTGATTCACTGCGCTATGGAGGAATCCTGATCGCGTCATGCATATCGTATTGGTTCACCGCTCAGGGGCAGGTCAGTTCGCTCATCTGATCGAGCGCCTCCTGGCCGGAGGCGCCGAGATCACCCTGATCACCGAGCGGCTGGAGCGCCAGCAGCCGGGCCTTCGCCAGATTGCCTATTCGGTTGGCGAGGCCTCGACGCAGAGCGCGACCCTGGCGGCGACGGAGTATCACGTCCGCACCGGCGAGGCCGTGGCGGCCGAACTCGGCCGGCTGCGCAGAACCGACAGGCCCGATCTGGTCATGGGGCATATCGGTTGGGGCGGGATGCTGTTCGCCAAGGACGCGCTGCCGGGCGTTCCGACGCTGGGCTATTGCGAGTATTACTACAACGGCGCCGGCTCGGATCTCGACTTCGACCCGACGCAGGCGATCGACGAGACCGAACTCCGCCGCGTGCGCATGCGCAACGCAGCACAGCTCCTGACTCTGCAGAGCCTCGACGGCGCCTATACCCCGACACGCTGGCAGCAATCCCAGTATCCGGCCGGCATCCGCAACCGCTTCACGGTCTGCCACGATGGGATCGACACAAGGCGCTGCCGGCCCGACCCCCATGCGGAACTGGCTCTTCCGGATGGCCGGATCCTGAGGGCAGGCGACCCGGTCGTCACCTTTGCCGCGCGCGATCTCGATCCGTACCGGGGCTACCCGCAGTTCATGCGCATGGCCCGGCGTGTCGCCGAAGAGAGGCCCGATACGGTTTTCGTCACCGTCGGCGGGGATGGGCCGGGCTATGGCCGCCCTCGCCTCGATCGCCGCACATGGCGCGAGGTGATGACGGAAGAGGCGGCGCTGGGAGACCGCCTCGTGCACCTGCCCTGGCTGCCGCATGAGACGTTGCTCAGGCTGTTCCAGGTCTCCGCGGCCCATGTCTATCTGACGGTGCCCTTCGTCCTGTCCTGGTCGCTGCTCGAGGCGATGGCCTGCGGATGCCTGGTCGTCGGCTCTGCCACGGCTCCTGTCATGGAGGTCGTCGCCGACGGCCAGAACGGCCTTCTGGCCCCGTTCTTCGACGAGGATGCGCTCGCGGAGCGGGTCCTGCTCGCCCTGCGTGCGCCGGGCGCCCTCGCCGGCCTGCGTGCCAACGCAAGGGCGAGCATTCTGCGCGGCTACGAGCTCGTGGCCTGCCTCGACCGTCAGATGGCGATGATCGAGGGGCTTCTTCCGCAGGACGCGCTATATCCGGACGCCTATGAAGCCTTCGCGTGAAGCGGCCGGTCGCCCTGCTATTGCAGGGTCCGGTTTCCGATCCGGCGGAAGGCCATAGCCTCCGTGATGACCTGGCCGCGCCGGATCGGGCGCAGACCGGCCTCCTCCCACCCGCTGGCGAGCATCAGGCGCGCCACCATGCGGTGGAGATGCTCGACATTCTCCGACAGATCATCGTCCAGCCAGCCGCCCCACCACTCCTCGATCAGCCCAACGAACGGCTCCAGAGGCGGCGCTCCGCTTTCCGCTGCATATTGCAGAGCAGCATTGCCGGCGGGCGACGAGATGATTTCCCAGATCTGAAGTGGCTCCGTCCCAGTCGACATTACGCGTTGTTACCCTGTGTAGGCTCAGCCAGGCTGCACTGCCGGCCTGCAGCACGGTTACTCCCGAGCTTCCAGACTGGATGCAGCGGCCTGAAATCCGCTATCCTTCATACATGTGGGGAGCCACCGCCGAAAGATCGATACCCACTTTCGTTCGACTGAATTCCCTGAAACTTCACGACCCTCCTAACATAAACTGACCCGTCACTTAACCCTGCAGAATTCGCGGGTAAGAAAAAATTCATCATCACAGCTTCGCGAGGACTATCCGCTGACAGGCGCCATCGGGCTTTGACTTGGCGCGTTGCCGGTGCGCAGCCGGAAATCGTCCAGTGAACGCGGCGTAAGCCGAACGGCTATGTGGCACTGCACGCACAGGCGATGAATTTTGTGCCGCGGCCGCCTCGATGCATATTGCAGTTACGTTCCGGTGCTATCATCTGTGCCTCGGCAGGAACGACCAGCCTTCCCGGGCGCCCTGACGCATCTTCGAGCCGGAACGCGCGCATTGGGCACCCCCGACAAGTCCTCCCACCCTCACCACGGTTCGCATGGGCCTGTCAGGCGCATGCTGAAGCTGCTCGTGGAGATCGATTCCTCACGCTTCTTCCTCAATCGGCTTGGGGCAGCGCTGGCCCTTGCCGCATTGCTCGCCGCCTTCGCCGGCATCGGCTACGGGATCCCGGCCGTGCTCTCGCGCTATTTCTAGGGCCGCGGTGGTGGCCGGCCGGCGGCGGGTCTGAGGAGGCCAGAATGCCCGCAACCGGCCGACCGAGCCCTTCGGTTTCCCAGGAGATGCGGCGGACCTGAGCTCCCGAGGGGCGTCGCGAGGCAGCGTGTTGCCGCTGCGTCGCCCGGACACTTGCAGGCGGACCTGCGGCGAATCAATCAAATACGATCGATTCACCAATCTTCATCCTTGCTTAACCTTACCGACTAACCAATCGGCGCCCTGCCCTATGCTGCAGCGGCGGCAATCACCCGGTTCCGACCGCCGGCTTTCGCCCGGTAGAGCGCGTCGTCGGCTCGTTTCATGATCTCGGACGGAGAAGCATCGCCCGCGCGGCGGCTCGACACACCGATGGACACGGTGACGGGAATCGTCCGGGTATCGCCCTGGATGCCGAAAGGCGCGCCGACGACCCGCTCGCGGATGCGTTCGGCAACGGCATAGGCGGCGTCAAGCGCGGTGTCCGGCAGCACGACGACGATCTCCTCGCCGCCCATCCGGGCGACCAGGTCGATGCCGCGGGTGCAAGCACGGACCCGGTCCGCGAACTCACGCAGCACCTCGTCGCCGGCATCATGCCCCCAGCTGTCGTTGACCGTCTTGAAGTGATCGATATCGAGCACCAGCAGGGCGAGCGAACGGGCCCGCAGGGCTGATTCGTCGAACATCGCCGCCATGCGCGTATCCATGTAGCGCCGGTTGTGCAGGCCGGTGAGCTGGTCCATCACGGCCATCTCCATCGAGGACTGCACGCTGTCGCGCAGCTTCTCGGTGAAGCGCTTGCGTCGCACCTGGGTGCGGACGCGCGCGACGAGCTCGTTGCGGTCGATCGGCCGGATCAGGAAGTCATGCGCGCCGATCTCGAGGCCGCGCAGAATGCGGGCGCGATCCTCCGCCTCCCCCATCATCAGCACCGACACGTTGCGCGTTCGCTCGAGCGAGCGAAGCTGGCTGCACAGGCGCAGCCCGTCATGATCCGCCAGGTCGAGGCTGACGACCACGCTGTCGAAATCGCCCTCTGCGGCCCGCAGCAGCGCCTGCTCCGGATCAGCCTCGATCTCCACCACATGGAAGGCGGAGAGCGCGTTCTCCAGCCGCTCGCTGACGCGCGGGCGATCCTCGATCAGGAGAATGCGCCCGTTCAGCCCGCTCTCGGAGGCCGCCGCGGCAAGCGGATCTGCGATGCCGAGGCGGCGCGAGGCCATGGCACGCGCGCGCAATTCGTCCGTCATCGACTTCAGCCTCACAAGGCTGCGGACGCGGGCGAACAGCGCGGTGTCGTCGAGCGGCTTGGTCAGGAAGTCGTCGGCCCCTGCGTCGAGCCCTTTCAGCCGGTCGCCCGGCTGGTCGAGAGCGGTGACCATCACGACGGGAATATGGGCCGTCGTCGCCTCGCTCTTCAGGCGGCGGCAGACGTCGAAGCCGTTCATGCCCGGCATCATCACGTCGAGAAGGACGATGTCGGCTTCGCCCCGCTCGCAGATGGCAAGGGCATCCGGTCCGTTGAGCGCGGTCACGACGTCGAAATATTCCGCCGAAAGCTTCGCTTCCAGCAGCTTCACATTGGTGATGATGTCGTCGACGACGAGGACGCGCGCGGACATGGGTCGCTTTCAGGCTTTAGGCCGTGCCGGCGTAGGTCCGGACCGTCTCCAGGAACTTCGCGACGGAGATCGGCTTCGACAGATAGGCCTCGCAGCCGCCCTCGCGGATCCGCTCCTCGTCGCCCTTCATCGCGAAGGCCGTGACCGCGACCACGGGGATCGTCTTCAAGGTCTCGTCTTCCTTGATCCATTTCGTCACCTCGAGCCCCGAGACCTCCGGAAGCTGGATATCCATCAGGATCAGGTCGGGGTGATGCGTCCGCGCCAGTTCGATCGCCTCGATGCCGTCGGCAGTCTTCAGCGTCGCATAGCCATGCGCCTCGAGCAGGTCGTTGAAGAGCTTCATGTTGAGCTCGTTGTCCTCGACGATCAGAACCGTCTTCATGATGCCGCCCTTCATTTGCGCCAAGGACGCCCGGCATGCTCCGGATTGTCCAAGCTGGCAGCCTCGTTCAATGATGATTCTCTAGCATGCGAGCCGTTGACGAAACGCAAACCCGATCCTCGACTCTCTGGAACTGTTTCACGCCATGCCCCGACCTTCGACCGCTCTGGACGCCGAAACCCTGGCGCTGCGCGCCCTGGCCTTCCTGGCAGCCGAGCCGGAGCGCCTCGAACCGTTCCTGGCCGCGACCGGGCTCGGTCCCGAGACGCTGCGGGCGGCAGCGAGCGATCCAAGTTTCCTCGCAGCCGTCCTTGACCACATCTGCGGCAGCGATTCGCTGCTGCTCGAGTTTGCCGGAAATCTGGGCGTAAGTCCGGAGATCGTCGCGCAGGCGCGCGAGCAGCTCAGCGGACCGCCTCCCGGCGAGCCGGCTTGAGCGAAGCCCTGCCTGCGGCGGTGCGGCGGGTCCTGTGCCGCGACTGCCTGGAGGACCACGAAGGTAGCGCGGCGGAGCCACGCCGCTGCCCGGCCTGCGGCTCGCCGCGCCTGCTGCGCCACCCCGAGCGCGACAGCCTCAATCTGGCGCATATCGATTGCGACGCCTTCTATGCGGCGATCGAGAAGCGCGACGACCCGTCCCTGATGGACAAGCCCGTGATCATCGGTGGCGGCAAGCGCGGCGTGGTCTCGACCGCCTGCTACATCGCCAGGACCTATGGCGTCCGCTCGGCCATGCCGATGTTCAAGGCGCTCAAGGCCTGCCCGGAGGCGGTCGTCGTCAAGCCAGACATGGCGAAATACGTCGCGGTCGGGCGGCAGGTGCGCCGGCTCATGCAGGAATTGTCGCCGCTGGTCGAGCCGATCTCGATCGACGAGGCTTTCCTCGATCTCGCCGGCACGGAACTCCTGCACCATGCGAGCCCGGCCGTGACCCTGGCGCGCTTCACACGGCGGATCGAGAACGAGATCGGCATCACGGTCTCGGTCGGCCTGTCCTATGCCAAGTTCCTGGCGAAGGTCGCCTCCGACCTCGACAAACCGCGTGGATTCTCGATCATCGGCCGGGCCGAGGCCGTCGCCTTCCTCGCGACCAAACCGGTCGGCATCATCCCTGGCATCGGGCAGGCCAGCGCCTCCAAGCTCGCCGAGGCCGGGTTCCGGCTGATCGGCGACCTGCGCGAGGCGCCGGTCGAGAAGCTGTTCCGCCTCGCGGGGAAAGATGGGCCGCGCCTGAAGAATCTCGCCAACGGCATCGATCCGCGCCGGGTGATGCCGGATCGCGAGACCAAGAGCGTCTCCAGCGAAACCACGCTCGATGTCGACCTCTCCAGCTTCGAGGAGCTGGAACCGGTGCTCTGGCGGCTCTGCGAAAAGACGTCGAAACGGCTGAAACACCAGGAGCTTGCGGGCCGAACCATCACCTTGAAGCTGAAGACCGCGGATTTCCACTCGATCACCCGCGCCTCCCGCCTGCCGGAGCCGACGCAGCTCGCGGCGCGGCTCTTCTCGGCCGGGCGCGAATTGCTGCGGCGCGAGTGCACGGGAGCGCGCTACAGGCTGATCGGCATCGGGGCGAGCGATCTCGCCTTGCCGGGGGAGGCCGACCATGGCGACCTCGCCGATGTCGCGACGCCGCGGCTGAAGGCAATGGAAGGCGCGCTCGATGCCTTGCGGGCGCGCTTCGGCGATGCCGCGATCGGCAAGGGGCTGAGCCTGCGCCTGCCGCAACGGACAGGCAGCGGCAGTGCTACTTCGCGCACTCGGCCCGAGGCAGAAGATCCAGACGCGTGAGCGTGCCGCGCAGCGCGAAGCCGCCGTAATCGAGCCTGACCGCGCCGGTGACGCCGTTCTCATAGAGCTCGAAGGAGATCGAGTAGGACGGCGTGGTCTCGCCGGAGCCGACCTTGAAATAGGACATCGTCACCGGCCAGCGCGCCAGCTTCTCGAATTCGGGCTTCTGCAGAGGCGCTTCGGTGGGCTTCGTCTCGATGCGCTTGCCGATGACCGAGAGCGTCTCATAGACATCCTTGCCGCCGTTGGCGCCGTCATAGAGCCGGACGTTCAGCGTGTTCTGGCCGGCGCGGGCAGCCTGGATCACCGCCTTCATCTGGGCGTTCGGGAACAGGGCGCCGGCCGCCTCGCGATGGGTCTCGGCCTTCGGGGCGCTGAGCTTGACCTCATAGCCCTCGCCGGCCTTGCTGGCCGTGCCGTCGACCGTCTCGGTCGGCGCGCCGCTCGCCGTGCTCTCGGTCCGGAAGCGATAGCTTGCGCCATCGCCGGCCTCGAAGCTCGTCGTGCGCGCATCGATCACGCGCGGGCCGCCCTCGCCGGTCTGGAGCTGCGTGACCTGCCGGAAGGAGAGCGCATAGCCCTCGCAGGCATCGCCCGTGAAATCGAAGGCGATGCGGCCCTTCGCCGCTTCGACGTTCTTGGCGCCCTTGGCATCGTCGAGAACGAGATCATAGACGGCCCGGTGTGGCACCAGCACGACACGCTCGGCCGACGGGGACTGTGCTCCCGCGGGTCCGGTCGCCATCGCCGCCGCAACCGCTAGGATTCCCGCAAACCCCGGACCGTTCTTCTTCATGGCGCGCGCCGCTTTCGTTTGGTGGTGCATCGAATTTAGGTGCAATGCCGCAATGGCGCAAACAAGGCATTGCGGGCGCCAGATCGTCGCGGGCAGGCCGGCGTCGGGCAGCGCGAAATCCGCGCGCGCCACTGCCTGCCGGGCATGGCGAGCGCGCTTGCGGCTTCGCCGGGCATCGGCCATGAAAGGCAAAGCGCCGGTCGAGAGCTTGCTTTTCGACAGGCACGTCCCCGTGGAGAGTTTGTCCTCATGAACGCCGTCGACGCCCAGCTCGCCAAACTCGGCATCACCCTCCCCGCGCCGACCGCGCCGGTCGCCAACTACGTGCCCTATGTCATCAGCGGCAACCTGCTCGTGATCTCGGGCCAGCTCTGCTTCGGGCTCGACGGCAAGCTTTCCGACGATCACAAGGGCAAGCTCGGCGCGGAGATCTTCAACGAGGCCGGACTCGAGGCCGCGCGGCTCTGCGCCATCAACGTTCTCGCCCAGGCGAAGGCTGCGCTCGGCGGGGACCTCGGCCGCATCAAGCGTTGCGTGCGCCTCGGCGGCTTCATCAACTCCGCCCCTCATTTCGCCGCACTGCCGGCGATCATGAACGGCGCGTCCGACCTGATGGTCGAGGTGCTTGGCGACAAGGGCCGCCATGCCCGCTCGACCATCGGCGTCGCCCAGCTTCCGGCCGACGCGGCAGTCGAGGTCGAGGCCATGTTCGAGATCGTCTAATGCGAGACCGGTCCATGCACGAACACGCCCATTCCGGTCTCGGCTGGCTGACCGCCCGGCCGATCGCGCATCGTGGCCTGCACGATGCCGCGGCCGGCATCATCGAGAACAGCATCCCGGCCGCCGAGGCCGCCATCGCCGGGCGCTTCGGCATCGAATGCGACGTCCAGCTAAGCGCCGACGGCGAAGCCATGGTGTTCCATGATTTCGTGCTCGACCGGCTCACCGAGACATCCGGCAAGGTGGCGGCGCTGAAGGCGGACGCGCTCGGCGCGATCGCGCTCAAGGGCAGCGAGGCCCGGATCCCGACCTTGTCGGCCCTGCTCGACCTGATCGCCGGACGGGTTCCGCTCGTCATCGAGATCAAGAGCGGCTTCGACGGCAACCTCGCGCTGACGCGGCGCGCGGCCGAGATCGTCGCCGACCGGCCGGGGCAACCGATCGTGTTCAAGTCGTTCGATCCGGAGATCGTCGCCGCCCTGCGTGAGATCGCTCCGGCGACCCCGCGCGGCATCGTCGCGATGAACGATTATGCCGTCTATGCCGACTACGACCATCTCGGCCCGGCCAAGCATCGCGCGATGGCGAACCTGCTGCATTTCGACGAAACCAGGCCCGACTTCCTGTCCTGGAAGGTCACGGATCTCGAAAGCGCCGCGCCCTATCTCTGCCGCAACGCGCTCGGCCTGCCGCTGATGAGCTGGACGGTGCGGACTCCGGCAGACCGCGAGATGGCGGCGCGCCATGCCGACCAGATGGTCTTCGAGGGCTTCAAACCTTGAATCAGGACGGGCGCGGCGACCTCAGGGTCCGCGTCGCGACCTCGCTCAAGACCATCCCGGCCGGCGCCTGGAACGCCTGCGCCAATCCGGGCGCGTTCGGCGCATTGCTGGACGCGCCTGGCCCCGCTGCTGCCGCGGCGCAGCCGGGGCTGGACAGCGACAATCCCTTCGTCTCGCATGAATTCCTGCGCGTATTGGAGGAGAGCGGCTGCATCGGCGGACGCACCGGCTGGTCGCCGGCTTATCTCCTCGTCGAGGATGCGGCGGGAGCACTGCTCGCAGCGGCGCCGAGCTTCCTGAAGAGCCACAGCCAGGGCGAATACGTCTTCGACCACGGCTGGGCCGATGCCTATGAACGTGCCGGCGGGCGCTACTATCCCAAGCTGCAGGTCGCCGCCCCCTTCACTCCGGCGACCGGTCCGCGCCTGCTGGTCGCTGACGGGCCACGCGCGGACGAGGCGCGCGTGGGCCTGATCGCCGGGCTGGAGGCGCTGCGCGAGCAGACGCAGGCCTCCTCCGTGCATGTCACCTTCGCGCAGGAGCCCGACGTCGCAGCGCTGCGCGAGGCCGGCTATCTCGAACGGCACGACCTGCAGTTCCACTGGCTGAACGAGGGCTTCGGCAGCTATGGCGACTTCCTGGCGACGCTCGCATCGCGCAAGCGCAAGGCACTGAAGCGCGAACGCCGCGAGGCGCTGTCCGTCGGGATCACGGTGGAGGTGCTCTCGGGCAGTGACCTCACCGAGGATGTCTGGGACGATTTCCACGCCTTCTACCAGGATACCGGCGCGCGCAAATGGGGCCGGCCCTATCTCAACCGCGCCTTCTTCTCCGCCGTCGGGGCGGCAATGGGCGAGCGCATCGTGCTGGTGATGGCGCGGCGTGCCGGGCGCTACATCGCGGGCGCGATCAATTTCCGCGGCGCCAACACGCTATATGGTCGCAACTGGGGCTGCATCGAGGACCACCCCTTTCTCCATTTCGAGCTCTGCTACCATCAGGCGATCGACTACGCGATCGCGCATGGGCTCACGCGCGTCGAGGCCGGCGCCCAGGGCGAGCACAAGGTCGCGCGCGGCTACCGTCCGGTGGTGACGCGCTCGCTGCACGATCTCGCCGATTCGGGCCTGCGGCGGGCGGTGGCGAACTATCTGGGCGAAGAGCGGCAGCATATCGAGCAGGCGCGTGAAGCGCTCATGGCCGAAAGTCCGTTCAGGAAAGACGGGGGCGACGCGTGAGTGACGGAGCCGCACCCGCGGCAGCGAGCCATTCTGCCACGTTCTCCAGCGATGCGGAGCTCGGCTATCAGCGCAACCGCACGGCTTTTGCACCGGGTGCGCCGCTGCTGCTCGACGAGCCCTATCGCCTGGCGCATCTGCCGCTGGTGGCGCCGGACCATCCGAATGTGATCGCGCGTCAGGATGGCCGCTATTATGAGATGGGGCGGCATCCGACCGTGTTCTCGCTCGTTCTGCCGATCGACGCGGCGCTAGTGGCGGCATCGGCGGCCTTGGTAAGGCTCGACGACGAACTGCGGTGCGCGTCCTTTGCGCGAAAAATCGCCTGGGATCTCCTGCCGCGCCGGGCGGACCGGCTGCACGCCACGCTCTGCGGCACGCTCTCGACCGGCGAGGCGCCCGTCATCGACCGGGCGACCCGAGAGGCAATCGCCGCCATCGGCCCGTTCCAGGTCGAGCTCCGCGGGCTGTTCTCGGGCAACGTCAATCGTGGACGGCTCTATCTGCGGGCCTATCCCGAGACGCGCGATGGGCCGAACCCGCTGCAGGCCATCCAGCAGGCCGTCGGGCGTCCGCCGTCCGACCTCTACCTCGTTGGCCTCTATAACCTGACCGACGACCTTGACGCCGAGGAAACGGCGACGCTCGCCGAATTGATCGCGCGCTGGTGGGGCGAGCCGCTGCTCCGCTTCGAGGCGACGGCGCTCTGGCTCCTCGGCTGCCGGGACGATCTGGTGCTCGATGCCGAGCTGACGGAGGTGCTGCCGCTGCATGATGGCCCGGCAGGCCCGCTGCCCAGGCTTGCGTCCGTGATGCCCGAGCCTTGACGCGGCCACCCGCCCCGCGACAGGCTGGCGCCAGCTTTCAGCCCTCTCCTTTCCCGGACACCCCGCATGACCGCATACGACCCCTCCAACGTCTTCGCCAAGATCCTGCGCGGCGAGCTGCCCTCGCAAACCGTCTATGAGGACGCAGAGACGATCGCGATCATGGACATCATGCCGCGCGCCGAGGGGCATGTGCTGGTCGTTCCCAAGGCAGCCTGCCGCAACGTGCTCGATGCGCCGCCGGACGCCCTCAAGGCGGTCGCCCTGACGACGCAGACGCTGGCCCGCGCCGTCAAGGCCGCCTTCGGCGCCGATGGCGTGACCATCCAGCAGTTCAACGAGCCGGCCGGCGGGCAGGTCGTGTTCCACCTCCATGTGCATGTGATGCCGCGCTTCGACGGCGTGGCCCTGCGGCCGCATACGGGTGCGATGGAGAAACCAGACGTGCTGACGGCGAATGCCGACAGGATCAGGACCGCGCTGAAGGAACTCTGAGATCGCGGCTCAGGCCGACGCCGCCAGCCAGGCGCCGCCGATCAGCACCGCCTCGCCGGCGAGTACGGCGAAGAGAAGCCGGCGGCGATCGACCAGCATGACGGCCAGGGTCGCGGCGAGCGCCGCAACCCGGATGAACAAGGGCACGGCCGCCAACGCGCCCGGCGGCGCAACGATCAGCTTCGCGACAATCCCTGCAAGCAGCGCCGTCGCGACCGCCCTCACCCATTCGAGCGCCGGTGAATCGGGATCGATCCGCCGCGCGAAGGCGACGGCGAGCCAGCGCCAGATCTCGGTCGGCAGCACGGCGAAGACCAGCAAGGCCAGATAGGGCCAGAGCGGGCCGTCGAGCCAGGGAATGGGTTGCGTCATGGACCCCGCTTCCGCGGCCGGAAGAAGAAGGCGATCGTGCCGGCGACCAGCCCCGCCACGATCAGGTCGAAGCCACCGCCGATGAAGCGATCGCAGATCGGCGCCAGTGCCAGCCCGAGAACGATCGCGACGATGTCGCCCCGGTGCCGCAGCCCCGCCGAGAGCGAGGCCAGGAAGAAGATCGGCGTCAGGCAGAGCAACCCCGCCGCGAGCGGGATCGGCAGTTCGCCCAGCAGGTAATAGCCGAGGAAGGTTCCGATCGAGCTGACCAGCATGCAGGTATTGGCGAAGGCCAGGAAATAGACGACCCGCTGATGCGGCGGCATGCCCGGCAAACGGCGAAGACCCTCCGTCCAGGCGGTCACGGCGACGTAATGCGCCAGCAGAAGCTGCATGCGGACGCTTTGCCCCGGCCGCTGCAGCAGCGGCATGATCGCGACCGTCATCGGCAGGAAACGCAGCGAGGCGAAGCCTATGGCAAGCGCGATCGCGCTCCAGGCCGCGCCGGTCGCGATCGAGGCGAAGAAGATGACCTGCGACGGGCCGGCCCAGACCAGGATGGTCGAGAGCACGGCGACCTCGACGGGGTAGCCGACATCCCGGGCCAGCGAGCCTATGCCCACAAGCCCGAAGCCGACCACCCAGGCCGGCAGCGACAGCGCATCGCGCATGCCGGCCAGCGCCACGCGCCTGCGGCTCCAATCGGCTGAGACGGTCATGAGAGGATCGGCACGCTGCGGCCCGGCTCCGTGGCCCGGCGGCCAGATCGGCGGGCTAGCTTAGCCTACTAGCGCGCCCGGCCGCGTCGACGGAGCCCCAGCGATGGGGAGTCGGCTGTGCGCTGGCTGCAAAGCCCGATGGCCAGAAGCCTAAAGGGACTTGAGCGCAATCCCGATCAGCTCATTGCCGAAATCGACGAGTTCCTTGGGGATGCCGCCGACCGATTTCACACCGAGATAGATCAGGTAGACGAAAGCCGGCACCAGGATCCAGCCCAGCACCTCCTCGAACATCTTGCGCTTCCGGCGGCGCCGGTCGCGCTTTTCGAACCAGCTCAGCTTTTCCTTCTGCGGCCGTGCCGCGCGCTCCGGCGCCGGCTCGGCCGCATGAGCCAGGACGGGGTCTGTCTTGCGTTTGAAGAACACGCTCTCAAGCCTTGGTCAGCGGAACCTTCGGAACGGTGCGGACCGCCCGCTGCGCCTTCGGCGCATCGGGAGTCTTGCCGTCGTCATTGCCCTTACCACCCTTGGAGCCCTTGCCGCCACCGCGACGTGGCTTGGCCGAGACAGGCTTCGCAGCGGCCGACGCCTTCGCGCGCGGCTTGCGGGCGCGCTGCTCGGCTGCGGCCGCGACGTCCTTCTCCGGCTTGGGCTTGACCGGGCCGTCCGGGAATTCGAGGCCGAGCACCTTGATGCCGGTCTCCGACTGGACCACGACGACCTTGACCGCGCCGCCGTTCTTGAGGCGCCCGAACAGGACCTCGTCGGCCAGCGGCGTCTTGATCGTCTGCTGGATCAGCCGCGCCATCGGGCGGGCGCCCATCGCCTCGTCATAGCCGTTCTCGACCAGCCACTCGCGCGCCTCGTCGGAGAGCTCGATCGTGACGTTGCGGTCGGCCAGCTGCGCCTCGAGCTGCAGCACGAACTTGTCGACGACGCGGGCGACGACCGTCTTCGGCAGGTGGCCGAAGGAGATCACCGAGTCGAGGCGGTTGCGGAATTCCGGCGCGAACAGCTTGTTGATCGCCTCGGTATCGTCACCCTCGCGCTTGCTGCGGGTGAAGCCATAGGCGTTGCGGGCCATGTCGGCGGCTCCCGCATTGGTGGTCATGATCAGGATGACGTTCCTGAAATCGACCTGCTTGCCGTTGTTGTCGGTCAGCTTGCCGTGATCCATCACCTGCAGGAGGATGTTGAACAGGTCGGGATGAGCCTTCTCGATCTCGTCGAGCAGAAGCACGCAATGCGGGTGCTGGTCGATCTGATCGGTCAGCAGGCCTCCCTGATCGAATCCGACATAGCCCGGAGGCGCGCCGATCAGCCGCGAGACGGTATGGCGCTCCATATACTCCGACATGTCGAACCGAACGAGCTCGACGCCGAGCGAGGACGACAGCTGGCGCGCGACCTCGGTCTTGCCGACGCCGGTCGGCCCCGCGAAGAGATAGCAGCCGATCGGCTTCTCGCCATCCCGCAGACCGGCGCGGGCGAGCTTGATCGAGGAGGACAGCGCCTCGATCGCCTTTTCCTGCCCGTAGACGGTGCGCTTCAGAGTGGTCTCGAGATTGCGCAGGACTTCGGCATCGTTCTTCGAAACCGTCTTGGCCGGGATGCGCGCCATGGTGGCGATCGCAGCCTCGATCTCCTTCACGCCGATCGTCTTCTTGCGCTTGTTCTCGGTCACCAGCATCTGCGAGGCGCCGGTCTCGTCGATCACGTCGATCGCCTTGTCCGGCAGCTTGCGGTCATGGATGTAGCGGGCCGAGAGCTCCACCGCCGCCTTGATGGCGTCGTTGGTGTAGCGAAGCTTGTGGAACTCCTCGAAATAGGGCTTCAGCCCCTTCAGTATCTCGATCGTGTCCGGGATCGACGGCTCGTTGACGTCGATCTTCTGGAAGCGGCGGACCAGCGCCCGGTCCTTTTCGAAATACTGCCGATATTCCTTGTAGGTCGTCGAGCCGATGCAGCGCAGCCCGCCCGAGGCGAGCGCGGGCTTGAGCAGGTTCGAGGCATCCATGGCACCACCCGAAGTCGCACCGGCGCCGATCACCGTGTGGATCTCGTCGATGAACATGATCGCCTTGGGATGGGCCTCGATCTCCTTCATCACCTGCTTGAGGCGCTCTTCGAAATCGCCGCGATAGCGCGTGCCGGCAAGCAGCGTGCCCATGTCGAGCGAGAAGACAGTCGCGTCCTCAAGCACCTCCGGCACCTCGCCGCGGATGATCTTCAGGGCCAGCCCCTCGGCGATGGCCGTCTTGCCGACGCCGGGCTCGCCGACCAGCAGCGGGTTGTTCTTCTGGCGGCGGCAGAGGATCTGAATCGTGCGCTGCACCTCGGCCTCGCGGCCGATCAGCGGATCGATGCGCCCGTCCCTCGCCTTCCGATTCAGGTTGACGCAGTAAGCATCGAGCGCGCTTTCCTTTTTCTTCTTGTCCTTGTCGGCGTCATTGCCCTGGTCAGCGCGCGAGTCGCGCTGCTGCTCGGGCTCCTCCTCGGCGCCGCGGACGGGCCGCGGCTCGCTTGCGCCGGGGCGCTTGGCGATGCCGTGGCTGATGTAGTTGACCGCGTCGTAGCGCGTCATGTCCTGCTCCTGCAGGAAATAGGCGGCATGACTCTCGCGCTCGGCGAACATGGCAACGAGCACATTGGCGCCGGTCACTTCCTCGCGACCAGAGGACTGGACATGGATCACCGCCCGCTGGATCACGCGCTGGAAGCCGGCGGTCGGCTTCGAATCATCGCGCCCGTCCGTGATCAGATTGGCCAACTCCGCGTCGATATAGTCGACGAGGTTGCGCCTGAGCATGTCGAGATCGACGCTGCAGGCGCGCATGACCGCGGCTGCATCCTGGTCATCGACCAGCGCGAGCAGCAGGTGCTCCAGCGTGGCGTATTCGTGGTGGCGCTCATTGGCGAGGGCAAGAGCCCGGTGAAGCGCCTGTTCGAGACTGCGCGAGAAACTCGGCACGGATAGCGCTCCTATTCCGTTTCCAGATGGGTATGCTGACGCAAAACTACTTCTTCTCCATTACGCATTGGAGGGGATGCATGTGCTTGCGCGCAAGGTCCATGACGAGGGTGACCTTGGTCTCGGCCACCTCGTAGGTGAAGATTCCGCATTCGCCGACGCCGTTCTGATGGACATGCATCATGATCTGCGTGGCTTCGGCGCGATCCTTGTTGAAGAAGCGTTCGAGAACGTGAACGACGAACTCCATAGGGGTGTAGTCGTCGTTGAGAAGCAGGACGCGGTAGAGATTGGGCTTGCGAGTCCGGGTGCGGGTCAGCACCGCCGTTCCGGTGCCGTCGCGGCCGCCATCGGTCGGGGTCGCCGGCCGCTTCGGGCGGTCTGCCATCGCAGTCGGCCCGGCAGGAACGACCGCGGGCGGCGCCACGGTGTCGCTCGACCCCATGATGTCCCTTGCCTGCATCGTCGTCGCTGCCGTTGTTCTCAAGATCGATCCCTGGCGTTTCCCACCCGACATAATGCTTCGCCCATGAATTTACAGACCTCGCTCTCGCTTCGCCAGTGCGTTCGACGCAATGTCGCAACTCATCGGTCTAAAGGGCGCTTGCGCTTGACCCACCGGGCCTGCCGGACATAAGCCCGGCGCCTCACCCGCATGGAGACGCCCCATGACTGCCAATACCATCGTCTCCATCGGCACCGGCCTGCCCTCGCCGGTGCGCTTCGGCAATGCGCTGCCGCTCTCTGTCATCGCCGGCCCCTGCCAGATGGAGAGCCGCGACCACGCGCTGGAGATGGCCTTTGCCCTGAAGGAAATCTCGGAATCGCTCGGCATCGGCCTCGTCTTCAAGACCTCGTTCGACAAGGCCAACCGCACCAGCGTGAAGGCCCAGCGTGGCATGGGGCTTGCGGCCGCCCTGCCCGTCTTCGCCGAGATCCGCGAGGCGACCGGGCTGCCGGTGCTGACCGACGTGCATGAAGCGGCTCAATGCGCGGCAATCGCCGAGGTCGTCGACGTGCTGCAGATTCCAGCCTTCCTCTGCCGCCAGACCGATCTCCTGGTGGCGGCGGCGAAGACGGGACGCGTCGTCAATGTGAAGAAGGGCCAGTTCCTCGCGCCCTGGGACATGGTCAACGTCGCCGCCAAGATCACCGAGAGCGGTAATCCGAACGTCATGCTCACCGAAAGAGGCGCCTCCTTCGGGTACAACACGCTGATCTCGGACATGCGTGCGTTGCCGATCATGGCGCAGAGCACCGGCGCGCCGGTGATCTTCGACGCCACCCATTCGGTGCAGCAGCCCGGCGGCAAGGGCTCGTCCAGCGGAGGGCAGCGCGAATTCGTTCCCGTTCTGGCGCGTGCCGCGGTCGCGGTCGGAGTCGCCGGCGTGTTCATCGAGACGCATGAGGACCCGGACAGCGCGCCGAGCGACGGGCCGAACATGGTGCCGCTGCGCGCCTTCCCTGCGCTGATCGCAGAGCTGCAAGGCTTTGATCGACTTGCCAAAGCCAAGGCCCAGCCTACGCTGGCTTATGTCTGAGACAACGCCTCCGCCGCCGGTCCCTGCGCCGGCGGCAACCCCTCTTCCTGCACTGATTTTCGTCCTCGGCGCCTGCGGCTTCGCATCGACCTTCACGATGCGGATCATCGATCCCCTGATCCCGACGCTTGCCGGCGAATTCGGGCGCAGCATCCCGCAAATCGTGACGATGGTGACGGCGTTCTCGCTGTCCTATGCGCTGGGCCAGCCCTTCCTCGGGCCGCTGGCCGACGCCATGGGCAAGATCCGCACGATCCTGACCTGCCTGATTGCGCTGGCCGCGCTTTCGACCGTCGCGGCCCTGTCGGGCTCCTTCGAGACGATGACGGTGCTGCGGGCGGTCACCGGCATCGCGTCGGGCGGCATCATCCCGATCGCGATGGCCGCGATCGGCGACCGGGCGCCGATGCAGGAACGCCAGATCGCGCTCGGGCGCTTTACCGTCCTGATGATCATCGGGCAGATGTCGGGTTCGGCCTGCTCCGGCATCATCGCGACCCATGCCGGCTGGCGGGCCGCGTTCCTCTCAGCCGCGGTCATCGCGGTGCTGGCCGCGGTGCTGGTCGGCGTGGTGCTGAAGCCGCGCCGGAACGTCGTCAGGCAAAAACTCAGCCTTGCCGGCGCGCTCGGCAACTACCGGACGGTCTTCGCAAATCCGCGCACCAAGCTGCTTTACGGGCTCGTAATCGTCGAGGGCATCCTGCTGTTCGGTATTCCGGCCTATGTTGCGGCGATCCTCTACCAGCGCTCGGGCGTCGGACCGGCGGAAGCCGGCCTCGTCATCGCCGGCATGGGCTTCGGCTGCCTGCTCTACGGGCTGTTCACGCGCATCCTCGTGGAACGCCTCGGACCCACCCGGATGACGCGCACGGGCGGCGTGATCTGCGCGCTGGGCCTCGCGCTCTTCGCCTTCGACTGGCCGTGGTGGAGCGCGATCCCGATCTTCGCGGCGCAGGGCTTCGGCTTCTTCCTGCTCCACGGCACCTTCCAGGCGCAGGCGACGGAGCTGGCGCCTGGCGCACGCGGTTCGGCCATGGCGCTGTTCGCCTGCTGCTTCTTCCTCGGCCAGGCGACCGGCCCGCTCGCAATGGGCTTCGCGATGCATCTCATCGGGGCAAGCGCGGCGATCCTGATGTTCGCCGCCGCCATCGTGGTCTTCGGCTATGTCACGCCGCGGATCATGCCGATCCCGGGCAGCCGAACCTGAGCAACCGCCGGGCTCAGCGCCCGCGATAGGGCGCGACGCCCTGATCCGGCAGCCAGAGCCCCTTCGGCGGCTCGCCCGTCTGCCAGAACACGTCAATCGGGATGCCGCCGCGCGGATACCAGTAGCCGCCGATCCTGAACCATTCCGGCTCGAGCAGCTCGACCAGCTTCTTGCCGATGCCGACCGTGCAGTCCTCGTGGAAGGCGCCATGGTTGCGGAAGGAGCCGAGATAGAGCTTGAGCGACTTCGACTCCACCAGCCACTGCCCCGGCAGATAGTCGATCACCAGGATGCCGAAATCCGGCTGGCCGGTGACCGGGCAGATCGAGGTGAATTCCGGGCAGGTGAAGCGCGTCAGATAGGGCGTGCCGGCATGCGGGTTGGGCACGCGGTCGAGGCGCGCCTCTTCGGGCGATGCGGGCAGCGCGGCATGCTGTCCGAGCTGCAGGGTCGTGGTGTCGATCGACATCGAGGGCTCCTGAGGTTTGCGGCCTTCTAGAGCATTGTGCACCGCGGTGGGAACCGGTTTCCGCGTCCGCGCGACGGCAAGGAACGAGCGCGCAACCTTACGCCGGCCTCGAGCGTTCAATTTATCTTAAATTCCACGCGGCACGTAAAAGCGATCGGAGTGACTGCCTCGCTAAAAACGCCTCCGATCCGCAGCCGATCGAGACGAGCGCCCCCAGACGATGATCATCGCCGGCATCCTGTTCCTGATGGGAATCCTGATCGGCCTGTCGTTCGGCTACGCGGCGATCATCGCGGCGAGCATCACGATGACCTTGATCATCATCCCGCTCTGGCTGATACGGGCCGAGTTCGGCCTCATCACCTTCCTGGCCTGGCTCGGCTACCTGCTGGCGCTGCAGAGCGGCTTCCTGGTCGGCGGCTATGTGCGCACCGACGCCGACGAGGGCTAATCACCAGAACCAGACGGCGCGGCCGGCCAACGCGCAGAGCCCCGCCCACCAGGCGACTGTAACGGCGAGAGCGGCGAGGACGATTTCCGGGGATGGGCGCCGCCCATTCGACACGATACGGAACATCTTCGTCTCCCGATGAGACAGCTGCGCGCTGCCATCGGATCAAGCGCAAGACGCAAGCCGGAAGCATGAGCGGGCGATCGGGGCTTCCCGCGCGCCGGACCGTTGGCTAGAAGCGCGGCTGACACTTTCCTCCCGCGTCCGCCACGGAGCTTTCCATGACCGCGATCATCGATATCATCGGCCGCCAGATCCTCGACTCGCGCGGCAATCCCACGGTCGAGGTCGACGTGGTGCTCGAAGACGGCTCGATGGGCCGCGCCGCCGTCCCCTCGGGCGCCTCGACCGGCGCTCATGAGGCGGTGGAGCTCCGCGACGGCGACAAGAGCCGCTATCTCGGCAAGGGTGTCGAGAAGGCCGTCGAAGCGGTCAACGTCGACATCGCCGAGGCCATTGTCGCGATGGACGCCGAAGACCAGGCCGCGATCGACCAGGCGATGATCGATCTCGACGGCACGCCCAACAAGGCGAAGCTCGGCGCCAACGCGATCCTCGGCGTCTCGCTCGCGGTCGCCAAGGCCGCGGCCGAAGCCTCGGGCCTGCCGCTCTACCGCTATGTCGGCGGCACCTCGGCCCGCGTCCTGCCTGTGCCGATGATGAACATCGTCAATGGCGGCGCCCATGCCGACAACCCGATCGACTTCCAGGAATTCATGGTGATGCCGATCGGCGCCTCCTCCTTCGCCGAGGGCCTGCGCATGGGCGCGGAGGTGTTCCACACGCTGAAGAAGGCGCTGCACGACGCCGGCCACAACACCAATGTCGGCGACGAAGGCGGCTTCGCGCCCAACCTGAAATCGGCCGAGGCCG
Source organism: Allobosea sp. Root381 (assembly GCF_001429395.1). Classification (GTDB taxonomy): domain Bacteria; phylum Pseudomonadota; class Alphaproteobacteria; order Rhizobiales; family Beijerinckiaceae; genus Allobosea. Next base: position 83,822 of record NZ_LMJT01000008.1, read on the forward strand.
CGCTCGACTTCGTCATGGGTGCGATCGAGACCGCCGGCTATAAGCCTGGCGAGGATCTCGCGCTGGCGCTCGACTGCGCCGCGACCGAGTTCTTCAAGGACGGTTCCTACGTCTATGAGGGCGAGCGCAAGACGCGCGATCCCAAGGCACAGGCGAAGTACCTCGCCAAGCTCGTCGGCAACTATCCGATCGTCTCGATCGAGGACGGCATGGCCGAGGACGACTGGGAGGGCTGGAAGGCCCTGACGGACCTCGTCGGTTCGAAGTGCCAGCTGGTCGGCGACGACCTCTTCGTCACCAACGTCACGCGCCTCTCGCAGGGCATCAAGGCGAAGACGGCCAATTCGATCCTGGTCAAGGTCAACCAGATCGGCACGCTGACGGAGACGCTCGCGGCTGTCGAAATGGCCCAGCGCGCCGGCTACACCGCCGTGATGTCGCATCGCTCGGGCGAGACCGAGGACGCCACCATCGCCGATCTCGCGGTCGCGACGAATTGCGGGCAGATCAAGACCGGCTCGCTGGCCCGCTCCGACCGGACGGCGAAGTACAACCAGCTCCTGCGCATCGAGGAGGAACTCGGCGCCCAGGCCGTCTATGCCGGGCGCGCGGCTCTCAAGGCGCTGGCCTGAGGCATTCCCGCTGCCGCGCTCACTAGCGCGGCAGCAACTCCGCAGCGCGCGAGACCGTCCAGGAACCCGCCGCGCCGACGGCGCCGGCCGCGCCCGTCACGATGCCAGCCGCCCGAGCGACCGGCTCGACGATGGTGCGGCTGAGCAGGCCCAGGCCGGGCGCTGCCGCTTCGATAATCTGGGGAGAGGCGGCGATCGCGGGCGGTGTCAGCGAAAGCGGCGGCGTAAGCGTTTCGACCTTATGGGCCTCGCCTGTTGCGGCCGTGCGCTTAACCGCTGGCGCGACCTGAGCCGTCGCTGCAATGCGGGTTTCGGCCACCGCGCGAGCCCATTCGGTTTCCGAGAAGGCACGCTCGGGCCAATCCGCGCTCATCGGCATCACCAATGCGGCAGGCCTGACGATGCCCGGCCGCGCGCTCGCCAGGGCGGCCTCTTCGCTGGCGGCGCCGCTATGGCGGGCGATGATCTTGCCGTCGACGACGGCAGGCAGGCTCCAATCCCCCACGCCAGCGTTCTCCGCCACCGTTCGGGACGGAGCACCGGGCTCGGCAGAAATCGACGCCATAACGCCGAATGCGCCTGCCAACGCGAGCAGACTAGCGAGCGCCGGCATGGCCCGCCCCAGGGAGCCTGGGAGAAGATCGGAGAGGCGAAAATAGGTGGCGGCAGCTTGCATCGAAATCGTCCTGCGTTTCCCGCTTACGAAATCCGCAGAGCCGGCATTGCGAAGGCCGAAAAACGGCAGGATTGCGTTGGCTGAAAAAGCACTGTCGCCGCAACGCCTTGCCGCCATGCGCCCGCCCCTGTAACGGTGGTCGCAGTTCCGGGCTAGGGGTGGCGCATGCCTGCAAGCCACCCGCCTCCAAGCGAAGCCGAGTCCCGCGAGCGGCTGCGCTGGCGGCTCGCGGTTGCGGGGATGCTGCTGAGCGTCCTGATCTTCGGATCGAACTTCGTCGTCAGCCGCCATGCCGTGCTCAACGGCATATCGCAGCATGACCTGCTGGCGTTGCGCTTCGCCACAGCAGGGACATTGCTGCTGCCGATATTCCTGAAGCCCGGCCTGTCGCAATGCGGCGGCGTCGGCTGGCAACGCGGCCTGCTGTTGGTTCTGACCAGCGGCTTCCCGATGACCTATCTGATGCTGACCGGGCTGACGATGGCACCGGCAGCCCATGGCGCGACGATCGGGCCAGGAATCGTGACGCTGATCGGCATCGGCGGCAGCGTTGTGCTGTTCGGCGCGGTCCTGTCGCCGCGACTGATCGCAGGAGTGACCGCGGTGCTCGCAGGTCTCGGCTGCCTCGCCTTCGCCGGCTCGAGCGGCGCGGGCAACGACGTGCTCTGGGGCGATCTCTGCTTCCTCGGCGTCGGCCTGCTCTGGGGCTTCTACCCGCTGCTGATCCAGCTCTGGAAGGTCGACGGGCTGAAGGGCGCGGCGATCGTCTCGGTCTTGTCGATGGCCTATCTGCCCTTCTATTTCCTGTTCTTCTTCAGGGGCTTCGACATCGCGCCCTGGTGGGTTCTGGGCTTCCATGCCGTCTATCAGGGGGTGATCAACGTCATCCTCGGCCTCTGGCTCTGGGGCTGGGCCGCACATGTCCTGGGCGCTGCGGTGGTCGGCCGCTTCCCGCCGCTGATCCCGGTCACGGGGACGGCGCTGGCGATCCCGGCGCTGGGCGAGATCCCCGGCCCGCTCCAGTTCGCCGGCTTCGCGATGATCATCGGCGGGCTGTTCGTTGCCTCATGGCGCCGCCCGGCGCGAAAGGGCCATCAGGCCCAGGTTCCAGACGACGCAGATCAGCAGACCGACGCCGAGCGCCGGCCATGAGCCCAGCGGCACGGCCGCGAGATGCACGACCGAAATGGCGAGGCCGAAGCCGAGCAGCGCGATGACGCTGTTGGCGATCACCGCCGCCGCCGCCGGGCCGCCGATGCGCGGCTGCAGGATCAGCACCAGGCTCGACATCACGATCGGCAGGCCGGCCAGCACGCCCGACCAGACACCGCCGACATGGGCGCTCGCGGTGGTTGCCGTGCCCGCCAGCGCCGCGACGCACAGGGCCCGGAGCGGGATCGCGAACCAGGGCGGCTCGGCCGGCCGCGCTGAACGGGCAGCGAGATAAGGCCTCACTGCCAGATGGGCGCCGATGAAGACGGCGAGCGTCAGGCCGAGCAGCGTCCAGAAGGATGGCTCCAGCCAGTACAGGGCAAAGACGGCCACGAGCCAGACAAGCAAAGCCGGTCCGAGGCTCGCCAGCGTCGCGTGCTTCTGCGCGCGCAGCACATAGACCAGGAAGAGACAGCCATTCGCAACGGTGGACGCCATGCTGCCCAGCGCGGCATCCGCGATGAAGGCTGCGTCATGGTCGAGCGCCAGGAAGACATAGACCGGGCCGAGCGAGATCGGCAGCGTCGCGATCAGGGCCGCGACGAGGGGCCCGCTGCGCTCCGCGATCAACGAACAGCTGACGACGATGCCGGCAGCGATCGCCATCTTGAAGAGCAGCAGGAAGAGCCAGGACTCGGTCACGGCGCTCCCGCAGTGTCGCCCCTGGTCCAGCCCTCCTTCGTCTCGGCGACGAAGTCCTCCAGCCGCCCGGCCGCAATTGCCGCGCGCAGACCCGCCATCAGCTCCTGATAATAGGCGAGGTTGATCCAGGTCAGCAGCATCTTGCCGAGCATCTCCTCGGCCTTGACGAGGTGATGCAGATAGGCGCGCGACCAGCCATTGGCGGCCGGGCAGGACGACAGCTCGTCGACCGGGCGCGAATCCTCGGCATGCTTGGCGTTCTTCAGGTTCATGCGGCCGAAGCGGGTGAAGATCTGCCCATGGCGCCCGGCGCGCGTCGGCATCACGCAGTCGAACATGTCGACGCCGCGCCTGACGGCCTCGACGATGTCGTCGGGCGTACCGACGCCCATCAGGTAGCGCGGCTTCTCCTGCGGCAAATGCGGCTCGACCGTCTCGATCATCGCCAGCATGACGTCCTGCGGCTCGCCGACCGCGAGCCCGCCGATGGCGTAGCCCTTGAGATCCATCGCGGCGAGCTCGCGCGCGCTCTCGACGCGAAGAGCCGGCACCGCACCGCCCTGGACGATGCCGAAGAGCGCCCTGCCCGCGGGATTGCCGAAAGCCGCCTTGCAGCGCTCGGCCCAGCGCAGCGAGAGACGCATCGCCTTCTCCGCCACCTTGTCCTCGCAGGGCAGCGAGACGCATTCGTCGAGCTGCATGACGATGTCGGAGCCGAGCAGGTTCTGGATCTCGACCGAGCGCTCGGGGCTGAGCATGTGCTTCGAGCCGTCGATATGCGACTGGAAGGTCACGCCCTCCTCGGTCAGCTTGCGCAGATTGGCGAGCGACATCACCTGGAAGCCGCCGGAATCGGTCAGGATCGGGTGCGGCCAGTTCATGAATTTGTGCAGCCCGCCCTGCCTGGCGACACGCTCGGCGCCCGGCCGCAGCATCAGGTGGTAGGTGTTGCCGAGCACGACATCGGCGCCGAGCTCGCGGACCTGCGCCGGGTACATGCCCTTGACGGTCGCGGCGGTCCCGACCGGCATGAAGGCCGGCGTGCGGATGGTGCCGCGCGGCATGCGGATCTCGCCGGTGCGGGCGGCGCCGTCGCGGGCATGGAGATCGAAGCTGAAATCGGTTGTCGCAACGGCTTCGGGTTGCGCGGGCTGGGGTATGGCGATCATGGGCTGCGAGGTAGAGCAGCGCGGGTCTTTAGGGAAGAGGCGTGGACGCCGGGCAGACGTCTCCCACCGTCATGCTCGGGCGTGACCGAAGCATCTCTGGAAGAGTGGCGCCTCGCGCCCTTCGGCGGGCGATTCTCGGGTCGCCACTTCGCGGCGCCCGAGAATGACGGTGCCTGCCGGCTCAGGCCTTGGCCAGCGCCGCCTCGTAGATCGCCGGCTTGAAACCGATGACCGTTCTGCCCTTGCCGAGCTCGAGGACCGGGCGCTTGATCATGGCGGGCTGCGCCAGCATCAGCGCGACCGCCTTGCCAGCATCCAGGCCCTGCTTGTCGGCATCCGGCAGGGCGCGGAAGGTCGTTCCGGCACGGTTCAGCACGGTCTCCCAGCCATGCTCCTTCACCCAGCGCTCCAGCGAACCCCGATCGATGCCGCTCGCCTTGTAGTCGTGGAAGGCATGGGCGATGCCTTGCCCTTCCAGCCAGGTGCGCGCCTTCTTCATCGTGTCACAATTCTTGATGCCGTAGATGGTGATCATTCTGGTCCACCGTTTCGAGCCTGCCCGCCACGCTCATGCGGCGAGGTTGTCACCGGACCAGGCCAAAATGTCCTCAGGGGCATGATTCGAGCGGGCCGGTCGGCCGGGGAATAGCATGGATCGCGAAGCGGATTTCCCGGAAGGCGACGATGGGCTGCGAAAGGCTCATGTCAGGCGATGGATGAACTATCCCGCGCCCGGCACGGACTTTCCCGACGCGAGCACCCTCACCTGCGACGGTGCGCTCGCGAGCATGGCGTTCCGCGAGTTCGAGCGAGGCCTGCCAGGTGACATCGATCTCGTCGCCGGGATCGATGTCGGTGGCATCGGCTATGCGGGCGGGCTCGCGCTGGCACGTTCCATCGGGTTCATCGACATCCGCAAGGTCCGCTCGCTCCAGCCGGACGTGGTGCGAAACCTGATCCCCAATTACGAACTCGGCAGCGGCGTCGCGCTGTCGAAGGGCAACAACCTGGCGGGACGCAGCGTCGCCATCGTGGACGACTGCCTGATGTCGGGCGAGACCGCGCTGGCCGCGGCCCGGCTGCTGCGCCGGCTCGGAGCGCGCTGCACGGCGGCGCTCTTCATGTTCGAGCTCGACGGGCTCGGCGGGCGCGCGGCGCTGGAGGCTCAGGGCATCACCGTCAGCGTGCTGAGGACACTGCCCCAAAAGCAGCCCTGACGATCAAGGGCGCTTCGGACTGTCGAGCCCGCGCTGCACCGCCGGCCGGGCAAGACCGCGCTCGAGCCAGGCCGGAACGTTCTTCAGGCTGGCATAGTCGACGAGTTCACCTGCATCGTAGAAGCCGACGAGGTTGCGGACCCAGCCGAGCGAGGCGATGTCGGCGATGGTGTATTCATCGCCCATGAGCCAGTCGCGCCCCTCGAGCCGGGTCTCGAGAACCCCGAGCAGACGCTTGCTTTCGTTGGCGTAACGGTCGCGTGGGCGCTTGTCCTCGTAGTCCTTGCCGGCGAACTTGTGGAAGAAGCCGAGCTGGCCGAACATCGGCCCGAGTCCCCCCATCTGGAACATCACCCACTGGATCGTCTCGTAGCGGCCGGCAGGATCGGCCGGGATGAGCTTGCCGGTCTTCTCGGCGAGGTAGATCAGGATCGCGCCCGACTCGAACAGGCCGAGCGGCTTTCCGCCCGGGCCATCGGGGTCGATGATCGCGGGAATCTTGCCGTTGGGGTTCAGCGACAGGAATTCCGGCCCCCAGGTCTCGTTCTTCCCGATGTCGATCAAGTGTGGCTCGTAGGGAAGGCCGAGTTCTTCCAGCGCGATCGAGACCTTCACGCCGTTCGGCGTCGGCAGGGAATAGAGCTGGATGCGATCGGGATGCGTCGCCGGCCAGCGTGCCGTGATCGGAAAGGCGGAGAGATCTGCCATCGAAGGCTCCTCGGAGGCGGCGCGGCGGGAATCGACGCGCGAAGGAGCGCGACGATAGCCGCCCTGCCCCGTCCCGCAATCTCACAGGAGCGTCAGAGCCCCCGGCCCCGCGGTGGCGGCAGGCCTCCTCAGTCCAGCCGGCGCAGCAGCGTCAGGCGACTCGGGTTGCTCTCGGCCAGCAGGATGTCGCCGTCCGGCGTTCCGAAGATGCCATGCGCGCCGTTGAGCATCGGCCGGCAGCGGCCGAGCTTCTCGCCGTTCGGGCCGATCTTCTGCAGGTTGGGCACCATGTCGGTGACGTAGGTGTTGCCGTCCGCATCGCCCCAGATCGCCACGGGGTCGCGGAAATGCGTCCAGCTGGCGAGGTGGTTGCCATTGCGGTCGAAGACCTGGACGCGGTCGTTTGCGCGGTCGACGACGACGACCCGGCCATCGGCATGGGTCCAGATCGCATGCGGCCAACCAAACTGGCCGTCGCCCTTGCCCTGCTCGCCCCAGCTCTGGATATGGACGCCATAGGCCGAGAAGCGATGGATGCGGCTCGCCGCATAGCCGTCGGACACATAGATGTCGCCCCAGGCGGAGACATGCACGTCGGTAGGATGGTTGAACGGCGCCAGCGGCTCGCCGCGCTGTCCGAGCGCGCCCAGCCGCTCGCCTTCGGGCGAGCAGATCAGCACCTCGTGCATGTCGCGGTCGACGCAGAGGATGCGCCCGGCGGCATCGACCGTGAACATGTGCGAATCCGCGATAAGGTCCTCGCCCCAGCCGCGGATGAACTCGCCCTCCGGCGACAATTCGACCACGCGGGGATCATTGGCCTGCGTCAGCGGGTCGTGCCGCAGCATGACGAAGACGTGGCCGCGCGCATCGACGGTGACGTCGGTGACGAAGCCGGCATTCTGAGGCCAGGAGCCGAAGGGGCGTTCGACGCGGTAGCGGGTATCGCCGAGGGCGACGATCAGATCGGATGCGGGCAAGGAAACCTCGGCGATGGCCTGTATCGGGGAGCGCTCCGATGGCGCGCGCAGGCGCTCCTGCCCCCGGGAAGCGTGGGCGGAAGCGAGGTGTAATTCGTTTGTCCCGTCGGGTGAAGCGCGGATGCACGCCTGACAGCCGCAGGCCTTGGCTGCTATGGCTCGCCGGCCCGGCGGAGGGCCGATCCAACCGACCTCCGGACGACAGTCTTCGCGACCCAAGGAGAGACCCGCATGGCCCAGCAACTCGAACTCGGCCTCGACACCTTCGGCGACGTGACCTCGGGGCCGGACGGGGCGCCGTTGCCGCATGCGCAGGTGATCCGCGACCTGATCGAGGAGGCAGTGCTCGCCGACAGCCTCGGTATCGACTTCATCGGAGTCGGCGAGCATCACCGCGCCGACTTCGCCGTCTCGACGCCGGAAACGGTGCTGGCGGCCATCGCAGCGAGAACCTCCCGCATCCGGCTGGGCTCGGCCGTGACGGTGCTGAGTTCGGACGATCCGGTCCGCGTCTTCCAGCGCTTCTCGACGGTGGATGCGATCTCGAACGGGCGGGCCGAGGTCATCCTCGGGCGGGGTTCCTTCACCGAATCCTTCCCGCTCTTCGGCTTCGATCTCAGCCAGTACGAGACGCTGTTTGCGGAAAAGCTCGACCTGTTTTCGGCGCTGATCAGCAAGGAATCGGTAAGCTGGAAAGGCTCGATCCGCCCGCCGCTCAGCGAGCAGCGCGTCTTCCCGCCCATCGAGACGGGGCGCCTCAGGACCTGGATCGGCGTCGGCGGCAGCCCGGAATCGGTCGTCCGCGCCGCCCGCTACGGCCTGCCGCTGATGCTCGCGATCATCGGCGGCGACCCGGGCCGCTTCATCCCTTACGCCGATCTCTATCGCCGCGCCTTCGCGCAGCTCGGCGAACGGGTGCAGCCGATCGGCATACACTCGCCGGGCTATGTCGCCGCGACCGACGAACTGGCGCGCCAGGAGTTCTTCGCCGACTACAAGCGCATGCGCGACCGCATCGGCAGCGAACGCGGCTGGCCGCCGATGGGCCGCGACGAGTTCGAGAACGAAGTACAGCGCGGCTCCCTCTATCTCGGCTCGCCAGAGACCGTGGCGCGCAAGATCACAGCGACGGTGAAGACGCTCGGCCTGTCGCGCTTCCAGATGAAATACAGCGCCGGGCCGCTGTCGCACGAGAAGATGATGCGCTGCATCAGCCTGTATGGCGAAAAGGTCGTGCCGCTGGTGCGGGACATGCTGGCCTGATGGCGGCCGGGCAAAATGCACAGAAAAGGCGTTCTAAGAGAATCGCTTCCCGCGGTTTCCTCGCACAGCGCCTCAACGAATTGTGTCGCCGCGCCATGGCGTTTGATCGCGGAACCACCCCGTCATCCCGGGACAGGTGCGGGATGATGGGGTGGTTGCGCGCGAACCCTTGAGACAGCTTTGCCGCAGCTCACGCCAGCATGCGTGTATCGCCGCAGACCGAGATCTCCTGACCCGAGATCGTCTTGGCGAAGGGCGAGGCGAGGAAGACGATCTGCCTGGCGATGTCGGCGGGATCGACGAACTGCTTGATCGAGACCCCCGCGAACAACCGCTGCGTCATCTCCTCATGCGAGACATTGAAGCTGCGCGCCTTGTTGGCGATGACGCTCTGGATGCGCGGGCCCTCGACGAGACCGGGACAGATCGCGTTCGCGCGGATGCCGAACTCGCCGAGCTCGGCCGAGAGCGCCTTGGTGAAGCCGATGACGCCCCATTTCGCCGCGGCATAGGGCGAGCGCAGCGGGAAGCCGTGCTTGCCGGCCTGGCTCGACAGATTGACGATCGAGGCGTTCTCAGACTGCTTCAGGTGCTGGACCGCAAGCCGCGTGCAATTGAACTGGCCGGTCAGGTCGATGGCGACGCAAGCGTCCCAGTCGGCGGGGTCGATCTCGTCGACGCGGCCGGTGGGGCCGGCGATACCGGCATTGTTGACCAAGCAATCGAGCCCCCCGAGCGCCGCCAGCGCTTCCTCGAAGAGCTGGCCGACGGCGGCGCGGTCGGAGACATCGCAGACCGACTGCGACATCGCGGGATCGCTCTTCGCCATCTCCGCAAGCGCCGCCTCGTCGACGTCGCAGATATGGACCCTCGCCCCCTCCGCCGCGAAGGCGCGCGCCGTCGCGCGGCCGATGCCGTTGGCGCCGGCCGTCACCAGCACGCGCAGGCCCTTGATCTGCAGATCCATCCTTGCGTCTCCCGTCCAGATTGGTCTCAGGCGCTGAGCTGGCCTGTTTCCTCGATATGCGTGGCTGCGGCCGCGATGTCGTCCTCCAGCGCAGCGCGTGCGGCAGCCGCGTCCTGACTTCGCAAGGCGTCCAGCAGCCGCGCATGCGCCTGCATGGCGCTGCCGCCCTTGAGGCGGCGCGGCTCGTCGCGCATATCGATATTGAGAATCGGCCCTGCCTTGAGCCAGAGCCGCTCGATCATCTCGATCAGGCCCGGCATGCCGGCGGCCTCGTAGAGCGCGAAATGCAGGTCCCGATTGGCCGCGACGGCGCCTGCGCTGTCCGGCGGATCGGCACTCGCCGCCTTGCGGAAAGCGGCATCATAGCTCGTGACCCGCGCGATATCCTGTGGTGTCGCCTTTCGCGCCGCTTCCTCGGCGGCGAAGCCTTCGACCACGAGCCGTAGCCGCGTCAATTCCCGGAACTGCGCCAGCGTCAGCACCGGCACCCGGACCGCCCTGCCTGGCAGCACCTCAAGCGCCCGGTCCGCCGCCAGCCGGCTGACGGCCTCCCTGACCGGCATCATCGAGACGCCGAGCGCTTCGGCCACGCGGCGAAGGGAAAGCTTCTCGCCCGGAGCCAGCCGGCCTGCAACCAGCAGCGCCCGCAGCTCCCCGGTCACGCGTTCGCCGAGGGTTTCGCGCTGGATCGCACCGATCCGGTCGAGCGCCGAGCCATCATGGTCCGGCGTGCCGGCGGCCGCTTCAGGCGGCATGGAGAAGGGCTGGACAGGGGCAGTCATGTCTGCCAACCTAACTGTGATCACAGATCACGACAAGCGGCATGAGACCGCTGATCTCAATCGGCCGACGTCGAAACGGCGCGGCGCACGTTCTGGGAGGAACGCCAATGTCAGACCTGAAGACGACCCGCCTCTCGCGCCGGCAAGCGCTGGCCGGGCTCGGCGCCGGCGCTGCGACCGGGCTCATCGCGAGCCCGTCGCTCATCCTGGCGCAGACGCCGGACGTGATCCGCTTCGGCCATCTGACGCCGCGCACCGGCTTCCTCGGCCCCCTCGGCGAGTACGGCGTGATGGCGGTCGATCTCGCCGTCGAGGAGATCAACGCGGCCGGCGGCGTCAACGGGCGCAAGCTCGAGGCGCTGAAGGAGGACTCCGTCAATCCGCAGACCGCCTCGACCAAGGCGGAGCGCATGATCGAGCGCGACAAGGTCGCCTGCATCATCGGCGAGATTTCGTCGGCCTCGGCGCTGACGATCGCGCAGGTGGCGGGCCGGACCAAGACGCTGTTCGTCAACACGGGCGCGAATTCGGACGCGCTGCGCGGCGAAAGCTGCAACCGCTACATGTTCCATGTCGAGCACCAGAACTCGATGTATGTGAAGAGCTGCGGCCGCGCGCTGATGGCGCAGGGGCTGGTGAAGGGCAAGAAGTGGTTCTCGCTGACGGCGGACTACGCCTTCGGGCATGACCTGCTCAAGGTCGCCAAGCGCTTCATGGAGAGCAATGGCGGCCAGTTCGCCGCCGACAAGCTGGTGCCGACAGACGCGACCGACTTCTCCGCGCTGCTGCTGGAGATTCGCGCCGCCAAGCCCGACCTCGTGATCTCGAACCTCGCCGGCAATCAGATCACCAATTTCCTGAAGCAGTATTCCGAGTTCGGCCTGACCTTCCCGGTCGCGGGCTTCGGCTTCGACACGGCGCTCGCCTGGGCCGCCGGCAAGGACAATTTCGGCGGCATCTGGCCGTCCGTCTGGAACCACCTGATCGACACGCCCTCGACCAAGGCCTTCGTCGCCGCTTTCACCAAGAAATACGGCAAGCCGCCGGAGAACCAGGCCTGGGGTGACTACATCGCCGTGAAGATCATGGCCCAGTCGATGAACGAGCTGAAGAGCACGGACACCCCCAAGATCCTGGAGCACTGGGAGAAGGGCGCGAAGTTCGACGTGATGAAGCCGCGCCAGGGCTATTTCCGCGCCTCCGACCATCAGCTCATCAGCGAAATGTACACGATCACCGCCCTGCCCGCGGCGCAGGTGAAGAACCAGTGGGACCTCTTCACCTCCGCGGGCCCGATCCCGGGGCCGGACGAGAACATGGAGGTCATCGCCACCAGCGGCGACGAGGCCGTCTGCAAGATGAGCTGATCGCCGCAGCGTCATTCTCGGGCGGCGCGACGCGCCGACCCGAGAATCTCGTGACGAGAAGGCCACCGGCGCCTCCTCCGACCTGAGATGCTCGGGTCAAGCCCGAGCATGACGGCCCGATCCGACCCATCGCCTCATCGCGCAACACGCAAAGGCCAACCCTTGCTCACCCTCTTCATCCAGCAGGTGCTGAACGGGCTGCTCGACGGGGTCTATTACCTCCTGATCGCGCTCGGCCTGTCGCTGATCTTCTCGCTCGGCGGCATCGTCAACCTGGCGCATGGCGCCTTCTATGCGATCGGCGCCTATCTCACGATCGTGCTCGCGCCGCATATCGGCTTCGGCGGGGCGTTGGTGGCATCGCCCTTGGTGGTCGCGCTGATCGGCATCGTCGTCGAGCGCACGCTGTTCCAGCGCTTCTACAGGACCGACCCGATCCTCTCGCTGCTGCTGACCTTCGGGCTCGCCATGGTGGCCGAGCAGAGCCTGCGGATGAGCTTCGGCGCGCCGCCGCTCTCATTCTCGATCCCGCCGGAACTGCGCGGCCAGATCTTCATCGGTGACTTCATCTATTCGCGCTACCGGGCGATGCTTTTGCTGATCGCGGCCGGTTGCGTGCTCGGGCTCTGGTTCCTGCTGCAGCGCACCGCCTTCGGTCGGGTCGTGCGCGCCGGCGTGCAGAACCCGGACATGGTCGGCGCGCTCGGCATCTCGCTGCAGCCCTACATGGTCGCGGTCGCCGCCATCGGCATCGGCCTCGCCGGATTGGCCGGCGTGCTGTTGGCGCCGATTTATTCGATCCATCCCGCCATGGGCCAGGAGATCATCACGCCGGCCTTCGTCGTCGTCGTCATCGGCGGGCTCGGCTCGTTCTGGGGCGTGGTGGTGGCGGCGCTGATGGTCGGCCTCGTCAAGGGCATCACCATCGGGCTCGGCTTCACGCAATGGTCCACCGCGGTGATCTACCTGATGATGCTGCTCGTCCTGCTGTTCCGGCCCCGCGGCCTGTTCGGCGAACGCATCCAGCGCTTCGAGTGAGGCCGCAATGACTCAAAGCCAACGCGACCACGCGCCGCTCATCATCGCCGCCGCCGGGCTACTCGGCCTGCCCTTCCTGATGCATGCGATCGGCCTCGGGACCACGTCCGCCACCGAAATCGTCGTCTTTGCCATCGCCTGCATGGCGCTGAACATCCTCGTCGGCACGACCGGCCTCGTCTCCTTCGGCCATGGCACCTGGTTCGGGCTCGCGGCCTATGCGGCAGGGCTGATCCAGCGCCACTGGCTGCCCGGCCAGTTCGCCCTGCCGGTCCTGCTCGCCGTGCTCTTCGTCGGCGTCGTTGCCTTCGCCTTCGGCGCGCTGATCCTGCGCCGCAAGGGCGTCTATTTCTCGCTGCTGACGCTCGCTCTGGCCGCGATGACCTATTCCGTCGCCTTCCGCTGGACCTCCGTGACCGGCGGCGAGGACGGCCTCGGCGGCATCAAGCGCCCGCTTTTCCTCGGCATCGATTTCGAGCAGGCCTCGAACTACTATGTGCTCGTCGCGGTGATCGCCATGGCAGCGGTCTACGGGCTCTGGCGCTTCCATCGCTCGCCGGTCGGCACCGTGCTGGTCGCGATCCGCGAGAACGAGCAGCGCGCGCGCTTCCTCGGCTACGCCACCACCCGCTACAAGCTGACCGCCTTCACGCTCTCGGCGGCGCTGACCGGGCTCGCCGGCACGCTTCTGCTATTCAACAACCGCATGACCTCGGCCGAGCCCATCTCCGTCGCGTTCTCCGGCGAGTTGCTGGCGATGGTGGTGATCGGCGGCATGCGCTCCTTCCTCGGGCCGGCGCTGGGCGCGCTCTTCTTCGTCATCTTCCGCGACTATCTTTCGAGCGTGACGCCGAACTGGCTGTTCTGGTTCGGCCTGCTCTTCGTCGCCTTCATCGTCTTCTCGCCGACCGGCCTCGTCGGTGTCGGCGAGCGATTGCTGCGCCCGTTCCGCAGGCAGGTCACGGGCGATGCCGCGATGTCGGAGCGCAAGGCCGGCTCGGTGACTCTGCCGGACTTCATGAAGCCCGCGGACGCCAGCGACGGCACGATCCTGACCGCGACCGGGCTCGCCAAGAGCTTCGGCGGCATCAAGGCGGTCGAGAATGTCGATCTGACGATGGCCGACCGCAGGCTGCACGCCCTGATCGGCCCGAACGGCGCCGGCAAGACCACCGCCTTCAACCTGATATCGGGGATGTTCGCGCCTGATCGCGGCGAGGTGCGCCTGCGCGAACGCCAGATCGGCGGACTCTCGCCGGAGGCGATTACCCAGGCCGGGATCGGCCGCGCCTTCCAGATCACCAATCTCTTCCCGACCTTGTCGGTCGAGGAAAATGTCCGCCTTGCCGTGCAGGCGCGCGCGCCGGAGCGCTTCGGCTTCTGGCGGCCCGCCGGTTCCCTCGCCGTGGTCTCGTCGCAGACCAGGACCGTCATCGACACGATGGGGCTGCGCGGCATCGAGACTGCCGAGGCCGGCTCGCTCAGCTATGGCGGCCAGCGCCTGCTCGACATGAGCCTCGCGCTCGCCACCAAGCCGCGCGTCCTGCTGCTCGACGAGCCGCTGGCGGGCCTCGCAGCAGCGGAGCGCGAGCGCGTCGGCAACCTGATCAAGTCGATCTCGACCGACCTGCCGGTGCTGCTCGTCGAGCACGACATCGACCGCGTCTTCGCCATCGCCGACCATGTCACGGTAATGAACGAGGGGTCGGTGCTCGTGGACGGCACCGTCGAGGATGCGCGCTCCTCGCCGCGCGTGCAGGAGGTCTATATCGGTTCGGGGGCGCATGCCCTGGCCGAAAAGGCGCGCCAGAGCGCCGCGCGTCATGGCGTCATGCTCGGGCTGGACAAGGTCGATACCTTCTACGGGAAGAGCCATATCCTCCGGCAGGTCTCGTTCGACGTCCACGAGAACGAGATCGTCGCGCTGCTCGGCCGCAACGGCGCCGGCAAGTCGACCGTGCTGAAGACCATCACCGGCATCGCGCCGCCGGCCAACGGCAGCATCACGCTGGCGGGCAGCGACATCGCGGGCCAAGCATCGGCGACAATCGCGCGCGCCGGCATCGCCTATGTGCCGCAGGGGCGCGGCCTCTTCGCCGGCATGAGCGTCAAGGACAATATGGAACTCGGCCGGCTCAAGCGCCTGACCGGGAACGGCACGCGCTGGGAGGACGAGAAGATCTTCTCCTTCTTCCCGCGCATCAAGCAGCGCTGGAATTCCCCGGCCGATTATCTCTCGGGCGGCGAACAGCAGATGGTGGCGGTGGCGCGCGCGCTGTCCGGCGACACGCGCGTGCTGCTGCTGGACGAGCCCTTCGAGGGGCTGGCGCCAGCGGTCGTCGAGGAATTGTTCGAGGCTTTCGACAAGCTGCGGCACGAGATCGCGATCGTCATCGTCGATCACCATCTCGACCTCGCGCTGGCCCTCTCGGACCGGACCGTGGTGCTGGAGCGCGGCAGCGTCGTCCACACCGGCCCCTCGCTCGCGCTGAGCCAGGACCTCGCGCTTCGGCGGCAGGTGCTATGGCTGTGATGATCTGCCGGCCCGCCGTCCAGCGCGTCATGCTCGGGCT
This sequence comes from Allobosea sp. Root381, assembly GCF_001429395.1. Lineage (GTDB taxonomy): Bacteria > Pseudomonadota > Alphaproteobacteria > Rhizobiales > Beijerinckiaceae > Allobosea. Next base: position 99,048 of record NZ_LMJT01000008.1, read on the forward strand.
CCGCCCGAGCATCTCTCCCCGGAGATTCTCGGGTCTACGCTCCGCTTCGCCCGAGAATGACGGGCGCCTGTCTCAACGAACGTGGAAATGCCTCGCATGACCAAGATCGCCATCGTCGGCTCGGGCCTGATCGGCCGCGCCTGGGCCACCGTCTTCGCCAGCCACGGTTTCGAAGTCGCGCTGCACGACGTCGCGCCCGGCGCAGCTGAGGCGGCGCGGGTCCATATCGCCACCAATCTCGAGGAACTCGCCGGCCATGGCCTCGTTTTGGATCCGAAGGGCTCGCTCGCTCGCATCCGCGTCGCTTCCGGCCTCGCCGATGTGCTGGAGGGCGCCGATCTGGTCCAGGAGAACGGTCCGGAAACCGTCGAGGCGAAGCGCAAGCTCTTCGCGGAAATGGACGCGCTCGCCTCGCCATCCACCATCCTCGCCTCCTCCACATCCTTCATCATGGCCTCGACTTTCAGCGAGGGGCTGGCGGGCCGCGCCCGTTGCCTCGTCGCGCATCCGGTCAACCCGCCGCATCTGGTGCCGATCGTCGAGCTCGCGCCGGCGCCCTGGACCGACCCGGCCGTGGTCGAGCGGGCGCAGGCGATCTACGAACAGGCCGGCCAGGTGCCGATCACACTGCGCAAGGAGAAGCCCGGCTTCGTGCTGAACCGGCTTCAGGCGGTGCTGCTGGCCGAGGCCTTCCGCCTCGTCGGCGAGGGTGTCGCCAGCGCCGAGGACGTCGACAAGACGATCCGCGACGGGCTCGGGCTGCGCTGGTCGTTCATGGGGCCGTTCGAAACCATCGAACTCAACGCACCGGGCGGCATCCCCGACTATTGCGCCCGCTACGGCGCCTCGCTGGCGCGGATGCAGCCGGAGGCCAGCAGCGCCGATCCGTTCGGCCCGGATACGGTCGCGACCGTGATGAGCGAGTGGCCGGGCACGCAGGCGCCGGAGCGCGTCAAGCGGCTGAGCGACTGGCGCGACACCCGGCTCGCGGCGCTGCAGGCGCATAAGCGCGGTGCGGAGCGCAAGCCGGAATCATAGGATCCCCCGGCCCTCATCCTGAGGAGCAGCCGAAGGTGCGGCTCGAAGGATGTTCCAGTGGTCTCGGAGCTTCCTGAATCATCCTTCGCGACGCCGCGTGCCGCGGCTCCTCAGGATGAGGGCTGAGTTTGAAATTGCCAGACCACCGCAGCGAAAGGACCCCACGCGATGGCGAAGAACCGCAAAGTCATCATCACCTGCGCGGTCACCGGCGCAATCCACACGCCCTCGATGTCGCCGCATCTCCCGGTGACGCCGGAGGAGATCATCGACGCCGCGGTCGGCGCCGCGGAAGCCGGGGCGGCCCTCGTCCATGTCCATGCCCGCAACCCGAAAACCGGCCAGCCCGACCAGTCGCCGGAAGCCTTCGAGCCCTTTCTGAAGGTGATCAAGCAGCGCTCGAACTGCGTCATCAACATCACCACCGGCGGCGCCCCGACCATGGGCGTCGAGGAGCGCCTTCAGCCCTGCGCTTACTTCAAACCCGAGGTCGCCTCGCTCAACATGGGCTCGATGAATTTCGGGCTCTTCCCGATGCTGGCCCGGTTCAAGGATTTCAAGCACGATTGGGAACGACCCTATCTCGAAGGCTCGAAGGACCGGATCTTCAAGAACACCTTCCAGGACATCGAGAACATCCTGACCACCTGCGCCGAGAACAACACGCGCTTCGAGATCGAGTGCTACGACATCGGCCATCTCTATACGTTGGCGCATTTCGTCGATCGCGGGCTGGTGAAGCCGCCCTTCTTCGTCCAGTCGGTCTTCGGCATCCTCGGCGGCATCGGCCCGCATCCCGAGGATGTGATCCACATGAAGCGCACGGCGGACCGGCTGTTCGGCGACGCCTACCAGTGGTCGGTGCTGGGCGCCGGCCGGCACCAGTTGCCGATCGCGGCGATGGCCGTCTCGATGGGCGGCAATCTGCGCGTCGGGCTGGAGGATTCGCTCTGGCTCGGGCCGGGTCAGTTCGCCAAGTCCAACGCGGATCAGGTCAAGGCCGCGCGGATGATCATCGAGGGGCTGGGTCTCGAGGTCGCAACGCCCGAAGATGCGCGCGAGGTGCTGCAGCTCAAGGGCGCCGACAAGGTGAATTTCTAGGACGCTCCGCGCCACTGCGCCGCCATGGTCGGACTTGTCCCGACCATCCACGTCGTCGCTTGTCGGGAGCGGTGTTCAAGACGCGGATGCTCGCCACGAGGGCGAGCATGACGCAGGGCGCTGCCCTACAAGCCGTCCTCCCGGATCAGGTCCGCCGCCTTCTCGGCAATCATCAGCACCGCCGCCTGCGTGTTGCCGGAGACGACCGCGGGCATGACCGACGCGTCGGCGATGCGCAGGCCCTCGATGCCGCGGACGCGCAGCCGCGGATCGACCGCCGCCATCGGCCCCTGCCCCATGCGACAGGTCCCGACGGCGTGGTAGATCGTCTGGCCGTTATCGCGAGCGAAATCGAGCCAGTCGGCATCGCTAACGCAACCGGGTCCCGGCGCCATCTCATGCGCTCGATAGCGGTCCATCGCCGGCTGGCCGACGATCTCGCGCGCGATCTTCATGCCGTCGACCATGCACTGGCGATCGGTCGGCGTGGCGAGGAAATTCGGGCGGATGGCGGGCGGCGTGTCGGGATCGGGCGCCTGGGCATGGATCGTGCCGCGCGATTCCGGCCGCAACTGCGTCACGCCGATGGTCATGCCGGGCTCGCGGTCGAGCCGGCGCTCGGCAGCGTTGGCGTAGCTCGCGTGCATGAAGAAGTACTGGACGTCCGGCCCCTCCAGATCGAGCCGCGTGCGCACGAATCCATGCGCCAGCCCGGTGCCGAGGGTCAGGATGCCCTTGCGCGTGAGGAAATACTGGGCGACCGACGCCGCCAGCCGCCAGCCGCGCGTCGTCTCGTTCAACGTCACCGGCAGCTTCACCCGCCAGTTCATGCGCGTGCAGAAATGATCACTGTAATTGGCGCCGACGCCGGGCAGTTCGTGACGCGTCGCGATCCCCGCCGCCGCGAGCACGGCAGGGTCGCCGATGCCGGAGAGCTCCAGCAGATGCGGCGTCTGGATCGCGCCGGCGGTCAGGACGACGCTGTGGCGCGCCTTCGCTTGCCGCTCGACGCCGTCGAGCCGGTACGTCACGCCGGTGGCGCGCTTGCGATCGAGATCGATGCGCAGCACATGCGCGCCGGTCCGAACGCGCAGATTGGGCCGGCCGCGCGCCGGGGTGAGCCAGGCATCCGCCGCGCTGATGCGGCGCCCGTTGCGCTGGTTGACCTGATAATAGCCGAAGCCGTCCTGCACCGGTCCGTTATAGTCGCGGTTGCGGGGGTAGCCGGCCTGCCCCGCCGCCGCGATGAAGGCTTCGGCAACCTCCGGGCGCTCCTTGACTTCGGTGACGGGCAGCGGGCCGTGGCGCCCGCGCGTCGCGTCGCCCTCGCCGTCATAGGCTTCGAGCTTGCGGAAATAGGGCAGAACGTCGGCAAAACTCCAGCCGGTGCAGCCCTGTTGGGCCCAGCCGTCGAAATCCTGCGCCTGGCCGCGCACATAGATCATGCCGTTGATCAGCGTCGAGCCGCCGAGCCCCTTGCCGCGCGGGATCGCGATCCTGCGGTTGCGGGTGGCTTCCTCGGGTTCGGTCCAGAAGCGCCAGTTGAAGGAGGGGTTGACGAGGAGCTTGCTGAATCCGGCTGGAATCGGGATCCAGAAGCCCCTGCCCTCGCCGCCCGCCTCCAGCAGCAGCACGCTGCGGCGGCCATCCTCGCTCAGACGGTTTGCCAGCACGCAGCCGGCCGTCCCGCCGCCAACGATGACGTAGTCATAGGCCTCGCCATCGGCGGCGGTCATGCGGCAGCCCCGGTGAGCGGCGTACCGCGCTCGGCCATGGCGCGCGCGATGCCTGCCTCGACCTCCTCGCGCCCGGCGAAGGCGGCGCGCTCCAGCACCTTCGAGATCGTCGGCGAAGCCTCGCGGCCATGGACGCGCTGGACAGGCTGGTCGAGCCAGTCGAACAGGCGGCGATGCAACTCGTCGGCGAGCATCGCGCCGTAGGAGGTGCCGCGCGCACCTTGCTCGACGATCAGGACATTGTGCGTCTTACGGATGCTCGCGCCGATCGTCTCCCAGTCGAGCGAGGCGCGGTCGAGCGTACGCAGGTCGACGATCTCGGCATCGACGCCGAGCGCCTCGACCGCCTCGACAGCGCGGTGGACCATGGCGGAATAGGTCAGGATGGTCAGGTCGCGGCCCTCGCGCACGCGGCGCGCCCGGCCGAGCGGGATGGTGTAGTCGAGGTCATCAGCCGGAATCATGCCGTTCATCTGGTACAGATCGACGTGCTCGATCACCAGCACCGGATCGCTGCCCTTCAGTGCCGCATTCATCAGGCCGATATAATCCTCCGGCGTCGAGGGCGCGACGATGCGCCAGCCCGGCGAAGTGGCAAAAACGCCAGCCGGATCGAGCGAATGCTGCGAGCCGTAGCCGGTGCCCATGGCGATCTTGCTGCGCAGCACCAGTGGCACGTCAGTGGTGCCGCCGAACATGTGGCGCGCCTTGCCGATCTGGTTGAAGACCTGGTCCGCTGCGACCCACATGAAGTCGGGGTACATGAACTCGACGATCGGCCGGTAGCGCCCGTCCATGGCGAGCCCGCCGGCAAGGCCGGTGAAAGCATTCTCGCTGATCGGGGTGCCGAGCACGCGGTCAGGAAATGCGGTGGCGAGGCCGCGCGTCGCGCCGTTGGTGCCGCCCTTCAGGCGGTGGATATCCTCGCCCATGATCACCAGCGAAGGATCGGTCTCAAGTCTCCGGTGCAGCACGTCGGCGATGGCATCGACGAATTTGCGCTCGATGCGCTCGCCAGCCGGCGGCCCTTGCGTCGGCAGCGCCGGTAGCTCGCCGCGCAGGCCGACATCGACGAAGGCCGTGTCCGGCCAGAGCTCGGGGCGGATGCGGCGGCGGTTGCCGTCCGGCTCCAGCAGTTCGCCAGCGATGTCCTGCATCAGGGCGACGCTGCGCTCGCGCAGATCGGCCACGGCGCCGTCATCGATCAAACCAAGCGCCGTCATCTCGGCGGCGACCCGGGCCAGCGGATCGCGCGCGCGCCAGGCGGCCTCCTCCTCCTTCGGGCGATAGCCGAAGGCCGAGCCGGGCAGCGGGCCGTTCTGATGGTAATAGCGATAGACCTCGAGTTCGATCAGCGCCGGCCCTTTGCCGGCCCGTGCCAGCGCGCTCGCCTCCTGCATTGCCAGATGCACGGCGAGCGGGTCCATGCCGTCGACGCGCCAGGCCGGGATGCCGAAGCCCGGCCCGCGGCCCGAGAGCCGGTGCTCGCGCGTAGCCTCGTCGATATGGGTCGCGACAGCGTAGAGATTGTTCTCGACGACGAAGATCAGCGGCAGCGCCCAGGCTGCGGCAAGGTTCATCGTCTCCAGCGTCGAGCCGATATTGATCGCGCCGTCACCGAAATAGGTCACCGCGACATCGCCGTTGCCGGCGAGCTTGTGCGCCATGGCGGCGCCGGCTGCGAGAGGCACGCCGCCGCCGACGATCGCATTGGTCCCGAGCGCACCCGCCTCGATCCAGCGCAGATGCATCGAGCCGCCGCGACCATGGCCGAAGCCCGGCTGCAGGCCAAGGATTTCGGCGAGGCTGCGATGCAGCATGCCTTCGACAGGCGCGGCGAAATCCGCAGTTGGGTCGAGCGTCGGCGCGAGCCAGGAGAGCGCCTTGGCGAGGAACTGGTGGTGGCCGCGATGCGAGCCGTTAACCTGATCGCTCGCGCGCAGGCCGATCACCGAGCCGACCGCCCCGCCCTCCTGCCCGATCGAGGAATGGGCCGGGCCATGAACCAGACCCTCGCCGGCAAGTTCCAGCACGCTCTCCTCGAAAGCGCGGATCAGGTGGAGCTGCGTCAGCATGCTGCCGAGCAGCGCCGGATCGGCGGCCTTCCAGTCGGCCGGGGTCGAGCGCAGCGCGGTCCAGGGCGCGCTGGCCTGGAGTTTCTCACGCCTGGGCATCAGGGCCGTCCTCCGGCTCTTGTCTCAGAGATAGCCATTGGCGCTCCAGCCTCCGTCAACGCCAGCGATCTGGCCGGTAATCGCGCTGGCCTCGTCGCTCGCCAGGAAGGCGGCGAGATCGGCAACCTCCTCCGGCTCGATGAAGCGGCCGATGGGCATCCGCGCCGTCAGCGCGTCGGCATCGAGCCGGCCGCGCGCGATCAGGTCATCGAGGAAGGGCGTGCGGACATAGCCTGGCGCCAACGCATTCACACGCAGGCCGTGGTGGGCCCATTCGAGCGCCAACGTCTTCGCCATCATCGCGACGCCGCTCTTCGAGACGCAGTAGCCGACACGCTCCGGCGCGGCGACGACGCCGTACATCGAGGCCATCAGCAGGATGACTCCTTGCCCGCGAGGCACCATGCGGCGGCCTGCCGCCTGCGCCGTCAGGAAGACGCCGCCGAGATTGACGTCCATCACCCGGCGCCACTCGGCGAAACTGAGCTCCAGCGTCGGTCCGTTCTGCGAGACCCCGGCATTGGCGACGACGATGTCGAGCGGGCCGATTTCGGCCTCCGCCCGCTCGAAGGTGGCATCGACCTGTTCCGGCACGCAAACGTCGCAGGCGATGAAGCTGGCGCCTTCGATGCCGGAAAGCGCTGCTTCCGCCGCCGGATCGTGATCGGCGACGACGACCCGCGCACCGCGCGCCGCAAAGCGCCAGGTCATGGCGAGGCCGAGGCCGGAGCCGCCGCCGGTGATCAGGGCGACCTTGCCGGCAAGATCGCGGTTGCGATCGGGAGCCGGTGCGGCCGTCATGGCCGTGCGCCCGGCGCCGTCATGCCCATATAATCCGCCATCATCTCCAGCTGGCATTCGAGCATCGGCAGCCCGTAATGAACGCGGCAGCCGCGCGCCTGGGCAGCCGCCAACAGCGCGGTGACGCGCGGCTGCATGATGATCTCGGCGACGACCTGCCGCCCGGACAGCCGGGATGCGTCGACCGGCAATGGGTCGCCCTCGGCGAGACCCAGCGAAGTGCCGTTGACCACGATGTCGTGGTTCGCGGGGTCGGCCTCATCGAGCGCGACGGGAAGCTGCGGAAAGGCATGCGACAGGCGCCGCGCCAGGTCCTCCGACCTGGCGCGGGTGCGGTTGGCGATCGCGAGGCTCGCGACGCCCGCCTCGGCCAGCGCGAAAGCGATGGCATTGGCCGCCCCGCCTGCGCCGAGCAGCAGGACGCGGCGCCCCGTCGGTTCGAGGCCCTCGCGCCGCAGGCCTGCGACGAAGCCGAGCCCGTCGAGGATCTCGCCGACGAGGCGGCCGTCCGGCTCCCGGCGGACGCAGTTGACCGCCCCGACCAGCCCGGCCTGCCGCGAAATCTCGTCGCAGAGCCCGACGATCGCCGTCTTGTGCGGGACGGTCGCGACGAAGCCGCCGAAGGTCTTCATCCGCTTTAGGCCGGCGACGACCGTCGCGAGATCGTCCGTACCGACATGGATCGGCACCATCACCCCGTCATGGCCGCGGGCGCGCATCAGCGCGTTGAGGCGCTGCGGCGTCTGCACATGATGAACCGGGTCGGCAAGGATGCCATAGACGCGGCTGTGGCCGGAGATGTCCGTCATCTGCCCTAGATCCCGAGATAGGCGGTCTTGATATGCGGATCGGCGAGAAGTCCCTCGCCGGTGTTCTCCATGGCGATACGGCCATTCTCGATGACATAGGCACGCTGGGCGATCTTCAGCGCATGGAAGGCCTTCTGCTCGACCAGAAGCACCGTCGTCCCCATGGCGCAGATGCGCTCGACGATGCCGAACATCTGTTGGACGATGATCGGGGCGAGGCCCAGCGAGGGTTCGTCCAGCATCAGCAGGCGCGGCTTCGCCATCAGCCCGCGCGCGATCGCGACCATCTGCTGCTCGCCGCCGGAGAGCGAGCCGGCGAGCTGGTCGAGCCGTTCGCGCACGCGCGGGAAGATTTCCAGCACCTCCTCGAAGCGGGCGGCCGAACCCTCGCGGGCATTGGCGTGGTAGCAGCCCATCATGACGTTGTCGCGGACCGTCATCACCGGAAAGAGCTGGCGCGCCTCCGGCACCATGACGAGGCCGCGGCCGACGATGTCGGCGGGCGCGGCGCCGGCGATCTCCTGGCCGTCGAACGCGATCGAGCCGGCCGTCGGCTTCACCAGCCCCGAGATGGCACGCAGCAGCGTCGTCTTGCCGGCGCCGTTGGCGCCGATGATGGTAACCACCTCGCCTCTGCCGATCCGCAGCGAGATATCGTGGAGAATCGTGGTGCGGCCGTAGCCGGCCGTCAGCTCAGAGACCTTGAGCATTGGCGAAATCCTCTCCGAGATAGGCCTCGATCACGCGCCGGTCGCGCACCACCGCCTGCGGATCGCCCTCGGCGATCACCTTGCCGGAATCGATCACGATGATGCGGTCGGACAGGCTCATGATCGCCTGCATGTTGTGCTCGATGGCGATGACCGTGACGCCGCTGTCGCGCACGGCGCGGATCAGCTCGACCATCTTCTGGGTGTCGGCCTGGCTCTGCCCGGCCATCACCTCGTCGAGCAGCAGGATGTCGGGCTCGGTCGCGAGCGTGCGGGCGACCTCGAGACGCTTGAGATCCCCGATCGGCAGGTTGCGCGCCTCGACCTCGCACAGCTGGTGAAGGCCGACCAGCGTCGAGACCCGCAGCGCGACCGCTCGTGCCGAGGCGACGTCGGGATGGCGCATGAAGGCCCCGATCATGATGTTCTCGATTACGGTGAGCTTGCCGAAGGGCTGGACGATCTGGAATGTGCGGCCGATGCCGGCCCGGGCGAAGGCGTCGGCGCTGGATGGCGTCGTTTCCTGCCCGCCGGAGACGATGGCGAGGCTGCCCGAGCTCGGCTTCAGGAAGCCCGAGATCTGGTTGAACAGCGTCGTCTTGCCGGCGCCGTTGGGGCCGATGATGCCGAGGATCTCGCCGCGCTTCAGCAACATCGAGACGTTGTCGGTGGCGAGCAGGCCGCCGAAACGCATCGTGAGATTCCTCGTCAGCAGCATGGTCTCGCCGGCCGCTCCGGTGATCTGGCGCAGCGCCGGCGCCTCCGGCTCGGGGCGCGACCTGCCGCCGGGCAGGCGGTCGACCCAGCGGCCGACCGTCGCCCCGAAGGTGCCGACGAGCCCGCCGGGAAGCGTCAGCGTGATCAGGACCAGCACCGTGCCGTAGACAAAGCCGTGCAGCCCGTTGGCCGAAGCGCCGAGCCAGCCGCGGGCGGCTTCCGCGATCGGCACGACCAGCACGGTGCCGAGCAGCGGGCCCAGCACGGTGCCGAGGCCGCCGATGAGGGAGAACATCGCGATCTCGATCGAGGTGGCGAGCGAGAACATCGTCGCCGGCTCGAGGAAGGTCGTATACATCGCGTGGAAGGAGCCGATCAGGCTGGTCAGCGCGGCCGAGACGACGACCGCCTTGAGCTTGACCTCGGTCGGGCTGATGCCGGCCGCCGAGGCCGCATCCTCGCGCTCGCGCACGGCGGTGAGGTAGTATCCAAGCCGCGCGTTGCGGATCGCCCAGGAAACGATGAGCGTCAGCAACAGCAGGCCGAAAGCGATGATCAGGTAGTTGAACTTGTCCTGGAAGATCATCCAGGTCCAGCCGAGCTTCAGCGGGACGATCAGCCCCGCCGAGCCGCCGGTGACGCCATGGAAATGGATCGCGAGCAGGCGGATCACTTCCAGGAAGGCGATCGTCGCCAGCGCGAAGAACGGCCCGCGCAGGCGAAAGCAGGGAAAGCCGATGCAGACGGCAACGACGGCCGAGAGCGCCGCGCCGGCCCACATCCCGATCCAGGGCGTGAGGCCGAAATGCTGGATGAGCAGCGCCGTTGTGTAGGCGCCGATCCCGTAGAAGACCATGTGGCCGAGCGAGAGCTGGCCGGCATAGCCGCCGACGATGTTCCAGGCGGTGGAGAGCCCGGCGAAGACGCAGATCGTGACGAAGACGTGGATGACGAAGGGCGAACCGCTCATCGCCGGGATGATCAGCAGCAGCGAGAGCAGGATCAGCGCGACATAGACGCGCGGATGGGTCAGCGCGGAAAGCCGACTCGGCCTGGCGATGGCGACGGGCGCGGCGGTTGCGGTCTGGGAAGCGGTGTGATGGGACATGGGCTCACTCCGTCCCTCGACCAAAGCCGAACAGGCCGGTCGGCTTGAAGATCAGGATCAGGATGAAGATGGCGAAATAGACGACCTCCTTGAGGTCGGGAGCGATGTAGTAGCCCGACAGGCTGTCGACGATGCCGATGATCATCGCGCCAAGGAAGGCGCCGTACATGCTGCGCATGCCGCCGAGCACGACGACGACGAAGGCGGTCAGCACGAAGTAGGAGCCGATCGTCGGCGTCACCGGGAAGAGCGGCGTGACCAGGGCGCTGGCGAGGCCGACGCAGGCCGCCCCGAGCCCGAAGGAGATGATGTAGATGCGGTCGACCCGCACGCCCATCAGCAGCGCGGCGTTGCGGTTCTGCGCCGTCGCGCGGATGGCGCGGCCGAGCGGCGTCCGCTGCATGAAGAGGTGCAGGCCGGCCACCAGCGCCAGCGCACAGGCCAGGATCACGAGCTGGCCGGAGAGCACCGTATAGCCGCCGAGCGGGACCGACTGGCGGGCGCTGGGCGCCGAGACGGAGTAGAGATCGGCGCCAAAGATCATCAGCGCCAGGTTCACCAGCGCCGTCGAGAGGCCGACGGTGGCGAAGATCTGGATGTGCTCGTCGGCGTTGAGCAGCTTCTGGATGATGAAGCGCTGCACCAGCGCGCCGATGCAGAACAGCAGCAGCACGACCGGCACCGCCGAGACGTAAGGATGCCAGCCGAGCTTCGTCGCCAGCAGGTAGGTCGCGTACATGCCGATCATCAGGAACTCGCCATGGGCGAAGTTCACGACGCGGACGATGCCGAATATCAGCGTCAGTCCCACCGCGATGATGGCGTACATGCTGCCGAGCATGATGCCGTTGAGCAGCAACTGGACAAGCACGTCCATGAAGGGCGTCTCCGAAGTCGGATTGTCGGTGGATGCGGTCGCGGCTGGCCGACTCGATCCCGTGCGCAGAACAATCGCCGTCGTGCCGGGCTTGCCCGGGGATCCATCGAAGGGCGCCGGCGCTCTAGGATGGATCCCGGATCAGCGCCGCTGACGCGGCTTGTCCGTGTTGACGGCGCGGATCGGGCGAAAGCCGTCACGCGCAGCGTCAGTTGGTGCCGATGCCGACCTTCATCTTGGCGACGGCAGCATCGGCCGGGAACACGGTGACGAGCTCGCCGCCCTGCCACTGCATCAGGAAGGGCACGGCCCGGCTGTTCTGGCCGCTCTCGGCGAATTTTGCGCCCCAGCCGGTCGCAGTGCCGCCCACGGGGATGTCGACCTGCATCACGGCCGAGCGGATCGAGGCAGCTTTCAGGTCCGGCGCCGCGGCCATCGCGTCGAGGAAGACCAGCGCGCCCATGTAGTTGGCAAGCGAGTGGCCGGAGCGCGGGGCTGAGCCGTATTTCGCCTGGTACTTCTTGACGAACTCATCGACACCCGGCGCCGCCTTGGGGTTGGTGCGGAACTGGGTGAAGTCGACGTTCAGCGCGCCTTCCATATTCTCGGCACCGACCGCCGTCATGGTATCGCGCAGCGAATACCCGCCGCCGGCGCCGATCATGGCCTTGGGCTTGAAGCCCTGCTCTTTCATCTGGCGGAAGAACAACACGGTGTCGTTCTGGTAGGAGGTCTGCAGCACGACATCGGCGCCGGCCGTCTTGAGCCGCAGGATCACCGGTGTCAGGTCGACCGACTTCGCCGAATAGGGCAGCGTCTCGACGACGTTGACGCCCTTCTCCTTGGCGCGGGCGGTCTGGTAGCCGGCCACAGTCTGCCCGTAGAGCGAGTCCTCGTGGATGATCGCGACTTTGAGCGACTTTGGATCGACCGCGAGTGCAGGCGCGATCGCCTCACTGACCGCGTCGACCATGCGGCTGGCGAAGTCGCGCGCGGTCGGGTTGGTGCGATAGACGTTCTTGAAGCCGCGCTCGGTGATCGGGTCCGAGATCGCACCGAGCTCGAAATAGGGCACGCCGGCGAGCTCTGCGACCTGCGTCGCCGCGATCGAGAGCGAGGAGGAATAGGTGCCGAAGATCACCGGCACCTTTTCGACCGAGGTCAGGCGGCGCGCCTCGCCGACCGCCTGGTTGGGCTCAACGGCGTCACCCTTGACGATCTCCAGCTTCTGGCCCTTGAGGCCGCCAGCGGCATTGCGCTCCTCGATGGCGATCTCGAGGCCGCGGAAGCTCTCGTCGCCGAGCAGAGCGAGGCCGCCCGAAAATGGATAGAGCGCGCCGATCTTGACCTGGGCGAAGGCGTGGCCGCCCGACAGAGTCAATGCCGCGGTCAGCGCCGCGCGCGTCAAAACCTTCATCTTGTCCTCCCTGGACGGCTGTCAGCGTTATTTCTTGCGGTCGGCATCGCGTGACGCCTCCCGGCCGGACGTTTCGCCGGCAGGCCGGATAATGCAGATAACCAAGTTGCCTGACAAGTACGGTTTTGCTAACGCTTGACCGAGGCAGGGCCGACCCGCAAGCGTCTACACGAGCCCGCGCGAAGCGCCCGTTCCTGTCGGCGGCAAGCTGCCGCTTCAGAACCCGCGCCAGCGACAGAATGCCGGATGCAGGGAGAGACGAAAATGGCATTGCCCCAGACGATGAAGCAGGTGCGCTTTGCGGGCCCGGGAGGCCCGGAGGTGATCGAGATCGAGACCGCGCCGCTGCCGCAGCCGGGGCCGGGCCAGGTGCTGATCGCGGTAGCCGCGGCCGGCATCAACCGGCCTGACTGCCTGCAGCGCGCCGGCGGCTATCCCCCTCCCCCCGGCGCGACCGAGATTCCCGGCCTCGAGGTTTCCGGCAAGATCGTCGCGGTCGGAGACGGCGTTGCGGCCAGCCGCATCGGCGAACAGGTCTGCGCGCTGGTGATCAGCGGCGGCTACGCGGAATACGCGGTCGCCGACGGGCCGCTCTGCCTGCCCGTCCCGAGGCCGCTCTCGCTGCTGGAAGCCGGCGGCCTGCCCGAAACCTATTACACCGTCTACGACAACGTCTTCACCCGCGGCCGCCTGAAGAAGGGCGAGACGATCCTGATCCATGGCGGGTCGAGCGGCATCGGCTCGACCGCGATTCAGCTCGCCAAGCATGCCGGCGCGACGGTCTATGCGACTGCGGGCTCGGCCGAGAAATGCGAGTTCTGCCGCTCGCTCGGCGCCGACGAAGCGATCGACTACCGCGCACAGGGCTTCGTCGACGAGGTCAAGCGGCTGACCGATCGCAAGGGCGTCGATGTCGTGCTCGACATGGTCGGCGGCCCGTATATCCAGCGCAACATCAACATCCTCGCCCTGGAAGGCCGGCTGGTGCAGATCGCCTTCCTGCAAACCAGCAAGGTCGAGCTCGACCTGATGAACGTGATGCTGCGCCGCCTGACACTCACCGGCTCGACGCTGCGCGCCCGCTCGGTCGCGCTCAAGGCGGAGATCGCCCAGCATCTGCGCCGCGATGTCTGGCCGCTGCTCGACGCCGGCGCGGTGAGGCCGATCATCCACGCAACCTTTCCGCTGGAGCAGGCGAGGCAGGCGCATGAGCTGATGGAGTCCAGCGCCCATCTTGGCAAGATCATGCTCGAGGTCGGCAAATGAGCAGCCATCGCGGCAAGGTCGTGCTCGTCACCGGCGCCGGGCGTGGCATCGGCCAGGCGATCGCCGATGCGCATGCGGCGGCCGGCGCCAGCGTCGCCTATCTCGACCATGATCCGAAACTGGCGGAAGCCGCATCTGAGGCCGCCCGCGGGCGCGGTGCGACAACGCTCGCCGTCGCGGCGGACGTTGCGGACGAAGCCTCCGTGAGGGCAGCGGTCGCGCGGGTCACGGAGGCCTTCGGGCCGGTCACCGTGCTCGTCAACAATGCCGGGATCTCACCGAAATCGGGCGCCGACGGCAAGCGCGCCAGGCTCGGCGAGATGGGCACGGATGAGTGGCGCCGCGTACTGGACGTCAACCTGACCGGCGCCTTTCTCTGCGCCAGCGCCGTCTTGCCGGGCATGCGTGCTGCCCGCAAAGGGGCGATCGTCAGCGTCTCCTCGGTCGCCGGAAAGACCTATTGCGACATCGTCGGCGTGCACTACGCCGCGACCAAGGCGGCGCTGATCGGCTTCACCAAGCATCTCGCCGGCGAGCTCGGCCCGGACGGCATCACCGTGAATGCGGTCTCGCCGGGACGCATCGACACGCCGCTGATGCGCGGGACGGCGCCAGACGCCAACGAGGCCGCGCGCATGGCGACGCCGCTACGCCGGCTCGGCAGCCCCGAAGACGTCGCCAAGACCTGCCTGTTCCTGACCTCCGACGACGCCGCCTTCGTGACCGGCCAGGTCTGCGACGTGGCCGGCGGCTGGCTGATGACCTGAGGGCGCCGTGATCGACTTCTCCGGAAAGGTGCTGCTGCTGACCGGCGCGAACGGCGCGATCGGGCGGGCCGTGGCGCAGCGCTTCCACAGCCATGGCGCGGCCTGCGTCCTGACCGATCTCGACGAGGACAGCACGGCCGTGTTCGCACACAAGCTCGACCCCGGCGGGGCGCGTGCAGTGGCGCTGCCGCAGGACGCGACGCAGGCCGGCGATGCCGCACGCGTGGTCGCCGCCGCTCTCGCACGCTTCGGGCGAATCGATGCGCTGGTTACGGCAGCGGGGTTCTATCGCGACCGGCTGGTCACCGAGATGAGCGAGGCCGAATGGCGGCAGTCGCTCGCGATCAATCTCGACGGGGTGTTCCACAGCTGCCATGCCGCCATCCCGCATCTGGCCGAGGGCGGCGCGATCGTGAACATCGCCTCGATGGCGGGCCATCGCGGCAGTTACGCCCATGCGCATTATGCGGCGGCGAAGGGCGGCGTGCTGAGCCTGACGCGCTCGCTGGCGCTGGAGCTGGCGCCGCGCATCCGCGTCAACGCCGTCTCGCCCGGGTTGATCGAGGGCCCGATGGTGCAGCCATTGCTCGCGAAGAAGCCGGAGCTTATCCCGAACACGCCGATGAAGCGGCTGGGCACCGCGGAAGAGGTCGCCGGCGTCGTGGCGTTTCTCTGCTCCGATCTCGCAGGTTTCGTCACCGGCGAGACCATCCACGTCAATGGCGGCCTTCACATCGCCAGCTAGCGGACACGAAGAACAAGATGGTCGCTGACAAGCGCAGATCCGAGCAGCCGCGGGACGTCCTCGGGCGCGCACCTTCCCTCGCCGACACGCTGGCCGCAAGGCTGCGCGAGGAGCTCGCATCGGGGCGCCTCAAGGCGGGTGAACGCCTGCCGACGGAGCAGCAGCTCTCGCAGACCTATGGCGTCAGCCGCCCGATCGTGCGCGAGGCTGTCGGCCGGCTGAAACATGACGGGCTGGTCCTGTCGCGCCAGGGCGCCGGCGCCTTCGTCGCCGATCCGAAGGCGAGTTCGGTGTTCCGGCTCGACGTCGCGAACTTCTCCGACAAGGGGGATCTGCGCCACATCGTCGAGCTGCTGATGGCGGTCGAGGCCTCGGCCACCGAGCACACCGCCGAGCGCCACAGCGATGCCGATCTCGCCACCATCCGAGCGCGGCTGAACGAGATGCAGGCCGCCATCGACCGCGGCGAATCCGGTGTCGACGAGGATGTCGCGTTCCACCGCGCCATCATCGACGCGACCGGAAACCCCTATTTCCGCGACCTGTCGGAATTCCTGGACCGGCGCGTGCGCACCTTCATCCGCACCGCCCGCGCCAATTCGGCCCGCCTCGCCGGCATGGCCCAGATCGTCCAGGGCGAGCACCAGGCGATCTTCGACGCGATCGTCGCCCGCGATCCGCAAGGCGCGCGGGCAGCGGCCGAGACGCATCTGAAGAACGCCGCGGCGCGGCTGGCGATCTATCTCGACCGGTGAGGCCGAGGCGGCAAGCGCCGCCCCGGCCTCACCGCGAGCCTTATTTGCCCCAGCGCAGAGCCAGCGGATCCAGCTCGCGGGCAAGCTCGATCAGCCCGTCGCGCGTCTTCGGGTGCAGCGGCGTCAGCGGGTGGCGCACGGCCTCCGACTTGATCACCCCGCCCTCCTTCATGACCGCCTTGGCCGAGCGCAGGCCGCACTGACGGTTCTCGTAATTGATGATCGGCAGCACGCGGGCATAGAGCGCCGCGGCCTGCTTGCGGTCGCCGGCCGCATGGGCGGCAAGGATCGGCTTGATCAAATCGGGGATCATCGCGCTGGTCATGGTGCCGGTGGCGCCGGCATCGAGATCGGCCATCAGGGTGATCGCCTCCTCGCCGTCGAAGGGCCCGACGATGGCGTCGCCGCCGGCCTCGATCAGGGCGCGCAGCTTGTTGGCGGTGCCGGGAACCTCGATCTTGAAGTAGCGGACCAGCGGCACCTCCTTGTTGAGGCGCACCATGAAGGGCACCGTCATGGTCACGCCGGAGAGCGGCGCGTCCTGCAGGATGACGGGCAAGCCGCAGGCATCCGTCACAACTTTGAAGTGCTCAATCATGCCCTGCTCGTCGGCCTTGAGCAGCGCGCCGTGATAGGGCGGCATCATCATCAGCATCTTGGCGCCGGCATCGGCCGCTGCCTTGGCGCGCTGGGCGGCGATGCGGGTCGAGAAATGCGAGGTCGTGACGCAGACCGGCACACGCCCGGCGACCTGCTCGATCGACAGGCGCATGACCTGGTCGCGCTCCTCGTCGGTCAGCAGGAACTGCTCGGAGAAGTTGGCGAGGATGCAGATGCCGTCGACGCCCTGATCGACCATCAGGTCCATGACGCGGCGGTTGCCCTCGAGGTCGAGGTCGCCGTTCTCGTGGAAGATCGTCGGCGCGATCGGGATGATGCCCTTGTAGGGTTCGGTCATGGCAAGGCTCGCAATCTAGCAGTGGCGAAAGCGGGTTCAGGCGGCACGGGTTTTGCCGAGCGCCCGCAGGCGGCGGAAGATGGTTCCGATCAGCGGCATCAGCAGCAGGATGAGGCCAAGCGACATCAGCGTCGTGACCAGCGGGTTGGACCAGAAGATCGAGAGCGAGCCCTGGCTGAAGATCATCGACTGGCGGAAGGCGTCCTCGGCCTTGTCGCCGATGACCATCGCGAGAATCAGCGGCGCGATCGGATAATCGAGCTTCTTGAAGAAGTAGCCGACGAAGCCGAAGATCAGCGCCAGCCAGATATCGAACTCCTTGCTCGCCACGGTGAAGGCACCGATGAAGCAGACCACGACGATCACCGGGCCGACGATCGAGAACGGAATGCGCAGGATCGAGGCGAAGAGCGGCACCGTCGCGAGCACCACGATCACGGCTACCACGTTGCCGAGATACATCGAGGCGATCAGGCCCCAGACGAAATCGGGGCGGTCGGTGAACAGGGTCGGGCCGGGGTTGAGGCCCCAGATCATCAGGCCGCCCATCATCACGGCGGCCGTGGCCGAGCCCGGGATGCCGAGCGCCAGCATCGGTAGCATCGCTGCCGAGCCGGCGGCGTGGTCGGCCGTCTCCGGCGCAATCACGCCCTCGGGCTCGCCCTTGCCGAAATTGGCGCCACGGCGCGAGGAACGCTTGGCCATCGCGTAGCTCATGAAGGAAGCCGCGGTCGGCCCGCCCGGCGTGATTCCCATCCAGATACCGATCGCCGAGGAGCGCAGCAGCGCGACCCAGTAGCGCGGCAGCTTGGCGGCGGTCTTCAGCACGTCGCGGGCCCGCACCTTGGCGCTGATTCCGTTGAAGCGCAGCCCCTCCTCCATGGTGAGCATCAACTCGCCGATGCCGAACAGGCCGATGACCGCGATGAGGAAGCTGACGCCGGCGAGCAGCACGTCGAAATCATAGGTCAAACGGATGTTGCCGGAGACCGAATCCATGCCGATCGAGGCGAGCGCAAAACCCACGCCCATCGCGACGATCGCCTTGAAGGGCGAGGAACCGCCGAGGCCGATGAAGCTCGCGAAGGTGATGAAATAGACGGCGAAGAATTCCGGCGAAGAGAAGCGCAGCGCGAAGCTCGCGACCCAGCCCGACAGCACCGTGATCAGGATCACGCCGGCCATCGCGCCGATGCCGGCCGAGAGGAAGGCGAAGGAAAGTGCTTCCGTCGCCTTGCCCTGCTTGGCCATGGGGTGGCCGTCGAATGTCGTCGCCACCGATGACGGCTCGCCGGGAATGTTGAAGAGGATCGAGGTCGTCGAGCCGCCGAAGAGCGCGCCCCAGTAGAGCGAGGTCAGCAGGATGATGGCCGAGACCGGGTCCATCGAGAAGGTCAGCGGCAGAAGCAGGGAGACGCCATTCGGCGCGCCCAGGCCCGGCAGCACGCCGACCAGGATCCCGAGCAGCACGCCGGCCATCATCAGCAGGATGTGGTGCGTCGTGAGCGCGACCGAGAAGCCGTGCATCAGGTTGGCAATATTGTCCATGAAGCGGCGCCCGTTTCAGCTGGTCTTGGTTGTCAGAAGCCCAGGAACCGCTCCAGCGGCCCCTTGAGAAGGCCGATCTGGAAGAACTTCTCCAGCGCGAAATAGAAGGCCAGCGCCGCGCCGAAGCCGGTCGCAAGCGTGGGAAGCCAGCCATAGCCGCCCTGGAAGCGCATGGTGAAGACGAGATACAGCACGGTCGCGACATACATGCCGAGCGTCGCGCTCAGCACGACGAAGCCGATCACCGGCAGGATGAACGACGCCACGCGGCGCGCCCTCTCCGCATCCAGGAAGATCTCGCCGAGCAGGTCGTTGCCGGCGAAACGGCGCGCGGTGGTCACCACGATGGTGCCCAGGCTGGCGAGCGCGACGAGCATGCCGGTGTAGAAGGGGAAGGCACCCGGCTGCGGGCCGGAGGAATCCCAGCCGATGCCGAAGTCGAGCGCGCCCCAGACGATGCCGAGCCCGAAGATCATGGTCGTCAGCGCCATCGCGCATTCGGCCCAGAAGCGGGTGATCATGCTTAGTTCCTCGTCTTTCGACGGGCTGCCGGAGCGGCCGCATCATTGCGGTGAACGCAATGGCGAAGCAACCGAAGAGGCGCCCACCGACGGCCCCTGGCTGCTTCGGGAGTCTTGCGATGAAGCGCTGGGCCGCCCTTGGGGGCGATCCAGCCGGTTGGAGCTCCGCCGTACCTTGGCGAGCGTATTTGGCGAACCGACTCGGCGCCTTACTTGGCGATCCAGCCTTCGGCCTCGAACACCTTCTTGTTCGCGGCTTCGTCCTGGGCAACGAAATCGGCGAATTCCTTGCCCTTCATGAAGCGACCCGTCTGCGCGGTGCGCGACACGAACTCCTTCCACTCGGGGGTCTGGCTGACCTTTTCGAGGATGCCCTCGTAGAAGGTCACGGCGTCGGCCGGCACTTCGGCCGGCAGCCAGACGGTGCGCGGCATCTGGAAGGTCTCGAGCGGCAGGCCGGCCTCCTTGCAGGTCGGGATGTCGCCCCAGCCCTTGCCGTCGAAGACGGGGTCGCTCTTGGCCAGACGCACCGGCGAGAACACGCAGAGCGGCTTCACCTGCCCGGCCTTCCACTGGCCGACATTCTCGTTCGGGTTGTTCGTGTTGGAGTCGACATGGCCGCCGGCAAGCTGCGTCGCGGCCGCGCTGCCGCCCTGGAAGGGCACGTAGATCCACTTGGCGCCGGTCGCACCCTGGATCATCGAGGTCAGCGTCTGGTCGGTGTCCTTCGACTGGCTGCCCGCCATCTTGAAGCCGTTCGGCTTGGCCTTGACCGCCTCGATATAGGCCTTGGCGTCGGCATAGGGCGCATCGCCCTTCACCCAGAGCAGGAACTCGTCGAGCGCCAGCGCTGCCACCGGCGTCAGGTCCGCCGGCTTGTAGCCGAGCTTGGCGACGTAGGGCAGCAGATAGGCGTTGTTGGTACCGAAGACGACGCGATGGGGGTCGCCCTTGCCGGCCTTGCCGTGGACGTAGCCCTCAGCGCCCGAGCCGCCGCCCTTGTTCACGACCACGACCGGCTGCTCGAGCAGCTTGTGCTTGGTGATGATCGACTGGACCATGCGAGCGAAATTGTCGGTGCCGCCGCCGGCACCCGAGGTGACGACGAACTCGACCGGCTTGGTCGGCTGCCAGGCCTGCGCCGCGCCGGCGCCGCCAATGGCGATGGCACCGGCGACCACGGCGGTAATGCTAAAGTTCTTCATGCGTTATTCTCCCTATCGACCTGTTGTTCAAACCGCATTCTGGCGACGGTCTCTTGCATCAGGCTTACCTTCAGGCAGCCTTGGCCTTCGCCTTTCCGTCCTGTGCCATCTTGATCGCGAGCGAAAGGGCTGCCCGTGTCGCGCCCAGATTGGCGATGCCCTTGCCGGCAATCTCATAGGCCGTGCCATGGGCCGGCGTGCAGATCGGGAAGGGGAAGCCGCCGATCAGCGTGATGCCGCTATCGAAGCCCATCAGCTTCATCGCGATCTGGCCCTGGTCGTGATACATCGTCAGGACCGCATCGAAATCGCCGTTCCTGGCACGCAGGAACACGGTGTCCGACGGGAACGGCCCCTCGACGGTAAAGCCCTTCGCCTTGGCGGCCTTCACCGCCGGCTCGATGACATCAATCTCCTCGCGGCCGAAATTGCCGCCGTCGCCGGCATGCGGGTTGATTCCCGCAACCGCGACTCGCGGCGGGTTGAATCCGGCCTGGCGCAGGCTGGCATCCGCCAGCGTCAGCGCGCGCAGGATGCGCTCCTGGCTGATGTTGCTGGCAACCTCGGAGAGCGGAATGTGCGAGGTGACGCGTGCGTTCCAGAGCTTGTCGAGAACGTTGAATTCGCTGGCGGGGCCGTCGAAGCCGATCGCGTCGCGAACGAAGCGGATCTCGTCGTCATAGCCCGGATAGGCGAAGCGCATCGCCGCCTTGTTGAAAGGCGTGAAGAACACAGCATCGGCCTTGCCGGCCGAGGCGAACTGCAGCGCACGGCGGAAATTCTCGGTCGCGGCCTTGCCGCCGGCCAGCGTCGCCTTGGCGCGCTGCAGGTCGGCCGGGTCGTGATTGGCCAGGTCGACGAAGACCGGCTGGTCGCCCAGCGGCAGGGCATCGCCGTCACGCACGATGCGAACCTTGGGGTCCGTGCCGCTGTCCTGGATGCCGAGCGCGAGCAGGCGGGCATCGCCGAAGACGACATAGCGCGCAGCGGCGCGCAAATCGGGCTCGGCGAGAACGCGCGCGGTCAACTCGGGGCTGATGCCCGAGGGATCGCCCATCGCCACGGCAATCACCGGCAGCTCGCCATCTGTCCGCTCGTTCATTGCCATGCTCCACTCCTGATGAGGTCCTCTGGCTACCACAGGGCCCGAAGCCTCACAAGTATGCTGTATGCAGCATAATCGGATTGCTCTAAGCATAAGGGATGAGGCGCGCGGCCTGCGGGTCGCACGCATGCGGTTTGACAGCGCCCTGTCGCGCATGCCGTAACGGCGCAGAATTGGCACGGGTGGAGCTGCGATGAGCGAGCCTGCGATCGACTACCCCCGCATAACGCGCCGGACCCTCCATGACGAGGTGCTCGAGCGCCTGCGAGACATGATCATCGAAGGCCTGCTCGCACCGGGGCAACGCATCAACGAGGGCGTGGTCGGCGCTCAGCTCGGCGTCTCGCGCACGCCGCTCCGCGAGGCCATCAAAACGCTCGCGAGCGAGGGGTTGGTCGAGATCCTGCCCGCCAAGGGCGCGATCGTGCGCCGCTTCACGGAGAAGGACCTCGCCGACATCCTGGAGGTGATCAAGGCGCTGGAACAGCTCGGCGGCCGCATCGCCTGCGAGCAGGCCAGCGACGCGGTGATCGAGGACCTCCGCGCGATGCACACTCATATGCTCGAGCTCTACGAAACCCGCGACCGGCTCGAATATTTCAAGCTCAACCAGGCGATCCACAGCAAACTCGTCGCCGCGTCGGGCAATGCGGCGCTGATGGAGATGCATGCGACCCTGCAGGCGCGGATCAAGCGGCTGCGCTTCGTCGGCAATGAAGGCCCGGTCAAGTGGGCCGGGGCCGTCGCCGAGCACGAAGCGATGATGGCCGCCCTGCTGAAGCGCGACTCCGCGGAGCTGAGCCGCATCATCGGCGTTCACATGGATGCGACGCTGCTGCGCGTGCGCGAGGTGCTGTAGGCACCGCGCCCGGCGTCAGCCCTCGGTGCCTTGCGCCGCCATCGCGCGGTCGAGGCGGCTGACCGTCTCTTCCAGGCTTTCGGCGACGCCGAGCATGAAATCCTTGCCGAAGGCGATGACAGTGTCCGGCGGCTCGCCCTTGAAGGTGTAGACGACGCTGACGAGCGCGGGATTGACGTAGACGGGCTTGCCGTCAGCCGGCGAGGTGAACTGACAGAGCTTGGGCATGGCGGCTCTCGCGAATCGATTGGGGGCGCGAGAGCTATACGACGGAACCGGCCCATGCACGCGTTTCCGGACGCCGCTCCCACCGCCAGCGGGCGTTGTGGCAGCAGAACGCGCGGCACTGGTGTCAACGCGGCGCTTCGTAGTAAATCCGGAGATCGATGGATCCTGCCGCGCTGATCATGAGCCTTGCCGATCACGGCGCCCTGCTGCTGACGGTCGCCCATGTCGCGAGCGCCGGGGCGGTAAGCGTCCATGCCCTTTTCCAGAAGCGCGACGTTCCGGCGGCGATCGGCTGGATCGGCCTGGCCTGGCTCTCGCCGTTCTTCGGGCCAATCCTCTATCTGGCCCTCGGCATCAACCGGGTGAAGCGCCGGGCGCAACGGCTGCGCGGCGAGAACGACGGAGGCCTCAGCCCGCACCGGACGAGCGTTGCCGCGGACGGACCGGCCGGCAGCCTGCAGGTCGCGGTCGGCAGGATCACGCGGGCCCGGATCGAAGCCGGCACCGTCGCGGCAATATTCGACTGCGGGGACGAGGCCTATCCGCGGATGCTGGCCGCGATCGACGAAGCAAAGGGGAGCATCGCGCTCTCGACCTTCATCTTCCGGACGGACGAGCTCGGACTGCGCTTCATCGAAGCGCTTGCGTGCGCGCATCGCCGCGGCGTCGCGGTGCGGGTCCTGATCGACGGCTTTGGCGGCGGCTTCCTGTTCTCGCGCGCCTACCATCGGCTGCGTGAGGAAGGCGTTCCGGTGGCACGCTACCTGCATTCTCTGCTGCCATGGAAGATGCCGCTGCTCGACCTCAGGCTGCACAAGAAGATCCTCATGATCGACGGGGAGAGGGTCTTCCTCGGCGGGCTCAATATCGGCGGCGAGAACGTGCTGGCGACGAAACCGCCGGAGCCGGTGCGCGACGTCCACTTCCTGATCGAGGGGCCCGTCGTCCGGCAGGCGATGGAGAGCTTCCACGACGACTGGGCGTTCTCGACGGCCGAGACTCTGGAAGGCGCGACCTGGTATCCGGCGACGCATCGCGACGGGAAGGCGCCGGCGCGGGTCATCTCCTCGGGCCCGGACCAGAGCGTCGACCAGCTGATGCTGACGCTGCTCTCCGCCATCAATGCGGCCACCACCTCGCTGCGGATCGCGACACCCTACTTCCTGCCCGACGAGCAGGTGATCACGGCGCTCCAGCTCGCGGCGCTGCGCGGGGTCGAGGTCCATATCGTCATCCCCGCCCGCAACAACCATCGGCTGATGGGCTGGGCGATGCAGGCGCATATCCGCCCGCTGCTCAAGGCCGGCTGCCACATCTGGCGCTCGCCGCCGCCTTTCGACCATTCGAAGCTCGCAACGGTGGACGAATCCTGGTGCCTGATCGGCAGCGCGAACTGGGACGCACGGAGTCTGCGGCTGAACTTCGAGGTCACGATGGAGTTCTATGACCGCGAACTGGCACAACGCCTCAACGGAATCATCGACCGCAAGCGGGACCGTGCCGTCACGATCGAGGAGATCGACGGGCGCTGGACAATAGTGAAAATTCGTGATGCGGCCGCCCGGCTGCTGATGCCCTATCTCTGATGTCGATGAGCGAGGTCCGGTGAAGGTCGCTTCCTACAACATCCATAAATGCCGGGGCACGGACCGGCGGGTCCGGCCTGATCGTATCGTCTCCGTCCTGGCCGAAATCGGCGCCGACCTCGTCGCGCTGCAGGAGGTGGACCGACGCTTCGGGCAGCGCACCGGGCTGCTCGATCCCGCCGCGATCCTGCGCGAGACCGGGCTGCACCTGCTCGTCCAGTCCGATGTCGTCGATGGCCATGGCTGGCACGGCAATGCGCTGCTGGTCCGCAGCGAACCCAAATCCTACCGGCGCTTCCGCCTCAAGCTGCCGGGAATCGAGCCGCGCGGCGCGGTTGTCGCCGAACTCGATCTCGGCGAGGGCCGGTTTCGCGTGATCGCGGCCCATCTCGGCCTTCTGCGCCGCTCGCGGATCGATCAGGCGACTACGCTGCTGCACGCCTTCCTCGAACTGACGCCGATGCCGACGCTGCTGCTCGGCGACTTCAACGAGTGGCGCCGCAATCACCGGTCCGCGCTCGATATGCTCGGCTCCCATTTCGCCGATATGAGGCATCCGCCGAGCTTTCCCTCGCGCCGCCCGATGCTGCCGCTCGACCGCATCCTGGCCTGGCCGGACGGCCTGATCTCGGAACTCGCCGTCCACGACTCGCCGCTGGCGCGCAAAGCATCGGACCACCTGCCGCTGACCGCCCGGATCGACGTCTCGCGCTGGCAGCTCGGCATCGAAAGCGCGGCCTGAACGCCCCTGTCCGCTACGGTCGGGGTGCGGCGACGACACCGCCGCTCGGACGGGCGAAGCGGGCCTCCACCGCAGCGATATAGGCGTCGCGCGATGGTAGGAGATGCTGGCGGCAGAGGCCAACCAGGCGCTCGCGGTCGCCGGCCTCCAGCGCCGCGACCATGGCGGCGTGCTCGTCACGGGCCAGTTTCAGATGCGCAGGGCTCGCGGCGGTGATCGAACGGGCGCCATGGACCTTCTGGGCCATGGCCTGGATCAGTTCGACCAGATGGGGGTTGCCGCAGGCGTCAAACAGCGCCTCGTGGAACGCCATGTTGGCGCGGAAGGCGGCACGGGCGTCTCCGGCCTCGACCGCCGCGGCATGTTGCTTCTGGACGGCATGCAATCGCACCAGCACTGCGGACGCGACCGGCAGTGGTACCTGCGCGGCGGCCAGAGTCTCCAGCGCCTCGCGCACCGAATAGATCTGCCGGACTTCGAGCGGCTCCAGCAGCTTCACGAAGGCACCGCGGTTAGGGACGCGCTCGACGAGGCCGACCCGCTCCAGCTCGGCCAGCGCCTCGCGCACGACATGGCGCTTCACCGCCAGCCGCTCCGCCAGTTCCTCCTCGACCAGCCGCTCACGCGGAAGGAGCCAGCCGAGCACGATCTCCTCCTCCAGCGCGGCGGCAATGCCGCGGACACGGTCGGTCGTCTGGAGTTTGAGCGCGGACGTCGGCATGCCAGATTATAATCCTTCAACAGAATTGTTGACAATCATGGCGGCGATCTGGTTCCCATAGCGCCATGAGCACGTCCGACAACGATAACCCATCCTTGAAGCCCGCGGCACGCGGCATGCGTCGCAATCTTGCGACCTATGGCGACCCCGGCTTCTCGCTGTTCCTGCGCAAAGCCTTCATCAAGGCCGCCGGCTTTTCCGACGATGCGCTCGACCGGCCGATCATCGGCATTACCAACACCTTCAGCGACTTCAACCCCTGCCATGGCAATGTGCCGCGGCTGATCGAAGCGGTGAAGCGCGGCGTCATGCTCGCCGGCGGACTGCCGATGGAGTTCCCGACGATCTCCATCCACGAATCCTTCGCCAACCCGACCTCGATGTTCCTGCGCAACCTCATGGCCATCGACACCGAGGAGATGATCCGGGCGCAGCCCTGCGATTCCGTCGTGCTGATCGGCGGCTGCGACAAGACCGTCCCTGCCCAGCTGATGGGCGCAGTCAGCGCCGATGTCCCGGCGATCCAGCTCATCACCGGCCCGATGCTCGTAGGGCATCACAAGGGCGAGGTTCTGGGAGCCTGCACCGATTGCCGCCGGCTCTGGGGCGAGCATCGCGCCGGCAAGATCGACGAGGCGGAGATCGAGGTGCTGAGCGGGCGCCTCGCCCCGACGCAGGGCACCTGCATGGTGATGGGCACGGCCAGCACCATGGGCTGCCTGGTCGAGGCGCTCGGTATCGCCCTGCCCGGCTCGGGCACGATCCCCGCAACCCATGCCGACCGCATCCGTGCCGCCGAGGCGAGCGGGCGCGAGGCGGTGCGCCTCGCCAAGGGCGGACCGAAGCCGAGCGAGTTGCTGACGCAGACCGCCTTACGCAATGCGCTGACCGTGCTGCAGGCGATCGGGGGCTCTACTAACGGGCTCGTGCATCTGGCCGCGATCGCGCGCCGTGCCGGGTTGACGATCAACCTGGAGGAGTTCGACGCCATCGGACGCAAGGTGCCGGTGCTGATCGACCTCAAGCCCTCCGGCGACCACTACATGGAGCATTTCCACTGGGCCGGCGGCGTGCCGAAGCTGATGAAGGAGCTCGGCGACCATCTCGACCGCTCGGCTCCGACCATCGACGGGCGCACCATCGGCGAGATCGCGGACGCCGCCGAGGACGTCCCCAACCAGAGCATCATCCGCACGGCCCGGAGCCCGGTGAAGCCGACCGGCGGCATGGCAGTGCTGCGCGGCAACCTCGCGCCCGGCGGCGCGGTCATCAAGCATTCCGCGGCCTCGCCCGACCTGCTTAATCACACCGGGCGTGCCGTGGTCTTCGCCTCGGTCGAGGACATGGTCCGGCGCATGGACGACCCCGCTCTCGACGTGAAGGCGGATGACGTTCTGGTGCTGACCAACGCCGGCCCGAAGGGCGCGCCCGGCATGCCCGAAGCCGGCTATATCCCGATCCCCAAGAAGCTTGCCCAGGCCGGTGTCAAGGACATGGTCCGCATCTCGGATGCCCGGATGAGCGGCACCGCATTCGGCACCATCGTGCTGCACATCACGCCGGAATCGGCGGTCGGCGGCCCGCTCGGGCTCGTCCGCGACGGCGACATGATCCGCCTCGATGTCGAGGCTCGCGAGATCGCCCTGCTCGTCGACGAGGCCGAACTCGCCCGGCGCAAGGGCGAATGGCGCCCGCCCGCGCATCTTGAAGAAGAAACGCGCGGCTATCGCCACCTCTACCTTACTACCGTGCTTCAGGCCGACGAGGGCTGCGACTTCGACTTCTGCTGATCGGCCACCCGGCCCAAGCCTTTGCCGCGAGACGGGGCCCAACCCGTCCGCTTCGACCATCCCGGAGGAATACCATGATCAACCGTCGCCATGTCGTCGGCGCGCTCGCCGGCCTTGCGCTGGCCCTGCCCAATGCAGCTTTCGCCCAGGCCTATCCACAGAGGACGATCACGCTGATCGTGCCTTATGCGCCGGGCGGCGCGACCGACATCATCGGGCGCGTCGTCGCCGAGGAAATGTCGAACAGCCTCGGCCAGCGCATGATCGTGGAGAACCGGGCCGGTGCCGGCGGCAGCGTCGGGGCCGCAGCGGTGGCGCGTGGCACAACCGACGGCTACACCCTGCTGCTGGGCGCCCTCACCAGCCATTCGATCAATATGGGGCTGCAAGCGAAGCCCGGCTTCGACCTGAAGAAGGACCTGGTTCCGGTCGGGCTCGCCGGCAATGTCGGCCTCGCGCTCGTCGTCCACCCCTCCGTCCCGGCCAAGACGGTTCCGGAGCTGATTGCACAGATCAAGGCGAACCCGGACGGCTATTCCTACGCCTCCTCCGGGCAGGGCTCGCCGCAGCATCTCTCGGGCGAGATGTTCAACATCAAGGCCGGCACCAAGATGCCCGTCGTGCCCTATCGCGGCTCCGGTCCGGCGATGACCGACATGGTGGCGGGCCAGGTCAAGATCATGTTCGACACGATTCCCGCCGTGCTGCAGCATGTGAAGGCAGGCTCGCTTCGGGCGATCGCGACCACCGGCACCGAGCCCTCGCCCTTCATGCCGGAGGCGCCAACCGCGATCTCGCAGGGCCTCGACGGTTTCGAGGTCTCCTCCTGGTTCGGGCTGCTCGCCCCGACCGGCACGCCCCAGCCGATCCTGGACAAGCTCAACGCCGAGCTGAATAAGGCTCTGCAGAGCCCCAAGCTGAAGGAGGCGTTCGCGCTGCAGGGCGTCGTGCCCAAGCCGAGCACGCCTGCCGAGGCGACCGCGCGGATCGACATGGAGATCGCGAAATGGGGCGAGTTGATCAAGGCGGCCGGCCTCAAGGCCGAGTGACCACGACGGAGCGCGCGACATGAGCGAGACAGCCCGGCACATCGCCATCATCGGCGCCGGCATGATCGGCGCCAGCTGGGCTGCGCTCGCCAGCGCCCACGGCCTGCAGGTCTCGGCCTATGACCCAAACCGACAAGCCGAGGCGCGCTTCCGGGCCTATGTCGAACGGGCGCGCGCGCAACTCGCCGAACTCGGCCTGAGCGGCCACGGCGAGATCGCCTTCTCGACCCGGATGGAGACGGCGCTGGAAGGCGCCGGCTTCGTCCAGGAGAACGGACCCGAGAACGAGGCGGTCAAGCGCAAGCTGCTGGCCGAGATCGACGCCCTTGCCGGGCCGGAGGCGATCATCGCCAGTTCGACCTCGGCGCTGGTTCGCAGCGCCATCGTCGCCGGTTGCGCGACGCCCGAACGCATCGTCGTGGCGCATCCGTTCAACCCGCCGCATCTGGTGCCGCTGGTCGAGATCGTCGGCGCCGATGCGGATGTCGTGGCCCGGGCGGCCGCATTTTACCGCACGCTCGGTCGTCGGCCGGTCGTGCTGAACCGGGAAATGCCGGGACATATCGCCAACCGGCTGGCCTCGGCGCTCTATCGCGAGGCGGTCCATCTTGTCGAACAGGGCGTGGCGAGCGTCGCCGACATCGATGCCGCGCTCTGCCATGGCCCCGGCCTGCGCTGGGCGCTGATGGGCCCTCACATGACCTACCATCTCGGCGGCGGCGAAGGCGGCATCGCCGGCTATCTCGCGCATCTCGGCCCGAGCCAGCTGCGGCGCTGGGAGTCGCTCGGCAACCCCTCCCTCGATGCAGGCGTCCAGGCGAAGATCGTCGAGGGCGTGGCGGAGGAGGCAGCCGGCCGCTCCATCGCCGAACTGGAACAACGCCGCGACGAGGGGCTGCTCGCGCTGCTGAAGGCGCGCAAGCTGGTCAGCGACTGACAAGGCATCCGACATCATGACTGAAGCCGCACCGCGCATCGCGCTCATTCATGCGCTGGAGGAGTCCGTGCTGCCGTCGCGGGCGGCCTTCGCCGCGCATTGGCCAGAGGCGAAGCCCTTCGATCTCCTCGACACCTCTCTGGCGAGCGACCTCGCCGCCCGGGGCCGCCTCGACGACGCCATGACCGAGCGCTTCCTGACGCTCGGGCGCTACGCGGCGGCAAGCGAGGGCGCGACCGGGCCGGCGAAGGCTATTCTCTTCACCTGCTCGGCCTTCGGGCCCGCGATCGATGCCGTCAAGCGGGCGCTGCCGATCCCGGTGTTGCGGCCCAATGAATCGGCTTTCGCGGAAGCGCTGGCGCTGAGCGGGAAGATCGGCCTCCTCGTGACCTTCGCCCCTTCCCTGCCCGCGCTGACGCAGGAGCTCAACGAGATGGCGGGTCGGCCCGTCGAGGTCAAAGGTATCGTCGCGGAAGGCGCACTCGCCGCGCTGAAGGCCGGCGACGGCGAGAGGCATGATCGGCTGGCGGCCGAGGCGGCGGCAACACTCAAGGGCGTCGACACGCTGATCCTCGGCCAGTTCTCCCTCGCCCGCGCCAGGCACGCCATCGCGGCGGCGACCGGCGTGCGCGTGGTCACGACGCCTGAAGCCGCCATCAACGGCCTCAGGCGCGCACTGGCTTAGCGCCTGCCGACGTCAGTCAGAAGGGCGCGCCGTCATCGCGGACAAGCTGCGAAGCGGCGCAGGCCCGAGATAACGACCTGGGTCTGAGCCAAATCAGCAACGGACAACGTGGCGGGCACGTCGCCCTGCCTGGGCTGCGGTCCCTGGGGCTGCGGCAACATGACCGGGGGTCTTCCGTCCACGACCAGTCTCTGTGGCTTGACGGGGGGAGCGTGGATGCCGTTGCCTTTCGCGGCGGCCGGCCGCTGCCGCAGGTCCCGCCGGAACCCCGGGGCGCCGGAATGTGTTTCAGGGCGGCAGGAGTCGATTTCGCCGGAAGCCACCATCCGAAGAAGGAAAGACCAGCCTTCCGCCAGCGCCCGAACTGAGCAGGGCATTCTCTCGGGACGGCCGATTTTGAAACCCAGTGCTGCCCGATGCTGTTCTCGGCCCCTCTGGCCCGGCATACGCTTAGTTATGCGGAAAGAATGCCCGTCTGCAGCAGGGGGGCCGATCGAAACAGCGGAGAGTCCGATGCGTCGCCAATCCTTTCGCCGTGTGGTCTGTTCTGGCCTTGTTTTGGGCGCTGTCTCGCTGAGCTTTGGCTTTGYCCCWGCGGCCCTTGCGCAGACGGAGCTTTTGAACGTTTCGTATGATCCGACGCGGGAGCTTTACCGTGAGATCAATGCGGCGTTCATCGCGGATTGGAACGGNGCGGCCCTTGCGCAGACGGAGCTTTTGAACGTTTCGTATGATCCGACGCGGGAGCTTTACCGTGAGATCAATGCGGCGTTCATCGCGGATTGGAACGGCCGGAACGCGAAGAAGATCGCGACCATCCGGCAGTCGCATGGCGGCTCGGGGGCGCAGGCGCGCACCGTGATCGACGGGCTCAACGCCGATGTGCTGACGCTGGCGCTGGCCGGCGACATCGATGCGGTGGCGAGCCGCTCGAAGAAGCTGCCGGAGAACTGGCAGTCGCGCCTGCCGCAGAACTCCTCGCCCTACACCTCGACGATCGTCTTCCTGGTGCGCAAGGGCAATCCSAAGGCGATCCGGGACTGGGGCGACCTGGTCAAGCCCGGCGTCCAGATCATCACGCCGAACCCCAAGACCTCGGGCGGGGCGCGCTGGAACTATCTCGCCGCCTGGGCCTATGCCGAGAAGGCCTTCGGCGGCGACGAGGCCAAGGTGCGCGACTATATCGGCAAGCTGCTCGCCAACGTCCCGGTGCTCGACACCGGCGCGCGCGGGGCCACCACCACCTTCACCCAGCGCGGCATCGGCGACGTCTTCCTGTCCTGGGAGAACGAGGCCTTCCTGGCGCTGAAGGAGTTCGGCCCCGACAAGTTCGACATCGTCGTGCCGAGCCTGTCGATCCTGGCCGAGCCGCCGGTGACGATCGTCGACGGCAATGTCGACGCCAAGGGCACCCGGGCCGAGGCCCAGGCCTATCTCGACTTCCTCTACACGCCCAAGGGCCAGGCSATCATCGCCAAGCATTTCTACCGGCCGCGCAATCCGGAAGCGGCCGATCCGAAGGACATCGCCAACTTCCCCAAGGTCGAGCTCGTCACCATYGACGCCGTCTTCGGCGGCTGGGCCAAGGCGCAGCCGACCCATTTCGGCGACGGCGGCACCTTCGACCAGCTCTACAAGCCGGCGCGCTGAGCCATGGCGGGGAGAGCGGCAACATCGGGCTGGCGCCAGCCGAGCGTGCTGCCGGGCTTCGGCCTGTCGCTCGGCATCACGCTGACCGCGCTGTCGCTGATCGTGCTGATCCCGCTCGCCGCGCTCTTCGTCAAGGCGGCGAGCGCGGGCCCCAGCGAGATCTGGGCGATCGCGACCTCGCCGCGGACGCTCGCCGCCTTGCGGCTC
Source organism: Allobosea sp. Root381 (assembly GCF_001429395.1). Lineage (GTDB taxonomy): Bacteria > Pseudomonadota > Alphaproteobacteria > Rhizobiales > Beijerinckiaceae > Allobosea. The sequence goes on from NZ_LMJT01000008.1 coordinate 130,860, forward strand.
TCCTTCCTCGGCGCGCTGTTCGCGGCGTCCGTCAACGCCGTGTTCGGGCTGATCCTGGCCTGGGTGCTGGTGCGCTACCGCTTCCCCGGCCGGCGCCTGGTCGACGCCGCGGTCGACCTGCCCTTCGCCCTGCCGACCGCGGTCGCCGGCATCGCGCTCGCCGCGATCTATGCGCCGAACGGCTGGATCGGCAGCCTGCTCGCGCCGTTCGACATCAAGGTCGCCTACACCCCGCTCGGCGTCATGGTGGCGCTGATCTTCATCGGCCTGCCCTTCGTCGTACGCATGGTCCAGCCGGTGCTGGAGGAGGCGCAAGGCGACATCGAGGAGGCCGCCGCCCTGCTCGGCGCGAGCCGCCTGCGCACGATCTTCCGGGTCGTGCTGCCGCCGGTGCTGCCGGCGCTGCTCAGCGGCTTCGTCCTCGCCTTCGCGCGCGCCGTCGGCGAGTACGGCTCGGTGATCTTCATCGCCGGCAACGTGCCGATGGTCTCCGAGATCGCGCCGCTGCTGATCGTGATCAAGCTCGAGCAGTTCGACTATGCCGGCGCCGCGGTGATCGCGACGATGATGCTGCTTTTGTCCTTCACCCTGATCCTGCTGGTCAACCTGATCCAGGCCCGGACGAGACGGAAGCTCGGCGATGTCTGACGCCACCCTGCAAGGCCAGGCCGCCCGGCCCGCCGCCCCGCACGCGGAGCGCCGCATCGGCAGCGAGAGCCCGCTCGTCCAGGTGCTGCTGATTGCGGTCTCGCTCGCCTTCCTGGCGCTGTTCCTGCTGCTGCCGCTGGTCTCGGTCTTCGTCGAGGCCGGCGCCCGCGGCTGGGTCGCCTATCGCGAGGCGGTCACCGAGCCGGATGCGGTCGCCGCGATCCGCCTGACCCTGCTCGTCGCCGCGATCGCGGTGCCGTTCAACCTCGTCGTCGGCGTCGCCGCCGCCTGGGCGATCGCAAAATTCGAGTTCCGGGGCAAGAACCTGCTGGTCAGCCTGATCGACCTGCCCTTCTCGGTCTCGCCGGTGATCTCGGGGCTGGTCTACGTGCTGCTGTTCGGCGCCCAGGGCTATCTCGGCCCCTGGCTCAAGGCCAACGACATCGAGATCATCTTCGCCCTGCCCGGCCTCGTGCTCGCCACCGTCTTCGTCACCTTCCCCTTCGTCGCGCGCGAGCTGATCCCGCATATGCAGGCGCTCGGCTCGACCGACGAGGAGGCGGCGCTGACGCTGGGCGCCTCGCCCTGGCGGGTGTTCTTCGCCATCACCCTGCCGAATGTGAAGTGGAGCCTGTTCTACGGCGTGCTGCTCTGCAACGCCCGGGCGATGGGCGAGTTCGGCGCGGTCGCCGTGGTCTCGGGCAAGATCCGCGGCCTGACCAACACCATGCCGCTGCATGTCGAGATCCTCTACAACGAGTACATGAGCGCCGCCGCCTTCGCCGTCGCCTCGCTGCTGGCGGGTCTCGCCCTCGTCACGCTGGCCCTCAAGAGCCTGCTCGAATGGCGCTATGGCGACGCCATCGCCGCCGCGCGCCACCACTGACCGGGAGACCAGCACCATGTCCGTCGCTGTCACCATCGCGGCCATCGAGAAGCGCTTCCAGGCCTTCGCCGCCGTCCGCAACGTCTCGCTCGACATCCAGCCGGGCGAGCTCGTCGCCCTGCTCGGCCCCTCCGGCTCGGGCAAGACCACGCTGCTGCGGCTGATCGCAGGCCTCGAGCAGGCCGATGGCGGGCGCGTCCTGTTCGGCGATGTCGACACCCGCAGCCTGTCGCTGCGCGACCGGCGCATCGGCTTCGTCTTCCAGCACTACGCCCTGTTCAAGACCATGACGGTGGCCGAGAACATCGCCTTCGGCCTGCGCTCGCGGCCGCGCAGCGAGCGGCCCTCGCGCGCCGAGATTTCGAATCGAGTCAAAGCCTTGCTCGAACTCGTTCAACTACCGGATCTGGCGAAGCGCTATCCGAGCCAGCTCTCCGGCGGCCAGCGCCAGCGCGTCGCGCTCGCCCGGGCGCTGGCGATCGAGCCGCAGGTTCTGCTGCTCGACGAGCCCTTCGGCGCCCTCGACGCAAAAATCCGCAAGGATTTGCGCGCCTGGCTGCGCGAGCTGCACGGCCGCACCGGCCACACCACCGTCTTCGTCACCCATGACCAGGAGGAGGCGCTCGAACTCGCCGACCGCGTCGCCATCCTGCATGAGGGCCGCCTCGAACAGGTCGGCACCCCCGACGACGTCTACGACCACCCCGCCACACCCTTCGTCTGCGAGTTCCTCGGCGAGGCCAACCGCCTGCCCGTCAGGATCGTCGGCAGCCAGGCCTTCCTCGATGACCGCCCCGTCCTCGGCGGCCTCTCCCAGAACCAGGGTGGCCCGGCCGCGCTCTATGTCCGCCCCCACCATCTCAAGCTCGTCGACGAGGCCCCGCTCTCGATCCCCGGAATCGTCGAGCAGGTCCGCCGAAC
>NZ_LMJT01000009.1:0-251 GCF_001429395.1 Allobosea sp. Root381
GCGACGAGGTCGTTGAGCTGGCCGATGCGGGAGGAGAGCGAGGCGGCCGACGCCGCGCTTTCTTCGGACAGCGCCGCGTTCTGCTGCGTCATCTCGTCGAGATGTGCCACCGCCTGGCTCATCTCGTCGATGCCGTTGGCCTGTTCGCCGGCGGCCGCCGAGATGTCGGCGATGGTCGCCGCGACCTTGCGCGAATGCGACAGGATCTGGTCGAGCTGCTCGCCGGCCTGGCGCACCAGCTTGACGCCCTC
>NZ_LMJT01000009.1:292-242655 GCF_001429395.1 Allobosea sp. Root381
CCGACCTCCATGTTCGAGGACGAGATCAGGCCGGAGATGTCCTTGGCGGCGGCGCTGGAGCGCTGCGCCAGCGTGCGCACCTCGGAGGCCACGACCGCGAAGCCCTTGCCGGCATCGCCAGCACGGGCCGCCTCGACGGCTGCGTTCAGCGCCAGCAGGTTGGTCTGGAAGGCGATGTCGTCGATCACCCGGATGATGTCGGAGATCTTGGTCGAGGCGCTCTCGATGCGCGCCATCGCCTCGACCGCCTGGCCGGCGATCTGCCCGCCCGACTGGGCCGCYTGCATCGCATCGTCGGCGATGGCGGCGGCCTCCTTCGAGGCCTGGGCCGAGGCCTTGACCGAGGCCGCGAGCTCCTCGGTGGTGGCGGCGGTCTCTTCCAGGGTCTGGAAGGCGATGTCGTCGATCACCCGGATGATGTCGGAGATCTTGGTCGAGGCGCTCTCGATGCGCGCCATCGCCTCGACCGCCTGGCCGGCGATCAGCCCGCCCGACTGCGCCGCCTGCATCGCATCGTCGGCGATGGCGGCGGCCTCCTTCGAGGCCTGGGCCGAGGCCTTGACCGAGGCCGCGAGCTCCTCGGTGGTGGCGGCGGTCTCTTCCAGGCTCGAGGCCTGCTCCTCGGTGCGCTTCGAGAGGTCGTCGGCACCCATGTTGATCTCGCGGGCGGCCAGCCCGACATCGGCCGAGGTCACCTGGATCGTGCGCACCGTCGCGGACAGCCGGTCGACGGTGTCGTTGATCGCGCCCTTCAGCTCGGCGAACTTGCCGCGATAGGCCGAATCCACCCGCACCGTCAGGTCGCCCCCGGCCATCGAGAGGTCGTCGGCACCCATGTTGATCTCGCGGGCGGCTAAGCCCACATCGGCCGAGGTCACCTGGATCGTGCGCACCGTCGAGGACAGCCGGTCGACCGTCTCGTTGATCGCGCCCTTCAGCTCGGCGAACTTGCCGCGATAGGCCGAATCCACCCGCACCGTCAGGTCGCCCCCGGCCACCGCCGACAGSGCCCGCGAGAACTCGTTCGTCGCCGAATCCACCACCGCNCTTGCCGCGATAGGCCGAATCCACCCGCACCGTCAGGTCGCCCCCGGCCACCGCCGACAGCGCCCGCGAGAACTCGTTCGTCGCCGAATCCACCACCGCGTTGATCTCGTTGATCCCCGCGACCAGATCGCCGAGCGGTCCGCCGACATCGCCGACGCGGGCCTGCCCGGAGAAGTCGCCGGCCTGGGCAGCCGCGACGATGGTCGCGACCTCGCCCAGCAGTTTCTGGACATTGGCGGCCTGCTGGCTGTCGGCCAGCATCGCCAGCTCGCGGTCGCGCCGGCTGGCGTCGAGCGCCAGCGCGTTCTCGCGATAGGCTTCGAGAGCGCCGCTCAGCGCGCCGATCTCGTCGGGAGAGGCGGTTTTCGGGATCGGCTGCGAGAAATCGCCGGCCTGCATCACGTCGAGCGCCGATTTCAGCGCGACGACCGGCCTGGTGATGCGGCGCTGGACACCGCGCCAGCTGACGACGCAGACGGTGAGCAGGGCCGCCAGCAGCGCGCCGATGACGGAAAGCCCGAGCCAGGCCCGGTCGAGCTTGGCCTGCGTCGTCTGCGCCATGTCGTCGAGCGACTGCTCGACCGCGGCGACGATCCCGGCGAAGGGGCCGTTGCATTGCTTGGTCCATTCCTCGGGCGAGATCACCGGGCCGGTGCCCGCGCCCAGGCGTCCGATCAGATCGTCCATGAAGCGGTTGGCAGCCTGGACCTCGGTCGACATCGCGCCGACCTTGCGCACCAGCTCGGCCCCGACGCCCGGGCGTGCAGCAAGCTGCTGGAGCTGGGAGACGCCGGCGCTGGACGCGCCGCGCAGCTCACCCATCGCACGCCACTGGCTGGGTTCAAGCGCCTTGCCGGAGCCCAGCGCCGGGCGCAGTACCGAGCACTGGGTCCCGTAGCTGGAGCGGACGCGCCAGCCTGCCGCCTTGAATGCCTGCAGGTCCGCAAGTACCGGGTCGGCCAGCCTGACCGCATTGGCGGTCGCGTTCGAAGCTTTCACCAGCGCGCCTTCGATGTCGCCGACGCCGTTGTACCAGGGCATGGTGGCGGCGAGGCTGCGCTGCGCCTTCGGCTTGGCAGCCTCGGCGTGGATGTCGGGGAGTTTTGCCTCGGTCGCCTTGTCCTGGCGCAGGATCGCCTCGGCCAGGGCGTCACGCTCGGCAAGATCGGTGGTCTTCAGCCGTGCCACGGCATTCGCCACCTCGCCGCGGTTCGCCTGCTCGATCCTCGCGACGACGGGCTTGGGATCGTCGAGCGCCTGGATCGCGGTCTGCGCCTGGCCGCGATTGCTCCGGATCAGGTTGCCGGTGAGCAGCAAGGCGCGATCGGCCTCGACGAGGTCGGCCAGGCGCATATTGGTGCGCACCTCGCCCCAGGATTGTGCGGCCAGATAGGTCAGCGCGCCGACCCCTGGAACGCAGAGGCAGGCCATGGTGGCGACGAGGTAATTCTTGATCGAGGCGGGGAAGAACTGCACAGGCACCATCCGGGTCAAGGCGGCGTCCGCGCGCCACATGATTGGATGCTGCGACGTTGCCGATTTATCCTGTCGCGGAGCTTGCGTCGCTATGATTAAGATTTTCTCTTTCCGGCGAGCGCGCTGCTGATATTTTCGGCATCGGAGAGTGCCTCAGGGGCAATGGCGCGACCCGGCGATGCCGCATGACGGGACGCGCGAGCAGCCAAAGGCTCACTGCAGCCGCTCCGCGTCTCGGGCGAGCGCGCGCCGCGGAGCGGCGAGCATCGCGGCGGTCGCAATCACGCAGCGCGACTTGCCGCCCGACTTGGCCTGGTAGAGCGCGTTGTCGGCGGCGCTCATCAGGCTTTCCATGTCGCTGCCGTGCTCGGGTGCGAGCGCGATCCCGACCGACACGCCGATCCGGAGTGTCGTGCGGTCGTCGAGGTCGTAGGGTTGCGAGATGTCGCGGACCAGACGTTCGCCGAACCGCTTCAGCTGGGCGCGTCCGACCTGGTCGGACAGCACGATGAATTCGTCGCCGCCGATCCGCGCCGCAAGGTCGCCCGTGCGGATCAAACGGCGCAGGCGCTCCGATACGAGCTGCAGGAGTTGGTCGCCGGCCATATGGCCATGCGTGTCGTTGACGGCCTTGAAGCCGTCGAGGTCGAGATAGATGAAGGCGAGGCTCGGCCCGTCCGCGGAGCGGGAGAGGCTTGCATCGAGCGCCTGGGCCAGCCCGGCGCGGTTCGACAAGCCGGTGAGCATGTCGTGCCTGGCCTGGAAAGCGTGGTCGCGCTCGGCTTGCATCGTCGTAACCAGCATGGCGTTGAGCCGGTAACCAGCCTTGGTCATGCTGTAGAGGTAGAACGGGATCTGCAGGAAGACGATCAGCATGATCGGCTCGCCCAGGAACGGTGCCGCGAAGCAGCAGGGGCCGAGCGTCATGAAGATCATCAGCCCGGCCATGCGCGGCGCGCCGAAATTGCGGAAGCAGATGCCCCCGACCATGGCTGCGGCGGAGAGGCAGGCCAGCGACGCGACCACCCAATCGCCGCTGGTCAGGCTGATGAAGGTGCCGAAGCCGACGCCCGCGGCCCATGCGACGCCAAGAAGGAGATAGAGATCGGTCGGGGTCGGCTCGTGCCGTGCGGCGCGGCGTTGGGCGATCAGCAGTACCACGAGGCGGGTGGCGCAGCAGACCACCTCGAAGACGCACCAAAGGATGAATGGCCAGGTCGGGATTCGCAGCGAGATCAGCAGCGACACCGCCACTGTGTTCGCCACGCCGCCGATGAAGATCGGAAGCGTGCCGTAGAGGCCGCCGACGAGCGCGACCCGGATCTCGGTAGGCACATCCGTCCCGGCATCCGCCAGCCAGCGGGTGAAGCGCCATCGCGGCAGGCTGAAACGCGGTGCCTCGCCTTTCATTTTCGGTGCAGTGTCCTCGTTCGCGCCGCCGCGGTCTCGAGGGGTTCTTAGAAAGGAAGTATTACGATTGGGTTGGTGCCGGCTGCGATCGTTGCGCGATCATGCGCGGCGTGCGCAATTCCTGGCTGGGCAATCCTGGCTGGGCAATCCTGGCCGGGGAAGTCTCAGCCCGTCTGGCGGTAGACCCAGACGCGGGCGGGTGGGATGTTGCGCAAAACCCAGTCCGAAACGAAGCTCTTCAGGCCGGAACCCTTGCGCGGCACGGGAGAGACCACCGAATAGGTAAACTGGATGAAGGGCGCGCCGTCGATCAGCAGGGTGAAGGCATCCTTTGCCAAGGCGGTCCGCATCACCGGGGGCTGGTTGAACAGGGGCAGGCTCGAGACGACCGCGATGGCCTTGTCCTGCAGATACCCGGCAAGGGTCGTCGACAACGCGTAGGCATCGCCCTCGACGATCGTGGCGCGCGGGAAGCGCTGCCGCAGCAGCTTGCAGAATTCCGGGCTGTATTCGACCAGGATCAGCCGGTCCTCGCTGATGCCACGCTCGATCAGCGCCTCGGTCACCGGCCCGGTGCCGGGGCCGATCTCGATGACGGGGCCGGGCAGCGCGGGGTCGACAAAGGATGCCATGCGCCGCGCCAGGGCCGGGCTCGACGGCGTGACCGAGCCGGTGCGGAGCGGGTCGTCGATCCAGGATTTGATGAAGCGCGCCTCGTCGCCGAGCTTGTTGCGAGCCTCGCTCACCCTGCTGCGCAGCTTCTCGGTCCTATTGCGGACCTCGTCCTGCACCTTGTAGCGCACGGCCGCGACCTTCAGCCGGGCTTCGGCGACGCTGTCGACCAGATCGGCGGCCGTGACCCGCACCTCGTCCTCGAGGCGCGAGGCGACGCGCGACTGCCCGAGGCGAGCGGCCAGCGATCGCCCCTGCGAGGGCCGGCGGTGGGACGTGGCTGACATGTTTCCCCTGACGGAAGGAGGCACGGCCATGGCGCCGTGCGAACGTTACCTGCGCGTCATATGGGGTCAAGAGTGCTCCTGAGCCAAGCCCTGATGCCGCCGCCTGTTGAGATTGCCGGGGGGCAACCCGCAGAAACCCGCCCGATCAGGGCGCCGCCTCCCTCCTTTCGGCCTTGAAGCCCTCCTCCACGGAGCTCGCATTCCCAACGCCGGGGGAACCGTCGCGACGGGCAAGCGTTCCCGGCAAGCCACGCCGCTAGGTGGCTCTTGGATGCAGCGCTGGAGTTGCGATTTGCATGACTGAGAGAGCGCGCTTCGCCCGCCGTTCGCGCATGCGCCGCTTCTTCGCGGCGGCGCTACCCTTCTGGCAGGGCAAGACGCGGCTCCGGGCCTGGGGGCTGACGATCGCGGTGCTTGTCTTCGTCGGCGCCCAACTCGGCGCCGCCGTCGGTGTCAATACCTGGAACCGGCTGTTCTTCGATGCGCTCGAAAAGCGCGATGCCGCCGCAGCCTGGGGCGCCGCGGGATGGCTGCCACTGTTGGTCGCTGCTTCCGCGCTGAGCCTCTCGGCTCTGGTGATCAGCCGCATGTTGCTTCAGATGCGGTGGCGCGAGTATCTGACGAACCGTCTCGCCGGCTGGTGGATCGCCGACCAGCGCTATTATCGGCTGCAATTCGTCGCCGAGGAGCAGGCGGCACCGGAATACCGCATCGCCGAGGATGTCCGCCTCGCGATCGAGCCCCTCGTCGAATTCGCGATCGGATTGATCAGCGCGGCCGTCACGGCTGCGACGTTCGCCGCGATCCTGTGGCATGTCGCCGGCTCCGCCCACTTCGTGCTGGCGGGCACCGAGATCGTGATCCCCAGCTACATGGCAATCTCCGCGATCGGTTATGCCGCACTGGCCTCGCTCGCCGCCTATCTGACGGGGCGGCCGCTGGTCGCGCGCATCGCCGCCAAGAACGAGACCGAGGCGCAGTTCAGAGCCGAGATGACGCGGCTGCGCGAGAATGCCGAGAGCATCGCGCTGATCCGCGGCGATGCGGACGAGCGCAGCTCCGTCGGCGAGAATTACCGCCGCGTCGTCGCCGCCTGGCTGCGGGTGATCAAGCAGCAGGGGGTCATCGCCCTGGTGCTCAACACAAATGGCGCTCTTTTCCCGATCGTGCCGCTGCTGCTGATCGCACCGAAATATCTCGCCGGCGAGGTGTCGCTAGGCGCGGTGATGCAGGTGGTGGCGGCGTTCAGCGCCGTGCAGGCCGCGCTGATCTGGTTCGTCGACAACGTCGTCCGCCTCGCCGAATGGTTCGCCTCGGTGACGCGCGTCGACGAATTGCAGGAGGCGCTCGAAGGCCTCGACATCGGCACCATCATGGCTGACGAGACGCGGGTCGAGCATACCGAGAGCGATGATGGTGCGATCCAGCTCAACGGGCTTTCGATCGCCCACAGCAATGGCCGGATCGTGATCGCGGACGCGACGGTGCTGATCGGCCTCGGCGAGAAGGTGCTGATCGTCGGCGAAAGCGGCACGGGCAAGAGCACGCTGATCCGCGCGCTTGCGGGTCTCTGGCCCTGGGGCTCGGGCTCTATCGCGATGCCGCGCGGCAAGACGGTCGCCTTCGTCCCGCAGAAACCCTATCTGCCGATGGGCAACCTGCGCAGCGTGCTGCTCTATCCGGAAGCGGCCACGCCGGTGCCCGACGAAACCATCGTCGCAGCCCTCAAACGATGCGGCCTGGGCTATCTCGCCAAGCGGCTCGACGACGAGGACAAATGGGACCGCATCCTGTCGGGTGGCGAGCGCCAGCGCGTCGCCTTCGCGCGGCTTCTCATCCATCGGCCCGATATCATCATCATGGACGAGGCCACGTCGGCGCTCGACGAGGACAGCCAGACCGCGCTGCTCTCCCTGTTCGAAAGCGATCTCGCCCATGCGACGGTCATCAGCGTCGGCCATCGCCCCGGCCTCGAGGATTTCCACGACCGCAAGATCACGCTGGAGAAGCACCTCGCCGGCGCTCACTTAACCTCGCGGCGGCTCGGCAAATCGCTCTGGCGTCTGTTCAAGACCCGAACAGCGGCCAATGACGAAGCCGCCTGAACCGATGCGCTCTCGCCGATGTGATCGCGCGGTTCTCGCGCCACGTCGGAACCCGCCCGGCCTCGCGGCGTTTCTCTCCTGAAGCCGGGCGATCCTTGTCCGGCCAAGGCGTCGGGAGAGACAGATGTTGAATAACAGCCTTGCCCCCATCAAGCGCGCCGGCCTGTTCTTCGGCTTCATGGGGGCGGCAGTCTTCGCCCTGACCCTGGGAGCCGGCCTTCAGGAAACCAATTCCGACAGTTCGTCTGCCGTCGCGCAGGCAAAGATCGAACGTCAGCTGCCTACGGATGCGCGTTTCGCCGCTGTCGATCCCTCGCAGCGCTCGGACGACGTCGCCAAGCGCGCCATCGGCGGCTCGCAGCAGGCGATGCTGTCTAACGCGAACCGCGCGGTCCTGCGCTGAGGCGGTCCTGCGCTGAGGCGGCCGGGTTAAACCGGTGCCTTCGCTTCGGCGGCCCGGCACGCGGAACCTTTCGCTGCCTCGTGCATTGAGCAAGCGGTGCAACTCGCGCGCCCTACTCTAAAGCCGCCCTTGGGCGGCTTGTTTTTTGGCGGGCGGGCCATCGACTAGGCGGCCAGAACGCGCCGGGGAGGATCGATGCGTCTGCGCATCCGGCATTCAACGACCTACCGCTATGCTGTGCCGGTGATGTTTGGGCCGCATCGGCTGATGCTGCGCCCACGCGACAGCTTCGACCTTCGCGTGCTCGACACGGCGCTTTCGATCTCGCCCACGGCGCAGTTGCGCTGGATGCACGACGCCTATGGCAACTCGGTCGCCGTCGCGCATTTCGATGCCCCGGCCGATACGCTCGACATCATCAGCGAACTCGTTATCGAGCGTTTCGATTCGGCGCTCCCCAACACCGAGATCAAGTCCGCCGCGGGGATCACCGGAGTGGTCTACAGCGCGGGGGAACAGGCCGTGCTGCAGCCCTATCTCTGTCTGGCAGCCGCGGACCCCGATGGCGTTCTCGACCAGTGGCTCGCCGACTTCCGGGCCCGCATCGGGCAGGGGAGCGGCCATCTGCTGCGGGACCTCGCCCATGCGCTCCATGCCGGGCTGGGCTATGCCGTTCGCTACGACGAGGGCACGCAGCACCCTGTCGACACGCTGGGCCTGCGCGCAGGGTCCTGCCGCGACTATGCCTGGCTGTTCATCGAGCTCGCCCGGCGCATGGGCTTCGCGGCCCGCTTCGTCACCGGTTATATCCATGACCGCACCCCCGACGCTGCGGGGCTGATCTCCACGGTCGGTCTCACCCATGCCTGGGCCGAGGTTTTCATCCCGGGGGATGGCTGGGTCGAATTCGACCCGACCAATGACCTCGTCGCCGATCGGCAGCTCCTGAGGGTCGCCGTTGCCCGCGTTCCCGAGGATGCGTCACCGGTCGCGGGAAGCTTCACGGGGCCGGACGGCTCGTTCCTCGGCCTCGGCGTCGGCGTGACGATCGAGCCGGTCGAAGCTCCACCGGGCGACCGAGGCTGATTTCAGGCCTTGTGCCTGACATGCCAGCTGCCGAGCCTGTGCCCCACGGCGCGCTCGGCCTGGACCGCCTCGATCTGCGCGACGAGGCCGGCGAACAGTCTGGGAGGCTCGCTCGGCACGATATCGCGATCCGCCTCGAGCGCGACCTCGAGCGTGGCTTCGTCGATGTCGCGGACAATGATCGTGATGCTGACGCCCGGCGACTCCCGCAGCACGCGCGAGGCGACGTCGACGACCAGGAAGCCGAGCGGGATGATCCGGTCTACCGAGAGTGTGGCGGCTGTGTCGAGCCGGCTCGAAACCCACTGGTCGCGGCGACGCAGGAGATTGGCGATCATCGTGACCACGTCTTCGATGAACAGATCCACGCGCACCGGCTGCATCTCGCCATCGGCCAGCGTGAAGCGGTAGGCGGCGGAAAGGACATGGACGCGGCATTCCGCATCGGCCAGTGCCAGCCGCGCATCGTCGCGATAGTCGCGCTTGGTGAGCCCGATATAGCTCTGCACCACCTGGAGGCTGTTCTTCACACGGTGATGCAGTTCGCGCACGAGGAAGCGGTTGTCGTCGAGCGCGGTCTGGAGCCGCCGCCGGCGCACCTCCTGCTCGTCGACCATCGTATTGAAGGCCTCGGCGACGCTGCGCATGTCGGACGGCATCTCGTCGGCGATGACCGCTCGGGCCCCGCTCCGGTTTGATGGCGCCCGCGCCGCGGTCTCGATGCCGCGCAGCCAGCGCACGCAGTGCCTGTCGATCGCGCGCAGATAGACGACGCCGAGCAGGAGCAGGGTGAGCAGGGGGGCGAGGAGCAGTGCGAGAAACTGCATCCGGGCCGCGCGCTCGGGCCCGTCGTCGAAACTGGCGATGACGTAGAAATCGGGCGTGGTGATCAGGCGTGCCGCATAGGTCCGCGACTTGCCGGCGCGGCTCTCCGCTTCCCAGCGCTCCGAATTGGCCGGAACGACCTCATGGGCGGGGAGCCAGGACGCATCGCTGCCGTTCTGGTCGCGATGCGCCACGACGGCGGCGCCGCTGGAGACCAAGGCGACATTCATCCCGTCATTGCTGCTGTCGAGCTCGAAGACCTGGTCCAGCAAGCCCGGATCGACAAGCAGGAGCCCTTCCTGCAGCCCATCGCCGCCCCGGAAATGGATGGCGAGATGGTCGCGCCCGCCCACCCGGACATAGTCGTAGCGCGTTCCTGGAAGACGTGACCCCGGCGAGGTGATGGATTGCGGCAAGGCCGCGAGCTGTCCCGAGGCCGCGGCGAGCTCGGTGTCGGTGACGCTCGAATCCAGCGAGGCGGAGCAGACCCTGCCGTCCGAAAGCACGATCCGGAACGCGCGGTAGCCCGGTATCCGATTCAGCATCTCGCGCGCGGGCGCCCGGCAGGTCTCGCCGTTCAGGCCGGTGCTGGCGATCATGGAGCCGGCCGAAATCAGGGCGCGCAATGCGCCGCGACTCCAGACGCGCACGCGCACGGCGAAATCGTCCGCCGTGCGCGCCTGTGCGATCTCGATCGCGGTGACCACGGTCTGGTAGGTGGTGATGGCTGCGAGCGCGGTCAGGCCGGCGATCGGCAATGCGATCGCTACGAGCAGAGCCAGAAGGCGCGCCCGTACCGTGCTGAAGCGCGTGAGCCGCATTACGTCCCGGCGACTTCGGAGGCGACCTTTTGGATGGCGGCCGCGCTGTGGCGGTCCGGCCCGAGATCGTCGAGGCTCCCGATCGAAAGAAGCTCGGCCAGCTTCGTGCGGGCCCGGTTGACGCGGCTCTTGATGGTGCCGATGGCGACCCCGCAGATCTCGGCGGTCTCCTCATAAGAGAGGCCGGTGGCGCCGACCATGATCAGCACTTCGCGCTGTTCCTCGGGAAGCTTCGCTAAAGCCTTGCGGAAGTCGGCCAGATCGAGATGGCTCTCCTGATTGCCATGGGTCGCCATGCGCTCGGCATAGGTGCCCTCGCTGTCCTGCACCTCGCGGCCGCGCTTGCGATAGAGCGAGTAGTAGGTATTGCGCAGGATGGTGAAGAGCCAGGCGCGCAGGCTCGTGCCGGGCTCGAACTTCTCGGAGTTCCCCCACGCCTTCAGCAAGGTGTCCTGAACCAGGTCGTCGGCCAGCTGCATAGATCCCGAAAGGGACGCTGCGAACGCCCTCAGATTCGGAATTTCCTTGATCAGGCCGTCCTTGAAGTCAGTTGCGCTCATCGTTCGACGCTCCGGCAGCACGATGTTCGGTTGCCTCGAGCTGGGCGAGCAGCACCAGAAACTTGTCTGGCACGGGTGAATTCACGATGTCATCGTAATGTGCCCTCAGCGATCGCCCGATCGACTCCTGCACTTTTGGGTCGAGGGTTACCTCGCCGTCTGGATCCCCCCCTGCATCTGTCGCGGCCATCGCTAAATCCACATTGTTCATGTCAGCCCTCGCGCCGGTGCTCCGGCCGGCTTTTCCAGCCGATCCGGACGTCTTCCATTCCAGCCGGAATGCCTCGCGATGGGCGATACCGACACTCGTACTCCCTATCAACGGCAGTTTCGTCAAAAGGTTCCGGCTGTCGCGAAAAATAAATTGCTTGTCAGCAAGCCGCTGCAGGTGCTCATTTTCGGCACATTTTGAAAGGATATATTCGATGTCCATCGCCAAGGAAATCGCGCCGCATCTGCCCTATTTGCGGCGATTTGCACGCGCCTTGACCGGGACGCAGAACAGCGGCGACGCCTATGTCGTTGCCATGCTGGAAGCACTGGTGCTCGACCCAAGCGCGTTCCCGCGCGACCTCAATCCCCGCCTCGCCTTGTACCGCATCTTCCTGAAGCTGTGGTCTTCAGTCGCCATCAACACCGTGGAGCCGGGCGCCGGCGTCTCGCTGAGCCGTTCCCCCGCCGAACGCAATCTCGAGGCGCTGACGCCGCTTCCGCGGCAGGCCTTCCTGCTGCGCACGGTCGAGGGGTTCACGATCGACGAGGTCGCCGCGATCATCGAGGTGTCCGCGGCCGATGCTGCCGGGCTCATCCAGGCGGCGGGCCAGGAGATCGCCGAACAGGTCGCGACCGATGTCCTGATCATCGAGGACGAGCCGATCATCGCTCTCGATATCGAGACGATGGTGGAGGAGCTCGGCCATACCGTGACCGGCGTCGCGCGGACCCAGCGCGAGGCGATCGCCCTCGTCGCCAGGAAGCGCCCGGGCCTCGTTCTCGCGGATATCCAGCTCGCCGATGGCAGCTCGGGCCTCGATGCGGTCAACGAGATCCTCACCAGCATCGATGTTCCGGTGATCTTTATCACCGCCTATCCGGAGCGGCTGCTCACCGGGGATCGTCCGGAACCGGCCTTCCTCATCACCAAGCCGTTCCAGCCCGAGGCCGTGAAGGCCGCGATCAGCCAGGCGCTGTTCTTCGACCGGCGTGCCGGTCGCAAGGCCGCCTGAGTCGGCCGGGATCGGCGGCTTTTCGGCTTCCTGCCGCGGGCGGCTCTGCGCCCGGCCCGCGGCGATTCCGGCGTTGGAGAGGCGGAACAAGCAGCCGTACCCCGCGTTTCAGCGGCTGGTTCGGAGTCGAGTTGAGGTTCGTCATATGGGGAGGTGTGATCATGGCCATGACCTGCATTGCCGCATCCGTCGCCGCGACCTCGATTGGTGGAGCGCTGTTCAGCGGCGTCATAACGCCAGGCGCCTTGATTTCCGAGCTCCTGTCGCTCGCGCTGGCGGGCGCCACCGCGATCGCAGTGGCCAGCGCTTCGGCTCTTGACAGCTGATCTCCGGAAAAGCAGCCGCTCGGCGGCCCGGTACCGCTCCTGTGCCGCCGTCCTGCTTGGATTCCTGATGTCCACCCCGTCCGAAGGATGGGCGCAGCCGCAGGCCGAGCAGTCGGGCCTGCCGCCCCGCCGCCCAGCGGATCTGCCCGCCCCTCCTCCGACCGTTCCGGAGGCGCCGAAGCCGGCGCCTGCCGATCAGCCGGCCGCGGAGGCTGCCCGCCCGGCCGATCCGGCCTGTCTAGCCGCCCTGACGGCCGCCCATGGCAGCGGCGTGCGCGCGGCGGAGAACCCGGCGGCGCAGGACGCTGCCTGCGTCGTGGCCGAGCCTGTGGTCGTCGAGGCGATGACCGTTCGCACGAATGGCGGTTCGCGAAAGATCGCGCTGCAGCCGCCGCCGACGCTCAGCTGCGCCACGGCGACGGTGGTCGCCCACTGGCTCGAAACCAGCGTGGCGCCGCTGGCGCAGGGGCATTTCGCGCGCGAACTGACCGCGCTGAGGGTCGGTGGCGGCCACGAATGCAGGCGTCGCAACCGATCGGCAAACGGCCCGCAGAGCGAGCACGCCACCGGCAGCGCACTTGACATTTTCGCCTTCGTACTCGGCGAAGCAAAGGCGAATGGGGGCAAGCCCAGCGAAGGCAAGGCTAACGAAGCGAAGACCGGCGAAGGCAAGCCGGAGGCGACCAAGCCCGAGGGGGCCAAGGCTGACGCGACGGTCGTGGTCGCGAAGCCGGAAGGCGCTACCCATGAACGCTTCCTCGCGGCGGTGCGCCAATCGGCCTGCGGGGCCTTCGCGACGAGCCTCGGTCCTGGCTCCGATGCCGCCCATGCCGACCATCTTCATGTCGACATCCGCATGCGTCGCGCGGCGTCGAGCCGATTCTGTCAATGAGGGACGGCGCGGTAGAAGCTATTTAGAGCGTTATCCTTGAGAATGCTGGTTTTCCCGTAACCGCGCGTCAGCCCGGCTTGCCCCGGGACAGTGCCTTTCCGCAAACGCTAGCGCGCCCTACGGGCCGGCGACGAGTTCGCCACCCTGCTGCGCTGGCGCTGCGGTCGCCTCCACCTCCTGTGTGGAAGGCTTCTCCCCGCGCCTGACCGACATCACCCCGAGAGCCTGGTCGCGTTCGAGGCCGGATTCGATCAACTCCTCCAGCTCCCAGAAGGGCGTGGGGCAAGCTGGGTCGCCGCTGCCGGGCAGCAGGGGGATGAGGTTGGCGGCCCGGTTCTGGCTCACGATCATCGGCTTTCCGAATGCGATAGTGACGCGACAACGCGATAAACGTTAACTAGTTCCAGCTTGCGCGGAACTGTGGTGGCGCTGCGGCGTTGATGGTCATTTTTCATGTCAGGAGCTCGCAATGATTATTCGGCATTCCCGGCCATTCCATGCTGCTGTTGTCGCGGTGGCGGGCCTCCTGGTTTCGAGCATTCCTTCATTTGCACAGTCGGGGCCTCCGGCCGGCCGCCTCACCTGTAATGTCGGGAGCGGTCTCGGCCTCGTCGTGACCTCGAAACGGCCGATGAACTGCACCTTCACGCCGCGGCGTGGGCCGGCGCAGCGCTATGTCGGCGTTGTCCGCAATTTCGGGATCGATCTCGGCACCATTCGCAGCACCACGATGTCGTGGCGCGTGTTCGGTCCCTACGCCCGCGCGCCACTGGGGGCGCTTTCGGGCGTCTATGGCGGCGCGACGGCCGGAGCCTCGGCGGGGGTCGGAGGCAGCGCGAACCTGCTGCTGGGGGGCAACAACAACGAGGTCACCTTGCAGCCGCTGTCCCTGCAGGGGGCCCGCGGCGTGAATGTCGCGCTGGGTGTCACCGGCCTCGAACTGTCCCTCGTGCGCCCCGGCAGGCGGCGCTGACAGGAGCGCGACGCCTGGAGCCTGGCTTACCATTCGCTAACCTTGTCGGGACAAATTAAGTCGAATTCGACGAAAGAAGACAGTGGTTCTGATATGATTGGGGAACAACGCCAACCCTGTCCAGTTGTCCGGATCACAGTGTTAGAAGCGTAAAGTAGGAAAGGCGGCGAGACACAATGTCTGATATCCGCGTCCTGATTGTCGAAGATGATCCGTTCATCGCCATGGACATCGAATTCGCCGTCGCCGACCAGCTTGGCGAAGAGGCGGAACTGATCGTCGTCGGATCCGTCAGCCAGGCCCGTCGCGCGTCGGCGATGAAGCTGTCCTGCGCCCTGCTCGACATCGATGTCGAGGGTGGCAAGACCTTTGACGTGGCGGCGAGGTTGCTTGCGAGCGGCACTCCTTTCGCATTCGTGTCCGGGTCCTCGCCGGGCGAGGTGCCTGAGGCGCTGCGCAGGGTGCGTTTCCTGCGCAAGCCGTTCTCCACCCATGAGATCGCAAGCTTCATCTCCGGCGTCGTGGCCGAGCAGGCGCGCCCCGCCGTCGGCTGAGCGCTGGCCCGGCGCCCACCAACTTTCCCGTCATTGCTTCGCTGCGCTCGCAATGACGGTCTGCTCAATCAAAGACGCTAGCCGAACGGCTTGTAAGGGCTCGCGCAGCTCTCGCGGTTTATCAGCGCCTGAGGACCATCCGGTTGCCCCAGGGGTCGGCGATGGCCGGGCCTTGCTCGGTCTCGGTGCCGTGGCCTGCGAGGATGCGCTGCCTCATCGCGTCGAAATCCGCAGCCTCGCGGGCGATCAGTTCGAAGCTGTCGAGCCCCGCTTCCCCCGGCTGCCGCGCACCGGCTCCCCGGCTGCTCCAGATATTCCCGCTGATATGGTGGTGATAGCCGCCGCTGGCGAGGAAGCTCGCGCCGGGATAGCGCACCATCAGATCGAAGCCGAGCTTGTCGGCGTAGAAGCGTTCCGCCTCGGCGGTGTCGCCGACGCGCAGATGGATATGGCCCATCCGGGTGCCGTTCGGCATGCCGCCATAGGCGCCGGGCCGGGCCTCTGCCAGCAGCGCGTCGAGATCGAGCCGCTCGGTCGCCATCTGGATCACCCCGTCGCGGCGCGGCCACTCGGCACGCGGGCGATCGCGATAGATCTCGATGCCGTTCCCTTCCGGATCGGAGAGATAGAGGGCCTCGCTGACGAGATGGTCGGACGCGCCCTCGATCGGGACGCGAGACACGGCGGCATGGGCCAGCCAGTCGGCGAGATCGACTCGCGACGGCAGCAGGATCGCCAGGTGGAAAAGGCCGGCCGGCGATGTCGGTCGCGTCGCGCCCGTCTTGAGCCGCACCAGCACCTCGCCATCGATCCCGAGCATTGCGCTGTCCGTGCTCTGCTCGATCACAGATAGCCCAATACTGTCGCGGTAGAAGGCGATCAGCCGGGGAAGATCGTGAACCCGAAGCGTCACCGCGCCGATATGGAAAGGCGCATCGAGCGCTTCCAGCGAGACGCGTGTGGCGGTTTGGTGGTCATGGCCCGCAGGCATGGCAATCTCCGTTCGATCGCGGCGCCTAGCCGCTCCCGCAAGAGATGGGCGCCTTCGTCCCGCTTGTCTCCCCCGCCGCTCGCAAGGTGACGATTGCAGCGTCGCAATCGCGATGCTCAGAGCCGGGCAGGGTTCGGACGGTCGAGGGCGAAATGTCGGAACCAGGGAGCCTCCGCCCCGCCGATCATGGCTCCGATCAGGCGCGAAGCCAGGAAGCTGAAGGTGATGCCGTTGCCGCCATAGCCATAGGCGGCGAGCATGCGCGGGAAGCCCGGCACGGCCCCGATAAGCGGCAATCCGTCGACCGTCTGCCCGAAGGCGCCGGACCAGGCATGGCCGAGCGTGGGCTCCGCACCCGGAACCAGCGCACGCAGCTTGCCGAGCAGGGCCTGGATCTTCGCCGGGCCCATTGCCTCGCGCCGCTCCGGATCGTCCGTTTCCTCGTCCTCGCCGCCGATGATGATGCGGCCATCGGTCGTGGTGCGGCAGTAGACGTAATCCTCCGATGCCTCCCAGATGAGGGCCGGGCCCGGCCAGAGCGCGGATGGCGGCTGCGGCAGGGTGGCGATCGCCCAGCTCGAAGCGACACGATGTAACGCGCTGCTCACGCCATCGGGCATGACGTAGCCGGTGGCGAGCACGAGATGACCGGCCTCGATCGTCCGCCCGCCCGAGAGTAGCACGGCCGCGCTCCTGGACGTCGCGTCGAAGGAGATGGCCTCGTCGCGGATCAGCCGCGCCCCGCGCCGGGTGGCGACGCCCAGCAGCGCATGGCAGAGGCAGAGTGGGTCGGCCTCGGCGGAGCCGGGCGAGACGATGGCTGCCGCCCGGTCGAGGCCGAAGGCGCCGAGCAGTGCCGCATGCGGAAGGAGTGTGCCCGGCAGCCCGGCCTTCCTGCGGAGCTCATATTCGTCCTGCAATTCGCGCGGACCGACCTCGCCGGCGGCGAGATAGACCGTGTCCCGCGCCAGGAATGCGCAGCCCAGCTCCAACGTCGCGACCCGCTCCCGCAGCCCTGCGACCGCCTGGAAGCTGCGGCGATAGACATCGGCCGCCTTCTCGAAACCATAGAGCGCCGCGAGCCGGCGCAGCGGCAGGTCGAGCTCCCATTGCAGCATGGCGGTGCTGGCCGCCGTGCTGCCAAAGCCCTCGCGCTCGCGGTCGACCACCACCACGTCATGCCCGAGCGCGGTCAGATGCTCGGCGGCGAGCGCGCCGGTGATACCACCGCCGACGATGACGACGTCGCAGCGGATGTCGCGGTCGAGCCCTTGGCTCGCCGGCCGCGGCGGGCCCGCAAGCCAGGGACTGCGGCCGCTGCGCAGATCATCCTGGCGGGTGCTTTCCGGATCGAGCATGGTCGGGAAGGGCTCCTATCCGGCGGCCGGAGGGCCGATCTTGTCGGCCATGGTGGCGCCGCGGCTGCCGAGCGGCCTGGGCCGGCCGGTTGTCGTGTCATGCGCGGTCTGGTGCTCGAGCTCGGCGTTCAGCTCGGCGCCGCCGAGTACGATCATCGCCGACAGCCAGAGCCAGGTCATGAAGACGACGACGGTTGCGAGCGACCCGTAGGTTGCCGTGTAGTTGCCGAGCGTCCCGACATACCAGGAAAAAGCCCAGGAGGCGGTGGCCCAGAGCAGCGCGGCCGCGAGCGCGCCCGGCATCACCCAGACAAAGCGGGCCCGCTCGCGGCTCGGCCCGATCCAGTACAGGCAGGCGATGGAGAGGGTGGCGAAGACGTAGAAGGCCGGCCAGCGCACGATGCGCAGCAGGCGTTCGAGCTCGGTGGCGAAGGGGAACAACGCCGTGACCACCGGCACGCTCGCGATGACCACGAGGGCAACCACGAGCAGCACGACGCCGCTCAGCGTGGTCATCAGCGAGATGATGTTCAGCCAGACGAAGCTGCGCTTCTCCTGCTCGCGATAGATGATGTTCAGCGCATCGAAGAGCGCCTTGACCGCGGCGTTCGCCGACCACACGGCGACGAGCAGGCTGACCGTGAAGGTCAGCGACAGGGTGACGGCCGGCTGCAGCGCAAGCCGCATCGCCTGTTCATGGATCAGGTCGCGCGCCGCTGCGGGCAGCACGGTGGTCACCGCATCGAGCTGCCCGGCGATCGTCGCCGGATCGGTGAAGAAGCGATAGAGCGTGACCAGCAGCGAGAGCGCCGGCACCAGGGACAAGAGCGTGAAGAAGGCCACGGCGCCGGCGAGCGAGCTCAGCCGGTTGTCGGCGACATTGCCGCCGAAGCGCAGCAGCACGTCCTTCCAGCCAAGCCAGGGCATCTGCAGCGGCGTCCGGGCGAGACGGCCCCGCGCGGCTTGGTGCTTCTGGCGGGAACGGCGCGAGCCGACCAGCTCCGTGACATACCCGAGCGCGAGTCCCACGCCGGCCGCGCCAGTGATCCGTTTCAGGAGGGACATTCAGGACCGTCTCCGCTGCCGCGCCCAGCTTCGTCATGGCAACGCTCCGAAGCAACCGCAGGTCGCCGCGAAATGTTCCCGCAGCGGGGCCCGTTCCGGCCGCAGTTAGTCGATCATTAACCTTAATGCTTTCTTATCAAAGGCATGCGCGCCGTCTCTCGCGGCGTGATGACCGGTTCCTTTGACGCGTAGAGGCGTGACGGCGATGCATCCCAAGGCGAGTATGACGGGCCTGGCCTTTCTCTGCGGTGCCCTCTGCGGCATCGGAACTGCCGCCGCGGCGGACATGCCGGCTCACGGACTGCTGCCGCCGGCTCCGCCGCTGCCTGCCCTCTATTCCTGGACCGGGGCCTATCTCGGCGTGCAGGCCGGCTATTCCTGGGGGCAGGAGCGGACGCGCTTCTCCGACACCTTCGGGCGTGCCGTCAGCGGCGCCCGCTTCCGCCACGGGGCGGACACGGCGCTCGGCGGTGCCCAGGCCGGCTTCAACTATCAGGTCGGCAGCATCGTGCTGGGCGTCGAGGGTGATGTCGAGGCACTCGATGCCAGCGAGACCATGGTCGCCCCGGGTATCTCGGCCCGGGTCAGGCGCGACTGGCAGGCCTCGCTGCGTGGGCGCGTCGGCTTCGCCATGGACCGCTTCATGATCTATGCGACCGGCGGCGCCGCCTTCACCGATTTCGACTATCGTGTCCTCGATCCGGCGACCGGGCTGGCGGCCAATACCAGCCGCTCGAAGACCGGCTGGGCGGCCGGGCTCGGCGTCAACTTCGCCTACACCGACAACCTGATCCTCGGCGCCGAGTACCGCTACACCGATTTCGGCAAGGTCGGCCATGCCTTCGGCGGCCCATTCCAGGGGCTGAGCGTGCATCACGAGGCGGATACGCACGCCTTGCGCGCGAGCGTCGCCTACAAGTTCTGATCGCGCGTCAGAACCCCGTGCGCTGCCGGATCGCGGCGGCGAGCGTGCCGTCGTCGAGATAGTCGAGTTCACCACCGACCGGCACGCCATGGGCGAGCTTCGTCACCTTGAGCGGCAGATGCGCGAGCAGCTCGGTGATGAAATGCGCGGTGGTCTGGCCATCGACGGTCGCGCTGAGTGCCAGGATGACCTCCTTCACCGCCGGATCGGAGGCTCGCTTGACCAGTTGGTCGAAGGAGAGGTGCTCCGGCCGGACACCGTCGAGCGCGGAAAGCACGCCACCGAGCACGTGATAGCGGCCCGGAACGGCTCCCGACCGCTCCAGCGCCCAGAGGTCCCCGATATCGGCGACGACCACGATCAGCCCGTCCTCGCGGCGCGGGTCGCGGCAGAGCGAGCAGGGGTCGCTGGTGTCGACATTGCCACAGCTCGAACAGACGACGATGCGCTCCTTCGCCACCGCCATCGCTTCGGCCAGCGGCCCGAGCAGGGCCTCGCGTTTCTTGACGAGATGCAGTGCCGCGCGCCTCGCCGAACGCGGCCCGAGGCCCGGCAGCTTGGACAACAGCTGGATCAGCCGCTCGATCTCGGGGCCGGCGATGGCGCGGGACATGGACCTGACCTGTCATTCCGGGGCGGCCGCAGGCCGAACCCGGAACCCACGACCGGGCGCCCCGTACGGGCGAATTTATTAGAAGGGCCTCGGCACCAGGTCGTGGGTTCCGGGTTCTTCGCTCCGCGAAGCCCCGGAATGACATGGTGAGTTCAAAACAGCTTCATGCCGGGCGGGATCGGCAGGCCTTTGGTGATCTCGGCCATGCGCTCCTGCATCACGCGGTCGGCGCGGGTGCGGGCGTCGCTGCTGGCGGCGACGATGAGGTCCTCGAGGATCTCGCGCTCGTCGGCCACCATCAGCGACGAGTCGATCTTCACCGCCTTGAGCACGCCCTTGGCCGTCATCGTCACGGTGACCATGCCGCCGCCGGCCGCGCCCTCGACCTCGATCGTGTCGAGCTCGGCCTGCACATCGGCCATCTTCTGCTGCATGTCCTGTGCCTGCTTCATCAGGCCCATGATGTCGCGCATGGCGTTTCGTCTCCCTTGAGAATCTCAGAAATCGATGCCGTCGAAATCCGGCTCGGCATCGTCGAACAGCGGCTCGCCGTCGGGCAGGTACTCGTCCGCCGCCGGAAGCTCCGCCGCATTCGCCGCCGCGGCGACCGCGCGCGGGTCGCGGACATCGACGATGCGGGCGCCGGGAAAGCGCTCGAGCACCGCCTTGACCGCAGGATGCGCCGCCGCGTCGTTCTCGCGTTGGTCCTTCGCCGCCACGGCCTGCTCGCGCATGGTCGCGCCGCCTTCGGCGTTGACCACCGCGACCATCCAGGTCTGGCCCGTCCATTCCTTGAGGCGGCGCGAGAGGTCTTGCGCCAGCGTGCGGGAGGCGCCCTCGACGAGCGAAAACTCGATCCGCCCCTGCTCGAAGCGTACGGGCCGGATATCGCGCTCGAGCGCGATCTTCAACGTGATGTCGCGATTCTGCGAGGCGAGCGCGACCACGTCTTCCAGCGAGGCGACGATCGCGGCCGGGGCCGCGACCGCGCGCGCGACCGGCGCGGGCATCGGATTGGCGCTGGCGAGGATCGGCCGCGCGGCAAGCGCGGTGTTGCCGCCGCCCGAGGGCGGGCGCGGCATGGCGGACGGAGCGCCCTGGCCCGAAGGCACGGCGCCCGAGCCGTCGCGCAGCATCCGCAGCGCCTCGTCCGGAGTCGGCAGGTCGGCGGCATGGGCGAGGCGCACCAGCACCATCTCGGCGGCCATGATCGGCCGGTCGGCCTGCTTCACCTCGCCCAGCCCCTTGAGCAGTATCTGCCAGGTGCGGGCGAGGATGCGGATCGACAGGCGCTGGGCGAAGTCGCCGCCGCGGACGCGCTCGGCCTGGGCGAGGCTGTTGTCCTTGACCGCATCGGGCACGAGCTTGAGCCGTGTCACCAGATGGGTGAACTCGGCGAGATCGGTCAGCACCACGGTTGGGTCGGCGCCGGCGTCGTACTGCGCCCTGAGCTCGCCCAGCGCCGCGGCGATGTCGCCCTTCATCACGCTTTCGAACAGGTCGATGACGCGGGCCCGGTCGGCAAGGCCGAGCATCGAGCGCACATCCTCGAGCGTGATCGTGCCGGCGGCATGGGCGATGGCCTGGTCGAGGATCGAGAGCGAGTCGCGCACCGAGCCCTCGGCGGCGCGGGCGACGGCGGCCAGCGCCTCCTCCTCGGCCGAGACGTCCTCGGCCGCGCAGATCCGCGAGAGATGCTCGACCAGCAGGCTCGCATCGACCCGGCGCAGGTCGAAGCGCTGGCAGCGCGACAGCACCGTCACCGGCACCTTGCGGATCTCGGTGGTCGCGAAGATGAAGCGCGCATGCGGCGGCGGCTCCTCCAGCGTCTTCAGGAAGGCGTTGAAGGCGCCGGTCGAGAGCATATGCACCTCGTCGACGATATAGACCTTGTAGCGGGCCGAGACGGGCGCGTAGCGCACGGCGTCGTTGATCTGGCGGATATTGTCGACGCCGTTGTTCGAGGCGGCGTCGATCTCCTGCACGTCGATATGCCGGCCCTCGATGATCTCGCGGCAATGTACGCCGAACTCACGCAGGTCGGTGGTCGGCCCGCCGCCGCCATCCGGCGTCTGGTAGTTCAGGGCGCGGGCGAGGATGCGGGCGGTCGTGGTCTTGCCGACGCCGCGGACGCCGGTCAGCATCCAGGCCTGCGGGATGCGCCCGGCCGCAAAGGCATTGGTGAGGGTCCGCACCATCGCATCCTGGCCGATCAGGTCGCCGAAATGCGCGGGGCGGTATTTGCGTGCCAGCACGCGATAGGGCGAGGCGGCGTTCGACGCGGGCGCGGCAGAGGGCGCGGGGGCCGGATCGAAACCGGCGAAACCCGGTTCGTCGGCCGGGGGCGCTGCGTGCGTGTCGTCGCTCATCGGTCTGGTTTGGCGTTTCGTCGCGCGGGGGTCAACGGCCGATTTCCGGGCCGCGACACCGCTTGGCGGAGGCCGCTGCACTTCGGCGGCAAGGCCGCGCCCGTTGCCCGAGCGCGAAAATCAAGGGCGCAAAGGTGGGAGGCTGGACGAAGACCCGTTCGGTCTCGTTAGGGCTGCTTCCTTCCGGACCTGACCCGGTTGGCGAGTGAGACGTCCCTCGCCAACCTCCCGGCCGCTATATCGGTGATAAGAAGTTCGAGCGCAAGCGCGGCGCCGCGGGCGGGATAGCAAAATCGACGCGCAGCTTCGTCGCAGGCGCTGCTTCGGCATTGACTTGAAGCGGGTCATCCGCCATAAGCCCGCGACTTGCGCAGCCCTCGGGGCGGCGCGGAACCTTATCGCATGACAGGCTCGGTCGGCCACGCTTCCCACGGAAGCCACGGCGGACGCGCTGACAAAGGCCCCGGAGACGGACCGTGAAGAGAACCTACCAACCCAGCAAGCTGGTTCGCAAGCGCCGCCACGGCTACCGCGCTCGCATGGCGACCAAGGGTGGCCGCAAGGTCATCGCCGCCCGTCGCGCGCACGGCCGCAAGCGCCTGTCGGCCTGAGCTAAAGGCGCGTGACACTTGCGCGCCTGTTCCGGAAGACTGGCCAATCGCCATGCGCCTCGCCCGTCTGACGCAACGCAAGGAATTTTTGGCGGCGGCCGATAAAGGCCGCCGTTTTCGTTCGCCTGCCTTTACGGCGCAGGTGCGCGACACCACGCCCGAAGAAGAGCGGGGCGGCCTTCGGCTGGGGCTGACCGCCTCCCGCAAGACCGGCAACGCCGTGAAGCGCAATCGCATCCGTCGCCGCCTGCGCGCCGCCGCCGCGCAGGCCCTGCGCGACCAGGCCGCCAGGCCCTGCGACATCGTGATCGTTGCCCGCCCCGAGGTGCTGGGCGCAGATTTTCAGGCGCTCGTGGCCGATCTTTCCATTGCCATCGACCGGGCGAGGCCTCAAAAGCCGCGCGGGGCATCCTCTGCCGACCGGCGCCGCCCGCGCGACAAGCGCGTGGCGCCGACGCCTGCCTGACCTGTTGCGCCCAGAACCTGCCGGACCAAGCGAGATCCGTTTCCGATCATGATGAAACAAGACAACCGCAACCTGCTTCTGGCGATCGTGCTCTCGGTCGTCGTCCTGTTCGGCTGGCAGTACTTCTACGGCGTGCCGCAGATGGAAAAGCAGAAGCAGATCGCGCAGCAGAACCAGCAGACGCAGACGCAGACCGGCGCCCCCGTGCCGGGCGCCGCACCGGCCCCGACGGCCGCGCCCGGCCAGCCCGCGTCCTCCGTCCCCGGAGCGGCGCCGACGACGCAGGTCGCCATGACGCGCGACCAGGCGCTGGCGGCGAGCCCGCGGGTCCGCATCGACACGCCCAAGATCATCGGCTCGATCTCGCTGACCGGCGCGCGCATCGACGACATCTCGCTCAAGGGCTTCCGCGAAACGGTCGATCCGAACAGCCCGATCATCGTGCTGCTCTCGCCGCTCGGCGGTCCGAACGGCTATTATTCCGATTTCGGCTGGGTCGCCGCACCGGGCACCGATGTCGCGTTGCCGAACGCCTCGACGGTCTGGACGGCCGATGCGCAGGTGCTCACGCCGGCCAAGCCGCTGAACCTGACATGGGACAACGGTCAGGGCCTGCTGTTCCGCCGCGTCGTCACCATTGACGACAACGCGATGTTCTCGGTCCGGGACGAGGTCGAGAACAAGGGCGCTGGCCCCGTCACGCTCTTCCCCTACGCCCAGGTCGTGCGTCATGGCCGCCCGCCGACGCTCGGCTATTACGTGCTGCATGAGGGCCTGATCGGCGTTCTCGGCGAGCATGGCCTGCAGGAATTCACCTACGACCATGTCGACAAGGAGCCGCTGCTCGCGCCCGGCACCAACGGCCGGGTCTGGAAGGACGCCGTCGGCGGCTTCATCGGCATCACCGACAAGTACTGGGCGGCCACCGTCGTTCCCGACCAGTCGCGCAAATACGAGGGCCGCTTCTCGTCGGTCCAGACCGGGTCCCAGCGCACCTATCAGGCCGACTTCCTCGCCGAGGCCGTGACGGTCGCCCCCGGCGCCAACGCCGTGAGCAACGCGCATCTCTTCGCCGGCGCCAAGGAAGTCGCGGCCATCAACGGCTATGAGAAGAACCTCGGCATCAAGCGCTTCGACCTGATGATCGACTGGGGATGGTTCTATTTCATCACCAAGCCGATGTTCTTCCTGCTCGACTGGATCTTCAAGCATGTCGGCAACTTCGGCATCGCGATCCTGATCGTCACGCTGATCCTCAAGGGTGTCTTCTTCCCGCTCGCCAGCAAGTCCTACGCCTCGATGGCGAAGATGAAGGCGGTGCAGCCGGAGATGATGGCGATCCGCGAGCGCTATGCCGACGACAAGATGAAGCAGCAGCAGGCGCTGATGGAGCTGTACAAGTCGCAGAAGATCAACCCGCTCGCCGGCTGCTGGCCTGTGCTGGTGCAGATCCCGGTCTTCTTCGCGCTCTACAAGATCCTGTTCATCACCATCGAGATGCGGCACGCGCCGTTCTTCGGCTGGATCCGCGACCTCGCGGCGCCGGATCCGACGAACCTGTTCAACCTGTTCGGGCTGCTGCCCTTCACGCCGCCCTCGATGCTGCATCTCGGCCTGTGGCCGATCATCATGGGCATCACGATGTTCGTGCAGATGAAGATGAACCCGGAGCCGCCGGATCCGATTCAGAAGATGATGTTCACCTGGATGCCGGTGTTCTTCACCTTCTTGCTCGGCTCGTTCCCGGCCGGCCTGGTGATCTACTGGAGCTGGAACAACCTGCTCTCGGTGATGCAGCAGGGCTACATCATGCGCAAGCACGGGGTGAAGATCGAGCTGTTCGACAACCTCAAGGGCATGTTCGGCAAGAAGGCGACGCCCGCTGCGGCATCGCCCTCGCCGGCTCCCGCACCCGGCAAGCCAGCCAACAGCAACAAGAAGTGAGAGTGCGAAGGGCGGGGCTTCCCCGCCCTTCGCCTTTGATGCGATGCCATTGCCCGATCCGCTCACGCGCCACCCCATTCCCGGCTGGAAGGGCACGGCCTTTCTCAAGGCAGTGGTCGACCATCCGCTGATCGAGGTCGGCGACTACAGCTATTATGACGACTCGCGTGGCCCGGAGCATTTCGTCGGCCGCTGCGTGCGCTACCATTTCGACTTCATCGGCGACCGGCTGATCATCGGGAAGTTCGTCGCGATCGCTCAGGCCGCGCAGTTCGTCATGAACGGCGCCAACCACCCGATGGATGGCTTCTCGACCTATCCGTTCCAGATGTTCGGCGTCGAAGGCGCGCCCGACGTCACCGCAAAGCCGCATCGCGGCGACATGGTCATCGGCAACGATGTCTGGATCGGTCGCGAGGCGGTGGTGATGCCGGGCGTCCGCATCGGCGACGGCGCGATCGTCGGCACCCGGGCGCAGGTCGTGAAGGACGTGCCGCCCTATGCGGTCGTCGTCGGCAATCCCGGCCGGGTCATGAAGCTGCGCTTCGCCGAGGCGACCGTGGCCGCGCTCCTCGCGATCCGCTGGTGGGACTGGGAGGCGGACAAGATCGCCCGCAACGTCGCGGCGATCGCTGGCGCCGACATCGACGCGCTGCGTCGCGCGGTGTAGGCGTATCGCCATGACCACGAGCACGACGAAACCCTTCACCGAAGATGAGATCGAAACCGCCCGCAAGCTCTTCGAGGGGCCGTGGGATTTCGTCTGGGCCTCGACCCATGTCGACGACCTGCCGCCGATGGTGGGCCAGGAGATCGCCTTCGCCGGCCGCTCCAATGTCGGCAAGTCGAGCCTGATCAATGCGGTGACGCGCCGGAACGCGCTGGCGCGGACCTCGCACACGCCGGGCCGCACGCAGCAGCTGAACTTCTTCCGCCAGGTCGGCGCCGACGAGCGGCTGACGATCGTCGACATGCCGGGCTACGGCTACGCGGCCGTCGGCCGCGCCAAGGTCGCCTCCTGGACCAACCTGATCCACGAATATCTGCGCGGCCGCTCCAATCTGATGCGGGTCTACCTGCTGATCGATGCGCGCCACGGCCTCAAGGATGTCGACAACGCCGTGCTCGAGACGCTCGACAAGGCGGCGGTCTCCTATCAGGTCGTGCTGACCAAGGGCGACGCGATCAAGAAGGCCGACCAGCAGTTCATGTGCGAGGCGACCTATGACGAGATCAAGCGCCGCCCCGCCGCCTTCCCCGAGGTGCTGCTGACCTCGAGCGAGTCTGGGCTCGGCATCCCCGAGCTGCGCGCGGCGGTCAGCCGCGTGCTGGCGGAGCGGGGTTGACGGCGATGAGCGCGGCGAAGATCCATCTCACGCTTGCTGCCCTGATGGGACTGGCCGGCGTCGCGCTGCTGGCTGCTGCCGCCCATGTGACGGGCACCGCCAATGTCCAGATCGCCGGCCAGATGCTGTTGTTCCACGCATCGGTGATCTTCGGCGCAACGGCTGCCCGCCAGGGCGGTCATCTCGCCGATCTCGCCGCGCGGATCGCGCTCTCGCTCATCATCCTCGGATCGGCGCTGTTCGCGGCCGATCTTGCCCGGCGCGGCTTTGCCAATGAGGGGCTCTTCCCGCGCGCCGCTCCCACCGGGGGCTTCATGATGCTCGGCGGCTGGCTGCTGCTCGCGCTGTCGGCCTTGTTCGCGAAGCGGGCCTGAGGCTCGCCAGGTCGCGTCTTCGCGGCCGGGCCAGAGCCGCTACGGGATGACGAAGACCCCGATCTCCCTGGAGACGCCGCGCAGCCCGACGTCTCGCCGCAACGGCTGCAATCCCAGTTCGACGAGCAGAGCGCTGGCGTGCGGGTCGCCGAGCACGGCATCGGTGGTGAAGATCTCGTTCGAGGCAGCGAGATGCTGCACGCGGGACGCAATGTTCACGGTCTGCCCGAAATAGTCTTGCCGTTCGTTGAGATTGACCGCGATACAGGGCCCTTCGTGGAGTCCGATCTTGAGGATCATGTCCTCTTTTCCGCGCTCCCGGTTGAGGCAATGCATCGCATCGCGCATCCGAACGGCTGCCGCGAGGGCGCGGGCGGGCGCAGGAAACGACGCCATGACCGCATCGCCGATCGTCTTGACCACGGCGCCCGTTTCGGACGCCACGATCTCGCTCAGGACCTTGAAATGCGCCCGTACCAGATCAAACGCGACGAGGTCGCCGACGCGTTCATAGAGCTCGGTCGATCCGCGGAGGTCCGTGAACAGGAAAGTCAGGCTGGCGATCTTGAAACGCTGGTCGACGTCGAGCGTGTCGGCGCGATAGATATCCCGGAAGGTCTGGTTCGAAAGGACCCGCTTTGCGGTCAGGAACGGGCGGCGCCTGCCGAGCATCTGATGCAATGCGTCGTTCGCGACGCAGACGGACGGCAAGGTGCGGACGTCGACATGGCTTTCGACCGCTATGCGCAAGGCGCCCGGATGCATCACCAGCGTCTCATGGTGGCGGTGCGACCGGTCGAACACCAGCGACAGAGCCTGCCGCTCCTTCGTCGGCTCCCCCTTCACCTCGATGAACTGCGCGGCGTGGGTTACCGGCTCGAAGACGATGAGGAAGGACTCGGCGATCTGGATCGATATGACGGCCTTCTCGCCGGCCGGAAGCTCCAGCGCCTCGACGATGAATTCGTCGAGCATCGCCTCGTAATCGTCTTCCGGCAGATCGACGCCCGAGCTCCAGTATATCTGGCGGAAGTACTCGGCGGCTGGAAGCTGGTCCGGGTGATGAGCCTCGATGCGCCTGAGCTTGGGACTGACCGTGAAGGTCACCTCGACCAGTTCGTCGAGCGAAGGCTCGTAGCCGGCGGCGCACAGCGCACAGGTGTAAGCCTCGCTGTGAACATGCTTCAGCGAAGCGCCGGCATCGAGGACCCCGCCACAGCCCGGGCAGAGAATATTCCACGAGAATTCGAAGAGCCCGAGCCGAGAGGCGTGCAGGAACCCGGCGATGACCTTCTCTTCGTCGAGGCCTCGCTCGGCGGCGAATGCCAGCACGTTAATGCGATTGAGCTTTCGATCGGGAGCGGTCGCGGCGAGCCTTTCGATCTCATCGGCGATATCGGCCGATACCGTATGGCGCAGAACGTCGAGCAAGGATCGGGTATCGCTCATCGACCGATCTCCCCGTTTCGAGGATCCGGCGGGATGATAGGCTTGAGCGGCCCGCCTGGCCATCATGGTTCCGGAAGGGAGGGCGCCTCGCGGCGAGCGCGATCGCTCCGATCGGCTGCGATGCGTCGACCCGAGCAGCCCGCCAACGTCGCGAGAGGTCTTTCGGCGTGCCGCTCAGTCCGCTAGAAGGCGCTCACGCGCGGTCGCTTGCCCGCGCTTCCGCGGAGCCTGCCCGATGATCACCCCCGCCCACCTGACCCCGTCGCAAGCCGCCGACCTGCTCGTCCAGGCGCTGCCGCATATGCAGCGCTACGATCAGGAGATCATCGTGATCAAGTATGGCGGCAACGCCATGGGCGACGCGGCGACCGCCGAGGATTTCGCCGAGGACATCGTGCTGCTCGAGCAATCCGGCCTCAAGCCGGTCGTCTGCCATGGCGGCGGCCCGCAGATCGCGCGCATGCTCGGCAAGCTCGGCATCAAGTCCGAGTTCAAGCAGGGGCTGCGCGTCACCGATGCCGCCACGGTCGATGTCGTCGAGATGGTGCTCGCCGGCTCGGTCAACAAGGAGATCGTCGGCTATATCTCGCGCGAGGGCGGCAGGGCGATCGGGCTGTGCGGCAAGGACGGCAACATGGTCTCTGCCCGCAAGGTGACGCGCACGATCGTCGATCCCGACTCCAAGATCGAGGAGGTGCTCGATCTCGGCTTCGTCGGCGAGCCGGACAAGGTCGACACCTCCGTGCTCGACTCGGTGCTCAAGGCCGAGTTGATCCCGGTGCTGGCGCCGGTCTGCGCCGGCGACGACGGCCAGACCTACAACGTCAACGCTGACACCTTCGCCGGCGCCATCGCCGGCGCGCTGAACGCCAAGCGCCTGCTGCTGCTGACCGATGTTCCCGGCGTCCTGAACAAGGACAAGGAACTGATCCCGGAGCTCACTGTCGAGGAATGCCGCCACCTCATCGCGGACGGCACGATCTCGGGCGGCATGATCCCGAAGATCGAGACCTGCATCTACGCGCTGGAAAAGGGCGTCGAGGCAGTCGTGATTCTCGACGGCAAGATCCCGCATGCGGCTCTGATCGAGCTCTTCACCGATACGGGCTCGGGCACGATCATCCGGCGGTAATTCGGGGCGAATATCCGCTGCCGTCATTCCGGACAAGGCGCGAAGCGGCGCCGCTCCGGAATCCATCGTAGAGTTCGTCGCCCGTTAACCGCCGGCAGCACTCTTGCATGTCAGGATCGGCTCGCCACATGAGTCCGTCCCATGAACACGCATGCTCCCATTCCCGTCGCGACGCCGCCGCTGCAGGCGGAGGCCTTCGCGCATGTCGACCACTGGGTCTTCGACCTCGACAATACGCTCTACTCGCATGAGTGTCAGGTCTGGCCGCAGGTCAACCAGCGCATCACCCTGTTCCTGCAGGAGCTGTTCGGGCTCGACGGCCTCTCCTCGCACGCCCTGCGGAATTACTACTACCATCGCTACGGCACGACCCTGAACGGGCTGATGACCGAACATGGGGTCGAGCCGGACGACTTTCTCGACTTCGCGCACGACATCGATCTCAGCCTGCTCGAGCCCGATCCTGCGCTGGGCGCCGCGATCGCCGCGCTGCCCGGACGCAAGCTGATCCTGACCAACGGCTCGGTCGGCCATGCCCGCAACGTCGCCGGCAAGCTTGGCATCCTCCAGCATTTCGAGGACGTCTTCGACATCGTCGCCGCCGGCTTCACGCCCAAGCCGGAACGCTCGACCTACGAGCTCTTTCTCGCAAAGCATGCCGTCGATCCCGGCCGGGCGGCGATGTTCGAGGACATCGAGAAGAACCTCTTCATCCCGAGCGCGCTCGGGATGAAGACGGTGCTGATCATCCCGCGGACGCCCGATCCCTTCCGCGAAGCCTGGGAGCAGGTGGCGGTCGAGGCCGGCCATGTCCACCACATCACCTCGGACCTGACCGGCTTCCTGACGCCGCTGGCGGCGGGTGAGGGCACGCGCTGAGGCGCGGTGCGACGCTGCCTCCGTTCGCCCGGAACGAACCCGCGCCTTTGTCCGCCCAGTCGAAAGTTTGTTCGTCTTTACGAACGACGCGGAGGATGATACCGCAGTGGTTCGTTATATCGAACGCTTTGGAGCTCCTATCATGTCGGCATCGGACGGCGGCGTGGCCAGCCTTCACCCCGAAACGCGCCTTGTCCATGGCGGCACCGTGCGCTCGCAATTTGGCGAGACCTCCGAGGCGCTGTTCCTGACCCAGGGCCATGTCTACGACAACGCCGCCCAGGCGGAAGGGCGCTTCCTCAACACCGATCCCGGCTTCCAGTACGGGCGCTTGTCAAACCCGACCGTGGCGATGCTGGAAAACCGCATGGCCGCCTTCGAGGGCGCTGAAGTGTGCCGCGCCACCGCGACCGGCATGGCGGCGGTGACGGCGGCGGTGATGGCGCCGTTGCGGGCCGGCGACCATGTCGTCGCGGCTGGCGCACTGTTCGGCTCCTGCCGCTACATCATCGAGGACCATCTGCCGCGCTACGGCGTCGAAACGACGCTGGTCGAAGGCACCGATATCGAGTCCTGGCGCAAGGCGGTGCGGCCCAACACCAAGCTGTTCTTCCTCGAATCCCCGTCCAATCCGACGCTGGAGGTGATCGACATCGCCGCCGTCGCCGCGGTCGCGAAGGAGGCGGGCGCGAAGCTCGTCGTCGACAACGTCTTCGCCACGCCTCTCTTCCAGCGCCCGCTCGAACTCGGTGCCGACATCGTCGTCTACTCGGCGACCAAGCACATCGACGGGCAGGGCCGATGTCTCGGCGGGCTCATCCTCGGATCGAAGGAACTGATCGAGGCCGACATCCAGAACTTCCTGCGCCAGACCGGCCCGAGCCTCTCGCCGTTCAACGCCTGGGTGATGCTGAAGTCGCTGGAAACCCTGCCGCTGCGCGTCGAGAAGCAGGCCCAGAACGCCACGCGCGTGGCCGACTGGCTCGCCGCGCAGACCAAGCCCCTCAAGGTGATCTTCCCCGGCCACCCCGGCCACCCCCAGGCCGAGATCATCGCCCGCCAGATGAGCGGCCCCTCGACCCTGATCGCCTTCGAGGTTCCGGGCGGCAAGCAAGGTGCTTACCGCCTGCTCGACGCCTGCAAGCTGATCCGCATTTCGAACAATCTCGGCGACGCCAAGAGCCTGATCGTTCACCCGGCGACTACGACGCATCAGCGCTTCACGCCGGAGGTCCGCGCCGCAATGGGTGTGACGGACGGGATGATCCGGCTCTCGATCGGCCTCGAGCACCCGGACGACCTCATCGCCGATCTCGAGCAAGCTCTGGCCAAGGTCTGAGGCCGCTAGCCGTCATGCTCGGGCAAGCCCGAGCATGACGGCTGTGGAAGCCGGCGAGCTGTTGCCGCGATGGTGGCCTTCCCCGCCGGCCCCTGCTAAAGCGGGCCCGTTCCTGAAATGGCTTGAGAGGCCAGCATGCGTTCGGGCGAAGTGAAGCGCCGCACCAACGAGACCGACATCACGGTTTCGCTCGTCCTCGACGGCACCGGCAAGGCCGAGATCGCCTCCGGCGTCGGCTTCTTCGACCATATGCTCGACCTCTTCGCCCGCCATGCGCTGATCGACCTCAAGGTCGCGGTGAAGGGTGATACCCATATCGACGACCATCATTCGGTCGAGGATACGGGCATCGCGCTCGGCGAGGCGCTGAAGCAGGCGCTCGGCGACAAGAAGGGCATCCGCCGCTACGCCGACGTCCACCTGCCGATGGACGAGACGCTGACCCGCGTCGCCGTCGATGTCTCGGGCCGGCCCTTCCTCGTCTTCCGGACACGGTTTGAGGCGCAGAAGATCGGTACCTTCGACACCGAGCTGGTGCGCGAGTTCTTCCAGGCCTTCTCGATGAACGCCGGCATCACGCTGCATGTCGAGACGCTCTATGGCGACAACGCCCACCATATCGCCGAGAGCTGCTTCAAGGGCCTGGCGCGCGCGCTGCGCCAGGCGCTGGAGGTCGATCCGCGAGAAGGCGGCCGCGTGCCCTCGACCAAGGGTGCCCTCTGAAGGGAGAGCGGAGCATGGCATTCTATACCGTGATGATCCCGCCTCCCGGCTCCGGAGGCGCGCGTGACGAGATCGAACAGGCGCGGCTCCTGCCGGAGACTTTCTCCTGGCCGGCCTTCGTCCTGGCGGGGCTCTGGCTTCTCGGAAAGCGCCTCTGGCTGGCGACGCTGCTTTACGTCCTGCTCTGGGGCGCCTTGCTCTATGCGAGCAACCGCTTCGGCCTGAGCGGTGGATCGCTGCTGGCCGCGCATTTCGCAGTTGCGCTGTTCCTCGGCTTCGAGGGGCAGGCTCTCGTCGCCCGCAAGCTTGCCCGCAGCGGCTGGCGCCTCGCCGACGTGGTTGAGGCGCGCGATCTGCCCGAGGCGGAGCGCCGCTATTTCGAGCGAGCGCTCGCCAGCGATGCCGCACCGCAGCGCCTCCCGGTACCGGGGCTTGCCCGTCCGCAGCCGGCCGGGCCGGTGCCGATCATCGGGCTCTTTCCCGAGGCGCGCGGCCGATGAGCCAGTCCGTCGTCATCATCGATTACGGCTCGGGCAATCTGCACTCGGCCGCCAAGGCCTTCGAGCGCGCCGCCGCCGAATCCGGCATCGCTTCGACGATCAGCGTCTCCAGCGATGCGGATGCGGTCCGTGCCGCCGACAGAATTGTCCTGCCGGGCGTCGGGGCCTTCGCGGAATGCCGGCGCGGGCTCGATGCCGTACCCGGCATGGTCGAGGCGCTTGAGGAGACCGTGCGGGGCAGGGGCCGGCCCTTCCTCGGCATCTGCGTCGGCATGCAGCTCCTGGCCTCGCGCGGGCTCGAATACACGACGACTGCGGGACTCGGCTGGATTCCCGGCGATGTCGCGCTGGTCGTGCCCGATGGCGAAGACCTCAAGATTCCGCATATGGGCTGGAATACGCTCGACCAGCGGCAGGAGCATGCGCTGCTCGACGGCATCGAGACAGGGCCGGACGGGCTGCACGCCTATTTCGTCCATTCATACGCGCTGGCGGCCGAGCGGCCGGGCGACGTGGTCGCCGTGACGGACCATGGCGGCCCGCTCACCGCCATGGTCGGGCGCGACAACATTGCCGGCACCCAGTTCCATCCCGAGAAGAGCCAGAAGCTCGGGCTGAAGCTGATCGCCAATTTCCTGGGTTGGAAGCCGTGATCCTTTTCCCCGCCATCGATCTGAAGAACGGCCAGTGCGTCCGCCTGAAACAGGGCGACATGGACCAGGCTACCGTCTTCAATGACGATCCGGCCGCCCAGGCCGCGGCGTTCGAGGCGCAGGGCTTCCAGTGGCTGCATGTCGTCGATCTCGACGGCGCCTTCGCCGGCAAGCCGATGAACGCGGCCGCCGTCGAGGCCATCCTGACCGGCGTTGCCTTCCCGGTGCAGCTCGGCGGCGGCATCCGCGACATGAAGACGGTCGAGGGCTGGCTGTCCAAGGGCATCCGCCGCGTCATCATCGGCACGGCGGCGGTGCGCGATCCCGCCTTCGTGCGCGAGGCGGCCAAGGCCTTCCCGGGACAGGTCGCGGTCGGCATCGATGCGCGAGAGGGCTTCGTCGCCGTCGAGGGCTGGGCCGAAACCTCGGCGCTGGCGGCCGACGATCTCGGCCGGCGCTTCGAGGATGCCGGCGTCGCCGCGATCGTCTACACCGACATCGCCCGCGACGGCATGCTCCAGGGCATCAACTGGGACGGCACGATCGGGCTGGCCAAGGCGCTGACGATCCCCGTCATCGCCTCGGGCGGCCTCGCCTCGATGGCCGATATCGAGCGCCTCACCGCTCCCGACGCCGCGATCCTCGAAGGCGCGATCACCGGCCGCGCGCTCTATGACGGCCGCATCGACCCGCGCGCTGCGCTGGAACGCCTCGCGCGCGCCGCTTGAGCGCTGCTACAGCATCGGTAGCGAATGCGGTTTGGCTCCCCGCGGGAAGGCCGCGTCGATGCGGGCGAGATCGGCGGCCGTCAGCTTGATCTGCAAGGCGCCCGCATTGTCCTCGACATGGGCGACGCGGCCAGCCTTCGGAATCGCGAAGACGCTGGCCCGGCGCGTCAGGAAGGCGAGCGCGATCTGCCGCGCCGTGGCGCCATGACCCGCCGCGATCTCGGCCAAGATCCGGCCGCCGGCGCTGCCCGGCGCCGGAAAATCGTCATGGCCGAAGGGGCTGTAGGCGGTCACGGCGACGCCGTTGCGCTCGCACCACGGGATGACAGCGTGCTCGATAGCGCGCTCGCGCAGATGGTAGAGCACCTGGTTGCAAGCGATCCGGCCCGGGCCGGCGGCGGAGAGGGCCTCGTCGAGATCGTCCTCGTCGAAATTGCTGACGCCCCAGGACAGGATCTTGCCCTCGGCCTTCAGCGCCTCGAAGGCGGCGAAGGTCTCGGGCAACGGGTGCGGTCCGCGCCAATGCAGCAGGTAGCAATCAAGCCGGTCGGTATTGAGGTGCCGCAGCGAGCGCTCGCAGGCGGCCCTTGTCCCGGCCTTGGAGGCATTATGCGGCAGCACCTTGGAGACGAGAAAGACCTCGTCGCGTCGCCCGGCGATGGCCTCTCCGATGACGGCCTCCGAGCGGCCGTCGCCGTACATCTCGGCGGTGCCGATATGGTCCAGGCCGAAATCGAGCCCGCGCCGAACGCGGCGATCGTCTCGGCGCGGTCGCCCTGCTCGCTGTACCAGCTGCCCTGGCCGATCGCCGCAACCTGCGGGCCGCCCTTGCCGAAGCTCGCCGCCATCCTCGTCTCCTGTTCAGTAGACCTCGATGTTGTAGCGGGCATGGCGGATCTCGCCATCGGCATAGCGCACGCGCACCCTGAAGCTGTCCGTCCCGCGATATTCGGGCTGGGAGGTGTAGCGGAAGGCCAGCGCTTTGCCTACGCGGTCGTTGCAATGGGC
The DNA here is from genome assembly GCF_001429395.1 of Allobosea sp. Root381. Taxonomy (GTDB): domain Bacteria; phylum Pseudomonadota; class Alphaproteobacteria; order Rhizobiales; family Beijerinckiaceae; genus Allobosea. The sequence continues at coordinate 35,429 of NZ_LMJT01000009.1, forward strand.
GTAGGGGCCGGATTCGTAGATCGCGGTGGCGTTCTGCGTCACCGCCTCGACCCGGCCGCGCTTCGGCGCTTCGACCACGGTCGTCGTCGGGCGTCGCGTCGAGCGGCACTGCTCGTCCATGGTCATGAAGGTGCGCTGCATGAAGGTCGGGTGGCCGCTGCGGATTTGGTCGACCTCGTCGGCGAGCTTTGCCGATTCGCTCGTCGCGACGCAGCCACCGAGCATGAGGCCGGTGAGGAGCGCACCGGACCATCCGCTGCTGAACGACATGTTTCTCTCCCTGTCAGGCCGGCGGCGTCCCATTGGCGGAAAGCACCTCGCCGGCGAGGTAGAGCGAGCCGCAGATCAGGATGCGGGGCGGGGCGGACCAGCCTCGCGCCGCGATCTCGCGCAGCGCCTGCTCGACGGAGCCGGAAACATCCGCGGCGAGCCCGGCCGTACGGGCGAGCTCCGCGACCTCCTCGGCCGGCCGGGCGGCAATCTGGTTGTGGATCGGCACCGCGAGCAGCAGCTGTGCCAGGCCCTTGAAATGGCCGAGCGTCGCCTGCGCGTCCTTGGTCGAGAGCAATCCTGCGATCATCACCAGCGGGGCTGGATTGCGGTCGGCGAGATCGGCCATGGCCTGGGCGAGCACGCGGCCGCCATCGGGATTGTGGCCGCCGTCGAGCCAGAGCTCCGCCCCGGCGGGTACGAGCTCGGCCAGCCGGCCGCGCGCCAGCCGCTGCAGCCGCGCCGGCCAGTCGGCGTCACGCATGCCCTGCTCGAAGGCCTTTGCCGGCAGGCGGCCATAGCCGGCGGCGCGCAGCGCGGCGATGGCGGTGCCGGCATTGACGTGCTGGTGGCGCCCGGCGAGGCGCGGCAGCGGCAGGTCGAGCAGCCCGTCGCCATCCTCGTAGACCAGCCTCCCGCCGGCCTCGTGGACGGCAAAATCCTGGGCGCCGATCAGGATCTTCGAGGCGCCCGCGCGTTCGGCCGCGGCTTCCAGGACGGCGGTCGGCTCCGGTTCCTGCGGTGCGATCACGGCAGGCGCCCCGCGCTTGAAGATGCCGGCCTTCTCGCCGGCGATCTTCGTCACGGTGTCGCCGAGATACTCCGAATGGTCGAGCGAGACCGGCGTCACCACGGTGCAGGCTGGATGGGCGATGACGTTGGTCGCGTCGAAGCGCCCGCCGAGCCCGACCTCGAGCAGCACGACATCGGCCTTGTGCTCGGCGAAGAGCAGGAGCCCGACCACGGTGGTGATCTCGAAGAAGGTGATCTGGTCGCCGGCATTGGCGCGCTCGCAGCGTTCGAGCGCCTCGACCAGCACGGCCTCGTCGACGAAGCGCCCGCCGCCCGGCGCGCCGAGCCTTATGCGCTCATGGAAGCGCACCAGATGCGGCGAGGTATAGACATGGACGGACAAGCCGGCCGCCTCGAGAATCGCCCGCATGAAGGCGATGGTCGAGCCCTTGCCGTTGGTGCCGGCGACATGGATCACCGGCGGCAGGCGCTTCTGTGGGTCGCCGAGCCGTTCCAGCAGGGTCAGGATGCGCCCGAGCGAAAGGTCGATCAGCTTCGGATGCAACGCCAGCAGGCGCGCCAGAACCGTATCGGACGAGCTCATGGTCGCGCGCGCCGCAGCTTCAGACCGCTTCGGTAAGGGCTTGGGGCGCCGTGGCGGGTGCGGCAGCAGCCGCGGGAGCGGCGTCCTTGGCCGGCAGCTTCTGCTTCGTCAGCAGCCGGCCGAGCCGCGCCAGGGTCTCGGGCAGGTCGTGGCGGTGCACCACCATGTCGACCATGCCGTGATCCTTGAGGTATTCCGAGCGCTGGAAGCCTTCGGGCAGCTTCTCGCGGATGGTCTGCTCGATGACGCGCGGGCCGGCGAAGCCGATCAGCGCGCCGGGCTCGGCGATGTGGATGTCGCCCAGCATGGCGTAGGAGGCCGTGACGCCGCCGGTCGTCGGGTTGGTCAGCACGACGATATAGGGCAGGCCGGCCTTGCGCAGCATGCGGATGGCGACGGTGGTGCGCGGCAGCTGCATCAGCGAGAGGATGCCTTCCTGCATGCGCGCGCCGCCCGAGGCCGCGAAGACGACATACGGGGTCTTCTTCTCGAGCGCGGTCTCCGCGCCCTTGATGAAGGCTTCGCCGGCCGCCATGCCGAGCGAACCGCCCATGAAGTGGAAGTCTTGCACCGCGATCGTCAGGGCGAAGCCCTTGACCCGGCCATAGCCGACCTTGAACGCATCGGCGGCGCCGGTCTTGGCGCGGGCATCCTTGAGCCGGTCGGTATAGCGCTTCTCGTCGCGGAACTTCAGCGGATCGACGGCGACCTCGGGCAGCGGCACGTCGAGCCACTTGCCTTCGTCGAAGGTCATGCGCAGCCGGTCCTGCGCGGTGACGCGCATATGATGGTCGGAGCCGGGAATGACGAAGCCGTTGGCCTCGACATCCTTGTGGAAGACCATCTGCCCGGAATCGGGGCATTTGATCCAGAGATTCTCCGGGCTCTCGCGCTTGAACAGCGTCTTGATGCGCGGCCGGACGACTTCGGAAATCCAGTTCATGGATCGATCCTTGTGGTTCTGGTGCGAGCAGCGGGCGAGGCTTGCGAGCCTCAGGCCGCAGCCTTCGCGACCGAGCGGACGCCCGCGGCGAGTTCGGCGACCAGCGAGGTGACAGCCGAAACCGTCTTTTCCGTGGCCTTGCCATCGGCGTCGAGCGAGAGGCGGACCCGCTCGACCAACGCCGAGCCGACGACGACGCCGTCCGCACTTCCGGCGATCTGGATGGCGTCCTGCGCCGTCTTGACGCCGAAGCCGACCGCGACGGGCAGATCGGTGTGGCGCTTGATGCGCGCGACCGCGTCGCCGACCGCGCCGTAATCGGCGATCGCGCCGCCGGTGACGCCGGTCACCGAGACGTAATAGACGAAGCCGGAGGTGTTCTGCAGCACCTTGGGCAGGCGCTTGTCGTCCGTGGTCGGCGTGGCCAGGCGAATGAAGCTGACGCCGGCCGCGAGCGCCGGCAGGCAAAGCTCGGCATCCTCTTCCGGCGGCAGGTCGACGACGATCAGGCCGTCGATGCCGGCCTTACGCGCATCCTTCAGGAAACGCTCGACGCCATAGGCGTAGATCGGGTTGTAGTAGCCCATCAGCACGATCGGCGTGTCGTGGCCGGCGGCGCGGAAGCTTTCGACCATCGCCAGCGTCTTCTTCAGCGTCTGGCCGGCCTTGAGCGCGCGCTGCCCGGCGAGCTGGACCGGAATGCCGTCGGCCATCGGATCGGTGAAGGGCACGCCGAGCTCGATGATGTCGGCTCCGGCGCCCGGGAGCGCGTCGAGGAGCGCGCTCGAGGTTTCCAGATCGGGGTCGCCCGCCGTGACGAAGGTCACCAGCGCGGCGCGGCTCTCCGCAGCGCAGGCCTGGAAGCGGGCCTGGATGCGATCCTGGCCGGTGGCTGTCTTGGGTTCGGTCATGGGCTGAGCGGTTAGCATGACGAGGCCGAGCTGGCGAGAGGGTTGCGCGCGGGCGCGCGCTGCGCCACATCGCGGGCTATGCGCGCCTTCGACGCCCCCCTTCCGATCGATGCCGTCCTCGGCGAGCTGGCCGCAGCGCTGCGCACGGCACCGAACGCCGTGCTCGTCGCGCCGCCCGGCGCCGGTAAGACGACGCGCGTCCCGCTCGCCCTGCTCGACGAGCCCTGGACCAAAGGCGGCAAGCTGATCGTCCTGGAGCCGCGCCGGCTCGCGGCGCGCGGCGCCGCCAATCGCATGGCGCAGACGCTGGGCGAGCGTGTCGGCGAGACGGTCGGCCTGCGCGTCCGGCTCGGCTCGAAGATCGGCCCGAAGACGCGCATCGAGGTCGTCACCGAAGGCGTCTTCGCCCGGATGATCCTCGACGATCCGGCGCTGGAAGGCGTCGCTGCCGTGTTGTTCGACGAGTTCCACGAGCGCTCGCTCGATGCCGATTTCGGCCTGGCGCTCGCGCTCGACGCGCAATCCGGCCTTCGCGAGGACCTGCGCATCCTGGTGATGTCGGCGACGCTGGACGGCGCCCGTGTTGCGCACCTGCTTGGCGAGGCGCCGGTGATCGAGAGCGAGGGCCGCGCCTATCCCGTCGAGACGCGCTATCTCGGCCGCGAACCGCTGAAGCGGATCGAGGATCAGGTCGCGGATGCGGTGATGCTGGCGCTCAATGAGCAGCCGGGCTCGCAACTCGTCTTCCTGCCGGGGCAGGGTGAGATCAGGCGCGTCGAGGAGCGGCTCCGGGAGCGCATCCGCGACAAGGCGGTGGAGGTCGCCCCGCTCTACGGCGCGCTCGATCAGGCGGAGCAGGACCGTGCCGTCCTGCCATCGCCTGCGGGCCGCCGCAAGGTCGTGCTCGCGACCGCCATCGCCGAAACCTCGCTGACCATCGAGGGCGTGCGGGTGGTGATCGATTCAGGCCTCGCCCGCATCCCCGTCTACGAGCCCGATCTCGGCGTCACGCGGCTGGAGACGCGCCGTGCCAGCCGCGCGGCCTGCGACCAGCGCCGTGGCCGCGCCGGCCGCACCGAGCCCGGCATCTGCTACCGCCTTTGGGAAGAGGCTGGGAACGGGGCGCTCGAAGCCTTCGCGCGCCCCGAGATCCTCGCCGCCGACCTTGCCCCGCTGCTGCTCGACTCCGCGGCCTGGGGCGTTGCCGATCCGACGCGGCTCGCCTTCCTCGACCCGCCGCCAGCCCCCGCCTTGAAGGAGGCGCGCAGCCTTCTCGCCAGCATCGGCGCGCTCGATGGTGACGGGCGCCTCACTCCGGAGGGGCGCACGCTCCAGCTCCTGCCGTTGCCGCCGCGCCTGGCCCGCATGGTCGTGGCGGCGGCGCGTTTCGGCGAAGCCGAGACGGCTGCCCTGCTCGCGGCGCTGCTGGTCGAGCGGGGACTCGGCAGCGATGCGCTTGATCTCTCGGACAGGCTGGAACGCTTCGGGCGAGAGCGCGGCGGCCGCGCCGGCGACATGCGTCGTCTTGCCGAAGGCTGGGCTCGTGCGGCCGAGCGTGCCGCGGGCCGGCCCGAGCAGGCGGAAGTGCTGGCCCCGGGTCTGCTCCTCGCCTTTGCCTATCCGGATCGCGTCGCCAAGGCGCGCAAGCCCGGCTCGGGGCAATATCTGCTCGCCAACGGGCGCGGCGCGACATTCGAGCCGACCGAGCGCCTGGCGCGGGAGACCCATATCGTCGTGGCCGAGATGACCGGCGTCGCGCAGCAGTCGCGCATCCTGTCGGCGGCTGCGTTGACCGAGGCCGAGATCGCCTGGCTCGCCGCGAACGGGCTTGCCGCCTTCCCGATCCAGGAGCGCAGCGAGACAGCGTTCGACCGCGGCGCCCGCGCCCTGCGTGCCCGCGCCGTGCGCCGCTATGGCGCGCTCGCACTGGCGGAGCGGCCGCTGCCGGCGGAAGCCTCGCTCGCCAATGCCGAGATCCTCGCCCAGGGCATCGGCGGCATCGACATCGAGCTCCTGCCCTGGACCAGGGCGCAGCGGAAATTGCGCGAGCGCGTCGATTTCCTGCGCCGTGCCGAGCCCGAACAGGGCTGGCCCGACCTCTCGGACGCCGGGCTCGTGGAAGCGCCCGAAATTTGGCTCGCCCCGCACATCCTCGGCCGGACCTCGCTCGCCGCGATCGCGCCGGGCGATCTCGATGGCGCTCTGGCCGAACTGCTGCCCTGGGAGCTGAAGCGCCGCCTCGACGCCGAGGCGCCGACGCATTTCACCGCGCCGACCGGCTCCAGCCTGGCGGTGGATTACGCCGCGGAGGCCGGGCCGACGATCTCGGTCCGGGTGCAGGAGCTCTTCGGCCTGTCGAAGCACCCGGCGCTCGCCGGCGGGCGGGTGCCGCTGGTGCTGGAACTGCTCTCGCCCGGCCACAAGCCGGTCCAGGTCACCCGCGACCTGCCGGGCTTCTGGCGCGGCTCCTGGGCCGCCGTGAAGTCCGAGATGAAGGGCCGCTATCCGCGCCATCCCTGGCCGGACGACCCCGCAGCCGCCGCGCCGACGACCCGGGCCAAGCCGCGCGGGACGTGAGGCAAAGCCGTCATGCTCGCCCCTGTGGCGAGCATCCACGTCTTGAACGCCACGCTCGACAGGCAAAGACGTGGATGGTCGGGACAAGCCCGTCCATGACGATGAAGTCTTCGCCGAAGATTCTCAGTTCCCCATCCGGTCCCGCCATTGCCGCTCGCCGGCGAGGCAGGTCGCGTTGTTGCCGCTGGCCTGTGCCTTCTGCATCAGGGCGTCGGGGCGCGGCATCTCGGCGATCTCGCGGACCAGCTTGGTCCGGGTCGCATCGACGAACTGGCTCTTGTCGCGGATCGGGATCACGAAGGCGCCGAGCCCGGTGACGACGCAATCCTGATAGTAGACGTCGAGATTGTCGAGGTCGAAATAGCTCGCCTGCTTCAGCATCACGGGAAGGCCGTTGATGTTGATGCCCTTGGCGCCGGCCTCGTCGCGCGCGAGCGTCACCGGACGCCCGTCATTGTTGGCGCCGTCGCCGGAGACGTCGATGACCTTGCGCATCGGCGTGACGTTGGCCTGTTCCAGCAGCGACACGCCGAGATCGATCGCGGCCGAGATCGAGGTGCGGCGCCCGCGGCGGGTCTGCGCCTCGCCGAGCTCCTCCGCCAGCGCGATCGCCGCCTGTGGGCCGTCGATGATGGTCCAGGGCTTGACGACATGCTGGAAATGTCCGCCGGCCCATTCGAAATAGGTCACCGCGATCTTGCCGAGTGCGCCCTTGGCGATCGCCTCGTGCAGCTCGCGCGAGCGGAAGGCCTCGATATAGCCGTTGCGCTGCAGCGCCAGCTCGTCGAGATCCATCGAGAAGGACACGTCGACCGCCAGCACCAGCGCGACGTCGACCTCCTCGGGCGGGCCGGCCGCCGGCTGGGCATTGGGCGTCGCGCTGGTCCACAGACCGGCCGCCGCCAGACTCAAGAGACCGAACAGCCAGCGCCGCATCGCCACCTCCCTCATCTATCGCAGGGGAAGTGTGCGCCGGCTTTCGATTCGTTCCAAGCGAGAAAGACGGGCGCCAAGCGTGAATGACGGGCGGTGGTGCCGATTATCGCGCCTTGCGGCTTTCCACGATGGCGATGGCGGCGGCGAGCGCCTCGTCGATGGTCAGCGCCGATGTATCGAGCAGCACTGCGTCCTCGGCCGCGCGCAGTGGGGCGTCGCTGCGGCCCGAATCACGGGCGTCGCGACGGCGGATGTCGGCGAGGATGCCTTCGAAGGTGGCAGGCTCTCCCCGGCCGGCGAGCTCCTTGTGGCGGCGCGCGGCGCGCACCTCCGGCGTCGCCGTGACGAAGAGCTTGGCCGGCGCCTGCGGGCATATCACGGTGCCGATGTCGCGCCCGTCGAGCACGGCGCCGCCGGGCTGCGCGGCGAAGCGGCGCTGGCGCGCGATCAGCCCGCTGCGCACCGCCGGCATCGCCGCGACGACCGAGGCTGCCTCGCCGATCTCCCTGCCGCGCAGGCTGTCCTCGGCGAAGGCGCCGTCATCGAAGGTTAAGACCAGCCGGCCTGCGGCGTCCGCATCGCGGATGTCGTGACCGGCGTCGAGCATGGCGCGCGCGACCATGCGGTAGAGCAGGCCTGTATCGAGATAGGGCAGGCGGTAATGCGCCGAAAGCCGGCGCGCCAGCGTGCCCTTGCCGGAAGCCGCCGGGCCGTCGACCGCGATGACGAGACCCGCCGGCGCCTGGGCAACGCTCATCCGATCTCGGCTCCCAGCCCGTTCATCAGGGCCGTGAAGGTCGGAAAGCTGGTCGCGATCATGGCGCCGTCATCGACCTGCATCGGCTTCTGCGTCGCCAGGCCCATGACGAGGAAGCTCATCGCGATGCGGTGGTCGAGATGGGTCGCGACGGTGCCGCCCCCCGTGACCTCCCCGCCCGAGCCGTGGACGACGAGGTCGTCGCCGTCGATCGCGCAATCGACACCGGCCGCTTTCAGCCCGGCCTCGACGGCGGCGAGCCGGTCCGATTCCTTGACCCGCAGTTCCTGCAGGCCCCGCATCCGGGTCGTGCCGGTGGCGAAGGAGGCGGCGACGGCCAGCACGGGATATTCGTCGATCATCGAGGGCGCGCGCTCGGGCGGAACGGTGACGCCCTTCAGCGCGGAGGCGCGGATGCGCAGGGTCGCGACGGCCTCGCCGCCTTCATTGGCCTCGCTCTCGACGGTGATGTCGGCGCCCATCTCGCGCAGCGTCGTCAGCAGGCCGCTGCGCAGCGGGTTGGTCATCACGCTCTCGATCCGGATGTCGGAGCCCGGCACGATCAGCCCGGCGACCAACGGAAAGGCGGCGGAGGACGGGTCTGCCGGGACGACGATCGGCGTCGCCCGCAGCTCGGGCTGGCCCTTCAGCACGATCCGTCTGCCGTGCTCGCCCTCGGGCGTGACGACGACATCGGCGCCGAAGTGGGTCAGCATCTTCTCGGTATGGTCGCGCGTGGCCTCGGTCTCGATCACCGTGGTCTCGCCGGGAGCGGCGAGGCCGGCCAGCAGCACCGCCGACTTGATCTGCGCCGAGGCGACAGGCGTGCGATAGGTGATCGGCAGTGCCTCCTTCGGCCCGCGCAGCGTCAGCGGCACGCGCCCGCCCTCTTCCTGCGAGACGATCACCGTGCCCATCTGCGCGAGCGGATCGAGAATGCGGCGCATCGGGCGCTTGCGCAGCGAGGCGTCGCCGTCGAAGGTCGTGGTGATCGGGTGCGATCCGCAGACGCCCATCATCAGGCGCGAGCCGGTGCCGGCATTGCCGAAGTCGAGCACGCCTTCCGGCTGGCGCAGGCCACCGACGCCGACGCCCTGGACGCGCCATGCGCCCGGCCCGTCCTGATGCACGATGGCGCCCAGTGCCCGCGCGGCATCGGCCGTGCGCAGCACGTCCTCGCCCTCGAGCAGGCCGGTGATCCTGGTCTGGCCGATGGCGAGCAGGCCGAAGATCATCGCGCGATGCGAGATCGACTTGTCGCCTGGCACGCGGACGCTGCCGCGGAGCGGGCCGGAACGGCGCGCGGTGACGGGGACGGGGTTCTGCGCGTGGGCCACTGGATTTCTGCCGGCTGTTCGATCGGGAATGCCGTGCCCTAGCACGCCGCTTTGCTGCACGTCACGTCCGGCATGCTTTCCGTAGTCTCCGGGGCAGGCGGGTGAAAAACAGGGCTTGGCCTTTGCGCCGCGCCGCGCCAGCATGAAATCAACATTTGACAGGGCGGCTCACCCCGACTAACGGACGCGCCTGCTTTTCAGAACATGCATGATTGAAGGTCCGACGCAGTGGCGAAAACGGAACTTGGCACGAAGCGCGTTTGCCCGACCACGGGCCGCAAATTCTACGACCTGAACAAGGACCCCATCGTCTCGCCCTATACGGGACAGTCCTTCCCGCGCTCGGTGTTCGAGCCGCAGGCGAAGGCGGCGGCTGCTGCTGTCGCGGCCAAGCCCGCTGAGGACGAAGAAGAGGCGGAGGCCGCCGACGGCAACGTCGAGCTCGTCTCCCTCGACGAGGCGGACGCCGAGGCCAGCGAGAAGGACACGGTCGTCACCAGCGAGGACGACATCGAGGTCGAGGACGACGGCTCCAGCGACGACGACGACACCTTCCTGGAAGAAGACGAGGAAGGCTCGGACGACGTTTCCGATCTGATCGATGGCGACATCGAGGGCGACGAGGACGTCTGAGCCTCTGCGGCGGCGGCGTGAAAAAAAGAATGACGATCAGGCGACAAATAGGCGCTTGTGTCTTCCGCCGCTCCCGCCTATAGAGCCGCTGCGCCGCCGATGCGGCGCCCGGGTTCCGGGCCTTCCTCGCCAGATGGTGAGTGGCGCGTAGCCCAAATACCCCGGCTGACTCCCAGATCAGCCGCTTGAGAGTGGGGCCATAGCTCAGTTGGGAGAGCGCTTGAATGGCATTCAAGAGGTCGGCGGTTCGATTCCGCCTGGCTCCACCATCTCCCCCCGTCATGTGCTGATTTGCTGACGCCTTGGAAAGCGGTTTGACCGCTACACCGGCATTTGCCCCGACATCGCGCAGCTTGCTACGGACCGAAACAGGCTGGAACGCCAGCTGTCGTCCCGATCCTCAAGCGATTCGGCCGCTGCTCGGCGGGTTGCCCTTGCGTCATGTGTGCCGCAAGATGATGCCGCCATAACATGCAAGGGGGCCGATATGCGTTTTTTGATCGCTATGACCGCCATCGTCGCAAGCAGCGGCGTATCCCTCACCGCCGCTGAAGCGGCTTGCACCGGAAGCAACGGTCGAGGCTGGGGGAGTGGACAAGGGTCCGGCAGTTTCCAGATGACGGCAGCCGACAAGGCGTGCCAGATCAGCTTTCCCGGTATCGTCGACGATCGGGCAGGTACGCGGATTCCCGCGACAAACGTCACCATCACGCGAGGCCCGGCCTCGGGGAAGGTCGGCGTCGTGGCGGGACGCGGGCTCACCTACACCCCGAACAAGGGCTTTACGGGAAGGGACACCTTCTGCACGAGCAATACGACCCCGAAGGCGCCGGGCGTGACCCTGGCGGGGTGTATAACCGTCGCCGTGAATTGAGGGCTCGGCGGGCCCGGAATAGCAACGCCTGAAACGGCTCGGCCGTCGTCCGTTTCCGCTTCCGGTATCCTGGCCCGGCCTGTACGACCCGCTCTTTCGGCAGACTGCCCCGCGGGCCGGTCGCGATTGGCTAGGCAGGCAAAAGGACATGTGCCGGATCACGCTGGCCGTCGCCGCGTGACCCGTCATGCTTGTCCGCATCAACGCATGACGACGACCTTCGCGCCTGTCCTGACGCGCTCATAGAGGTCCGTGACGTCGCGATTGGTCATCCTGATGCAGCCGGAGGACACGGCCGCCCCGATCGTGTCCGGCTCGTTCGATCCATGGATGCGGTAGAGGCTGGAGCCGAGATAGATCGCCCGGGCGCCCAGCGGATTGTCGATCCCGCCCGGCATATAGCGCGGCAGGTCGGGCCGGCGCTTCAGCATCGCCGCGGGCGGGCGCCAGTCCGGCCATTCTCGCTTCATCGTGACGCGCTTGGTTCCCGACCAGCTGAAGCCCTGCCGGCCGACGCCGACGCCGTAGCGGAGCGCCCGCCCCTGGCCGAGGACGTAGTAGAGCCGCCGCTGACCCGTCGAGATCACGACCGTGCCGGCAGGCTGTTTTCCAGTCCATGGCACGAACTGCCGCGGGATCGACTGCTCGCTGAAGATGTTGAGGAAGTCCGCGAGGCCGCGGCTGAGCGGGTTGTCATAGGCGCCGGCGGATGCCGGTAGGGCTAGGACGGCGATGGCGAGAGCGATGGCGCGCAGCATGATCGGACCCTCGAGGCCCCCCGCCCGAAATGTGGAAGGAATGGGCGAGGCCGGTCAAGGCGGGCGCGCGCAACCCTGGTCTTCTCAACGGCGACGCGTGCAATCGCCGCCCCGGCAGCCTTTGGGAGGTTGGGAAAGCCGGGGCGGCGAAGACGCGAGCCGCGAAACGCGCGACCCAATCATTCAGTCGCGGTAGGAGGCTTCGAGGTTCAACGAGGCCCGGCAGATCGGGGATGATGGTTCAGGCGGCTTCGTCGAGGCCAACCTCGAAAGGCGTCAGCGCGACGGTGTCGCCGCGGACCGAGACGAGCGTGTTGCAGGGCAGGGCCCGCCAGCATTCGCGCTCCGCATCGATCGGCTCCGACGCGACGATGACGCTGTCCTCGCGGCGGCAAAGATACAAGGTCGGCGGCCGGGCATCGGAGGACCAGCGCACGGCATGGATGGTTTCGCCATCCGCAAGCGCCGCGGCACAGCGCAGCGGTTCGCGAATGCCCGCCTGACGCATCAGCGCGAGCGCGTCGCCGAGCGAAGCGGCGAGCGCCTCGCCGGCCGTCAGCCCGCCTTCGATGCGTGCCAGGGTGAGCAGGAACAGCACCTCAGAATCGGTCGTGCCGACCCGCGCCGCATAGAGCGAATCGGGGATCAGGGCTTCGAGCCTGCGCCGGATCGCTCCGTAGCCGCCGATCTGCCCGTTATGCATGAAGAGATGGCGGCCATGGGCGAAAGGATGGCAGTTCGCTCGGGTCGTCGCCGTGCCAGTCGCTGCCCGGACATGGGCGAAGAACAGGTGCGAGCGCACCTGCCGGGCGATCGAGAGCAGGTTCTCGTCGGACCAGGCCGGCCGGACCTCGCGATATTGGCCGGGCTCGTGCCGGGTGCCGTACCAGCCCACGCCGAAGCCGTCGCCATTCGTGCCGGTCTTCGCCTCGGCCGCGTGCAGCGACTGGTGGATCAGCGAATGGCAGGGCGCCGCGACAAGATCCTCGAGGAAGACCGGCGCGCCGGAATAGGCAAGGAAACGGCACATGATGCTGCCCGAATCAGCCGCGGCGGGGCGCCGCGTGCAGAAGATTATTCTCCGACGATGAATGGCGGAATAACGGCCGAGCGCGGCTACGTGGCGTTCTCGATTGCCCCGCCCATAGCCTCCCTATAACCGTAGCCCGGATCGAACGCATGAAGGGCAGGCGGGGCATGGCGTTGAAAAGCAATCTGACGCGGCTCGCCGTGGCGCTGGCCATATGCCTTGCTTCGAGCGCCGCGCTTGCCGCAAGCGACATCGGCGGCGCCTCGATGGGCGTATTCTGGGCGCTGCCCTTTGCCGGCATGCTGTTGTCGATCGCGCTCGGGCCGGTGCTGTTCCCACATCTGTGGGAGCTGAGCTATGGCAGGTTCGCCGCCTTCTGGGCCGCTCTGGTGCTGGTGCCCCTGGTGTTGCTGCGCGGCTTCGAGCCGACGCTGGCCGCACTCGCACATACCGCGCTGCTCGAATACCTACCCTTCATCATCCTGCTCTTCGCGCTGTTCACCATCGCCGGCGGTATCCTGATCATGGGCAACCTGCACGGCACGCCCGCGACGAACACCGCCCTGCTGGCGATCGGCACGCTGATGGCGAGCTTCGTCGGGACGACGGGCGCCTCGATCATCATGATTCGCCCGGTGCTGCGGGCCAATGACAGCCGGCGCCACAACGTCCACGTCGTCGTCTTCTTCATCTTCCTGGTGTCGAACATCGGCGGCTCGCTGACGCCGCTCGGCGACCCGCCGCTCTTCCTCGGCTTCCTGCGCGGGGTGAGTTTCTTCTGGACCACGACGCACCTGCTGTTTCCGACGATCTTCGCCGTGGCGATCCTGCTCGCGCTGTTCTTCGCCCTCGACAGCTGGCTCTTCCGCAAGGAGGAGGGCTTGCCGGCCTTGAGGGACCCGACGCCGGATCGCGCCATCAAGCTCTACGGCAAGGTCAACATCGTCCTGCTTGGCGGCGTCATCGCGGCGATCCTGATGTCGGCGAGCTGGAAGCCGGGGATCATGTTCGACGTCGCGGGCTCGAAGGTCGAGCTGCAGAACCTCGCCCGCGACGCGATCCTGCTCGCCTTGGCCGGATTGTCGCTCAAGCTGACCCCGAAGCCCGTCCGGGCCGGCAACGAATTCTCCTGGGGGCCGATCCTTGAGGTCGCCAAGCTCTTCGCCGGGATCTTCGTCTGCATCATTCCGGTGCTGGCGATGCTGCAGGCCGGCCGGGACGGCGCCTTCTCCGGCCTCGTCTCCCTCGTCAGCAATTCCGACGGCAGCGACAGCACGCTCGCCTATTTCTGGCTGACCGGCATCCTGTCCTCGTTCCTGGACAACGCCCCGACCTATCTCGTCTTCTTCGAACTCGCCGGCGGCGACGCTCAGGCCCTGATGACGACCGGCGCGCTGACGCTGGCGGCGATCTCGGCCGGTGCGGTGTTCATGGGCGCCAACACCTATATCGGCAATGCGCCGAACTTCATGGTCTATGCCATCGCCAAGGACCGGAAGGTCGCGATGCCGAGCTTCTTCGGCTACATGCTCTGGTCGGGCGCGATCCTGATCCCGATCTTCCTGCTGCAGTCGCTGCTCTTCTTCCGGTAAGGCAGCCGCGAATTCCGTGGAAATGCGTCGTCATCACGGGCAACCGCAGGTCGTCCCAGGTTCCATCATAGAGCGCCGCCGGGCCGTATCCCGTAGCGCCGCCGCTTCGCGGCTTGTCCGGATGACGACGCGGTTCCTAGAGGCTTTGGTGGCCGGCGGAGACGGCCCAAGCCTCAACGGGCAACCTTGAGAGCCTTCCGCGCCTCGCTGGCGCCCGTGTCGCGCCGCTGCTTGGCGGCTTCCATGTCGAGGCTGACCATGAAGTCCGAGATGCGCGGGGCGATCTCGGAGCGAAAGCGCGAGCCGTTGAAGACGCCGTAATGGCCGACTCCCTTCTGGAGATAGTGCACGCGCTTGTCGTCGGGAATGTTGGGGCAGAGGTCATGGGCGGCCTGGGTCTGGCCGACGCCGGAGATGTCGTCCTTCTCGCCCTCTACCGTCATCAGCGCGACGCGGCGGATCGCGGTGCAGTCGACCGGCTTGTCGCGATGCATCATCGTGCCCTTGGGCAGGGCATGCTCGACGAAGACGGTCTCGACCGTCTGGAGATAGAACTCGGCGGTCAGGTCCATCACCGCCATGTATTCGTCGTAGAAGTCGCGGTGCTTCTCGGCGGAATCACCGTCGCCGTCGACGAGGTGCTTGAACATCTCGTAATGCGCGCTGACATGGCGGTCCATGTTCATCGCCATGAAGCCGGACAGCTGCATGAAGCCGGGATACACGTCCCGGAAGGTGCCGAGATGCGGGAACGGCACCTTGGTGATGCAGTTGCGGCGGAACCACTCCGTGCCGCGCTCCATCGCCAGCCGGTTGACTGCGGTGGGCGAGCGGCGCGTGTCGATCGGCCCGCCCATCAGCGTCATCGAGCGCGGCGCGCAGTCGTCACCATCGGCCTCCATGCGGGCGGCGGCCGCAAGGACCGGCACCGAAGGCTGGCAGACCGCCATGACATGGGTTTCCGGGCCCAGCATCTGCAGCATGGCGATGACGTAGTCGATATAGTCGTCGAGATCGAAGCTGCCTGCAGTCAGCGGGACCAGTCGGGCATCCACCCAGTCGGTGATGTAGACCTCGTGTCCCGGCAGGAAGGCTTCGACCGTGCCCCGCAGCAGCGTGGCGTAATGCCCGGACATCGGCGCGACCAGCAGCACCTTGGGCTGCGGCTTGCGGCGGCCTTCGATCTTGCGGTCGAAATAGACCAGCCGGCAGAACGGGCGCTCCCAGACCACGCGCTCCTCGACCGCGACCTTGATGCCGTTCATCGTCGTCTCGGCCAAGCCGAAGGCGGGCTTGCCGTAGCGCCGCGTGGTGCGCTCGAAGAGCTCGCAGGAGGCGGCGACGGTGCGGCCGAAGGGCGTGTAGCTCAGCGGGTTCGCCGGATTCTTGAACGCCAGATGCAGCGCATCCGACATGCCCCGCGCGGGGCTCAGCATCATGTGAGCCGTCTCATAGGCATGGTAGGCAAACGACATGGCGGCCCCGTACATACGATTCGGTCCTTCGTGCGTCGCACCATCCCATGGCGCGCTGCAGCAGGAACGCAGCCTAGGGCTAAATTGTTCTGATTCAATCCCGCAAAAGGCTAAGAATTCCCTCCGACGCCGTTTTTGCCACAGCGAATGCGCCGTCGGAGTGCCTCCAATGAGCTGGGCCGCCCCATGAACTTCCCGGATCTCGCCTCGCCGGCGCTCGACCGCGCAAACCGGCATCTGCGGCTCGACACGCTGGTGCGGCTGCGCTGGCTCGCCATCGCCGGCCAGAGCCTGGCGGTCGCGGGCGTGCATTTCGGCCTTGGCTTCCCGCTGCCCTTCGGCTGGTGCTTCACCGCGATCGCGGTCTCGGCCTGGCTCAACATCGCGTTGCGCATCCGCTTCCCCCTGAGCCACCGGCTGCATGCCGGTGCGGCGACGACGCTTCTCGCCTTCGACATCATCCAGCTTGCGGCCCTGCTCTATCTCACCGGAGGGCTGCAGAACCCGTTCTCGATCCTGTTGCTCGCACCGGTTATGATCTCGGCCACCGCCCTGCCGCCGCAGCGGACGCTGCTGCTCGGCGGGTTGGCGATCGCGCTGGCGACCCTGGTCAGCGTCACCTATTTGCCCTTGCCATGGGCCGGGCCCAACCGACCGGTACTGCCGCCCTATTACCAGCTCGGCAGCTGGGTGGCGCTCGTGCTCGGGCTGGGCTTCACCGGCATCTATGCCTGGCGTGTCGCCAAGGAGTCGCGCGACCTCTCGGATGCGCTCGCCGCCACCGAACTCGTGCTGGCCCGCGAACAGCATCTCTCGCAGCTCGACGGCCTCGCCGCGGCCGCAGCCCATGAACTCGGCACGCCGCTGGCCACGATCACGCTGGTCGCCCGCGAACTGGCGCGGCTCGCCCCGCCCGATGGCGAGATGGCTGAGGATATCGCCTTGCTGCGCGACCAGGTCGAGCGCTGCCGCGGCATCCTTGGCAAGCTCGCCTCGCTCCAGGACGATGATGCCGGCCCGCTCGACCAGCTCGGCTTGCGCCTTCTGATCGAGGAGGCGGCCGGCCCGCAGCGCCCTTTCGGAGTGCCTTTCGAAATCGTGATGACCGGCGAAAAGCCGGAGCCGGTCTGCCGACGCAATCCCGGCATGATCTACGGACTCGGCAACATCGTCGACAACGCCGTCGATTTCGCCCGCTCGACCGTGAGCATCACGGCCGAGTGGACGGCCGCACGCGTCGTGCTGACCATCGCCGATGACGGCCCGGGCTTTCCGCCTGACGTGCTGCTGCGCGCCGGCGATCCCTATCTCACCCACGGCGCCGGCGAGAATCGTGCCGGCGGTGGCCTCGGGCTCGGGCTTTTCATCGCCAAGACGTTGCTCGAGCGCGGCGGTGCGGCGATGGAATTCTCGAACCTGCCGGCACCCGCCAGCGGCGCCTGCGTGCGGATGAGCTGGCCGCGCGAGGTCTTCGAGGCCGATTTGCCGCGGTTCGGCTACAAACCGTGAATTGCCGATCCCACATGGGATGGGATGATGGATGGATGCACTGCGGCGGGAGCCGCGCTACAATTCTGCCGGGCAAGGCCCGGAAGGAGAGTCTGATGCAGGATACCTTGAGCGAAGCCGCGCCGGTCGAGACGGACAGCGACATGTCGCTGCTGCTGGTCGACGACGACAAGCCCTTTCTGACCCGGCTCGCCCGGGCGATGGAAGGACGCGGCTACTCGGTCCGCATCGCCGAAAGCGTGACGGCCGGCATTGCCGCGGTCGAGGAGGCGGCCCCGGCCTTCGCAGTGATCGATCTGCGCCTCGGCGACGGCAACGGGCTTGATGTCATCGCCAGGCTCAAAGAGCGCCGCCCCGATGCGCGCGGCGTCGTCCTGACCGGTTACGGCAATATCGCCACCGCCGTCAGCGCCGTAAAGCTCGGCGCCTTCGATTTCCTCGCCAAGCCGGCCGATGCCGACGAGATCCACGCCGCCCTGGCCGCGGCCCGCGATTCCCGCCCGCAGCCGCCGGAAAACCCGATGTCGGCGGACCGCGTCCGCTGGGAGCACATTCAGCGCGTCTATGAGCTCTGCAACCGCAATGTCTCGGAAACCGCGCGTCGCCTCGGCATGCACCGGCGCACGCTGCAGCGCATCCTCGCCAAGCGCGCGCCGCGCTAGGGAGCTTTCCGATCAGATGGGCGTCCGGTTCGCCGTCATTGCGAGCGCAGCGACGCAATCCAGGGGGACGTGCAGCGCGGCCGCTCTTGGATTGCTTCGTCGCTTGCACGCCTCGCAATGACGGGGTCAGCGCTTCAACTTGATCTGACCGCGCGGCGTCAGACCCCCGGGTCCTCGATCAGCGCCAGACGGGCGGCTGCGAGCTTCGCAAAGGCGATGGTCAGTGCCTTGCGCCGGGCTGGGGCCAGGGGATGCCGCGGTGGCTCCCGGATCAGCGCGCCGCCATAGGCGTCGGCGACGATCAGCCCGACATCGTCGGGCAGGATCTCTTCCGGGAACTCCGGCGCCACGGCAAATAGGAAGCCGTCGCAGAAGTCGCGATAGTCCGGCCACTTGCCGTCGATGCGGTAATCCTCGATCCCCGACTTGACCTCCACCACCAGCAATTCGCCGGCGGGCGACAGGGCGACGATGTCGCCGCGGCGGCCATTGGCGAAGGTCATCTCCTTGACGATGGCATAGCCGCGCTCGCGCAGATGCCGCCCGGCGCCGCGGCAGACCGCACGGGTGATGTCGGGCCGCGTCGGCGGCGGATTCAGGGCAGGGTCGGCAAGCGGCATGGCTTATGTTCTCTCTTTGTCCGGACCGATGCAAGAGGGAATGACTGCGTTTGGCTCGCTTTCCGCGTCCTGAGGGAGAAAACGGGCTCCCGCTTTCAGGCGTCATGCTCTAGGAAATTGGCGACCCGCCATGGTGCTGCCCGCCTTGCAAACCGCCCTCACTGCCCTCCTCGTCCTCTTTGCTGCGGCTGCCATTTCGGCGGTGCTCTGCGTCCTGCTCCGGCCTTTGCTGGTGCGCTATGCGCTGGCGCGCCCGAACGCCCGCTCGAGCCATCGCGTACCGACGCCGCAGGGCGGGGGCATCGCCGTGCTCGCGGGGGCCTTCGTCGCGTTATGCCTTTTGGCGCCGCTCGCATCGACGGCCGCCGAGGGCCTCGTCTTCGTCATGGTGGCCGCGGTCGCGCTCGCGATCGTCGGCGCCTGGGACGACATCAGGCCGCTCCCGGCCGGGCTGCGGCTCGGCTTGCAGGCGCTCTGCGTCGCGGTGGTGATCGTCTATGCCGCGCCGGAGGTCAGGCTGTTTCCGGAGTTGCCGCTCGGGGTGGAACGCTGCCTCGCGCTGCTCGCCGGGGTCTGGTTCGTCAACCTGACCAATTTCATGGACGGCATCGACTGGATCACGCTTGCGGGCTTCGTGCCTCTTGCCGGAGCGCTGATGCTGGCCGGGAGCATCGGCCTGATCGACCCGGCGACGGGGCTGCTTGCCGCCGCCCTTTGCGGTGGCCTGATCGGGTTCGCGCCCTTCAACCGGCCGACCGCGCGGCTTTTCCTCGGCGATGTCGGCTCGCTGCCGATCGGGCTCGTCACAGCCTATCTGCTCTACCGGCTGGCCGGGACGGGCGCGCTCACGGCGGCCTTGATCCTGCCGCTCTATCATGTCGCGGATGCCAGCATCACGCTGCTGCGCCGCCTCGCGCGGCGCGAGAAGGTCTGGGAGGCGCATCGCTCGCATTTCTATCAGCAGGCCACGGCCAATGGCTGGAGCGTCATGGCGGTCGTGACGCAGGTCGCGCTGCTGAATGTCGTGCTGGCCGGGCTGGCAGCGGTCAGTATCCTGGTGCCGGCAACGGGAGCGCAGATCGGCTGCCTCGTCGTCGCGGTCCTGTTGACCAGCCTCCTGCTGCGACGCTTCTCCCGGCCGGCCATGACCTCATGAACGGCGAGCGCGTCCTCGTCACCGGCGCCGGGGGCTTCGTCGGGCCGCATGTCGTTGCGGCATTGATGGCGGCCGGCTATCGCCTGCGCCTGGCCCGGAGGGCCCCGGCTGCGGTTCCCGAGGACGTTGAGGCCGTGGTCACCGGGGACCTCGCCGCGCCGGTCGACTGGAGCCGGGCGGTCGACGGCGTGGCGCATGTCGTGCACCTCGCGGGCCTCGCCCATGCTGGCCCCGGCCTGGACGAGTCGCTCTACCGGCGCATCAACACGCAAGCCACGCTCGAACTCGCGCAGGCGGCCTATCGGGCCGGCGTCTCGCGGTTCGTCTACATCTCCTCGATCAAGGCGCAGTCCGGCGCCTTCGACGGCCCGCCGTTGCGCGAGGACGATGCACCCGCGCCGGACGACGCCTATGGCCGCTCGAAACTTGCCGCCGAGCAGGGGCTCGCCGGGGTCGATCTCGACTGGGTCGCGCTGCGCCCCGTGCTGGTCTACGGGCCGGGCGTGAAGGCCAATATGGCGGCGCTGCTGAAGCTGGCGCGCTTGCCGGTGCCGCTGCCCTTCGGCGCGCTGACCGCGCCGCGTTCGCTGCTCGCGGTCGAGAACCTGGCCGATGCCATCCTCTTCGCGCTGACGTCGCGATGCCCGGCGCGGCGCGCCTTCACCGTCTCCGATCGCGAGCCGATCAGCGTGGCGGGCATCCTGACGGCGCTGCGGGCGGGCCTCGGCCGCGATCCGGGGCTGATCGCGGTGCCGCCGGCGCTGCTGCGCGGCACAGCCCGTCTCGCCGGCCGGGGGGAGGCGTTCCTCAAGCTGAGCGGCAGCCTGGTCGCCGCGCCCGAAGGCTTGCTCAGGGCAGGCTGGCGGCCGCCGCTCGAGACGCGGGCTGCTCTGGAGCGCCTGGCGGCGTCTTCTGGCGCTCGCTGAAATCCGGGATCGCCTCGTCGAGCACGGCATCGACGGCTGCGCGGTCATCGCCCTCCAGCGCCGCTTCCAGCTGCGCCAGCCAGCTCTGCAACTGCACGCGGTTGGCGAAAACCGGCTTCGCCGCCATCACGCCGTCCAGCCCGGTCTCGGCCATCGGCTCGTCGCGGGCGAACAGGATCTCGTTCATGCGCTCGCCCGGCCTGACCCCGGAGACCGCGATCTCGATATCCTCGCCGGGCTCGAAGCCGGCAAGGCGGATCATCCGCTCGGCGAGGTCCATGATCCTGACCGGCTGGCCCATCTTGAGGACGTAGACCGCGGCGCGCTCGGCTTCCGGCCCGTCGGAGCGAGCATGCGAGGCGGCGGTCAGGACGAGGTCGCAGGCCTCGCGGATCGTCATGAAATAGCGGATCATGTCCGGGCTGGTCACCGTCACCGGCCCGCCGCGCGCGATCTGTGCCTTGAATTTCGGCACGACCGAGCCGACTGAGCCCAGCACGTTGCCGAAGCGCACGGCCACCAGTCGCATCCCGGCGGCGGCCGCGACGAACTCCGCATCGCGCGACTGGGCGTACATCTCGGCGAAGCGCTTGGTCGCGCCCAGCATCGAGACGGGCTCGATCGCCTTGTCGGTCGAGATCAGCACGAAGATCTTCGCCCCGGCCGCGATGGCGGCATCGGTGACGTTGACCGAGCCGAAGATGTTGGTCTTGACGCCCTCGCTCCAATCGGCCTCGAGATAGGGGACATGCTTCAGCGCGGCGGCATGGATGACGATGTCGGGCCGGAAGCCCGCGAAGAGCGGCGTGATCCGCGCCCGGTCACGGACATCGGCCAGTGCGCCCGAGACGATCGTGTCATGCTCATGCGCGACGAGCTGCTCCGTGATCTGGAACAGGGCAGGCTCGGAACTTTCGACGATCAGCAGCTCGGCCGCGCCGAAGGTGGCGCAGCGCAGGCAGATCTCGGAGCCGATCGAGCCGCCGCCGCCGGTGACGATGACGCGCTTGCCCTTCAGGAAGGCGCCGAGCCGGTCGCGGTCGATGCGGACCGTCGAGCGCACCAGCAGATCCTCGATCTCGAGCGGTGCGATCTCGGTGTCACGGCCGCCCTCGCCGAGGGTCTCGATGCGCGAGATCGGCAGGGAGAGCTTGCGCGTGCGTGCGAGCCATTTGTCAGGCTCGGCCTCGGGCAGGAGCGAGCTCGGCGTCGCGACGATGCGCCGGAAGCCCTCGCCCCGCTCGGCGGCGTCGGTCGCGACCCGCTCGATGTCCGACAGCAATCCGAGCACCGGAACGCCCCGGATCGACTGGCCGAGGTCGTCGCTGCGCGGGGTCAGGATGCCGGCCGGGCGCAGCTTGCGCATGGTTCCGGCCTCCATCGCGCGGATCACCATCTCGACGTCGAGCCCGCGGCCAAGCAGGAGGGCGGGCAGGGTCGCTTCGCGCGCCGCGTGCCGGCGGGTGCGGGCGAATTTGAAATAGCGATAGGCGAGCCGTGGGCCGCCGAGCAACGCGATCTGCACCAGCCAGTAGAGCGCGATCGTGATCTTGCCGAAATAGAAGGCGCCGTAGAAATTCGGCGCGACCAGCACATAGTCGGCGACGAGCAGCGTCAACGTCAGGATCGAGACCGCCTTGACGATGTTCGACAGGTCCGGCAGCGACGCGAACCGCCATTTCGAGCGGTAGAGCGAGAAGAACCAGTAGACCAGCCCGGCATAGGCGACGAAGAACGGCAGGAAGCTCGGGACGTAGCGCAGGTGTTCTTCAAGCTGCCAGCCCTCGAAGCGCACGATGAAGACGAGCAAGATCGCCAGCGCCGTCACCACGAGATCGTGGGTGACGACGGCGAGCTTCTTGAAATTCTGCGTGGGGCGACTGGCCATGAGGCGCGGTATCCTGTTCCCTCGGCGCCTTGTCAACGCGGCTTCCGCAAGGGGGCGTCGCCGGGCCCCGTGCTCAGTTGCCGGCCTGGGGCCTTTCCAGCGCGGCCAGGACGAAGGCGATCAACTCGTCGGCGCTCGGTCCCGGCATCTGCTCGCATTGCGTGATCAGCAGCGGATGCATGAAGCGCATCATGGCGGTGCGCACGCAACGCGTCGCATCCGATGGATCGACTTCGCGGAACTCCCCGGAGGCGACGCCGTCCGCGATGACGCGCCGGAGCACGGCGTCGAAGCGTTCGATATGCTCGAGAATGGCGTCCCAGCTCTCCTCCATCGCTGCACAGACCATCTCCTGCATGCGCAGATGGTCGGCATAGCGCGCCGCGTTGAGACGGAAGGAAACGGCCAGGATGTCGCGCAGCCGGCCCGCGGCGGGGCGCTGCTCGGCCGCGATCGCAGCGATGGCGTCTTCCTGCTCGCGCTTGTAGCGCTCCAGCACGGCCTCGTTGATCGCCTTCTTCGAGTCGAAGAAGCGATAGACGTTAGCGGGACTCATCCGCAGCGATTTTGCGATGTCGGCGACAGTCGTCTTCTGATAGCCGATGTCCCGGAAGAAGCGCTCGGCGGTATCGACGATGCTTTGCCTGGTGTCGCGCTCTGGAAGACTCACGGCTTCTGCCTGTTTCGTTGCATCGTAGGCGTGGCGGAATTTATGATTATGACGAATTTCGTCATTCGTCAACATCATGGATAATAAGGTCTTTCATCGCGATATCCTGTCACGTCCCGACACGCTTTGATCTGGATGAAACCAGGCAGGGCGCTGCCCGATGACTGAAAGAACGTCCCGCCCGAGAGCCTGTTCCGTATCGGATCGGCCTATCAGGACTGTTCGGCACGGGCGCGCGCCAGACCGATGATGGCCTCGATGTCGAGATGTTTCTCCAGATGCGCGGCGAGTCTGTCGAGCGTGGCTTCGACATCACTGTCGTAGGAGAGCGTCGATGCCAGGCGACGGCGCCCGAACCCCGCCAGGCAGGCGGCACGCACCGCATCCGACGCAAAGACGCCGTGGAGATAGCTGCCGATGACGCGTCCGTCGGCACTCGCCGCGCCCTCGGCCCGATCCCAGACGCGGAACGGTGCGCGGACCCGGTCGGGGCCCTCCGTCCGGCCGAGATGGATTTCGTAGGCACGGCCCGCAGTCGCGCTCGCCGAATGGGAAAACGCGACCTCCCGCACCGTTTTCGTGCCCTCCAGCACGGTTTCGACATCGAGAAGCCCGAGGCCGGGCGCCTCGCCCGCAGGGCCTTCCAGCCCGTGCGGATCGCGAACAACGCGGCCGAGCATCTGATAGCCGCCACAGAGTCCGAAGACATGGGCGCCCCGCCGGCGGTGGGCGAGGATATCGATGTCCCAGCCCTCGGCGCGCAGGGCCGCGAGGTCCCGGAGCGTCGTCTTCGATCCCGGCAGGATGATCAGGTCGGCATCGCCCGGAAGCGCCCGGCCGCGCGGGACCATATCGAGGTCGACCGCCGGTTCGAGCCTGAGCGGATCGAGATCGTCGAAATTGGCGATGCCTGGAAGGATCGGTACGGCGATTTTCAGCTCGGCATTGGGTTTGGCGACGCTCTGGCGCAGGTCGAGCCCGTCCTCCGCGGGAAGGCGCGCTGCGCCCGCAAACCAGGGGATGACGCCGAGGCAGGGCCAGCCCGTGGCCTGGCGGATCGTCTCGACGCCGTCGCGGAACAGCGCGACTTCGCCCCGAAAGCGGTTGATCGCGAAGGCGCGGATCATCGCGCGATCCGCCTCGTCCAGAACCGCATGGCTGCCGACGAGGCTGGCGATGACGCCGCCGCGATCGATGTCGCCGACCAGGATGGCGGGGACGCCAGCCGCATGCGCGAAGCCGAGATTGGCGATGTCGCGGGCGCGCAGATTGGTCTCGGCCGGCGAACCCGCCCCCTCGACGAGGACGAGATCGGCCCCGGACGACAGCCGTTCGAAGCTCTCCAGCACCTTGGGCAGGAAATCGCCGCGCCGGCTGAAATCGCCCGAGGCCAGGTGGCCCGCGACCTTGCCCTGAAGCACGATCTGGCTGCCGGCCTCGCTTTCGGGCTTGAGCAGAACCGGGTTCATGTCGGGGTGGGGCGGAATGCGGGCGGCGCGCGCCTGCAGGGCCTGCGCCCGGCCGATCTCGCCGGCGGCGGTGGCGGCCGCGTTGTTCGACATGTTCTGCGGCTTGAACGGCCTGACCTTCAGCCCGCGATCGGCGAACAGGCGGCAAAGCCCGGCGACGATCAGCGACTTGCCGACGTTCGAACCGGTACCGAGGATCATCACGGCGGGGGTGCGCGGAGTGCCCATGCGGCTGCATAGGCGGCGGCTCGATCCGGAGCAACCGGAGTGCCGTGCTTTCGCTGCAAGAAGGGGAGGGTCACCGGTTCACGCCAAATCCCGCTACGCCAAAGGGGCGAAGTCGCAGCAGGCGCCCGTCGTGAACCGGCCGACTCACTAGACTATGATTGGTGATGAATGTCAACAATCATCATTCCATATTCGGAACAGACGGCTTCCGGGCGTGCTTCGGCCAGGACCCCATGCTAAAGCCGGCTCGTCTTACAGCAGGCGACGGACCGCGATGAATCCGATCTTTTCCGCTCTCTCGACCAGTGTCTTCGAAGTGATGTCGCAGCTTGCGCGCGAGACCGGTGCCGTCAATTTAGGCCAGGGTTTCCCCGACGATCCGGGCCCGCTCGACGTGCGCCAGAAGGCGGCCGATGCGGTGGTGAACGGCTGGAACCAGTATCCGCCAATGATGGGCCTGCCCGAGCTGCGCCAGGCCACCGCCGCGCATTACAAGCGCTGGCAGGGGCTCGATCTCGATCCCGACAGCGAGATCATGGTGACCTCGGGCGCGACCGAGGCGATCGCCGGCGCGCTCATGGCACTGGTCTCGCCGGGAGACGAGGTCGTGCTGTTCGAGCCGATGTACGACGCCTATGTCCCGCTGGTGCGCCGCGCGGGCGGGATTCCGAAATTCGTCACGCTGACGCCGCCACATTTCGGGCTGAGCGAGGAAGCGCTGGCGAAGGCGTTCTCGCCGAAGACCAAAGTGGTCCTGTTCAACAACCCGCTGAATCCGACCGCGACGATCTTCAGCGAGGCCGATCTCGACCTCCTCGCCGATTTCTGCGTGCGCCACGACGCCGTCGCGATCTGCGACGAGGTCTGGGAGCATGTCGTCTTCGACGGCCGTCGCCACCTTCCGGTGCTCGGACGTCCCAACATGCGCGAGCGCACGGTCAAGATTTCCTCCGCGGGCAAAATCTTCTCGCTCACCGGCTGGAAGGTCGGGCTCGTCATGGCCGCCCCACCGCTGATGAAGGTGCTGTCCAAGGCGCATCAATACATCACCTTCACCACCCCGCCGAACCTGCAGGCGGCCGTCGCCTACGGGCTCGGCAAGGAGGACGGCTATTTCGAGGGAATGCGGGCCGATTTCCAGCGCTCGCGCGATCGCTTCGCGGAAGGGTTGAAGGGGCTGGGCTTCGAGGTCCTGCCCAGCGTCGGGACCTATTTCCTCAATGTCGACATCGCCCCGCTCGGGGAGAGCGACGACGTCGATTTCTGCAGGCGGCTGGTGATGGAGAACGGCGTGGCCGCGATCCCCGTCAGTGCCTTCTACGCCGAGGGCGCGGTCAAGACGGTGGTGCGGTTCTGCTTCGCCAAGCGCGACGCAACCCTCGATGCCGCTCTGGAGCGACTGACGGGCCGCCGCCCGCGCTGACGCGAGGGGTCAGCTGCCGATCAGCTGGGTCGCGACGGCGCCGGCGGCAACGAGCCGCTGTTGCAACTCGGCGGTGGTTGGGCCGCCATCCGGCGATGTGCGGGCGGTGTCCATCGCGGTCATCAGCTGCGCCAGGGCCTGCTGCGCGAGGTCCTTGTCCTTGGTGCGCCGCGCCAGCTGCAGCATCGCCTCGGCCTGGTTGGCGAGCGTTCGCGCCCGCAGCAGCGGCGCCCTGTCCACCCGGCGCTCTTCCAGAGCGGTGGCGTAATAGGCGATCGCCTCCTCCAGCACGACCGGCTCGCTGTAGCGCTCGCCCATCGCCGAGAGCACGCCGCCCATCTGGTCCTGAAGCTCGGCCCAGCGCAGCGGTTCGCGGGCCCGGTCCGTCGCCGCTGCGACGCGATTGATGCCATTGAAGGCGCGTTCCAGCAGGGACAGGTCGCTCCGGCGCCGGCCGAGCGTGGCCCGTGCCCGCGAGATCATGTGCTCGGCCTCGAGCCAGCGCGATTCGTCGTCGCCGCGATCCCAGACGGAGAGGACATTGGCGTGGGCGGCGATCGCTTCCTCGAGCAGTTCGTCGTCCTTTCGAGCGACTCCGAGCGTCACCGCCAACCGGCCGAAGCGCAGCTTCAGCGACCGCCAGAGCGCGGGTGCTGCCTCGCGTCGCAGATCCTCCAGCCCGGCGCGGCAATGCGTCAGGGCCTCGTTCAGCCGCTTGGCCTCGCCGCTGACGGTGGCAACGCCCTCCAGCGCAGCCGCAAGCGCGTCCTGGACGCCGGCATAGGCCACCGCGTCGGTCAGGCCATCCAACCCTTCGAGCAAGCGGCGTAGCGCGGCGATGGCGGTGTCATAGCCGTCGCGCCCGCCGAAATCGGTGCTGATACGGGCCAGTGCCACCGCCTGGTCGAGCGCCGTCGCACGGCTGCGTTCGATCGCGGCGAGGCCGATCAGGGCGGAAGCCTCGCCATAGCGGGAAGCGGCCTCGCGATAGGAGGTGGCCGTCGTGCGCAGGAAGCTCACGGCTGCCCGGTCGGCGCGGTTCTCGCCGATCAGCAGGCGGCGCTCGGCCGGAAGGGTGGATAGATCGGTCGCCTTGCCGATCGCCTGCAACTCGGCCTGAGCGAGCGCCTTGTCGGCATCGGCAAGCCGGCCGGCGACGAGCGCGGCCAGCGCGGTGGCGCGCAGTCGCCGGATGTCTTCCTCGCCCAGCGGCAGCGCGAGCCGGTCGGTCAGGGCGAGGAAATCGACCGCCTTGCGGTCGAGAAGGGCCTCCTCGGGGGAGGTCGGGTCGGGGCGGCGCAGCCAGTCTGCGATCATCGCCGCCAGCGCGGCTGGCGGCATGCCGTGGCGCAAGGAAACGCGCGCCAGAAGCGGAGCAATCTCGTCCGAGGGGCTGATGGCTGCCTCCTGCTCCGGCTGGCCTAAAGCATTTTCGAGCGAAGTGGGTGCCGGTTCGCGTGAAGAAAATGCGTCATAACAAATAGCCGGATCGTTTCCGCGCTTCGGAGAAACGCGGAAACGACCGAGAGGGCTTACTTGGCCGCGATGACCGCGATTTCGACGGTGAACTGCGGCGCGGCGAGCTTCGCCTCGACCGTGGCGCGGCCCGGCGTCTGGCCGGCGACGATCCACTTGTCCCAGACGGCGTTCATCTCGGCGAAGGTCGACATGTCGGACAGCCAGATATTGACCATCAGCAGCTTCGTCTTGTCGGTGCCGGCCTCGGCCAGGAGCCCGTCGATGATGCCGAGGATATCGGCGGTCTGCTCGCCGACGCTCTTGCCGGCGGCCTTGTCTGCGACCTGGCCGGCCAGATAGACGGTGTCGCCATGGACAACGGCCTTGGACATGCGCGGACCCACGCCGATACGCTGAATGCTCATGATCAAATCTCCTGCAGAAGGGCGTTAGCTGGTAGCCCGAGCCGAAGCGTTTCGCAAACCCTGAAACCGCCCGCGCCCGGCTGCTCCGGCGTCAGGCGATCGCCGCCCAGCCGGCCCAGAGCATCGCATAGCGCGCGCCCTTGCCGAGCAGGACCAGCAGCACGAAACGCCGGAGCGGATAGTTCATCGTCCCGGCGACAAAGGTCAGGGGGTCGCCGGCGATCGGCAACCAGGCGAAGAGCAGCGAGGGCCAGCCGAAGCGCGCGAACCAGCCTTGCGCCTGCCCCAGCCGGCGCGGATCGGGCCGCAGCCTGCGCGGCAGTCTTTCGATGCCATGCAGCGCGATCAGCCGGCCGAGCCACCAGTTCATCACGGAGCCTGCGGTATTGGCGAGGCTCGCGATGAGAAAGAGCAGGGCGGGATCGACCGTGCCGGCGGCCAGCAGTCCGAGGAAGATCGCTTCCGACTGGGCCGGCAGCAGCGTCGCTGCGACGAAGGCCGCGCTCGCCATCCCGGCGAGCGACCAGAATGCTTCCATGCGGTTATGGCTCGCGCGCAGGCGGGGCGTGGCGGAAAAAAGCCTCCTGCGCCATCAAAGCCTGCGCAGCGCAACCTGCTGGATGCGGTGGCTCGCGCCCTTGGTCAGGATCAGGCTGGCGCGCTGGCGTGTCGGCAGGATGTTCTCCTGCAGGTTCGGCAGATTGATGCCGGTCCAAAGGTCCTGCGCGATCGAAAGCGCCTCCTCCTCGCCGATCTCGGCATATTTGCGGAAGAAGGAGCGCGGGTCGCGGAAGGCCGTCTGGCGCAGCGTCATGAAGCGGTTGACGTACCAGCGATGCAGGTCGTTCTCGTCGGCATCGAGATAGACGGAGAAGTCGAAATAATCCGAGACGAAGGGAATGACCGTGCCGTCCTTGGGCATCCGCCCCGGCTGCAGCACGTTGAGCCCTTCCAGGATCAGGATGTCGGGCCGCTCCACCGTGACCGTTTCGCCCGGCATGACGTCGTAGACCAGGTGCGAATAGACCGGCGCCGTGACCTGCGACTTGCCGGCCTTGACGTCGGAGAGGAAGCGCAGGATCGCGGCGCCGTCATAGCTCTCGGGAAAGCCCTTGCGCTGCATCAGCCCGCGGCGCTCCAGCTCGGCATTGGGCAGGAGGAAGCCGTCGGTGGTGACGAGCTCGACCTTCGGCGTGTTCGGCCAGCGCGAGAGCAGCGCCTTCAGCACGCGCGCCGTCGTCGACTTGCCCACCGCGACCGAGCCCGCAACGCCGATGATATAGGGAACCTTGACCTCGGATTCGGCCAGCAGGAAGCGCTGCGTCGCCTTGAACAGCCCCTGCGTGGCCGCGACATAGAGCGAGAGCAGGCGCGAGAGCGGCAGATAGATCGCGACGATCTCGTCGAGCGAGATCGGGTCGTTGATCGATTGCAGCTTGGTGAGGTCGTCGACGGCCAGCGTCAGCGGCGTATCGGCGCGCAGATGCGCCCACTCGTCGCGCGTGAAGCTGCGATAGGGCGAGGGCGGCAGATTGACCGGAGCCGGCATCACACGCTGGTCCATGGGGCGGCCCGCATTCCAGGCTTCGAGGTTCAACGCAGGACTAGCCTCAACGGGGTCGTGCGGCTTTCTCCGCCAGGCCGGAGCGCACGGTGCGAGCCTCAAGCTGGCTCAAGATGTCCTGCAATGCAATATCGCGCGACTTCAGCATGACGAGCAGATGATAAAGCACGTCGGCGCTTTCGGCGATCAGCTCGTCGCGGTCGCCCTTCACCGCCGCGATGACGGCCTCGATCGCTTCTTCGCCGAACTTCTTGGCGGCACGCTCGGGCCCGGCGGCGATGAGCTTCGCCGTCCAGGATTCGTCGGGGGAAGCCGCCGCGCGTTCGGCGATGCGGGCTTCGAGATCGGCGAGGGTGAAGGTCATGACGAACTCCTGTCACTCCGGGGCGCGCCCTGGGTGCGAACCCGGAACCCACGACTTGGTGAGGCATCCCGTGCCCGGTCGAGGGCGGTTCGCCCGGTCGTGGGTTCCCGGTCCTTCGCTACGCGTGGCCCCGGAATAACAGGCGGAAGGAGCCGCACCACGGCTTAGTCCAGCCTCATCCTGAGGCCCGCCTCCGCCATATGCGCCTTGGCCTGGCCGATCGTATAGGTGCCGAAATGGAAGATCGAGGCGGCAAGCACGGCGGAGGCGTGCCCCTCCTTCACGCCGTTGACGAGGTCGTCGAGGTCGCCGACGCCGCCGGACGCGATGACCGGTACTTGGACCGCGTCCGCGATGGCCCGCGTCAGGCCGAGATCGTAGCCGACCTTGGTGCCGTCCCGATCCATCGAGGTGACCAGCAACTCGCCCGCGCCCAGCGACACGACCTCGCGCGCGAAGGCGACGGCTTCGATCCCGGTCGGGTTGCGCCCGCCATGGGTGAAGATCTCCCAGCGCTTGGCTGAGACCTCCTTGGCGTCGATGGCGACGACGATGCACTGGTCGCCGAACTTCTCCGCTGCCTCTTTGACGAATTGCCGGTTGGTCACGGCCGCGGTGTTGATCGAGACCTTGTCGGCGCCCGCCAGCAGCAGCGCGCGGATGTCCTCGACCTTGCGCACGCCGCCGCCGACGGTCAGCGGCATGAAGCAGGCGGCAGCCGTGCGGGTGACGACGTCGAGCAGCGTGCCGCGATCCTCATGGCTCGCCGTGATGTCGAGGAAGCAGAGTTCGTCGGCGCCGGCCGCATCATAGGCCTTGGCGGCCTCGACGGGGTCGCCCGCATCGACGAGGTCGAGGAACTTCACGCCCTTGACGACGCGGCCGTCCTTGACGTCGAGGCAGGGGATGATGCGGGTCTTGAGCATGGGTTGGCCGTTCCCGGTGCGTAGAGCCGGCAGCCTATGCCGGATTTTGCCGGCTTCGTCACCTTTGCAGCCGCGCTTTCGCCGTGTTCCCTCCGCATGGGTCGCTCGCAACGAGCATGACATTTGGCTCAAGGGGCGAGCACGAACCCGAAATTCGCCTTTGCCGCTTTACAAGCGCTGCCCCAAGGGCATTCTCTAGGGGAATGGCGGCGGCTGGGGCTCGGGCGCAAGACCGGGCCGAAGCTCGACAACGCCACATCGTGCAACGGTTTTGCGTCGTGGAGTGGTGTGATGCGTCGCTTGTCCGGCCTCCTGGCCGCCTTCATCCTGTCCTTCATCGGCATCGCGGCAGCCCAGGCGGGCGTCAATGTCCGGGTCGACATCGCCAGTCAGCGCATGCAGGTCACCACGACTGACGGCGAAAGCTATAACTGGGCGATCTCGTCCGGCCGAAAGGGCTTTCGCTCGCCGAACGGCCTCTATCGGCCGACGCGGCTCGAGAAGAACTGGTATTCGCGCAAATATGGCGGCGCGATGCCGAACGCCGTGTTCTTCCGGGGCGGCTATGCCATCCACGGCACGGCCGCTGTCGGCGCGCTCGGGCGACCGGCCTCGCATGGCTGCATCCGTCTGCATCCGGCCAACGCCGCCAAGCTCTTCGCGCTGGTCAGGAAGCACGGCGCCGGCCAGACGAGCATCGCGCTGAACGGCGCGGCGCCGGACAATCTCTCGAAATTCGCGAAGGCCTCCGGTGGCGCGAAGACGAAAATCGCCAAGGCCAAGACGAAGCCCGGCGCAGCGGTGGCCCAGAACCGCAAGGCGCCGAACTGGGACTCGGCACGCGACCAGATCCTGCTGCGTCCCGCGCTGCCAGCCGGGGCCTATGGCTATCAACCCTATTACCCCAGCAGCTACCAGCCTCCCGTGGTCGGCGGCGGCTACTGGCGCTGAGCCCTCATCCCATCGGGATCAAATCGCCTCCGGCGCGATCCGCAGCCAGCCGGTCATCGTCTCGCCGGGCTCCAATCGCCTGAGCGGCGCAACCTTCCGCGCCGCCGGCTCGCTCGGCGAGCCGATCGCGTGGCTCTGCGGCTCGACGCAGAGGAAATCCGCTCCCGCCGGCGCCCAGACGACCGGGCAGCGCAGGCTTTCGCTCGCGGTCAAGGTGATGGCGAGACCGGTGGAGGGGGTCTCGATCCGCGCGGTGCCGTCCCAGCCGAGGAAGCTCCAGGCGGTCTCCCGCCCATGGGCGAAGACCGGCTTTCCGGCATAGGGACCGCCGCCTTCGAGCGGCTGCGATCCCGTCGCGCGATAGCCTTCGCCGAGGATCAGCGCCCCCTCCGCGCGCATTTCGAGGCGCGTATCGCCGGCGCAGGGGAACCAGGGATGCTGGCCGAAACCATAGGGTAGTGCCCGGTACGCCTCGTTGGTCAGCGTAAGCGAGACGGTCATACCCGCCTCGTCGAGGCGAATTTCCTGGATGATCCGGTAGCGATAAGGGTCCGGGCCGTCGCTGCGACGGTGTTCCAGCACGGTATGCCTGGCGGTCTGACCGAGTATGGCCCAGGCGGACTGCCAGCCGAAGCCATGGATGTTGCCGGCGCCCGAGGGATTGTTGT
Source organism: Allobosea sp. Root381 (assembly GCF_001429395.1). Classification (GTDB taxonomy): domain Bacteria; phylum Pseudomonadota; class Alphaproteobacteria; order Rhizobiales; family Beijerinckiaceae; genus Allobosea. The sequence goes on from NZ_LMJT01000009.1 coordinate 67,765, forward strand.
CCGGCACGAGAAAGCGCTCGCGGCCATCGTCGACGATGCCGCCGAAGGCGCGGTTGGCGAAAGGCACCATCGTCCAACTGCCCATCTTGTTGGGAGCGGTCGTGCTCGGCACGAGCCCGTCCGGCGAGCGCAGCAGCCGATGGCGCCGCTCGTCCGGCCCGCGCCATTCCAGCGCGGCGATGATCCCCCCGATTTCAGGATGGATGCGCGCGGTCAGGTTGCCGGACTGGAGTTCGAGCATGACTGCCTTGGCCTTCGGGAGGTCGGTGACGGGTGTTCGTCCCGCCAGCGACAAGCGCATGGGCTGCTCAGGTGTCAAGATCGACGCGGCCGGCGTTGTCCGGGCTTGACCGAAGGCTCGACCACGGAGGATTCTTGGGCTCCGCTTCGCTCCGGGAATGACGAAGCCTCTGCCGGAGCCGTCCATGCCGAGACCCCTCATTGCCCTCGACTGGGGCACGACCCGCGCCCGCGCCTTCCTGATTTCGGCGGCCGGCGAAGTGCTGGAGCGCCGCAGCGCCGATCAGGGCATCCAGTCGGTGCCCGTCGGCGGGTTTCCGGCGGCTTTCGAGACGATCGCGGGCGAACTGCGCCGGGCCGCGCCCGATGCCGCGATCGTGCTGGCCGGCATGGTCGGCAGCCGCAATGGCTGGATCGAGGCGCATTACGTGCCATGCCCGGCCTCGCCTGACGCGATCGCCGCAGCCGGCATGACCGCGACGCTCGCGGATGGCACGCCCGCGACGATCCTGCCCGGCCTGTCCTGCGACGAGGGCGCCTTCGATGTGATGCGCGGCGAGGAGACGCTGATCGTCGGCCTGCGCATCGATGACGGCATCGCCTGTCTTCCCGGAACCCATTCCAAATGGGCGCTGGTCGAGCACGGCAGCATCGTGCGCTTCGCGAGCTTCATGACCGGCGAGATCTACGGACTGCTGCGGGAGCATTCGATCCTGTCGCGCCTCGCCGAGGAACCTTCGGGCGACGATACCCCTCGCGGGGCGGCGCTGGGCCTCGCCGCGGCGGCGCGGCCGGGTGGGTTGCTCAACACCGCCTTCGCCTCGCGCTCCGAGGTGCTGGCCGGGCGCATGCCGGGCGGCGCCGTTGGTCCCTATCTCTCGGCACTGCTCGTCGGCCATGAGATTGCCGGCGCGCAGGCGCTGTTCGGCCGCGGCCAGCGCGTGCATCTCGTCGCCGACGGCGTTCTGGCGCAAAGCTATGGAGCGGCGCTGGCCGCCGCCGGCCTCGAGGCGACACTGACGACGCCGGAAGCCGCCTTCGTGGCAGGCGTCCGCCGTCTCGCGGAGCGCGTCGCGGCATGATCGTCGTCTTCGGCTCGCTTAATGTCGATCTGGTCGTAGCCGTGGAGCGCCTGCCCGGCGTCGGCGAGACCGTGATCGGCCCGGCCTATGCGCTGCATCCGGGTGGCAAGGGCGCCAACCAGGCGCTCGCCGCTCGCCGCGCCGGGGCCGACGTCGTTCTGGTCGGGGCCGTGGGTCGTGACGCCTTCGCCGAAGCAGCTCTGTCGTTGCTGGCAGCGGACGGCGTTGAACTCTCCCATGTCGGCGAGGTCGAGGCTCCGACGGGGGCAGCTTTCATTGCCGTCGATGCGGCAGGCCACAACCAGATCGTCGTCGCGGCTGGCGCCAACGCATTCGCCCGGGCCGAGGCGGTCGGCAGGCTGCTACTCGGCGAGAAGGACATCCTGCTGCTGCAGCGCGAGGTGCCCGAGGCCGAATGCATCGCCGCCGCCCGGGCGATGAAGCGCGCCGGCGGGAGGGTTGTCCTGAACCTCGCCCCCGCAGGCCCACCGGCCGAGGATCTGCTGGCCTGTGTCGATATCCTCGTCGTCAACGAGCATGAGGCGCTGATCCTGGCGCAATCGCTCGGCTGGCCGGAGCGCGAGCCCGGTGAGATCGCCCGCCGCTGCGATGCCGAACGCGGTATCGCCTGCATCGCCACGCTCGGCGCGGAAGGCGCTATCGGCTGGTATGGCGGCGTCCGCCGCGGCCTCCCGGCCCCTGCCATTTCGGTGGTCGATACGGTCGCGGCCGGCGACAGTTTCACCGGCGCCTTCGCCGCCGCCCTATCGGCCGGCTACGGCTTCTCGGCGGCGCTGCAGCGCGGACTCGCCGCCGGCTCGCTCGCCTGCACGATGGCCGGCGCGCAACCCAGCATTCCCCACCGCGATGCGATCGAGGCGCTGGTCGGAGACGCCTTTCTCTAGAGCCTGCTCATTTGCGCAACCAGACCGTGAACGGCGAGGTCACGCCTTAGTTGAAGCCGGGGCACATCCCGACGCCGGTGCGCTCGATCTGCTCGATGCTGGCCGAGCCGCCGGCCTTGCCGAGCCGCGGGCGCATGTAGAGCGGCGAGTCGCCGAGCGTGATCGCACCGTCCTTGATGATCTCGCCGACGACCGGCGTGAAAGCATAGCTGGCCTGGGCCATGATCAGCGAAGTGTTCGGGACGCGCAGATCGGCCGGCAAGTTGACGGTCGTGCCGCGGGCGAGCTTGGTGGAATTGTCTTCGTCGCTCCAGCAGACGCGCGCGAGGCCGGCGCCATCGATCACGATGTGATGGATCGACATCTTCGGGGCCACGCGGTTGTAGGGCATCATCACGGTCTGTGCGGCGTTGAAGATGTTTTGGATCTCGGCATTGCCGATGGCTGCCTTGGATTGTGACGCAAGGTCGGCCAGCGTCCGCGTCAGCTGCGTGACCTTGCGATCGATCATCACAGCCTGCCCGACCTCGACGATGCCGAAATAGATCGTCAACATCACAGGAAGGATCATCGCGAATTCGACGGCTGCGACGCCGCGGCGGTTGCGGCGAAGCCGCCTGACGAGGCCGCGCAGCGCGGCCCGGTTGCGTTTCAGCGAGAACGCGCGCGTCATCGCCGGCCTCATGTCCCGAAGGGCTCGGTTCGGAAGGCCGTGGTCGCGACGATGCCGCGCCGGCCCGAGCCGATATTGACCAGGCTTTCGCTCCACAGGGTGAAGATCAGCCGATATTCGAGCACCGCGCGGACCACGACGATCTGCTCGGCCTGCGGCTGGTTGAAGCCGAAGCCGGTCGTGTTGAGGCCGCCGGCGGAGATCGGGTTGCTGGCGTCGACCCCGCTCTTGGCATCGCCGAAGGAGGAGAAGCTGCGGACGTCGATCGTCACCTTGGAGCAGTCGACCAGGATCCGCGCCTCCGCGCAGATCTCGTTGCGGAAGGCGGCAGTATTGGCAGCTGGGTTGCCGGTGAAGCGGTTGTTCGCCTCGCCGGTGAGCAACTGGCGCGAGGTCCGCGACACCGCCTCGTCGAGCACCTGGCTGGTCCAGAACATCAGGGCCGTCTCGAAGATCGCGGCGAGCACGAACAGGAACGGAAAGGCGATGAAGGCGAACTCGACGGCGGTGGCGCCGTCCTGCGAGCGCCGGAAGCGCGAGATCAGCCGGCCACGGCGCCGTGGGCTCGCCTCAGCAGGCGCCTTCGCAAGGGTTTCGATCGGGACGGGGGGCATGACGTCGGGCGTCCGTTGTCGCTTTGCAGATCCGCGCCGCCGGGCGGTCGAGACAGCCATCGCCGGTCGCGGCGTCGGCCCCGGTGACGGGAAAACTCATAGTGGCAAAGAATTTCCGATCCGTTAGGGGCGGTCGCGGCTCGGTCGGGCGGGCGTTAGCGGATCGTTCACCTTGGGAGGTGGCGCGCTGCCTTGTGGCGAAGGAACCGCAGCCGGAGTTCCGGAGCGCTCCGAATGACGGAACAGCGCGGCAATTCGATCTATCGCCCGGCAGAAGCGCGGGAGGTGTCGCTCAGCGCTTGCTGGCGCCCATGGCCGAGGCGCTGCGGGCTGAGGCCTGGCCGCCGACCTCGCCGAAGTATTTCTGTGCGTCGCCGAGCTGGGCCGAGGGCTGACAGACAGGGGTGCAGGAGTAGCTTTCCCGCTCGAGCCCGCGCTGCACCGTCAGCACGGAATCGGAATCCGCGCCCACGCGCACGAGGGATTCCGCCAGAAGCGTGCCGCTGGCATCGAGCGCGATCAGGTTGGTGACGCCGAAGCTCTTGCCGGTGACGATCATCACGCCGTTCTTCTGGATCGCGACATCGGCGATGGCGGGGTTGCCGACGATCACGGTCTGAGCCTTTTCAGGCAGCCTGACGACCTTGGCGTGGTCGACCATGACCAGGACGCTGTCGGCCTTCGCCGCCTGCGGTGCGGCGGAGGCAGGCAGTGCGGAGACGGCCAGCATCGTCCCCATCGCCGCTGCAGCGAGAGCCCGGCCTGCCCAGGGCGAGCGAGGGCGGCAAAGCCGTGCAGCGGCCGAGAGAGTCGTCATGGCGGCGCCTCAAGATTTCCGAGGCCGCCAGAAAAGCGCAAAATGATGAACCAATCCCTAATCCCGCGCTTGCGGCCGAATTGATTCTGCATTCGCGTCGATGCCGTAAGGAGAGATCTGGCCAGCGGGTTGCCCTTCGGGCGCGGAAACGGCGGGGAAATTCAGTTAATCTGCGTGTTGCATATAGAAGTAATTAGAATTTAATCTCTGTTGTTGACACGGTGTCGATAGTTTCTCTTGAATTCGTCCTTTAAAAATCGAGTAACCATCGGATAAATGTCCGTATCGACGCGCGAATTCTTTGATCGCCTTAACTGATCGGCAAGGGGGGCGGGGTAATGTCCATTTGTCGCTGACCGAAGCCACCTAGAGCGAAGGCAGCAGTCAAACCGTGGTGCAATAGGAGTTCAACATGTCCAAGCTTTTCGCTCGCTTCGCCAAGGACGAGTCCGGCGCGACCGCCATCGAATACGGCCTGATCGCCGCCCTGATCGCCGTGGCTTGTATCACGATCTGGGGCACGGTCGGCTCGAGCCTCATCGCCCGTTTCACCGAGATCGACGCTGCTCTGCAGTAAGACTGGTGCGAGCGCCGAGGCGCTCCAGATCTCAACAACAAAACGCCCCGGCTCGTTCGGGGCGTTCTGCTTTCGGCAGCAAGCGGCGCTCTCCGGAACAGTGTTGATCGCAGTAATGTTTTGGTGAGGCGCCCGCGCCAGTATCGCCGGACACGCCGCCGAGCCCGAGGGCACCTCTATGTCGCTTCCGCTCATTGCCATGCTCTTCGTCTTCCCGGCCGCCATGGCCTATGCGGCGGCGAGCGACCTCGTCTCGATGACGATCTCGAACCGGCTCTGCCTCGTCCTGCTGGCAGCCTTCGCGGTCTGCGCCGCGGCGCTTGGACTGGGCTGGGACCAGATCGGCTGGCATCTGGCCGCGGGCGGGCTGGTCCTGACGATCTGCTTCGGCATGTTCGCCGCCGGCTGGATCGGCGGCGGCGACGCCAAGCTCGCAGCCGTGACGGCGCTCTGGTTCGGCTTCGACCAGTTGATGCCCTATCTCGTCTGGGCCGCGCTCGGCGGTGGCATCCTGACCTTCGTCTTGCTCAAGCTCCGCTCGGGCCCGCTGCCTCAGGTCGCAAGCGAATGGTCTTGGGCGCGCCGCCTGCATTCGCCGAAGGAGGGCGTACCTTACGGCATCGCGCTGGCGTTCGCGGCCCTTCTCGTTTTGCCCGACACCACGCTTTGGCGCGCCGCCGTCGGTCTCTAACAGCGTCCTTACGGAAACACGGCGGCTATTGTCTCGATGCAGTGCCTTCCGGGTGCGGGTTGCTGGCGCATATTTCCGCCGGTCTGAGCCGGATTCAAAAAAGACACGTCCGGTTAACCATAATTTGACGAATGCCGCGGCACGATCCTTGCCGAGAGCCAACTCGGTTGGCTGAGGGTCAGCCACCATGAGTCCCGCCCGTATCATCATTCTCCTGGTCGCGCTGGTCGCCGGCGTCGGCGCTGCCCTGTTGATCAGGAAGCCGGCGCAGGGACCTGCCCCGGTCGCCCGTGTCGAGGCAGCCCCGACGGTTCCCGTGCTGGTCGCGGCCGCCGACATTCCGGTCGGCAACGTCGTCGCCGCCGCCGATCTGCGCTGGCTCGACTGGCCGAAGGCCAGCGTGCCCGCCGGCGTGATCCGCAGGGACGAGACCCCGCAGGCGGAGCAGGAGCTCACAGGCCAGGTCGCCCGCTTCGGCATCCTCGCTTCCGAGCCCGTCAGGCGTGAGAAGCTGATCAAGACCGACGGCACCGGCTTTCTCTCGGCGGTGCTGCCTTCGGGCATGCGCGCCGTCGCGATCTCGACCGACAGCCGAGGCGCCAATACGGCCGGTGGCTTCATCTTGCCGAACGACCGCGTCGACGTCGTCGTGACCATGAAGGGGAACGCGGCAGAGGGCGAGGGCGAAGCCTTCCTGAGCGAGACGATCCTGCGGAACCTGCGCGTCCTCGCCATCGGCCAGAACGTTCAGGAGCGCAACGGCGAGAAGGTGGTGATCGGCGAGACCGCGACGCTCGAGGTCGAGCCCGCGCAAGTCGAGACGCTGTTCCGCGCCCAGAAGATGGGGACGCTGTCGCTCGCGCTGCGCAGCCTCAAGGATGCCGGGGAGGTCGCCGCGGGCCCCTTGGCCGAAGGCGCAATGACGATCGTCAAATTTGGCGTCACGATGAGGAGTGCGAACCAGTGAGCCGGCAAGCTAACCTCTTCCCCGCCGTCGCCCTCCTGGTCGCCTCGGCGCTGCTCCCGGCCGGCGTGGCGGTGGCGCAGTCCGCCGCCCCAGCACCGGTGCTGAACGTCGGCACGAGCGAGCATGCGATAGCTCGCAAGCTCGACCTGTCGATCGGCCGATCGTTGATCGTCGAGCTGCCGCGCGATGCGAAGGAGGTCTTCGTCGCCAATCCGAAGGTCGCAAACGCGGTCGTCCGCTCGGCGCGCAAGCTCTTCATCATCGGCATCGCCGACGGTTCGACCTCGATGTTCGTGATCGACGCCGAGGGCCGGCAGATCTCCGCGCTCGAGATAACGGTCGGGCGAGACCTCAACGTGCTGCGCCAGACGCTGCGGACCGCGCTTCCCAAGGCGCAGATCGAGGTCAAGCCGGCCGGCAATTCGATCCTGCTCGTCGGCAACGTTTCGAACGCCTCCGAGGCGACACAGGCCGTCGACATCGCCAACGCCTTCGTCGGCGTTTCTGGCGGCCTCTTCAGCAGCTCCAAGGGCGCGGTCATCAACTCGCTCTCGATCCGCGGACGCGACCAGGTGATGGTCAAGGTCGTGGTCTCCGAGGTCTCGCGCAAGGCGATCAAGCAGCTCGGCATCAACTCGACCGGCGAGTGGAAGCTCGGCAATTTCTCGATCATGCCGACCATCGACAACCCGTTGCCGCTGCAGCCGCAGGCGCTCGCGGCGACGGCCGTGACGGCCGGCATCGGCAACTCGACGAATTTCACCCTGCGCGCGCTGGAGCGCGCCGGCCTCTCCCGCGTCCTCGCCGAGCCGACGGTCACCGCGATCTCGGGCGAGAGCGCCAAGTTCACCGCCGGCGGCGAGGTTCCGGTTCCAAGCGGCTATACCTGCGACGGCGCCAATGTTTGTACGCTCGGCATCCAGTACCGCGCGATCGGCGTGGCGCTGAACTTCACGCCGATCGTGCTGTCCGACAACAAGATCAGCATGCGGATCGCCACCGAGGTCACGGAACTCGATTTCGAGAACCAGCTGCGCCTCAGCGACACGCGCGTCAGCGGCCAGCAGGTCGTCAACGCGCCGGCCTTCCGTGTCCGCAAGTCGGACACCACGGTCGAGCTGCCCTCCGGCGGCACGCTGGCGACGGCAGGTCTGATCCAGCGCGTCTCCAAATCCTCGCTCAACGGCTTCCCCGGGCTGATGAACCTGCCGATCATCGGCGTGCTCTTCCGTTCGCGCGACTACCAGCGCGAGGAGACCGAGCTGATGATCACGGCGACGCCCTATATCGCCAGGCCGATGGAGCCCAACCAGGTCCAGCGGCCGGATGACGGTTTCGTCGAGGCCCATGACGCCCAGGCCGTGCTGCTCGGGCGCCTGAACAAGATCTACGGAACCAGCGGCGGGCCGGTGCCGCAGGCCTACAAGGGCCGCGTCGGCTTCATCGCCGATTGATGGCCAAGATTTTATGGCCAAGGCCGCACGCGCAAGGGATGGCGAGACCATGACGGCTCGATCACTGCAGACCACCAGCCTTCGTCCTGCCGGCCTCGGCCTCCTCCTCGCCGCGGCGACGATGCTCGGCGCCTGCGCGAACAAGGGCGATCTCGCCAATTCGGGCACACCCATCGATGTGCGCGAGCGCCACCCGATCGTGCTGCGCGACGCGCCCCGCTCGCTCGATGTCTTCGTCGGCCGCTCGGGCGGCGCCCTCGACGCCCGTCAGGCGGAAGATGTCGCCGATTTCGCCAGGGAGTACCGGCGCTCGGGCAAGGGCGGCCTCGTCGCCCAGGTGCCGACCGGAACCCGGCGCGAGCTGGCGGCGCACGACACGCTGAACGGCATCCGCTCGGCGCTCGCCCGCGGCGGCGTGCCGGGAGCGGTGCTCTCGGTCAGGACCTATCAGGCCGAGGATCCGGAGCTGGCATCGCCGATCCGTCTGACCTTCGCCTCGCTGCAGGCGGGCCTGCCGCATGATTGCGGGCAGTGGCCGGCCGATCTCGGGGTTTCCAGCATGAAGGGCGACATGGCGAACGAACCCTACTGGAACTTCGGCTGCTCCAGCCAGGCGACGCTCGCCGCCCAGGTGGCCGATCCGATCGATCTTGTCCGCGCCCGCAGCGAGGGCCGCCCCGACATCGCCAAGCGCATGGGCGCCATCGCCAAGATCCGCGAAGGCAGGGATCCCTCGACCCAGTACCGCCAGGAAACGCCGCAGATCAATTCCGCGGTCGGAGGTCGCTGATGAGCGCCGTTCAGGATTTCGAGGCGCAGCCGGGCGACGTGGCGGGCGAGGAGGTCGTGGCGCCGCTGCCGCGCATCACCTTGCAGGCCTTCTGCGAAACGCCCGCCGTCGCGGCGACGATGCAGGCCGCGATCGCCGACCGGCGCATGGACAAGGCGCATGCACGCATCCAGATGGGCGGCCCGGCGGCAGCGGTCGAAGCCTTTCGCACCGCGCCGACCCCGAACGTCATCGTGCTCGAGACGGTGTCCGATCCGGCGGCCCTTATCGGCCATCTCGACCTGCTCTCGGAGAGTTGCGACGCCGGCACCAAGGTCGTCGTCATCGGCCATGTCAACGACGTCCAGCTCTATCGCGACCTGATCCGCCGCGGCGTCAGCGAATACCTGATCGCGCCGCTCGAGACACGCGACGTGCTGCGGACGCTGTCGGAGCTCTATGTCGCGCCGGGCGCGCGCAATCTCGGCCGCATCATCGCGGTGATGGGCGCCAAGGGCGGCGTCGGCGCCTCGACCGTCGCGCACAACGTCGCCTGGTCGATCGCCCGCAACCTCGACGCTTCCACCGTCATCGTCGATCTCGACATCGCCTTCGGCACGGCCGGGCTCGACTTCAACCAGGATCCGCCGCAGGGCATCGCCGAGGCCGTCTTCGCCCCGGAGCGTCTCGACGCCAACCTGCTCGACCGGCTGCTCTCCCGCTGCAGCGACAATCTCGCCCTGCTGGCCGCTCCGGCGGTGCTCGACCGCACCCTCGACCTGTCGGAAGATGCCTTCGAGCCGCTCTTCGACCTGCTGCGCGCCAGCGTGCCCTGCGTCGTACTCGACGTTCCGCATGTCTGGAGCGGCTGGACCAGGCGCGTCCTGATGAGCGCGGACGAGATCGTCGTGGTCGCCGGCCCGGAACTCGCCTCCCTGCGCAACGCCAAGAACCTGGTCGACCTCGCCCGTGCGAGCCGCCCCAATGATTCCGGCGCGCGGCTGGTGCTGAACCAGGTCGGCATGCCCAAGCGGCCGGAGATCGATGCGTCCGAGTTCGCCAAGGCACTCGGCGTCGAGGTGCTGACCTCTGTCCCGTTCGACGCCCAGCTCTTCGGCACGGCGGCGAACAACGGCCAGATGATCGCGGAGGTCCAGCCAGGCGGCAAGGTCACCGAGGCGTTCATCCAGATTGCCAGCGCCCTGACGGGCCGCGGCGAAGCCAAGCGGGGCAAGCGCAGTCTGTTCGAGCCGCTCGTCGCCAAGCTGCGGCGGAGAGCCTGAGGCCGGCGCGAAAGAGGGTTGAGATGTTCGGAAAGCGATCTTCCGCAGCGGCCGCTCCGGCTCCGGCCTTGAAGGCGCCGGGCGCGGCCGCCACTCCGGTGCGGCAGCCCGAGCCGCTCGCCGCCGAGGCGCGCCGCCCGCCGCCGCCGGCCGCACCGGCCGAGCAGCCGCGCTCCGAAGATTATTACCAGATGAAGAGCATGATCTTCGGTGCTCTCATCGAGGCGATCGACCTCTCGCAGCTCGCAAAGCTCGACGGCGAGTCGGCGCGCGAGGAAATCCGCGACATCATCAACGAGATCATCTCGCTGAAGAACGTCGTGCTCTCCATCTCCGAGCAGGAGGAACTGCTCGACGACATCTGCAACGACGTGCTCGGCTACGGCCCGCTCGAGCCGCTGCTGGCCCGTGACGACATCGCCGACATCATGGTCAACGGCGCCGGCCGGACCTTCATCGAGACCGGCGGCAAGATCCAGCTCACCAACATCCGCTTCCGCGACAATGCGCAGCTGATGAACATTTGCCAGCGCATCGTCAGCCAGGTCGGCCGGCGCGTCGACGAGAGCTCGCCGATCTGCGATGCGCGCCTCGCCGACGGCTCGCGCGTCAACGTCATCGCACCGCCGCTGGCGATCGACGGCCCCGCGCTGACGATCCGCAAGTTCAGGAAGGACAAGCTGACCCTCGATCAGCTGGTGCGGTTCGGCGCGATCTCGCCGCCGGGCGCCGAGATCCTGAAGATCATCGGCCGGGTCCGCTGCAACATCGTGATTTCCGGCGGCACGGGCTCCGGCAAGACGACGCTGCTCAATTGCCTGACGAACTACATCGACCACGACGAGCGCGTCATCACCTGCGAGGACGCGGCCGAGCTCCAGCTCCAGCAGCCCCATGTCGTGCGCCTCGAAACCCGCCCGCCCAATCTCGAAGGCACCGGCGCGGTTACGATGCGCGATCTCGTCAAGAACTGCCTGCGCATGCGCCCCGAGCGGATCATCGTCGGCGAGGTGCGGGGACCCGAGGCCTTCGACCTGCTGCAGGCGATGAACACTGGCCATGACGGCTCGATGGGCACGCTTCACGCCAACACGCCGCGCGAATGCCTCAGCCGTATCGAGTCGATGATCACGATGGGCGGCTTCTCGCTGCCCTCGAAGACGCTGCGCGAGATGATCTGTTCTTCGATCGACGTGATCATCCAGGCGCAGCGTCTGCGCGACGGCTCGCGCCGCATCACCCACATCACCGAGGTGATGGGCATGGAAGGCGACGTCATCATCACCCAGGACATCGTCAACTACGACATCCTCGGCGAGGACGCCCATGGCAAGCTGATCGGCCGTCACCGCGCCACCGGAATCGGCCGGCCGCGCTTCTGGGAGCGTGCGCGCTATTTCGGCGAGGAACAGCGGCTTGCCGGCGCCATCGACGAACTCGAGCTGGGCAACGCCAATGCGGCCTGACGGTGTCGAGCGGCTCGATCACGTCGCATTCGGACGGAAACGTCCGAATGCGAAAAACGTGATCGATTCTATAATTTTAGAGCATTGCTTCGGCGAAAAACCGGTTCCCACGTTTTCGCGCAATGCTCTGGGTCGGCGGCCATGGATCTGAGCTTCATCGCCGTCATCGTGCTGGCGACGCTGGCCGCGGGCGGCGTCGCCTATGCGCTGTTCTATCCGGCGCTCAGCGGGCAGAGTCGGGCCGAGAAGCGTCGCAAGGAATTCGCATCGCCCGTCGCGGCCCGGACCTTCGACCGCGAGGCGCAGGCGAGGGCCAAGCGTGGCCAGATCGCGCAGAGCCTGAAGGAGATCGAGAATCGCGAGAACGCGCGCAACAAGCTGACCCTGGAGCAGCGCATCTCGCAGGCGGGGCTGAACTGGGACCGCCGGAAATACTACCTCGTCAGCGCGGCCATGGCGGCCGGCACCGGGCTCCTTCTGCTCGCGATGAGCGGCAGCATGCTGCTCGGCCTGGTCGGGCTGTTCATCGGTGCGCTCGGCATGCCGCTCTGGTTCCTGCAGTCCTGTCGGAACCGCCGGCTCAAGCGCTTCGGCAACGAATTTCCGAACGCGATCGACGTCATCACCCGCGGCATCAAGGCGGGCCTGCCGCTGAACGACTGCCTGCGCATCATCGCGAGCGAGGCGGCCGAGCCGGTCAAGACCGAGTTCCGCCTGATCATCGAGAGCCAGGCGCTCGGGCTGCCACTGACCGACGCGGTGGCCAAGCTCTATGAGCGCATGCCCTGCGCGGAATCCAATTTCTTCGGCATCGTCCTGGCGATCCAGCAGAAGACCGGCGGCAATCTCTCGGAGACGCTCGGCAACCTGTCCCGCGTCATCCGCGACCGCCGCAAGATGCGCGACAAGATCAACGCCGTCTCGATGGAAGCCAAGGCCTCGGCGGCGATCATCGCCTGCCTGCCGCCCTCCGTCGCCGGAATGGTCTACCTGACGAGCCCGCGCTACATCGAACTGCTCTGGCTCACCCAGGCGGGCAAGTTCGCGCTCGTCGCCAGCGCCGTCTGGATGCTGATCGGCGTCCTGATCATGCGTAAGATGATCAACTTCAATATCTGAGGCGCGGCGATGATCTCCTTGATCGCGGAAAAGGCCGTCGACAGCCAGTTCCTGCTGTCGCTTCTCGTGGCGGTCGCCGCGGCCGCGACCGTGCTGACCATCGCAATTCCGCTGACGGAGGGCTCGAATCTCCAGAAGCGCATGAAGAGCGTCGCCACCGAGCGCGAGAAGATCCGCGCCCGCGAGCGCGAGCGGCTGAACCGCCAGAGCGAGCGGGTCTCGCTGCGCCAGGAACCGAAGGAGTTCATGCGGCGCATCGTCGACCAGTTCAAGCTGGGTGACTGGCTGGGCACCGAGACGGCGAAGAAGCAACTGGCAATGGCCGGCTATCGCGGCCAGCACGCAGAGATCGCCTTCCTCTTCTTCCGGTTGGTGATGCCCGTCGGCCTCTTCCTGTTCACGCTGTTCTACGTCTTCTTCGTCAAGGATTTCGGCCAGTCGGCGATCGTCAGGATCGGCATGGCGGTCGGCGGCGCCTATCTCGGCATTAAGGCGCCGGAGCTGTTTCTCTCGAACCAGATCCAGAAGCGCCAGGCCTCGATGAATCTGGCCTTCCCGGATGCGCTCGACCTGCTTTTGATCTGCGTCGAATCCGGCATGTCGATCGAGCACGCCTTCCGCAAGGTTTCGACCGAGATCGGCGGCCAGTCGGTTGCCCTGGCCGAAGAGTTCGCGCTCTGCACGGCCGAGCTGTCCTATCTCTCGGAGCGCCGCCAGGCCTACGAGAACCTCTCCGCGCGCACCGGGCTCGAAGGCGTCAAATCGGTCTCGACCGCGTTGATCCAGGCCGAGCGCTATGGCACGCCGCTGGGCACCGCGCTGCGGACATTGGCGCAGGAGAGCCGCGACCGGCGCATGATGGAAGCCGAGAAGAAGGCGGCGGCGCTGCCGCCGAAGCTGACCGTCCCGATGATCCTGTTCTTCCTGCCCGTGCTGTTCGTGGTCATCATGACGCCGGCGGCGATCCAGGTGATGAAGTGGCAGTGAGGGTGTCGGGTCTCATTCCCGATGAGACTGAGGCAGGCTCGAATCTCACAGAAATGAGGGTCCCGTTTCGAGCTGACCGATCCGACTCGCGAGGCGCTGACGGTCTGGCTAAAGAAGCGACCAGGTGAGAGGGGCGAGTGGCTTTTTCCGAGCCGCAGTCGGCCAGGCGATCATGTCACCACACGTCGATAAGGACGTCCGTTGGACGACTGGGTTGCACTGATCGGTCTCGATCCGGCTCTACGGGACGCACAGCTTGAGAAGAACGAAGGTCGCCTACGAGCGCACAGGAAATCTTCGAGCCCGCCAGTTACTGCTTGATCACTCGAAGCTGGAGAGCACCGTGCGCTATCTGGGTATCGAGGTCGATGATGCTCTCATTATCTCGGAGCAGACGGGCCTTTGAACGTGGCGACGCGGCGATCTCTCGCCGCGTCGTATTCCTGTTCCGAACCGGTCCCGTTTCTTACCTGTGCGGCTGAGATCGACGGCTTGCTTGCGAAGACCAATGTCTGTGCGGTCCGCCCGGTCGCGGCGAGGTGCGACACGGCGCTTGCCGCGTGTTCGCGGCTTAGGACTGGATGGCAGCGTCGGGGTTCTAGTCGACCTTCCAGAGCTGCCCGGACACGTCCTCGCATTTGATCAATTGCGCCATCCCGTTGCGGGAGCCGCCGTTCACAATGTCGAGGCACATGTTCGGTCCGCGGAACTCGGTCGTGAATTTGACGAATCCGGCTTCGCTGGATTTCGTCATCTTCCAAGATTGACCGGAATTGTTCTCGCAGGGCGTGAGCCTGACGAAATTGTTCATGCTCCCGCCGTTCTCGACGTCGAGGCACATTTTGGCTCCACGGAATTCCGTCGTCAGATTGAGCCAGCCATCGTTGGCCGTGACCTTCCACATCTGACCGGTAACGTCGTCGGTCTTCGCCAACTGTGCGAAGTTGTTCCGGGCGCCGCCGTTGACGATGTCCAACGACATCCCGGCGCCCTTCCATTGCGTCGTGAGGCGCTGGTAATCGGCCGCCTGCGAGGGACCTGCAGCACCGAGCAAGAGAACGGCGGCAACCGTCAGTCGCGATATAGTCGTGTTCATTTTGATCCCTCGATCTCGAAGTTGTGGCGGAATTCGACCGGGCCGTCGTTGACGCGCAGGTCGACCCGATACCGACCGGGCGGCCAGCCTGCATTTGGCTTGGTCAGGCTGGCGGATACGAGCTCGCTGGCTCCCAATGGGATCGAGCTCGTCACGATCTCGAAATTCGATGCGGAGGCGTCCGTCTTCTCCGCTACCCAGGTCGCCGTGAGCTTGTCGCCCGGCTTGAGGCCGCGGATCTGGATGCCGAGCACGATCTTCGGTGTGTCGGCGGAGAACGTCGATCGAGGCGGGACGTCGCCGTCGCCTGGAAAGGTCATCGCCTGTACGATATGGGTAGAGGCCGCCGCCGACGCCGGCGCTGCCGCTTTGAGGGTGTTCTCGCATCGCCGCAGGGATTCGTAGGCCTGCGGGAAGCCGGCAAGGTTGAAATCCGCATCGGCGCCGTCGAGCTTCAGAACCATTATCTTGGCGGCCAGCAGCCCCGGCACGAGGCTCTCCGGAAGTTCGGCGGTCAGCGTCTGGCCGTCGCCGATCCAAAGCGACTTCGGGATGGCGACCACCTTGTCCAGAACGAGGGGAACCCGGATCTTCTCGTCCTTGTCCCAGGTCCAGTGCTCATAGACGAACGTCATCACGGCCTTGTCACCCACAAGGGCGAAGACCAGAGCATTCTCGGCGTTGTCGTCGTCGGCGTCTTTGTAGGACTTGCTCATCAGACAGGCGGCGCCGTTGGCGGTGCGCTCGACGTCCCAGCCGCCGGCCTTCTCAAAAGGAATCTCGCCTGCCGCGAAGGCTGGGCCGGCGAGCAAGGCGAATGCCGTTATGATGCCGAAACGTGCCATGTCCGTGCTCCGAGCCGCCGGCGAGGCAAATGCCTGCCGGACTCCTGTCCTGTGAGATGTTTCGTCAGACAAAATGGGCCGCCCGAGGCCGATGGGCATCGAGTTGCCTGTGTCGTGTTTCTCGATGTCGCTCGCCCCGCACAGACCTTGCGATAGCGGCTCTGAAGCCTGCCTTGTGCGCAGTATGAGAGAACGTCAACGGGACATAGCGCACCCGGACAATCTGTTGCGCCTAACGCATGCGTTTGAAACAGGTTGTCCGCAGTTGATGGTCAAGATCCCGAGAACGGAGCGTCGCCGATGCTTGAAGGCAGCCGCTACCTGCTCCGAACCTCAGTCAAAGCTCGTTGAACCATTCAGCAATCACCAGGCCGGCTGCGGGCAGCGGGATACGCAGCCCCGTTCGAGCTTGCGCTTGTAGCGCGGCCGGCGAGATGCCGAATTCCTGAACGAATGCGCGGCGAAAGCTGCGCTCCTGTCGGAAGCCATGCTTGGCTGCAATCACGGCCGCGGTGGAACTCGGATAGCCACCCGCAGCAATCTCTCCATGGGCGCGCGCCAGGCGCAGCCGGCGAATGGCCGTTGCAATCGTCGCGCTGTCATGCATGAGGCGATAGAGGCGGGCGCGGGAGAGCCCGAACTCCCTGCAGATCAGGGCCGGGCCAAGATCGGGATCGCCCAGTCGTTCTTTGATGTAGCGCCGGATGGCCTTCGTGAGCTCGACATCCGGATCCGGCAGGTCGACGGTCTTCGCCGCGTCCTGCACGGATGCGCCGCCGAAACAGGCGGCGAGCAGCATGAGGGTGCTACGGCTTGCGATCGAGCCCTTTGCGAAAGGCAGCGGATCCGGCAGAGCGAGGAGCGCATCGATATGCGCACCTACCAGAAGGGCCTCGACCGAGGTCGCGGCGTATACTCGCCCGTCGAAAGGAGCGACGGCTCCGATGGCGGTCTCGAGGAGCCGACGCGAAACGACCAGGGCCGTGAGGGTGATACCTTCGAGCCGGTAGTCGGCCGGGCTCGACAATTTGGTGATCGACATCGCGCCCGGCACGAAATGCATGCGCCTGCGTCCGCAGATGCCTTCGCCCCGGCCGGCCAGAAAGACGTTGATGAAGACGTGGTCGAGGCCGATACGCCTGGCCATCGCCTTTGTGCGAACGAGCCTGAAATCGCCCGCTTGTACATGCCCTACCAGAAGCGGGCCGATCTGCCGCCAGCGGCCGGTGGTCGTGAAACGTTCCGCTTCCTCCGAGGTCATCCGGATTTCGCCGGAAGGGCTCATCACCTCTTGCCACGCAGCGAGCCTGTATTGCGCATCCCCGTCGGCGAGTTGGATCGAATGGCGGGTCGTCGTGGACATACGAATACCCGTTGAAGCCTTGCCAGCGAGTGCAGAGGCATGAACGTTGGAGCGAGCATTGTCGAGGGTGCCAGAGCGTAAAGGAACGCCGCTGTCTCACAAAAGATTTGCTGTACCTGCTGCGCCCTCCTTTGCGCGATCCGTAACAGGACGTCAGTCACACGCGCCTGGGGACTTTGAACAGCGCGCGAGCACGCAGATCATGAGAATGTCTGCTTATCGACAGGCCGCAAATTTCCGCTTTCGGGCGGATCCAGCCAAAAACTGATTCTGCCGAGGTCCGCTTTTCGGAAGGCCGGTCGGGAATTGATGCAGTGGCTGAAGCGGGGGCGACGCGTTGCCCCGGGGGGGCAATGTTGCCAAGCTGAGCTTCGTTCAACGTTGGCCTGACTCACATGGCCATCAGGGCGACCAGGACCGGCCCCCAGGCCGTCAGGAGAATGTTTCCGATCGCGTAGGGGACGGTGTATCCGAGTGCCGGGATGCTGCTTTGGGCCTCGTCCTGAACGGATCGCAAGGCCGCCGTGATCGTGCCGGCCCCGGCGCACGCTCCCAGCACGATCAGCGGGTCCATCCTCAGGACGTAGCGACCAAACAGAATGCCGACGACGTGCGGAAGCAGGGCGGAGACCAGCCCGACGGCGACGAGGCTGATGCCCGTCGCCTTCAGGCCGGCGACGAAGCTCGGGCCCGCACCGAGGCCGACAATGCCGATGAACATGCACAGGCCGACCGTGTCGAAGATCCAGATCGCGGGTTCGGGAATTCGGCCGAAGAACGGATAGGCAGAGCGTAGCCATCCGAAGAGAAGCCCCATGAACAGGGCTCCGCCGCTGGCGGTCAGCGTCAGCGGAATCCCCCAAAGGTTGACCGAAAGCAGACCGAAGAGCCCGCCCAGGAAAATGCCCAGACCGACGAAGACCATGTCGGTCGCCGCTGTGCGCCTGTCGGGGTAGCCGACCTCCATGGCGACGCGTTCGACCTCCGCCATCGGCCCCATCAGGGACAGGACATCCCCCCGGTCGAGGCGCGTCGTCGGGAGCAGCGGCATGGCGATGCCCGAACGCGTCAGCTTGGCGAGAAAGACCCCCCGCGCAAACTGGCCTTCGGCCAACTCCGCCAGTGACTTGCCGTCGATCCTGCGGCTGGTCACGATCACGTCGAGCGCTTCGAGTGGAATGTCCAGGAGCTCCGGGTCGCTCACCTCGGGGCCAATGAGATCGCCGCGCGCGGCATGCACCTCGAAGCGTGCCATGACTGCGATGATGTCCCCCGCCCGAACCCGATGCTCCGAGGCCTGATCGAACAGGACTTCGCCGCTGCGCCCACGCAGGACGAAGACACGGGACCGCTTTGGCAGCGCCTCCAGTTCGGCGATCGTTTTGCCGAGCAGGAGCGGATTCTCGACCCGGTAGGCGCGAACGTCGAACAGGCGGGCGGCGGAGACGACCCCTTCCGTCTCCGCGACTGATCGGGCGTCCTCTGCGCGCCGGGCGGCCGCGACCTGGCGCAGGTCGATCCCCATCAGCTTGGGTCCGATCTTCGGCAGGAACCAGACCAGGGCAGCCGTGCCGATCAGATAGGTGACGGCATAGGCCACGGGGATGTTGTTGACGAGAGCCGTGCGTTCCGCCTGGGGGAGGTCGAGCCGCTGGATCGCCTCGCCGGCCGTGCCGATGACGGTCGATTCCGAAAAGGCTCCTGCCAGCAGTCCCGCCGCAGTGCCCATGTCGTAGTTCAGCAGTTTTGCGAAGGTCAACGCCGTGAGCAGGCAGGTCACACACAGGACCACCGTCAGTGCCACTTGCGGTAAGGCATCCTTCTTCAGGGCGCGAAAGAACTGCGGGCCCACCTTGTAGCCGGTCGTGAACAGGAAGAGATCGAAGAACACCGCCTTGAGGACCGTTGGAACCTTGATGTCCAGTTGGCCCACCAGAACGCCTGCCAGCAGGCAACCCACGACCACGCCGAGGCTGAAACTCCCGAACTTGACCCGGCCGATCAGAAAGCCGAGCGCTATCGTCAGGAATACGGCCAGTTCCGGGTTGTTGCGCAGGGCTTCGATAACGAATGTCATGGCTGGTCTCGCTCGCCGGGCTGCGGGCGTTCGGGCCGGCGCAAGGTTGGGCAGACGATACGGCGGGCGGCCGAGGATCAGGTTGTGGTCCGTCCGCCGCGAACGCCTATTCGCCGACGGTCGCCGTCGGCCGCGCCTTCGTCCCCAGAGCCATGTTGTAGGCATCGAAGGCCTGGCGATAGCCGCGTGCCACGGCGCGCGTCGCCCGGCCGATCTGCCCATAGACCTCGTCGTCGAGATTGGCGAAGGAGACTCGCACCGACCAGTCGGGCGCATGGAATCCGCCGCCGTTGAGCAGCACGATGCCGTGATCCTCGGCCAGCCGGAACACGATGTCGAGCGGGTGGACGTGCTCCTTCATATAGGCCACGACCTCCGGGCCGACGTATTTGTTGGCCCAGAATTCGAAATCGACGAGCCCATAATAGCGATCGTGAAGCATGTTCTCGGGTACCTCGATGCCGAGGCCCTCGATCATCCGCTCGGCTCTCGCTCTGACGATCCCCATGCAGGTCTTCTGATAGAGCTTGGCCTCGTCCATCAACTCGGACAGTGAGAACAGCGACATCATCACCTGCTGCGGCAGGGAGAGCCCGGCGGTGTGGTTGAGCGCGATGTCGCGGCTGTCGGCGACGATGCGATCGATCAGTTTCATCTCGCGCGGCTTCAGTGTCAGCGGTCCGTAGCGCTTGTCGAGCAGTGCCTGCGTCTTTTCCGGATGGGCGGCGATCGCCTTGTCGAAGATGTTTTCGCGATGAATTGCAATGACGCCGAGTCGCCAGCCGGTGCAGCCGAAATACTTTGAGTAGGAGTAGACGCCGATGGTGTTGCGGGGCAGGGCGCCGAGCAGGCTGCGGAAGCCCGGCACGAAGGTGCCGTAGACGTCGTCGGTCAGGATCAGGAGGTCGGGCCGCTTGGTCTCGACCAGCTTGACGATCTTGGCGATGGTCTCCTCGCTCAGCGCAACCGCGTAAGGGTTACCCGGGTTGACCACGAAGAAGGCCTTCACCTTCGGGTCTTCGAGCTTCTTCAACTCCGCGTCGGTGAATTGGAAGCGGTTCTCTTGCGGGGCCGCGATCGAGATCACGTCGAGGCCGTAATCCTCGAGATGCGGCATTTCCAGATACGGCGTGAAGATAGGCGTCGCCAGCGCGATGGTGTCGCCGGCATTGAGCAGCCGGTTGGCCTTGAGCGACTTGAAGAGATAGCACATCGCCGCCGTGCCGCCCTCGACGGCGTAGAGATCGAACTGGCCGGAGGGGCGCGGCTCGCCGCACATCGCCCACATCAGGTATTCATGCACGATGCGCTCGTTGTGGACGAGCATGCGGTCCGGCACCGGATAGTTGTCGCCGATGATCGAGTCGACGAGTTCATGGACGAAGGCGTCGGGCTTGAAGTCGAACTTCTTCACCGCGAAGGCGACCATGTCCTTTAGGAAGCCAGCACCGGGAGCATCCTTATGCTCCGCGAGCCAGTCGTCCAGCCGCGCGGCGATGCCGTCGGCCTTAGGCATGCCACCGATGCCCGCCGGCTTGTTCATCACCCGCCGACTTTCGGTGATCGCGAACTGACCGAGCAGGAAGAAGCCCTCCCGCGGCGTCATCGCCACCCAGTTCGGGTTGCCCCGGCCAGCGTTCAACATCGATATCGAGGAGTTCTGCGCCGTCAGCTTGGCGAGGCGGATGAGTTCGTCCTTGATCTCGAAGGGGCTGAGTTTTTCGAAACTGCGCAGGGTGACCGGATCCATGATGCTCTCCCAACCAGAATTGAAAATCGAAACCTGTTCGGCGGGTTGGATCATCGGATAGATGCCACATCCGATGATCTAAACGATTGTTTCGCAATGATTTCCTGGAATGAGCACTTTGCTCCCCAGGCGAATGCGCTAGGTCAGCAGAATGATGATCACCATGCCCCAGATCGTCAGAAGCGTGTTCCCGACCGCATAGGTCACGGTGTAGCCCAGCGCCGGCACCTGACTCTTGGCGGTCTCGCAGATCATGCCCAGCGCTGCCGTCGTGGTGCGCGCGCCGGCGCAAGCCCCGAGCAGGATCGCCGGGTCGAAGCGGAAGATGTACTTGCCGGCGAACATGGCGAGGATCAGCGGGATCGCCGTGGCCAATGCGCCCCACAGGAAGAGCCCGACACCTTGCGTCTGCAGTCCTTTGACGAAGCCCGGTCCCGCAGAGATGCCAACGACCGCGATGAACATGTTGAGGCCGACCGAGTTCATGAACCAGACGGTCGAGCTCGGAATGCGGCCGAAGACGGGCCGCACGGAACGGAGCCAGCCGAAGACCAGGCCCGAGATCAACGCGCCGCCAGCGGTCGATAGCGTCAGCGGGACGCCGCCGACCTTGAACACGAGAGCACCGATCAGAGCGCCAAGCGTGATCGCGCCACCGATGAAAGCGACGTCGGCGACATCGCTGGGGCGGTCGGGATGGCCGAGAGTCTTGGCGACGGCAGCGATGTCCTGAGTGCGGCCGACGATGGTCAGGATGTCGCCGCGATGGATGATCGTCTCCGGCAGGATCGGGATGTTGACCGCCGTCGCGCCTCGGACGATCTTGCGCAGGAAGACGCCGCGGGCCGTCGGCATGCGAGAGAGTTCCGTCAGCGTCTTGCCGTCGACCTCCTTGCTGGTGACGTAGACGTCGACGCCCTCTGCCTTCAGGTCGAGAAGCTCGGGGTCCTCGACCTCCTCAGCATTGTGGCCGATGAGGTTGACCAGTGTCTCGCGCGGCCCGGCGACAGCGATGATGTCGCCCTCCCGCAGGATCGTATCCGTCGTGGCATCCTCGATGACGCCGTTGCGGCGAATGCGCTCGACGAAGACGCGCGCATCGGGAATCAGGGCCTCGGCTTCCACAGCGCGCATGCCATCGACCTTGGCGCCGCTTCGCAGCCGGAAGGCACGCAGTTCGAACCGCCGCCAGACCGAGCCGGGGCCACCGATTTCCTTGCCCCCGCCGAGCTTGGCCTCGTAATCCTTGCAGGCCTGGGCGAGGTCGATCCCCAGCAGCTTGGGACCGAGCTGGGCGAGGATCACGGCCGAGCCGACGGTGCCGAAGATGTAGGTCACGGCGTAGGCGACCGGCATCGCGTCGAGATATTCCTTGGTCTGCTCGGGGGAGAGGCCGAGACGGTTGATGGCGTCGGTCGCCAGCCCCATCGAGGCCGAGATCGTCTGCGATCCCGCATAGAGACCAGCGGCATAGCCCGGATGATAGCCGGCCACTTTGGCGATCACGACCGCCGAACCCAGGCAGAAGACGCAGACGAGCGCCGCGAAGATCGCCTGTGGCGCGCCGTCCTTGGCGATGCCTCGAACGAACTGCGGTCCGACGCCATAGCCGACAGCGAACAGGAAGAGGAGGAAGAAGGTCGACTTCACATTCGGCGAGATGGTGATGCCGAGCTGGCCGATGACGACCGCCGCGATCAGCGTCGAGGTCACGGCGCCGAGGCTGAAGCCCTTATAGGAGAAGCCGCCGACATAGTATCCGATCGCCAGCGAGAGAAAGAGCGAGATCTCGGGGTAGCTGCGTAGCGTCGTGACGAACCAGTCGAACATTTAGATCCCCTCCGTCTTGTGTTCGCGTGTCGCCTGCCTGCGGCCCGGTCCGGGAAATCTCGGGCCGCCGCTCTGTTGTCATTTCTTCTTCCGGGCAAGGGCGTCCCGCCTCAGCAACTTCAGGCCCTTCGCCTTCTCGTAGCCATGGATTTCCTTCACATCGAGCTTGCGCATGAAGGTGATCGTCTCGTGGGTCACGACCTGACCGGGCACCAGGATGGGGAAGCCGGGCGGGTAGGGGATGACGAAATTGGCCGAGATCAGCGCCGGGCCCTTCTCCAGGCGGCGGTCGCATTCGGCGCCGTGGATCGGCAGGTACTCGCACTTCTCGGCGTCATAGGCTGTGAAGAAGGCCGTGCGCATGTCGCCCTCCGGAGTCGTCTTGCCGGCGTCGCCGCGGAAAGCCTCGTCGAAGCGGCTGAAATCCGGCAGGTCCGGCACATCGTTCATCAGGCTGTGCACGCGCGCCTCGAAGGCCTTGCGCTCGGCTTCGCCGCCCTGGCGCAGGCGCGTCTCGATCTCGTTGCTGATCTTGAGCAGGACGCTGATCAGCAGCGCGACGTCGCTGCGGGTGTTGTTGATGTTGGATTGCAGCAGCACCGAATTGCGCGAGGTCTTGTTGACCTGAATGTTGTATTGCGACGCGAGCAGGCCCTTGAAGGAGGTGCCGTCGAAGCCGGCCGTGCCGCAGACCAGCGTCATCCGGGTGGGGTCGAGGCAGAACTCGTCCTCGCGCATGCTGCGCAACTGGTCGTCCCAGCGCGTATCCGGCGCCAGGAAGTCGACGAAGCCGCTGCTGCGGTACTTTTGCGGCACCATCCCGTCCGCACCGACGACCCTGAAGTATTTCGAGATGACCGGATGAGTCGCGACCTCGCGCCTGATGTCGAGCGCGACCTCGATGGCGTTCATCACCAGCCCGTAGCCCTCGAGTTCCATCTGCCGGCGGGCGACGTCGAGGCTGGCGATCAATTGCTGGTTCGGGCTGGTCGAGGCATGGGTGAAGACCGCCTCGTGGAACTGCGCCTCGACCTTGTGGAAGTCGACGTCCCTGACGAGCACCATCGAGCCCTGCCGGATCGCCGACATCGACTTGTGGGTCGAGTTCGTCTGGTAGACGCGCAGCCGGACGGCGCGCGGATCGGGCAGGAGGCGCGTGTTCAGAAGCTTGTCGACGGAGGGCGCGGCGCCGAGTTCCTTCTGCTGCTTTTCGAAGTGCGCAATGGCGTCCGGCTCCTCCATCGAGGCTTCGATGTCAGCCGCCGCACCCATCGCGGTCCGAGGCCGCAGGAAGGGCGACCAGCGCGCGAAGCCGAACCAGGCCTCGTCCCACAGGAAGATGAGGTCCGGCTTGATGGCGAGGCATTCTTCCATCACGCGCCGGGTGTTGTAGATGTGGCCGTCGAAGGTGCAATTGGTCAGGTCGACCATCTTGACGCGGTCGAGGCGGCCCTCGGCCTTGAGGTCGAGCAGTGCCTTCTTGATGGTCCTCAGCGGCACCGCCCCGTACATCGAGAGCTCCGGCATCGGGAAGGCTTCGACATAGAAGGGCTGGGCGCCGCTCAGCACCAGGCCGTAATGGTGCGATTTGTGGCAGTTCCGGTCGAGAATGACGATGTCGCCGGGCGCGATCAGCGCCTGCAGCACCATCTTGTTCGAGGTGCTGGTGCCGTTGGTCACGAAGAAGACGTGGTCGGCGCCGAAGGCGCGTGCAGCCATCTCCTGTGCCCGCTTGATGTTGCCCGTGGGCTCCAGCAGGCTGTCGAGGCCGCCGGTCGTGGCGCTGCTCTCGGCCAGGAAGAGGTTGATGCCGTAGAAATGGCCCATGTCGCGGATCCAGGGCGAGCGGAAGACGGATTTGCCGCGCGCGATCGGCAGCGCGTGGAAGGTGCCGACGGGTCGCTGCGCGTAGAGCTTGAGATTGTCGAAGAACGGCGTCTCGTAGCGCGCCTTGATGCCCTCGAGCACCGAGAGATGCAGTTCGAGCGGCTCCTCGATCTGGTACATGACGCGCCGGATCATGGCCGCCCTCGGATCGCCGGCAAGCTTCTCGACGCGCCGGTCCGACAACAGGTAGATGTCGAGCTCGGGCCGGATCGCCTTCAACCCGGCCGCGAGGCGCAGCGCCAGATCGGCCTCGTCAGCCTTGTCTAGCAGCGGCTGCTGCGCGGCCAGCACGCTGCGCAGGACCGGAGCATCATGCCGCGACTTCAGGGCGAAGCCCTCATAGATGACGACGGCGGCGATGTCGGGGTTAAGTACGGCGGCGCAGACCGCATCCTCCAGGCTGCCGGCCAGGACCGTCTCGTAGACGAAGGCGTCTTCCGACCGCCGCAACCTGCGGAACTCGGCGGCCATATGCGGCCAGCGTCCCGCCGGTGCCGGCGTCACCGCCAGCATCTCGAAATAGGGGCGGTGCGCATGCGTGTCCCCCAGCGAGGAGGGCAACGCGTCCACCGGATCCGCCAGTGAGAGGTCGACCGACTGCCATTCCTTTGCGTCATGCTTGTAGTTGCTCGTGATGATCGCGAGCGAGATCCGCTTGGCGAGAGCGAGGAAGCCGCTGGTATCGTCGTTCTGCAGGCGTTCGCGCAGGGCGCCGATCAGTTCGAGGCCCGGAAATGCGTGAAACTCTTCGATCGCGCCGAGCTCGTCGAGGGCCGTCTCGACCTTGCCGCGGGCCTGGTCGCCCTTGGCCCAGGAGCGAGCGACTGCGTGGAGTTCCCGCCAGCGATCTGTGCGGCCGGAAGGTGCCGAAAAGAAGTGGTCGATCGAGCGCGATTCCCGAACCATGGAGTCCATCTCGAAATCCCTTCCTGCGTCCGTAAGGCCTTTCGGGTACGCCTGCGGGCACATCGTCGCGTTCGCGGATACGCGTGCATCGCTGCTGAAGTTCAACACAAGCCGCGTGGCAGACGTATTGTCCCTGAGGACAAGTCCCTCTCACGCGCAACGGCTATGATTGGAATCGCTTGAGCGCCGAAGCAGTCAGGGGGAAGGCCGTGTTTGGCGTTGGAACCACCCCGACGACAGCGGTGAAGTGTTCCGATCGGGAGTTCAAGACATGATCAGGTGGATGCTTGTTTGAACAGTAGCGGCCGCCCCGTGGTTAGCGTCTCGGCCGGTCAAATACCGCGCTCTCCGGCACGAAGACCAATGGCTGCGTCATCGATACGCTCCGCGAAAACGACGACATGAAGCGCTTGGAGAAGGCGGTTCCTTTCGGTCGCGCCAACATCGAGGCGTTTCGCTCGTTCCATGTTGCGCAGCAGGCTTACGCGGGCAAGAGGTGAGCGGCCGGAGCGCCCGCGCGATTGCCTCTGAGATTCGGTGCGCGCAGTATCAGCTCGGGAATCGTCAGCGCGGTCCTTCAGGATGTTGTCCAACGGGGACATGTTCCAACGACATCACCGTGGTCCTTTCTCAAAGAGCAGAGTCTTTTCGCGGCGTTGTCCGAGCCGCCCGCACGATCGGCGCGACCTCGCTTCCCAGCAGTTCGATCGACCGCTTCATCGCTGCTGTTTCGAGCGAGGCGGTGCTCATCTGGAAGGTGATGCGCGAGACGCCGCCGAGCGCCTCGCTGGCTTGGAGCATCTTGGCTGCGACCGTCGCCGGATCGCCGATCAGGAACGCGCCCTCGGGGCTCGCCATGGCGTCGAACTGCTGGCGCGTCGGCGGCGGCCAGCCGCGTTCACGGCCGATCCTCGCCGTCAGATGCGCCCAGCCGGGGAAGAACGCGTCCCTGGCCGCCGTGTCGGTCTCGCCGACGAAGCCCATCGCGTGGATGCCCACCTTGAGCTGTTCAGGGCTATGCCCGGCGCTCGTGCCGGATTCGCGATAGAGATCGACGAGCGGGCGGAACCGCTCAAAGGTGCCACCGATGATCGCCACCATCAGCGGCAGGCCGAGCGTGCCGGCGCGAGCGAAGGATTGCGGCGTGCCGCCGACACCGATCCAGAGTGGCAGGCGCGGCTGATGGGGACGCGGATAGACACCCTGACCCTCCAGCGCCGCACGGAAGCGACCCTTCCAGATCGGGTAGGTCGTCTCGTTGAGCCTCAGGAGCAGATCAAGCTTCTCCGCGAAGAGTTCGTCATAGTCCCGCGGGGCCAGACCAAACAGCGGATAGGCCTCGCCGAACGAGCCTCGGCCGACGATGATCTCGGCACGCCCCTTGGCGATCAGATCGAGGGTCGCGAACCCCTGAAAGATCCGTACCGGATCGGCGGCGCTCAGCACCGTCACCGCGCTCGTCAATCGGATCTGGCTGGTGCGGGCCGCGGCTGCGGCCAGAATGATCGCCGGCGCGGAATCGAGAAACTCGGCGCGATGGTGCTCGCCGATGCCGAAGACATCGAGCCCGACGCGGTCGGCGACCTCGACTTCGTCGAGGAGATCGGCCATGCGATCGGTTGCCGAAGGTAGCTTGCCCGTCGCCGGATCGGGAAGGATGGCCGCAAAACTGTCGATGCCGATTTCCATGGGTGCTCCTGCAGGCGCGTTGGGCGGCGCGGGGTGATGGCTGAGATCCGGGCAGCTGCGCTCGCAGCCATTCGCCCACCGGGTGCTCGGTTGCGGGATTCTCAGCTACGGACGATCGCACGCTCCGAACCGATGTTTCGCCATGCGAAGCCGATCGCGCGGGTCGCGCTCAGCCACCGCGTTGCGTTGACGTTCCAGAGCGGGTTCCAGCGCGAGATCCGACCATCAAATCGTGCAGCCGGCATCGACTGGACGCAAACACAGCGCCATCCGCTGACGGAGCCCGCCGGACACATTCGCATCGAAGCCATCGAAGGCCTGCGGGACATCGCTGCCGCCGCGAAAGCGATGGTCCTCTTCCGCGCCGACAGCTGTTGCAGACGTCCGCGAAAGCACCGGCTAAATCGCCTTCGCTACAGTCGGCGCAAAGGGGATGGCGAGCCGCGACACCAGGCCCGGCGTTTCGCAACACATCTTGCCGCTTCTCGCCATCCCGCCTCGATCAGCCAGCGGCGGGCGGCACCGGCGTGTTGAGCAACTGCTGCTCCCACAGGAACGCGATGCCGCTGCCGGCCATGTGGTCCTTGAGGATCTGGATGAACGCAGGGCCGGTCTCGGTCCGCGCATGGTCGCGCTGCCATTCGGACGCAAGCGCCAGCCATGTCATCATGTTGCAGCCAGCCGCGATCATGCGCTGGATCGCCACCTGATGGGCTTCGACCGACACAGCGCCGCAGGCGTCCGTGATCACCGTCACGTCCCAGCCTTCGCCGGCAGCCTGAATCGCTGGCATTGCAACGCAGATCTCCGTGTACAGACCTGCGATAATCAACTGCTTGCGGCCGGTCTCCTTGACCGCGTCCACAACCTTCCGGTCCTCCCATGTGTTGATGAGCGTCCGGTCGATCACCTCCTGGCCCGGGAAGACATCGGTGATCTGCGGGAAGATGAACCCGCCTCGATCAGCGATGACGCTCGTGAGAATGGTCGGGACGCGAAAGGCCTTGGCGGCCTTTGCCAGAGCCGCTGCATTGTTGACCGCCATGTGCGGGTCGTGGCTGTTCAGGTTGGTGAGCTGGAAGGGCTGGTGGTCGATCAGGACGAGGACGGAGTCTTCCGGGCGAAGAAGCGACTTCAGGCCGTTGCGAAAGGTCATGACTATCCTATTCTGATGTCGTCAGGAACGTGAGCGTGTTCCAGGGCGATTCCCCGGCCACGCCGCCTTGTTCTGACGTTCCTTTGAGCGTTACGGTAGCGCCGCAGAGCGCGAAGCTGTGTCGCAGAATGAGGAACGCCCAATTGGAGCTCGAGGATCTGCAGACGTTCGTGGAGGTTGCGGATGCCGGGGGCGTTTCGCCCGCAGCGCGCCGGCTCGGTGTCTCCAAGTCCATCGTCAGTCGCAGGCTCGTCCGGCTCGAGGCGGCGCTCGGCGTCCAGCTTCTCGCACGCACCACCCGCGGGGCCGCCCTGACGGAAGCCGGAGCCTTGTTCCGAGACTATGCAGCGAGAGCCTCCGCCGAGATCGACGCTGCCAGGGAAACGATCCTGCCCGCGGGGGAGCTTCGCGGTCGCTTGCGCATTGCTGCGCCGCTTTCGTTCGGCCCGAAGCATTTCGCGCCCGTGCTAGCGGAAATGGCGCGAAGGCACCCGCAGCTCCACATCCACACCTGCTACAGTGATCGGTTCGTCGATCTCGTCACCGAGGGTTACGATTGCGCGATCCGGGTTGGCTATATTCAGGACTCAACCCTTATCGCGAGACGCGTCGGACCGATCTATGGGAGGCTGGTCGCGAGTCCTGAATACATCAGGATGCATGGGTCGCCCGAAACGCCAGAGGAACTCGGTGCTCATCAGGCCCTCATGCAGGGAACTGAAGCTTGGCAGTTCATGGATGGCGACAAGCTCGTCACGGTCCGTCCGCAGGGGCGTTTCAAGGCCGACAACGCTCTGGCTTTGGTTGCCGCCGCTCTGGCAGGGCTCGGAATAGGTTTTCTCCCCGACGGCGTGACGGAGGAGTATGTGGCATCCGGCGCGCTTGTTCCGGTCATGACACGCCATCCGCCACCTCCGGCGGGTGTCTATCTCATCCGCCCACCAGGCCAGCATCCCGCGCGCAAGATACGGGTCCTCACGGAAATGCTGATTGCGTGCTTTGAACGAGTTCCGCACTCGCCGGGGCCCGTCGCTAGGGCATAACCAACGCAGCCTGGTGTCGTTCGTCGCGGCCGGCGCGAGGCGCTCGAGGTTGCTGCGTGGCGCAGCCCTTCTGGTTGCCGAGCAGGATAAGGCAGCCCTGCGCGATTGATTGCTCATCCGAACGAACGAGACCGTCGCCTCTATGCTGCGAAGATCGGTCAGCAGAGAGAAATCGCGGATGTGACGAAGCTTCACCTCGCCGATGGGCGGCCGGAACCGGGCCCACCGGCTGTGATCACGTTTACTCAGGCGGGGCCGTTTGACGAGCCCGCGCCCCGTCGACGGTCACGCCACCTTGGCTTGCAGCGTGCCGATGCCCTCGACATAGCCTTCCATCACGTCGCCCCGCACGATCGCGCCGACGCCTGACGGGGTGCCCGACATGATCAGGTCGCCCGGATGGAGTTCGAACAGGCCGGAGAGATAGGAGATCATCTCCGGCACCTTCCAGATCATGTGGTTGAGGTCGCCCTGCTGGCGGATTTCGCCGTTGACCTTCAGCCAGATCGCGCCGTTCGCGGGGTGGCCGATCGCGCTGGCCGGAACGATCTCGCCGATCGGGGCGGAGTGCTCGAAGGCCTTGCCGATCTCCCACGGCCGGCCCGCCTTCTTGCATTCGTCCTGCAGGTCGCGCCGGGTCATGTCGAGGCCGACGGCATAGCCGTAGACATGATCGAGGGCGCTTTCGAGGGCAATGTCCTTGCCGCCCTTGGCGATGGCGACGACCATTTCGATCTCGTGGTGAACGTTGTTGCTGCGCGGCGGATAAGGGAAATCGGCGCCGTCGAGGACGACGTTGTCGGGGTTCTTCTGGAAGAAGAAGGGCGCCTCGCGGTTCGGGTCGCCGCCCATCTCGATGGTGTGGGCGGCATAGTTGCGGCCGACGCAATAGATGCGGTGGACGGGAAAGCGGCTTTGCGTCCCCTGCACCGGCAGCGAGACCGGGGCCGGAGCCTGGATGACATGGTTCTGAGGCGTGGCGATGTTCATCTTGCGGCGTCCTTCGTTGGCAAGTTGATGCGTTGGCAAGAGGCTGGGTCAGCGCGAGGCGGCGTAATAGGCGAACCGACGTTCGAGCCCGGCCAGCAATTCGTTGAGGGTGAAGGCGAAGGCGAAGAGCACGAGCAGCAGCGCCCAGAAATGCTCCATCAGGAAGTGCGACTGGTAGATCTCGAACAGCGTCCCGAAGCCGACGACCGAGACCAGCAACTGCCCGATGACCACGCCCTTGACGGCGCGGATCATGCCGAGACGGATTCCCGCAAGGATTTCCGGCAGAGCCGCCCAGACATAGATCCGGCTGAAGGCCTGCCAGCGGCTGGCGCCGAAGCTGCGTGCCATTTCGACCAGCGAGGGCGAAATCGCCCGGATACCGGCGCGCGTGTTGAGGACGACGATCCACATCGAGAACAGCACGACGGTCAGCACGATCGTCGTCTCGCCGAGGCCGAACAGCACCATGATCACCGGCACCAGTGCGCTGAGCGGGGCGGATAGGAAGAGGTTTACCCAGGGCAGCAGAAGCCGATCCGCGATGACGGAGCGGCCGAGCAGGATTCCGAGCGGTACGCCGATGCCGATCGCGATCAGGTTGCCGAACAGGAAGGCGCGGCCGGTGATCAGCAGCGCGTCGCGGAAGGACGCCGTCGGCACGATCTCGAAGACGCGCCCGACGATGCTGGACAGCGGCGGCAGGATGAAGCCGGCATCCGTATGGCCGACGATCTCCCAGATCACGGCCCAGACGATCAGCGACGTCATCAAGGGAAGGCGAATGCCGGAAATGACCATGCCTGCCCCCTAGTCCAGATAATGCTTGAGTTGCTGCCAGATCTCTTCGACGACATCGAGATAGGCGCTGTCGCGCCTGATCCTGTCGGGGTCGTCGTCGCGCGCGATCTTCGGCTCGATGATCGCCGAGACGCGGCTCGGCCGGCGCGAGAGCAGCGCGATCCGGTCCGAGACATAGACCGCCTCCTCGATGCTGTGCGTCACGAAGATGAAGGACTTGCCTTCGTTGGCGACGAGTTCGAGCAGCTCTTCCTGGAACTTGCGGCGCGTCTGTTCGTCCACGGCCGAGAACGGCTCGTCCATCAGCACGACCTTGGCATCGACCGCGAGCGCGCGGGCCAGCCCGACGCGCTGGCGCATGCCGCCCGAGAGTTCGTGCGGGTATTTCCGCTCGAAGCCCTTGAGGCCGACGCGCGCAATGTGGCGTTCGGCGATCGCCTCGCGCTCGCTATGGGCGACGCCGCGCAGTTCGAGCCCGAAGGCGACGTTGCGGATGACGCTCGCCCAGGGCATCAGCGCGAAATCCTGGAAGACGAAGGCACGCTCGGGGCCGGGGCCCTTCACCTCGCGGCCATCGACGAAGACCTGGCCGCCGCTGGCCGGGATCAGGCCGGCGATGATCTTGAGAAGCGTGGTCTTGCCGCAGCCGGACGGTCCCAGCAGGGTCGTCAGCCGGCCCTCCGGGAAATCCAGCGAGATGCCGCTGAGCGCTTCGATGCCGCCGGGATAGGTCTTCGAGACACTCTTCACCTCGACGATCGGCCGGGCAGTGAGAAGCGGCGACGGGAGGTCGGTCATGTGCCGCGGCGCGGCGGCTGCAAGGTTAGGCGTCATGCGCGTGCCTCCGGCCGGAACAGCGTGACCTCGATCCTTTCGAGCGCTTCGATGAACAGGACCGAGAAGGCGATGATGGAAAGAATCGCCGCGTACATCTTCGGATAATCGGCGACCGACTGGTTGTAGGAAATCACGTCGCCGATGCCTGTCGGCGTGATCAGCAGTTCGGCGAGGATGACGCCGATGAAGGCGGCCGCGCAGCCGAGCCGCAGGCCCGCGAAGATCATCGGGCTCGCCGCGGGCAGGATGACGAGGCGGATGCTCTGGCTGCGGCTGGCGAGGAAGGACCGGCCCATTTCCAGAAGCGATTTCGGCGTGTTGCGGACCGCGCCGAGTGTGTTCAGCACGATGACCGGCATCGCCATGATGCAGACCGTCATGATCTTGGCGGTGAGCCCAATGCCATAGGCGAAGGTCAGGATCGGGATCAGCGCGGCGAGCGGCGCGGCTTGCGCGATGATGAAGACCGGCGCGATCAGCCATTCCGAGGGCTCGTGCAGGCCCATCAGCACCCCGAGGCCGACGCCGAGCAGGACCGAGACGGCCAGGCCGATGACGAGGGGATAAAGCGTGATCAGGAAGGCCTTGAAGAGCGACCCGTCCGCGATGATCGCCCCGAGGCCACCGAGCGTTTCGAGAAAGGTCGGGAAGGCCGGGCTCAAGGGAATCCGGCCGGCATATTCCCAGAGCGCGAACACCGCTGCGAAGGAGAGCAGGCGCAGGACGAGCGGGTGGATCAGCACATCGCGCCAGCGCCGGGCCGGAGCTTCGCGAAGGCGGGGCAGAGCCGTAGCAAGATCGGAAATCGGCAAGGGAGTTCACTCCGCTTGAGGCCAGAGCCTGGGTACGCAAAAATCCTGGGCGCATGCCGGGTCGCCAGCCGACCGGCATGCCGGTCGGCTGGCGAGCGCGCTCGGCGCTAGCTGCCGAGCGCCTTGCGTGCCCGCTCGAGCGGCGCGAGATACCAGAAATCCTCGACCTTCAGCTCCGCGACCGGCCCCTGCATCTGCCCGGCCTCGGTGTAGAACTCGAAATCGGCCTTCGCGATCTCGGCGCTGCCGCCGGCCGGCGCATAGACGCCTTCCTTGGTCGCCATGGTGTAGAACCTGGTGATGCCCTCGAGCACCTCCTTCGGCTGGTCGGCCATCAGCTTGCGCTTGACGCGCTCTTGCTCGACGACCGCCGGGTTGGCGGCCATCTCCTGCCAGAGCCGCAGGAATTCGGTGACGATGACATCGACCTGCTTCTCGTTCTTCTGGATCCATTCGATGTTCCCGAACAAGGTTTCGTCGGAGGCGGGCGCGGTGACGCCGGGCAGGACGTGGAAGCGGTCGCCCGCCTTCTCGAGCAGCAGGTTCTTGTTGGCGAGATCGACGACGGTCGCCTTGATCTGGCCCTTCATCATCCCGATGATCCGGTTCTCGGACCCCGGCACATAGCTGCGCTCGCCGAACTGGATGCCTTCGCGCTTGGCGATGATGTTGCCGATCGCCTCCGTTCCGGTCGCCCGGGCATGGAAAGTGATCGGCTGCCCGTTCATGTCCTTCCAGCTCTTGTAGGATTTGTCGGCGACCGGGAAGAAGACCAGACGCGTGCCCTGGAAGAGCACGCGCAGCGGCGCCTTGCTCTTCTGGACGACGGCATAGGGCGTGCCGATGCCGAGATCCGCCTGGCCGTTGATCACGGCCTGGATGGCGAGGTCCTCCTTCGAGAAATGCGTCACCTGATAGTCGACGCCCTTCTCCTTGGCGCGTTCGAGCGCGATGACCATGGCGAGCGTTTCGGTCGACAGCACGTCGCCAAGCGCCACGCGGACCTTGCCTTGCGCCTGCGCGGCGACGCTCCCGAACATCATGGCGACAGCGGCCGCAAAGGCGGCGGCGAGCACAATGGACAGCCTTCTTCCCAAGGGCTTCATGGTTCGACTCCTCCCAGAGTTCTGTTTGCTTGTTTTTGTAATCTGGTCGCAACCAATTTTAGTTTGGTCAATGTCAATCTCAGCTTTGATCTTGTCAAGGCCGCTTCTGCCTTCGAAATTAGCCGAAATTCCAACGTCGATATCGCATTGATTCAACCAATATTATAAATGGTTGCGTCGGCCGGCGATCCGTGGAATGAAGGCGCCGTCAACTGCTGCAAGTCGCCATATGATGGATCAGAAAGTCGTCGCCACTACCGATGCCGCCTTCTCGGGGGTGCTGACGCAGCTCTACGGCTTCCTGGCCGCGGCACGGCTGCCCGATGACGGGCGCCTGCCGCCGGAGCGGGAACTCGCGGAACTGCTCGGCGTCAAACGCGCCGAACTACGCAAGGGGCTGGCCGTGCTCGAGCGCGAAGGCCAGGTCTGGCGTCATGTCGGCAAGGGCACCTTTGTCGGGCCCAAGCCACCGCAGCTGGTGGATATCTCGGACCTCGCGCAGCGCAGCAACCCGATCCAGGTGATGAAGGCGCGCATCGGTATAGAGCCTGAGCTCGCCCGCCTGGCCGCGATCAATGCCACGGCGGCCGAAATCAGCACCCTAGCCGAGCTGAACGCGGCCTGCCGCGCCTCGACCACCTGGCGCGAATACGAGGCCTATGACGCGCGCTTTCACCATGAGATCGCCGAGGCCGCCCACAACCCGATCCTGCTTGCGCTGTTCGATACGCTGAACGCCGTGCGCCGCGCCGTCACCTGGGGGCGGCCCCGGCCGAGCCAGGGCAGCCCGCCTGCCGATCACCACAGTTTCGAAGACCATGCCCGCATCGTCGACGCCATAGCCCACCGTGAACCTGCCGGAGCAGCCGATGCGGTGCGCCGCCACCTTCAGAATGTCGAGGATAGGCTTATCGGGCGCTCCACCTAAGATCGCGAGTCGCGGCGCCGACTGCTGCGAGGAAGCTGAGGCGATCGATGAAGGGCGAGTGGTCTGACATCGCTCTCCCGCGTTGGCGGCCGATGGACTTCAGAATTGCCAGCCGGACGGCACCCAGGCGTAGTTCGGGCCGTTCCTGAGGAGATGGCCGATGCCTGGGAACGGGTAGTGGAAGCCCAGCACCGGGATCCTGTTGGTCGCTGCGCGGTCGAAGATCCGGCGGCGCGCGGCCAGGGCGGCCTCCTTGTCACGGTCGGGGCCGGGCAGCCACGGCCGGTCTATGTTGACGACCGGGTGATAGGCGAGATCGGCGGTCAGCAGCAGCTGGTCGCTCCCCGAATGGACGAGGAAACTCACCATGCCGGGCGTATGGCCGGATGCGGCGATGGTCGTGAGGCCGGGCACGATCTCCCTGCCGGCCTCGTAGAGCTCGACGCTTTCGGCCACGGGCTCGAGGCTGCGCTTGATGGAGGCGCCGAATCGCCGCCGGAATGCCTCGGGCACCGGCATGTAGGACAGATCGGGCTCGCCGCGCACGAAGAAGTCCCAGTCCGCCTTCGGCGCGAACACCGTCGCGCGTGGAAAGGCCTTGGCGCCGGCGGCGTCCCTGAGGTTGCCGACATGGTCCGGATGGGTATGCGACACGACGATGACGTCGATATCGCTCGCGTCGAGGCCGATCGCGGCCAGATTGGCGAAGACGCGCCCACCATGGGGGCCCATCGTCTGCCCGGCTCCCGCTTCCAGCAGAATCCGTCGCCCGCCTGTCTCGATCAGTAGGGTGTTCAGGTTTAGCGTCAGGTGGTCGGTCGGCAGGAAGGCGCGCCTCAGAACCTCCTCTAGCTCGACCTCCGGCGCGTCACCGGCGTAGATCCGCGGCGGCCCGCCGATGACGCCATCGCTCAGCACCGTCGCGACGATCTCGCCGACGCGAAAGCGGTAATGGCCGGCATTGCCGCTGCCTGTCTTTGGCGCCGGGGCCGGCACCTGTGTCTGCGCGAATGCGCTGCCGAAACCGCCATGTCCCAACAGAAGGCCGCCGCCCATGGTGGCCGCAAGCATGATCCTGCGGCGCGTCGCTGTCGGGAAAGCCATGAGCAAGACCTTTCAAAAGACCGGTGCGGTCGGGTCGCAACACCATGACAGCGCGTCATCGCTCGGATAAGTCATTCAAAGGCGGACAACTTGATAAGCTGGACTTCGCAATGAATGGACTGCGCCTCGACAGCCTCGACATCTTCGCCGCGATCGTGCGGTGCGGCGGCTTTCGCGCGGCCGCGATCGAGCGCGGCGTTTCGTCATCGGCGCTGAGCCAGAGCGTCGGCGCCCTGGAGGCGACGCTCGGAATCCGCCTGCTGAACAGGACGACGCGAAGCGTGGCGCCGACAGAGGCCGGAGCGCGCCTCCTGGAACGGCTTGCGCCCGCCTTGAAGGACATCAGGGCGGCGATCGCTGATCTCGACCAGCTGCGGCAGAAGCCGTCGGGCACGCTTCGGATCAACGCGCCGGGGCCAGCTGTCGATCACATCCTGTGCCCGCTGGCCTTCGACTTCATGCGCGTCTATCCGGAGGTCAGGGTCGATTTGGTCAGCGACGCCGCCATCATCGACATCGTGGCGCAGGGGTTCGACGCCGGTGTCCGCTTCGGCCGGCAGATCGAGCAGGACATGATCGCGCTGCCGCTGGGCCCGCCGCTGCGCTATGCGATCGTGGCCGCGCCGAGCTATCTGGCGTCGAGAGGTGAGCCCTCGACGCCCCAGGACCTGATCGACCATGATTGCATCCGGCGACGTTTTCCCGGCGGGACGACGGTGTCATGGGAGTTCGAGAAGGACGGCGAGACGCTGGAGATCAAGCCTGGAGGCCGGCTGACGCTGAGCTCGGCCCATCAGGAGCTTCAGGCGGCCTTGGCGGGACAGGGCATCGCGCACGTCTTCGACAGCTATGCAAAGCCCCATTGCGACCGGGGACGCCTCGTCGAACTGCTTCGCGATTGGTCGCCGGACCTGCCGAGCTGGTTTCTGTACTACCCCAACCGTCGCCATCCCAGCGCAGCCATGGCGGCATTCCTCGACCATGTCCGGCTCTTCGATTTTCGCGCGGAGCCGGGATGAACCGCATTGCGGGGCCGATGCCATGACCGCGACGGCGGTGGAAGGTAGCCGCGACTGATCGGCTGAATCGCCTTATTCAGGCTACTGGCCGACACCGTGCTTCGCCGAAGGACAGGCGCAGCTAACCTACGATATCGGCCTCCCTGTCGACGTTATTCGAAACGCGAAATGGGACTCAGCTTTCCTCCGCGAGAGCCACCTTGCGGCTTCGCAAAATCGTGGGCGACAGCATCGCGAGCAGCATCACCGCGGTGACCCCCAGCAAGATGGCGCTGATCGGGCGCGACAGGAAGACCGCGAAATTGCCGTCCGAGAGCAGCATGGCGCGGCGGAAATTCTCCTCCAGTTGCGGCCCGAGCACGAGGCCGAGTAGCAGCGGTGCCGGCTCGACGCCGATCTTGATGAAGAAGTAGCCGATCCCCGCGCAACCCAGCATCAGCCAGACATTGAACAGGTTGTTGGCGATGCCATAGGTGCCGATGCAGCAGAACAGCACGATCGCCGGGAAGAGCAGGCGATAGGGGATCTTCAGCATCGAGACCCAGAGCCCGATCAGCGGCAGGTTGATCACCAGCAGCATCAGGTTGCCGACCCACATCGAGGCGATCACGCCCCAGACCAGTTTCGGCTGTTCGGTCATGATCTGAGGTCCGGGCTGGATGCCCTGCATCATCAGCGCGCCGATCATCAGCGCCATCAGCGCGTTGGCGGGGATGCCCAGCGTCAGCAGGGGGATGAAGCTCGTCTGCGCGCCGGCATTGTTGGCGGCTTCCGGGCCGGCCACGCCCTCGATCGCGCCCTTGCCGAAGCGGGAGGGATCCTTCGCCAGCTTCTTTTCCAGCGCGTAGGAGGAGAAGGGTGGCAGGGCGGCACCGCCGCCGGGCAGCACGCCCAGCACCGAGCCCAGCGCGGTGCCGCGCAGCACGGCCGGGAAGGCGGCGCGGAGATCGACCCGGCTGGGAATCAGATCGCGGACCTTCTGGCTGACGACGCGCCGTTCCGCCGGGCGCTCGAGATTGGCGATGATCTCTCCGAGCCCGAACAGGCCCATCGCGATGGGCACGAAATCGAGCCCGTCCGAAAGCTCGGGGATGCCGAAGGTCATGCGCGCCGCGCCAGAGCTGACATCGATGCCGACGAGGCCGAGCAGCAGCCCAAGCAGCACCATCGCCAGCGACTTCGCGACCGACCCATGCGCCAGCACGACGGCCGCGATCAGGCCGAGCACGAGCAGGCTGAAATACTCGACCGCGGTGAATTTGAGGGCGAGCACCGAGAGCGGCACGCTGAGCAGCGCGATCACGACGGTCGCCATCGTCCCGGCGAAGAAGGAGGCGATCGCGGCGATGGCGAGCGCGGTGCCGGCCTTGCCCTGCTTGGCCATCTCATGGCCGTCGAGACAGGTCACGACCGACGAGGTCTCTCCGGGCACATTGACCAGGATGGCGGTGGTCGAGCCGCCATATTGCGCGCCGTAGAAGATGCCGGCGAGCATGATCATCGCGCCCGGCGGCGACAGCCCGAAGGTGAAGGGCAGCAGCAGCGCCACCGTCGGGATCGGCCCGATGCCCGGCAGCACGCCGATGGCCGTGCCGATCAGCACCCCGAGCAGGCAGAGCCCGAGATTGTTGAGTTCGAGGGCCGTCGAGAGCCCCAGCAGCAGATTGTCGAACAGGTCCATGGCGGACAGCTTTCAGCGCGGCCAGACGGGCACCGGCAGAGCCAGGACCTTGATGAAGAGAAGGACGGCGGCGCCCGAGAGCAGCAGCGCGAACGGGACCGTTTCCCGCAGGCGCCCTTCACGGGTGGCGTAGCTGGCGAGAATGACGGTGACGACCGAGGCGATGGCGAGCCCCAGCTTTTCCGCGGTCAGCGCGAAGACGCCGACCGCGCCGAGCACCGCGAGCAGCGGGCGCAACTGCACCGGCTCGATCGGCAGCATCGCTTGCACCGGTCTCGCCCGCAGCAGGCCTGCGCGCCAGAAGCTGCGCGCGCAGAAGAACAGGCCGAAGGCGAGCAGCGCCAGCGAGACGACGCGCGGCATGTAGCCGGCCCCCATATCGGCGGCATGGCCGACATTGAGATTGCGGGTCGCGACCAGGGTGCCCGCCGCGACCGCGACGAGGAACAGGCCGAACAGCAGATCCCGCCAGTCGATCCGCGAACGGGTCATCGGGCGGCTCACCTAGCTGCCCTTGATGCCGGCCTCGCGGATGATGCCACCCCAGCGCGTGGTGGCGTCCTGCAGCCAGGTCGAGAATTCGGCCGGCGTGCCGGGACGCACGACGCCACCCTGCTCGGCGATCTTCGCCTTGATGTCGGGCGTCTCCAGAATCTTGGCGATTTCGGCATTGAGGCGCGTGATCATGGCGGGTGGCGTGCCGGCGCGGGTCAGGATGCCCTGCCAGGTGCCGGCGTCACCGCCGGGCAGTCCGGCCTCCTTGAAGGTCGGCAGCCCCGCGACGCGTTCCTCGCCGGTGACGGCCAAGCCGACGAGTTGCTTGTTGGAGACGAAGGGCAGCGTCGCGGTCGAGCCGTTGATGATGACCCCGCTCTCGCCCGAGACGACCGCCCGGGAGGCGGCCGCACCGCCCTTGTAGGGCACGTTCTTCCACTGGATGCCGAGTTCCTTGGCCATCTGCACGGCCGTGATGTGGTTGGCCGCGCCGACGCCGGAGTTGGCGACGGCGAGCTTGTTGGGGTTGGCCTTGGCGTAGGCGATCAGCTCCTGCGCCGTCTTGGCCGGGACGGATTCATGCACGGCGAGCACATAGGGGCCGAACATCACCATCGACACCGGCGCGAGGTCCTTGGCCGGATCATAGGTCAGGTCCGAGAACAGGCTGGGCGCGGTCGCCAGCGAGCCGACATCCATCAGCAGCAGAGTGTGGCCATCCGCCGGCGCCTTGGCGACCGCATCGGCGCCGAGGTTGCCGGCCGCGCCCGGCTTGTTCTCGATCACCACGGGCTGGCCGATCGCGGCCGAGAGCTTGGGGCCGATCAAGCGGGCAAGGATGTCGGAGGTGCCGCCCGGCGCGAACGGCACGACGAGGCGCACGGGGCGCTCGAAATTCTGGGCCGTGGCCGGCTGGGCGGCGAGCGTGGCGCCGGCGAGCATCGCGAAGGCGAGGCCCTTCAGCGAACCTGCGGCAAGACGGAACGGGAAACGGGTTGGGCTCATGCTGTGTCCTCCTGTGGGGTGCGGACCGGCCCGCTGGCCGAGGTCGCAGACAGTCTTGGAAGCTGCCTTGTCCATCGCAGGATAGGTCAGGCACGATGCGCCGGTGAGTTAGATTGGCAATGGAACCATACCTTTTTTGGATCACATGATAGCGCCAATGGACTTGCCCGGATCCCGCTCCCGCCTACTCTGACGGTCAGACGGCAAAAGCCGCGCCTTGATCCTGGGAGGGAAACGATGAGCCGATCGATCACGCGCCGTGCGGCGCTCAGTCTTGCCGGTGGCGCGCTCGCCGCACCGCTGGTTTCGCGTGGTAGCTTCGCCCAGGCCTATCCGGTCAAGCCCGTGACGGTCATCGTTCCCTTCGGCGCCGGCGGTACGACCGATCTCGTCGGCCGCATCATCTGCGAGAAGCTGACGCAGAAAATGGGGAAGGCCTTCATCATCGAGAACCGCGCCGGGGCCGGCGGCAATACGGGGGTGGCCGCGCTCTCCCATGCCACGCCCGACGGCTATACCATCGGCATGACCACGCCCTCGACACACGGGATCAATCCCAACCTCTACAGGGAGAGGCTGCCCTTCAAGCCGTTCGAGGATTTCGAGTTCCTCTCGCTGGCCTCGTCACAGCCGAACTTTCTCTGCATCCACCCCTCGATCCCGGCGCAGAACGTCACCGAATTCATCGCCTATCTGAAGGCCAATCCGGGCAAGGAGAATTTTGGCTCGTCGGGCATCGGCACCTCGATCCACCTCTCCGGGGAGCTGTTCATGCAGCTCGCCGGCGTGAAGATGCAACACGTCACCTATCGCTCTTCGGGTGCGCTGGTGCAGGATCTGGTCGCGGGCAACGTCAAGGTCTCCTTTGACAACTTCACCTCGCCCTATCCGCACTACAAGGCCGGCACGCTGCGCGGGCTCGCGGTCACCTCGACGGAGCGGGCCAAGATCGCCCCGGAGATTCCGGCCCTGGCCGAAACGTTGCCGGGTTTCGACATCAGCTCGTGGAACGGTTTCCTCGCACCCAGGGGGACGCCGAAGGAGATCTGCGACAGGCTCACCGGCGAGATGCAGGCCGTGTTGAAGGACCCGGCGGTGGTCGCGCGCTTCGAGGAACTCGGCGCCGCGGCGACGCCCTCCACCGGGGCGGAGGCGAAGGCGAAAGCGCAGAGCGAGATCGCCAAGTTCAAGAGCATCATCGACAAGGCCGGGATCACCATCCAGAACTGAGGCCCTGCCTCGGCAGGATCGGAGCAAGGGCGGCGTGAGGGAAGGCCGGGGATGTTCGAGCTGAGCCAGCTACGCTGCTTCGTCGCCGTCGCGGAGGAGCTGCATTTCGGCCGGGCGGCGCTGCGTCTGAACATGACGCAGCCGCCGCTCAGCCGGCAGATCCAGATCCTCGAGCGGGTTCTCGACGTTGTGCTGCTGGAGCGCAGCAACCGGACGGTGAAGCTGACGCCGGCCGGCCAGAGCTTCCTGGCCGAGGCGCGCCGCCTGCTCAAGCTCGCCGAGAGTGCGGCGCTGTTGGCCAAGCGGGTCGCCAACGGCAAGGCGGGCTCGATCAATATCGGCTTCACCGCGACCTCTGCCTATTCCTATGTGCCGGAGCTGGTGGCGGCCTGCCGCCGCGAAATGCCCGATGTCGAGATCTCGCTGAAGGAGATGGTCAGCGGCGATCAGCTCAAGCGGCTAGATTCGGGCGAGATCGACATCGGGCTGCTGCGGCCGCCGATTCCGCGCACGGGCTTGAGCATCTTTCGCGTCACGGCCGAGCCGCTCATCGCGGCGGTGAATGCCGGACACGCGCTGGCGCGTTGCGCGACGATCGCAATCGAGGACCTCGCGAGCGAACCCTTCATCATGTACGCGCCCTACGAGGCCCGCTACTTTCACGATCTGCTGGTCGAGCTGTTTTCCCGCGCCGGACTGGTGCCGAACTATGTCCAGCACCTCGCCCAAATCCATTCAATCCTGGCCATGGTTCATTCCGGCGTCGGCGTCGCGCTGGTGCCGGAAGCCGCGATGAACCTGCATTTCAGCGGCGTCGCGCTGCGCCCCGTCGATCTGCCGCGGCAGCGCCCCGCCGAACTCTTCTTCGTCAGCCGCCAGGACAACGACAACCCGCTCCTCCCGATCGTCGCCGCGCTGGCGAAACGCGTGGCGCAGGACCCGGTGAAGCTCCGGCAGAGCGATCCAATCAATGGATCGCCCGATACAGTATTTGGTCACTTTCGGCATCGTTCTTGATCTACTGCTCTGGGGAATTCAGCGAAGGAGCCGATCATGAGCAAGATGACCCCGCAGGAGATGGCGCGCCATATCGGCAACGGCCTGCTCTCCTTCCCCGTCACGCCCTTCACGGCAGGCAACAGCTTCGACGAGGCGCGCTACCGCTCCAATCTCGACTGGCTCTGCGGCTACGAGGTCGCCGGCCTCTTCGCCGCCGGCGGCACGGGCGAGTTCTTCTCGCTTTCGCCTGCCGAGGTCGTGAAGGTGGTGGCAACCGCCGTGGCTGAGACTCGAGGCCGCGTGCCGGTGCTCGCCGGTGTCGGCCATGGCACCCAGATCGCGACGGAATTGGCAGCCGGGGTCGAGCAGGCCGGCGCTGACGGCATCCTGCTGCTGCCGCCCTATCTCGTCTTCTCCGAGCAGGAAGGTCTCGCCGCCCATATCGAGGCGGTCTGCAAGGCAACGAAGCTCGGCGTCATCGTCTACAACCGCGACAACGCCATCATCACCGAAGAGACGCTGGCGAAGCTCTGCGAGCGCAATCCCAACCTCGTCGGCTACAAGGACGGCATCGGCGACATCGAGCTGATGACGCGCATCCATCTGCGCATGGGCGACCGCCTGACCTATATCGGCGGCCTGCCCACGGCCGAGACCTTCGCTTTGCCCTATCTCGAAATGGGCGTGACCACCTATTCCTCGGCGGTGTTCAACTTCGTCCCGCAGTTCTCGACCAGATTCTATTCCGCCGTGCGGCGTCGCGACCGCGACATGGTGCAAGCGGGCCTGCGCGACTTCATCCTGCCGCTGATCGCGATCCGAAACCGCAAGCGCGGCTACGCCGTCTCGATCATCAAGGCGGGCATGAAGGTGATCGGGCGCGATTCCGGCCCGGTGCGGACCCCGCTGACCGATCTCACCGAGAGCGAGACGGCGGAACTCGCCGCCCTCGTCGCAAAGCTGGACAAGAGCGAATTCGCGACGCGCGAGCGCGCCGCCGCCTGAGCGTCACCACCGCGAACCCTCGACGCTGCCGCACCCATCGGTGCGGCAGCGTTTTCGTTTGCCGATGCGGCCCTTCACGATGCGTCGATTGCATCGATCGATACGCTTTTTGAGCATCCCGTCGTGAGGGCCTGGAGGGGAGCTTGCGAAGCTTCAGTGCCTTGGCGGAAGACCGGACTGGCATGCATAAAATGCCAGTCTGACGCCGCTGGGAAACTTTCGATCAGGCTTTCAGATGGAATGTCACGAGCAGGGTGATTTCGCTGCCCTCCGGCAGGGTCGCAGCGATGCGCAGGAAGTTCCCGAAATGACTGAGCCGCTGAAACACGACCGTGTCCTTCGCCGCAGGCAGGTCAAATTCGGAGCCTTCGTCGCACCAGCGGATACCATCGGGCGAGATCTGCACCCTCGCCTTCGGCAAGGCCCCTTCCGGCTCCTTGAGCGCCCTGACGAAAACGATGGCCTCCTTGGCCCAGCCGGCCTCATAGGGCTCGGTAGCGCTTTCGCCGGTCCAGCTTTCGTTGCGGGCGACGACGGCGGTGAGGTTCTCGGGCAGCATCAGAAATCCCCCGACAGGCAGACGGAGTCGAGATAGGCGAAGGCGCGCTTGTCGGTGTCAGTCTCGGCGAAGAAGGCGAGGTTCAGCATGCACCACAGGTTCTTCATCGCCGGAATGCGGACGCAGTCGAACCCGTCCATGGCGAAGACTCGGTCATTGACCTGAAAGCGCGTCGCCTGCATCGCGGCGAGGTCGAAATCGAAGCGCAGATAGTGCCAGTTCACCTTGGTCGGAATCTCGTTGTAGCAGAGCCGCTGCTCGCCGCCCGGCAAATCCTCCCAATCGTCGGGCGACAGATGGTAGTGCGTGATCGTCTTCCCGGCCGTGCCGATCGGCTTGATCGGCGTCGTACGTCGCTTGAACTGCCATTTCTGCAGATGCTC
Source organism: Allobosea sp. Root381 (assembly GCF_001429395.1). GTDB lineage: Bacteria > Pseudomonadota > Alphaproteobacteria > Rhizobiales > Beijerinckiaceae > Allobosea. The sequence goes on from NZ_LMJT01000009.1 coordinate 112,005, forward strand.
GCCGTCCTCCGCGTTGAGGAAGCGCAGATGCGGCATGACGCGGTCGCCCGGCCCCGAGCTGTCGCCGATCTGGAGATCGTAGAGGAAGCCGAAGGAGCGGATGTCCGTCTCCGAAAGCGCGAGCTCGCTCGCTTCCGGCTTGAAGGTGAAATAGGCCTCGAGCCGGATCGGCCCCGGCTTGCGGAAGGTGAGCCGCTTGATCGCGACATTCTGCGCGCCCTTCTTTGGCCGCGTCGCGATCTTCAGCGCATAGGAGCCGTCGACGCCGCCATGCGAGCCGAAATCCCAGTTCGGCAGGGTCGAGAGCATGGCGTGGCTGTGCTGCGCATAGCCCGGCAGCATCGCGTCCAGCGTGTCCTCGTAATTGCCCACGAGCTGGGTCCAGCCGCACATGCCGCGGTCGAAATCGTCGAGGCAGATGATTCGCGACAGCGGATCGAAGCGGCTGAGTTGAGGGTCGCTCTCGCGTATGGCACGGCGCAGGTCGTCGAGCTGGGAAGCGGTTGCGGTCATGGCCTATCCCTTCACCGAGCCGGCGGTGAGGCCGGCGACGAGGTGCTTCTGCATGAGGATGACGAAGGCGAGTACGGGCAGGAGCTGCACGGTCGAGGCGGCGAAGAGCACGCCCCATTCGACGCCTTCGACGGCGCCGATCATCTCGGAGATCACCAGAGGCGCGGTCTTGGCCTTGGTGGTGGTGAAGATGAAGGCGAAAAGGAACTCGTTCCAGGCATAGACGATGACGAAGACGGAGACGGCGAGCATGCCCTGCGCCGCCATCGGCAGGATGATGCGCAGGATGATCTGCATGCGCGAGGCGCCGTCCATCATCGCGGCTTCGTCGAGCTCGCGCGGGATCTGGTCGATGAAGGTGCGCATCACCACCGTCCCGAGCGAGACGAAGAAGGTGGCGTAGAGCAGGATCAGGATGGCGTGGGTATCGTTGAGGCCGAGCCAGTTCACCGCCGGAAAGAGCGGCAGCGTGATCACGATCGGCGGGATCAGCCGGATGAAGATCAGGAAGAAGGCCGAGGCCTGCAGGCCCCGCGAGGCGAAGCGCGAATAGGCGAAGCCGGCGAGCAGCGAGACGCCGACGGCGAGCACGGTCGCTCCCACCGTGACCAGGAAGCTGTTCCAGAGGCCGAAGAAGAAATCGCCCCAGCGGCTCCACAGCGCCTCGTAATTCGCCAGCGTCGGCGCGAAGGAATAGCTGCTCGCAGTGGAGAAGATGTCGCGGTCCGCCTTGAAGGAGGACAGCACGATCAGCCCGATCGGCAGCAGCGACCAGGCGACGATCGCAGCGACCCCGAGGAGCTTCAGGATATGGCGGAGAAGCCTAGGCATCGCGCTTGAACATCTCCCGATAGAGCCGGCGCAGGTAGACGAGTGCGAGCAGGAGCGAGGCAAGCACGAGCAGCCAGCCGGTGGCGGCGGCCGGGCCGAAGGCGTTGTAGCGGAAGGCCTCGAGATAGAGGTAGACGGCCATCACCTCGGTCGTCCGTGCCGGCCCGCCGCCGGTCATGAGCCAGACCTCGGAGAACAGCCGGAAGGCGAAGATGTAGCGGAACAGCGCGGCGATCAGCAGCGCCGGCATCAAAAGCGGCAGCGTCACGCGGCGGAACGCGGTCCAGGCCGAGGCGCCATCGATGGAGGCCGCCTCGTAGAGATCGGTCGGGATCGAGAGCCTGGCCGCGTAGAGAATGATGAAGCTGAAGGGCAGGTGCAGCCAGATCGAGAGCAGGCTGACCATGGCGAGCCCATGGTTCGGATTCACCGCCCATTCGATCGGCGGCAGGCCGAGTGTCATCAGAAGCCGGCTCATCATCCCGACATCGGGCTCGAACAGGAAGCGCCACATCACCACCGCCGAGACCTCGCTGACCGCATAAGGCGCGAGCACGATGGCGAGCAGCAGGGGGCGGAACGGCACGCCCGAGGCGAAGAACAGCGCCATGCCGAGCCCGATCAGCAACTCGACATGCACCACCACGGCGACGACGATCACCGTGTTGAGCAGCGCCTTCCAGAAATACGGGTCGGCCAGAACCTTGGCGTAGTTCGCGAACCCGACGAAGGTCGCGGCCTGGCCGAAGGAGGATTGGTTCAGGCTGAGCCAGAACACGTAGAGCGCCGGCAGGAAGATGACACCGGCGATCATCAGCTGCACCGGCGTGACCAGCGCGATCGCGGCGAGGGGCGTGCGGGTGCTCATCAGGCGATCCTGAAGCGCTTCAGCGCCTCGCGATCGATCTCGATGCCCAGCCCCGGCCCCTGCGGCACGGAGAGCTTTCCTTCGACGAGCTGCGAGCCCTCGCCGACGACCGGATGGGTGAAGGCGTCGCGCAGCGGGTTCTCGTAGACCATGCATTCGAAGGTGCGGAAGCTCTCGGCCGCCGCGGCCAGCTGCAGGCTTGCCGCGACGCAGATCGCGCCCGACCAGCCGACATGCGGCGCGTAGGCCGTGTTGAAGGCGGCGGCGAGCTCGGCGATGCGCCAGGTCTCGGTGATGCCGCCCGAGCGCGTGACGTCCGGCTGGATCAGCCCGAGCGAGCGATCCTGCAACATGGTCAGCGCCTCCGATGCGACGAAGTCGCTTTCTCCCGCCGCCAGCCGGATCGGCAGGTGCTGCGCGAGGCGCCGATAACCCTCGCGATCATGCGGAGCGATCGGCTCCTCGAAGAAGCCGTAGCCGAGATCGGCGAGCGCCCGGCCGACGATCATGGCGTCGTCGACGTCATAGGCCCAGTTGGCATCGACACAGAGGGCGACGTCGTCGCCCGCGAGCCGGCGGATCAGTTTTGCCCGCGCGACGGCATCCTTCAGCGGGTGCCCGAGCTTGACCTTGATCTCGCGGAAGCCTGCGTTCAGCGCCATCGCGACCTCGGCCTCGACCGTCGCATCGTCGAGCCAGTTGATCGAGGAGGCATAGGCTGCGAGTTCGGTGCGCCCCATGCCGCCGAGCAGCTTGTGAACGGGCAAGCCGGCCTGCTTGCCGGCGATGTCCCAGAGCGCGATATCGACGGCCGCGATCGCTTCGACCACCTGGCCGCCAGGGCGCCCCGATAGCGCGGCGCGCATCGCCTTCCAGAGCGCGCGGCGGTCGGCGGCGTCGCGGCCCAGAAGCCTCGGCACCAGCGCATCCTCGATGAAGCGGGCATAGCCGGCCGCGCCACGCCGGCACAGGCCCTCGCCGAAGCCGGAGATGCCGCCCTCGGTCTCGACCTCGACGACGACGAGCTCGATTGCCGGGTAGTCGCCCTGCGAGGTGCGCTGGACCTTGGGCAAGGTCGCACGCAGCGGATGCACCTCGACCCTTGTGATACGGTTTGCCGACATGCGGCGCTGTCCTCCCCAGGACTGCATTGATGCCGATGCCGCGATGGGCATCTACTTATCTGATAGGTTGAACAGTTGCCAAGGAACGAGGCATCTGTCAATGATGCGTCCGGAGACGATGAATGAACGACGCTGTGCAGCCCCTGTTCGTCGACGATGACGACCCCTTCGCCGGGGCTGATGTCGTGCCGATGCGCCTTGGCGACGCCGTCATCCAGCGCATCACCCAGGCGATCCATGACGGGCGGCTGAAGCCGGGCGATGCCCTGCCGTCGGAATCGCGCATCGCGGCGTCCTTTGGCGTCAGCAAGCCGATCGCACGCGAGGCCATCCGCCAGCTCGCGGCAATGGGCGTCATCCATATCCAGCAGGGCAAGGCGACGCGGGTGCAGGCGCTCGATGCCGCCCCGCTCGACCGCTTCTATCGTTTCGCCGTGCGCGGGCGCCGCAACGGGCTGACCGAGGCGGTGGAGCTGCGCCGCATTCTCGAGCCGCCGATCGCCGCCCATGCCGCGCATAGACGCATGGACAGCGACCTTGAGAAGCTCGATCTCATCCTCGCCCGCATGGAGGATGCACTCGGCAACGTGCCGCGCTGGATCGAGGCCGATCTCGATTTCCACGAGGCCGTCGCGGCCTCCTCGGGCAACCGCCTGCTCGACTTCCAGATCCGCGGCCTGCGTCCGGTCATCCGCGAGGTCATGGAGATATTCAACTCGCGCGAGGCGCGCGGCCCGCAGGACTGGCGCCGCACCTTCGAGCGCCATCAGCGTGTCGTCGAGGCGATCCGGGCCGGCGATGCCGGCGCAGCCGCGGCCGCCATGAGCCAACATTTCGAAGCGGCAGAAGCCGCCATCGCGGAACTCGCGAACCACAGGGAGGACAACCATGACCGAGAGGACGGGCCTAGACCGTAGGCAATTCGGCGCCGGCATACTGGGGCTGAGCTTCGCCGCGTTGGGCGCCACGCCCGGCCGCGCGCAGCAGGGTGGCCCGTTCAACGTATTCACCCATCGCGTCATGCAGACGGTCGCGACCGGGGCGCAGGGCGGCGACATCACCAGGGACTGGGCGCAGAAGAACGGCGTCAGCGTCCAGTGGACGACCTTCGACACCGGCCCGCTGCAGGAGCGGCTGTTCCGTGAGGCCAGCCTGGGCGAGACCTCGGTCGATCTCGGCTTCGTCGTCAACACGCAGGTCGTGCCGCGCGCCGCCAACCTGTTCGAGCCGCTTGACGACTATTTGAAGAAGGACCCGGTCGAGGATGTCGCCGACATCTTTCCGGGCCTGATGCAGGGCATGAATGTCGGCGGGAAGCAGCTCGCCATTCCCTTCCGCCACGCCTCGTCCGGCCTGCACTACAACGAGGAGATCCTGGCCGAGAAGGGCTTCTCCAAGCCGCCCGCGACGATCGAGGAAATGATCGAGATCGCCAAGGCCTGCACCTATCGCCGCGCCGACGGCACGCAGGTTGTCGGCCTCTGCACGCCGGGCGCGACCTATCCCAACGTGATCGACCTCGCGCGCGCCTGGGATGGCGAGTTCATCACGCCGGAATTCAAATGCGTCGCCGATCAGCCGCCGATGCTGAATGCGATCACCACGCTGCGCGATCTGTTCAAGGCCGGCGCCTTCCCGCGCAATTTCACGACGCTCTCGCCCGAGGACGTCAATGTCTGGATGCAGCAGGGCCGCGCGGCGATGAGCCTGCAGAGCATGGGCCGTAACCGGATCTACAACGATCCGCAGAAGTCGAAATTCCCCGGGAAGATCAAGACGGTGGCGGTTCCGGCCTCGAAGACGCTCGCCGGCCGCTATGATGCCGCCCCGGCCAAGGTCGAGTTCTGGGGCATGGTCATCCCGAAGAATGCCAAGCGCAAGGACCTGGCCTGGAGCTTCATCAAGGCGATGGCCTCGAAGGAGGCGACGCTCAAGGCCGCGCTCAACGGCAACGGTCCGGTGCGCGCCTCGACCTATGCCGACCAGAGCTTCGCCGGCACCGTGCCCTATGCGGCCGAGGAGTTGAAAGTGCTCAAGGTCGCGCGCGTGCCGATGCCGGCCTTCGACGAGGCGGCCCGCGCCGGCGATCTCTTCAAGGAGGAGGCCGAAGCCGCCGTGCTCGGCATGAAGACGCCGGAGGAGGCGATGGCCTCGCTGGTCAAGCGCGTCCAGCCGCTGCTGCCGGGCTGATCGGCCGCTCCGTCATTTTCGGACGCTGCCTAGCAGCGGGCCCGGACCCCATGAACACCGGAACCTCCGGAAGAGGCTCCCTGTCGCGTTGAGACGCTTTCCGCCTGTGTTCATGGATTCCGGGCTCTTCGCGGAGTTTGCCCCTGGGCCGGCCAAAGGTCGGACCCGAGGGCGAAGCCGCGGAAAGACGGCACGGGCTCATTCATCGGGAGAAGCGCCATGTCCAGAAATTGCCTCTCGCGCCGCCGCTTCGGCCAACTCGCCGGTGCCGCCGCAGCCTCGTTCGCATTGCCGGTACGAAGCTTCGCTCAGGCGAAGACGTTGACAGCGCTTGGCCATCGTGTCCACCAGACCGCCGCCACGACAGGCCCGGGCGGCGACGCCACCGAGCCCTTCCGCAAGGCCAGCGGCGCCGATCTAAACTGGGTGACCTTCGGCGACGTCAACGCCGTCCATGAGCGGCTTCTGCGCGAGGCGTCGCTGTCGGAGACCACGATCGACGTCGCCTATCTGGTCAATGGTCGAGCCGTGCCGCGCAATCTCAAGCTGTTCGAGCCGCTCGACGCGCTGATGAAGGACGCTCCGATCGAGGCCTTCGATGATTTCGCGCCGGGGCTGCTCGGGCCGCTCAAGGTCGACGGCGCGCTGCATGGAGTGCCGGTGCGCCACGCCACCAATGCGCTGATCTACAACGAGGCGATCCTGGAGGAACGTGGCGTCACCGCTCTGCCCAAGACCTTCGAGGAACTGGTCGAGCTCGCCCGCAAGCTTACCTTCAGGCGCGATGACGGCACGCAGGTCCACGGCTTTGCCTTCACCGCGGTCTTCGCCTCGAATTTCCTGACGCTCGCCCGCTGCCTCGGCGGCGACTACATGACCGTGGACGGCAAGCTCGTCGCCAACGAGCCGCCTATGGTCAAGGCCCTGACGCTGCTCGCCGATTTCTACAAGGCCGGCGTGCTGCCGCGGAATTTCGCCACCGTGAACAACGAGGAGATCACCACCTGGATGCAGCAGGGCCGGGCTGCGATGACGATCAATCCCTTCGCCCGGCTGGTGACCTATAACGACCCGTCCAAGGGCAAGTTCGGCGGGCGCTTCAAGTCGCTGCTGCCGCCGATGGCGGCTAATCTCGTCGGCAAGACGGCCTATGCCCCAACCGTCGAGTTCTGGTCGCTGATGATCCCGAAGAACGCAAAGCAGAAGCCGCTGAGCTGGGAGTTCATCCGCACGCTGTCCTCCAAGGCCGGCACCACCGCCATGGCTTTGAATGGCAACGGCCCGACCCGGATATCGACCTATGCCGACGAGAAGCTCAAGGCCGCCATGCCCTATGCCTCCGACGAGGCCGCGGCGTTGAAGGCCTCGCGCATCCACCTGCCGGCCTTCGACGAGCAGGCCCGCGCCCACGATATCTTCATCGAGGAAACGCAGGCCGCCGTGCTCGGCCGCAAGCCGCCGCAGCAGGCGATGGACGATGCGGTGGCGCGCGTGAAGCCGCTGCTCGGCTGATGGCGGGCTCGCTTTCGGGGCGCGTCGCGCTGGTCACCGGCGGGGCGCGCGGGATCGGGCTCGCCATCGCGACCGCGCTCGCTGCGGCAGGTGCGCGCCTCGTGATCCATGATCGCGACGAGGAGGCCGTCGCCGTCGCTCGTTCCCTCGGCGATACGGCCGGCCACGCCCTGCCGATCGTCGCAGATCTCGCCAAACCTGACGCGGTCGCCCGGATTACCACTGCGCTGGGCCGGCAGTCGCTTGCGCCGGACATCCTGATCCTAGGCGCTTCAGCCGAAATCCGTCAGACGGTCGAGAGCGTGAGCGACGAAGCCCTCATCCTGCAAAGCGAGGTCAATCTCCACGCGACGGCAAGGCTGCTGAAGGCCTTCGTTCCGGACATGCGCGCGCGCGGCTTCGGCCGTGTCATCGCCATCGGCTCGGTACAGGAGGCGCGCGCCAATGCCGACTGCCTCTACTATGCCGCGACCAAGGCGGCGCAGACGAGCCTGATGCGGACACTCGCCCGCACGACGGAGGCCGGCGACCTGACCTTCAACGTGATCCAGCCCGGCGCGATCCGCACCGGTCGCAATCGCGCCATCCTGGCGCAGCCGGGGCGCGAGAAGCAGGCCCTGTCGCGTATTCCGCTCGGGCGCATCGGAATGCCGGAGGATTGCGCGGGCATCGCCCTGCTGCTGTGCTCGGCAGAGGGCGCTTACATCAACGGCGCCGAAATCGCGGTCGATGGCGGGATGCGGCTCTGATCGCGCTCGATGCCGCCAATCTGCCTCCACCGGGCGTTGATTTCCGGTGAAGGCCGGAGACAGGAACTGGGACCGCCGCCTCAAGCCGGCAGGACGACGACCTTCGTCTTGACCGGCGTGCGATCGTAGAGATGCATCATGTCCTGGCTGAGCAGGCCGACGCAGCCGCTCGTGATGCCGTTTCCGATCGATTCGGGGTCGCTGCTGGCGTAGATCGTGTAGAGCGTGTAGGCGCCGTTCTGGTAAAGATAGAGCGTGCGGGCGCCGAGCGGGTTGTCGAGGCCACCCGGCATGCCGCGGGCATATTTGGCCGCCTCGGGCTGGCGCTTGATCATTTCCTTGGGCGGTGTCCAGGTCGCCCATTCGGCCTTGCGCCCGATATAGGCGTCACCGCTCCAGCGGAAGCCGTCGCGGCCGACATTGGCGCCATAGCGGGTGGCGGACCCGTCGCCCTCGACGCGGTAAACGTAGTAGTTGCCGGGATCGACAATGATCGTTCCTGGCGCTTCCTTGGTGTCGTAGGCAACGGTCCGGCGGAAATATTTCGGATCGACCTTGGTGACATCGACCGCCGGAATCGGGAATTTCTCCTCGGGTACCGGGCCGTAGACCTTGGTGGCCTCGGCGAGACTCATGCCGTCGGATGTCACGCAGCCGCCCAGCCCTAGCGCGCCAAGACCGGCGGCCGAGCCGGCCAGAAACGACCGGCGGCTGAGAAGCCCCGCACGGAGCCCGAGCAGGGCGTTTTCGTCCATCTTGCCGGCGTCGCCAATCCCACTGTCGATGTTCATGATTCTGGACTTCCCGTGTCCTGCTGCCCGACGAGATCCTACTCCGGCATGCACCGCTGAGCGTCTTTGCCGAGCTGAGATTGCCGGCACATGGCCCAACTGGCAAGCGCGGGCTTTCGCTGCGCGGTGCTTGCCATGCGCCAAAGTCGATCCGAGCGTCGTGAGCGCCGCATCGGAGAAGCTTGCGACCATCCCCGTCCCGAGCACGATCCAGCCAGGACAAAGACGGGCAGGTTCGGCGACATTCCGAGGATGATCTGCCCGGTCGCGATGGCGCCCGGCATCGGCGACGAGCAAGCCGATCGAAAGGCCGCCGACGGCGAGACCGCCGGTGTCGGTCGGTCACGCCGCCTTGCCGCAGCAGGAGGAAGTCGGTGCAGAGTCCGGAGCCTTGGCTGGACCGCAACACCCCGTCTGCGCTTCGGCCTTTACCACCGTGGGTTCGGCGCAGCAGTCCTCACCTTCGGCGAGCACCGGGCCGCAGCAGCCGCCGCCAGCCGCCGGGGCCTTGCAGACACCGGTTTCCGGCAGCACGAGCTTGACGTCGTCGGCCGCTTTCATGTCGCCCGCAAGCGCCGCAGCGATCGAACGAACCTGCTCGTAGCCCGTCAGCATCAGGAAGGTCGGGGCGCGGCCGTAGCTCTTGATGCCGGCCGTGTAGAAGCCCGGTTCGGGATGCGAGAGCTCGCGGTGGCCGTGCGGCGGAACGGAGCCGCAGGAATGCAGGTTCGGGTCGATCATCGGTCCGAGCTCGCGGGCACCCTCCAGCCAGGGATCGAGCTCGACTCTCAATTCGCGCGTCAGCGAGAGATCGGGACGCTGGCCGGTGCAGGCGATGACACGGTCGACCGGACCGATCATGTGCCCGCCGCCTGCGGTCTCGCCGTCGAGATGAAGACGCCCGTCTTCCTCGCGGATGCCCGCCACGGCAAAGCCGCTCATCAGCGCGATGCGGCCGCTCTCGACCAGGCGGCGCAGCCTTTGGCCGAGATCGCCGCGGGCGGCCAGCCGATCGTCGGCGCCTCCGCCGAAGACGCGGGAGAGATCGCGGCCGCGCGTCGCCCAGATCGCCCTCGTCGCACCGTCCTGCTCCGACAGGTCGACGAGGTCGAGCAGCACATTCGCTGCCGAATGCCCGGCGCCGAGCACGAGAATCGTCCGGCCGGCATAGGCGTCGCGGTCGCGGCCGAGCACGTCCGGGATGCCGTAGGCGATCCGATCGGCCAAGCCTTCCTCGCCATCGGCCGGGATGCCGCTGGCCCCAATGGGATTCGGGGTCGTCCATGCCCCGGAGGCGTCGATCACGGCTCGGGCCAGCCTGCGTCGCGTGCTGCCCCCGCGGTCGCGGATGGTGAGCTGGAACGGATGCAGCGCCCGGTCCCGGCTGACGACCTTGTCGATGCCTCGGCGGCCGATCGCGGTCACGCGGCTACCGAACTCGATGGCCGGCGCGAGCTGCGATGTCGCCGCCAGCGGAGCGAGGTAGCGCTCCACGAACTCGTGCCCGGTCGGATACGCCTGGGCATCAGGCTCCTGCCAACCCGCCCTTTCGAGCAGGGCGCGGCTGGCCGGATCGATGTTGTATTCCCAGGGCGAGAACAGCCGCACATGGCCCCAGTCGCGGATATTGGCGCCGACGCTGTCGCCCGCCTCATAGAGCTTCACCGGAATGCCGCGCGCGACGAGATTCGCGGCAGCAGCGAGCCCGACCGGGCCGGCCCCGAGGACGACGACCGGGAGTTCCTGCATGTTATTCTCCGATTCTACCGGAATCATGGAATTAAACGGCAAATAAGTGCTGCTCAGGCAGCCCTCCCAGTCGCTTCCGAGCAGCCTTCCTCGATGCAGCATTCCTCCGCGAGAAAGCCGAGAAGCGCATCCATCGCCGGGTAGACCGCGCGACAGATCAACGTGGTCGCCTGCCGCTCTTGAGAGACGAGCCCATCGCGGATCAGCCGCTGAAGATGATGGGAGAGCGTCGAAGCCGGGATACCGAGGCGCTCCTGCGCCTGAGCGACCGGCAGCCCACCATGCCCCGCCCGAACGAGAACGTGATAGAGCCGAAGGCGCGTCGGATTGCCGAGTGCCTCGAGCTGCGATGCTGCTGTTTCGATATCCATGGAAATAAAGGTGACGTGCCCCGCATGCCCGGTCAAGCGTTATTTCCATATTTCTCGAATTACTCCGCCGCCTGGACCTTACGCGCGTCCTGCCCGCGCTCGTACCAGCCCTTCGAGCGGTTCACGATCCAGACGACCGTCAGCATGACCGGGACCTCGATCAGCACGCCGACGACGGTCGCGAGTGCGGCTCCGGAGTGGAAGCCGAACAGGCTGATCGCGGCCGCGACGGCGAGCTCGAAGAAGTTCGAGGCGCCGATCAGGGCTGACGGTCCCGCCACGCAATGCTGCTCGCCGGCGATCCGGTTCAGCAGATAGGCCAGCCCGGAATTGAGATAGACCTGGATCAGGATCGGCACGGCGAGCAACGCGATCACCATCGGCTGCGCGAGGATCTGCTCGCCCTGGAAGCCGAAGAGCAGGACGAGCGTCGCAAGCAGGGCGACGAGCGAGGCCGGCCCCAGCCGGCCGAGCAGCCTGTCGAGCGCCGGCTGTCCACCTCTTGCCAGCACGCGGCTGCGAATGAGCTGCGCCACGATGACCGGGATGACGATGTAGAGCGCGACCGAGAGCATGAGCGTGCCCCACGGCACGGTGATCGCCGAGAGGCCGAGCAGCAGGCCGACGATCGGGGCGAAGGCGACGACCATGATCGCATCGTTCAGCGCGACCTGGCTCAGGGTGAAATGCGGCTCGCCCTTCGTCAGGTTCGACCAGACGAAGACCATGGCGGTACAGGGCGCGGCGGCCAGGATGATCAGGCCCGCGATGTAGCTGTCGATCTGCTCGGCAGGCAGCCAGGGCCGGAACAGCCAGGCGATGAAGAACCAGCCGAGCGCTGCCATCGAAAACGGCTTCACTGCCCAGTTGATGAAGAGCGTGACGCCGATCCCGCGCCAATGCCTGCCGACCTGCCCCAGCGCCGCGAAGTCGATCTTCAGCAGCATCGGGATGACCATCAGCCAGATCAGAACGGCGACGGGCAGGTTGACCCTGGCGATCTCGGCCGTGCCGACGGCCTGGAACACGCCGGGCATGACGTGGCCGAGCGCGATCCCGACGACGATGCATAGCCCGACCCAGACGGTGAGGTAGCGTTCGAAGGTAGACATCATGACCTCAGGCGAGAGCGACGAGCTGGCCGGCGGCGTTGATGACCAGCACGCCGTCCTCCTTCCGGAACTCGCCGCGCTGCGGCGGCAGCAGCGGCAGGACGGCCTCGGACGGCCGGCACAGTTTCACGCCCTTGGGTGAAACCACGAGCGGACGGTTGATCAGGGTGGGGTGCGTTTCGATCGCATCGAGCAGGGCCTCATCCGACAGGCTTGCGTCGCCAAGGCCGAGTTCGGCGAAGGGCGTGCCTTTCTCGCGCAGGATCTCCCGGACGGTCAGTCCGGCGCGAGCCAGCAACTGCTTCAGCAGCGCTCGCGATGGCGGCGTCTTGAGATACTCCACGATGTGCGGCTCGACGCCCGCATTGCGGATGAGGCCCAGCGCATTGCGGGACGTGCCGCAGGCCGGGTTGTGGTAGATGACGACGTCGAATGCTTCAGGCATCGGATGCGACTTTCGGTGGGCAGCAGGGGCTGAGTTCTGCCATCAGCGGCGCGCAGATCTCCGGGCGACCACCGCAGCAATCCTTGAGCAGGAAGGCGACCGTCGCGCGCAGCGCGTCGAGGTCCGCCCGGTAGATGATGGAGCGGCTGAAGCGCTCCGAATGCACGAGGCCCGCCCGGCTCAGGATGCCGAGATGCGAGGACATCGTGTTGTGCGGCACCTCGAGGCGCCGGGCGATTTCGCCGGCGGGAAGGCCATCGGGCTCGGCTGCGACCAGCAGGCGGAACACGTCTAGGCGGGTGCCCTGCGCCAAGGCGGCAAGCGAGAGGATGACTCTTTCAGTTTCCATATATCGAGACTTATCGACGGTTTGCTTGCGGTGCAAGGGCGTTGCAACCGTCTCAACCTCGACCGACCACCAGACTTCGGCCGGAACGGAACTGCCGAGCGGGCCAGCCGTTGAACGCAGGAGGCATCATAGGAGGCCACCATGCGAGACGGCTCTGGAAACCGGATGTCACCCGAAGAACAGCAGCGCGTGAAGTCGATCAGCGGCGCGCCCAAGGAGGGTTCGCTGAGAGAGGTCTCGGTCGATCCCGGGACTGGCAGTGAGAGCGGCGATGCCGAAAAACCCGCTCCACCATCAAAACCCGCGCCGGGCTTGAGAGGCGAGGAGTAGCTGCTCGACGAACTTCTCTCCTCGACATATCAGCTGCGGCCTGATGCCGAGGCCGAGGAAGCTCAACGACGTCTCCCGCGGGATGACCTGCGAGAAATCCGGCGGGAAAGCTCGCGACCGTCGCGCATCGCCTAAACGACCGGGACCCGCAAACCAGTCTTGACGCGGTCCATCGTCACGAAGGTCCTGAACTTCCGGATGTTGGCATCGGCGAAGAACAGCCGCCGCGTCAGCGCCTCATAGGCCGCCATGCTGGGCACGAGCACGACCAGCATGAAGTCGACCTCGCCCGTCACGTAGTAGCATTGCTGCACTTCCGGCGCGGCGAGAAAGGCGCGCTTTGCTGCGTCGATATCGGTTGCGGTCTCGCTGACCAACTCGACCTCGACGAACAGCGTGATCGGGTGGCCGAGGGCGGCAGGCTCGACGACGGCGACATTGGCGGTGATGATCCCGTCCCGCTCCATGCGCCGGATCCGGCGCTGCACCGCCGGCGCCGAGAGATTGACCTGTTCGCCGATGACGCGCTGAGGCGTCGTGTTGTCGGCCTGCAGGATGGCGAGGATCGCCCGGTCGAAGGCGTCCAGTCCAATAGCGGTCGGCTCGGCCAAGCAGGGTCCCCTGAAACAAACTTGCAAAACGTCCCGGCAATTGGAGCGCATTTTTCGCTGCTGCCGCAATATCCTTTCGGCCTCCACAGTCGCAGAGGCCACGAATGTTCCTGCTCAATTCGCTCGCTGCCTATCGGCAACCGCTTCATCCGGTCGATGCGGAGATGTTGGGTACCGCTGGCGCCGACGCGATCGAGCGGCATCTCGCGCAGCGTCCCGAGCATCGACCGACGCCGCTCGTCGCCTTGCCCGGCCTCGCCGCCGAGCTCGGTATCGGCGCGCTCCACGCCAAGGACGAGGGGCACAGGCTCGGCCTCGGCAGCTTCAAGGCGCTCGGCGGCGCCTATGCCGTCGCCCGGCTGGTGCTCGAGGCGGCCGGCGAGACGCTCGGGCGCGCGCTCGACGAGGCCGATCTGACCTCGCCCGCCGTCCGGACCGTCGCAGCTGGAATGACCTTCGCATGCGCCACCGATGGCAATCACGGCCGCTCGGTCGCGCAGGGCGCCGCGCTGGTCGGGGCGCGTTCAGTGATCTTCGTGCATGGCGGGGTTAGCCCGGCACGGGCCGAGGCGATCGCGCGCTTCGGCGCCGAGATCGTTCGGGTCGAGGGCACCTATGACGATTCCGTCGTCGAGGCGGCGCGCGTCGCGGCCGAGCGCGGCTGGATCGTCGTCTCCGACACCGCCTGGGAAGGCTATGAGCGCATTCCGGGGCTGGTCATGCAGGGCTACACGGCGATCATGCGCGAGGCGCTCGCAGAATTGCCCGCTCCGCCGACCCATGTCTTCGTCCAGGCCGGTGTCGGCGGCATCGCCGCGGCGATCGCGGCGCATCTCTCGCTGGTATTGGGCGAGAGGCGGCCGATCTTCACCGTGGTCGATCCGGCGCGCGCGGCCTGCGTTTTCGAGAGCGCCCGCGCTGGAGAGCCGACCAAGATCGGCCATGGCGAGCCGACCGTGATGGCGATGCTTGAATGCTACGATCCGTCGCCTCTGGCCTGGCGCGTGCTGGCGCGCGCCGCCGATGCTTTCATGACCGTCGAGGACGAAGTCGCTGTCGAGACCATGAACCGGCTGGCCCGGCCTGTGGTCGGCGATCCGGCGGTCGTCGCAGGGGAAAGCGGCGCGGCAGGGCTCGCCGGGCTGGTCGCGGCCCTGCGCGACCCGCAGGCGCGGGCCGCATTGAAGCTCGACGGAACCTCGCGCATCTTCGTGGTCGTTACCGAAGGCGCGACCGATCCCGGCCGCTACGCCGAGCTCGTCGGGCTGACGCCGGCCGAGGTCGCCGGCCCGGTGGCGTGATGCCCGGCCGGTTGACGCTGCTCTACCAGAGCCATTCGCCCTACGCCCGGAAGGTACTGGTCTGCGCCCATGAGCTCGGCCTCGCTGAGCGCCTCGACGTCGTTCACCACGAGACCAGCCCGACCAACCGCAACGATGCCGTCTTCGCGGCCAATCCGCTCGGGAAGGTGCCGGTTCTGCTGACGTCCGATGCCGGCGCGCTCTTCGATTCCACCGTGATCTGCGATTACCTCGACCGGCTCGGCGGCGCCGGCTCGCTGGTCCCTCGCGACGGGCCCGCCCGCTACGAGGCCTTGCGCCTGCAGGCGCTGGCCCAGGGGCTGTGCGATGCCGGCATCGCGCTGCGCTGGGAGACGGTGCGGCGGCCGGAAGCCCAGCGCTATCCGCCGCTGGCCCAGGGGCAGGCGGCGAAGCTGCTCGAAGCCTATGACCATCTGGAGGGGCAGGCGCAGTTCGCCGGCCAAGTCGCCGCCGGCCAAGTCACCAATGACCAAGTCACCATCGGCCAGATCGCACTGGCGACGGCGCTGGCCTGGCTTGAATTCCGCGACATGCCTGATTTTCGCAAACGGGCGCCGCGCCTCGCCGCCTGGCATGACGCGTTCTGTCGGCGCGCCTCGATGCAAGCCACGCCCTATGACGGTGAAACGCAGGACGGAGCCCCGCGATGACCATGCTGGACCATGACGCGCTGGCTGCGGAGATGACTGCCTGGCGGCGCGATCTCCATGCCCATCCCGAATTCGGCTTCGAGGAGGCGCGCACCAGCGCCTTCGTCGCGGCAAAGCTGCGCGCATTCGGCCTCGATGAGGTCGTCGAGGGCGTGGGTGGCACCGGCGTCGTCGGCACGTTGAAGCGCGGCAGCGCCAACCGGGCCATTGCGCTGAGGGCGGACATGGATGCGCTGCGGATAGCGGAGCGGGGCGAGCGCTCCTATTGCTCCCGGAATCCGGGTGTCATGCATGCCTGCGGCCATGACGGCCACACGGCCATGCTGCTGGCGGGGGAGGCTGGCTTCGACGGTACCGTGCGTTTATCTTCCAGCCGGCCGAGGAGTGGGGGCGCGGTGCGCAGGCCATGCTCGATGACGGCTTGATGGAGCGGTTTCCCTTTGCGGAGATCTTCGGGCTCCACAACGCGCCCGGGCTCGGCATCGGCCGGTTCGAGACACGTGCCGGGCCGATCATGTCGGCCGAGGACAATTTCGAGATCGTGCTCAAGGGCGTCGGCGGCCACGCCGCCCGCCCGCACGCCGGAAACGAAGTGCTGGTCGCAGCCTGCGCCCTCGTCACCAACCTGCAGACCATTGTCTCGCGCCGCCTCAGCCCGGCCGACATCGCCGTCGTCTCGGTAACCGAACTGCTGACAGACGGCACCCGCAACGCGCTGCCGGGCCAGGCCCGGATCCTCGGAGATGCCCGCAGCTTCAGGCCCGAGGTCAGCGCCGAGATCGAGCGGCAGATGCGCGTCATCGCCGCGGGCACGGCGCTGGCGCATAATGTCAGCGCCGATGTCGGCTACACGCGAGAGTTCGTGCCGCTGGTCAACGATGCCGCGCTGGCCGATGCGATGCTGAAGGCGGCGGGCACTGCGCTGGGCGAGGCCAATGTCGCCGTCGCGCGCGAGCCGATGACGGGCTCGGAAGACTTCGCCCGCTTCCTCGATCATGTGCCCGGCTGCTTCGCCTTCGTCGGCAATGGCGACACGGCGCCGCTGCACAATCCGGGCTATGATTTCGACGATGCCGGGCTGATCCACGGCGCCAGGCTGCACGCGGCGATCGTCCGCAGCCGGCTGCCGGGGCTGTGAGCGTTCGGTAGGGCGGCCCGAAAAGCAGCATGCAGCTTTCGAGATGTTCTCCGATCGGACTGGATCGTGCCCGTTGCCGTCGCTGCGCTCGCAACGATGGGGATCAGCGTTTCAGCGCGATCATCTGGACGGGGCGGGTGAGCCAACCCATCGGGCCGGGCCAGTGCCGCCCTACTGCCCGTCCATTCTCGGATCGAGGGCGTCCCTGAGTCCGTCGCCGATGAAGTTGAAGCTCGTGACGGCGAGGGTGATGGCGAGGCCGGGGATGATGGCGAGCCAGGGCGCGCTGGTCAGGTAGCTCTGTGCGCTTTCGAGCATGTTGCCCCAGCTCGGCGTCGGCGGCTGGATGCCGTAGCCGAGGAAGGAGATGTAGCTCTCGGCCAGGATCGCATGGGCGACGTTCAACGTCGCCGCGACCACGATCGGGGCGATGGCGTTCGGCAGCAGCTCGCGGAACATGATGCGGCGGCCGCTCGCGCCGAAGGAGACCGCGGCCTGGGCGAACTCGCGGGTCTTGAGCGAGCGGATCTGGGCCTCGACGACGCGCGCGACCTCCATCCAGGAGGTCATCGCGATCAGCATGACGATCGAGGGCACGGAGGGCTGGATCAGCGCCGAGATTGCCAGCAGCAGGAAGATCGAGGGGAAGCAGAGCATCGCATCGACGAAGCGCATCAGCGCAGCCCCGATGATGCCCTCGTAGAAGCCGGCGACGAGGCCGACGGTGACGCCGATCGCCATCGCGATCGCCATGGCCGAGAAGCCGACGGCGAGCGAGATCCGGCCGGCCATCAAGAGTCTTGCGAGGATGTCGCGCCCGAGCGGATCGGTGCCGAGGATATGCGGCCCGGCGAAGGGCGGCGCGAAGCGCTGGCGGATGTCGATGAAGGTGTCGGTATAGGGCAGCAGCCAGGGCCCGACGATACAGGCCAGCGTCAGCAGGATGATGCTCGCCGCACCGAACCGCACCGAAGACCGCGAGCTTGTGGCGGCGGAAGCGGCGCAGGCCCGGGCTGTTCCAGAAGCCGGGGGCCGGCGCGGGCATGGACTCGACAGCGCTCATGAGGGGCACCTCGCTCATCGGTGGCTGCTGGCGATGCGCGGATCGGCGACGCCATAGAGCAGATCGGCGATCAGGCTCCCCAGCAGCACCAGCACGGCGGAGAACATCAGGATGCCCATCACCACGGGGTAGTCGCGATAGCTGATCGAATCGAGGAAGAGCCGCCCCATCCCCGGCCAGGTGAAGACGGTTTCGGTGACGAGCGCGCCCGAGAGCAGCGTCGGCACATGCAGGCCGGTGATGGTGATCATCGGCAGGAGCGCGTTGCGCAGGCTATGACGGAGCAGGATCGTGCGCTCGGAGAGCCCCTTGGCGCGGGCGGTGCGGACATAGTCCTGGTTGATCACCTCCAGCATCGAGGAGCGCATGTAGCGGCTCCAGACGGCGGTCGAGACCAGCGCCAGCACGATGCAGGGCCCGATCAGGTGGTGCAGCTGGTTGAGGAAGGAGCCGTCGCCGACGGTGTAGCGGTTGCCCGCCGGCAGCCAGCCGAGGCCGACCGAGAAGACATAGATCACCACGAGCCCGAACCAGAAGGTCGGGATCGAGAGCGCGATCATGGCGCCGATGGTGGCGAGCGAGTCGAACACCGAATAGCGCCGGATCGCGCCGAGGATGCCGATCCAGGCGCCGAGCAGCATGGCGAGCAGCGTCGAACTCAGCATCAGNGGTGGCGAGCGAGTCGAACACCGAATAGCGCCGGATCGCGCCGAGGATGCCGATCCAGGCGCCGAGCAGCATGGCGAGCAGCGTCGAACTCAGCATCAGTTCGAGCGTCGCGCCGAGATGGCTCGCGATGACGTGCAGCACCGGCTGCTGGTCGCGATAGGAGCGGCCCCAGTCGCCCGACAGCATGCGCCAGAGCCACTCGGCATATTGCACCGGCAAGGGCCGGTTCAGGCCGAGCTGTTCCGCGATGCGGTCGAGATCGGCCTGGGTCATGTCGCCGCCGGCGGCAAACTGCGACAGCGGCCCGCCCGGCGCCAGATGCAGGATCGAGAAGCCGATCACCGAGACGATGAACAGCAGGACGACGGCCTGACCTAGCCGGCGCAGGAGGAAGCCGATCATGATGCCGTTCTCCCGGTCGCCAAAGTGTTCTTCGATAGAGTCGAGCCGCTGATGACGTCGTTGCGAGGAACGTGAGCGACGAAGCAATCCAGGAGCGGCAGCGCTCTACGCCCCCTGGATTGCTTCGCTGCACTCGCAATGACGGCAACGGGGCGATCCAGGCTGATCGGAAAACGATCCAAGCTGCTCATCTCGCCCCGTCCGGTCACGCTTACTTGGCCCAGTACCAGCTGCCCATGTTCCAGGCGTTCTGGCGCTGGTTGATGTTGGGGCGGTAGCCGACGAGGCCTTCCTTGACGCCCTCGATCGGCGCGTACTGGAAGATCGGCAGGATCGGCAGCTCCTCGCGCACGATCTCCTGCAGCTTGAAGTAGATCGCCTTGCGCTTCTCCTGGTCGAAGGTCTCCTGGCCCTGCTTCAGCAGGGTGTCGGCCTCGGCGTTCTCCCACTGCATGTAATTGCCGCCGCTGCCGCCCTTGACCGGGATGGCGTCGGAGGCGAATCGCGAGGCCGGGTCCGGATCGACGCCGGTGCGGAAGGTAGTGCCGACCAGCAGGGAGTCGAATTTGGATCGGACGTAGAACTCGCCCCAGATCACGGCGGCTGGCATGTTGTTGATCGTCATCTTCGCGCCGATCTGCTGCCAGTCCTGCTGGATCAGCTGCTGGCATTGCTCGCGGAGCTGGTTGCCGGTCGTGGTCGAGACCGCGAACTCCAGCGGCACGCCGTCCTTCATGCGGGTGCCTGAGCCGGAACGCTTCCAGCCGGCCTCGTCGAGGAGCTTGTTGGCGCGGGCGAGATCGCGCTTCTGAGCCGGTAGATTCGGATTGAAGGCCCAGGATTCGCGCGGTGCGAAGGATTCGGTCGCCTTCGGGACGCCGTAATAGATCGCGTCGATGATCGCCTGCTTGTCCATCGCCGCATAGAGCGCGTGGCGCACGGCCTTCTCGGCGAAGGCCTTGTTGCCGAGATTCGGCATGATGATCTCGAGATTGCCGCTCGGCGCGACCGCGACCCGGCGGCCGGGCAGCTTGATTGCCTCCTGGTAGAAATTCGCCGGGATGCCCGAGATGATGACGATGTCGACCTGGCCGGTGCGGAACTGGGCATAGAGCGCGGTCAGGTCAGGGATGTATTTGAGGACGGCCTTCTCGAGATGGGGGCCGTCGCCGTGATAGCTCTCATTGGCGA
Source organism: Allobosea sp. Root381 (assembly GCF_001429395.1). Lineage (GTDB taxonomy): Bacteria > Pseudomonadota > Alphaproteobacteria > Rhizobiales > Beijerinckiaceae > Allobosea. Next base: position 131,985 of record NZ_LMJT01000009.1, read on the forward strand.
CGAGGGTGATGTTGTCGCCGGGCGTGCGCGTGCTCCAGCGGAACGGGCCGGTGCCGACGGGAGCATTGTTGAACGGCGCGGTGTTCGGGTCGGTCGCCTTGCCGAGGATGTGCTTGGGCACGATGTGGGTGTTCGCCAGCATGGCGAGATAGGGCGCGTAGGCCTTCTCCATCCGCCAGGAGATCTCGTGCGGGCCCTTGACCACGATGTCCTTGACGAAGGCGTGGCCGACGCGGGTGCGCGCCTTGAAGCCGGCCGCGTTGATCAGCTCCAGCGAGAACTTGACGTCCTCGGCGGTGAAGGCCGTGCCGTCATGCCACTTCACGTCGTCGTGCAGCTTCACGCTCCAGGCGAGGCCGCCCTCCGAGATGCCGCCATTGGCCTCGCTCGGCACCGCGACCGCGAGGTCCGGGCGAAGCGTGCCATCGGGCTCGGCGACCCAGAGCGAGTTGAACACGCTGGTCCAGACGACCTCGTCGACCTCGACGCCGGGCATCAGCGGGTTGAACGAAACCGGCTCCTGCGACAGGCCCACGACGACCACGCCGGTCGGCTTGGCGGGGGCCGGCGGTACCGGTTTACCGGCGGTCTGGGCCTGGGCAGCGAAGCCCGAGGTCGCGGCGAGCGCGCCGGCGCCGAGGCCGAACAGGTCGCGACGGTTCAGGCTCCAGTTCGAAAACAGTCGCGGATCGTGAATGTCTCTCATCGTGCTTCCCTCTCCCAAGGCAACTGTTTCCAGCGGACGCTGAAAGGCATCATCACAATAATGAAACAGGCCGGCGCCAGATTTTCACTGCAGGTGTCATTCGGCTAAAAATCTTCATCATACGTGATGCGACGTCAAGGGCCTCTTCACGCCGTTGAGCCAGGTCAGAGCGGGATTATCTCGTAACATATTGAAATATAACGATATTGATTTCCATCACCCGATTTTCATCAAAATGGTTGCACGACGCCCGCCGCTCATCATATCGTTCCCGGGCCTTCAATCGCCCTCGGACCCCCCAATGTCGGATTCAGCGCTGCCCGCCGAGAACTTGGACGTCGATGCCGACGAGCAGCTCGAGGCGATGAGGATCGGGCAAAGGCTGCGGGCGCTCAGGGCCGAGCGCGGGCTGACGATCCTCGAACTCGCGGCGAAGGCAGGGGTTTCCTCCGGCAGCATCAGCCAGATCGAGCGCGGCGCTTCCAATCCTTCCGTCAGCACGCTGCAGAAGCTTCGCGCCGCGCTCGGCGTCACGCTGTGGTCGTTCCTGGAGAGCGACGGGGCGGCCGCCGCGCCGGCGCGCGAGGCGCAATACGTCCGGCGCCAGGCCAACCGCCCGCGCATCGTGGTCGGAACCAACCAGCTCACCAAGGAGCTGCTTTCGCCGCGCGACAACAACGAGCTGCGCTTCATGATCCTGACTGTCCCGCCCGGCGCGGCGAGCGGCAGCTTCCTGAGCGGCCCCGGCGACAAGGGCGGCTATGTGCTTTCCGGCCGGGTCGAGCTCACGATCGGCGACGACGTCTTCGAGATTGGCGAAGGCGACAGCTTCCAGTTTCCCAGCACCATTCCGCATCAGGTCGTCAACCGCTCGGGCGCCGAGGCGAAGCTGGTCTGGATCATCAATATCCGGGAATCGCACCTCTAGGGGCGGTAGCACCAGGCGGGGCGGCCGCGGCCGCCATCCACCTGCCATTTCCAGCAGACTGAGAGAGATCATGATCACGCGTCACGAAGTCACCGGCCGTCTCAGCAAGGTGCTGGTCGCCAACGGGTTCGCCTTCCTGTCAGGCCTTACCGCCAAGGACCGCAGCGGCGGCGTCAAGGAGCAGACCGCCGACATCCTCGCCCAGATCGACGCCTATCTGGCGATGGCCGGCACCGACAAGACCCGCATCGTCGTCGGCAACATCTGGCTCAAGGACGTCGGCACCTTCAACGAGATGAACGCGGCCTGGGAGGCCTGGGTCGATCCGAAGCAGCCGCCGGCGCGCGCGACCGTCGAGTCCCGCCTGGCGGCCGACGACATCCTCGTCGAAATCCAGGTTCAGGCACTCGTCTGAGTTCGACGGCCCGCCGCGAGGCCTCGCGGCGGGCACTTTTCCGCGCCATTCGTGAGCCGGTCTGCCATGTCCCAGTCTTCCGCACTTCCGAGCGTCGCCCCCGGCGACCCGTCCTGGTGGTTCAGCGAGGCCATCGGCACAGAGGGCGGCCGGCCGGACTCGCCGTCCCTGTCGGGCGCAATCACCGTCGATGTCGCGATCGTCGGCGGCGGCTTCACCGGGCTCTGGACGGCGCTTGCGCTGAAAGAGCGCTCGCCGCAGCTTTCGATCGCGCTGATCGAGGCCGGGCGCTGCGGCTCCGGCGCCAGCGGCAAGAACGGCGGCAAGGTTTCGGGCTACTGGGGCTCGCTCGCCGGCATGGAGGCAAATATCGGGGCGAACGGCGCGCTTGCGGTCGCCCGTGCCGGTGCCCGCGCCCAGGACGCGATCCGCGCCTTCTCGACGGCGCCCGGCCGCGACGTCTGGTGGCGCGAGGGCGCCAGCATCCGCGTCTCGGCCTCGCCGGCGCAGGACGCCAAGATCAAGGGCTATGTCGAGACGGCCAAGCGCCTCGGCGTGCCGGACATCGCGCATGAGCTGTCGCCCGAGCAGGTCGCGTCCTATTGCCGCTCGCCGGTCTTCCGCGGCGGCGTCTACCTGACCGAGGGCGCGACGGTACAGCCTGCCCGGCTGGCGCGGGCCCTGCGGCAGGCCGCGATCGATGCCGGCGTCTCCGTCTACGAGAACACGCCGATGGTCGGGCTCGATTCCGGCACGCCGAACCGGGTGCGGACGCCTTCCGGCGAGATCATCGCCCGCGAGGTCGTGCTCGCCACCAATATCGAACTGGCCAGGCGACCCGAGGTCAAGGCCCATGTCAGCGTATTTTCCTCCTTCGCGCTGATGACCGAGCCCGCGCCCGAGAAGCTCGCGGCGATGCGCTGGAACAATGACGAGGGCCTCGCCGACATGCGGATGTTCGTCCATTATTTCCGCAAGACGGTCGATGGGCGCGTGCTGATGGGCTCCGGCTCCGGGCCGATCGCGTTTGCCGCCAACACGCAAGATCCGAGCTTGACCACCGACAGGGCTTCCGGCGCCCGTGCCGAGAAGGGCCTGCGCCGGTTGCTGCCCGGCCTTGGCGATGTCGGCATCGCCAAGATCTGGGGCGGCGGCATCGACGTCTCCGCCGACCGGCTACCCTTCTTCCGCACCGTGCCGGGCACGCGCGTCCATTATGGCTGCGGTTATTCCGGCCATGGCGTGAACCCGACCTATATCGGCGGCCAGTGCCTGGCCTCGCTGGTGCTCGATGCGAAGGACGAGTGGTCGAGCCTGCCGCTCTGCACGCGCAGCCTGCCCTCGCTGCCGCCGGAACCGTTCCGCGCCGCCGGCGGGCGGCTGGTGCGCTGGGGCATCATCGGCTGCGAGGAGGCCGAGGAACGTGGCGAGAAGCCCGGTCTAGCGATGAGCGCGGCCGCCGCGATCCCGCGCATCTTCGGCCTACGGATCGGCACGCGCTAAGCGCGCTTCCGTCCCACGTCGGCTTGCCGCTGTCTGGTCCGGCCTGTGGGGCGCGCGGCGCGCGGCCCCGTGCAGGAAATCCGAACGAGCGTGCCCGAGGGCGCCGGTTCAGCCCTGGGGCGCCGCTGCTTCCCGTGTTGGGGCGGACGCGGATCTCGGCTTGGTCTTCGCGCCGTCCCGCAGCATGTCCCAGCTGTTGGGCTGGCTGACGCTGCGCCTGAGATAGGCGACGGTGGCGGCGGCCTCGGCCGGGTTCTGGTCCCGCTTCGCCAGCGCCTCGGCTTCGGCGAAGCGGCCCTGGAGACCCAGCACCAGCACGAGATTCTGTCGCACGCGGGGGTCGTCGGTACCGGTCGACGTCGCCTCGCGCAGCGCGCGCTCGGCCTCGGGCAAGCGCCTGGAGAGGGCGTAGGACAGCCCCAGATTCGAGAGCACGGTGGGCTCGCCCGGCGCGATCTTCAGCGCCGCCTGATAAATCTGCTGGGCGCGGGCATGGTCGCCGAGCTGGTCGGCGACGGTGCCCTGGGCCGATAGGATGCGCCAGTCCGGGCGTTCGGGCGAATGCGCCCGCGAGAGCACCTCGTCGGCCTCCTTGAGCCGGCCGTTGTCGGCTAGCGAACGGCCATAGGCACCGAGCAGCTCGCGATCATTAGTGTGGGCTAGCACGGCGCTTTGCAGCACGGCGAGCGCCTGCGCGTTCTGGTCGAGCGCGCGGAGTGCGCGGGCATAGTTGAAGGCGGCATCGCGGTCCTTCGGGCTCGCCTCGTAGCGCTTGCCCCAGCGCTCGCTTTCCGTGCGCCAGTCGGTGGCGCTGCGCGGCTGCGCCTTGCTCTGGCCGATCGACCCGGTGATGTCGCCGATGCCGCCGCCACGGCCCTGGCAACCCGCCAGCGCAAGCGAGGTGAGGCAAAGCGCGAGCACCAACCTCGCCCGCGACAGCTTCGGCTGCGGCGCGGTGAGCGGATGGCTGGCTTGCGGGCGGGGCGAGGGCCGATGACGGAACGGCGGAAGTATCGAAGACATGGGCAAAGACATGGGCCTCATCGCCTAGCCACGACGGAACTGCTGGTGGGTTCGGTGATAAAACGTTAACCCTAACGCATCCTTAACCGGCCTAGCCGGCCCTCCACGCCAGGTACCGACCGTCGTGCAAAGCCTCATCGTTCGAGCGGCGCCTGCCGCGACCCCCGTCCATTGCGTGACGAAGGCGGATCTCCCCGCGTTGCTCGAGCGAATCGGGCCGGAAGGGCGTCGCTTTGCCGAGGCACAGGGATTTGCCGCGAAGCCCGGTCAGCATGTCCTCCTGCCCGATGCCTCAGGTGCGGTCGCGGCCGTGCTGCTGGGTGTCGAGACCGTCGATGCGCGCCGCCGCGACCCCTTCGCGCCCGGCCGCCTCGCATCCGTCCTGCCCGCCGGCGACTATGCGCTCGAAGGCGAGATCGGCGATCCCGCTCTCGCTGCGCTCGGCTGGCTGCTCCAGACCTATCGTTTCGATCGCTATCGCAAGCCGGTGCCCGTCGAGGCTCGTCTGCTCCTGCCGGACGGCGTCGACGGCACGGAACTGGCCAATGTCGCGGAATCCGTCGCGCTCGCCCGAGACCTGGTCAATACGCCGGCGAACGATCTGGGGCCGGCTGAGATCGAAACGACGATCCGGACGCTCGCCGCCGAATGCGGCGCGACCGCGACCTCCATCGTCGGCGACGATCTGCTCGGCCGCAACTTCCCGATGATCCATGCCGTCGGCCGCGCCTCGCCGCGCAGCCCCCGGTTGATCGACCTGGTCTGGGGCGATCCTACGCATCCGCGCGTAACCCTCGTCGGCAAGGGCGTCGCCTTCGACACCGGCGGCCTCGACCTCAAGCCCTCGGCTGCGATGCTGCTGATGAAGAAGGACATGGGCGGCGCTGCCGCTGCGATCGCGGCTGCGCGCATGATCATGCTGGCTAAGCTGCCCGTGCGGCTGCGTCTGCTCGTCCCGGCTGTCGAGAACGCGGTTTCCGGTTCCTCCTTTCGGCCGGGCGACGTGCTCGCCAGCCGTAAGGGACTGTCGGTCGAGATCGGCAACACCGATGCAGAAGGCCGGCTGATCCTGGCCGATGCGCTGGCGCTGGCGGACGAGGAGGCGCCCGAGCTGCTGATCGACTATGCCACGCTGACGGGCGCCGCCCGGACGGCGCTGGGGCCGGAGCTGCCGCCCTTCTACACCCATGACGAAGGGCTGGCGTCCGAGATCGCGCGGCAGGGCGAGGCGGTCAACGACCCGGTCTGGCGCATGCCGCTCTGGCCCCCCTATGAGCGGATGCTCGATTCGCGCGTCGCGGACCTGAACCACGTCTCGGGCGGCAGCTTCGCCGGCTCGGTGACGGCGGCGCTGTTCCTCAACCGCTTCGTCGAGAAGAGCGCTTCCTACGCGCATTTCGACATCTATGCCTGGAACCCTTCCGCCCGGCCCGGACGGCCGGAAGGCGGCGAATGTCAGGCGGCGCGGCTGACCTACGCGCTCGTCAAGCAATTCTATCCGGCCGGTTAAGCCTGTCGGCAGAAGCCGATTGCGCCATCGCTGCCGCAGGATAATGATACGGACCCGTAACGATCGGGACCGCGAGCACTCATGCCCTTGGAGATCAGGCCTTCGCAGGCGCTCAGGCTGTGGCGGCAGGTGCATCTCGATCTGGTGCGCGACGGCGAGGCCGATCTCTCGGCGCGCCAGGTCGCGATCCTGCTGACGGTCTATCTCGAACTGCCGCCACATACGGTCAGAGGTCTCGCGACCCAGCTCGGGGTCACCAAGCCGGTCATCACCCGCGCCCTCGACACAATGGGCAAGCTCGGCCTCGTCAGCCGCAGGCGCGACGAGGCCGACCGGCGCAACGTCGTGATCCAGCGCACGGTTGCCGGAGCGCTCGCCGTGGAGCGGCTGGCGGATCTGGTGGTCGACCGCGCCCGCGAAATCGGCGGGAGTTGACCATGTGATGGCGTGACGGAGGAGGGAGGTAGCGACTATGGTGCCGCATCTGCTAGGGCATCGCTATGCTTCGCAAACACTGCCTCGGCCCGCTCGCCGGCGCCGCCGCTTTCATGCTGGGCGGGAGCGCGCTGGCCGCCCCGCTTGGCGCGCCGCCTTATTCCGCGCGCGGCCAGGAGCCCGGCTGGAGCTTGACGATCTTGCAGGACAGGACCGTCCTCCAGAAGGCGTCCGGCGAACGGCTGGAGGCGCAGACGCCGAAGCCGCGGCGTACCGGCAAGCGCACGCGCTATGATCTCAGCCTCGGCGGCCGCTCGTCCCGGATCGCGATCGAGCAGCGCCTTTGCCATGATACGATGAGCGGAATGCCGCATCCCGATCGCGTCGCGATCTTCGGGCTGGGCGAGGTGCTGCGCGGCTGCGGCGGCTTGCCGCGAAGCCTGCTCGGTACCCATGAATGGGCCGTGACGCGGATCGCCGGCAAGCGGGTGATCGCCGGATCCAAGCCCGCGCTACAGTTTCTCGAGGACGGCGTGGTCGTCGGAAACGCCTCCTGCAACCGCTTGCGTGCGCCGTTCAAGCTGACCGGCGAGGGCCTGTCCTTCGGTCCCGGTGCGACGGCGAGGATGGCTTGCGAGCAGCGGCTGATGGATCAGGAGCGGTCGCTGCTGCGTGAACTCGAAGGCGTGACCGGCTTTGATATCCAGCGCAACGGCAGCCTCGTCCTCAAGGGCAAGGATGGCGAGGCGCTGGCCGCGCGCCGTCGCTGAGCGGCAGGAGAACTCATGACCGTCACGCTCGACCGCCGCATCACCCCTGCTCGCCCGGACCTCGCCGCCAGCCGCCTGATCGGGCAGGTCGAGGCGCGGGCCTTCGTCGATCCCGTGCCGATGCGCATGGTCGCGCCTTCGGCCCCGCTGCGCCGCGAGCCGCGGCCGGATGCGCCGCTCGACACAGAGGTGCTCTGCGGCGAGCCTATCGATGTCTATGAGAGCTTCGAGGGCTGGGCCTGGGTCCAGCTCCGCTCGGACGGCTATGTCGGTTACATCCCGGAGGATATGCTCCGCGGCGACGCTCCGGCGCCGACGCATCGTGTGGCCGCCCTGCGGACTTTCGTCTATCCCGGCCCCTCGATGAAGCTGCCGCCGCTGGCCGCGCTTTCGCTGGGGGCGGGCGTCACCGTCATCGGCCGCGAGGGCGACTTCGCCGTGCTGTCCGAGTTCGGCCGCTACGCGACCGCTTACGTCTTCGCCGCGCATGTCGCCCCGCTCGATGCGCCCGAGGCCGATTTCGTTGCCGTCGCCGAGCGCTTCCTGAACGTGCCCTATCTCTGGGGCGGGAAGACCAGTCTCGGGCTCGACTGCTCCGGCCTGACCCAGCTCGCGCTCGCGGCAGCCGGCATCGCCTCTCCGCGCGATTCGGACATGCTGGAGAAGGAGATCGGCACGAAGCTGGCCTCCGATGACGGGCTCGACGGCTTACGCCGCGGCGACCTCGTCTTCTGGAAGGGCCATGTCGGCATCCTCACCAATCCCGACACGCTGCTGCACGCCACGGCCTACACGATGACCGTTCTGAGCGAGCCGCTGCGCGCTGCGCGCGACCGCATCCAGGCGAAGAGCTTCGGCGCTATCACCAGCATCCGCAGGATTGGCTAGCCTATCCCCTTCAGCCGATACAGCGCCTCCAGCGCCTGGCGCGGCGTCATCTCATCGAGGTCCAGATCGTCGAGCGCGAGCCGAAGCGGGTCTTCGTCCGGCAGCTCCGGCACCGGCGCAGCGCGCCTCTGCGGGATCGCGAAAAGCGGCAGGTCGTCGACGAGCGAGGCCACCGGTTTCTCACGCTCGCTCTTTTCCAGCTCGGCGAGGATGGCGCGCGCCCGCTCGACCACCGCCGGGGGCAGGCCGGCGAGCTTCGCCACCTGGATGCCGTAGGAACGGTCGGCGGCACCCGGCACGACCTCGTGCAGGAACACGACCTCGCCATTCCACTCGGTGACGCGCACAGTCGCATTGGTGACGCGCGCCAGCCGGTCACCAAGCGCGGTCAGCTCATGGTAATGCGTCGCGAACAGGCTGCGGCAGCGATTGACCTCGTGCAGGTTCTCGATCGCAGCCCAGGCGATGGAGAGCCCATCGAAGGTCGCCGTGCCGCGGCCGATCTCGTCGAGGATGACCAGCGCCCGCGGCCCGGCCTGATTCAGGATCGCGGCGGTCTCGACCATCTCGACCATGAAAGTCGAGCGTCCGCGCGCCAGGTCGTCGGCGGCGCCGACGCGCGAGAAGAGCCGGTCGACCACGCCGATATGGGCGCTCGCCGCGGGCACGAAGGCGCCCATCTGCGCCAGCACCGCGATCAGCGCGTTCTGCCGCAGGAAGGTCGATTTACCCGCCATGTTCGGGCCAGTGATCAGGCAGATGCGGCCGCCCTCGGCATCGCTGCCCGGCGGCGACAGCTCGGTCTCGTTGGCGACGAAGGGCTTGCCGTCGCGCTTGAGCGCGGCCTCGACGACGGGGTGGCGGCCGCGCTGGATGGTGAAGGCTTCGCTGTCGTCGATCAGCGGCCGGTTCCAACCTTCGCGGGTGGCGAGCTCGGCGAGGCCTGCCGCGACGTCGATCTCGGCGAGCGCGGCGGCCGCCTGCTTGATCGGCTCGGCATGGGCGAGGACCGTCTCGGTGAGCGCGGCGAAGATGCCGAGCTCGAGCTTGATCGCCCGGTCGGCCGCGGAGGCGATCTTGGCTTCCAGCCCGCCGAGCTCGATAGAGGAGAAGCGCATCGCGTCCGACATCGTCTGGCGATGCACGAAGGTCGCTCGCCAGGGTTCCTTCAGGAAATCTTCGCCGGCCGCCTGTGGCACCTCGACGAAATAGCCGAGCATCGAGTTGTGCTTGATCCGCAGTGTGCGGCAGCCGGTCTCGGTGGCATAGCGTGCCTGCAGCTGCGCGATCACCTTGCGGGAATCGACCTGCAGCAGCCGCAATTCGTCCAGCGTCGCGTCATGGCCCTCGCGGACGAAGCGCCCGTCGCGGCGGTTCAGCGGCAGCTCGTCGGCGAGCGTCGCCTCCAGCCGCGCCGGCAGGTCGGGGTCGATCTCGGACAGTGCCCGCGTCGCCCTGGACAGCTCCGCCGGCAGGGAGGCGCGGCCGAGCAGCATCGCGACGATCGCGCGGGCCGCCGCAAGACCGGAGCCCAGCGCCGCGAGATCGCGCGGGCCGCCCCGGTCGAGCGAGAGCCTCGCCAGGGCGCGGGCGATGTCGGGCACCTTGGCGAGCGCCGTCTGCAAATCCTCACGCAGGGCGCCGTCGCCAACCAGCGCCTCGACGGCGTCATGGCGTTGCGCGATCGCGGCCGGGTCTGTGAGCGGGCCGGCGAGCCGCTCGGCGAGCAGGCGGGCGCCGCCCGGCGTCACGGTGCGGTCGATCGCTGCGAGCAGGCTGCCGCCGCGTTCGCCTGAGAGCGTGCGCGTCAGTTCGAGATTGGCGCGGGTCGCCGCATCGATCAGCATCGTGGCCGAGCCGGCGTCGCGTACCGGCGGCGACAGCGGCGGGCGGGCGCCGAGCTGCGTGCGCTCGACATAGGCCAGCGCCGCACCGGCCGCCGCGATCTCGGCCCGGCTGAAGCTGCCGAAGGCGTCCAGCGTCGCGACGCCGAAGAAATCCTTCAGCCGGCGCTCGGCCGACGCCGCGTCGAGCCCGTCGCGGGCCAGCGGCGTCACCGGCACGCCGATCTCGCGCCAGAACTCGCGCAGCTCCGGATCGTCATGGATCGCATCGGGGCAGACGATCTCGCGCGGCTCCAGGCGGGCGAATTCGATCGCCAGCCGCTCCTGCGGCGTCTCCATCACGCTGAAACCCCCGGTCGAGATGTCGATCGCGGCGAGGCCGTAGAGCGCGCTGGCATCGCCGAGCTTGCGGCGTGCGATCGCGACCAACAGGCTGGCGCGGCCGGGTTCGAGCAGGCGCTCCTCGGTGATCGTGCCGGGCGTGACGAGCCGCACGACATCGCGCTTGACCACGGATTTGGGGCCGCGCTTCTTGGCCTCGGCCGGATCCTCGACCTGCTCGCAGACCGCGACGCGATGTCCGGCCGCGATCAGCCTCTGCAGGTAGTCGTCGGCGCGGTCGACCGGCACGCCGCACATCGGGATGTCGTCGCCCTGGTGCTTGCCGCGCTTCGTCAGCACGATGCCGAGCGTCCGGGAGGCGATCTCGGCATCCGCGAAGAAGAGCTCGTAAAAATCGCCCATCCGGTAGAACAACAGGCAGTCGGCATTCGCCGCCTTGATCTCCACGTACTGCGCCATCATCGGCGTGACGCGGGCGCTGTCCTCCTTGGCGACGAGCTTGGGAGCGGCGGGCGGATCGACCCGCTCGGATTTGGATGTCTGGGCGCTTTGCATGGTCTGCGAACGCTAGCGACTCGCCCTTGGCTTGGGAACCGCGCAGACCCGCTAGGCCGGCCGCGAACCTCGATTTGATGTGGACGTGTCGTCCTCGTGCCGGCGATGTCCACGCCCGCTGCGAAGCGGCATCTGTGACACTGTGGAATAAGCCTTCGTCGCCGCTGCCGCTTGTGGCTGGGCCGGCGCTTGCCTATCGTCCGCCCCCTCCAGGAAACGCTCATAAAAAGCAGAACACGATGACCGACCAGCCGCCGATCAAACGCTCCCGCCCGACCTTCACCGACCAGGAAGCGCTGCTGTTCCATTCGGAAGGACGTCCGGGCAAGCTCGAGATCGTCGCGACCGTCCCCATGGCGACCCAGCGCGATCTCTCGCTCGCCTATTCGCCGGGCGTCGCGGTGCCCGTGCTGGCGATCGCGGAGGATCCGACCCGCGCCTATGACTACACGGCGCGCGCCAATCTCGTCGCCGTGATCAGCAACGGCACGGCTATCCTCGGCCTCGGCAATCTCGGCGCGCTCGCCTCCAAGCCGGTGATGGAAGGCAAGGCGGTCCTGTTCAAGCGCTTCGCCGACGTCGATTCGATCGACCTCGAAGTCGATACCGAGGACGCCGACAAGTTCATCGAGGCGGTGCGCTATCTCGGCCCGTCCTTCGGCGGCATCAATCTCGAGGACATCAAGGCGCCCGAATGCTTCATCATCGAGCAGCGCCTGCGCGAGCTGATGGACATTCCTGTCTTCCATGACGACCAACATGGTACGGCGATCATCGCCGCTGCCGGCCTGATCAACGCGCTCGACCTCACTGGCCGCGACGTCAAGACGACGCGCCTCGTCATCAACGGCGCTGGCGCAGCCTCGATCGCCTGCACCGAGCTGCTCAAGGCGATGGGCTTCAAGCCCGACAACGTCATCCTCTGCGACACCAAGGGCGTGATCTACCAGGGCCGCACCGAGGGCATGAACCAGTGGAAATCGGCCCATGCGGCCGTGACCGACCGGCGGACGCTCGCCCAAGCGCTGGAAGGCGCCGACGCCTTCTTCGGTCTTTCCCAGAAGGGCGCGGTCACCAAGGAGATGGTGGCGTCGATGGCGCCGAACCCCATCATCTTCGCCATGGCCAATCCCGATCCCGAGATCACGCCGGAGGAGGTCGCGGCGGTGCGCGACGACGCCATCATGGCGACCGGCCGCTCCGACTATCCGAACCAGGTCAACAACGTTCTCGGCTTCCCCTTCATCTTCCGTGGCGCGCTCGACGTGCGCGCCACCACGATCAACATGGAGATGAAGATTGCAGCCGCCGAGGCGCTGGCCCTGCTCGCCCGCGAGGACGTGCCCGACGAGGTCGCGGCCGCCTATCAGGGCGCGCGCCCGCGCTACAGCAAGGACTACATCATCCCGGTTCCCTTCGACCCGCGGCTGATCCATGTCGTGCCGATGGCCGTCGCCAAGGCAGCCATGGAGACGGGCGTCGCCGGCAAGCCGATCGTCGACATGAACGGCTACAAGGCGCAGCTTTCGGCGCGGCGCGACCCCGTCGCCGGCACGCTGAACCGCATCTTCGAGCGCGTCCGGCGCTATCCGAAGCGCGTCGTCTTCGCCGAGGGGGAGGAGGAGCAGGTCATCCGCGCCGCCGTCTCCTTCGTCAATCAGGGGCTCGGCCATGCCATCCTGGTCGGCCGCGAGGAGCGCGTCTACGAGACCGCGACCTTCCTCGGCATCGACCTCGAGGCCAAGGGCATCGCCGTCCAGAACGCGCGCCTGTCGAAGCGCAACGCGGCCTATGCCCAGTATCTCTACGAGCGGCTGCAGCGGCAGGGCTATCTCTTCCGCGACTGCCAGCGCCTGATCAACCAGGACCGCAACCATTTCGCCGCTGCCATGGTCGCGCTCGGCGATGCCGATGCGATGGTGACCGGCGTCACCCGCAACTACTCGATCGCGCTGGAGGAGGTCCGCCGCGTCATCGACGAGAAGCCGGGCCACCGCGTCATCGGCGTCTCGATCGTGCTGTCGCGGGAGCGGACCGTGCTCGTCGCCGATACCGCGATCACCGAGATGCCGACGGCGCAGGAGCTCTCCGAGATCGCGATCGAGGCAGCCGGCGTTGCCCGTCGCCTCGGCTATGAGCCGAAGGTCGCGATGCTCGCCTTCTCGACCTTCGGCCATCCGGCCGGCGAGCGTTCCGAGAAGGTGCGCGAGGCGGTCAAGATCCTCGACGGCCAGCGCGTCGATTTCGAGTATGACGGCGAGATGGCGGCCGATGTCGCGCTCAACCGCGACCTGCTCGCCCAGTACCCGTTCTGCCGCCTCACCGGCCCGGCCAACGTCCTGGTCATGCCGGCGTTCCACTCGGCCTCGATCTCGACCAAGATGCTGCAGGAGCTCGGCGGCTCGACGGTGATCGGGCCGCTGATCGTCGGCCTCGACAAGCCGGTGCAGATCGTCCCGCTCGGCGCGAAGGACTCCGACATCGTCAACATGGCGGCGCTCGCGGCCTTCAATATCGGCGGCTGAGACAAGCCGGATCTTCGCGCTCTCGTCATGCTCGCCACAAGGGCGAGCATGACGGACGGATTTCTGCCACTCCGGCTCACGCGGCCGAGCGCCGGCGCTGTTCCGTTCATGACGAGTTCATTCTGCAGCGGGCAGCGTCCTCGAAATGTCGGGGAAGCCGGCTGTAGGGGGTGATCGGAACCGTGCAGGCGCTGAGCGAGACGCCGGGCGTGACCACGGCTGCGCCGAGCGATCGGCAGGTAGCCGTTCGTTTCGCGCGGCTCACCGGCGGCTTCTGGCGCGGCGCGAGCGCCAGGCGGGCCTGGTTCTGGTCCCTGCTGCTGGCCTCGGCGATCATCCTTTCGGTCTTCGCCAACGTCACCGTCAATCGCTGGAACGGCTGGTTCTTCGATGCGCTCGAGAAGCGCGACACGGAAAGCGCGCTGACCGCGATGGCGGTCTTTCCCGTGCTGGTGCTGGTCGTTGCCGGGCTCGGCGTCGTCATTCTGGTCTCGCGCGAAACCTTCCAGGTGCATTGGCGCCAATGGGTCACGGGCAAGCTGGCCGATGGCTGGGTCGGGGAGCGCCGCTTCTTCCGCCTCAGCCTCTCCGGCTACGAGCCCGCCAATCCCGAATACCGCATCGCCGACGATGTCCGCTGGGCGACGGAGCCGGTCGTCGATTTCGCCATCGGCCTGCTCTCGGCCGTCATCACGATCATCACCTTCATCGAGATTCTCTGGGAGATCGGCGGCGCCCTGACCGTGCGCACGGGCGGGAGCGTCATCGTCATACCCGCTTATCTGGTGCTTGCGGCGATCGTCTATGCCGTGCTGGTCTCGGCGCTCGTCACTTTCGTCGGGCGCCGACTGCCCGGCCTGATCGCCGCCCGCAACGAGGGCGAGGCGCGGCTGCGCTTTTCGCTGATGCGCATCCGCGACCATGGCGAGACCATCGCGCTTGCCAGGGCCGAGGCCGGCGAGCGCCGTGCCGTGGCGCAAACCTATGAGAGCCTCGTCGGGCGTTGGCTCGCGATGATCCGCCAGCGCGGCCACCTGACCTGGATCACCAATGGCAGCGGTGCGCTGGTGCCGGTGGTGCCGCTCCTGCTGGCGGCACCGAAATATCTTTCCGGCGAAATGTCGCTCGGCGGCGTCGTCCAGGTCGCCGCGGCCTTTGTCGCCGTGCAGAACGCCTTCAACTGGCTGCTCGACAACTTCATGCGCATCGCCGAATGGCTGGCGGCGGCTCGGCGCGTCAACGAGCTCGCCGACGCCCTGGAACGCGTGGACAGGGAGCCGCCGGGCGAGCATCTGGCGGTATCTGCGAGCCGCGACGGGCAACTGCATCTCGACGAGGTCACGCTGATCGACCGCGATGGGCGGACGCTGGTTGCCGACATATCCGGATCCGTGCCGCCGGGCGCGATGCTGCATATCTCCGGTGAACTCGGCCTCGGCAAGGCCGCGCTGATCCAGGCCATCGCCGGGCTCTGGCCCTGGGGCCGCGGCGCGATCGGCATCCCGCGGGGCGCCTTCGTCACCGCCGTGCCGCAGAAGCTGCATCTCTCCGAGGGCAGCCTGCGTGCGGTGCTCGAAACCGGCCGGACGATTCCGCAGGTCGAGCTGGAGGGCGCCTTGTGCCGCTACGGCCTGTCCGGCCTCGCGCCGCTTCTCGACGAGAGCCGCGACTGGGACAAGGAACTGGCGACCGGGGACCGCCAGCGGCTCGCTCTGGCCCGCGCCGAACTCGAAAACCCGGACATTGTGCTGCTCGACGAAGCCACCAGCGCCTTCGATACCGAGCACGGCCTCGAACTCCTCGCCGAGCTGCGTGCCGCGCGGCCGGACGCGATCGTCATCGTCTTCGGGCAGGGCGCCGGCTTCGCGGAAGCCGCGACGCAGCGCCTGCAGTTGAAGCGCGCCGGTGGCGTCGTGCGCATGGCCGCGCGTCCTCCCGTTTCCGAGCCCGCCGCCGCCGCAGCGACGCTGCCCGTGCCGGCCGAATGATCACTGCCCCATCAGGAAAGAGTTGGACATGACCACTGCCACGATGAACATCTGGGACGTCTATTGGGGCCTGCGGGTCGAGCAGTGCCCCTGCGACGTTCACTTCGTCGAATGGCTCGAGGAAGAGGGGCTTACGGCTAAGCGCATCTACCACTTCGGCACCGGCGGCCACCATTATGTCGGTATCCGCTGCGCCGAACCTGAGCTCGACTGCACGGTGCTCGGCATCACCGCCTCGCCCAAGGAATACGACGCCTTCGTCAAGCTCGCGACGTCGAATCCGACGATCACCAAGAGCTACAGCGCCTATTTCGGCGACATCTACACCAGCAACGCGAAGCTCCTGCCGCGCTTCGACATCGTCACGCTGTTCCACGCCTGCGAGTTCCGGACCGAGGCGAACGACGCTTATGGTGCGCTGACCGACCGCGAGGTGATCGATCTCTTCACCGCCCAGACCGATGTCGGCGGCTATCTGCTGTTCTATACCGGCTCCTTCGCCTATGCGACGGCCGAGCCGATCATCGCCGAATGGGCGAAGACGGCCCAGGTCGACGAGGTCGCGACCTTCAAGACGCTGCGCGTCTTCCGCAAGACCGGCTGAACCAGGGCTGGGGTGCCGTCCTGCGCGATGCTCATGGCGCGCATTCGCCGCGCCGTTCTGCCTTGTGGATCGCCGACGAGGCGCTATGTCTCCGGCCGGGGCGTGCTCGCGCCCCCGCCCGCAATCGGCGCCGCTGGCAACCGCCTCCTGCGCGCAACCGACCATGAGTGCGTATGTCGTTCGGCCCGCTAGAGCCAGGAATGCCCGCGCGCAGGCGCAGCCGCTGGTGGTGGCTCGGCCCGCTCGCCAGCGCCGCGATCTTCTGCGCCTCGCTGGTGGTGCTCTGGTACATCGTCCAGGAAATCGAGCCTGGCGAACTGACCAAGGCTTTCGCCAATGCCAGCCTGCGCCAGCTCGGCCTGGCCTGTGCCTTCACCGTGCTGAGCTATTTGCTGCTCACCGGCTATGACGCGCTGGCGCTGAGACGGCTCGGCCTGTCGATCCCCTACCGGACGACGGCGCTCGCCTCCTTCACCAGCTATTCGGTGTCGTTCACGCTCGGCTTCCCGATCGTGACCGGCGGCACGGTGCGTTACTGGATCTATTCGCCCAAGGGCGTGCGCGCATCCGAGGTCGCGAGCCTTACCGTGATCGCCGGGCTGACCTTCTGGCTCGGCCTCGGCACCATCCTCTGCGTCTGCCTGTTCTGGGCGACCGGCTCGGTCGCCGCTCTGGCGCGCACCTCGCCGCTGGTGGTGCAGGTCGTGGGCGTGGCGGTCGCGCTCGGCACGCTTGGCTATCTCGCCTGGATTGCGAGCGGCGAGCGTACCATCCGCGTGCGCGGCTGGAACCTGCCCTTGCCCGGGCTCGGCATCACGCTTGGGCAGATGTTTCTCGGCGCGGCCGAGGTCTGCGCGGCGGCGGCAGTGCTTTTCGTGCTGCTGCCGGGCGGGCACAATATCGATTATCCGAGCTTCCTCGCGGTCTACATCGTCGCCTGCCTCATCGGCATCGCCAGCCATGCCCCGGGCGGCCTCGGCGTCTTCGAGGCGACGATGCTGATTGCGCTGAGCCGGCTGCCCTTCGAGCATGTGCTCGGCGCGTTGCTGCTGTTCCGGATCATCTACTACCTGCTGCCCTTCATCCTGGCGCTTGTGCTGCTGGCGCTGAACGAGATGATCAGGCGGATCAGGCGCCACGAGCGCTGACAAGGACGCTGATCATCGGGCAGGTGCCGCTATTTCAGCGCGACGACGAGCAGCAGCAACACGAGAACCAGCGCGATCAGCTTGAGGCTCCAATTGATCCGGCCGAGCTGGTCGGCAGCTTCGTCGAGAGGGGACACGCTGTCGTCCTGGTGCGGCGCAACTGCTGGTGCGGCGCCGCGCCAGTCCAGCGTCTCGATCAGGCCGCGCGCCGGGGCGCTATTGCGGCCATCGGCCTCGAGGCCGAGATGCCAGGCGACCGGCATGCCCGGCACCGCCTCGCGCTCGTTCTCCCGCACCCAGAGGCTGGTCATGGCGGAGAGCGACAGCACCTGCGCCGCGCCCGACAGGATGTCCCGCTTCAGCGCCTCGAACACCATGGACGGCGCGTAGATCTCGGCGAAGAAGCCACTCTCCTCGCCTTCGCCCTCTCGGAAGCCGAGCAGCAGCAGGATGCGCCCGTCCTCGCTGCCAGCGAAGGGGCGAACGGTCAGCGAAATGTCCCTGGCCTCGCCTGCGGCACCGGCGCGATGGAGGCTGTCGCCGCTGAGCGACGCCCGCCCGAGGATGCGGGCGGCGTTCTCGATCCGGCCTTCTCGGCTGGCGAACCCACCGACGAGCTGCAGGTTCTCAGCACTCAGTCGCAGATGCCTGCCAAGCCCCTGTGCGAAACGCGTCGCAACGCCTTCGATCGTCATCAGCCCCTGGGCCATGGCGACCCGCCGCGTCACACCTGTTTCGTCCATTGCCCCTCAGCCCTGTTCCGACGGTCAGGATAGCAGTTCATCCGGCAGGCGCCAGACGAAGCCGGCCTGCGCGATGGTCGCATGGCGCGCCAGAGCGGGGCTTGCGTGGCCTTGCGACGCCGTCGCTTCCCGCTTGGTGCATGGCACGCCACGCCATGGCCGGGTTGTCATGTCTTTCCCGTAGGCCTAGAGCGGCTCTCCAGGGGCTCATGATCAAAATCCATTCGCCGCCGGGCGGATGTTTCCCTCTCGACAGGCTGCAATGACCGACGCTTCTCAACCTGCCGGGCCCCGCCACGGCATGAGCTTCCGTTCCTTCGTGGCGCTGATGGCCGCGCTGATGGCGGTAAACGCGCTCGCGATCGATTCGATGCTGCCGGCGCTGCCCCAGATGGCCGAGGCACTCGGCATCGCCGGCGCCAATGAGCGGCAGTGGATCATCACCGCCTATCTGCTCGGATTCGGCGTTGCACAGATCGTCTACGGCACCTTGTCGGACCGTTTCGGCCGCAGGCCGATCCTGCTGTTCGGGCTCGTGGTCTATGTCGTCGCCAGCGTCGCCGCCGCTTTTGCCGGTTCCTTCGAGGCGATGATGATGGCCCGCGTCGTCCAGGGCGTCGGCGCGGCGGCGACCCGCGTCCTTGTCGTCTCGATCGTGCGCGACTGCTATTCCGGCCGCGATATGGCCCGCGTCATGTCGCTGGCGATGATCGTCTTCCTGGCCGTGCCGATCCTGGCGCCCTCGGTTGGCCAGGCCATTCTGTTCGTCGCGCCCTGGCGCTGGATCTTCGGCGTGCTCACGCTCTTCGGCGCGCTGGTGATGCTCTGGGTGGTGTTGCGGCTGCGCGAGACGCAGGCGCCGGAGGACCGCGAGCCGATCGCGGTCGCGACGGTGCTGGCCGCCTTCCGCCTGACGCTGACGACGCGGCTCGCCGTCGGCTACATGTTGGCGATGGCCTTCGTGCTCGGCGGGCTCTTCGGTTTCATCAACTCGGCCCAGCAGATATTCGTCGACGTCTTCGAGGCGCCGGAATGGTTCACCACCATCTTCGCGCTGATCGCGATGGGCATGGCGGTGGCGTCGCTGCTCAATGCCCGCATCGTCGGCCGCCTCGGCATGCGGCGCGTCTCGCATGGCGCGCTGCTGGCCTATATCGCACTGACCGGGGCGCATGCGCTGCTGGCGCTGTCAGGCCACGAATCGCTCTGGAGCTTCGCCGCCTTCCAGGCGGGGGCGATGTTCTGCTTCGGGCTCGTCGCACCGAATTTCGGCGCGATGGCGATGGACCCGCTTGGCCATGTCGCCGGCACGGCCTCCTCGGTGCAGGGCTTCGTCACCACGATCGGCGGCGCGCTGCTCGGCTTCTTCATCGGTCAGCGTTTCGACGGCACGGTTGTGCCGATCACGCTCGGCTTCGTGCTCTGTGGTATCGCGGCGCTGGCAGTGGTGCTGGTAGCAGAGAGGGGACAGCTGTTCCGGCCGGCCGCGGGCCGCGGCTAGATCGACAAGCGTCTTAATCAGGCGCGACCGCGTCAACTCGTCGTCTTGCCGGGGAATCGGTCCGGCCGCAGCCTGGACGTGAGGGGCCTTAAGCCCCCTGGCCGCCGCCCTGTGGCGGCGGGCATGCCGAAGAATCGTCTACAGGTCAGTTCAGATCGAGAGAGATTCACGTCGGCTCGGGAAGCGACGCCGCTTTTTCCGCCTCCCGCAGACGGCCCGTCTTACGAAGTCTTGAGATTGACCGCAGCCGACTTGCCGGTCTTGCGGTCGGCCTCGAGATCGTAGCTGATCTTCTGGCCCTCGTTCAGACCGCGCAGCCCCGAGCGCTCGACGGCACTGATATGAACGAAGATATCGCTGCCGCCCTGATCGGGGGTGATAAATCCGTAGCCCTTGGTCTCGTTGAACCACTTCACGGTACCGGTGCTCACATGCTGTCCCTTCAGTCTGGATACAGTCCGACACATGCCGGACCGGCGACACTGTAGGAGGCAATCCGCGCCGGTTGCAATGGCGCGCCGCACAACGGCTTTTGCAACCGCGAATGGGTGGCCGTTCCTGCCGGCCCCGGCATTCGCGCATCCTGGCCCGGCGTGCAGGCTCTTGCCCAAGGACGGCTGCTCGCCCATGAACGGAGCCGACAAGCATCGACGGAGCGCCTCGCCATGACGAACTACGTGATCGACCCGCCGGCCGTTACGGCAATTCCGGTGGCCGGCGGCGGCTTCTTTCCGGTGCGCCGCGTCTTCTGCGTTGGGCGCAACTATGCCGAGCATACCCGCGAGATGGGCGGCGATCCCGATCGCGAGGAGCCCTTCTTCTTCAGCAAGCCGGCCGATGCGCTGCTGATCAACGGCGCCGACATGCCCTATCCGACCAAGACCCAAGACCTCCACCACGAGATGGAGCTGGTCGTGGCGATCGGCACCGGCGGCAAGGATATCGCCGAGGCCGACGCGCTGTCGCATGTCTTCGGCTACGGCGCCGGCCTCGACATGACCCGCCGCGACCTTCAGGCCGCCGCCAAGAAGGCCGGCCGGCCGTGGGACATGGCCAAGGGCTTCGATTTCTCCGGCCCTGTCGGCGAGATCGCACCGGCGAGCCGCATCGGCCACCCGGCGGCCGGCAAGATCGAGCTCATCGTCAACGGCGTGCCGCGCCAGAGTTCGGACCTCGCCAAGCAGATCTGGAACGTGCCGGAGACGATCGCCTATCTCTCGGGGCTGGTCGAACTCGCCCCCGGCGACCTGATCCTGACCGGAACGCCCGAGGGCGTCGCCGCCGTGGTGCGCGGCGATGTGCTCGAAGGCGAGATCGCCGGCGTCGGCACGGTCCGCACCCGCATCGTCTGAAACTCCGCCAGCCACAGCCATATTAGCCGAAAGCCAAATTCCATGACCACTCTCACGGCCGACGCCTCCGGCGTCTTCCCGATCGCGCCCACCCCCTTCAACCCGGACGGCACGCTGGACTGGGCCTCGACCGAGAAGCTCTTCGCCTTCTATGACGAGATCGGCTCGGACGGCACCACCGTGCTCGGCATCATGGGCGAGGCGCCCAAGCTCGAGCCGGAGGAATCGCTCGGCATCGTCAAGCGCGCGGTGGCCGGCATGCCGGGCAAGCCGGTGATCGTCGGCGTCTCGGCACCGGGCTTTGCCGCGATGCGTACGCTGGCGCGCCAGTCGATGGAGCTCGGCGCCGCCGCGGTGATGATCGCACCGCCGCCTTCCCTGCGCACCGACGACCAGATCACCGGCTATTACGCCCAAGCCGTCGAGGCTATCGGCGCCGACATCCCCTTCGTCATCCAGGACTATCCGCTGACGCTCTCGGTTATCATGACGCCGGCGGTGATCCGCAAGATCGTCGCCGACAACCCCTCCTGCGTGATGCTGAAGCACGAGGACTGGCCGGGCCTGGAGAAGATCTCGACGCTGCGCAAGTTCCAGCAGGACGGCAGCCTGCGCCCGATCTCGATCCTCACCGGCAATGGCGGGCTCTTCCTCGACTTCGAGATGGAGCGCGGCGCCGATGGCGCGATGACCGGCTACGCCTTCCCCGAGCTTCTGATCGACGTCGTGAAGCTGCAGCAGGCCGGCAAGCGCGACGAGGCACACGACATCTTCGACGCCCATCTGCCGCTGATGCGCTACGAGCAGCAGCAGGGCGTCGGCCTCGCCGTGCGGAAATACACGCTGATGAAGCGTGGCATCCTCAAGAGCGACGCGCAGCGCAAGCCGGGCTCGTCGATCACCGCCGCCGCGAAGGCCGAGGTGGATTACCTGCTCTCGCGCGTCGCAAAGGTCGATAAGCGCGCGAAAATCTGAAAGCCGTTTCGTTGACCGGCAGGGCGCAGGCGCGCCCTGCCGCGAGGGGCAGCGTTCGTATCAATGCCCCTTATGCGCGCCGTGGTCGGCGCCGCGCGCGCCGACGGCCTCGACCCTGAACTCGACCTCGACGGTCCCGGCCTTCTCGAAGGCCAGCGTGCCCTTGACGCTGTCGCCCTGCTTCAGAGGCTGCTTCAGCTCCATGAACATGATGTGGTAGCCGCCGGGCTTGAACTCGACCTTGGCGCCGGCCGGGATCGCCACGCCGCTTTCCAGCGGGCGCATCGTCATCACGCCGTTGTTCAGCGCCATTTCGTGGATCTCGGTGCGTCCGGAGATCGTCGGGGCCGAGATCGAGACGAGCCGGTCGGCTTCGGTCCCGGTGTTCTCGATGGCGAGATAGCCGCCTGCAACCTTGGCGCCGCCCGGCGTCGCACGGCTCCAGGGGTGATCGATCTTGAGCGCGCCGGCCTTGTAGTCATGGGCGAGCGCTGCACCGCCGAGAGGAATTGAAAGCGAGAGTGAGAGCGCAAGCGCTGCGAGGATGGATTTGGTCATGGGTCTGTCCCGATCCGGTCAGGGCGTCGATGCGCCCATTGGAAAACCGCGGTGCCTCGGCCGGTGCCGACGGCGCAGCCGCGTAAGAGGCAAGGCTCAGATCAGCGTGGGAGCGGCGGGCGGTGCGCGCGAGGGCGGCAGGCCGAGGATCGACGAAGGCGCGGCAGCCTGCGCGTGCAGGATTTCCGCCGAGACCGCGGCCGCCATCCTGACGACGCCGATATGCGTGGGGCGGCTGGGACAGGCGAAGACGGGGCCGAGCGGGCAACCCTTGCAGTGCAGGACTTCGCCCGTCGGTTCCTGCGCCGGCGTGCCCGCGGACTCACCCGGCAGGGCCAGGCCGGAACACAGCACCGCACCGTCAAAGACGTTATGAGCGCCGGCCGGCGCGGGCGCCAGCCCCGCTGCCAGCAGCGTCAGCGCATAGGCCACTGCAAGCCAGGCTCCGAGCACGGAGCGGCGCAGTCGTCCCAGCAGAGGCGCATCGACCGTCATGCGCGCAGATGGCGCCGAGGGGGCGGCAGCGTCAAGCTGCGGCGGTGCCGCAGGCAGCCTCGCCGCCTCGCCGGAGAATTATTTTCTCCACCGCCCCATCATCCCGGCAGGCTCGTCTGCTCTCGTTCGTTTTTTTAAAAGAACGATCGAGTTGACAAACAGGACGATCTCTATCAGATTGCGGCTTGTCACCTGGCATTGCCGGGCGGCCGCGGGGATTTGAGCGAGCAGCTTGCGCCGCGTCACCAAACGCTAAAGCGCCACGACGTGGTCGTGGGCTCCGATAGCCAGGAGACGAACATGACCGATACGACCCTTCACCAGATCCCATCGCTGACCCTGCTTGCCGGCTGCTGTTGTCGACTCTGATCCTGCCGTGAAAGCCGCGCACGACGCGCGGCATCCCGATCCAGTTCCATCAGATGTCCGAAAGCGCCGCTTGAGCGGCGGGAGCACAGTCATGAGCCAATCTCAGCACGAAGACGGCAGGCAGGCCCAGGGTGGCCGCCAGGCCCAAGATCGCCAAGCCTATGTCATCGAAGTCGGCGAGACGCAGGCGGGTCTCGTCAGCCGCAACGGCAGCGAGCGCTATTTCACCTTCATCGCCGCCTCGGCCCGCTTCAACCCGCTCGACGGCCATCGCTTCGCGACGCCGGGTGCGGCCGAGCTGGCTGCCCGACAGCTTGCAACCCCGCGTCGCGGCTATGCCATGCGGCTGGCGTCCTGACGATGCCCACCGCGACGCCTATGCGCCGGCAGCGATCCGGCCGGTTTCAGTCCTGAGGTCATGATGAACGCTCCCGTCAAGCCCGATGCCTTCCGCGTCGGCGCCGGCCTGTTGCCGGTCTCTCCCCCGCCGATCATCCGCTTCGAGCAGATCGGCAAGGCCTATCCCGGCCGTGGCGCTCAAGGCGCCGTCACGGCCCTGACGGGCATCGATCTCGACGTGCCGAAGGGCGTCATCGTCGGCGTGATCGGCCGCTCCGGGGCCGGCAAGTCGACGCTGATCCGGCTGGTCAACGGGCTCGAGCGCGCGACCGAAGGCCGCCTCCTGATCGATGGCGAGGATGTCACCGGCCTCACCGAGGCGGGCTGGCGCAGCCGCCGGCGCGCGACCGGCATGATCTTCCAGCATTTCAACCTGCTCTCATCGCGCACCGTCTTCGACAACGTCGCGCTGCCGCTGGAGATTGCCGGCACGCCCAAGGCGGAGATCGGGGAGAAGGTGACGCGGCTGCTTGATCTCGTCGGCCTCACCGACAAGCGCGGACGCTATCCTGCGGAACTCTCCGGCGGCCAGAAGCAGCGCGTCGGCATCGCCCGGGCGCTGGCGACCGATCCGAAGGTGCTGCTCTGCGACGAGGCGACATCGGCGCTCGACCCCGAGACGACCAAGGCGATCCTCGACCTGCTGAAGCAGGTCAATCGCGATCTCGGCATCACCATCCTGCTGATCACCCACGAGATGCCGGTGATCAAGGAAATCTGCGACCGCGTCGCGGTGATCGAGGACGGCCGGATCGTCGAGGAGGGCGATGTCTTCTCGGTGCTGACCCGTCCGAAGCACCCCACTACGGCGCGCTTCGTCGAGGCGGTCACCGGCGTCGAGGTGCCGGCCTATCTCGCTGGCCGCATCCACGAGCAGGCCCGCCCGGGCGACGACACCGTGCTGCGCATCACCTTCACCGGCGAGAACGCGACGGCCCCGGTCATCAGCCGCCTGAGCTCGACCATCGGCGTCGACGTCAACATTCTCGCCGGCCGCATCGACGCCATTGCCGGCAAGCCCTTCGGCAGCCTGCTCGTCTCGGTGCCGACCCGCGAGCCGGAGCTCGCAGCCATCCTCGGCGCGCTCAACAGCCTCGAACTCAAGGCGGAGGTCATCGGCCATGTTTCCTGAGATCATCTCGCCCCAGATCCTCGCGCTGATCGTCCAGGCGACGCTTGACACGCTGCAGATGGTCGCGATTGCGGCCTCGCTCGGCACGCTATTCGGCCTGCCGCTCGGCGTCTTCCTGGCGACGAGCAAGCGCGGCGAGCTCTTCGCGGCGCCAGTGACCAACGCCGTGCTCGGCACGCTGGTCAACGCCACGCGCTCGACGCCCTTCATCATCCTCGTCGTCGCGATCATCCCCTTCACCCGCCTGATCGCCGGCACCTCGATCGGCACCCAGGCCGCGATCGTGCCGCTCACCGTCGCCTCCACTCCCTTCATCGCGCGGCTGATCGAGGGCGCGATCCGCGAGGTCGACCAGGGCCTGGTCGAGGCGGCGCGCGCCATGGGGGCGACGCCGGTGCAGATCGTCCGCAAGGTGCTTGTGCCGGAGGCGCTGCCGGCCATCGCGCTCGGCCTGACGCTTGCGGTCGTCAGCCTGATCGGCTTCTCGGCCATGGTCGGCGCTGTCGGCGGCGGCGGGCTCGGCGATCTCGGCATCCGCTACGGCTACCAGCGCTTCATGCCCGAGGTCATGGCCGCCGTCGTTGCCGTGCTGATCGTCCTGGTCCAGGCCGTCCAGAGCATCGGTGACCGCCTCGCCCGCCGCCTCAACAAGCGCTTGCGTCACGCCTGAGCGTCGCTTTTCAATCCCGGATCGAGACTATTGCCATGACTTTCACCACACGCCGCGCCGCTCTTGGCCTGTCCGCCGCGCTTCTGACCGGCCTTGCCGTCCCGGCCTTCGCCCAGCAGGCGCAAATCGTCCGCGTCGGCGTGACCCCCGGCCCGCATGCCGAGATCGTCGAGCAGATCAAGCCGATCCTCGCGAAGAGGGGGTATGAGTTGAAGGTCTTCGAGTTCTCCGACTTCGTTATCCCGAACCAGGCGCTCGACATCGGAGATCTCGAGGCCAACGCCTTCCAGCACCAGCCCTATCTCGACAATCAGGTGAAGGATCGCGGCTTCAAGATCGTCAGCGTCGCGACCACCGTGAACTTTCCGATGGGCATCTATTCGACCCGCTACAAGAGCTGGGCGGAGGTGCCGGACGGCGCCACGATCTCAATCCAGAACGACCCGACCAATGGCGGCCGCGCCCTGCTCCTGCTGCAGGACAAGGGCGTGCTGAAGCTCAAGGACGGCGTCGGCTTCAAGCCGACCGTCGCCGACATCGTCGAGAACCCGAAGAAGCTCAAGGTCCTCGAGATCGACGCCGGCCAGACCGTGCGCTCGCTATCGGATGTCGCGGCAGCCGCGATCAACACCAGCTATGCGGTGGACGCCAAGATCGATCCGGCCTCGGCGATCCTGCGCGAGGCGCCGAAGGGCCCCTATACCAACCTGATCGCGGTGCGCGCCGCCGACAAGGACAAGCCCTGGGTCCAGGCGCTGGTCGAGAGCTACCGCTCGCCCGAGATCAAGGCCTTCGTCGCCGAGCGCTTCAAAGGCTCGATCCTGCCGACCTGGTGAGCCGAACCATTTCCCAACTCCGTTCCAGACAGGACAAGGCCATGCTGAACCGCCGTCATTTCGCCCTCGCCGCCGCCGGCCTCGTGCTCGGCCTCCACGCTCCCGCCATTGCCCAGCAGAACCAGGTCGTCCGCATCGGCGTCTCGCCCGGCCCCCACGCCGAGATCCTGGAGCAGGTGAAGCCGCTGCTCGCCAAGAAGAGCATCGAGCTGAAGATCGTCGAGTTCTCGGATTATGTCGTGCCAAACCAGGCGCTCGACGCCGGCGAGCTGGAAGCCAACTCGTTCCAGAACCAGCCCTATCTCGACAACCAGGTGAAGGATCGCGGCTTCAAGATCGAGAGCGTCGGGCTGACCGTGAACTTCCCGCTCGGCATCTACTCGTCGAAGTACAAGAGCTGGGCCGAGGTGCCGGACGGCTCCTCGATCGCGATCCAGAACGATCCGACCAATGGCGGGCGCGCGCTGCTGCTGCTGCAGGACAAGGGCGTGATCAAGCTGAAGGATGGCGTCGGCTTCAAGCCGACGGTCGCCGACATCGTCGCGAATCCGAAGAAGCTGAAGATCATCGAGGTCGAGGCCGCGCAAACCCCGCGCACGCTGGCCGATGTCGCAGCCGCCTCGATCAACACCAACTATGCCGTCGATGCCAAGATCGAGCCGACCTCGGCGATCCTGCGCGAGGACCCGAAGGGTCCGTACGTCAATCTGATCGCGGTCCGCACCGTCGACAAGGACAAGCCCTGGGTCAAGACGCTGGTCGAGACCTACCACACCCCCGAGATCAAGGCCTTCGTCGCCGAGCGCTTCAAGGGCAACGTCCTCGCCGGCTGGTAATTTCCTTCCTCCCCACCTGACCGGTCACGGCCAGGCACCTGCCCCGGATGCGCACGCACCCGGGGCTCTTTCTTGGGCTCAGCCGCCGATCTTCCCGAAGGCGAAGAACTGCGTCTCGCCGGAGGAGCCGTCGACGCCGTCATTGTCGGTGACGACGAAGAGGTTGCCGGCCGTGTCCACCGTCATGCCCTCGACCTTGTCGAGCCCATAGCCGCCGAGCTTCATCAGGTCAGGCGTGAGGTCGCGGAACTGCGTTTTCGTGACCGTCGGGATCTCGGCCGCGCCGATCGCGGCCGGTTTCAGCCCCTTCACAGAGAAGGTCTGGATCGTCTTCGAGGCCTTGGCGCCGAAGACGTTGTCGCGCTCGACCACGGCGAAGCGGTCGTCGCCGAGGAAGACGAGTTCGGACAGCCCCATCCAGGCCCCCTGCGCCGCCTGGCTCAGCGGATAGTGCAGCACGCCCCATTCCTTGCTGGCCGGCTTGTAGGACAGGATCTTGGCCTTGCCCTTCGGATCGTCCTTCCATTCGCGCTGGACGGCGATCCAGACGGTCTCGTCGGCGCCGGAGCCGGTCACCGCGACGCCCTCGAAGCCGAAGCGCAGAGCATGCTTGGCCAGCGCTTCAGGCAGCAGGATCTCCTCCTCGACCGCGCCTGCGGCAGAGACGCGCAACAGGATGTCGGCCAGCGGCGCGTCCTTCTTCTCGGGGTTGCCCTCCGAGGCGAGCCAGAAACCGCCGCCGGGGCGCGTCGCGATGCCTTCGAGGTCGTAGGCCGCAGGCTTGCCGTCCTTCGTCACCGTCAACCCGCGGGTGATGCGGGCCGGCTTCTGTGTCGCGTCGATCTCGAGGATGCGCGAGGGCTTGTAGGCGCTGTCGGTGATCGCGAACAGCTTGCCCGGGGCCGTCTGGTCGGCGGCGAGGCCGGACAGAGCCCCCCAGCCGATCGGCAGGCCGTTCTCGTCCTGCGGCTGGATGGTCGGGTAGGCGGCCGGGCCCTCGCTGCGGCGATAGATCATCACGGCCGAACGCGCGCCGCCCTTCTCGCCGACATCGGTCTCGGAGGCCGAGACGAAGAGGCCGCGCTGCGGGATGGCGAGCAGGCCCTCCGGGCCGATGCCGGTCGGGAGAGCCTGCAGATAGCGCGGCGCCTTGCCCGGGCCCTCGTCCTTGTAGACCAGCACCAGCGAGGCGCGCTCCAGTCCGACGAAGATCAGCCGGTCATTACCATAGGTGCCGACCTCGATGCCCTCGGGCTCGCTGCCCTTGGCGGCGGAGCGGAGCTCCGGATAATGCCCGAGGCGCATCGCGATATGATCGACGCTGGAGCCGGCGTCGAATTCGACGGTGCCGTCCTTGCGGAAGATCGAGAAGCCGCGCGAACCGCCCTTCCAGTCGCCCTCATTCGCAGTGACGAAGCGGTCATTGTCGATCCAGCGCACAGCGTCGGGCTCGCGCGGGACGCCCTTGAGCTCCTCGGTCGGCTTGATCTGGCCGTCGCGGGTCTTGTCGATGTCCTTGAGATCGACGGTGCCGGCCGGGAAATGCGACACCACCTTGCCGGTCTTGGAATCGACGACGGCGATGTGGTTGTTCTCCTGCAGCGTCACCACGACGAGGCCGTCGGCATTGGCGTCGACGAATTCGGGCTCCGGGTCGGTCGGCTCGACCGCGGCGATCCCGGTCAGGTCGATCGCCTGGCGCGAGGCGCAGTCGATCGCGCCGTCCTTGATGCCGATCATCGTGAGGTTGCCGGCGGGCAGCTGGGGCAGGGCGCCCTTGTTCAGCTTCTCGTCGCGCTCGTTCTCGATCGCGATGACGACCTTGCCCTTGTCCTTGGTCAGCGTCACCGCATCCGGCTGGCCGCCGAGCTCGCATTTCGCCACGACGGCCTTGGTCTTCAGGTCGATGGTGGCAAGGTGCCCGGCCGGCTCCTTGAAGTTGTCGCCCGAGGTCACGACCGCGACGAAGGCCTTGTCGCCGAGGATCGTCACCGAGGTCGAGTCGCCGTCAAGCGGCACGAAGGCGGCCGGCTTGGGCTGCGCCGGATCGGTGATGTCGATCAGTCCGAGCCCCTTCTGTTCGCCGTCGGTATAGGCGAGCAGCATGCCGTCCTCGCTAGCGGCGATGATCTCGGAGACGGTCTTCTTCGACGCGTCGCGGTCGGCCGGCAGGTTGAGTGGCGGCGAGAAGGTGGCGATTCGGTTGAACAGGGGCTCGGCGGCGGCGGTGCCGCCGAGGAGCGCAGTCGCGAGAGCCGCGAGGACGAGGGGTTGGCGCATCGGTCGATCCGATCTCTGGGGTGGAATCGGCCATCCGCTAGAGATCGGAGACGACAGTCTCGTGACAGTGCCGCGCCGGCCCTTTTCAGCACGGCTCTCCGGCCGGCGTCACCGCTTGCGAGCGGCCGAGCCCGAGGATTTCGAGCCCGGTCACAATGCCGACCGCCGCCGCCTGCGCCAGCACGAAGGCGATGCCGAGGCCGGTCGGCGAAAACCAGCCCAGCAGCAGGATGGCGAGGCTGTCTGCGACCCAGAGGATATTGATGCCGACGACGGCGAGGATGGCGGCGCGCGGCAGGCTCTCTCGCCGGCTGAGCAGCGCCAGCGCGGCGGCGCAGGGCAGCAGCACGAGGCCTGCGCCACGCAGGAACATCTCGGGCAGCCCTAACGGCGCGCCCAGCATCGGTGCGGCGGCGGCGAGCAGGAGCCCCATGCCGGCGCAGGCTGTGGCGTCGATTGCGAGGGCGTTCTGCAGCAGGCGGGAGGAGCGGATCATCGACATGGCGGTTCTCCTTGAGATCGGGCCGCGAGCGGCCTGTGGTCGATGGCGTGGATGCTGCAGGCCCCCGGGCGTCGCGTCGATTAAGCGGGAGGTAATTGGAAACGCGCCGCCCGTGCCGTTAGCTTCAGGCCCATGACAGCAAACCAGACCCCGCGCATCGGCGCCCTGATCCGCGACTGGCGGCAATTGCGCCGCTTCAGCCAGCTCGACCTCGCCCTGGAGGCCGAGATTTCGCAGAAGCATCTGAGCTTCATCGAGAGCGGCCGCTCCCGGCCGAGCCGGGAGATGGTGCTGCAACTGGCCGAGCATCTCGCCGTGCCGCTGCGCGAGCGCAACGCCCTGCTCTTCGCCGCCGGTTATGCGCCGGTCTATCGCGAGCGCCCGCTCGAGGATCCGTCGCTCGCGGCGGCGCGGCAGGCCATCACCCTCATCCTCGACGGCCACGAGCCCTATCCGGCACTGGCCGTCGACCGGCACTGGACGCTGCTGGCGGCCAACGAGGCCGTCGTCAGGCTGCTCGGCCATGTCGTCGATGCCGAATTGCTGAAGCCGCCGGTCAATGTGCTGCGCCTGTCGCTGCATCCAGGTGGGCTCGCGCCGGCCATCGTCAACCTGCCGGAATGGCGCGGCCATCTTCTGGCGCGGCTGCGCCAGCAGGTCAGGGCGACGGCCGATGCGACGTTGGCGGCCTTGCTGAGCGAACTGCAGGATCTGCCCGGGCCGGCCGGGGCGGAAGCGGCGCACGCAGAGGAGTTGGAGGATGCGGCGATCGTCGTGCCGCTGCGCCTGCGTATCGGCGACGGCGTACTCTCCCTGATCTCGACGACGACGGTGTTCGGGACGCCGGTGGACGTCACCCTGTCGGAGCTGGCGCTCGAGACCTTCTTTCCTGCCGATGCGGCGACCGCCGAGCGCTTGCGCGGGCTTGCGGCGAATGGCGGCGGACACGCCTGAAGAAAGCCTTGGAACCTTCTTCCGGGACGCCGGTTATTGCCGCGGAAGCCGCTGCGGCGGCACGAAATTCGGCAGAAGGATCAGGATCATGGGCAGCACCACTGACAAGATCAAGGGCATGGCCAATGAGGCCGCCGGCAACGTCAAGCAGGCCGCCGGCAAGGCACTGAACAAGCCCGAGCTCGAGGCCGAGGGCTTCGCTCAGGAGCGCAAGGGCGAAGCCCAGCAGGCGCTCGGCAAGGGCAAGGACGCCGTCAAGAAAGTGGTCGACAAGGCCTGATTTCGATCAGAGCCTGACCAAGAACGGGCCGCTCCGGGCGGCCCGTTTTTTTGTGCTCAGGCGGCTCCGCCGATGCCGCCGAGGAATTCCTTGACCCGGCCGAAGAAGCCGGCGGTCTCGGGATGGGTCGCGCCGGAGCTTTCGCGCTCGAATTCCTGCAGCAGCTCGCGTTGGCGCGGCGTCAGCTTCTGGGGGGTTTCGACCAGGACCTGGATGTAGAGGTCACCGACCTCGCGCGAGCGCAGCACGCTCATGCCTTTGCCCTTGAGGCGGAACTGCTTGCCGGTCTGCGTGCCTTCCGGGATCTTCACCCTGGCCTGCTCGCCGGTTAGCGTCGGCACCTCGATCTCGCCCCCCAGCGCCGCCGAGGTCAGCCCGAGCGGCACCCGGCAGAACAGGTCGGCCCCGTCACGCTGGAAGATCGCGTGCGGCTTGATCGAGAGGAAGATGTAGAGATCGCCCGCAGGCCCGCCGCGCAGGCCGGCTTCGCCCTCACCGGCAAGCCGGATGCGTGTGCCGTCCTCGACGCCCGCCGGGATGTTGACCGAAAGCGTGCGCTCGCGGGTGACGCGGCCGGCGCCATGGCAATTCTTGCAGGGGTCGTCGATGATCTCGCCGCGGCCGGCGCAGGTTGGGCAGGTGCGCTCGACGGAGAAGAAGCCCTGATTGGCGCGCACGCGCCCATGGCCGCCGCAGGTCGGGCATTGCCGGCTCTTCGAGCCGGGCTTGGCGCCGGCGCCCGAGCAGACCTCGCAGGATACCGAGGTCGGCACCCGGATCGAGGCGTTCTTGCCGGAGAAGGCTTCCTCCAGCCCGATCTCGAGATTGTAGCGCAGATCGGCGCCGCGCTCGCGGCCATTGGCGCTGCGCGGCCCGCCGCGCCTTGCATCGCCGAAGAAGGAATCGAAGATGTCCGACATGAAGTCGGAGAAGTCGGGATTGCCGCCGGCGCCGCCGCCGTTCTCGAAGGCCTGGTGGCCGAAGCGGTCATAGGCCGCGCGCTTCTGGCCGTCGGAAAGGACCTGATAGGCCTCGTTGATCTCCTTGAACTTGATCTCGGCGTCCTTGTCCCCGGGGTTCTTGTCGGGGTGGTGCTGCATCGCGAGCTTGCGGAAGGAGCCCTTGAGCTCGACCTCCGTCACGGTCCGGCTGACGCCGAGGATTTCGTAGTAGTCGCGCTTGGACATTGGCCAGCAGCCCTATGGTCACCTTGACGCGCCATGGCCGGGCATGAGCCCGGCCATGGCCTGTCGTCTTTTGTCACCGTGGCCGGCCGGCGGTCTTGAGACCCGCCCGGCCACGCTTGGTGAGCGCCTCAGGCGCTCTTCTTCTTGTCGTCTTCGCTGACGTCCTTGAAGTCGGCGTCTATGACGTCGTCCTTCTTGGCGTCGGCCTCGGCCGTCTCGCCATCGGCGGCACCGGCCTCGTTCTGGCTGGCGGCATACATCGCCTCGCCGAGCTTCATCGAAGCCTGCATCAACTCCTGCGTACGGGCCTGGATGGCTTCGGCGTCTTCACCGGCCAGCGCAGCCTTGAGCGCGTCGAGCGCGGTCTCGATCGCCGTCCTGTCGGCGGCCGAGACCTTGTCGCCATAGTCCTTCAGCGACTTGTCGGTCGAGTGGACCAGGCTTTCGCCCTGGTTCTTGGCCTCGACCATCTCGCGGCGCTTCTTGTCCTCTGCGGCGTTGGCTTCCGCGTCCTTGACCATCTTCTCGATGTCGGCGTCGGAAAGACCACCCGAGGCCTGGATGCGGATCTGGTGCTCCTTGTTGGTGGCCTTGTCCTTCGCCGTCACCGAGACGATGCCGTTGGCGTCGATGTCGAAGGTCACCTCGATCTGCGGCATGCCGCGGGGCGCCGGCGGAATCCCCATCAGATCGAACTGGCCGAGCATCTTGTTGTCGGCCGCCATCTCGCGCTCGCCCTGGAAGACCCGGATCGTCACCGCGCCCTGGTTGTCCTCGGCGGTGGAGAAGACCTGGCTCTTCTTGGTCGGGATCGTGGTGTTGCGGTCGATCAGGCGCGTGAAGACACCGCCCAGCGTCTCGATGCCGAGCGAGAGCGGGGTCACGTCGAGCAGCAGCACGTCCTTGACGTCGCCCTGGAGAACGCCGGCCTGGATCGCGGCGCCGATGGCGACGACCTCGTCCGGGTTGACGCCCTTATGCGGCTCCTTGCCGAAGAACTGCTTCACGACCTCCTGGACCTTCGGCATGCGGGTCATGCCGCCGACGAGAACGACCTCGTCGATCTGACCCGCCGAAAGACCGGCATCCTTGAGCGCCTTCTTGCAGGGCTCGATGGTGCGCTGGACGAGATCGTCGACCAGGCTCTCGAACTTGGCGCGCGAGAGCTTGATGGCGAGGTGCTTGGGGCCCGAGGCGTCCGCCGTGATATAGGGCAGGTTGATCTCGGTCTGGGCCGTGGTCGAGAGCTCGATCTTTGCCTTCTCGGCAGCTTCCTTCAGGCGCTGCAGGGCGAGCTTGTCCTTCTTCAGGTCGATGCCCTGCTCGCGCTTGAACTCCTCCGCCAGGTACTCGACCAGGCGCATGTCGAAGTCCTCGCCGCCGAGGAAGGTGTCGCCATTGGTCGACTTCACCTCGAACACGCCGTCGCCGATCTCGAGGATCGAGACGTCGAAGGTGCCGCCACCGAGGTCATAGACCGCGATCGTGCCGGCCTGCTTCTTGTCGAGGCCATAGGCCAGCGCAGCGGCCGTCGGCTCGTTGATGATGCGCAGCACCTCGAGGCCGGCGATCTTGCCGGCATCCTTGGTGGCCTGGCGCTGGGCGTCGTTGAAATAGGCGGGGACCGTGATGACGGCCTGGGTGACGGCGGCGCCGAGATAGGCTTCCGCGGTCTCCTTCATCTTGGTCAGCGTGAAGGCCGAGATCTGCGACGGCGAGTAGTCCTTGCCGTCGGCCTCGACCCAGGCATCTCCCGAGGAGGCCTTCTTGATCTTGTAGGGGACGAGCGACAGGTCCTTCTGCGTCATCGGATCCTCGAAGGTCCGGCCGATGAGGCGCTTGATCGCGAAGAAGGTACGCTCCGGATTGGTGACGGCCTGGCGCTTGGCCGGCTGGCCGACAAGGCGTTCGCCGTCATCCGTGATGGCGACGATGGAAGGCGTGGTGCGCGCGCCTTCCGAGTTCTCGATGACCTTCGGCGTAGAGCCTTCCATTACTGCGACGCAGCTGTTGGTCGTGCCGAGGTCGATGCCGATGACTTTACCCATGGATGGGATCCCTTTTCGATTAGCAGATCGCCGGCCGGTGACGCATGTCGCGCCGCCTGCCGGCCCATGGACCGGATCGCCCCCGCTCCAGCGGCGAACGAACCGGCATTCCACGTTTGACGGTGGTTAAACCGCCCCTTGGCGGCGTATATAGTGAGGGTGTTCCCGCCCTTGCAAGACAGGCGAGCCGATTAAGCATAAGGCGCTGCCGCCGCTTTCTGCCGGTACGGTTGGCGTCGCCGGCGCGGCTGCTCAAAGCGGCGAAGTGTTGCGGCTATGCTCTTGCGCGCTGCGCAGCGGCATTTCATGCAATTAGAATTGTTGCAGTCCAGGCGGCCGCCCTTGAACCGACCGATTCATTGCGCTCTTCGCCTCACCACCCTGCTCCTTGCGGGCTGGGTTCAGGCCGTTGCGGCGCAGCCATTGCAGCTGCCGGGAGCGCAGCCCTTCAATGCGCCGGGCGCACAGCAGGCGGCGCCCTCCTCGGGCCTGCCGGCCGCCCCGCGCCAGCCTTCCATGCCGACGATCAAGGTCGCGGGCGAGGATGCCGTCATCGGCCGCACGCTGCGGCACAATGGCGGCCCGGGCGAAGCCGTCTTCGAGAAGACCGCGACGGGCTTCGGGCTGAAACTCACCGCAGACGGCTTCCAGGCGGATAACCTGCTCGAGCCCTGCGCCGTCTCCTTCGGGCCGGCGCCCGTGCCGGTCACCTCGCTCGGCCGTCCCGCGGGCGTGCCGCGCTACCGGCTCGAGGCCTCGATCTGCCCGATCGTCTTCGATGTGCTCGACGGCGCCTTCCTGGTGGTCGAGCCGGCGCAGCCCTGCATCGTCGAGGCCGCGGCCTGCCGCATCGATCCGCGCGGGCTCTGGGGCCCTGATGCGCGCACGCTCGCGCCGCAGGCCAAGGAACTGGAACGCGCGCGCGGCGCGGCCGAGCGCGCGGTGCGCGAGGGCTACCGCACGCTGACCGCCAAGGCGGATCCGGTCGAGCAGCGCACCATCGCCCGCGAGCAGGCGGGTTTCTCCGCGGAGCGCGAACTGGTCTGCCGCGATTTCCAGCGCGAGGGCCAGTTCGGCTTCTGCGCCCTGCGCCTCACCGAGGCCCGTGCCGCCTCGATCCGCGCGCGGCTCGGCCTCGCCAGCGAGCCGGCCAAGGCCGCCGCCAAGCCGCGGCCGCGCCAGGCCCAGCCCAAGCCGGGACCGCTGCAACTGACGCCGCAATAGACGGACGAGCACGTGCCTGCGGCGGCGGTCTCCCACGATCCGCGGCCATATCGCGCATCGCCTTCACCGCTTCGTCACTGCCTTGTCATTGGCGTCATCGGCTAGGATAGGGCATCTGCTCGGCTGAGACCGAGCCGAGAGGAAGGCGACGAGACGATGGCTTCGACCCCGACGGGACGTTTTTGGCGCCAGGCGGTGCTAGCGATGGCGCTGGTTGCGCCGGGGCTGTCCTGGGCTGCCGAATCCACCGCCGTCACCACGCCGCGTGTCGCAGCGACGCTGCTTTCCAGCCGCGATGCGGTCGCTCCCGGGGAGCGCTTCCAGGTCGCTCTCGTCCAGAAGATCGCGCCGGGCTGGCACACCTATTGGCGCAATCCGGGCGATTCCGGCGAGGCGACCCAGATCGCCTGGACCCTCTCGCAGGGCGCGACGGCCGAAACCATCCAGTGGCCGGCGCCGAAGGCGATTCCCGTCGAGCCGCTGGTCAATTTCGGCTTCGAGGGCACCGTGCTGCTGCCGGTCGAGATCGCGGTGCCGCAGGATGCGAAACCGGGCGAGCGCCTGACCCTGAAAGCGGATGCGACATGGCTGGTCTGCGAGAAGATCTGCATTCCCGAGGAGGGCGCCTTCACGCTCGACTTGCCCGTCGCAGCCGAGGCCGTCGTCGACGAGGCGGCGCAGGTGCGCATCGAGGCCGCCCGCGCCGCATTGCCGACGCCTGCCGGCTTCAAGGGCCGGATCGCCGCCGATGGCGAAGGGCTGGTGCTGGCGCTGCCCGGCCTCACGACCGCCCCGGCCGACCTTCGCTTCTTCCCGGTGTCGGACACGCTGATCGACCATGCCTCAGTGCAGGCCGCTTCGGCCGGGGCCGACGGCACGGTGCTGCGGCTCGCACGCTCGAGCGCCTTCAAGGTCGAGAGCGCCGAGGTCGAGGGCGTGCTGACCTACAGCGAAGGCGGCGCCATGCGAGCGCTCGCCTTTGTCGCCGCGGTCGATCCGGCCCTGGCCGCTGCCGCGCCGGCACAAGCGGCTGCGCCTGCGGTCGCGACGATCCCGCTCCCGGTTGAAGGCGCAGGGCTGACATTCTGGGCCGCGCTGGTTTTTGCCTTCGCCGGCGGCCTGATCCTCAATCTGATGCCCTGCGTGCTGCCGGTGCTCTTCATCAAGGCGCTCGGCTTCGCCCAGCTCGCCCAGGCCGGCCGGTCCGAGGTCCGCGAGCAGGGCCTGCTCTTCCTGGCTGGCGTGCTCGCGACCTTCATGGTCCTCGCCGGCATCGTGGTGACGCTGGCCGGCCTCGGCTCCAGCGTCGGCTGGGGCTTCCAGTTGCAGTCGCCGCCGCTGGTGATCGCCTTGGCAGTGGTGATGACGCTGATCGGCCTCAACCTGCTCGGCGCCTTCGAGATCGGGACGTCGGCCGCCGGTGTCGGCCATGGCCTCGCCAGCCGTGGCGGCCGCCTCGGCGCCTTCATGACCGGTGCGCTGGCGGTGATCGTCGCAACGCCTTGCACGGCGCCCTTCATGGGCGCGGCGATGGGCTATGCGGTGACGCAGCCTCCGGCGCTGGCGCTCGCGATCTTCCTGGCGCTGGCGCTCGGCTTCGCGCTGCCGGTGGTGGCACTCTCCCTCGCGCCCGGCCTGCTGCGCCTGCTGCCCAAGCCCGGCCGCTGGATGCTGATCCTGAAGCAGGCCTTCGCTTTCCCGATGTTCGCCACCGCGATCTGGCTGATCTGGGTCGCCTCCGTGCAGGCGGGTCCAGGCGGCGTGCTGGCTGCGCTCGCCGCGGTGCTCGCCGCTGGCTTCATCGTCTGGCTCGTCGGCGTGATGCGCGGCACGGGGCGGGGCCGGCTCGTTTCCTCGGCGTTGTCGGTGCTCGTCGCCTTCGGTGCCGGCTGGTTCGTCCTTCAGAACGCGGTACCCGCTGCTACGACGACGCAGGCGCAGGCCGGCGGCATTCAGGCCTGGTCGCCCGAGCGTGTCGCCGCGCTGCAGGCGGAGGGGCGGCCGGTCTTCGTCAACTTCACCGCCGCCTGGTGCATCACCTGCCTTGCGAATGAGCGCGTCGCCCTCTCGCGCCAGGAGGTGACGGACGCCTTTGCCGCGCTGAACGTCGCCTATCTCAAGGCTGACTGGACCAACCGCGACAGCCAGATCGCCCAGGCGCTGGCCGAGCAAGGCCGCGCCGGCGTGCCGCTCTATCTGTTCTATCCGGGCACGAAGGGGGCTCCGGCCGAGGTGCTGCCGCAGCTGCTGACGGCGGACATGATGGTTCAGGCCGCCCGCCGTGCCGCCGCCAAGGAGGCCAGGACCGCCTCGCGCTAGCCCGGACTAACCGTTCACCACCGAAGACCGCCTAACGACAGGAGACAGACGTGAAAGCCAATCTGACCCGCCAGACTTTCATCGCCGGCCTCGCCATTGCTGGTTTCTCGCTCGCAGCCGGATCGGCCCTGGCCCAGCCCGCCGCCAAGATCGGCGCTCCCGCCCCGGCCTTCGAGGCTGTGGATGCCGACGGCAAGCCACGCCAGCTCTCCGAATTCGCCGGCAAGACGGTGATCCTGGAATGGACCAACCATGATTGTCCCTATGTGCGGAAGCACTACAACAGCGCCACCATGCAGAACCTGCAGAAGGACATGGCCAAGGACGGCGTGGTCTGGCTCTCGGTCGTCTCGTCGCCGGTCGGCGAGCAGGGCCATGTCGACGGCGCCAAGGCCAAGGAGCTGACGGCCAGCCGCGATGCCGCACCAGCCGCCGTGCTGCTCGACCCGAACAGCAGGATGGCCCGCGCCTATGGCGCGACCACGACGCCGCACATGTACGTCATCGATCAGAAGGGCACGCTCGCCTATATGGGCGCGATAGACGACAAGCCGTCCGCCAGCGCGTCCAGCCTGAACGGCGCCAAGAGCTATGTCCGGCAGGCCATGGCCGAAATCAAGGCCGGCAAGCCGGTGTCCGAGGCGAGCACCAAGGCCTATGGTTGCGCGGTGAAGTATGCGCCGTTGAGCTGAGGCCCCGAGAGGTCGTCATGGTCGGGCTTGACCCGACCATGACGTGCCTGGCCATCTGAGGAGATTCTCGGGCTGGAGCTTCACTCCGCCCGAGATTGACGCTCACACCCGTCCGAGCCTTACGCCTGTCTTCATGTCGAACACATGCACGCGGTCGGGGTCGACGGTGATCCAGATCCGGCCCGCCTGGGCCGAGACCGCATCGGTCGCCGTCTGCATCACGAAGGGCTTGCCGGCGAGCTGGCCGTGGAAGAGCTGCGTCGCCCCCAGTTCCTCGATGAACTCGACGTCGAAGGGCAGCGAGCCCGCCTCTCCCTCGGAGACGATCTCGATGTCTTCCGGCCGCAGGCCGACCTCGACGGGCAGCTGGGCGGGAAGATCCTGGCGCAGGTCGCGTGCCTCCAGGATGGCGTCGCCCAGCGCCACGATACCGGGGCCGTCGATCGTGCCGGGCAGCAGGTTCATCGGCGGCGAGCCGATGAAGGTCGCCACGAAGGGGCTCGCCGGCTTCCTGTAGACCTCGGCCGGCACGCCGATCTGCTCGATCTGGCCGCCATTCATCACCACGAGCTTGTCCGACAGCGTCATCGCCTCGACCTGGTCATGCGTGACGTAGATCGAGGTAACGCCGAGCGCCCGCTGCAGCTTCTTGATCTCGACGCGCATCTGCACGCGGAGTTTTGCGTCGAGGTTCGAGAGCGGCTCGTCGAACAGGAAGACTTGTGGCTTGCGCACGATGGCGCGGCCCATGGCGACGCGCTGGCGCTGGCCGCCCGAGAGCTGGCGCGGTCGCCGCTCCAGCAGCCCCTCGATCGCGAGGATGCGCGCGGCTTCCTTCACGCGCTTGTCGATCTCGTCCTTGGGCGTGCCGCGGTTGCGCAGGCCATAGGCCATGTTGTCGTAGACGCTGAAATGCGGATAGAGCGCGTAGTTCTGGAACACCATGGCGATGTCGCGGTCGGCCGGGCCGATCTGGTTGACGACGCGGTCCCCGATCGAGACCTCGCCGGCCGAGATCGTCTCGAGCCCGGCGACCATGCGCAGCAGGGTGGACTTGCCGCAGCCGGACGGGCCGACCAGCACGCAGAACCCGCCGTCGGGAATGTCGAAGGACACGCCCTTAACGGCCTCGACGCCGCCGGGATAGATCTTCTTGACGTTGGTGAGGGTGACCTGGGCCATCGGCGAATTATTTCTCGGTTTCGACCAGGCCCTTCACGAAGAGCCTCTGCATCAGGATGACGACGAGCACCGGCGGCAGCATCGCCAGCATGGCGGTGGCCATGGCGAGCTGCCATTCGGTGAGCGCGTCGGAGGTCACGATCATCTTCTTGATGGCGATGACGATGGTCTGCATCGAGTCCTTCGTCGTCACCAGCAGCGGCCAGAGATACTGGTTCCAGCCATAGATGAACTGGATCACGAACAATGCCGCGATCGTGGTGATCGAGAGCGGGACGACCGTGTCCTTGAAGAATTTGAACGCGCTGGCGCCGTCGATCTTCGAGGCCTCCAGCAACTCGTCGGGGATCGTCATGAAGAACTGGCGGAACAGCAGCGTTCCCGTCGCGGAGGCGATCAGCGGCACGGCGAGGCCCTGATAGGTGTCGAGCATGCCGAGGTCGGAGACGACCTTGAAGGTCGGGAAGATGCGGACCTCGACGGGCAGCATCAGCGTCACGAAGATGATCCAGAACGCCGCCATCCGGAACGGGAAGCGGTAATACACCACCGCATAGGCCGAGAGCACCGAGATGAAGATCTTCCCGAGCGCGATCGCCATCGCCATGATGAAGGAGTTCAGCATCATGCCGAGCACCGGCTCGCGCGTGGTGCTCGAGGTTCCGATGAACAGGATGCGGTTGTAGTTCTCGAAGAAATACGGGCCCGGATAGAGCGGAAGCTTGCCGTTGATGATGGTCGCGGCATCCCAGGTCGAGGCGACGAAGGTCAGCCAGACCGGGAAGGCGACGATCAGCACGCCGATCGTCAGGATGACATAGGCGATCGCGTCGCCCAGGCGGCGGTCCTCGACCATCAGCGCAGCCCTCCGCCGTCACGCAGCAATGCCGCCAGCGCCTCGGCCGAGGCCTCTATGAAGTCGCGGCCCTTCCCGGCGCTCGCCCGGCGGGCATCGCCGATCACGCCGGTCTCGGTCCTGTCGCGAAACGTGCTGTAGCGATTGACGTTCGGGTCCATCGCCGCGACGGGATCGGAATCGGCCAGGCCGAACGCCTCCGGCAGCCGGTCGCCGCGGACGAGATCGGGCGCGATCGCCAGCATCATCGAGGTCTCGACCTCGCAGGCATGCTGCACGCCGGTCTGGTCCTCCATGAACGGCGCCATCCCGTCCCGGGCCAGCATGAAATAGGTCGTGGCGGTGACGCGCAGCGTCGTCTCGCGGGCGAAGTCGGGCAGGAAGGCGGTGAGCGCGGCGATGTTGCCGCCATGCCCGTTGACGATCACGACGCGGTGGAAGCCGTGGCGCTCGATGCTCTTGAGCAGGGCCAGCAGCACGGCGCGATAGGTCGGGATGTCGAAGGTGAAGGTGCCGCCGAAGGCCATGTGGTGCTCGGCCATGCCGCACCACAGCGTCGGCGCCACCACGATCTCGCGGTCGCGCGCCTTCTCGGCCGCCAGCTTGCAGACGGCGCCGCACAGCACAGTGTCGACGCCGACCGCCAGATGCGGTCCGTGCTGCTCCATCGAGGCGACGGGCAACACGACGAGCGCATCGCCGGCCGCCTTGCTCCGCAACTCCTCGGCGGTGAGTTCCTGCCAGAGAACCGACGTCATCAGTAGCTGACCCTGCGTTCGATGAAGCGGAACTGGATCGCCGTCATCGCGATGACCATCACCAGCAGCACGACCGACTGCGCCGCCGAGCCGCCGAGATTGGAGCCGCCCTTGCCGTCGGAATAGACCTTGTAGACCAGCGTCTCGGTCGCCCCCGAGGGGCCGCCCCCGGTCATCGTGTCGATGATGCCGAAGGTGTCGAAG
Organism: Allobosea sp. Root381; assembly: GCF_001429395.1. GTDB lineage: Bacteria > Pseudomonadota > Alphaproteobacteria > Rhizobiales > Beijerinckiaceae > Allobosea. The sequence goes on from NZ_LMJT01000009.1 coordinate 173,521, forward strand.
AACACGTAGACGATGTTGACGACGAGCAGGAAGAAGGTCGTCGGCGAGAGCAGCGGGAAGACGATCGTCCAGAAGCGCCGCACCGGCCGCGCGCCGTCGATCACGGCGGCCTCGATCACGCTCTTGGGAATCGACTGGAGGCCGGCGAGGAAGAACAGGAAATTGTAGCTGATCTGCTTCCAGGTCGCGGCCATGATCACCAGCAGCATCGCATCGTTGCCGTTGAGGCGCGGGTTCCAGGCGATGCCGAGAGACTGCAGCCCGCGCGCCAGCATGCCGAGCGACGGGTCGAACATGAAGATCCAGAGCACGCCGGCGACTGCAGGCGCCACCGCATAGGGCCAGATCAGCAGGGTCTTGTAGGCTTCGGCGCCGCGGATCTGCCGGTCTGCCATCACCGCGAAGAGCAGCGCCAGCGACAGCGAGAACACGCAGACGAAGGTCGAGAAGATCGCCGTATTGATGAAGGCGCGCAGATAGCCCGGATCGGCGAAGAGCGTGGTGTAGTTCTCGAACCAGACGAACTGCGTCGAGGTGCCGAAGGCGTCTTCCAGCAGGAAGGACTGCCAGACGGCCTGGCTCGCCGGCCAGTAGAAGAACACGATGGTGATGGCCAGCTGCGGCAGGAGCAGCATCAGCGGGACCGTCAGGCCGTGGAAATAGGCGTTCTTCTGCATCAGATCGCTTTAGTTCACGCCGCCGTCGTCCCGGGCGACCGCAGGGAGACCCGGGATCCATGCCTGAACCGTTCCGGCATGGATCCCGGGTCTTCGCTTCGCTGCGCCCGGGATGACGCAGCGTGGTGTGTTACGTCAACTCAGCGCAAATCAGCGCGAAGCCGTCCGCTCGAACTGGCGTAGCATCTGGTTGCCGCGCTCGGCCGCCGCGTCCAGCGCCGCCTTCGGCGACTTCTGGCCGTTCAGCGTCGCTTCCAGCTCCTCGGACCAGATGTCGCGGATCTGCACGAGGCTGCCATAGCGCAGGCCCTTCGAAGCGTCCGTCGGCTCCTTGTTGGTGAGTTCGAGGATCGGCGTCTCGAGATAGGGCTTGTCCTTGTAGAAGCCCGAGGCCTTGACCTTCTCATAGGCGGCCTTGGTGATCGGCAGATAGCCCGATTCGGTGTGCAGCTTCACCTGGCGGTCGACATTCGACAGGAAGGTGAAGAACTTGGCGACGCCCTTGTATTCGTCGGGCTTCTTGCCGCCCATCACCCACAGCGAGGCGCCGCCGATGATCGAGTTCTGCGGCGCGCCCGCGACGTCGGGATAATACGGCATCGGCGCGTTGGCCCAGTCGAACTTGGCATTGGCGCGGACGTTGCCGAAGAAGCCCGAGGAGGTCAGCATGATCGGGCATTCGCCCGAGGTGAAGCGACCTTCGCCGGTGTTGGTGCGGCCGGAATAGCTGTAGACGCCTTCCTTCTGCAGCTCGGCCAGATTGGTCCAGTGCTTCAGGAAGGTCGGGTTCTCGTTGAAGTTCAGCACGGCGTCGAAGCCGTCCATGCCGTTGACCTTGGTCGAGAGCGGGATGTTGTGCCAGGCGCCGAACTGCTCGATGTTCGCCCAGGGCGCCCAGGCATTGGTGAAACCGCATTTGTCGAAGCCGGCGGCCTTCAGCTTCCTGCCGGCTTCAAAAACCTCGGGCCAGGTCTTCGGCGGAGCGTCGGGGTTCAGGCCCGCCTTCTTGAAGGCGTCCTTGTTGTACCACATCACCATCGAGGACGAGTTGAACGGCATCGAGAGCATCTCGCCCTTGGCCGTCGAATAATAGCCGGTGATGGCGGGCAGATAGGCCTTCGGGTCGAAGGTCTCGCCGGCGTCCTTCATCAGCTCGTGCACGGGCTTGATCGCGCCCTTGGCCGACATCATCGTGCCGGTGCCGACCTCGAAGACCTGCAGGATATGCGGCGCGGTGCCGGCGCGGAACGCGGCGATGCCGGCGTTCAGTGTGTCGGGATAGGAGCCCTTATAGGCGACGACGACCTTGTAGTCCTTCTGCGAGGCGTTGAAGTCCTCGGCCAGCTTCACGACGACGTCGTTGTTGGCGCCGGTCAGCGCATGCCACCACTGGATTTCGGTCTGGGCCAAAGCGGGCGCGGCGCCGGCAAGGGCGAAGGCCGCCACGGACATCAGGATGCGGGATTTCACTGTCATCTTCATCTCCCTTCCGCCCTCGGTCTGCTCGGGCGGCTCTTCTTGTTGGTGCGCAAGCTAGCATGAAGGCCGGGCGACGGTTCAATGACAAAATCATGACAGACACAAGCGGCGCGTGGGCGCGACTTTCGGCTGAGCCGCATTCACATCATGCTTGCGCATTCGCCCGGAAGCGGCTGTTCTCCTCCCCCATCGATACCCTGAAGGATCCGGAACACGACCATGCCGCGCTTTTCGTTGACGCCCGACCAGACCCTGCCGAAGGATGCCGCCGCAGCGACGCTGCTCGGCCGCGTCTGGCGGCCTGATCTCGCCGGGCCTTCGGTCGTGACGCTGCGGGACGGCATGCTCGTCGATGTCACGCGGGCCTTCCCGACCAGCCGCGACCTCTGCGAGGCGCAGCATCCGGCCACGGCGTTGCGCGCGGCGCAAGGTGAGCCGGTCGGGCCGCTCGCGGAGATCCTCGCCAACACACCTGTCGATGCCCGTGACGCCGGCAAGCCCTGGCTGCTGTCACCGCTCGACCTCCAGGCGGTGAAGGCGGCCGGCGTCACCTTCGCCGTCTCGATGCTGGAGCGCGTCATCGAGGAGAAGGCGCGGGGCAACCCGGCCGCCGCCGCGACGATCCGCGAGGAGATCGGCAAGCTGATCGGCGACGATCTCTCCAAGCTCAAGCCCGGCTCGCCCGAGGCGATGCACCTCAAGGAGGTGCTGATCAAGCAGGGCGCCTGGAGCCAGTATCTCGAGGTTGGCATCGGCCCCGACGCGGAGATCTTCACGAAGGCGCCGCCGATGTCGACGGTCGGCACCGGCTTCGACGCCGGGCTGCACCCGGCCTCGACCTGGAACAATCCGGAGCCGGAAGTCGTTCTGATCGTGGCCTCGGACGGCCGCATCGTCGGCGCCACGCTCGGCAACGACGTCAATCTCCGCGATGTCGAGGGCCGCTCGGCGCTTCTGCTCGGCAAGGCCAAGGACAACAACGCGGCCGCGACGGTGGGCCCCTTCATCCGCCTGTTCGACGGCGGCTTCACCCTCGACCATGTCCGCAACACCACGGTAACGCTGACGGTCGAGGGCGAGGACGGATTCACGCTGAAGGGCTCTTCCTCGATCGCCAAGATCAGCCGCGACCCAGCCGATCTCGCGGCCCAGATGCTGGGCCCGCATCACCAGTATCCGGACGGGGCTGCGCTCTATCTCGGCACCATGTTCGCGCCGATCGAGGATCGCGATACGCCGGGCGGCGGCTTCACCCATAAATACGGGGACATCGTCACCATCGCCGCGCCCGAGCTCGGGGCGCTGGTCAACCGCATGCGCTCGACCTCCGAATGCGAGCCCTGGACCTTCGGCGCCTCGCATCTGATGCGCAGCCTGGCGAAGCGCGGCCTGCTGTGAGCGCAGCCGATATCCTCGTCGTCGGCGAGGCGATCGGCGATTTCATCCCGCGTGACGCCGAAGGGCGTCATTACGAGGCCGTGCTGGGCGGATCCGGCTTCAACGCCGCGCTGTCGCTCGCCCGTTTCGGCGCGAAGCCGGCCTATGCCGGCGCGCTCTCGACCGATGCGCTCGGCCGTCGCTTTCGCGCGGCCCTTGTGGCGGAAGGCATCGGCACGGCGCTGATCCACGATAGCGCCAGGCCGACGGCGGTCGCCATCGTCTCGCCGCTGGCGACCGGCGGCGTGCCGGAGTTCGCCCTGCATCTCGATGGGACGGCCCATGCCGAGGCTGCGGGCACGCCGCGCCGGATGCCGCCGGGGATGGTCCATCTCCATGCGGCCTCCTTCGGCGCCACGGTCGGCCCGTCCGGCGAGGCCGTGGCGGAACTGGCGGCGAGCGCAAGTGCTGCGGGCGCGACGGTCAGCTATGACATCAACATCCGCGCCTCGGCGCTGCCGGAGCGCGGGATTGCCCTGACCGCAATCGAGGCGCGCATCGCGCAGTCCGAGATCGTCAAGGCGAGCCTCGACGATCTCGGCTGGCTGCATCCGGGCGAACCGGCCGAGGCGGTCGCACGGCGCTGGCACGGTCTCGGCGCAAGTTTGGTGCTGGTGACGCGAGGGGCGGGCGGCGCGACGTGCCATGGGACGCAGGAGGCTATCGCCGTACTCGCGCCGTCAGCAATGGTGGCCGACACGGTCGGCGCTGGCGACGCCTTCATCGGCGGCTTTCTCGCGGTCCTGGCGGCGCGCGGCAGGCTCGGACGCGGCTTCGACGGCGTTACCGCCGACGATATCCAGGTCGCGCTGGCATTTGCCTGCGCGGTCGCGGCCGATAGCTGCACCAGACCCGGCTGCGATCCGCCGCGCCGACGAGCCGACCAAGCATGACCAAGTTGGCCGGAGGAACGATGCGCCTGTCCTACCTGCGCGGCCATGCCGGCATGTAGGGCGTGATTCCGGTCGCGGCGACGCATCCGGAGGCGGCTTTCGGCGTGCTCTTCACCCATAACGAGGGCTATTCGACCATGTGCGGCCACGCAACCATCGCGCTCGGCCGCTATGCCATCGAGCATGGGCTGTTCCTGCCGTCGAGCCGGTGACGCGCTTTGCCATCGGGGCTCCCTGCGGCCTGCTGCGGCTCGAATGCGCGGTGGGCGGCGGCAAGGTCGAATGCGTGACCTTCGAGAGCGTGCCGGCCTTCGTCTACCGCCGCTATCTCGTCATCGAGGTACCGGGCTTCGGTGCCGTCACCACCGACATCGCCTGGTGGCGCCTTCTACTGCGTCCTGCCGGCCTCGCGCTTCGGGCTCGACCTGTTCGAGACGCCGGCGGCCGAACTGACCGAGGCGGCGGCTGCGCTGACCGACCGCGTCCGCGCGACGCTGCCGATCGCTCATCCGAGCGAACCCGATCTCGGCTTCCTCTATGGCACGATCGAAGCCGACGATCCGCTCGGCCATAGGCTCTCGCTGCCGTCGCGCTTCTCCGAGATTGGGCGCGGTTAACCCCGTCCGGGAAACCGATTTCTGCGAATGCCCTGGATGCGCCGGCCGGAATCCCGGCCTTTCGCGGATTGGCGCAGGCTTCGGGTAATGTTTATCGGCCATGCTGTCGCGCGTCATCAGGCGGCAGGAGTGCGGATATGTCGGTCGGAAATCTCGGTGCGCGGCCGGCTGGCGCGCAGCGGTTCTCCTCTCGGCTGATCGGTCTTGTGGCAACGCCCGGCATCTGGATCGTCGCCTTCGCGCTCGTTGCCGCCGCTGCGCTCAGCCTGCCGCTGCGCCTGCCGCTCGGCCCGAATGCCTGGGACACGGTGATCTATCTTGACGCGATCCAGCGCATCGGTGTCGGCCAGGTTCCGAATATCGATTTCTTCGCGCCCGTCGGGCCGCTGGGCTATTACGGCGCGGCGCTGCTGGACCGACTTTTTCCGCGCGCCCAGCCGATGCTGCTTGCCAACTGGGCCTTGCTGCCGGTGCTACTGCCCGCGGCTTGGCTGCTCTGCGCGCATCTCGGCGCCCGTTCGCGGCCGCTCGCTTTGGCGCTGCTGCTGCCCTTCCTGCTCTTCGCCTCGCTGCCGATCAACCTGCACGGGCTCTATCCCGTCCCCGGCTTCGACGGCTACGGGCATTACAACCGCCATGTCGCGCTGCTGCTCTATCTGCTGATCGCGACGCTGCTGTTCGTGCAGGACCGGCGTTGGGCGATCGGGCTGGTGGCGGCGCTGATGCTGACGCTCTTCCTGGTCAAGGTCACCGGCGCGGTGACGGGGACCATGCTGGTCGGCTATGCGATCCTCGCCGGGCGCCTGCGCCTGCGCGATGCGCTGGCAGCGGCTGGGATAGTGATCGCGGCCCTCGGCGCTCTCGATCTCGCGACGGGGCTGGTGCGCGCCTACATCGCTGACATCCTCGCTTTGCTCGGCCTGAACACCGGCACGCTGCTGCCGCGCTTCGTCACCGTCGCATCCGTCAAGTTCAACGTCGTCGGCCCCTGCCTGCTGCTGCTCGGCATGCTGGCACTCGCCGCCGGGCGCGAGGGCGTGACGCTCTCGCTCGCGGGTCTGCGCCGCCTTTTGGCCTCGCCGCTCGGCTGGCTCGCTGCCTGCCTGTTCGCGCTGACCTTCTTCGAGACGCAGAACACGGGCTCGCTCGAATATATCGGCCTCTGGCCCGTCCTGCTGGTGATTCTCCGCGACTGGCGCCTGCGCCAGGAGCCGCTCAGGCCGGTGGTGCTGGTCCTCGCGCTGGCGGTCGCGCTGCCCAGCACGGTGATCTTCGTCGAGCGCAGCGCGCGCGCCGCTCTGGGGGCCGCGGGCCAGGTCCCGCTCCCGGTTCCCGAACTCGGTCCGCTCGGCCGGGTCAGCGTGAAGGCGGACATCGCGGCGCGCGCGGCCGGGATGCTGGAGCATTACGCGACGCAGCCGGCCGCCTATCGCGATCTCGTCCGGCGCGGCCTGCTGCCCTCCTACATCCTCTATTCGGAGATCGATTATCAGGCTGCCTGGCTGCTGGATGTCCGGCAGGGGCTGGCTGCGATCCGCGCCTGGGAGGCCGCGAACGGCCGCCGGCTCAACGGCTTCCTGACACTGGATTTCACCGATCCGTTTAACCGGCTGCTCGACCGGACGCCGCCGCGCCTCGTGCCAATCGGCATGGATCCGGGGCGGAGCACCCCGGCTCTGGACGCCGATGCGCTCGCTGAGCTCGGCCGCACCGACGCCATCCTCGTCCCGAAATGCCCGCCGACTACGGCGCGCGAAGCCTTGCGCGAGCATTTCGCCGAAGCCCTGCGCGGCCGCAATCTGGTGCCGCTCTCGCCCTGTTGGGACATGTATCTGAGCGACTGAGCCCCCTCAGCCCGCCGCCGTCTGCCCGGCTTCCCAGCCGAGGATCGCGCGCTTGCGCGTCAGGCCCCAGTGATAGCCGGTGAGCGCGCCGGACTTACCGATGACGCGGTGGCACGGCACCACGAAGGAGATCGGGTTCTTGCCCACCGCCATGCCGACGGCCCGCGATGCGGTCGGCTTGCCGATGTGGCAGGCGACGTCGCCATAGGTCGTTGCGCGCCCGACCGGGATGCGCAGCAGCGTCTCCCAGACCCGAACCTCGAAATCCGTGCCGATCAGCACGACGCGCAGCGGCGTTTCGGCCGCCCACGCCTTCGGGTCGAAGACGCGTGCGGCATAGGGTGCGGTCGCCTGCGGGTCGTAGCGGTAATCGGCATGAGGCCAGCGCCGCATCATGTCGGCCAGCGCCTCGGCCCGCCCGCCGACGACCTTGCCGCCATCGAGCCCGTCCGAAACCCAGCCGAGCCCGGCGAGGCCGCGCTCCGTCGTCACGATCAGCGCCTCGCCGAAGGGGGAGGCATGGAAGCCGTAGGAGAGGGAAAGGCCCCCGCCGCCCGCCTTCCATTCGCCCGGCGACATCGCCTCATGCGTGACGAAGAGGTCGTGCAGGCGCCCGGGGCCGGACAGCCCGACCTCCAGCGCCGTGTCGAGCACGCTGGCCGAGGCACCGAGCAGCCCCTTGGCGTGGTCGAGCGTGATCGCCTGCAGGAAGGCCTTCGGCGTCAGGCCGCACCAGCGCCGGAACAGGTGATGGACGTCCGTCGGCGTCGCGCCGGCGGCATCCGCGATCGCCTCGATCGTCGGCTGCGCCCGCCAGTTCTCGGTGATGTAGGCGAGGATGCGCCGCACCGTGTCATAGTCCGACCCCGGCGCGACGGACGGAAAATCGGCTGCCGCCGGAACCGCCCGCGTGGCGCGGGCGAGAACGGCGTCCGAAAAACGGGTCGGCCTCATCAGGCCGAGCTTCTGGATGTGAGCGGTCATCGTTGTCACTCTCTCACTATCGATCATGCAGCGAAACTAGGCGGGCCGGCGGCTCTTCTCCACCCGAAAGCTGGCAATCCCGGTCGAATTCCCGCAGACCATGGCTCTGCAAGCGAACCCGGAGCGCCCATGTCGAAACTGGCAAGCGAGATCGTCAGTCTCTACGAGCGGCACGCCGACGCCTTCGATGCGGCGCGCGGCAGGACGCTGTTCGAGGCGCGCTGGCTTGAACGCTTCGCCTCTTGCCTGCCTCCCGGCGCCGCGATCCTCGATATCGGCTGCGGCTCGGGCGAGCCGATCGCGCGCTATTTCATCGACAGGGGCTTTTCCGTCTCGGGCATCGATTCGTCGCCCAAGCTGATCGGCCTCTGCCGCGCCCGTTTCCCGGACAGCGACTGGCAGGTCGCCGATATGCGCGCCCTTGCGCTGGGGCGCCGCTTCGACGGGTTGATCGCCTGGGACTCATTCTTTCATCTCACGCCGGAGGATCAGCGCGGCATGTTCGCGCTCTTCCGGGCTCACGCCGCCGAAGGCGCCGCCCTGATATTCACCAGCGGTCCCACTCACGGCGAGGCAATCGGTACCTTCGAGGGCGAGCCACTCTATCACGGCAGCCTGGCGCCGGAGGAATACCGGACGTTGCTCGCCGAAAACGGCTTCGAGGTCGTGCAGCATCTGGCGGAGGACCCGGCCTGCGGCGGCCACACTGTCTGGCTCGCCCGGCTTCGCTGACCTAAGCCGTCTCGTAATCTGCCCCGCGCCGTGCCTTGGCCAGCGCCGTGCCGAGCGCCTCGGCAAACCCCTCGCGCTCGCCGGGCGACAGGGCGCTCGCCACCGTGACGCTGCGTCCGCGCGAGACCAGATTCAGCCCCAGCAGCCCGTAATCCTCGTCCTGCTGGCGTTCCAGCTTGGTCCAGGCGGGGTTGGAGCGCCAGACAGCCTCGCGCCCCTGATGCGTCACCTTCCGCAGCAGCACTTCGAGCGGTGTCACGACGATGCGCTCGAAGGCGCGGGCATGGCGGAAATTGACGTGGAAGGCGATGAACAGCGCGATCACGTCGAGCCCGAAGAAGCCGGCCACCGGCCAGGCGCCGAGCACGACGAAGGGGATCGAGGAGGCGACGCTGGCGAGGCAGACCAGCGTCATCACGATGCGGAAGCCGTTCTTGCCGAGCGAGCGATGCGGCGTGATGGTGGCGTCGAAGACCGGGCGCTCGGCTATGGCGGGCGGCGCATCGTCCGGCTCCGCTGAATGGCGCTTGCCGAGGTCCATGCGCCCACTATAACGCCCGCATGACCCAGGAGAACAGGCCCCTGCGCCGCCCCACGGGCGCCGCGCGGATCACGAAGCCGCGCGCCCGCAGCGCCGCCGGCGTGCGCGAGATCTTCACGCGCTTCCGGACCGCGAACCCAGAACCGAAAGGCGAGCTCGAATCGGTCAACGCCTTCACGCTGCTGGTCGCGGTCGTGCTCTCGGCGCAGGCCACCGACGCCGGCGTCAACAAGGCCACCCGCCCGCTCTTCGCCATCGCCGACACGCCGGAAAAGATGCTGGCGCTCGGCGAGGACACCGTCCGCGACTACATCAAGACGATCGGCCTGTTCCGCACCAAGGCGAAGAACGTCATCGCGCTCTGCCACAAGCTGATCGCGGAATTCGGCGGCGAGGTGCCGGCGACGCGCGAGGCGTTGGAGAGCCTGCCGGGCGTCGGTCGCAAGACCGCGAATGTCGTCCTCAATATCGCCTTCGGCGAGATCACCCATGCGGTCGACACCCACGTGTTCCGCGTCTCGAACCGGCTGCGCATCGCGCCGGGCAAGAACGTGCTGCAGGTGGAACTCGGCCTCGAGAAGGCGATTCCGCCCGAGTTCGGCCACCACGCCCATCACTGGCTCATCCTGCACGGGCGCTATGTCTGCAAGGCGCTGCGGCCCGAATGCGGCCGCTGCATCCAGGTCGATCTCTGCGATTCCGCCGACAAGCGGGTGGTCTAAGCCGCCGTCACAGCGGACTCACGGGCCGGTTGTGCCGAGCGTGGGGAAGGAGAACGACGGCACACCGATGAGCGGCGACCGGATGCTCGACGATGCAGGCAACGGATTGTCCCGCGGCGGTCCGGGCGGGCTCGGGCTGCTGGCACCGGCCGCGAGCGCATCGGCCCTGCGCCGCGCCGCCGCGCGATCCTGCGCCGCGGCTTCCAGGTCGTTCGCCGGTACCGGCCGGCCGAGCCGCGCCAGTGCCTCTGCGGCCTGTGGGGCGCCCCAGCGCGCGCTTTCTGCGTAGTAGGATAGGTAGAGCTTCTCGTCCCGCGGGAAGCCGGCGACGCCGATTTCATGACAGCGCCCGATGGCGAAGAGCTGCGAGCCGGAGCCGCCCGCCGCGACGCTGGCCCTCGCGGCCTCGCACCATTCCGGCGAGTCCGGTTGGGCCGAGGCGAAGCCGAGCCCCGCCATGCCGTTGCAGCCGGCGAGGCCGGTCGCGAGGAGAAATACCGGGCCGAGGCGGCGTCTCACCGCATGATCCGGCTCAATAGCCCCGCGCCGGATCGACGACGTGCTCCAGCGGCTCGCCCGCCTCGAGCCGCCGGATCTGGGCCGCGATCTGCGTCGCGATCGCCTCGGGCTCCGACATTGCCGCGTTATGCGGCGTGACCGTCACGGCCGGATGGGTCCAGAGCTTCGATTCGACCGGCAGCGGCTCGGTCTCGAAGACGTCGAGCGTTGCGCCCTTGAGGGTCCCGGCATCGAGCGCTGCCAGGATGTCGGCCTCGACCTGCAGCCCGCCGCGCCCGGCATTGATCAGGAAGGGACCGCCCAGCCGCCCGTCCTGCGCCAGGCCGGCCAGCATCGTGGCGTCGATCGTGCCGCGCGTCTCGTCGGTCAGCGGCAGGAGGCTGACGAGGATGTCGGTGCGGGCGAGAAAGGGCGCCATGCCGTCGGTGCCGGCGAAGGTCTGGAGCCCCGCGACGCTCTTCGGCGAGCGACTCCAGCCGGCGACGTCGAAGCCCATGACCTTCAGCTTGCGCGCCGCGTCCTGCCCGAGTTCGCCCAGCCCCATCATGCCGACCCGCACCGAGCGGGCGGCCGGCTGGTTGCGGTCGTCCTCCCAGCTCGACTGGCGCTGCTGGCTGTCGTAGCGGCGCTGCTGCCGCAGATGCAGCAGGCAGTGCAGCACGATGTACTCGCTCATCCGGGTCGTCAGATCGGGATCGACGACGCGCGCGATCGGCACCTCGGGCAGGCGGGTGTCGGCGAAGAGATGGTCGACGCCGGCGCCGAGCGAGAAGATCGCGGCGAGGTTCGGCAGGCCGGCGAGGCTGCCCTCCGGATGCTTCCAGCTCGCGACGTAATGCACCGAGCGCCGGTCGAACGGCTCGCCCAGGATCACGATCGGCATGTCCGGCAGCAGCGCCTTGAAGCGCTCGCGCCAGTCCTCGACATGCCAGCCGGTCATTGCCAGAAGCAGGCTCATGCGTGCGTACTCTCCGTGATGCGTTCCGCGACCAGTGCGCCGCGCTCCGGCGCACCCTCTCCCAGACGATAGGCCTCGCGCAAGCGGGCTTTCGCCCTTTCGAAGCCGTCCTCATCGCGGGCATGGACGATGCCGAGCGGCCGGTCGGGGCCGAGCGTATCGCCGACCCCCGCCAGCGCGACGATGCCGACGGCCGGGTCGATCGGATCCTGCGGACGTGTCCGCCCGCCGCCCAGCGCCACCACGGCCTGGCCGACGCCGCGCGTATCGACGCTCTGGACGATCGCGGCCGCATCGGCATGGACAGCCCGGACGATCGGCGCCGCGGCAAGATGTTTTGCCGGCTTCTCCAGCAGGTCGGCCGGCCCGCCCAGCGCTGCGATCATCCGGGCGAAGCGTTCGGCCGCAGCCCCGCTGGCGAAAGCTGCCTCGATCTTCGCGGTCGCGTCCTCGATATCGGCGGCGAGCCGGCCGAGCAGCAGCATCTCGGCCGCGAGCGCGACGGTGACCGCATGGAACCGCGGCTCCCGTCGCTTGCCGGTGAGGTGGTCGAGCGCATAGGTGACTTCCAGCGCGTTGCCGGCGGCCGTCGCCAGCGGCTCGTCCATGTCGGTCATCAGCGCCGTCGTCGGCAGTCCCGCGCCATTGGCGACGCCGACCAGCGCATCGGCCAGCGCCAGCCCCTTGCGGTAATCCGGGAGGAAGGCGCCCGAGCCGTATTTCACGTCCATGACGAGGCCGTGCAATCCGGCGGCGAGCTTCTTCGACAGGATCGACGAGGTCAGAAGCGGAATCGTCTCGACGGTCGCAGTGACGTCGCGGATGGCGTAGAGCCGTTTGTCGGCCGGGGCGAGATCGTCTGTCTGGCCGATGATGGCGCAGCCCTGCTCACGCACCACCTTGCGAAACAGTGCATTGTCCGGCTGCGTTACATAGCCGGGAATGCTGTCGAGCTTGTCGAGCGTCCCGCCGGTATGGCCGAGGCCGCGGCCCGAGATCATCGGCACATAGCCGCCGCAGGCCGCCACCGCCGCGGCGAGCGGCAGGCTCACCGTGTCGCCAACGCCGCCGGTCGAATGCTTGTCGAGCGCCGGGCCCGGCAGGTCATCCCAGTTCAGCACCGTTCCGGAATCGCGCATGGCCAGCGTCAGCGCGACGCGCTCCTTCGCGCTCATGTCGCGGAAGAAGATCGCCATGGCGAAGGCCGCTGCCTGGCCCTCGCTGACGCTGTGGTCGGCGATGCCGGCGACGATCTGGCGGATATCGGCCTCGGGCAATTCCCAGCCATCGCGCTTGGCGGCGATTATCTCCTGCGTCAGCTTCATCTCAGTAAGGTCCGTCCGCCCGTTCCGTCTTGCCGCCGGTCATCGCCTCGATCAGCACCTGATGCAGGCCGCTGGCGCCGAAACGGAATGTTTTCGCCGTGGCCCAGCCCGGCCCCATGATCGCGTCGGCAAGGTCGAGATAGCCCGTCGCGTCCGCGAGGCTACGGATGCCGCCCGAGGGCTTTAGCCCGACTGGCCGCCCGGCGTTAGCGATCACCTCCAGCATCGTCCGCGCGGCGGGCAGGCTGGCCGAATGCGCGGTCTTGCCGGTCGAAGTCTTGATGAAGTCCGCACCATGAACGATCGCCAGCTCGGAGGCGGCGCGCACCTTCACGAGGTCCGGATATTCGCCGGTCTCGAGGATCACCTTCAGCGTCTTGCCCCGGCTGGCCTCCCGGACGCGTGCGACCATCGCTGCGGCGCTCTCGCTGTCGCCTGTCAGAAAAACACGCCAAGGCAGGACGAGGTCGATCTCGTCGGCACCGGCGGCGAGCGCGATCCGCGTATCGTCCACCACCGCGGCCGCTTCGTCCGCGCCGGCGGGAAAGTTGACGACGGTCGCGATCCTGACGGGCCCCGCTCCCAGCAGGCTCCGCGCCTGCGCCACGAAGCGCGGCCAGATGCAGATGGCGGCAACCGGCACCGGCGGCGCCACTGCCTTCGCGCAGAGCGCCGCGAGCCCGGCCGCATCGGCATGGTCGGTGAGGTCGGTCAGGTCGAGCAAGGCAAGCGCGCGGGCGGCAATCTCGGCGTCCGTCATGCGTCTGCGAGCTCCCTCAGGAAGGCTCGCAGCAGCCGCGCCAGTTCGCCGCCGGAGGCCGAGGCGACATCCTTGGTTTCGCCGTGATGCGGCGCGCCGCCATGAAGCCCCGCGCCCATATTGGTAACGACCGAGACCGCCGCGACGCGCAGGCCCTGCCGCCGCGCCAGGATGACCTCGGGAACGGTCGACATGCCGACGAGGTCTGCCCCCAGCACCTGTGCCATCCGGATCTCGGCCGGCGTCTCGAAGCTCGGCCCGGAGAACCACATATAGACGCCTTCGCCGAGCGGCAGCCCGGCCTTGCCGGCCGCCGCCTTCAACCTTTCGCGCAAGGCCGGGTCATAGGCGTCGACCATGGGCACGAAGCGGCCGTCACCGGTATCGCCGATCAGCGGGTTCGGGCCGTTGAGATTGATGTGGTCGTTGACCAGCACGAGGCTGCCCGGCGGCAATTCGGGTCGCAGAGAGCCTGCCGCATTGGTCAGGATCAGCGGCGGCGAGCCCAGCGCGGTCAGCATGCCGAGCGGCACCCGCATCGCGGCCGGATCGCCGCCTTCGTAATAATGCGCCCGGCCCTGGAATATGAGCACCGTCCGGCCTTCGAGCCTGCCGATGCAGAGTTGACGGGCATGGCCGGAGACGGCGCCCGACGGGAAGCCGGGAATCGCGGCATAGGGAATGCGGACCGCATCCTCGACCTGCTCGGCGAGCAGGCCGAGCCCCGTCCCGAGCACGATGGCGCAGTCGATGGCTCGCGTCACGCCGTGCTCGGCGAGAATGCGCGCGGCCCTTTCGAATTCGGCTTCGCTGCTCATGGCCTGCCGGATGGTCTGCGCCGAAGGGAACAGGGCTTGAAACGATGACTAATCATGCCCGCAAGTTGTCCGGTCCGAAGGACGCTGGCAACAGCTCGGCCAGCGTGAACATTGTCCGGATGCCGCCCGGTCCGGCGATCGCGACCGGTGTGTCCGCGCTGGCAAATTCGCGGATGCGCTGGCGGCAGGCGCCGCAGGGCGTCACCAGCACGTCGCCCTCGCCGAGAACCAGGATCGCGGTGATGCGGCTGCCACCGCCGGCGATCATCGCGGAGATCGCGCCCTGTTCGGCGCAGCTGCCTGACGGATAGGCGGCGTTCTCGACATTGCAGCCGTCATGGATCGCGCCGTGCTCGTCGCGGATCGCGGCGCCGACCTTGAAGCGCGAATAGGGGGCATAGGCGAGGGGCTGGACGCGCGCCGCAGCCGCGAACAGCGCCTCGAAATCGGTTTCAGCATCCGCTGCCATCTCAGCGCTCCTTCACATAGGGCAGGCCGGAGGCCTTTGGTGGCGTCGCCCTGCCGATGAAGCCGGCGAGCAGGATCACTGTCATCAGATAGGGCAGGGCCTGGATCGCCTGAACCGGCACCTGCCCGATGCCGGGCAGCACGACGCCCTGCATGCGGATCGCGACCGCATCGAGCAAGCCGAAAAGCAGGCAGGCCCAGAGCGCCTGCCAGGGCCGCCAATTGGCGAAGATCACGGCGGCGAGCGCGATGAAGCCCTTGCCGGCGGTCATATGCGGCAGGAAACCGGCCGATTGCGAGACCGCGAGATAGGTGCCGCCCAGCCCGCAGAGCGCGCCGCAGATCACGACCGCGCCATAGCGCAGCCCTGCGACCGAGATGCCGGCGGTGTCGACCGCGGCCGGGTTCTCGCCGACGGCGCGCAGCCGTAAGCCGAAGCGCGTCCGCTTCAGCACGAAGGCGGTGAGGACGACGCAGAGAAGGGCGAGATAGGCCGGCGCGGCATGGCCCGAGACGACCTCGGCATAGAGCAGACCGAGCCCGGGCACGCTTTCGCGCGCGCTGTCGGCAAAGGGCAGGGTGATGTCGCCGAAGCGCGCCGCCCCTTCCAGCGTCGGCGTGCGCCCGCCCTGTCCGTACCAGGCATTGCCGAGGATGACGGTGAGGCCCGCTGCCAGCATGTTGATAGCGACGCCGGAGACGATCTGGTTGCCGCGCCAGGTGATGGCAGCGAAGCCATGCACCAGTGCGAGCGCGACCGAGGCCGTGATCCCGGCCAGGAGCCCGGCCCAGGCCGAGCCGCTCTGCGCCGCGATCACTGCCGAGGCGAAGGCCGCGACCAGCATCTTGCCTTCGAGCCCGATATCGACGACGCCGGCACGCTCCGACCACAGCCCCGCCAGGGCCGCACAGAGCAGCGGCACGGAAAGCCTGATCGTCGAATCGAGGATGACGGCGATGGTGGCGAGGGCGTCCATCGTCAGCCTGACTTCCCGACCCGCAACCCGCCCGCCACCAGCCGCCGGAACAGGCCGTCGAGCGCGCCCGCGAACAGGACGACGATGCCGCCGATCACCACCACCATGTCGCGGGTGATGCTCGGCTTGTCGAAGGAGAGCTCGGCCCCGCCCTGGTAGAGCACGCCGAAGAGCAGCGCGGCGAGCGCGATGCCGAGCGGATGGCCGCGCCCCATCAGCGCGACCGCGATGCCGACGAAGCCGTATCCGGCCGTGAAGTCGAGCAGCAGCCGGTGCTGCACGCCCATGACCTCGTTGACCGCGAGTCCGCCGGCGAGCGCGCCCGAGATCGCCATGGCGACCATGGTGATTCGCGCCGGCGAGATCCCGGCATAGGCCGCCGCGCGCGGATTGGCGCCAAGCGTGCGGATCGCGAAGCCCAGCCGCGAGCGGAAGATCAGCGCCCAGACGGCCACGAGCGCGGCCAGCGCCAGCAGGAAGGCGCTGTTCAGCGGCGTTGCCGGCAGCCTCACACCGAGCGGCGCCAGCAGCCGGTGCATCGGCGTCAGGATGGCATGGTCCGCGAAAGTCGCGGTCTCCGGCTGCATCGAGCCCGGTTTGCCGATCACCTCGACCAGCAAATAGACGGCGAGCGTCGCCGCCAGGAAATTGAACATGATCGTGGTGATGACGACATGGCTGCCGCGCGTCGCCTGCAGCCAGCCGGGAACAAGGCCGTAAAGGGCGCCGCCAGCGGCCGCGGCGAGCACGGCGAGCGGCACCAGCAGGAAGCCCGGCAGCGGCGCGAGCCACAGGCAGGCGAGCGCGACGAAGATGCCGGCGATCGTCGCCTGGCCCTCGCCGCCGATATTGAACAGCCCGGCATGGAAGGCGACAGCGACGGCGAGCCCGGTGAAGATGAAGTTCGTCGCGTAGTAGAGCGTGAAGCCGACGCCCTCGGCCGAGCCGAGCGCCCCGCGCAGAAGGAGCGCCGTCGCCTCGATCGGGCTTTCGCCGATGCCGAGTACGACCAGCCCGGCGACGAGGAGCGCGGCCGCGACCGAGACCAGTGGCACAAGGCCCGAATCGGCCCAGCGCGGCAGCTCGATGGGGGCGGCGTTCATGACGTGGCCGTCATTCTCGGGCGCAGCGCAGCGCAGACCCGGGAAACTCTTGCGGGAGATGCTCGGGTCGAGCCCGAGCATGACGAGCCAGGCCCATGCCAGCCCGTCATGCGGCCTCTCCCACGCCGGCCATCAGCAAGCCGAGCTCGCGCTCGTCGGCAGCGTCTGCCACCCGTTCGCCGGTGATCCGCCCGCCGCACATCGCCAGGATGCGGTCGGACAGCGCCATCACCTCCTCCAATTCCACCGAGACCAGCAGGATCGCGACCCCTGCATCGCGCAGCGCGACCAGCCGGCGGTGGATGAACTCGATCGCGCCGATATCGACGCCCCGCGTCGGCTGGCCGACGAGCAGGACCTTCGGCGCCCGCTCGATCTCGCGGCCGAGCACGATCTTCTGCTGGTTGCCGCCGGAGAATTTCGCCGTCTTCAGAGCGGGGTCTGCCGGGCGCACGTCATAGGCAGCGAAGGCGGCCCTAGCATGCGCCTGGATCGCGCCGGGCGACAGGAAGGGGCCGGGCCCGAATGCCGCGTCGTCATGATAACCGAGGATGGCGCTTTCGGCGGCCAGGAAGGCGGTGACCAGCCCGGTCTTCTGCCGGTCCTCGGGAACATGCATCAGCCCGAGCTTGCGCAGCCGGGCCGGGTTGCGCTCGGCGGCGGTGAGAATCCGCCCGTCGAGCCGGATCACCCCCCGCGCAGGCTGGATCAGCCCGGCCAGCAGTTCGAGCAATTCACTCTGGCCGTTGCCCGCGACTCCGGCGATGCCGACGATCTCGCCTGCATGCAGCGTCAGTTTCGCATCCTTGAGCGTCTCGTAGCCGCGTTCATCGACATAGGAGAGCCCGACGACTTCGAGCACCGGCGCCCCCGGCCGGCGTGGCGCCTTCTCGACGCGCAGCAGCACGCGGCGTCCGACCATCGCCTCCGCCAGTTCCGGGGGCGAAGTCTCGGCCGTCGCCAGATGCGCGACCATCTCGCCGCGCCGCATCACCGAGACCCGGTCCGTCACATCCATTATCTCGCGCAGCTTGTGGGTTATCAGGATGACGGTTCGGCCCTGGGCCTTGAGCCTGCGCAGCAGCGTGAAGAGCTGCTCGGCCTCGGCCGGCGTCAGCACGGCGGTCGGCTCGTCGAGGATCAGGATCTGCGCGCCGCGATGCAGCGCCTTCAAAATCTCGACGCGCTGCTGCAGGCCGACGGAGAGCTCGCCGACAAGCGCGTCCGGGTCGATCGCAAGGCCGAAATCGCTCGAAAGCTTCGCCAGTTCCGCTCGCGCCCTGGCGAGGCCGCCCTTGAGGAAGGGGCCACCCTCGGCGCCGATCACGATGTTCTCGACCACGCTCAGCGTCTCCACCAGCATGAAGTGCTGGTGGACCATGCCGATGCCGCAGCCGATCGCATCGGCCGGGCTGCGGATCCGGCGGGGCTCGCCGCCGATCCGGATCTCCCCGGCATCGGCCTCGTAGAAGCCGTAGAGAATCGACATCAGCGTCGATTTGCCGGCTCCGTTCTCGCCGACGATGCCGTGGATCGAGCCGGAAGGGACGGAGAGCGAGACGTCCCTGTTCGCCTGGACCGCGCCGAACCGCTTCGAGACGCCCGCGAGCTCGATGGCGGGAACGGGCGGTATCGTCATAGCGCGATCGTCATCCCGTCATGGGCCCGCTCCTCCGGCAGGTCCTCGGGATGCGCCAGCATGCTCGCGCTCATATGGGTCAGCACGATCCGCGCGGCGCCGATCCGCGCCCGGTGTTCCGCCAGAGAGCGGTAGTCGAGGTGGTTGGCGAGTTTCGTGTCGAAGGTATAGCACTCGACCAGCAGCACATCCGCCCCCGCCGCGAGCGGGATCAGCGCCTCGGTCCAGGCGGTGTCGCCCGAGAAGGCGAAGACCTTGCCGCCGAAGCCGAGACGATAACCCTGGCAGGGACCGGCGCGCTCGTCATGCACCATCGGGAAAGCCGAAACCGCGCAGCCGGCCAGTTCTGCCGGCTGACTCGGCGTGACCTCGACATAGCGGATCGGAAAGCGCCAGCGATTGCTGGTCGAGCCGGGAAAGGCAGCCTCGAGCTCATGCAGCGTCCGGTGCTCGATGCCGGCTGGTCCGGCGATCGTCAGCGGTTGCGTCCGCCGCGAGACGAACTGCGCATCGAGCAGGAAGGCGGGCAGGCCGCCGAAATGGTCGTCGTGAAAATGCGTGAAGAGCAGCGTGGAGAGGCCGTTGCGCTCCACCCCTGCCTTGTTCAGCGCCACCATGCTGGAGCTGCCGCAATCGAGCAGCAGGCGCTCGGCCCCGGCCTCGACATGAAGGCAGGTGTTGAAGCGCCCGCCGGTCCCGAAGGCGTCGCCCGAGCCGAGGACGGTGACCTTCATGGCGGTGGTGCTGCCCTGGCCGCCGGGCTCGTGCCTGCCCCGGGCATCTCCTGCTTCAGAGCGTGCATTTCGAATCCGACATGTAGTCGTGGACCTTGATCGTGCCGCTGATGATGTCGGCGCGGGCCTTGTCGGCGGCAGCCTGCATCTCGGGTGTGATCAGCGCCCGGTTGGCGTCGTCGAGCGCCCAGCCCACGCCGTCCTCCTTGAGCCCGAGCACGGAAACGCCGGGCGCCCAATTGCCCTTATGCGCCGCCATGAAGGAGTTGTAGGCGGCGACGTCGACGCGCTTCAGCATCGACGTCAGCACCTTGCCGGGCTGCAGCGCATTCTGGTTGGAATCGACGCCGATGCCGAGCTTGCCGGCATCGGCCGCGGCGCGCAGCACGCCGATGCCCGTGCCGCCGGCGGCGTGGTAGATCACGTCGGCGCCGCGGTCGATCTGCGACTTGGCGAGCTCGCCGCCCTTCACCGGATCGTTCCAGGCCGCCGGCGTCGAGCCGGTCATGTTCTGGAAGATCTCGGCCTCCTTCTTGGCCGCCTTCACCCCCTGGACATAGCCGCAGGCGAATCTCCGGATCAGCGGGATGTCCATGCCGCCGACGAAGCCGACCTTGTTGGTCTTCGAGGCCATGCCCGCGAGCAGACCGACCAGATAGGAGCCCTCATGCTCCTTGAACACCACTGACTGCACGTTCGGCAGCTCCACCACCATGTCGATGATGGTGAATTTCAGGTCCGGGAACTCGGTCGCGACCTTCTGCAGCGCGGTCGCCTGCGAGAAGCCCACGGCAATGATCGGCGAATGCCCGTCGCGGGCGAAGCGGCGCAGCGCCTGCTCGATCTGCGCTTCGTTGGTCGGCTCGAAGTCGCGGAACTCGATGCCGGTCTCGGCCTTGAATTTCTCCGCCCCGGCGAAGACGCCCTCGTTGAAGGATTTGTCGAACTTGCCGCCCTTGTCGTAGACGACCGCCGGCTTGATCGCGGTCTGCGCCATCGTCGCGACAGCCGAGAAGGCGACGCCGGCCAGCGCCAGCGCAAGCGATGTCAAACGCATGGACCGATCCCCTGTTGGATGGCGGCTGTTGACCAGCCCTTCCAGGCGACACGATGACATGGCTTGCCCGCATGGCCAAGCCAGCGGCGATCCGCAGGGGTTGCGCCTGGCCGAAGCCGGGCGCGGCGATTGCCCGCGGCGCCGGATCGGCTTAACCCTTCACGGATGAGCCTGAACGACGACGAGATCGAACGCTATGCCCGCCATCTCGTGCTGCCCGAGATCGGCGGCCCGGGACAGCAACGCCTGAAGAATGCGCGCGTCCTCGTCGTCGGGGCGGGAGGACTCGGCGCGCCGCTGCTGCAATATCTCGCCGCCGCCGGCGTCGGGAAGATCGGCATCGTCGACGACGACATCGTCTCGCTCTCGAACCTCCAGCGCCAGACGATCTACGGCACCGACGACATCGGCGCCCACAAGGCGGTCGCGGCGGCGGCCTTCATCCGCCGGCTCAACCCGCATGTGATCGTCGAGGAGCACGTCACGCGCATCGACCCGCACAACGCCCGCGCCCTGATCGCCTTCTACGACATCGTCGCCGAGGGCTCGGACAATTTCGCCACGCGCTATGCGGTCTCCGATGCCTGCTTCCATGAGCGCAAGCCGCTGGTGATGGGAGCGCTCGGCCGCTTCGACGGCTCCGTCACCACCATCCGCGCCCATGAGACGGGTACTGACGGCCGCCCAAACCCGACCTGGCGCTGCCTGTTCCCGGAGGCGCCGCCGCCGGGCGCGATCCCGACCTGCGCCGAGGCCGGCATTCTCGGCGCGCTGCCCGGCGCCGTCGGCTCGCTGATGGCGCTGGAGGTGATCCGCACCGTGACCGGCTTTGGCGAGCCGCTCGTCGGCAAGCTGCTGCTGATCGACGCGCTGACGATGCGCTTCGAGACGCTGCGCTATGGCTGGGACGAGACCAACAGCCTGAACGGCACCGCACGCGCGTGAAGCCGGCTCGGTCGCCAGCGATTTCAGCGGAGTCTTAACCGGTTTCCGCTAATCGAGCGTGCATCCAGGACGGATCGCCGCGCGAGGAGCGAATGCAGGCCGACAGACCGACCGCGACTGCGCCGACCCAGGCCATAGGCGAGTTCCGCAAGACGCTGTTCTCGCCGCTGCTTCTGCTTGCAGGCGCTGTCCTTCTCTGCGCGGTGCTGCTGACCCGCCCGCTGCTGCTGCCGTTGGGCCCGATGTACTGGGATCTCACGCTGTATCTCGACGCGGCCAACCGCATCGAGAGCGGCCAGACTCCGCTGATCGATTTCATCACGCCGGTCGGCCCGCTGGGCTACTGGCTCTTCGCCTGGCTCGGCGACGTCTTCCCGCGCGCGCAGCCGCTCCTGCTGGCGCAATGGTCGCTGTTCCTCGTGACGGCGCCGCCGATGGCGCTGATCCTGCGCGAGGCCGACAGACGCTCGCGCGCGACGGCCTTCGCGCTGCTGCTGCCCTATCTCGTCTTCCAGATCCTGCCGATCAACGTCGAGCACTACTCGTTCTTTCCGGGAACGGACGGTTTCGGCATCTACAACCGGCAGGTCAGCATCGTGCTCTACGTGCTGGTTAGCGCCCTGACGGTACTCCGCGACAGGCGCGCGCTGATCGCGGTGCTTGTCTGGTGCATCCTGGCGCTGCTGCTGATCAAGATCACCGGCTTCCTGGCCGGCGGGGTCATCGTCGCCTTTGCGATGCTCGTGGGCCGCATCGACATCCGCGCGAGCCTCGTCGCGGCGGTTCTGGGCGTTGTCGCGCTGCTCGTGCTGGAAATCTGGAACGGGCTCGTCAGCGCCTATGTCGAAAGCATCGTGGCGCTTGTGGCGATCAATGCCGGCGGCATCCTGCAGCGCTTCCTCCAGGCCGGCTCGCTGCATCTCGACATCGTCGCTGCCGGCGGCGCGCTGATCGTCACGCTGATCTGGCTCGAGCGGCGCGACCTCTTCGCCGGCGCCCGCGCTGTTGCCCGTCGGCCGTCCTGGCACGGTTTGCAGCAGCTGCTCGACCGCGATGTCGTCTGGCTCGCCGTAGTGATGGCGGCCGGTCTCTTCTTCGAGACGCAGAACACCGGCGGCCAGGCCTTCATCTTCATCTGGCCGGTCCTGCTCTGCATCGTCATCGGCTGGGCCGGCAGTGGCCGCCGCGGCGCCTTCCTCGTGCTCGCTTTGGTGGCCGCGACCGCAATCCCGCCGGTCGAGACCGTGCTGCAGCGTGCCGGGCGGGCCATGCTCGCCCAGACCGGCTACATGGCCCTGCCGCATACGCATCTCGGGCGTCTGGGTCAGGTCTCGCAGAATGTGGAAGTCGTGGGGCGGGCCGCCAAGATGCAGGTGATCTACGCCGCCTCGCCCGATGTCCTGAACGCGATGGCCGAGCAGAAGATCCTGCCGAGCCAGAGCCTCTATTCCGAGCTCGACTTCCAGCTGGGCTGGCTGATGGCGGTCGATGCCGGCATCGGCGCCATCCTGGCCCATGAGGCGCAGAGCGGTACTCGCTTCGAGACGATCATGAGCCTCAACTTCGCCAATCCGTTCCCGGCGCTGATGGGGCGGACCGGCGTTCGGCACATCGCGATCGGCGCCGACCCGTTCCGCGCGGTGGAGACGCCCGATGCCGCGGCGATCGCGGCCGTCGCGGCTGCCGACCTCGTCCTGCTGCCGCAATGCCCGATCACGGTCGCGAACGAAGCACTGCGCGGGCTCTATGCGCCGGCGCTCGCCGGGCGACGCGAGATCGCGCTCGGCTCCTGCTGGAAGGGCTTCGTCAGAGGCTGAGAAGGCCGCCCGTTCAGGCGCGGTGCGCCACCTTGGTCTCGATCACCTCGAAGAGCTCTGCCGCGAGGTCCGGCCCGCCGAGCTTCTTGATCGCGCGCACGCCGGTCGGCGCCGTGACGTTGATCTCGGTCAGCTTGCCATGGATCACGTCGATGCCGACGAGCAGCAGGCCGCGCTCGCGCAGCGAAGGGCCGATCGCCTCGCAGATCTCGAGTTCCTGCTTCGACAGGTCGGTCGGCCGTGCCGCGCCGCCGCGCACCATGTTGGCGCGCAGGTCGCCCACCGCCGGCACGCGGTTGACCGCGCCGGCCGCCTTGCCGTCGATCAGGATGATGCGCTTGTCGCCCTCGCTGATCTCCTTGATGAAGCCCTGCACCACCCAGGGCTCGCGGAAGAGATTGCTGAACAGGTCGAAGAGCGAGCCGAAATTCGGGTCGGTCTTGCTGGTCTTGAACACGGTCGCGCCGCCATGGCCGTAGAGCGGCTTCATCACGATCTCGCCATGCTCGTCGCGGAAGGCCTCGATCTCGGCGCGGTCGCGGGTGATCAGCGTCGGCGGCATCAGCTCCGGGAAATGCGTGACGAAAAGCTTTTCGGGCGCGTTGCGCACCTGCGCCGGGTCGTTGACCACCAGCGTTTTCGGATGGATCCGCTCCAGCATATGCGTGGTCGAGACATAGGCCATGTCGAAGGGCGGGTCCTGCCGCAGCAGCACCACGTCGAGCGTCGACAGATCGACCTTTTCCTCCGACCCGGCCGTGAAATAATCGCCCTCGACATCGCGCACCGTGACCGGCCGCATCGGCGCCGTCACCTTGCCGTCGCGCATCGAGAGCTTGTCGGGCGTATAGGTGAAGAGCGTATGGCCGCGCGCCTGCGCCTCCAGCATCAGGGCGAAGCCGGTGTCGCCGGCGATCCGGACGCGCTCGATCGGATCCATCTGGATGGCGACGGTGAGGGTCATGGCAAGCTTTCCTGTCGTGGCAGTGCTTCGGCGAGGCTGCCTGAAGACATCGCAAGCCCTCATCCTGAGGAGCCGTGAGAGGCTCCTCAGGATGAGGGCTGTGTGTCCAGGCACGCTCTTATCGTCCCGCCGATACGCCGACCGCAAGGGGTCTCGGCTGCGTTACAGGGCGAGCTCGAACGCGGCCCGCACATGGCGCGGCCAGCGCCGCGGCGCGAGGAACAGGGCGTCCGCCCGCAGATGATGGTCCATCGCCCAGGGATTTTGTGCGAGCCACTGCCGGATGCGCAATTCGACCAGCCGCCGCTTCTCGGGCGTGATCGCCGTCAGAGCATCCTCGATGGATTCGCGCGCCTTGACCTCGACGAAGGCGACCGTGCGGCCACGCTTCACGATCAGGTCGATCTCCCCGCCCTTGCCGCCGAAGCGCCGGGCCAGGAGCCTGTAGCCCTTGGCGGCGAGCCAGAGGATCGCCAGCCATTCCGCGCGCCGGCCGGTCAGGCCCGAGCGGTGGGCCCGCCGGCTGCGCGCCTCGTTCCTGGCCGGCTGCGGCGTCACGGCGTCTCGTCGCGCGTCAGTTCGAGCGCCAGCGCATAGACCTTGCGGCGCGGCTGGCCGGTTTCGGCCGCGACCTGCGCCACGGCTTCCTTGAGCGAGACCTGGGCCAGCGCGACGCGCAGCCTGTCCCCGATCAGGTCGGCGGCCGACGAGAGTTCGGTCGCGCCGGGCGGGCCGATGATGACGACGATCTCGCCGCGCGCCTCCTCCTCGCTGCCGTAATGGGCCGCAAGCGCACTCAGCGGGCCGCGCTGGACATTCTCGTAGAACTTGGTCAGCTCGCGCGCCACCGCGCCCGGTCGCTCGCCCAGCACGGCGGCGGCATCCGCCAGCATCTCGGCGACGCGTCGCGGCGATTCGAAGAAGACGAGGGTGCCGGGGATAGCGGCGAGCTCGGTCAGCCGCGTCCGCCGCGCCGCCGATTTCGGCGGCAGGAAGCCCTCGAAGAAGAAGCGGTCGGTCGGTAGTCCGGCCAGCACCAGCGCGGCCAGCACCGCCGAGGGGCCGGGTATGCCGGTGACGGGCAGCCCCTCGGCCACGATCTCGGCGACGAGCTTGTAGCCGGGGTCCGAGACCAGCGGCGTGCCGGCATCCGAGATCAGCGCGAGTTTTCCGCCCTCGCGCAGTTTCGCGAGGATCTTTGGGCGCATCTGCGCGGCGTTGTGCTCGTGATAGGGCAGGAGCGGCGTCGAGATGCCGTAATGCGCCAGCAGCGTCTTGGAGGTGCGGGTGTCCTCGGCCAACACCGCGTCCGCAGCCGCCAGGGTCGCCAGCGCCCTGAAGGAGATGTCGCGAAGATTGCCGATCGGCGTCGCGACGATGTGCAGGCCGGGCTCCAGCGGCTCGGCCTCCGCCTTGAGCCCGAAGGCGGTGTAGCTCGGGGCGCGCGGCGCTGCGGGGGAGGCTGTCGACATCGGCCGACCCTGCCACAAGCGCAGTGCCCGCGCCATTGTCGGCGGACCTGCAAAGCCGCGTTGGCTCGGCGCAACTCAGAGTTAACAACTTGAAAATAACATGTCGCACTGGCAGGAAAGTCCCACGGTCGGGGGGCTGTATCGTCGGGCGGGCTTACGGCCGGTCCGGCTCAAGATCTGGAGATCGCCCGTGTCGCGCCATCGGCTCCAAACACCGGTTCACCGGCGGCATGCGGTCTCGCTGCTCGCCTTCGCGGGGCTGGGCCTGGCAGGCTGCAGCGGCGGTACGGGCGGATTGCCGGGCTTCGACAGCGGTTCGGCGCAGCCGGCACAGCCCACCGGCCAGACGCTCGGCACGGGCAACGTCAAGGTCGGGCTGATCCTGCCGCTGAGCGCGGAGGGGCAGGGCGCCACCATCGGCAACTCGCTCAGGAACGCGGCCGAGATGGCTCTGGCGGAATTCCCCAATGCCGACCTGACCCTGCTGGTCAAGGACGACCGCGGAACGCCCCAGGGCGCGCAGGCGGCAGCGCAGGAAGCCCTGCGGGAAGGCGCCGAGCTGATCATCGGCCCGCTTTTCGCCCCCTCCGTCCAGGCGGTCGGGCAGGTCGCGCGCGGCGCCAACCGGCCGGTCATCGCCTTTTCCAGCGACACCAGTGTCGCCGGGCGCGGTATCTACCTGCTCTCCTTCCCGCCGGAGAACGACGTCAGCCGCGTCATCGCCTATGCCTCGCAGCAGGGCCGCAGGTCCTTCGCCGCGCTTGTCCCCGACACCGCCTATGGCAAGGTCGTCGAGGCGGCGTTCCAGCAAGCCGTCGCGGCGCGCGGCGGCCGCGTGGTCGTGATCGAGCGCTTCGCGGCGGACCCGAATGCGATGCGCGCCGCAGCCACCCGGCTTGTGCCGGCGCTGCAGCAGGCGGATGCGCTGTTCGTGCCTGCGGCGGCCGACACCATGCCGGCGCTCGGCACCGCGCTGCAGCAGGCCGGCTACGATCCGGCCCGTGTCAAGCCGCTCGGCACCGGCGTCTGGAACGATGCCGATGTCGCGCGCGTGCCGGCGATCCAGGGCGGCTGGTTCGCCTCGCCCGATACCGCCGGCTTCAACGCCTTCTCCGGGCGCTACCAGCAGCGCTTCAACGCCGCGCCGACGCGCACAGCGACACTGGCCTATGATGCGGTCTCGCTCGCAGCCGCGCTCGCGCGGACACAAGGCTCGCAGCGCTTCTCGGAATCGGTACTGACCAACGCCTCGGGCTTCGCCGGTGCGGACGGCGTCTTCCGCTTCCGGCCGGACGGCCAGGTCGAGCGCGGTCTCGCGGTTCTGGAGCTGCGCAACGGCCGGATCGTCACCGTGAACGCCGCACCGCGCGATCTCGGCCCGCCGACGCAGTGATGCGCGTCATGCTCGGGCTCGACCCGAGCATCTCTTGCCGGCGATTCTCGGGTCTGCGCTTTGCTCCGCCCGTGAATGACGGGCGGGTTACGCCGCCAGATCGGCGACTACGGCGTCGAGCACCAGCGCCCCGTCCGGCGTGCAGGCGATCTTGCCGCCCGGCTTGCGCGCCAGGAGCTTTTCCGCGATCAGGCCGTCTACGCGGCTTGCGCTCAGCGTCCGTCCCGACAGGGCCTTGAACACGGCCGGATCGATGCCTTCGACCAGGCGCAGCCCCATCAGCAGGTATTCGTCGCCCTGCGCCTCGGCATCGAGCCGCTCGTCTTCGACCAGCGCATGCCCCTCGGCTTCGACCCGTTCGAGCCAGGTTTCGGGGCGCTTCTCCGTCGAATGTGCCATCCGCCCCTCGGAGGTGACGAGGCGGCCATGGGCGCCGGGGCCGACGCCGGCATATTCGCCATAGCGCCAGTAGACCAGGTTGTGCCGGCATTCGGCGCCGGGCCTTGCATGGTTCGAAATCTCGTAGACCGGCAGGCCGTGGCGGGCGGTGATCTCCTGCGTGATCTCGTAAAGGGCGGCGCCCGCATCATGGTCCGGGATCGCGAGCTTGCCGGCCTTGAACAGCCGCTCGAACATCGTGTCGGGCTCGATGGTGAGCTGGTAGAGCGAGAGATGTTCGGCCGCGTGGCTGATGGCGAGCTCGAGTTCCGCCCGCCACAACGCCGGCGTCTGCGTCGCTGCGCGGGCATAGATCAGGTCGAAGGAGTAGCGCTCGAAATATTTGCGCGCTATCGCGATTGCCTCCAGCGCCTCCTGCGAGGAGTGCATCCGCCCGAGCGCCTTGAGGTCGGCATCGTTGAGCGCCTGCACGCCGAGCGAGACCCGGTTCACGCCCGCCGCCCGGAAATCCCGGAACCGCCCGGCCTCGACGCTGGTCGGGTTGGCTTCCAGCGAGACCTCGCAGTTCGGGTCGATCGCCCAGGCTTCGCCGATCGCGTCGAGGATTGCGCCGACGGTGCGGCCCTCCATCAGCGAGGGCGTGCCGCCGCCAAAGAAGATCGAGGTGACGGTCCGTCCCGGCGCCAGCGCCGCCCTGTGCGCGAGTTCGCGGCGGAAGGCCGCGACATAGCGCGCCTGGTCCGGCGGCTGCAGGCGAACATGGGAGTTGAAGTCGCAATAGGGGCATTTGGCCAGGCAGAACGGCCAATGCACATAGACCGCGAAGCCCGCATCCGCGGTCGGATGCAGAATGCCGGTTGGCTCGGTGAGGGCAGCGCCGCCGCTCAATTCGGTTTCCTGAGGCAGGCGGCCGCGAGCTCCTTGAAGGCGCGGGCGCGATGCGAGAGCGCGTCGTCCTTGCCGCTTTTCACCGTGCTCGACATCTCCGCGAAGGTCACGTCGTAGCCATCGGGCTGGAAGATCGGGTTGTAGCCGAAGCCGCCCGTGCCACGTGGCGCCTCGACGATAGTGCCGAAGACGCGGCCCTCGAACAGCTCCTCATGCCCGTCCGGCCAGGCGATCACCAGCGCCGAGACGAAATGCGCCCGGCGCTGCTCGGCCGTCACCGCGCCGCGCTTGGCCATCTCGGCGAGGACGCGGGCCATGGCCGGCTTGAAGTCCTTGCCCGGCCCGGCCCAATTCGCCGAGAACAGCCCCGGCGCGCAGTCCAGCGCGTGGACGCAGATACCGGAATCGTCGGCGAGCGCCGGCAGGCCGGAGGCTTTCGCCGCGGCATGAGCCTTGATCGCCGCGTTCTCCGAGAACATGTATCCGCTCTCGTCGGGCTCGGGCAGGTCGAGCTCGCCGGCCGAAGTGACCTCGATCCCATAGGGCTCCATCAGCTCGCGCATCTCGACGAGCTTGCCCTTGTTATGCGTCGCGAGGACGACCTTGCCGGTGAGGAGGCGGTGAGATGTCAAAATATGTGCCCTGTTTTCCTAAGGAACGCCTGCGTCCGATGGCGCTCCAACGCCCGGTCCTCGATCTTCATTGCCCGACGGGGGTGCAAACCGCGGCTGCCTGCGGCGCGGAGTTGTTGCTCGCCAGAGACTGAATGCGATCGTTGTCAGGACGAGACCGAAGGCAATGGCGACACCGACTGCGATCTCGACCCAGGTCATGTGCTGAATGTCCTCAGGCCACCGCCGCCTTCTGCAGCGTCACGAGCTGCGAGACGCCGCCCTTGGCGAGCCTGAGCAGCGCCATCAGCTCCTCCTCTGAGAAGGGTGCGCCCTCGGCCGTGCCCTGCACCTCGACGAGGCCGCCCGAGCCGGTGATGACGAAATTGGCGTCGGTCTGCGCGCCGGAATCCTCGACATAGTCGAGATCGATCACCGGGTTGCCGGCGAC
Source organism: Allobosea sp. Root381 (assembly GCF_001429395.1). Lineage (GTDB taxonomy): Bacteria > Pseudomonadota > Alphaproteobacteria > Rhizobiales > Beijerinckiaceae > Allobosea. The sequence goes on from NZ_LMJT01000009.1 coordinate 202,745, forward strand.
GATCCCGCAGGAGACGGCGGCGACATGGTCCTTCAGCGGATTCGAGCCCTTCAGCATGGAGCGGCCCTCCATCCATTTCAGTGCGTCGTGCAGCGCGACCCAGGCGCCCGTGATCGCGGCCGTGCGGGTGCCGCCATCGGCCTGGATGACGTCGCAGTCGACGACGATCTGGCGCTCGCCGATCGCGGTCAGGTCGACGACGGCGCGAAGCGAGCGCCCGACCAGACGCTGGATTTCCTGGGTGCGGCCGGAGGGCTTTCCGGACGTCACTTCGCGGCGGGTGCGCTCATGCGTGGCGCGCGGCAGCATCGAATATTCGGCCGTGACCCAGCCCTTGCCGGTGCCGCGCAGCCAGGGCGGTCCCTTTTCCTCGACGGTCGCAGCGCAGAGCACCTTCGTCTCGCCGAAGCTCACCATGCAGGAGCCCTCGGCATAGCGCACGACGCCGCGTTCGAGCGTCACCTTGCGCATTTCGTCCGCGGCGCGTTTGGAGGGTCGCATGGCAAAATCCTGATTGTCCGAAGATGCCGGCTTGTAGGCGGTTGGGGTGGGCGGGGCAAGTTGAGGGGCCGCCCGCTTGGCCGATACTCCGTTTCCGCTTGATCCGGCACGAGCGGAAGCCGACAATGAGACCCATGTCGCAGCCTTTGTCCCAGTGAGATGAGCGCCCATACGCCGCGTCCCGAATCCGCCAGCGGCTTGATCGAGACCGACCAACGCTCGCGCGAGATTTTTCGCCAGATCGTCGACGGCTATCTCGCCACCGGCGAGCCGGTCGGCTCCCGCAACATCGCCCGGTTGCTGCCGATGACGCTGTCGCCCGCGACGGTGCGCAACGTCATGACCGATCTCGAGCTCGCCGGGCTGATCTACGCTCCGCACACTTCCGCCGGGCGGCTGCCGACCGAGCAGGGCCTGCGCTTCTTCGTCGATGCGATGATGGAGGTCGGCAACCTGACCTCGGAGGAGCGCGGACGCATCGAGGCCCAGATGCGCGCCGCCGCCTCACAGCGGACGCTGGACGGCGCGCTCACCGAGGCCTCGGCTTTGCTGTCCGGCCTGTCGCGTGGTGCCGGCGTCGTCGTCACGACCAAGGCCAATGCCCGGCTGCGGCATATCGAATTCGTTCGGCTGGACACGGCGCGCGCGCTCGTCGTCCTGGTCGCCGATGACGGAACGGTCGAGAACCGGCTGCTGGCCCTGCCGCCCGGCCTGCCGGCGTCGGCCCTGACGGAGGCTGCGAACTTCCTGAATGCGCGCATCGCGGGCAAGACGCTGGGCGAACTGCGCGCCGAGATCGCCGAATATCGCTCGCAGATGGAGCGGGAGCTGGATTCGTTGACTGCCCGGCTGGTCGAGAGCGGCATCGCGACTTCGTCCGGCCCGAGCAGCGACCGCCATCTCATCGTCCGCGGCCAGGCCAATCTGCTGGAGGACCTGAAGGCGCAGGAGGACCTCGAGCGCATCCGCATGCTTTTCGGCGATCTCGAGACCCAGACAGACGTGATCGACTTGCTGTCCCGGGCCGAGGCCGGTGACGGCGTCCGCATCTTCATCGGCTCGGAAAACAAGCTGTTCTCGATGTCGGGCTCGTCGATGGTGGCGGCGCCCTTCCGCGATGCCGAGCAGCGCATCGTCGGCGTCGTCGGCATCATCGGGCCGACGCGGCTGAACTATGCCCGCATCGTCCCGATGGTCGACTACACCGCCAAGGTCGTCGGCCGCCTGCTGGACGGCGAGCGGTGAGGCATCCACGGCTCAGGCGCTGAGCGCCTCTAAGGGCAGGCAGGCTTCGCACACAGCCGCGACATGGCGGTGGTCCGTGCCGCAGCAGCCGCCGAGGATGCGCAGGCTCGGAAAGCTGCGCGTGAGTGCCTGATAGCGCCGGCCGAGATCGGCGGGATCGCCCGCGTCCAGCGTCTCCGATTCGTCGAGCTCGGCATGGCTCTTCGTCGAGGCATTGGCGCGCACGCCGTGCACGCGCTTCAGCCAGGTTTCGCCAGCCTCCAGCGCCTGCTCGAAATGCGTCGGATGGGCGCAGTTGATCATGTAGTAGAGCGGCGCGCCGCTGGTTTCGTCGTCGACGATCTCGACCGCCTCCCGCAGCGACCGGCCGCTGACGAGCCGGCCGTCGGTCTCGACGGTGAAGGAAATCGCGCAGGGCATGTCGTGCGCCTGTGCGGCGAGCGCGATGCCGGCCGCCTCCTCGACCGTGCCCAGCGTATAGGCCGCGACCATGTCGGCCTCCGATTCGGCGAAGGCCGCGATCTGCGCACTGTGATAGTCCCGCGCCTGCGCCTGTCCCATGAAGCCCTGCTTGTAGCCGTCTCCGCGCGGACCGATCGCTCCCGAGATGACGCAGGGCGTGGCGGGCGTTTCCCAGCGGTCGCGCAGCTTCGCCAGCAGCGCGATCGAAGCTTGGTTCGCCGCCTTCAGCTCTCTCGGCCCGTAACCGAGCTTCGTGCCCCAGTCGGGATTGGCGCGCCAGGTCGCGCTGTCGAGCACGAAGCCGACGCCGCGCTCCTGCGCGATGGCGAGATATTTCTCGTAATAGCCGGTGAGATGCGCTCGTCCCTGCTCGTTCGCGAGCAGGACGAAGGCAGCGAAATGCGGCAGTTCCAGCCCGTCATGGAAGATGAGGGTAGTCTCCAGGCCGCCATCGCTGAGGAAAAGCCCGCCCTGCATCTGCGGAAGGGCGTGACGATAGGCGGCGTGACGATGCATGGCCATGAGTGTCGCTCCCGGATTGGTTGGGCCCCGCCTTGGCATCCTTGTCTGCTGGCCGGGGATGCGCTGGTTATCGCCATTGCCGCTCCGCACAGCTAGAAAGCTCGTGGTGCGGTCCGGTCGGGACGAAGAAAAATCCCTTAATTTCAAAATCTTGAGCGATCCGATGGCGTCGCCAGGCCATGTCGTGCTAGGCTCTCCCCGGCGCAAAACCATACCGGCGGTACAGTTTTTCGGAGGTCCTTCCGTGAGCAAGGGCATCGCGACGCGCGACCGCATTCTCGCCATCGCCGAAGCCGGGGTCCTGGCCAAGGGTTTCGGCGCGACCTCGATCGAGGAGGTCATCGTCGAGGCCGGGATCACCAAGAGCGGCTTCTTCTATCATTTCCGCGACAAGAACGAGCTCGCCCGGGAGATGCTCAAGCGCTATGTCGCGAGCAACGACCAGCTCTTCGACGAGATTTTTGCCCGCGGCCGCGAGCTGTCCGACGACCCGCTGCAGGCCTTCCTGGTCTCTCTCAAGCTGCTGGCCGAGATCATGGCCGACCTGCCGAGCGGCCATCCCGGCTGCCTGATCGCCAGCATCTGCTATCAGGAGCGCCTTTACGATCGCGAAGTACGCGAGCTCACCGCGCAGTCGGTCCGCAGCTGGAACGCCCGCTTCCGCGGCATCCTCGAGGGCATCGCTGCCGTCCACCCGCCGCGCGAGCCGGTCGATCTCGACGATCTCGCCGACATGCTTTCCTGCGTCGTCGACGGCGGTATCATCATGTCGAAGACGCTGGGCGATCCGGGCCGCCTTGCACGGCAGGTCCTGACCTTCCGCAGCTTCGTCAAGCTGATCTTCGCCGGGCCCGGGCGGGTTTCTTAGGGACGTTATGAGAGTTGGCCATTGCGATCCGGACGGTGCGATTTGGCATCGCTGCCGGTTCGCGCTACCTCTGCCGCCAACGCGGCCCCAGGCCGCCCGCCATTCAAGATTCAAGGCTTCCCCAGATGACCGACACGCTCCCAGACCGCCTCTCCTCCAACCCGAACAGCCCCTATTACAACGAGGAACTGCTCGCGCGGGACATCGGCATCCGTTTCAAGGGTGTCGAGAAGACCAATGTCGAGGAATACTGCATCAGCGAAGGCTGGGTGCGCCTCACCGCCGGCAACGCCAAGGACCGCTTCGGCAACCCGATGACGGTGAAGCTCAAGGGCGAGGTCGAGCCCTATTTCCGCCAGCCGAAGGCGGAGGATTGAGGGCTGTCTTTCACCCCATAGCCCTCAATCCTGAGGAGCCATTCCGAAGGAAGGGCGTCTCGATACCGAAAACGAAGCTCCCCTCACGCCAGCGACTTGTAGAAGATCGTCGAGCCGCAGAAGCTTCCATCGGGTAGAAGCGCATAGCGAGGGATGGTGCCGACCTCCGTCCAGCCGAGCCGCCGGTAGAGCCTGCGCGCCTCGCCGTCCTCGTCGCTGTCGAGGACCAGCAGGTCGCGCTTCGCCGCGCGTGCCGCCGCTTCCGCCGCATTGACCAGCGCCGCGCCGAGGCCTTGCCGCCGCGCCCGCGAATGCACCAGCACCTTGGCGACCTCGGCCCGGTGCGGCTGGTTCGGCTTGGCGATGAGCTGGAGCTGGGCGGTGCCCGCGATCGCGCCGCTTTCGTCGCGCGCCGCGAGCAGGATCGTCCGCCCGGCCTCGACCTCGATCGCGACGCCGATCCAGTAGCGCTCGAACTCAGGCAGCGTGTTCCAGGCCATGAAACCGACGGAGGCGCCGTTAGCCACGCAGTCGCGCAGGATCTCGGTCAGGGCCGGGATGGCGGCTCGCGCCGCGCCGGCGTCGAGCGTCTCGATGGTGGCCTGCAGCTGCGTCATCGCGAAATCCCGTTCCAGGCGTCGGCTGCGGTGAGCACCACCGCATAGCGCGCGGGCAGGACGCCCGGGTTGTGGAAGCTGATCGGGCCGTCGAGCAGCATCGCCAGGCAGTCGCCCGCCGTGAGCTGGTGCTCGCTGCCGCCGACGCCGATGACGATCTCGCCGTCGAGCAGCCAGAGCTGCTGGTCGAGCCTGTAGCCGTTGCGCGGCGCCTCCAGCAGCACGCGTGCGCCGGCCGGCATCTCTACCTCGACGATCTCGATCTTCGATCCGCTGGCCGCCGGCGAGACGGCGCGGCGCAGATAACCGCTCGCCGGATCGGCCCAGATCGGCTGCTCGGACTTGCGGGCGAGCGGCCCGCTGCCGTTCTCGTCGTGGAAGAGCGCGGAGAGCACGATGCCGAGCCCGGCGCAGAGTCGGTCCAGCAGGGCGGCGGTCGGGCTCGATTCGCCGCGCTCGACCCGCGAGATCATCGCCCGGCTCACCCCGGAACGCTCGGCGAGCTGCTCCAGCGTCAGGCCGCGCATCAGCCGCGTCGCCTTCAGTCGGCGGCCGAGGCGCATGTCTAGCTCGAGTGCTTCAGGTGATTCCATGATAGTAGATAAATTCTACCAAATACCGAAGTCAATCGACGCATCGACGATTTGCGATGCCTCAGGGGCCATGATCCGGCTGCACACGGCTCCGCGCCCGCATGGCGCGCTTGGCGGGATGCGGCTTCGCTGCTATGGCCCGCGCATGAGCACGAAGTCCTTCGACAATATCCGCAACTTCTCGATCGTGGCGCATATCGACCACGGCAAGTCGACGCTTGCCGACCGGCTGATCCAGCAGACCGGCACGGTCGCAGCGCGCGACATGAGCGAGCAGATCCTCGACTCGATGGATATCGAGAAGGAGCGCGGCATCACGATCAAGGCGCAGACCGTGCGGCTCGACTACCAGGCGAAGGATGGCAAGACCTACATCCTGAACCTGATGGACACGCCCGGCCATGTCGACTTCGCCTATGAGGTCTCGCGCTCGCTGGCGGCCTGCGAAGGTTCGTTGCTGGTCGTCGACGCCTCGCAGGGCGTCGAGGCGCAGACGCTCGCCAACGTCTATCAGGCGCTCGACGCCAACCACGAGATCGTCACCGTCCTCAACAAGATCGACCTGCCGGCGGCCGATCCCGACCGCATCAAGCAGCAGATCGAGGATGTGATCGGGCTCGACGCCTCCGACGCCGTGCCGATCTCGGCCAAGACCGGCCTCAACATCGAGGGCGTGCTCGAGGCCATCGTCGAGAAGCTGCCGGCGCCGAAGGGCGACCTCGACGCGCCGCTGAAATGCCTGCTCGTCGACAGTTGGTATGATGCCTATCTCGGCGTCGTCGTGCTTGTGCGGGTCATCGACGGCACCCTGAAGAAGGGCATGACCATCAAGATGATGCGGGCCAACGCCTCCTATGGCGTCGATCGCGTCGGCGTGTTCAAGCCCAAGATGCTCGAGGTCAAGGCGCTCGGGCCCGGCGAGGTCGGGTTCTTCACCGCCTCGATCAAGGAGGTCGCCGATACCGCCGTCGGCGACACCATCACGGACGACAAGCGCCCCGTGTCGCAGGCGCTGCCGGGCTTCAAGCCGGTGCAGCCGGTGGTGTTCTGCGGCATCTTCCCGGTCGATGCCGCCGATTTCGAGATGCTGCGCGCGGCGATGAGCCGGCTGCGCCTGAATGACGCCAGCTTCTCCTACGAGATGGAGACCTCGGCCGCGCTCGGCTTCGGCTTCCGTTGCGGCTTCCTCGGCCTGCTGCATCTGGAGATCATCCAGGAGCGGCTGGAGCGCGAGTTCAACCTCAACCTGATCTCGACCGCACCCTCGGTGGTCTACCACCTGAAGTTGCGCGACGGCACGACGCTCGAGCTGCACAACCCGGCCGACATGCCGGATGTGATGAAGATCGAGGCGATCGAGGAGCCCTGGATCAAGGCGACGATCTTCACGCCCGACGAGTATCTCGGCTCGGTGCTGAAGCTCTGCCAGGACCGGCGTGGCGTGCAGACCGACCTGTCCTATGTCGGGTCGCGCGCCAAGGTCGTCTACGACCTGCCGCTCAACGAGGTCGTCTTCGACTTCTACGATCGGCTGAAGTCGATCTCGAAGGGCTACGCGTCCTTTGACTATGCCATCACCGATTATCGCGAGGGCGACCTCGTCCGCATGTCGATCCTGGTCAATGCCGAGCCGGTCGATGCGCTCTCGATGCTGGTCCACCGCACCCGCGCCGAGGCGCGCGGCCGCGCCATGTGCGAGAAGCTCAAGGAGCTGATCCCGCCGCACATGTTCCAGATCCCGGTGCAGGCGGCGATCGGCGGCAAGATCATCGCGCGCGAGACCATCCGGGCGCTGCGCAAGGACGTCACCGCCAAGTGCTATGGCGGCGACGCGACCCGCAAGCGCAAGCTTCTGGAGAAGCAGAAGGAAGGCAAGAAGAAGATGCGGCAGTTCGGCAAGGTCGAAATCCCGCAGGAAGCCTTCATCGCCGCGCTGAAGATGGATAGCTGAACGGCGCTGCCGTCATTGCGAGCGTAGCGAAGCAATCCAGGGGGACGTGGAGCTCTGCCGCTCCTGGATTGCTTCGTCGCTGCCGCTCCTCGCAATGACGGGGAGCGGTGTTTCGAGCGCAGAGGCCGCGCGACCTCACCACCCCAGCGCGCAGCCATCCTTGCGATGGTCGGAGCCGGCGAGCAGCACGCCCTTGTCGTGGTCGATCGCGATCGCCTGCCCGCCGCCGATCGCCGAGCTCGGCGCGGCGAAGCTGAAGCCGCGGCGTTCGAGTTCCGCCCGCACGGCCGACGGCAACGTTCCTTCCGCCTCGACGGCCGCCTGGCCGGGACGCGGGAAGAGCCGCGGCAGCGACAGCGCCGTTTGCAGGTCCAGCCCGTAATCGACGACCTTGCTGACGAGATGGGCGTGGCCCATCGCCTGGTAATGGCCGCCCATCACGCCGAAGGAGAGGCAGGCCTTGCCGTCCTTCGTCATCATGCCGGGGATGATCGTGTGCAGCGGGCGCTTGCCCGGCGCGATCGCGTTCGGGTGGCCTTCCGTCAGCACGAAGCTCTGGCCGCGGTTGTGCAGCAGCACGCCGCTCTTCGGCGCCACGATCGCCGCGCCATAGGGGTGGAAGATCGAGTTGATGAAGCTGACCGCCATGCCCTGGCCGTCGACGACGCTGATATAGACCGTGTCGCGATGCTCGACGCCGGAGGCCGAGTAGCTCGGCAGTTCGGGGAGCGCCCGCTTGAGGTCGATCTTGGCGCGCAACTCCGCCGCGAACTCCTCCGACAGCAGCCGCTCGACCGGGATCTCGGCCTGGCTCGGATCGGCCAGCACGGCGTCACGCACCGCATAGGCGAGCCGCGACGCCTCGATCTCGATATGCAGCCGGTCGGCGCAGAGCGGGTCGTCGCCCGGCTCGAAGCCCGACAGGATGTTCAGGATCAGCAGTGCGATCACGCCCTGGCCTGCGGGCGGGCATTCATGCACCTCATGCCCGCGGAAGCTGGTCTTGATCGGCGTGACATAGCCGCCCTTCGCCGCCTTGAAGTCCGCGAGCGTATGCAGGCCGCCGAGTTCGCGCAGGCGGTCGACCATGTCCTGCGCGATCTCGCCCTCGTAGAAGGCGGCAGGGCCGCGCTCGCCGATGGCCTGCAGCGTCGCTGCGAGCTCCGGCTGGTGGTGGACGTCGCCGGCAACGGGCGCCCGCCCGCCCGGCAGGAAGATGCGGGCCGCATGCGGATCGTTGGCGAGCAGCGCCGCCTGCGCCGCCCAGTCCGACGCGGTGCGCGGCGGGACGACATAGCCGTCGCGGGCGAGCGCGATCGCCGGCTCCAGCAATTTTGCGAGCGGCAGCTTGCCGTGGTCCTTGACCAGCGTCGCCCAGGCCTCGACGGCGCCCGGCACGGTCACCGCATGCGGCGACTGGCGCGGCAGCTCCGTAAAGCCGTGCTCGCGATACCATGCGGCGGTCGCAGCGGCAGGGGCACGGCCCGAGCCGTCATAGGCGAGGATGTTGTCGCTGCCATCCGGCGAGATCAGCACGAAGCAGTCGCCGCCGATGCCGGTCGAGCCCGGCTCGACCACGCATTGCACCGCGCAGGCTGCGATGGCCGCATCGATCGCGTTGCCGCCGGCCTGCAGGATGTTGATGGCGGCCAGCGTCGCTGCCGGCTGCGAGGTCGCGGCCATGCCACGCCGGCTCATCACCACCGAGCGGCCGGGCTGCTCGAAATCGCGCTGGTTATGCTTGGTCACGTCTTTCGTCTCCCCGGTCGCCGGTTCAGGCGGAATGGCTTTGCTTCCGCACTCGCCCAGTCGGCGCGGTTTGGCAAGCGCTTCGGACGCGCTGCCGCCCTGCGGCGGGTTCCACGCCGGCCCGTGCGCTGATACGAACATTGGAGCGACGAAAGAAATGCTGGGGAGAACGATCCGTGCCGCTGCCTGCCTCGCTCGCCGGGCGCCTGCGCCTTCCCGCCATCGCCTCGCCGATGTTCCTGGTCTCCGGCCCCGATCTCGTGGTCGAGGCCTGCAGGGCCGGCATCCTCGGCAGCTTCCCGGCGCTGAACCAGCGCAGCAGCGAGGGCTACGCCGCCTGGCTCGACGAGATCGAGGGGCGCCTCGCCGGCATTCCCGATGCCGCGCCCTTCGGCGTGAACCTCATCGTCCATCGCAGCAATCCGCGCCTCGAGCAGGATCTGGCGATCACGGTCGAGCACAAGGTGCCGCTGGTCATCACCTCGCTCGGCGCCGTGGCCGATCTCGTCAAGGCCGTGCACGGCTATGGCGGGCTCGTCTTCCATGACGTCATCAGCCTGCGTCATGCCGAGAAGGCGGCGGAGGCCGGCGTCGACGGCATCATCGCGGTTGCGGCCGGCGCCGGCGGCCATGCCGGCATGCTCAGCCCCTTCGCGCTGGTCTCCGAGATCAGGCGCTTCTTCGCCGGCACGATCGTGCTTGCGGGTGCGATTTCCAACGGCGCGCAGATCGCCGCGGCGCAGCTGATGGGCGCCGATCTTGCCTATCTCGGCACGCGCTTCATCGCGACAACCGAGAGCCTGGCCGATCCGGCCTACAAGGCGATGCTGCTGCGCACGCGCGCCGCCGACATCCTCTACACTCCGGCGATCAGCGGCGTGAACGCCAACTTCATGCGCGAGAGCATCAAGGCCGCCGGCCTCGACCCGGACAACCTGATCTCGCACGGCAAGCTCGATCTCGGCAGCGAGGCGAAGGTCTGGAAGACGATCTGGTCGGCCGGCCAGGGCGCGGGCTCGATCGAGGACGTGCCGAGCGTGGCCGAACTCGGCGCGCGGCTCGCCCGCGAATACGCGCAGGCGCGCGCCTCGCTCGCGGCGTGATTCGTCATTGCGAGAAGCGAAGCGACGAAGCAATCCAGGGGTCGTAACGGTCTACGGCGCTGGATTGCTTCGCTTCGCTTGCAATGACGGCAGCCGTCAGGACGCCCTCAGCTCTTCAGCCTGGTGTTGCACTGGCTCCAGTAGCCGCCGCCCTTCTGGATCCATTTCAACTCGCCATTGGCGTTGGCCGTCTTGTTGGCGTTGTACTGGTCGGCGCAGGTCTTGAGCCGCGCCTTGCCGGCAGATTGATCCGAATATTTCTGCGAGACGGCCCTCGGGAAGACGGCGGCCTTGGCCCTTCCGGCAGGCTTCGCCGCCGGGGCGGCCGGCGTCGCGGGCTCGGTCACGGCGGCGGCTGCCTCGTCATCGGCCGCGTCGTCGTCGCCGCACTGGGCCTTGCGGAAGTCGTTCCACTTCTGGCCCTTCAGCGTGTTGGCCTTCTTCGCGTCCTGATATTTGGCGCTGCATTCCTTCATTGTCAGCGCCGCCGCCGGCGTCACCGGCAGCGCGGCCAGCAGGAGGAGGGATGCGGATGCAAGAATGGCGTTCCTCAGCATGGTCTTCTCCATCGCAAGGCTGCATTGAGCCGCCCGCATCGCACTCCCATTCTCGCGTCGTTGCAAGCGGGTTTTCGCTACGGAACTCAGGCGAGAGAGCGCAGATCGAAGGCCGGGTCGGCCGCCTGCTGCGGCGTCGGCGAAATGCCGGCGGCGATCAGGCGTCGGCCCATCATGTGGTCGGCCGGCCGGCCGATGCTCTCGATTGCGGCGAGCCGCTTGCCCTCGTAGCGGAACAGCGAGAAGCGTCCCTCCTCGGGCGAGCCGCGCAGCACGGACGCGCCGCCATTGGCGAGGCCCACCATCTGCAGCTTGACGTCGTACTGGTCCGACCAGAACCAGGGCACCGCGCGATAGGGCTCCTCCTTGCCCGCGACGGCATGGCCGACGACGCGGCCCTGGTCATGCGCATTCTGGACCGAGCTCAGCCGCATCTGCCGCCCGGCGAAGGGGTTCGGATGGCTGGTGCAGTCGCCGGCCGCGAAAATTGCGGGATCGGAGGTGCGGCAGAATTCGTCGACGACGATGCCGTCCACGACCGAGAGGCCGGCTGCCATCGCCAGCTCCGTATTCGGCACGGCGCCGACCGCCGCCAGCACGAGGTCGCAGGGCAAGCGCGTGCCGTCCTCGCAGATGACCGCGATTACCCGGCCGCCTTCGCCCTCGATGCGCTCGACCTTCGTCGCGAGCCTGATCGCCACGCCCTGCCCCGCATGGACGCTATGGATGAACGCCGAAATCTCCGGCGCGACCGCATGGCCGATCAGTCGCGGGCCAGCCTCGATCACCGTGACCTGCTTGCCGAGCTTGATTGCGGCTGCCGCGACCTCGAGCCCGATGAAGCCGCCGCCGATGATGACGAGCGCTGAAGCGGCGCCGAGGCGCTCGCTCAGCCGCAGGGCGTCGTCATGCGAGCGCAGCGAGAGGACGCCTTCTAATTCGGCCCCGGGACAACGCAGTGCCGCCGCGCGCGCGCCGGTGGTCAGCGCCAGCGTCCCGAAGCCGAGTTCGCTGCCGTCGTCCAATCTGACCCGACGTGACGGCCGGTCGATCGCAACAGTGCGGCGGCCCGCGATGAGATCGATCTGCGCCTCCCTGTAGAAGGGTTCGCCCTTCAGCGGCAGGATCGCCGCCGAGGTGCCGAGCAGGAACCCCTTGGACAGCGGCGGCCGCTGATAGGGCAGCTCCGCCTCGTCGCCGACGAGCGCGATCCGTCCCGCGAAACCCGCTTCGCGCGCCGCGGCGACGATGCCGACGCCGGCATAGGAGGCGCCGATCACGACGAGATCGAAATCGGTGCCGCTTCCGGCGGCGGGGGCGGGCGAGGGCAGGCTGGTCGGTGTCATGAAAAAGTCCATCGCGTGGCATGCGGCCGCAAGAACCCGCCGCCGGCGAGGTTCGCCGGATCGCGGTTGCGGAAGCTCGCTGCCTATCTAAGCGCGCGAGCCGCAGCCGACCATGCCATTTCGGGAATGCAGTTCACCGTGACGCGCCTTTCTGCGGGCGGATCCCGTAAGATTATGCTGCGCGGGGCCATTTCAAGCGAAGCAAGCCACTTGCGGCCTGTCGCCGCGCTTGCCAATCCAGGAGCAGCCGCTAAGCATTGGCATCGTAATATCGTAACGTCTTGATGGCAGGCGCCTGGTGCGATTCTCGATTGTAGTCCCGGTCCATAACAATCCCGCCGACCTTTCCGTCTGCCTGTCGAGCATCGCGCGCCTAGATTACTCCAAGTCGGATTTCGAGGTCGTCGTCGTCGACAACAATTCGTCGGACGACACGGCCGAGGTTGCGCGATCCTTCGGCGTGGCGGTTCTGGTGGAGGCGGAGGTCCAGAGCTCCTACGCGGCCCGCAATCGCGGCATCCGCGCCGCCAGGGGCGAGTTCATCGCCTTCACCGACAGCGATTGCATCGTGGATCCGCAATGGCTGTCCGAGATCGAAGCCGCCATCGAGGAGGGCGTCGGCTGCCTGGCGGGCGAGATCTTGTCCGCTCCGCCGGCTACGCTCGTCGAGCGCTTTTCCGACGAGATCGGGCTGCTGCGCCAGCGCGGCCCGCTCTCGGGTTGGCACTTCAAGCCCTATGCCCAGACCGCGAACGCCGTCTACCGCAGGCGCGTATTCGACGAGATCGGCCTGTTCGACCCGTCGATGCAATCGGGCGGCGACGCCACGCTCGCCTGGCGGATGCAGGACAGGACTGCCTACACGCTGAAATTCGTGCCCTCCGCCATCGTCCATCACCACCACCGCGCCAGCGTCCCCGAGCTGTGGAAGCAGTTCCGCCGCTACGGCACGGGCAAGATGTCCTGGGCGTTCGCGGAGCCCGACTATGTGCCGCCGGATATCGCGAAGCTCGAAGCCGAGGCCGTGGCGGCGTTCGACAAGGCGGTGCTGGCGCTGGAGGAGGCTGGCCTCGACGAGAAGGCGCTGGTCTTCCCGGTGCTGCGCGCAGCGACCCAGATGGCGCATCTCTCGGGCTATATGCAGGATCTGCTGACGACGGTCTCGCAGGGCCTTCCGCTCGACCAGGTCCCGGGACATGCGCGACGCCTGGTGCCGACCTGCAATCTCTGCGGCGGGACGCGCTTCGTTCCGGGCCCGGGCGGCCGCATGGCCGGCAGGCAAGCGCCTCAATGCGACGAATGCGGCTCGCTCGAACGGCATCGGGCGCTGGCGGCCGTGCTCGACACATGGGACGGCAAGGACCTCGCTCGCCGCTCGGCCATCTGTTTTGGCGAGGCGCTGCCCAAGCCGCTCGCGCAGCGTTTCCGATCCGTGCGGCAGGCGCGGATCGGAGAGCGCGTCGGGGGCTGCCATGAGATGGCGCTTGTGTCCGGCTTCGCGGCGCAGGCCGGCGGGCGCGATCTTGCCGAGGTGCTCGGCCAGGCTGCATCCTCTCTCTCGCCGGACGGCATGCTGCTACTCGCCGACGAGGCCGGCCGTCGCTTCGAAGCCGTCATCGGCGGCCAGACGGCACGCCTGACGATGGACGAGCCACTGCTGGCCGAGGTCCGCGCGCATATGACCAATGCGCGCGCGCGGGCGGAGACCATCGCCGATGACGTAACCCGACGCGGACACTATTTTGTCAGGGTCGGACAATAGGCGCTTCGACGCGGGCAGGTGCCGCTTTGCGGCCGCCCGAGACACCGGAGACCGGCGGCTGCGCCTTCGCCATGGAGGAGGGTTGGCGGCGCTTCAGGTGACGATCGGGTCGTCGGGGTTCAACTCGAACGACAGCGTTCCGTATCCGAAAAGATCGACGTCCTTGACTGGGGATTTCTTCCTGCCCTTGTAGAGCTCGATCTTCAACGACTGGCAAAAGGACGGATAGGCATCCAGCGTGGTCAGGAAGAGCTTGCGGCCGGCAATGCAGACCGGCGCCAGCTTCGGGCAATCATACAGTATGTATTCGTAAATGCCTTGGGTGACGCCCGGCCAGTCTGGATGGAAGAAATCGTCGACGATGACGATGCCGCCGCTAACGATCAAAGACTGGGCTATCCGGATATCGTTGCGCGCATGGATTTTGGTGTGTCCGCCATCGACGCTGAACAGCCTGAACTTGCCGCAACCCGCTTCGATCTGCGCAACGCGCCGTTCGTCGATGCTCAGCGAATCCGCCGTGATCAACTCGACATCGTCGGCGGTGCCGTGAAAGCGCCGTAGGTTATCGACGAACTTCTCCTTCGAGCCCAAGCCCGACTTGTCGATGTTCAGTTCCTGCATCTCGAAGACGTCGACCGCTGCATGACGAGTGGCGTTGGTCGTGCACGCCAGCAGCGCCAGAAAGAACTTGCCGTGATGAACGCCGATTTCGCACGATCCGGCTTCCGGTATCGCCCGTCGTGCAAGGGACAGCCTATTGCAGGCCGAAAGCGCTGCCACAGCGCCGGGATATACCCAGCCGTGCACCTGATTGTAGGCGCCTTGAAGATAGCCGTTCAAATCCGTCACGATAAGGCTCCGTCCCACGGGGCGAGGAAGTGTCCATATTCGGACCCCGGGTCACTACTGAACGAGATGTCTCAGCATCGTTTCGATGCGATTGAAATAGGTATGTTTCTGAGCAATATCCTGCATCACAGAGGATAGATAATCTGCGTCATTTATTCTTGTGTCGTTCAGGCTGGATCGGATCAGAGATGAAATGTTTCTGTCGATGATGCAATCTGAACCAAATATCGACGTGATAAGCCGGTTGTTGCTGACCAGCGCCGATCCATAGCTTCCGTTCTTGAATATCCGACAGGGTATGTAATAGCCGATCTGGCCCGCGCCTTGGATGGAGGGCGCGATCCTGGCCTCGCCAGTGAGCTTGCGGGCTTCCTCGTCGGAAACAGCGCCTTCAATAATGTCGGCCTGATGCCCGTAATTGCGGATGAATTCGCGGTCGATACATCCGCCATAGATCTGAAGCCGCAATCCTTCGCTTACGCAGGCGCCAACGAGCTCCCCGAGCTCAGCGATGTTGCGATGCCATACGCTTCCAACAAATACGACGTTTTCGTTGGCTTGCTGCTTGGATGCGAGCTTCGGAATTCCGGCGAGCGCCTGGTCGATCTCGCCGGGAAGGAGATCCGTCGCCCAGGCAGTAACCAGAGTCCGGGTCGACTTGCTGAAATATTCAAACGGCAGGTCGCGATCGCCGGATGCGGGGAGAAAATCCGCCTCTGCGGCAGGTCGATTTTTCACCAGGTGCTGGAACACGTGATTCTGAGCAAGGCGGACCGGCGCGTTCGGATCGCCCCTAAATTCGTCAAAAAACAGCGTCCTCTCGAAGATGTCGTCGATATACCTTGTCGAGGTTGCGCCGGACGTGCCGTGCACGAGGTAATAATTATCTTTCCCTAAAGGTATATTATTATCGTAATAGCCTGGTACGGTATATGATATATATAATTTGTTCCTTGGGATATCGCCCTCTAGGATCGTATTATCTTTCCAGGAAACATTTATATAATCATATCCCTCAACAATTGCAGAGAACGCTTTATATAAAGATTTGTGTATGTAATGGTGAGTATGATTTTGCTGTCGAAGCCCAAATATTATGACTTCGTTGATTCCAAGAGATCGAAGTATTTCTAGCGAAATTTGCTTCGATTTAACCATAGAGTCCTGTTTTTGCATCGTGATTATGTGTCGCAATAGCTCTATGTCTAGAACGCGCCTGAATGGGCAGTGACCGCATCGCAGCGATATGGTCGGCGAATAAGCTGACCAAACGCAGCCGAGTTCTTCTCATGTCGAAGAATGATATCGCTGCCTCGGCGTGATCGCGGCGGGTCGTCGATGGACGATACGGTGATCGTCGATCGGTCGGTACCTGGGAGCGCGATGGGGCGGCCTCGGGTTCAGCCATTTATCGATGCTGAGATTTAACTCTGTTATTCTACAGATTCTGCAGCGCAAGAGACCCAATCCTCGAAGTTTCGATCGAGACTGATCACGTCTTAACGTCAAGGACGGTGCATATCAATGGCGCGCTCGATGCGGGCCGCCGTCTGATGGTGGCGGCTGCGGTCGAGCAGAGGTGGATTGCCGATCGATGAGGTGGGTCAAGGGACTCGCCGAGCACCGCATCGAGAACCCCGTGCGATCTTTATCCCCGTCGGAGAAGGTGGTGCGAAGCTTGCGGGACACTCACCGGGAACAACCCATGTCCGCGCCAACCTCTCCGCGCCTCGGCCTTGCCTACCTCGCAGCCGCCCAGGCGCAAAAGCATGTCACCCTCAACGACGCGTTGCGCCGCCTCGACGCCGTCGTCCAGGTCGCGGTCGCGTCGATGAGCGTGGCTGTCCAGCCGGCATCGCCCGCCGAGGGCGAGACCTATGTCCTTCCGCCCGGCGCCGCCGGCCCTGCCTGGGGCACGATGCTGCCGGGGAGCCTTGCCGCCTTTCAGGATGGCGCCTTCGTCGAGATCCGGCCCTGGGCCGGCTTCCTGGCCTATGTCGCGGACGAGGGCTCGCTCCAGCTCCATGACGGGGCTGGCTGGGGGCCGGCTGCGGCGGCTCCGGACGGCGCGGCGCGCTTCGGCGTCAACACGCCGGCCGACGCCACGAACAGGCTCGCCGTCAAATCCGACGCGGTGCTCTTCAGCCATGACGACGTCACGCCGGGCTCCGGCGACATGCGGGCGGTCTTCAACAAATCCGCCGCCGCCAGGCACGCCTCGGCCCTGTTCCAGAGCGCCTATTCGGGACGCGCCGAGATCGGCCTGGCCGGCGATGACGACTTTCATCTCAAGGTCTCGGCCAACGGCGCAAGCTGGGCCGACGCCATGGTCGTCAATGCCGGCACGGGCCGCGTGCTGCTCGGTGCGAGCGGAACGGCCTCCGATGCGCTGCACGTCAAGGCGGCTGCCGATCCCGCGCTGAGGCTCGAGGAGGCCGGTTCGAGCAGTCATCTCGTGCTGAGGCACGTGTCTTCCGGCCAGAGCGTGCTTGAACATGTCGCCGCCACCGGCCAGGCGCTGATCGATCTTTCGCCGCAGGTGCAGGACGGCGTCTCGGCCAGCCTGTTCCGCTTCTTCCGCTCCGTCAACACGACCGCGCCTTGCCGGATCGACATCAACCGCGGCGATGGGACGGCGACCGTCAACCACAGCTTCATGGGCAAATCCCATACCTTCCTCAACCGCACGGATGGCTTCGTGAAGGTCGGCGGCGGCGCGAGCGCTCCGAACCCGGTCTGTGCGGTGGATGTCGACGGGCCGGTGCGGGTCAAGGGCTATACGGTGGCAGGTCTTCCGGCAGCATCGGTGGGGGCCGGCCAGATCGTCTTCGTATCCGACGAGACCGGCGGCGCCGTGCTGGCGTACTCGGATGGTGCCCAGTGGCGGCGCGTTACCGATCGGGCGGTGGTGTCGTGAGGGGGCGCTGGGAAATGCCGAAATGCGAAGCGCAACCGCAGGGTTGCTCGTCGCGCGGGCGCAGCTAGGGCATCGGTCCGAAAAGTGACCTGCGGTTGTCGGGAAAAGCCGATGCAAGATCAAAGGTCCGGGTCATCGGGCCGAGTACGATATTCGGTCCGATGGCTAGGAGGCGAAATCCGACGGCTTGGCTAGTTCATATCCGAAAGCTTCGAAATCGTCCTTGTAAAGCTCGTTGACGATCTCGATGGTCTTCTTTCGATAGTTGACGAGATGCCGCCCCGGCGTGTCCGATTTCGAACGGACGTTCCTGCGCTGGATTTCGCCTGGCTCGATGTCGAGCCGGCCAGCAAGGATCCGCAGATCGGCCTCCAGGGACTCGTTTCTGCCGATCCAGTCCATCATGCAATCGCCGGCTCGATGCGTGAATTTGTGCATGGGACAGAAGCAGATCCAATAAGCATCATTGATCACGTCTGCCTTGGCAGCATAATCTTGGACATATCGGTTGAAGTCCTCGCCTATGGTGTCGAATATCGGTCTCTTAGCTTCTTCCCAGTGCGGCAGATTATATGCTGCGAAGAAATCCTGCATAAAGCCGGAATAAAGCCTGTCATATGGATTTCTGACGAAAGAGAACTTGAAATAGCGGCTGGCGAGGTCGGCATGCTTCGACTGGAGGAAGCGATCGATCGTGACATGTTCCGAGAAATGGTCTGTCGGCCGCTTGATGTCGCGATAGGGGTCGATCACGCTGCGGACGGTCGATGAGCCGGCCTTCGGGATCACAAAGTATATAAACCGCTTTTCCGTAGATATACCCATGCGTGGGACGGTAGCGGATCGGTTCCTGAGCGACAAGGGATTGAAGCTTCGCCATATCGCGGCGATGATCTCCCGCGCTGCATTATCCTGGTCCGGTCGTCCCATGATCCCGTCGAAGGGCTCTTCCTTGGAAGCGCCTGTCATCTCCGTCGTCATCAACACCAACGGGCGCCGCGAAAGCCTGGCGACGACGCTGGAGGCTCTGCGCCTCCAGACCTACCGGCATTTCGAGATCTGCATCGTCTGCGGCCCTGGCCCGGACGGAACGCGTGAATTCGTTGCGGAACAGGTAGCTGTCGGTGCCCTGAAGGCCGCCGATTGCGACGAGCGCAACCTCTCGGTTTCGCGGAATATCGGCATCGCCCTGGCTGCCGGCGAATTCGTCGCCTTCATCGACGATGACGCCATACCCGAGCCGGTTTGGCTCGAGCAACTCCTCGCAGGGATCGGCGATGATCCGCTGGTTGCGGGCATCGGCGGCATGGTGTTCCAGCCGAATGGGCGCGATCTCCAGTTCCGCTTCTCGACCTGCGATCGCTTCGGCAATGCCCGGCATGACGTCGAGTGCCCCGCCGACGCCTCGGCCTTCCCGCTGAGCGCCCATTTTCCGCATGTCATGGGCACGAATGCGATGTTCCGCCGGCAGGCCCTGGTCGCGGTCGGCGGCTTCGACGAGGAGTATGACTATTATCTCGACGAGGCCGATCTCTGTTGCCGGCTCGTCGATGCGGGATATGCGATTCGTCAGCGCGGCGATGCGCCGGTGCATCACCAGTTCCTCAGCGGCACGGTTCGGGATGGCGAAGGCATCACCGCGCATTTCTATCCGATCCTGAAGAACCAGCTCTATTTCGCGCTCGTCAACGGCCGCAGCCACGCGACGCTGCCGCGGATACTGGATTCCGCGCGCGATTTCACGGCTTGCCACCGCGCCGATATCGCCGGCCATGTCGCGCGCGGGGCACTGCACAAGCAGGCGCTGGTTGCCTTCGACGAGGACCATGACCGCGCGACTTTGGCCGCGCTTTCGCGGGGGCTCTCCGGCGGACGCCGCCTCCAGGATGCGAGCCGCTTCGACGCTCCGCCTGCCTTCCTGCCCGCCGCGCTGGCCGCCTCACGGGAGGCGGACGGAAGCCGGAGGCATGTCGTCATCGTAGCGCAGGAGAGTGGTGCAGCGGGGGGTGTGGAAGATGCTCGAGCGCGCGCTCGTGGGCTGGCTGAAGCCGGGGATTTCGTGCGCGTCCTGCTGCTCGCCGCCGCTCGCTCGCGCATGCGGGAAGGCGTCGCCTTGCGCGGGGGCGTCTGGCACCATGTCGTATACGGCGAGAGTTCGGGCGACGACGCGGCTACGCTGGCCGCCGCGCTGCGACGCATCGCGCGCTACCATCCAATTGATGCCGTCGAGAATCCTGATGGGTTTCTCACCGCCGAATTGACTGCAATGGACGCCTGAACGCCCGATGACCCGGCGCGGTCAGTGGCCGGCGCCGGTGCCTTCGAGCGTCTTCTCGACCGCTTCGAGCCTGCTGCGGCAGAGCTCGATCTCGTTGCGATGGCTGTTGAGTTCCGAAAGCTGCGAGAGCAGGGCCGGGAAACCGTGCTGGGATACCGGGGCCCGCGCCTCCAGCGCGCTCAGCCGTTCCGCATGCGTATCGCGGGTAGTCGCCTGCGCGTCCTGGACCGAGGCGGCCGAGGCCTGCAATTGCAGCACGCGGCCGTCCAGGTTCTCGACGTTCCGGCGCAGGCGTTGCAACTCCACGGCGACGGCCCGGATCGCGCCGATCTGATCGGCGAAGGCTGCAATCCGCTTCTCGACCGCCGCCGCGATCCGCTCGTCGAGATTCGATACGCCCGTGCCGGTGGAAGCGTCTTGCCGCAGCGACTCGTTCGTGATCGTGACCTCGTGCCGCGCCGGCTCGAAGGCCGGATCGATGACAAGTGCCTTGCGATACCAGCCGAGGGCCTGCTCGGGGCGCCCGTTCAGCTTCTCGACATGGCCGAGCTGGACGCAGGTGTCGGCGTTCTGTGGCTCGAGCGACAGGGCGCGTAGATAGGCGCGCTCGGCTTCGTCGCGGCGGCCGAGTTCCTTCAGGCAATGCCCGAGCTGGACCCAGATCGCGGCGTCGCCTGGCTCCTTTTCGAGGTAGCGCTGATAGAGCTCCGCAGCCGTTCGCCTGTCGTTGCGGTCGCGAGCCTCGTCGCCCTTCGAGCGAAGGTTCTCGTTTGGCTGGGCGGAGCCGAAGAGCTTCAGTTTCAGCATGATCTCAGATCTCCGCTTCGGCTTCTCGCGACCCTTTGGCGCGTTCTTCGCGCATCCCGGCGTAATAGTCCTTGAGGTTCCAGCGATGCCTCGCCGCCACCTCCGCGATCGACCGTGTCTTCTGGAACTTGGAGGTTCCGATATCGCTATCGCCGAGCGCCTGGATCGCGAGATTCGGATAGATCACGAAGCAACGGTCGGGGAAGGCCCGGGTCGCCGCGCTCAGCGGCCCGATATCGTAGGGCAGGTCCATGCGCTTGGTGTGGTCCAGCAGGAAGGGCAGCACATCGAAGCGCATGCCCACCGCATGCGAGCCTATCGCCGCGCCATTGGTCTGGTAGAGCATCGACGAGCGCCATTGCGCCCATGGCTCGCTCCAGTTGTACTGCAGGGTCCCGAGCTGGACGATAAGCCAGTCATCCGGCAACTGCGCGACGGCCTCGGCGAAGAGCCGCTTGAAGTCGTTGTGGAAAACGGCGTCGTCGTCGAGGACGAGCAGCGTCTCGTCCTGGCTCTCCAGCGAGCGCTCGAGGATTGCCTCATAGGAGCGCAGATAGCCCCAGGCTCCGGCGGAGGCGATCGCCTTGCGCCCGGCCTCCGCCTCGATATGGGCGATGCGTGCCATCTGGCTCGGATAGCTCATATAGCGATCCCGCTCGGAGGTGATACGGGGCAACTCCGGCGCTACTCGATGCAGGGGCTGCGCTGCATAGGCGGCATATTCCGCGGCGGTTGCCGGCGCGGTTCCGTCGACCGCGCTGAAGCGCTCCGCGACGATGCCGGCCCGTGCCAGGCGCTCCGAGACCTTTGCCCAGCGATCGGGGCGGCGGTCGAGATTGAGGACGCTGACGCGCTGGAAGACGTCGTTGACCGTGACGATCCGCTCGGAGCGCAGGGCAGTGCGAGGCGAGGCAGCACCCTTGATGCCGGGCCGGCCGTGCGCTCCCGCGGGCAGGTCGTGCGTGGCGAAGCTCCTGCCCTGACGCTGGGCAACCGCGGCGCGGGTGAGCAGGCAGTCTCCTCCAAGCAACGCTGCCAGCCCCTGCTTGCCGCGCTCGCTGGCGGTGCGTGCGAAAGCGAGGCAGCCCTTGCCCTTACCGCCCTTTCCCTGACCGGCGTTCCAGACAGTGAGGCCTTCGGCGTCGGCCGTCGGCCGAAGCAGGGCTCCCGCATCGGCGCCATCGCCGGGGTCCTTCGCCCGCAAGCCCTCGTCCAGCACGAGAAGGGCATCGAGCCCGAGCCGCTCGTGCAGGCTGTCGAGACAGGTGCCGAGCCCGCCCGAGAGCTTCGCCTTGTCGACGAGATGCGTCTCATGCGGGATCCGCAGGTTCGCGATGGCCTCGCGGACGGCGTGGTCGGCGCCGTCATGGATAAGGATGACGACGAGCTCGGTCGAAGCGCGGCAGGCGCTCGCGACCGTGGTCCAATGCTCGGCGGCCTTGCCCAGGCCCTCGGCCGTCCCGGCGGCAATGGCGATGCCGATCTTGGCCCGTTCGCGGCTTGTGACCGTCAGCGGCCAGCTATGCCGCAGAACCGCATCCTGTACGTGCGAGCTGTCGAAGCGCGAGCGCGTTCGCTTGAGGGAGTGGCGATAGATCGTGTCGTTCGGGGCCGCATGCGTGTTCTCGCGCACCCAGTTCCCGGGCCGCGCCGGCGTCAGGATCGGCAGCCGGTTCTCCCGGGCGTGGAGCGAGAGCCAGACATCCGCCGAGTTGCAGTACTTGAAATCGTCCCAGCGCATCGTGACGGCGCTCGCATGGAAGCAGAGCGCGTTGGTCGCACCGATATGCACACCGCGATCGACCGCCAGCGCATCGCCGAAATGGAACGTCGCTGCGCGCGCGTCCGGCTCGTAGTATCGGGCGATCGGCTGGCGCAGCAGCACGCCATGTGCCGCGAAGATCGCGCGCTTGTCCTGCTCCGCCACCTTCGCCGTCATCACCTCGACGAAGTCGGGAGGGAAGATCAGGTCGTCGTCCACGATCACGCGGTAGCCGCCTTCGGCCCGATCCTTGTCTATCCAGAAGAACTTGCCCGCATCGCCGCGGTCGTCCCAATCCTGCGAGCGCCGCACCTCGATGCGCGGATGGTTCAGGAAGTCGGGCACGTCCGGATAGTTGTTGAGGAATACGCGCACCCGGTCGCATTGCGGCAGCAGGCTCGCCACGCAGTCCCGCAGCATCTCCCTGCGGCTCGGGATCGTCGCCAGCGACGCCAGCACCGGCTCCTTGACCCCCAGGCGCACCTCCTGCTGGTGGCCTTCCCCATCGATCCTGCGCAGGGCCGCCTTGCCGATCCGGTAAGCCGCCCCGGCCGGCGCATTGAGCATCAGCACATGGAATTTCAGCTGCTTCGCCCGATGCGGCGCGAAGGCGCGGATCGTCGTGCTGCCCTGACGCAGCACGAAATCATGCCCGACCGAGAAACCCGCCTCCGTCTGGAGCCGAAGCACCGGGCTGCTCGCCCCCGGGCTCAGTTCATGCAGCTCGATCTCGACCTCGATCAGCCCGCCGCCCGCGCATGGGAAGGCGGGTCCGACGAAGCCGAGCCGGGGACAGGCCACGGCGGCATGGACGCGGCCACCGGCTTCGAGCGAGGTCTCGCCCTGGGCCCAGCCCTGGCCGAGCCAGCCTGCGGCAAAGTCCAGCTCGCCCAGAAGCTCCGCCGGGAGCGGTTCGGCGTCGGTCCCGGCCACCGCGGCGGGCAGCCTTGTCGTCGCCGGCTTCGGCCTGTCGCTGTAGCCCTTGACGAACCAGACATCGCGCTTGGGCGCGGGCGGCGCCTGCTCCGGCTCCCTGATTCCAAGGGCGGCCATCGCTTTGGCGATGTCGAAGGGGCCGGCAGGGTCGCAGATCTCATCGGCCAGCTCGCGATCGGCGATGGCGTTACCGATCGCCGTGGTGAGCTGCGAGGTCAGCTCGGCGAAGCCGTGCCGGAGCCTGTCGGAGAGACGCTCTTCCAGCGCGTGCCGCAGCGCCGCATCGGTCCGCGCGCCGAGGCGCTCGAGCTTGGCGTCCGCCTCGGTGGCGGCGATGAGCTGCAGCTCGAGCATCGCGCCGGCATCCAGCCTGGCCACCTTGCGCAGATCGGCGACATCGCTGCGCAGCGTGGCCAGCCCTCCCTGCAGATCCGACACGACGGAGCCCAGCGCAGCCAGCTGGCCGGTGATGGCGTGAAGCGCGTCGGCCAGTGCGGCCTGCTCCTGCTTCGCACCGGCTTGCTGTGCGCCTAGCTGGCCGGCGATGCCGTGCAGCGCGTCGGCCAGCGCGGTCTGCTGTTGCGTTGCTTCGGCTTGCTGCGCCGCCAGAGTGCCGCGCACGCCCGCTAGGACCTCCGCCTCGCGCAGCCGCAGCGTCTCGGCGGCGTCGAGCCGCTGCGCGGTGGTATCGTCCGCCGCGGACAGCTGTTCGACCTGCTGACGCAACTTCGTCAGCCGACGGTCGGCGCTGTTGGTTCGCTCCATCGCATCGATGTAGTGGAGCGAAAGCCGGTGCGAGAGATCGCCGACCTGCCCGGCGGAGCGCTCGCTCTTGCCCGGCACCCGGAAGATATGGGTCGGCGTATAGTTGTAGGAGCCGGCCGCGACATAGCCGAAGGGCTGCAACAGCGCTGCGATGCGCCTGTAGTCCTCGGCCCGTGCGATCTCGAGCACCAGCACCGGCCTGTGCGCCTTCAGCAGTTCGGTCGCGCCCACGAGGACGTCGTATTCCGCGCCCTCGACATCGATCTTCAGCAGCGCCACCGGGCTTTCGATGGAAAGCCCGTCGAGTGGCACGATCTCGATGTCCCCCTGCTCGTCGGCCTCGACTGCGGCCATGCCAAGATTATGCGTCGCCGCGCCGCTCACCCTGCCCCGGCGGCGCTCGGCCCCGAGGGCGCAGCGGCGGATCTCGACGCGGTCCGCGAGGCCGTTGATCTCCAGGTTCCTGGCAAGCAGCGACGCTGCGTTTGGGTTCGGTTCGATGGCGATGACGCGGCAACCCATCACACCCGCGAAGAAGACGCTGTGGTTGCCGATATTGGCGCCGACATCGACGACGGTGGCTTCGCGCGGCACCATCGGCACGAGCGCGGCGAGCAGCTCGGCCTCGTAGAAGGCGCCGCTGCTGCGCATGATCGCAAGGAGATGGTCGTCGCGGTCGCTGTGGACGAAGCGGAATTCCTTGCCGCCATGGACGATGCGCGCAGCATTTTGCTCCTGCGCGTCGCTGGCGGTGGGCGGGGTCATCAGGTTCATCGGCTCAGGCCATCAAGCGACCAGGCGACGCCGCGCGCTAGCATCGAACCGAAAAGCGGAATGTCCCTTTCGGATGAGGCCGATGCTGAAACCAGGAGAGGGGTCGATCGCCTCCGGCAGGACGCGCGGCGATCTAGGAAGCGACGCCCCGCAAGGCTTCTGCCCTACGGCAATGCACGGCTTTGGTAATATCGTCGGCAAGGCCCCGCCCCATCGTATGCGCCGAAATGCGTGTAGCATTCTCGATGTGCTGAATAATGCGAAATTTCAAGAGATCGTCTGCCGATTCGTAACGATGGCTTGCGTGGCCGAAGAGGCCTGCCTCAGGATCGGAGCGAAGATACTCTAGGTAAATCGCGTACTCGGAGCTGGCGTTCCAGTACTGCCCCGAGTCGACGGCGTCGTGCAGCCTCGCAAAAAGATCGAGATCGAACTTGTAGTGCAGGATTCCGATCAGGCACGGGTCGTCCGCCTCGGGGGCGGGGGGCCAGATGAGGTGAGGATTATAGGCGACCTCGCCCGTTGCGAGCCGAAACAGCGGGTACTTGGTCAGTTCCGGGCGGAATTCCGGGTCAAGATGGCCCATGGCGCGCTGCCGCGGGCCGCCCGAGCGCGATGTCAGTCGGACGTTGCGATGCTCGCGATAAGTTCCAGCGTCGAAGAATGGATACCATGCCCGGAGCGGCTCGTCCGGCGGCCTGGCCCAGGCCGCCATCGGTCCCTCGCGATACATGTCGACGAGCGCGCCGCGCGCGCGGCGCCGGCCCTGGCTATCAAGCAGCGACACAAGGCGCGACAGCGGCGCCGCGTCGCTGCCGGCGAAGACGCAATGCTCGTCCGCGTCGCAAAGCAGGTACCAGCGATCACGGCCGAACCTCTCGATGACGTGCATGATCCAGCCATGCTTCCGCCGCCAGTCGAACCGGCCCTCGGCCGCGAAGAGGCGGACCTCCGGCTCGGCGGCGAGGTATTCGCGCGTGCCGTCCGTCGAGCCGTTGTCGATGATCGCGAAATGGCGGATGCCGAGGCGGCGATAATGCTGCAGGAAATCGGCGATGCGCGGCCGTTCGTTGCGCATCACCGACAGGACGATCGGCTGTTCCGGCGACGGCGCGCTCGCCCAGCGCCCGCTGATCTGGTCGAGCTTGGCCGCAGCTGCGACCGCGCGCACAAGCGCGACATCATCCGGCTCGCCAGTGCTCATTGCCGCGGACTCCGTAAGGCATGCATTGAACGAGCGGTGCCCCTCCAAGGATAAAGCAGGACCATGCCTGCAAGGAGGGCATGACGGCAACCAAGATGTGCCTGCAACCAAATCTGCCTGCAACAAGGTCTGCCGGCAGGAAGCGGATTCTCGCGGTGCAGCGGCATTGCGCCCGCGGGCCGCCTCGATGAAAACTGCCGCAATGCGGCGGGGCCCTGCTGCGCGGGCGGCCGGTGCGCCGTTCGGAGGCGAAACTGGAGCGATGAGGCCGATGAGCTTGAACCAGATCCCGACCATTCCGGCCAACGGTGCCGACATCCCGGCCTTCGGGCTGGGCACCTGGGAATTGCGGGAGGAGGTGGCGACGCAGATGGTCTCCGAGGCGTTGAGGCTGGGCGTCCGCCATATCGACACCGCCCGGCGCTACGCCAATGAGAAGCCCGTCGGCGAAGGCATCCGCGCCTCGGGCGTCCCGCGCGAGCAGGTCTTCGTGACCAGCAAGGTCTGGTGGGAGGATCTCGAGCCCGCGCGCTTCGAGGCTGCGGCCGACGCCGCGCTGGCCGATCTCGATATCGGCCATCTCGACCTGCTGCTGATCCATTGGCCGAACCCGGCCGTGCCGCTGGCTGATACGCTGCGAGCCCTCGCGGCCGTGAAGCGCAAGGGGCTCGCGCGCCATGTCGGCGTCGCCAATTTCCCGGTCGCGCTTCTCGACGAGGCCGTCGCCCGCTGCGAGGAGCCGCTCGCCTGCAATCAGGTCGAGTTCCACCCTTATCTCGACCAATCCGGGCTGCTCGCTGCCTGCCGCAGGCACGGGGTGGCGCTCACCGCCTACAGCCCGCTCGCCATCGGCCGGATCGTCAAGGAGCCGCTGGTGGCGGAGATCGCGGTGGCGCGCGGACGCACGCCGGGGCAGATCGCGCTGCGCTGGCTGGTGCAGCAGGACGGGGTCGCGGTGATCCCGCGCTCTTCCAAGGCGGAGCGCATCCGTGAGAACGCATCGATCTTCGACTTCGCGCTGGCGGAGGAGGAGATGGCCCGGATCAAGGCGCTGGCCCGCCCGGACGGTCGCTTCGTCTCTCCGGCCTGGCATCCCGACTGGGATTGAGCCCCGCATGCGAGCCGCCACTACTGCAGCAGCGGGGGTGGCTCGGGCGGCGAAGAAAAAGGGCCTTAGACAATCGATCTGGGGCCTTGGGCGCTCCAACCCATTCTCCGCAGTTAACTCGCTCTTCGGCTTCTGGCCGCCGCGATAATGGACTGCTCCATGTTCGTGGCATCGGCGATGCCCTTCCCGGCAATATCGAAGGCCGTGCCGTGGGCCACCGTGAAGACCGGGATCGGGAGGCCGCCGATGAAATTCACCAGATGGCCGAATTCCAGGATCTTGATCCCCGAATTGCCGTGGTCGTGGTACATGGACAGCACGATATCCAGCCCCAGCTTGTCGATATCGACGAACACCGTGTCCGCCGGGATCGGCCCGACCACCTTGATCCCCTGGGCGCGCGCGTCGTCGCAGGCCGGGCCGATATCGGTCATTTCCTCCGTCCCCATCAGCCCGTCCTCGCCATTATGCGGGTTCAGGCCGGATACGCCGATCACGGGATCGGGCATCCCGACCATGGCGAGGCTCTCCCTGAGCACCAGGATCTGGTTGAGGACCCGTTCGCGCGTGCACATGTCGGCCACGGCGCGCAGCGCGACATGGTTCGTCACCCGCGCCATGTTGTACTTGCGGCCCATCAGGATCTGGACCGACCGTCGTGCGCCCGTGTAGTGGCGCGCGATCTCCTCGAAGCCGGTGTGTTCGTGGCCCCCGTCCTTCATCGCGCGCTTGTTGTTCGGGGAAACGACGACGGAGTGGACCTCGCCCGCCATGCCCATCGCGATCGCCTTCGCGATGCTCGCGCCGCTGTAGCGCCCGCCCTCCGCCGAGATCTGGCCGAGCGGACAGGCCGCGAGATCGAGCGAGTCGAACGGCAGGATCTCCACGCTGCCCGGCTGCCCCTGCGCCTCGTTCGGATGATTGATAAGGCGCAGCGAGAGTTGCGCGTCGACGAGCGCGAGATCACGCTCGAACAAGGCCGGCGATCCCACGATGATCGGCGCAGCCGCCTGGCGGACCGCATCGTTCGCCATCGCCTTGAGAATGATTTCGGGCCCGATCCCTGCCGGATCACCATTCGACACGGCGACGATCGGCCTACCATCCTGAGTATACATGCTCTCTGCTCTGCCTTGTGCGATGTTGGTATCGGCGAAACGGCTCAAACCTGCGGCGTCGGAAACCCGTAGAGGGACGCCGGGTTCTCCACGAAGATCCGCGCAATCTCTTCTTCGGTCAGAAGGCGCAGAAGCGAGGCGAGCGTGGCCGCCTCGTCGGGCTTGTCATCGGCCGGCAGGTTCGGGTGCGGGAAATTCAGCCCCCAGATGCAGCGGGCCGGCGCGGCTGCGACCAGTTCGGTCACGATCGCGGCCAGGCTCGAGAAGTCCGAGCGGCCGTCCCGCGTGAGATTGTAGGGCGCGGCGAGCTTGATCCATCCGCCGCCGGCCAGGAAGTCGAGCAATGCGCGGGCAGCCGGATCGTCCTTCGTCCCTCCCCGCGGAAGCCGCCCGATATGGTCGATCACGACGGGGACGGGCAGGGCGGCGAGCCGGGGATAATGCGCGACGAGCGCATCGCCCTCGGCCTGCACGATCAGATGCCATCCCAGCCCGGCGACACGCTGCGCGGTCACGTCAATACGGCCGATATCGACAGCCTCGTCCTTGCGGAAGAGAAGGCGGACACCGCGAACGCCGCTGTCATGCCAGGCTTCCAGGCGCCCGTCCGGCGTCGCCGGATCGAGGAAGACGATCCCGCGGCTCGTCGGCGGTCCCAGTCGCGACAGGACGGCCAGAAGCGACGCCGGATCGGGATAGGCCTTCCCCTGGACGATGACGTGGCGGGAAAGGCCGAGGCGCCGGCAGACGGCCAGATAGTCCTCGACGTCGGCTCCGGCCTCGAACTGGCCCGAGCCGACCGGAAACGCCTCGCGAGGGGGGTAGATATGCGAGTGGCAGTCGCAGCTGCCCGGCGGCAGGGCGCGGATCGGAAGGTCCGCGCTCACGGCTTGCTCTTCAGGCCGAGCAGCGCCCGCTTCCCGCCCTGATAGGCGAGCGAGGCCGCTTCCGCGCTGCTAGCGGGGCGATCGAGCGGTGCAGCGCCGTCCTTCGGCGCATAGCCGAGATGAGAGGCGAGTGCGTTGCTCCACCACGCGCCGTGATTGTCCGAGATGCCCCAGACCAGCGTGTGCTCGATCCGCACCGTGGCGATGCAGGCATCGATCAGGCGGCAGTAATCCGGCTCGCTGAGCCAGGTGAAATGCTCGCGCGCCTGCTCCGGCTGCGGCCGCGCGGATCCGATCCGAAGTCCGGCGCTCTCGATGCCGTACTTGTCCCAGTAGTACTGCGCCAATTGCTCGGCGAAGGTCTTGCTCAGCCCGTAGAGACTGTCGGGCCGCGTCGGCGCCTTCGTATCGACGACCTCCGTCGTGCGGTACATGCCCGAGACGTGGTGCGAGCTCGCATAGATCACCCGCGGAATTCCCAGCTGCCGCGCGCTTTCGAAGACATTGTAGGAACCGACGATGTTGGCGTTCAGGATCGGCGCCCATTCGTCCTCGGCCAGGCTGGCTCCGAGGTGGATCACGAGATCGATATCCGCAAGCGCAGCCTTGACGCCCTCGAAATCGCCGAGATCGACCTGCCGCGCCTCATCCGCCGCAGCGGGATCGGCCGGCGACCTGACGTCCAGCGACCGGACACGGTTGCCCTTCCCTTTGAGGTGCCTGCTCGTCAGGGCGCCGAGATAACCGGCACCGCCCGTGACCGCGACGCGCCTGGGGGACGAACTGTCGACCATCTGGACTCCTTGGATATCGGCGACTGTGTTGGTGGGAGGACGGTCCCTTGCCTGCCGGAAAGCATGTCCCGGCAGGCAATGCGGTTCGGGCGCAGTGGCTCCCGGAGTTACTTCTGATCGCTCATCCCGGCGCTGATGCCCTTGAACAGCTTTGCCATGTCGGCCTCGAAATCCGGACCGTTGAGGTAGCCGTCGCGCTCCGTCAGACGCTTCTGATAGTCCATCCAGGGCTGGCTGCTCAGCGCCTTGCGGAAGCAGTCGTGATGGAATTTCGCGACGTCGGCCGGCAGGTTCTTCGGCCCCAGCCAGCCCTTCATGTTCTCGACCAGAACTTCGTAGCCGGCTTCGCGCAGCGTCTCGACATTCGGATAGCCGGGATTGCGTTCCGCCGAGGCGACAGCGACGATCCTCAGGATGCCGGCTTCCACCTGCCCCTGGATCTCCTCGGGCGCGGCGACGGTGAAATCGAGCTGGTCTGCCAGTACGGCCTGGATCGCCGGAGCGCCGCCCTGATAGGGCACGTGCTTGAACTTGACACCCGCCTGCCGCGCCAGGAGCAGCGGCAGTGAATGGGCGAGGCTGCCCACGCCCGACGAGCCATGTGCGATCTGCCCCGGCTTGGCCTTCGCCGCTTCGACCAGATCGCGCGCCGTCTTGTAGGACGACTTGGCGTTGACGACGAGGAACTGGCTGCCGACGGACAGGCGGATGATCGGGGTGAAATCCGTGCGCGGATCGTAGGGGGTCTTGCGGTGCGCGGGCACCGAGGTCGACTCGCTGCCGCCTCCGAGAAGGAGAGTATACCCGTCAGGCGATGCTAGGGCGACCTCCTGCGCGGCGATCGTGCCGGCCGCTCCCGCCTTGTTGATGATCACCAGCGGGGTGCCGTAGCACGCCTGCGCGCCCGCGGCGATCGCCCGCGCCTGCACGTCGCTGCCTCCGCCGGGCGCATATCCGACGATCAGCTGGATCGGTTTCGTCGGCTGCCAGGCCAGGGCCCCGGTCGGCGCCGCGATACCGAGCGCAGCCAGAATCCCGAGCACCCCGAGACCGTTAGTGCGTTTCCTGAACATAGACGTCTTCCTCCCTTGGACCTGGCCGAGCGGCTTCCCGTCGGCTCTGTTCTATTGTCGCCAATCAATATCGGATTGTTGACATATTCAAGCACAGTTGCAACAATCTAAAAAAATTGCAAGCAATGAAAAAGGGAGAAACGCATGAGCGGCGCTCGACAATCGGTGGCATGGCGCGCAATGGCGGAAGGCGGCGCCTCCGCCAGACACGAGCCGTCGTGATGGCCGGCAGCAAGAATTTGCGCCGGCAATCATGACGTTACGCATTCGCCCGGTTCTGCGACTGCGCGCATGCTCAGCCCGATCCGCGCCGCCGGCTGCAAGCGCTGGCCCTGTGGGGCGGAGCCTGCCGCTCGGCACACCAAGAGGACATTCAGTGACAACGCTGCGGACAAGCGCGTCGGCCAAGAGGCTCTGCGCGCAATGATACAGATCAAGGGGCCCCGCGACTTCGCGGCGGGCTGCACGTTCATCCTTATCGCGCTGTTCTACCTCTGGTTCGGGCGGAACCTGTCGATCGGCTCGAGCAGCTTCATGGAAGCGGGTTATTTTCCGCGATTGGCGGCCGTCGCGCTGGCTCTGTTCGGGGCGATCATCGCCGTCCGCGCCGTCGCGATCGACGGGCCGGGTCTCGAGCCATGGGCGTGGCGGCCGCTGCTGATCCTCACCGGCTGCGTCGTGCTCTTCGGCCTGATCATCACCCGCGCCGGCCTCGTCCTGACCACCGTCCTTGTCGTCGTCGCCATGAGCTTTGCCGGAGGACGCCTGAGTTGGACCCGGCTGGCGGGCTTCGTCGCCGCGCTCGTCGTCTTCATGGTCGGCCTGTTCCATTTCGGCCTGGGGCTCGCAATTCCCGTGTGGCCGCAATGAGCGAACTGCTTCAGCATCTGGCGCTCGGCCTGTCCGTCGCGTCCTCGTTCGACAATCTGAGCATCGCACTCGCCGGCTGCGTCCTCGGCACGCTGATCGGCGTCCTGCCCGGGGTCGGCCCGCTTGCGACCTTCGCGATGCTCTTGCCGCTCACCTATTACCTGACGCCGACCGGCGCGATGATCATGCTCGCCGGCGTCTATTACGGCGCGCAATACGGCGGCTCGACTACGGCGATCCTCGTGAACATCCCCGGCGAAGCCTCCTCGGTAGTGACCTGCCTCGACGGGCACCAGATGGCGCGGAAGGGCAAGGCGGGCACCGCGCTGGCGACGGCCGCCCTCGCCTCGCTCTTCGCGGGCTGTGTCGTGACGCTGCTGATCGCGGTGGCCGGTCCGCCGCTGGCGCAGGTCGCCCTGATGTTCGGCCCTGCGGAATTCGTCTCGATGATCACCGTCGGCCTGATGTCCGCGGTCTTCCTGTCTCATGGTGCGATCCCGAAATCGATCGCCATGATCATCGTCGGCATCCTGATCGGCGTCGTCGGCACCGATATCAACACCGGCGAAGTCCGTTACGATTTCGGTTTCTACCAACTCAGCAGCGGCATCGACTTCGTCCCCGTCGCGATGGGCCTGTTCGCGCTGACTGAGATCGTCTTGAACATCGAGCAGTCCGCCGGACGCCGCAGCGTGATCGCCGCGGTCAAAGGCCTGTGGCCGTCCCGGGAGGATTTCAGCCGGAGCTGGGCCCCGACATTGCGCGGCACCGCGCTCGGCGCGGCGCTGGGTATTCTTCCGGGCGGCGGCGCCACGGTCAGCTCGTTTGCCGCCTACGCGCTCGAAAAGAAGATATCGAAGACGCCGGAGCGCTTCGGGCATGGCGCTATCGAGGGCGTTGCCGGACCGGAAGCCGCCAACAACGCCGGCGCCCAGGCCACCTTCATTCCGATGCTCACGCTCGGCATCCCGCCCAACGGGCTGCTCGCCCTGATGATGGGGGCGATGATCACGCACGGCATCACGCCGGGCCCCCAGATCATGACCAAGCAACCCGAGTTGTTCTGGGGCGTCATCGTCTCCATGTGGATCGGCAACGTGATGCTGGTCATCCTGAACCTGCCCCTGATCGGGCTGTGGGTCCGTCTGCTCAGGGTGCCCTATACCTATCTCGCGCCGACGGTGCTGCTGCTCTGCGCGATGGGTGCCTACAGCGTCAGCTCGAGTTCGCTCGACGTCTATCTCATGGCCTTCTTCGGCCTTCTCGGATACCTGTTCCGCAAGCTCGACTGCCCCGCCGCGCCGCTGCTCCTCGGCCTCGTGCTGGGACCGCAGCTGGAAGAGCAGCTGCGACGCGCCTTGCTGTTCTCGGACGGAAGCTGGTTCGTCTTCCTCGAGCGACCGATCAGCCTCGCCTTCCTGGTCGGCGCCGCGATCCTGCTGGCACTCATCGCCCTCCCAGCCATCCGCTCGAAGCGGAGCGTCGCGTTCCAGGAGGAGGACTGAGTGGGCACGGAAAGCGATGGTACGGGCGGTGGCCTCGGAAACACCTGCGCGCTATACGGCATCTCGCGCGTCACGCCGCTCGCCTCTCTGCAGGAGTGCAGCGACGGAGAGCGGCCAGAGGCGCACGCTTCCATGGCCCCGACATCCGGATGTGACCTTGCAGTGAAGGGCGATCAACCGAAGAACCCCGAGGACGGCGGCTCGATCATGCTGGAGATTCGGAAGGATCTTCTGGCGAGGATCCTGACGAAGACTCTGCGCCCCGGCGATCGCATCAACGAGAACCAGCTGTCGATCGAGCTCGACGTCTCCCGCAGCCTGATCCGGCAGGCGCTGCGCTCGGGAGAGCTGTCCCACCTCGTCGAGATCGTCCACAACAAGGGCGCCTTCGTCAGGAAGCCGGACCTGACGACGATCTTCGACCTCTACGACGTCCGCGCCGGGCTCGCCTATACCGCCGGCAAGATCCTGGCGCGCCGGGCGACGATGGAACAGATCGCCGAGCTCTATGCGCTCTACGAGGAGATGGAAGCGCGGCGCGAGGCGAAGGACCCGCAAGCCTATGTCGTGCTCAATGAACGCTTCCACGCGACCATCATGAATTTCACCGGCAACCAGCGGCTGATCGAATGGTCCCGGATCATCGACCAGGAGTTGAGGGTGTTCCTGCGGGGCGGCACCTTCAGCCCGTCACGCCTGCGGGCCTCGAACGGCGAGCACCTGGAACTGATCAAGCGCATCGATGCCGGCGACCCGGAGGGCGCCGGGCAATGCTTCGAGAACCACGTCACCAGCGGTCGCCTGCGGGCCCTGGAGAGCATCCCCAAGGATTGAGACGCGGGACCGGGCGATCCCGGAGGCCGCGCTCCCATCCGCACCGGCGCGACGCATGGACGACGTCCGCCGCGAAGCTACGGATTCGCCCCGACATCCGGCGCCGCCGCCACGCCGTGGCTGACCGCCATTCCATGGAGCATCATGAGATGAAAGCACCGCGCATCGTTCTCCTGCACGCCACGCCGGTCGCGATCGAGCCGATTCAGTTCGCCTTCGCCCAAGGCTGGCCAGAGGCGGAGACGATCAACCTCATGGATGACGGCCTCTCGATCGATCGCGCCAAGTCGACCGAGCTCACCGACGCCATCGTCGATCGCTTCGTGGCCCTGGCGTGCTACGGCCATGGCTGCGGCGCCGACGGCATCCTTGTGACGTGCTCGGCCTTCGGTCCCGCGATCGAGCGTGCCGCCGAGGCGCTGCCGATTCCCGTGCTGAAACCCAACGAGGCGATGTTCGAGGCGGCTCTGTCATACGGGAACCGCATCGGCATGCTGGCGACCTTCGCCCCTGCCGTGCTGACCATGGAAGACGAATTCACGGCGGACGCCGCCCGCCTGCGGCCCACGGCGCAGCTCTCCACGATCGTAGTCGAGGACGCTATCTCGCGATTACGCAAGGGCGATGCCGACGCGCATAATCGGCTGGTGGCCGACCGGGCGCCGGAGATGGCTCAAATGGACGCCATCATGCTCGCTCATTTCTCCACCTCGCGCGCCGCCGCAGCCGTACGCGACCGCGTCGGAATCCCGGTCCTGACCGCGCCGGACGCAGCGGTGGCGAAGATGCGCGCCTGTCTGACCGGCTCCGACGCGCCGCGCTGACTTCTCAGAATGATGCGCACCACAGAACGGTGGAACGAGGGAACCTCCTTGCAAGGATTCAGCGCACATCTCGGCTATCTCTATGCGGATAAGCCATTTCGCGAGCGCCTGTTCGCGGCCCGTGACGCCGGCTTTCGGGCCGTCGAGCACCCCAACCCCTATTCAGTGCCGGCGGCTGATCTGGCCGCCTGGGTTGGCGAATCCGGCTTGAGCTACGCCCAACTCGCATTGCCGTCGGGGGACGCGGCGCGTGGCGAGAAGGGCATGGCGGCCCTTCCCGGACGGACGGACGAGTTTCGCGAGAGCGTGCATGCCGGCATCGCCTATGCTCGCCGGATCGGGTGTCTCGCCGTGCATGCCATGGCCGGCATTCGACCAGGCGACGTCGCGGAGGCGAAGTTGATGGCGACTTACGTCGCCAATATGAGGGAGGCTGCGGACGCTGCCCGCTCTGCCGGGCTGACGCTCCTGATCGAGCCGATCGGCGCGGCGACGATCGCAGATTATTTCATGAGCGATGCACAGGCGGCCGTCGAAGCGATCGGACTCATCCAGCGGGATAACGTGCGCCTGCTCTTCGACGTGTTCCACGAAACAAACGCGGGCAAGGATGCCGCAGCATTTATCCGGGCCCATGGCGGGCTGATCCACCACATCCACATCGCCGACCATCCCGGCCGCCACGAACCGGGCAGCGGCCGGATCGACTTCACCGCGGTCTATGACGCACTGAATGTCGCTGAGTACCGGGGCTTCATCGGTTGCGAGTACATTCCTGCCGGATCGACCGAAGAAGGTCTCGCCTGGCTCGCATCACATCGCCAACGCTTAGGCGAATTCCGGAAACGTAGCTGAAGCACTCGTGATGCGTTCGATACGGCGATCTATCCTCCCAGGAAATTCGTTTATTTCTGAGATGCTTAGCATTTGTTTCCCTGCACAATTTAACAGGGAAGCTGAACCCAACATCAGGCTCTGGGAGCCTGCGCTGCAAAGAACCACAGTCGATTTGGGTGTGCCCCTCGTCCACCGGCGTGTCGTCGAAGATGAGGCATCGAAATCCTTCAGCACCGGGAAGCTGGCGCGCATGCCTTACAGCTTTAGGCTGGTCATCGCCTCGATCAGTTGGTGGCGTTCCATGGGGAGGCTTGCTGCCCCCTTCTTGCAGCTTACTTCCGCCCCGTTGGCTTCAGCTCCCGGATCGGTGGCAATGAGCTGCGGTACCCCTTGATGTCGGTAAGGAGGAGCCTTGCCTGCGTCCCCCAGCCACCGATCAGGACATCAGGCTTGCCGTCACCATCCAAGTCGCCTTGACCCATGCTCCAGCTACGACCGACCGTGATGCCGGGCACGACGTCCAAGGTCACATCGGTGAACTTGCCCCTGCCATCGTTCTGCCAAGCCCGGAGCTGCAACGGCACGAAACCGGGCACCTGGATGGCGCCAACCAGAAGATCGGGAGCGCCATCTCCGTTGAAGTCGACAACCGTCCCGGCCCAGCTTGAGAACCGGTGTTTAGGCAAGCGCTGATCCGTTTCGTCGCGGAAGCCCCCCTTGCCGTCGTTGATCAGCAGGCGGGTCTGGGGATCCTTGTCCCAACCGATGTTGTTGCTGGTGATGTTGAAGAAGACGATATCCGGATGCCCATCGCCATTGACGTCGAGCACTTTCACTTCGCGGGTTTCCATCGGCACCTTGAGATCAAGCCGGTTGGATTCGTCGGTGAACCGACCCTTGCCGTTATTGATCAGCAGGCGATTGGGATGCGAGGGGCTGGCCACGATCAGATCGAGATCGCGGTCACCATCGACATCCGCCAGCGCCAGTCCTTCGGTTTGATCGTCGGTCTGCGGCAGGTGCGTCTTGGAGGCATCGATGAAATGCCCGGGACGCTTCGGGTCGTTTAGGAACAGTAGGTTCCGCGCGGGATACAGCTTCATGCCCGGTCCGTGGCCGTCCTCGCCGGTGCTGCCGATAATGATGTCGGTCAGACCGTCGCCATTGACGTCTCCAACTGCCAACGCGTTTCCCTGGCTCGTCGCAGGCAGGCGATCGCTGGCGTCCGTGAATCCGCCCTCGCCATCGCCCAGGAAGAGCTGATGCACCTCGTCGGATTCCGAGACGAAGACGATGTCCATGTTGCCGTCGCCATCGAAATCGGCTGCGCGGACATGCTCGCTGTCATGCATCACATTCCCGAACGCGCCGGGCTTGTGGGTGAGCTTGCCCTTTCCGTCGTTGATGTAGAGGCGGTTGACCCCATACTCGACCGACACCACCACATCGAGATGGCCGTCCTTGTTGACGTCGACGAACACGGAATCCGTGGCGTGCAGGCTGGGCTCGGTCGGCACATGCGTCGCCGTCGCATCGACGTATCGCTGGGAAGGCCGCTCCGGGATGAGCTGAAACGTGTCGATCGTCGGCTGGCGCGCCGCGTCCTGGGCGCCGGCAGAGACGGCCGCGAGGCAGGTAGAAATGGCCAGAGCCGATCGCAGTCGTGTCGGGAAACCCATTTTCGCTCCTGATTCTTGCCGGCGGTCGAGGATCGGCGCCTGCAGACGTATCTTGGGAGGAAACGGGAGATGGATTAGAGGGGCGGCTTCGAATGAACCTATGATATAACGTCATGAGATGCGGCGATCGTGGCCGCCACAGAGCATGTTCATGCCACGGAACATGCTTCCCGTGACAATGGTTCATCAGTGATGCACGACGAACTGGGAAGTCTGGCGGCATTTGCCGCAGTCGCCGAAGCGCGCAGCTTCACCCGCGCGGCTGGGCGCCTCGGCACTTCGCAGTCGGCACTGAGCCACAAGATCCGTCGGCTCGAAAGCAGGCTCGGCATCCGGTTGCTGACGCGAACGACCCGCAGTGTCGCTCTGACCGACGCCGGCAGTCGTTTGCTCGAAACCCTTGCCCCCGCTCTGGACGACATCAAGGAGCGGTTGAGCGCGCTTACGGAGTCCGAGAGCTCGCCGACGGGGATTGTGCGGATCTCATCGGCCGATCATGCGGCTGAAACCATTCTTTGGCCCGCATTGCGGACGCTGCTACCCAAGTTCCCCGGCATCTCTGTCGAGGTTAATGTCGACAATGGGCTGGTCGACATTGTCGCGGATCGTTTCGACGCCGGCGTTCGGCTCGGCGCAAATTTGGCTCGCGACATGATCGCGGTCCCGATCGGTCCACCGGAGCGCTTGATCGTGATTGGGTCGCCGGATTACCTGTCGATCAATCGCCCACCAGCCACTCCCGCTGACCTGACGAAGCATCGCTGCATCAACCGTCACCTTCCGACGCTCGGTGGGTTGGCGCCATGGGAGTTTTCGAAGAACGGCAGCCAGGAGCGCGTGCGAGTCACAGGGCAACTGGCTTTCAACCGTCCGGAGCTCATCATCGAAGCCGCGCTGGAAGGGTTCGGCCTAGCCTGTCTATTGGCGTCCCAGGTGAAGTCGATGGTGGACGAGAGGCGCTTGATCAGTGTCCTTGAGGATTGGTGCCCCGAGTTTCCCGGGTACCACCTCTACTATCCGAGCCGCAGGCAGCACACGCTGGCCTTCGAGACAGTGCGCAATGCGTTGCGGTACTAAGCGAGATCATAGTCGCGCCATTAGCGGACCTTGAGATATTGCCCGGAAGCGGACGTCACCGGATCAGCGCAGTCATTTGGTGGTCAGCCCAATTGCAGACATCTACGTGGGTTGCGAAGCCCACCTCTTGCGGTTGACGGTTATCGGATGTTCATGGTCCGGGCCCGACACAGACGAGGCTGACTCGCGCTCCTGAATCCCCGCCG
Source organism: Allobosea sp. Root381 (assembly GCF_001429395.1). Taxonomy (GTDB): domain Bacteria; phylum Pseudomonadota; class Alphaproteobacteria; order Rhizobiales; family Beijerinckiaceae; genus Allobosea. Next base: position 241,505 of record NZ_LMJT01000009.1, read on the forward strand.
GCCGTACCACCCGATACCACGAGCCAGCTCGCAAATAGCCCAGCACTTCGCATTTTAGAGCGCGCAGTTTGCAAGAAGCAGCCGTCTGACATGGCTCGTCAGATGGCGCTTGCGCTCGTTTTCGAGGAAGCCGATTTCGCGCTGCCCGCCAGCAAAGTCCAATCTTTCAATCCGCAGCTTGGGGCTCTCCTCCCAGGACGAATAGCGTCCCAGGGGCAGGATGGTGACCCCGGCATCCTGCTCGACCATCTCGACGAGGGTCCGCGACAGGTTCATTTCGAGACTGTCGCTGAAGGTGATGCCTTGATCCTTCAGAAATCGGTCGATCAGGCCGCCGGTGTGGGTGCCGCGCGAGGGACGCAGGAACAGGCGACTGCGCATCAGGCTCGCCATGTCCTGCCCTTGCGACGACTGGCGATGCGCCATGAAGACGAAGGGCTCGTGATAGAGCGTCGTCCAGAGGGTTCCGGCGGCAATCGGCCTGAGGCTGCGCACGGCAACGGCTGCATTTGACTGCCCGGATTCCACCCGCGCGCTCAGATCGACCGAGTATCCGACGGCAGGACGGATCGTCAGGCGGGGAAAACGGTCGCGAGCTTGGAGCGTTGCGCGCACCAGCAGGCTCATCGCCGAGGCGACCGCTTCCACGTCGATCGAGCCGACCGGGTCATCCTCATCCTCCGGGCTGCTCATGAGTTCGTCGAACTGCTCGATCAGCTGGCGGGCGCGGGGGAGGAAGCGCAGCCCGCGCTCATTCAGCGACACCGTCTTGCCGATGCGATCGAAAAGCGGGTTGCCGAGGCCGTCTTCGAGCTGCCGCATCTGCTGGCTGACGCCCGCAGGCGTCAGGCCGATCTTGCCGGAGGCCGCTGCAAAGCCGCCGCACTGGGCGACGGATATAAAGGTACGCAGCGTTCGGATCGACGTCATCTGGGCATCATCGACAATTTAAAATTGCTTATCCGGCAACAACTTCTAGTTTTTGTTTCGAAAGCGCAAGCGATAGCACTGGGTCGGACGGCTTTTTGAAGTCACCGGACCTGGCGCATGTTTCGTTTCACGCTGACGCGGATAGGGATGGCGATACCGACGCTGCTGATTGTCGCGGTGTCTGTGTTCGTCCTGATCCGCCTGATACCGGGCGACCCGGC